>NZ_JAKQZC010000004.1 GCF_023736115.1 Salinicola avicenniae
AGTGGGAACCACCTGATCCATGCCGAACTCAGAAGTGAAACCACTCCGCGCCGATGGTAGTGTGGGGCCTCCCCATGCGAGAGTAGGTCATCGTCAGGCATCTATACCGAACCCCAGCCAACCGGCTGGGGTTCTTCTTTTTGGGCACCCCGGTCTCGCCAGAGGCCGGGGTGTTCGCGTCTCCGGGCTAGGGAAAACCGGGCGTATGGTCTTCGACCCCAGGCCTGGCGTCATCCCGCATGCCCACCCTCCAGTCTGCCGGGCGGGTAGCAGCGCGGGTAGCGAGGCCGGTGCGGCGGTCGCTACGAGCGACCCCGATCCCGTTAAGTTATCCCCAGCCGGTTCGATGTCAGGCGCGCTAATCCGCTTGTGGATAAGGCTGGTGTAAATAAGGCCCGGCACTCTGCGTGGGCATACTCGCTGGTATTGGCCGTGCTGCGTCAACTGGGCTAGCTTCTCTTCAGTTCAGTGACCTTTCGACAGTCGGAGCGGGAAGAGACTTATGCTGCAGCAGCTACCGCAGGGCTATACGGCCGTCGTTACCGGAGCCGGAGGCGGTATCGGTCGCGCCATCGTGACCGCCCTGAAAGCGGACACGCGTGCCGGCCGAATCCTCGCCGTATCGCGGCAGGCGCTGCAGGCCGAGAAAGCGGCGACGGACGATGATCGGCTGAGAGCGCTACGCGCCGATCTGACCACGGCCGAGGGCCGCGGCATCCTGGCGAATGATCTCGCAGGGGCGCCGGTCCATCTGCTCTTCAATACCATCGGTATCCTGCATGACGCCACCCTGACCCCGGAGAAGCGGCTCGAGGATTTGGACGCCGAGACACTGGCGGCTTCATTTCACGTCAATGCCATCACGCCCATGTTGGTGATTCAGGCGCTCCAGGCGTCGCTCAAAGGGCGGCATCCGGCGATCATCGCCAGTCTCTCCGCCCGCGTGGGTTCAATCGAGGATAATGGCTTCGGCGGCTGGTACGGCTATCGGGCCAGCAAGGCGGCGCATAACATGCTGCTGCGCACTGCCGCGATCGAACTGGCCCGCTACAACCCGCAGGCTATCGTGCTTTGCCTGCATCCGGGCACGACCGACACGAAGCTGTCGGAGCCGTTTCAGGCTCGGGTGCCGGAAGGCAAACTGTTCACGCCGGCTTTCGTTGCCGAGCGCCTGCTGGCGGTAATGGGCGAGCGAGGCCCAGCGGAGAGCGGTACGTTCTGGGACTGGGCGGGAAAGCCGATTCCCTGGTAGCGGAAATCGGCCTCTGGCGGCCCGGCTTAGACGATGGCGAGCAGCGCTTCGACCAGGCTCTGCATCTCGTCATCGGTGCCGATCGAAATGCGCAGGAAGTCGCTGAGTCCATCCTTGTCGAAGTGGCGGACGAGAATACCGCGTTCGCGCAGGCCGCTGAAGATACTGGCCCCGCTGTATGAAGTGTGGCGCGTGAACAGGAAGTTCGTTTGCGATGGCAGGACTTCGAAGCCGAGCGATTCGAGCTGTGTGCGTGTCCACTCGCGAGTTGTCATGACGCGTTCGCAGCAAGCCTGGAAATGCGCGCCGTCCTTGAGAGAAGCGATGGCCACATCACTCGCGAGCATATCGATCGGATAGGAGTTGAACGAGTTCTTGACTCGCTCCAGCCCTTCGATCAGCTCACGGGAGCCAATCGCGTAACCCACGCGCAAACCGGCGAGACTGCGTGATTTCGACAGCGTGCCAGTCACCAGCAGGTTGGGGTGGTCGGCGATCAACGGTACTGCGCTTTCGCCACCGAAATCGACATAGGCTTCATCCACCAGCACCACGCTGTCGGTGATGCGGTTCAGAAGGCCCGCGATGGCGTCTCGCCCGTGACCATGTCCGGTCGGGGCGTTGGGATTGGCAAAGACCACGCCGCCGTTATCGACGTCAAAAGCCTCGAGCGAGATCTGCCAGCGGTCGTCTAGGGCAACGGTGCGATAGGCAATATCGTAGAGCTTGCAGTAGACCGGGTAGAAACTGTAACTGATTGCCGGCAGCAGCAGCGGTTTGGGCTGGCAGAAAAAGGCCTGAAAGGCGAGCGCCAATACTTCATCGGAGCCATTGCCGACAAATACTTGCTCGGGGCCGACCCCGTGAACCTCGGCTAGCGTTTCCCGTAGCGCGAAGGATTCCGGATCGGGATAGCGGCGCAGATGGTCGATCGGGAATTGCTGCAGTACCCGCTCGACCGCCGGTGAGGGGGGGTAGGGGTTTTCATTGGTATTCAGCTTGATCAGCTTCTCTCGCGGCTGTTCTCCCGGAACATACGGGGTCAGGGCGCGGACGGCGGGGCTCCAGAATTGACTCATGATCTCTCGTGAACGCGTTAGCGCGTGAAACTGGGGGTAAGGGCAACTGCCATAGTGGCCTGAGCATCGCGAGGGTGCAAGCCGTTGTCCCGCCTCCGGCCAGGGTTGATTAGTGCGCTCATGGCCGCATCTTGGTAAACCGACAACAATCTCTCGGCAGCGATGCCGAGCCGCCGAATTCGCTCTACGCCAGGAAGGCTTGCCCATGGTTTACGACAAACTATTCTCTCCGCTCACGCTGGGCGATATCGAGCTGGATAACCGCGTGCTGATGGCGCCACTGACGCGAGCGCGCACACCGGACAGTATCCCCGGCCCACTGCAGGCAACCTATTACGCGCAACGCGCCTCGTCCGGGCTGATCGTCGCCGAAGCGACCAATATCTCGCCCGCCGCGTGCGGTTACGTCTATACCCCGGGTATCTGGAACGACGCCCAGGAGGCTGGATGGCGTCAGGTGGTAGACGCGGTCCATCGCGCCGGAGGACGAATGGCGTTGCAGTTGATGCACGCGGGGCGCGTCTCCCATGAAATGGTGCAGCCGGATGGTCAGACGCCTGTTGCCCCGAGTGCGTTGCGCGCCGAGGGAACCAATAGCTTCGTTGAATTCGAAGATGGCAGCGCCGGTCAGCATCCGACCAGCACGCCTCGGGCACTGCGACTCGACGAGATCCCCGGTTTAATTGATGACTATCGGCGGGCGGCTCGCCGAGCCAAGCGCGCCGGCTTCGACATGCTCGAGGTCCATGCCGCCAATGCGTATCTGCTGCAGCAGTTCCTGGCGACCGGCAGCAACCGGCGCAGCGACCGTTACGGCGGTAGCGTGGTCAATCGCGCGCGGCTGCTGCTCGAGGTGGTGGATGCCGTCAGCGGGGTGATGGGGGCTGGGCGTGTCGGAGTTCGGCTGTCGCCGTTCATCGAGATATTCGGCCTCTCGGACGACGAGCCCGAGGCGATGATGCGTTACCTGGCCAGCGAGCTCGGCCGGCGCGGTATCGCCTATCTGCATATCAACGAACCGGACTGGACCGGCGAGGGGCCCCAACTGACCGATGCCTTCCGCCGCGATCTGCGCGAGCGCTTCCCGCAGGCGTTGATCTACTGCGGCCACTACACGGCAGAGCGCGCCGAGCGGCTGATAGCGGATGGCCTGGGGGACGCCGTCGCTTTCGGGCGGCCCTATATCGCCAACCCGGACCTGGTCGAGCGATTCCGCCGTGATGCCGCGCTCAACTCCCCCGATCCCGATACTTTCTATGGCGGTGGCGCAGAGGGTTATATCGACTATCCGACGCTGGATTGATGCGGCGGCAGTGCCTGCCGGTTTGTCACCACATCGCGAATGGGGTGTCAGGCGGGAGCCGAGCCGCTATCCTGTAGTCACGTGGCCGCCCAGGCGGCCTGTATGGCCCAGAAGTGTAAGGAGAACCAATATGCAGATCAGGACGTTGCTGGCCAGCGCCGCCACGGTTGCCGTACTGGCCGGTTGTGCCAGCGGTGGAGGGCAGACGCAGTCCGCCCCGGAAGAGACTGCCGGCGCGTCGTCCGCCACGACGACTTATGAGGGCACGCTGCCCTGCCGCAGCTGCGACGGCATTGACTTGACCGTCAATCTTGCCGGTACCGAATCCTCGCCCGCGCCGGAGCGCACCTTCACGCTTGAGGCCAACTACCTCAATCACCCGCAGGACCCGGAGCCCGAGGCTTACGACGGGCAGTGGGAAGTGATGACCGGTACGGCTGTCGATCCGCAGGCGACGGTCTATGAGCTGACGCCGGACGGCGAAGGCCAGATCTATTACTTCCAGAAGATCGATGACAGCACGCTCGAGCTGATCGATCCGCAGCGTCGTCGTTTCGAGAATGGCGAGATGCTGCGACTGACACGCCAATAAACGGCGAGTCTGGCGGTACCTGGGGGCGGCCACTGGCCGCCCCCGTTCGTTGGAGGCCCGGTCATGCGATGCGCGGGTCATCCGGTCGATGGCGCGGGACAGGAGACAATCGCAGGTGGCCAAAGCGAAGAGCGCCTTCGTCTGCACCGAGTGCGGGGCGGAGTACAGCAAGTGGCAGGGGCAGTGCAGCAACTGCCGGGAGTGGAATACGCTGACCGAGATCCGTCTTGGCAGTTCACGCCCCGGCGCGGCCTCGACCGCCGGTGGCGGTTCGCGTGGCGGCTACGCCGGCACGCTATCTCGCGAGGTGGTTGACCTCTCCGGCGTCGACCTGACCGAAGTGCCACGCTTTAGCTCGACCTTCGTCGAGTTCGATCGGGTGCTCGGCGGTGGCCTGGTGCCGGGATCCGCCGTACTGCTCGGCGGGCACCCCGGCGCCGGCAAGTCGACGCTGTTGCTGCAGACCGCGTGCCGCCTGGCACAGAGCAAGCGGGTGCTCTATGTCACCGGCGAGGAGTCACTGTCGCAGGTGGCGATGCGAGCTCATCGTCTGCAGCTACCGACCCAGGGGTTGAAGATGCTGGCCGAGACCAGTGTCGAGACGCTGCTGGCGGTGGCCGAACGCGAGCGCCCGGAAGTGCTGATCATCGACTCGATTCAGACCATGCACCTGGAGGATATCGGCTCGGCACCGGGCGGCGTGGCCCAGGTGCGCGAGTCCGCCGCGGCGCTGACGCGCTTTGCCAAGCAGAGCAACACCGTGCTGCTGCTTGTCGGCCACGTGACCAAGGACGGGACGCTCGCCGGCCCCAAGGTGCTGGAGCACATGATCGATGCCTCGCTGTTACTGGAAGGTGGCAGCGACTCGCGCTTCCGCACGTTGCGTGGCCAGAAGAACCGCTTCGGCGCCATCAACGAGCTGGGCGTGTTTGCGATGGTCGAGCTCGGACTCAAGGAAGTGAAGAACCCCAGCGCGATCTTTCTCTCCCGCGGTGAGGAGCAGGCCGCCGGCAGCCTGGTGATGGTGGTCTGGGAGGGCACCCGACCGATCCTCGTCGAGGTGCAGGCGCTGCTCGACGAGTCTGCCCTGGGCAACCCGCGTCGCGTGGCAGTTGGCCTGGATCCCAACCGCCTGGCCATGCTGCTGGCCGTGCTGCACAAGCATGGTGGGCTCTTTACCGGCGACCAGGACGTCTTCCTCAACGTGGTAGGCGGGGTCAAGGTGCTCGAGACCAGCGCCGATCTCGCCGTGCTGCTGGCTGTCGTCTCGAGTCTGCAGAACCGACCGCTGCCGCGGGAGCTGGTTGTCTTCGGCGAGGTCGGCCTCTCCGGCGAGATTCGCCCGGTTCCCAGTGGTCAGGAGCGGATCGTCGAAGCCGCCAAGCACGGTTTTACGCGGGCCATCGTGCCGCGCGGCAATGCCCCCCGGCAGTCGCCGGAGGGCATGCAGGTGGTGGCCGTGGACAAGCTTGCTGAAGCGCTGGAAGCCCTATAGCGACGGCTGAGTCCCGGCGCCTCGTCGGGTACACTGCACGTCACAATCGCCATCATCCGGAACGCGCGACGAGGAGTCAGACCATGAGTGCCATTCGCCTGACGCAGTACAGCCACGGTGCCGGCTGCGGCTGCAAGATCGCCCCCGACGTGCTCGACAAGATCCTGGCCAAGGCGGGCCCGGGCGCCAACAGCAAGCGCCTGATCGTCGGCAATCAGGGACGCGAGGATGCCGCCGTCTACGACCTGGGCGACGGTCGTGGACTGATCTCCACCACCGATTTCTTCATGCCGATCGTCGACGATCCGTTCGACTTCGGCCGTATCGCCGCGACCAACGCCATCAGCGACGTCTACGCCATGGGCGGCGAGCCGATCATGGCGCTGGGTATTCTCGGCTGGCCGCTAGACAAGCTGCCTGGCGAGGTCGCCGGCGATGTCGTCTCCGGCGCCCAGACGGTCTGCCGCGAGCTGGGACTGGCACTGGCCGGCGGTCACTCGATCGATGCCCCGGAACCGATCTTCGGGCTTTCGGTCAACGGCCTGGTCGATCTCGACAAGCTCAAGCTCAACAGCGGCGCCAAGCCCGGCGACCTGCTCTACCTGACCAAGCCGCTCGGGGTGGGCATGTTGACCACAGCGGAGAAGCAAGGGCTGCTGCAGGCGGGCCATCAGGGGCTCGCGCGGGAGACCATGCTGATTGCCAACGATATCGGTCGCGCGCTGGCGGGAATCGAGGGCGTTCACGCGATGACTGACGTCACCGGCTTCGGCCTGGCCGGGCATCTCAGCGAAGTCTGTGCCGCCAGTGGCGTCGAGGCGCGGATCGACTTCGCCAAGCTGCCGCGTCTGGCGGAGGCCGAAGCCTACCGCCGCCAGGGAGCCGTGCCTGGCGGTACCGGCCGCAATCGCGAGGCGATCGGCAAGGCGCTACCGGCCATGGATGAGGCGCACTGGCAGTGGCTGTGCGACCCGCAGACCTCCGGTGGCCTGTTGATTGCCGTCGACCCCGCCTGGGCGGACGATGTCGAACGGGTCGGGCGTCAGCATCAGCTTACGCTGGAAGCCTTCGGCGAGTGCGTCGCCCAGCGCGGTGGTGACGCGCTGATCGAGGTGCGGGGTTGAGCGAGGGCGAAACGCTCGCGGCCGATCTAGCGCTGCTCCAGCGGCCGTTGATCGACGTGCGGGCACCGATCGAGTACGCCGCCGGCGCGCTGCCGGGTGCGATCAACCTGCCGTTGATGGATGACGACGAGCGCCGAGAAGTGGGCATTCGCTATCGCCATCAGGGCCAAGCTTCGGCCGTCGAGTTGGGCAATCGACTGGTATCGGGCGAGTGTCGTGAAGCGCGCCTCGAAGCGTGGGAGCGTGCCATTGCAGTGCGCCCTGACAGCGTACTCTACTGCTTTCGCGGCGGCATGCGCTCGCAGATCTCGCAGCGCTGGCTGGCCGAGCGTGGCCATGTGCTGCCGCGTATTCGCGGCGGCTGGAAGGCGATGCGCAATCGCCTGCTCGAGACGCTGGAGACACGCAGCGACGGACCGCTGCTGCTGGTCGCGGGGCTGACCGGCTGCGCCAAGACGGCGCTGGTCAACTCGCTGTCCAGTGGCATCGATCTGGAGGGGCATGCGCGCCACAAGGGCTCGGCTTTCGGGCAGCATCCGCTGGCGGGCCCGTCGCAGATCGACTTCGAGCATGGGCTGACGCTGGATCTGTTGTCGCGACCTCGGGCCCGCGTGGTCGAGGACGAATCGCAGCGCATCGGGCGCCTGGCGATTCCAGCAACGTTCTGGCAAGCGATGAAGCACGCGCCCTGTGTGCGCGTTGAGATGCCGCTCGAGTGGCGGCTCGAGCAGATTCGCAAGGATTACATCGAGGATCTGGCGGCGCTCTACCATGGCCACTACGGGCCGCAGCTCGGCGAAGTGCTGTTCCGCAAGCAGCTTTCCGGGGCGCTGGGGCGGCTCGGCAAACGCCTGGGAAGCGAACGCCAGGGGCGCCTGCAGGCCGCGCAACAGCGCGCCTTCGAAGCGCAGCGACTGGGCGACCTGCAGGCACATGACAGCTGGCTGGCGCCGCTCCTGCGGGAATACTACGACCCCATGTATCGTCACCAGATCGAGTCGCAATCGCGGCCGACGTTACATGTCGGTAGCTGGGCGGCGTGTCGCGAAGCCGTTCTGGCGTGGGAGCGTGATCACGGCGTCGAAAGGACCGGCGCCTGAACCGACGTGACGCTTAGACCGGCGACGCAAGCCAGCGTGTCAGCACGCGATCGAGCAGTGCCGCCTGGCGATCGAAGCGGCGAGGGTCGGCGAGCATTTCGGTGCGCGACTGGACATACGGGCCTGCTATCGGTGGCGCGTGTCGTTCCCAGAGGCGGCTGACGCCTTCGGCGGTCAGCTCGAGATGACACTGCAGGCCGAGGACGCGGCCGCGGTCCCAGGCGAAGCCCTGAACCGGCCCCGCAGGTGTCTGCCCCAGCGGTAGCGCCTCGTCGGGTAGGCCGAAGATGTCGCGGTGCCACAGCAGTGCCTCGAACTGCTCCGGCAGGTCGAACGGGCTGGCGTCGGCCAGCGTGATCGTCTGCCAGCCGAACTCCGGCTCTACGGCGGGTGAGACGATCGCGCCGAGCGCCTCGGCAATCAGCCCGGCACCGAAGCCGATACCGAGCAGCGGCTTGTTGCTTCTGAGCGCGCGGTCGACGAGCTTTCGCTCGCGCTTGAGCAAAGCCGGCTCGGGGGGCTCCAGGGCATCGAGCAGCACCAGCGCGTCGCAGTTGGCCAACGGTGGCGGCAGTTCGCCCTGATGCAGCCGGCAGCCATTGTGGCTGTGGCCCATGCCCTCCAGCCAGTCCGCCAGGCGAGCCGGTCCGAGTAACGGTTCGTGTTCCAGAAAATAGATATGCATGTCAGGTTTATCATGGCGTTAGCGATGCCCTGACACAAGCGACAAGGATGCATTTCCTCATGCCCATTCGCCCCGATATCCTCGAGCAGATCTATACCATCGTGGCACAGGTGCCGGTTGGGCGGGTGACGACCTACGGGCGCATTGCCGGTATGACCGAAGGTGCCACGGCGCGCATGGTAGGCACGGCCATGCGGCAGCTGCCGAGCGGACATCAGCTACCCTGGTACCGGGTGATCAGCGCGACGCGCCAGGTGGCGGCGCATGGCGGAGCGGTTCGCCAGCGCGAGCGGCTGCGCGCCGAGGGGATTGTCTTCGATGCGCGTGGCCGTGTGCCGACTCACTTGCTCTGGCCGGATTGACGGGCCGAGCGAATTTGACCGAAGCGACCAGACCGGATTTGACGGAGATGACATGTCACAGCCCCGAACGGGATTCAACGCTCGCCTGCGCCAGTTGGACGTTCGCCAGCGGATCGCCTTCATGGCCGCGTTGAGCGAGCGCCTGCTGCCAAACTATGCGCTCTATGCCGGCATGAGCGGCAACGGCGACCCGCGCGTGCTGAACAATGTGCTCGATCTGGTATGGGAGCGCCTCAAGGTGAAATCGGCGAAGATCGATTTCGACAAGCAGGCGGAAAAACTGGCCGAGGCAGAGCCGCCGGAAGCCGACGACAGTTTCGGCGCGCGACGCGCCACAGAGAGCATCATGGCCCTGACGACGCTGCTCGATGCGCTGCGGGGCGAGGCGCCGGAAGCGATGCTGGAGGTTAGTCAGGTCTCCCGCGATGGCGTTCGTGCCATGATCGAGATGAGCGAGGGCAGTGAGGATGCCGAGCAGCTGGAAGCGCTGTTCCGCGAGCATGCGCTGATGCAGGACGAGCGCGACTTTCAGGATGCGGTGCTGGAGGCGGTCGAGCAGGATCCGTCGCTGGCCGATCTGACGGCGCTGCGTCGCCTGGGACGCAATCAGGGCGTCAGCAATCTGGGGCTCGCCCTCGACTAGGCCCTGGCGCGAGAGCGCGCGTGCTCGGCGCCAAAGCGGCTACGCTGAGATCAGTGGGTGACAACGACGAACGCCATGGACGCGGAAGGGATCGAGGCAATGTTCAAGGAAGAACGCAAGCGGTATCGGAAAGGCATGGCGGGCGCAGGTCTGGCGCTCTTGCTGGCAGGTTGCCAGGGCATGGGCGGGTGGCAGGCGGAAGACCCGCTGCGCACCGAGCCGGTCGTCGCCAGCCTGGAGGAACCGAACTGCGCGGGGGATCGTTGCGCCACGGTGGAGGCCGATTACCTGCGCTTCCCTGACGCCCCGGCACTGTCGCGCACGCTGGAACAGCGGTTGTTTTCGCTGGCCAGCGGCCTGGGGGAGGACCCCGATGTGAGTCGGGCCGAGGACCTTCAGGCCTTTGCCGACGAGATCTTCGCGGCCTCGCGCCAGGGGCGTCGCGATGTGCCAGGCCTGCCTGGTTATCAGGCGGACCTGCGGGCCAAGGTCGTCTCGTCGCAAGACGCGGTGGTAGTCGTCGAGCTCGACGGTTATCTCTTCAGTGGCGGCGCACACGGCCTGCCGCTGACCCGCTATCTGGTGATCGACCGTGAGACGCAGCAACCGCTGACGCTGGAGACCATGCTGCTGCCGGGGCAGCGTCCGGCCTACGTGGCGGCGCTACAACGCGCGCATCGGCGCTGGCTGCGCTCCGCGCAGGCCAGCGGCCTGTCGCGGACGCAATGGCCGTTCGTAGTTTCCGACAACGCGGCGCCGCTCGATAGCGGTCTCTCAGTCAGCTATCAGGTCTACGACCTGGCGCCCTATGCGCTTGGTCAGCCTGAGTTGACGATCCCCTACGAGGAACTGGACGGCGTGCTGAAGCCGCGCTATCTCCCCTGATCGATCGGGCGTGAAGGGCCGTGCCGTTGAAACGTAAACGCCGCCTCCGGTCAGGGAGGCGGCGTCATGGTAAGTGGTGCCGGTAAGCCGTCGCGACGCACGAGGCGACCCACGGCCGCTATCCACTACAGGCGCATTTCGATGCCGTGCTCGGCCATGTAGCGCTTGGCGTCGGGAATCGTGTACTCGCCGAAGTGGAAGATGCTGGCGGCCAGCACCGCGTCGGCGCCGCCCTCGCGTACCCCCGCGACCAGATGGTCCAGATTGCCGACGCCCCCTGAAGCGATGACCGGTACGTCCACCGCGTCGCTGATGGCACGCGTCACGCCAAGATCGAATCCGACTTTGGTGCCGTCCCGGTCCATGCTCGTGAGCAGTAGTTCTCCTGCACCGTAATCGGCCATCTTGCGTGCCCATTCGACCGCGTCGAGCCCGGTCGGGCGGCGCCCGCCATGGGTGAAGATCTCCCAGCGCGGCGTCTCGTCTTCAGCGCTGACGCGCTTGGCATCGATCGCGACCACGATGCACTGGCTGCCGAAGCGCTCGGCGGCCTCGCGCACGAATTCCGGATTGGTCACCGCGGCCGTGTTGATCGAGATCTTGTCCGCGCCGGCGTTGAGCATGGTGCGAATATCCTCGCAGCGGCGGATGCCGCCACCGACGGTCAGCGGGATAAAGACCTCGCCGGCAATGCGCTCGACCATCTCCACCGTGGTATCGCGATCCTCGTGGCTGGCGGTGATATCGAGAAAGGTGATCTCGTCCGCGCCCTGCTGGTTGTAGCGCTTGGCGATCTCCACCGGATCGCCGGCGTCGCGGATCCCGACGAAGTTGACGCCCTTGACCACGCGGCCGGCGTCGACGTCGAGACAGGGGATGATGCGTTTGGCCAGGGTCATCGGTTTCTCCGTCAGCGAGCGGTCTTGGCGAGTTCGTCGCACAGGGTCTGGGCACGGCTCACGTCGAGCGAGCCCTCGTAGATCGCGCGGCCGGTGATGGCGCCGATGATGCCGCTGTCGGCCACCTTCGCCAGCGCGTCGATGTCGTCGAGATTGGTCACGCCGCCGGAGGCGATGACCGGCAGGCCACCATCGCGGGCCAACTCGGCCGTGGCCTCGACGTTGACGCCCTGCATCATGCCGTCGCGCGCGATGTCGGTGTAGACGATGGACGAGACGCCGTCGTCCGCGAAGCGTTTGGCGAGATCGACCGCCTTGATTGTTGAGACCTCCGCCCAGCCGTCGGTGGCGACGAAGCCGTCACGGGCATCCAGGCCGACGATCACGTGGCCCGGGAAGCGACGGCACATCTCGCCGACGAAATCCGGCTCCTTCACCGCCTTGGTACCGATGATGACGTAGCTGACACCGGCCGCGAGATAGTGCTCGATGGTCTCTGCGCTGCGGATGCCGCCGCCGATCTGGATCGGCAGGTCCGGGTAGGCACGGGCGATGGCGGTGACCGCCTCGCCGTTGACCGGCTTGCCCTCGAAGGCGCCGTTGAGATCGACCAGATGCAGTCGGCGGGCGCCGGCCTCGACCCAGCGGGCGGCCATGGCGACCGGATCGTCACCGTAGGAGGTGGCGTCGTCCATGCGGCCCTGCTTGAGGCGCACGCACTGGCCGTCCTTGAGATCGATGGCGGGTATCACCAGCATGTCGTCGAATCCTTTGCGTCGTTGCGGCGAGCGCGAAACGACGTATTGATGGTTGAACGGCGCCGCGAGGCGTCCGCGGTACGAGCCTTGCGTCTGATGTGGCTCAAGGCGCCCAGTTAACGAAGTTTTCGAGCAGTTGCAGACCGTCGCGGGCGCTTTTCTCCGGATGGAACTGCACGGCGAAGACCGTGCCGCGCCCGGTGGCGACATGTGCCTCGGCACCGGCGTAGTCAGTGGTGCCGAAGATATCGCCATCGCTGTCAGCCTCGACAAAATAGCTGTGCACGAAATAGAAGCGGGCGCCGTCGTCGATGCCGTTCCAGAGTGGATGCGCATGACGCTGGGCGACGCGGTTCCAGCCCATGTGCGGCACCTTGAGGCGTTCGCCATCGGGACTGCTCAGGTGCTGGCCGAAATGGCGCACCCGGCCGGGCAGGAAGCCGAGGCAGTCCACGCCGCCGTTCTCCTCGCTGCGCTCGAACAGCATCTGCTGGCCGACACAGATGCCAAGCAGGGGCTTGGCCTGGGCGGTCAGCAGCTCCTTGACCAGCCCGGTAAGTTCGGTACGTTCCAATTCGCCTATGCAGTCGCGGATCGCGCCCTGGCCCGGCAGCACCAGGCGCGAGGCACCACGGATCGAGCGCGGGTCGCGGGTGACCATGACGTTCTCGTGGGTGACGTGCTCGAGCGCCTTGGCCACGGAGTGCAGGTTGCCCATTCCGTAATCGATCACGGCGATCGTCATGGTTCGCTCCTCGCTGAATCGGTAAAGATGTTGGCGCTCACAGGCTGCCCTTGGTCGATGGCATCTGGCCGGCCATGCGCGGATCTTCTTCGACCGCCGCGCGCAGGGCCCGGCCGAAGGCCTTGAAGATCGTCTCGGCCTGATGGTGCGCGTTGAAGCCCTTGAGGTTGTCGATATGCAGCGTGACCTGGGCGTGATTGACGAAGCCCTGGAAGAACTCCCAGAAAAGCTGGGTGTCCAGCCGGCCAATGCTGGCGCGGGTAAACTCGACGTCCATGAACAGCCCGGCGCGCCCGGAGAAGTCGACCACCACGCGGGAGAGCGCTTCGTCCAGCGGTACATAGGCGTGGCCATAGCGGCGAATGCCGCGCTTGTCGCCGATAGCCTGGGCAAATGCCTGGCCCAACGTGATACCGAGGTCCTCGACGGTATGATGCTCGTCGATCTCCAGATCGCCATGGGCGTCGATGGTGAGGTCGATCATGCCGTGGCGGGCGACCTGGTCGAGCATATGGTCGAGGAAAGGCACGCCGGTACGACAGTCGAGATGGCCGTCACCATCCAGATTGACCGTCACTGCGATCTGCGTCTCTTTGGTCTGGCGTGACACCGTGGCGATGCGCTGGGACATGCGTGGGGAGTCTCCCGGTAAGAGTGGCGAGAATCGGCCATTATAGAGAATCGGCCACCGCATCCGCTACAATGCGGGAGATCACGGAGCGGCCAGGACGGACCGCTCATCGCCGACAGGGAGAACCAGGGGGCATGCCGCAAGTCGCGCAGCACGTCGAGTCGCAACAGGAATTCACGCCCGCGAGAGAGAGGCGCCGCCCGGGCAGCGTGTCGGCAGCACCGATGCGATTTCACGACGCCGGAGATGGGGGATGCGAATGAAGGGGTTGGTCAGAGCGCTGCTGGCGGCAATCGGTGTCCTGGGAATTCTCGTCGTCGTGGCGGTGGTCTACATCACCACCTTCTTCGACCCCAATGATCTCAAGCCGCGGCTGGTCCAGGCCGTCAAGCAGCAGAGCGGGCTAGAGCTGCATCTGGACGGCCCGCTCTCCTGGTCGTTCTACCCGCGAATCGGCGTCAGCGTGCAGGACGCCGAGGCATGGCTGCCGTCGCAGACGCCGGATGAGGCGCCCTTTGCCGGTTTCGACCGGGCCGAGGTCAGTGTCGCCTTCGCGCCGCTGCTGAGTGGCGATGTCTCGATCGACGGCCTGATTCTCGACGGCATGCGCCTCAACCTGTCCCGCGATGCGCAGGGGCAGGGCAACTGGCAACAGTTGCTGGACAATCTCGCCGATGGCGATGCCGGGACGGCCGAGGCGGAGACCGCTGCCAAGGAGACGACGCCTGCCGAGGACGAGTCGGATGCGGCGCCGAGCCAGCCGGTGGCGTTCGATATCGCCAGTGTCCAGGTCTCCAATAGCCAGGTGCGCTATGTCGATCGCCAGCAAGGGCTGGACCTCACGCTGGCCAATCTCGACCTCAAGAGCAGCAATGTCAGCCCGCAGTCGTCGTTCCCGGTGCAACTGTCGTTCGATATCGATGGCGCCGAGCCGGCCCTGAGCGGGCGGCTGCAGTTCAAGAGCCAGATGCGCATGGCGCTGGCCGACGGTCGCTACACCTTCGAGGGCGTCACGCTGGACGGCCGGGCGCAGCTGCCGAATCTTGCCGAACAGGCACAGACCGCCAATCTCAAGATCGCCACGCTGGTCGCCGACACACAGGCGGCGCAGTACCGCGCCGACGGCATCGACCTGAAGACCTCGCTCTACCATCCTCAGCTACAGGAAGCGCCGCTATCGCTGGCCTTGGCGGCCAATGCCAGTGTCGATCTCGCGGCAGGGACCGCAGCCTTGAACGACATGGCGCTCAGCGGCGACAACGGCCTCGATCTGAGCGGCGAAGTCGACGTCAGTGCGCTCGGCGCCGATCCGCAGTTTCAGGGGCAATTGGCGCTGGCGCCGCTCTCGGTGCGCGACTGGTTGGTGCGTGTTGGCGTCGCGCCGAATACCGCCGACGACAGCGCGCTGACGTCGCTGTCGCTGCATGGCCCCTTCACCGGCGATGCCCAGCGTATCGACTTCAACGAGCTGCAACTGACTCTCGACGATACCGCGTTCACGGGATCACTCGGTGCACGCTTCGACGGTCAGGCACTCGACTTTGATCTTGCCGGCGACGCGCTCGATCTGGACGCTTACCTGCCCCCGGCGCCAGCCGCATCGGATGATGCCGCGCAGGGGGGAGAGGCGCAGACCGCCTGGCTCGAGGCGCTGGGGGTGGCGCCGGCGCTGGCGGCTAGCGAGGGTGCCGAGCTGTTGCCGGTCGATTGGCTCGCCGGGCTCGAGCAGGAGGGCCAGCTGACGCTGGAGTCGCTCAAGGCCAAAGGGCTGTCGCTAAGCAACGTGTCACTGACCACCAGTGGCAGCGGCGGCCGCCAGCGCGTCGATTCGCTGAGCGCAGATCTTTATGAAGGCTCGCTGCGTGCCTCGAGTGCGCTCGATCTGCGTCAGGCGCCGATTCGCCTCTCCTTCACCGAACGGCTGCAGGGGGTACAGATCGCGCCGCTGTATCAGGCTGCCAGCGGCAAGACCTCACCCCTGCGCGGCACGCTGAACCTGCAGGGGGATTTCGACTCGCGTACCAATACGCTCGATGGCCTCAAGCAGCATCTCAACGGCCAGGCTGCACTGCGCGTCGACAATGGCGCCATGCTCGATGTCAACGTCTCGCGTCAGCTCTGCACCGCTGCGGCCACTCTCGAGGGTCGCGAGTCGACGCGCGAGTGGAGCGATGACACGGCCTTCGACCGACTGCGCGCGAGCGTTACCGTGGCCGACGGCGTGGCGCACAACGAGGATCTCACTATCGCCATTCCGGGGATCGAGGTAACCGGAAGCGGCGACGTCAACCTGGTCACCAATCGGATCGACTACCGTGCGGCCGCCCGTTTCGTGGATACCGCCGATCAGGCCGCCTGCCGCGTCAACCCGCGCCTCGCGCAGGTCGACTTTCCGATCCGCTGTCAGGGGCGGCTGGACGGCGCGCCAGGCGAGTGGTGCGGCTTCGATCGCGAGGCGTTCCAGCGTTCGCTGGGCGAGCTGGCGGCCAGCGAAGCGCGCCGCAAGGCCGGCGAGCGTGTCGATGAGGCGCTCGACGAGCGGCTGGATGACGATACGCGGCGCAAGATCGATGAACGACTCGGTGACGGGGCTGCCGAGGAACTCGGCAACAAGCTTCGCGGTCTATTCCAGTGAACCAAGCCAGAAGCCAGTTTGTGCGCCGACCTTGCGTCGGCGCCTTTTTCTCCCGCCGCTGAATCTCTCGTCCAGCGATGGCGTAGCCGTGACGCGAATCGCGATCGCCGGCGTCATCCTGCAATGGCAATTCCCACAACCGCAATTTTCGCAACTGCAATTTCCGCAACCGAAAGAGGTGCCGTTTGGCAGAGATCGCGCTGTCTGCTGACGCTTTTCAAGCCCGCGTATTGGCCTGGTTCGACGCCCACGGCCGCAAGTCGCTACCCTGGCAGTACGACAGAACGCCGTATCGGGTCTGGGTCTCCGAGATTATGCTGCAGCAGACCCAGGTGACGACCGTCATCCCCTATTTCGAGCGATTCATGTCGCGCTTTCCGGACGTCCATTGCCTGGCCGCCGCCCCGCAGGACGAGGTGCTGCATCTCTGGACGGGGCTGGGCTACTACGCGCGGGCCCGTAACCTGCACAAGGCGGCACAGGCCGTGGTCGAGACCTACGCGGGCGAGTTTCCGACTCACGATCTGGAGGCGATGACCGCGCTGCCGGGAATCGGGCGCTCCACCGCCGGCGCCATCGTCAGTATCAGTACCGGTCGACGGGCACCGATTCTCGATGGCAACGTCAAACGGGTGCTTGCCCGCCTGCATGCGGTGGAAGGGTGGCCCGGCAAGAGCGATGTACTGGCACAGCTGTGGACGCTGGCGGAACGCTACACGCCCGATCATCGCCTGGCCGACTATACCCAGGCGATGATGGACCTCGGCGCGATGATCTGCACCCGTGGCAAGCCGAGCTGTCTGCTCTGCCCGTTCGAGGATGTCTGCGTGGCCCACGCGGCTGGCGAAGAGCGCCGCTACCCCGGGTCCAAGCCCAAGCGCGAACTGCCGACGCGCCACACGCAGATGCTGATGATGCAGGACGATGGAGGGCGCGTATTGCTCGAACAGCGTCCGCCCAGCGGCCTATGGGGCGGTCTATGGGGATTTCCGCAGTTCGACGATGGCGCTGCGCTCGAGGCTTGGCTGGAGCACCACGGCCGCGGTGTGCATCTGGCCCGCGCCTGGGAACCTTTTACGCATACCTTCACGCATTTTCGTCTCGAGATCTCGCCGCGGCCGGCCCGTTTGCCTGCCAACGCCGCCGCGGGCATTCAGGAGGGCGGATATCTCTGGATCGACCCGGCCGATCCGGGCACCATCGGGCTGGCAGCGCCGGTCAAGACGCTGCTGGCCAAACTGTCACAGACGCACACGCTCACCGACTGAAGGAGTCCATCATGGCAACGGTTTTCTGCCGCAAGTACCAGCAAGAGCTGGAAGCCCTGCCGTTTCCGCCGCTACCCGGCGCCAAGGGCCAGGAGATCCAGCAGACGGTTTCCAAGCAGGCCTGGGACGAGTGGCAGGCGCAGCAGACTCGCCTGATCAACGAAAAGCATCTCAGCCTGCTCGACCCGGAATCGCGAGCCTATCTGATGGAGCAGATGGAGCGCTTCTTCGACAATCGCGACACGGATCAGGCCACCGGCTACGTGCCGCCGACGCCGTAACAGGCGGGCAGGGCGGGGGCGTTCCATCTTTTTGATCTTTTTGAAATAAAAGGCTTGACCCCCAAACGGCATATTGGTTTAATGCGTCCCCGTTGGCGAGGGCCAGATAGCTCAGTTGGTAGAGCAGGGGATTGAAAATCCCCGTGTCGGCGGTTCGATTCCGTCTCTGGCCACCATCCAATGCTGGGGTATCGCCAAGTGGTAAGGCACCGGTTTTTGGTATCGGCATGCGCAGGTTCGAATCCTGCTACCCCAGCCATCGCTGACGTCTCTATGCTCGCCGACATAGCTCAGTTGGTAGAGCAACTGACTTGTAATCAGTAGGTCCCGGGTTCGACTCCTGGTGTCGGCACCAGAGCTTAGAGATTGTTTGCAAAGGCTTTTAGCCTTGAAAAGAACCGCCCCTCAAGGCGGTTTTTTTGTGCCTGCTCGTCGACTGTCCCCCTCTCTCTTTTCTTCCTTTTCCTTCTTGCCTTCTCCTTTTTCACCGAACCCGGCGACAGCCGCTCGCCCCCGCCAAGCTCTCTTCAATCATCGTGGCGTCAAGGGTCGATCCCTTCGGATGCCGGTGCACCGCAGGGCCCGATCATCGTCGATGACATCTTTTCCGCATGCTTTGCAGGAACCCCGAGCGAGAGGTTGATCACTCAAGCGCAGACTGACGGCGCTTCGCCGTCCTGCCCGGAGTGTTGCGAATGATCCCGACGTTGACGCATGGCCTCAAGCCGCTTGGAAAGGTGACCTTGGCGAACGCGGCGCGTGCCTCGCCGACGTCGGCCGAGTCGGCGGGGGCGGTCTCACCCGCGCGTCTGCAGTCATTGATGCAGTTGGCGCAGCGATTGCCCTGGCGGCCTTCGAGCGCGCAAGCGCAGGCCGGCAGCCGGCGCCTCGCGCGTCACACCTCGGCAAAGGCGCTAGACCATCAAGCCCGCGGTGATAGCCAGCATCTGGTCTCGATGGCGCTGGGATTGGTCATGCAGCCCGGGCTGCGGCGCGAGCTCTATGCACGCCGCGCCGGACGTCTACTGGAGGAGCTGGCCGATCACGCGCGGGAGGGGCTGCAAGCCCGATGCGAGGAGATGGCCGCGCAGGCGCTGCGCGAGGGGCTGGGTCGACTGCCGGCGGCGCTGGACCAACTGGAACAGGCCCACGATATCGACGCAACGGCCGGCGGCGGGAGTGGGGCATTGCGTAATCGAATCCTGAGCCGCTTTCGACAGGCAGCCGTGGAGCACGTGGCCGAGGCGGTCGAGGCTCGTCTTGCGCGCTCCGGCCTGGCGGAGGATGCCGTCGCGACGCTCGAGCAGTTGACCGCGGCCCTCGCGCATCAAGGGAAACCGGTGGTCCCGGGAAGCGGGGCGAGCGTTCCGGCCAAGAGAGGAGGCGACGGCGAGCGTCGGGTCACGTCGGCCGATATCGACGAGGTCCGCGAAGGCGCTCGCGACCGGCAGGGATGGCAGCGCCATCTGCGGGACAACCTGGCCGCTGCCGCCTGGCGGCAGGCCCGGCAGACCGGCCGTGTGCCGCCGCTGGCGGAAATGTCGGCGGTGCCTTCGGCGGCCGGTCCACGCCCCGAACGCGTTGCTGCCAACCCCTTGCAGCGCCATCAGGTCGAGCGCGTGCTGCAGCTGCAGGGCGAAAGTGCCGATCGGCTGAACGAGGCGCTGTCCCGCTATTCCTGACAGGCGTCGATACCGGCGGTCTGGCGGAAAGATGGAACCATTTGCCCGGCTTTCGCCACCTATGGCGAGTAATCAATTTCGCCATATTCGTTGCCGACCGGAGCGAACCGTCCATGAGTATCCAGGCGCGCCTTCCCCTGCAGCACCTTGCGCTGACCACGCTGCACGACAATCCCGTGCCGCCTGTGCGGTCACGCGGGATCGCTGCCGCGCATGTCGCAGCGCAGGCGTTCAGCGCAACGCTGGGTCAGCAAAGGCAGGTGCGCAAATCGATGGCGGACCGGCGCATCCGCTTGCCCGATGAAATGCCCCTTCATTCCGCCCCGGGGCGAATCGGCGAGCCGATGTCCAAGCAGGTCGAGCGACGCGGGCGCCGCTCGCTGGAGACACTGGCACGTCGTGCCCGTTCTCGGGCACGGCGCGGCGCGGGTGCCCGCGATCTCGTTGAGGCGCTGGGCGGCGACCCGCTCGTTGCGGTCGAGGCCCTGCAGGTATCACAGGCGCAGACCGGCGACGATGACGAGCGTCAGCAGCAGGCGGCACTGCTGGCCGCAGTGCAAGACGCTTATGCGGACGCGATCGCCAATGCCGACCCTGCGCTGGATACCAGCGATGAGATCCAGGCGCTCTACCACCAGCGGATGATGCGCAACCCTTCGCCGGCGGGTGTGCTGGCAGGTCTGCTGGAGACGTTCGACGAGCAGGCCGTGGGGGGCGAGCTGCAGTCTTTGCAGCGCTCGCTGTCGCGACGGGTCGGCAATGCGACGACGAGTCGGCTGCACACCGGGGCGCAACGCCAGGTCGAGCTGTTGGTCCTGCAGACACTGGTACGTCTCGCGGGAGCGTTGCGCCTTTGTCACGAGCTACTGGCGCGCGTACCGGCACAGGCCGAGAAGCCGGCGCCAGCAGTGCTGCTGCAGCGGGTGGTGGAGCTTATCGGTCAGGGGCAGGGCCTGGCGCCGAGGTCGGTTCAGGCGCTGCAACAGTCGCTAGCAGGGGGCGACAGCGAGCGCGAACAGCTTGGCACCTTCAATCGCTTGATCAGTCTGGTGCGGCGTCTGCCGCTGGTGCTGTGGCGTGAAGAGAAGGCGCGTCAGCGCGACCTCGCGACCCTGCAGACGATGATGGCACAGCTGACCCAGGACGTGGCGCGCAACGTGCTGCCGGCGGATCAGCGTCGCCAGGGTAGCGGCACATGAACCTTTTTCTCCCACGTCTGTTGCGCCTGGCTGGCATGGTCGGCCGGCGTGCCGAGCTGCTCGGCGCTGTCGTGGTCCTGGCAGTCGTCTTTCTGATCGTCGCGCCCGTGCCGACCTGGCTGATGGATATCCTCATCGCGGTGAACATCTGCGTAGCGTGCCTGATGATCACGCTGTCGCTGTTTCTGCCCAAGCCGCTGGCGTTCTCGACCTTTCCGGCTGTGCTGCTGTTGACCACGATGTTTCGTCTGGCCCTCTCGATCGCCACCACGCGCCTGATCCTGCTGGATCAGGATGGCGGCAACATCATTGCCGCGTTCGGCAACTTCGTGGTTGGCGGCAACCTCGCCGTGGGGCTGGTGATGTTTCTCATCATTACCGTCGTCAATTTTCTGGTTATCACCAAGGGGTCCGAGCGCGTGGCCGAGGTCTCCGCTCGGTTCACGCTGGATGGTCTGCCCGGCAAGCAGATGTCGATCGACAGCGATCTGCGCGCCAACCTGATTAGCGCCGATGATGCCCGCCGAAAACGCGACCGGCTGACGCGAGAGAGCCAACTGTTCGGCGCCATGGACGGGGCGATGAAATTCGTCAAGGGCGACGCGATCGCGGGCCTGGTGATCGTCTGCATCAATCTCGTCGGCGGGCTGGCGATCGGCATGACCCAGTACGGGATGGGCATGGGCGAGGCGCTGGCCGTCTACTCGGTCCTGAGCATCGGCGATGGATTGATCGCCCAGATTCCGGCGCTGCTGATCTCGCTGACCGCCGGCATGATCATCACGCGGGTGTCGCAGGACGAGGAGGGCGAGAAGAGCAACGTCGGCCGCGACATCGTGCTGCAGATGAGCAGCGAGCCGCGCGCCTGGATCATCGCCGCGGTCGGCATGCTGGTCTTCGCCCTGCTGCCCGGCATGCCGTCACTGGTATTCGTCACCATGGGTCTGCTCACCGGTCTGGGGGGGTACCTGCAGTACCGTCGGCGCGAAAGGCGTGACTCGGCGGGCGATGCCGCCGAGGCGCGTCCGGCGCCAGCGGACAACGGCATGGAAGATCTGCGCGGTTTCTCGCTCTCGCGCCCCTATCTGATCCAGCTTCCCGCTCGCTATGCCGGCCACGCTGATGCCTCGCCGTTGATCCAGGCCATTCGCCGTCGGCGCAATTCGATGATCTCCACCTATGGCCTGACGCTGCCGGCCTTCGACATCGAGTGTCTGGCGAGCCTACCGGAAGACGAGTTCCGCTTTTGTATTCACGAGGTGGCCATGTTTCGCGCCACCCTGAGCGAGCGCGTGGCCGTGCGTCGCGGGCCGTTGCCGCGGGAACCCGAAGACGCCATCGAGGGCGACGAACGACGCCAGGAGCAGCACCTGCTCTGGGTCGCGCCCGGGGACCCGCTGTTGCAGGAAGAGAGCGTCGAGCCCAGCGGTAGCGAGGCGTTGATCGTGCAGCGCATGGAGGACGCCATGTTCCACTCCGCGTCGCGCTTCCTCGGCCTGCAGGAGTGCAAGGTGGTGATGACCTGGCTGGAGGCACAGCTGCCAGAGCTGGCCCAGGAGTTGCAGCGCACCATGCCGTTGACCCGTTTTTCCGGCGTGCTTCAGCGCCTGGTCAGCGAGCGGGTGCCCCTGCGCGCGATCCGGCTGATTGCCGAGGCGCTGGTCGAGCACGGCCAGCACGAGAGAGACGTCGCGGCGCTGAGCGACTACGCCCGCATCGCGCTCAAGGATCAGATCTTTGATCACTACCAACGGGATGGCGCACTGCACGTCTGGCTGATGACGCCGGAGACCGAGGAGCTTTTCCGCGATGCGCTGCGTCAGACCCAGACCGGGATTTTCCTGCAGATCGAGAATCAGCACGCCCAGTCGCTGGTCGAGCAGCTCGGTCAGGCCTTCCCCGCCAGCGGCCCCCGGACCCATGTGCTGCTGATCGCGCAGGATCTGAGAAGCCCCATGCGGGACCTGCTGCAGGATGAGTTCAACCATGTACCGGTCATGTCGTTTGCCGAACTGGGGCACGCGGCCAAGGTCGAGGTGGCGGGGCGCCTGGATCTAATCGACGACCGGCTGCTGGCGGCGAATGCGGCCTGATACCGACGGTCGACGCCATGCCGGCGTCACCCGACAACGTCGCGAGAGCCGAGGGCGCTGGCGCTGGCGCGAGCGCACGGTCGGCGTCTCGTCCGTGACCGCCACGCACGGTATCCGGTGTCTCGAGCGGTCGACCACGTCTTTTCCGGAGTTCGGCAATGTATGAACTAAGAGTCATGAGCGGTCTACATCGTGGTGCGACGCTGCCCCTGATCGGCGATCAGTGGATGGTCGGGGCCGCCGAGGAGGCCGACCTGGTGCTGTTCGACCCAGGTATCGCACCGCGTCACCTGCGCATCCGGCTGGGGGATCAGTGGCAGCTCGAGTGTCTCGAGGGCGCGCTGCGGGATGGGGATGGCCATGCCCATGCCAGGCTGGATGCCCCGGCGCTCAACACGCCCTTCGCCATCGCCGGCATCTGGCTCTGTATCACCAGCGCTGATGTGGCGTGGCCCAGCGATGCCGCCATGGATGAAGCGGAGCGGCGTCTGCAGGCATCTGCCGATCGGCAGCGTGCGGCGAGTGCTGCCCCCGCGCCGGCCAGGCCCCGTCGTCGCGGGCGTCCCTCCTGGGGTAAGCGTCTGACCACGGCGGCGGTGATCGTCACGGTCGCGACGACGACCTGGGGATTCGTCAACCAGTTGCCGGGCGAGCCACCCGACACGGTCAGCGTGACGCCTTCTTCGCCGGCCGAGCCGGCGCTGTCGGTGGCGGATGCCCGACGCCGCCTGACACGCATGCTCGAGGCCCGCGAACTCGACCGCTACGTCGATGTGGCGCCGAGCGCCGAGCGGATTGTACTCACCGGTGAGATACCGCAAGGCCAGCGCGCGGTCGTCGAACGCATGCTCGATCGCTTCCGCCAGCGCTACCACAGTGCACTGGCGGTCGAGAACCGTGTCGAGACCTACGACAACACGCTGCCGTTCGAGATTCGCCAGATCGTGGGCGGCAAGTATGCTCAGGTGGTGCTGGCGGACGGTCGGCGACTCTACCCGGGCGACCAGGTCCAGGGGCTGACGCTGACCTCGATCTCCGCGGACAACGTCAGCTTTCGCGGCGAGAACCGTCGGTACGAGGTGAAATGGTGATGTCGGAAGATCGCCCCACGCTCGAAGCCTGGTACCAGCGCAACCTCGCCCAGATCGCGCTGTTCGATCCGCTGCGCGCCTACGGGACGGTGCAGCAGGTCAACGGTACGTTGATTCATAGCCGTCTGCCCAGTGCGAGAGTCGGCGAACTCTGCCGGATCCAGCGTGAAGAGGGTGGCGAACTGCTGGCCGAGATCATCGGTTTCGATCGACATGCGGCGCTGCTTAGCGCACTCGGTGGCATCGAAGGCATCTGTCTGAATCATCGCGTGGAGCCGCTGGGGCATGCCCATCGGGTCAGCGTCGACGACGGACTGCTCGGTCAGGTGCTGGACGGTTTCGGGCGGGCGTTGGAACCCGGCGGCCCCGAGGCCTTCGCCGACCGCCACGCCCCATGGGCGACCGATGTCATCGGTCCCGCGCGGCCGGCGACGCAGCGGCCGCGTATCACCCAGGCATTGTCGACCGGCGTGCGGGCGCTGGATAGCACGCTGACGCTGGGCAAGGGGCAGCGGATCGGCCTGTTCGCCGGCGCCGGCTGCGGCAAGACGACCCTGCTGGCCGAGATCGCCCGCAATGTCGACTGCGACATCATCGTCTTCGGCATGGTGGGGGAGCGTGGGCGCGAGCTGCGTGAATTCCTCGACCACGAGCTGGATGCGTCGCTGCGCGCCCGGGCCGTCGTGGTGTGTGCCACGTCCGACTGCTCCAGCATGGAGCGCGCCCGTGCCGCCTTTACCGCCACGGCGATCGCGGAAGACTATCGCCGACGCGGCAAGCACGTGTTGCTGCTGATCGATTCGCTGACCCGTTTCGCCCGCGCCCAGCGGGAGATCGGCCTGGCGGCCGGCGAGCCGCTGGGTCGCGGGGGGCTGCCGCCCTCGGTCTACAGCATGCTGCCGCGATTGGTGGAGCGCACCGGTTTGGCGGAGCAGGGGGCGATCACCGCGCTCTACACCGTGCTGATCGAACAGGACTCGATGAACGACCCGGTCGCCGACGAGGTTCGATCGTTACTCGATGGCCATATCGTGCTGTCGCGCAAGCTCGCCGAGCGCGGTCATTTCCCGGCCATCGACATCCTGGCGAGCCTGTCTCGCACCCAGGCGAATGTGGTGGATGACGACCATCGTCGAGACGGCGCCAGCCTGCGCCGCCTGCTGTCCGCCTACGCCGACGTCGAGCTGATGCTGAGACTGGGTGAATACGAGGCCGGTCATCAGCCCCTTACCGATCTGGCCGTCGAGTCGCATGAGGCGATCGAGCGCTTCCTGCGCCAGGACCTGCGCGACCCCTCGCCGATCTCATTGACCCTCAGCCATCTCGCGGAGTTGACCGAGCATGTCACCTGAAGCCATGGCGGAACTGCGGACGCTGCGTCGTCACCGGCGGGATCGAGCCGAGCGTAAGGTCAAGGCGGCCAGCCGTCGTCTGGACGCGCTCGATGAGCGTCTTGCACAGGCACGCCGACAGCTGGAAAGCGGCCAGGTCGAGCATGATCGCGAGCGCGAGAGGCTTAGTGCGCAGTATCAGGGCAAGGCCGTGACGCTGGCGCAGTTGAACACGTGGAGCCAGGCGGAAAGCGCACTGAAAACGTCTCTGGCCGAACGGCAGACGGCGTTGGAGACGCTGCGGGCGTCGCGCGATACGCAGCAGGCGCAGCTGGAAGCCGATCGCGACAGCTTGAGACAGCGGCGTATCGGGCTGGAGAAACTGGATGAAATGCGCCGGATTCTCGATCACGCGCGCACTCATGAGGCGGCATCGTCATGACGGCAGGGACGATCCACACCGTGGGTGTCGGTGAGCGAACGGCCGACGCCCGCGAGCCGTTTCGACGTCGGCCGGAGGCGTCCGGCGGTCAAGCATCCTCGCTCTCGGCCTCCGCTGCCCGCGGTGGCGGCATGTCACCACAGGCGCTCGACGACACGGGTCTGCGCCGGTTCGACGCGCTCGATCTCGATGCCCTGGATACCTGGGGCGATGACGGCGCGCTGTTTGCGCACCTGTTGTCGGATCCGCTGCCCGCTGCGCTACCGCAGTCGTCACCGGCGGAAGCCGAGTTGACGACCGGATTCGGCAGCGCAGCGCCGAGCGTGCTCGCCGGCGAGCTGGTGAAGTCGCTGGCACCACCGCTCCAGGCCGCGTCGACGGAGGCGCTGGAGGTCGGCATTCACCTGCCCAGGCTCGGCCGCATTCGTGTCAGCGCCCGCCAGGACGCCAACGGGTGGTGCATGACGCTGCATCCGGAGCAGGCGGCGACGCGCGCGCTTCTCGGCCAGCAGCAGACGCATTGCGAGACGGCATTGGGCGCCGCGCTGGGGCAGACGGTGGCGCTTTACGTGGGCGATGACGAGGGGGCGGTATGACTGTCGAGGCGCTGTCATTGCCGCGGCGTTCTCGGGCCGAGATGCACGCGCGCCGCGCATTGGGACAGGGGCGAGCGTTCACCTTTGACGTCGACGGCGAGCCGGCCACGCTGCAGCTGCGCCCGGCCGCCGGGACACCCGAAACGACGCGAACCTCGGTGTCGTGGCGCTGTGAACATGGCAATTTCCTGCTCGACGATGCCGGGGCGGTACTCAGTCTGCTCGGCGCCTGTCCGGTGATCCAGGCCGAGGGGGAAACGCCCGGCGCGGCGTGGTTCTGGGCGCTCTACCAAGAACACATGGCTGCCGCCGTGCGTGATGTCTTCGGCCGTATCGCGCCGGCCACGGTGGCGAGTGAAGAAGAGGACGAGGGCGGTTTTCCCGCGGGAAATCGTGCCGAGAGGGGGCATGCCGAGACGATCCCGCTGACGGTCGACGTTCGGCGAGGCGAGATACAGGCCCGCGGCACGCTGACGCTTGCGCCCGACACCCTGTGCGGTGTGCTGAAGTCGCCCCGGTGGCAGACGCTGGCGCCGCCGCTGCCGGCCACGCTGGCGATGCAGTGGCCGCTGGTGCTGGGGATACTGCGGCTGTCGCTCGGTGAGCTGCGCGGGCTGCGTATCGGCGATGTGGTCATGCCGGAGAGCGCTCGCTTCACTCCCGAGGGGGATGGCGTTATCCCCCTCGGGCGGCGGCGTCTACCCGTCAAGCTGGCTGGCGATGGGTCCTATCTGTTGATCACTGACGAACGAGGAGAGCCGATGCCACCGGATCATGACGAAACTGCCGAAACGGCCAGCATGGATTATGAGCGCGAGGCCACACGGGCAGATGCGACGCCGCCCGAGGGGCACGCCAGCCAAACCGGTCACGAGGCCTTCGACGATCTGCCGCTGCCCCTGACCGTGCGCTGCGGTTCGATCTGCATGACGCTCGAAGAGCTGCGCCAGCTGGGCGAGGGCGCCATCGTCTCGCTTTCCGGGGTCAGCCCCGGCGCGGCCAGTCTCTATCACGGCGAGCGGCCGTTGGCGCATGGCGAGCTTGTCAGCGTGGACGGCGAACTGGCGCTGCAGATCAGCCGGCTGGAGCTCTCGGGATGAACCTGGAGCAGACCAATCTGATCATGCTGACGGCGGTACTGGCGGCCATGTCGCTGTTGCCGCTGTTGATGATCGTCAGCACCGCTTTTCTGAAGATCGCGATCGTGCTGATGATTACCCGCAGCGCGCTGGGCGTTCAGCAGGTCCCGCCGAACATTGCGATCTACAGTATCGCGCTGGCGGCCACGCTATTCATCATGGCGCCCGTGGGCTACTCGGTGGCGGAAAATTTTCGTGAGACACCGGCTGATTTCAGCAACGTGGAAACGCTGCAGGAGAGCGTTGTCGGCGGGCTCTCGCCGGTCAGCGACTTCATGCAGCGCAACGCCAATCCTGACCTGATCGCCCATCTCGATGGCATGACGCGCGACATCTGGCCCGAGGAGATATCGCGCGAGGTCGGTAGTGACAGCCTGGTGATCGTACTGCCGGCGTTCGTGCTGTCTGAGCTGCAGAAAGGTTTCGAGAGCGGCTTTCTGATCTATATCCCGTTCATCGTGGTCGATCTGATCGTCTCCAACCTGCTGCTGGCGCTGGGGATGCAGATGGTGTCACCGATGACCATCTCGCTGCCGCTGAAGATTCTGCTGTTCGTCATGGTGAGCGGCTGGACGCATCTTCTCGATAGTCTCTTCTACTCGTATCAGTGAGGCAGGCATGGAACCGCTGGCGATACTCAAGCAGGGCATGACGCTGGTCGTGCTGCTATCGGCCCCAGCACTGATTGCGGCGGTGCTGGCAGGCGTACTGATCTCGCTCGTGCAGGGCATGATGCAGATACAGGACCAGACGCTTCCCTTTGGCATCAAGCTATTGGCGGTCAGTGTCACGCTGGCCGCGACCGCTCGTTGGGTCGGCGTCGAACTGATCGAGCTGGCCAATCACGCTTTCGAGCAACTGATCTACCTCGAGGGGTGAGCGTGGACGGTCCATTGCGCATCGTCGATTTCGACTTCGTCGTGGCCGTGGGCGTCGGCATGGCGCGTCTCTACCCCTGCGTGCTCCTGATCCCCGTGTTCAGCGCCGAATATCTCAAGGGGCTACCGCGACACGCCATCGTACTGGCACTGGCGTTGATCCCGGCCCCCGGCATCCGCGAGTTCCTGAGCGTCGAGACGCTCGGCGTTCTGGGTTTCGTCGGCCTTCTCGCCAAGGAGCTGCTGCTGGGCGGCGTCATCGGCATCCTGCTGGCCATGCCGTTCTGGATGTTCGAATCCGTCGGTGCCCTGTTCGACAGTCAGCGCGGTGCCCTGATGGGCGGGCAGATCAACCCGAACTTCGGGCCCAGCGATACACCGACCGGTCGTCTTTTTCGCGATATCACCATCTACCTGCTGATCATGGTGCTGGGTTTTTCCGGGCTGGTGCAGTTGATCTGGGACAGCTACAAGCTGTGGCCGCCGACCGCCTGGTTTCCGCGCGTGGCGCCGGACGGCTTCGAGATCTTTCTCGGGGTGCTCGACGAGACGCTGAGACACATGGTGCTCTACGCCGCCCCCTTCATCGTCGTGATGCTACTGGTGGAGTTCGCCATGGGGGTAATGAATCTGTTCAGCCCTCAGCTCAACGTCTTTCTGCTCTCCGTGCCGGCCAAGAGCCTCATCGGCTTCGCGTTTCTCTTGCTGTATCTGCCGACACTGCTGGATCTGATGGCGCAACGTGTCGATCTCCTGAACGATCTGCCGGCGACGCTGACAGGGCTGTTCCAGGCGCCGCCTTGAAGCGTGGCGGTTCGGCGGATATCTCGCCGACGTCGACAGGCAGGCAAGCATTCACCGGGATAAGGGGCAGAGCATGAGCGAGGGGGAAGGCGGGGGAGAAAAGAATCAGAGGGCGACGCCCAAGAAACTCGATGATCAACGCAAGAAAGGACAGGTCGCACAGAGTCAGGACTTCCCCAAGCTACTGATCCTGCTTGTGATCAGCGAGATGGCGCTGGATCTGTCCGCGAGTAGCTTGGCGCGACTGCAGACGCTGGTGCTGCTGCCACTTGGACATCTCGAAATGCCGTTTCCGGCGGCCCTCGACTTGGTGCTGAACGGGGCGTTCGGCATATTGGCCTACTTCCTGCTGGTCACGATTGCCACCGCCATGCTCATGCGCGCGTTCGGCAGCTGGCTGCAGTTCGGCTTCCTGTTTGCGCCGGAAGCCGTCAAGCCGGATATCAAGAAGCTCAATCCGGTGACCAACTTCAAGGAGAAATTTTCCGGCAAGGCCTTCATGGATCTGCTGCTGAACGTGCTCAAGGCGATCTTTATCTCGCTGGTGGTCTACGCCGTGCTCAGCCCGGCGCTCGGTACGCTTATCCTGCTGGTCACGGCGGATCTGCAGCAATTCTGGCTTGGCCTGATCGCGCTGTTCCGGCAGGTGCTCTATTTCACGTTCGCGGTGCTGATCGTGCTGTCGGTCGGCGACCTGGGGATCCAGAAGTTCTTCTTCGCCCGCAAGATGCGCATGAGTCACGAGGATCTGAAGAAAGAGAGCAAGGAGACCCAGGGCAAGCCGGAGGTCAAGCAGGCGCAGCGAGAACGCTCGATGGAGCTGCTGAATCAGCCGCCGGCCAATGACGCCCGGATCGAGGATGCGGACATGCTGGTGGTCAATCCGACCCATGTCGCCGTGGCGCTCTACTATCGACCTGAGGAGACGGCGCTGCCCAAACTGTTGATCAAGGGCGGTGATGCGGAGGCTCGTGACTTGATCGCGCAGGCGCACCGCCACCAGATTCCGGTCCTGCAGTGCATTCGCCTCGCGCGGGCGATCTATCCCACCGATGTCGGCAGTTATATCCCGCGCGAGACGCTACGCGGCGTGGCCCAGCTCTACGGCATGCTGCGCCAGCTCGATGCCTCGCTAGAGGGTGACGTGATCGAAGTGCCGGACAGCGTCTTCTCGCCGTGACGTTACGGCCTAGGCTTTGTGCGAAAACTGCCTGTGCTCGCCGACTTTTCGTACGAATCCTAGTCCGGTAGCCAGGCGTCGACCTCCTGGGCGACCTGCATGAACCCCGTGACCCAGTCGCAGAAGATGTTGGTCGAGAGCAGGGAGAGTGGCACGACGGTCATCAGGCGCAGCGCTTCCCTGTCGTCCAGCACTAGCCAACTGCCGGCAAGCCTTGCCTGATCGGCGTTGATCCGTAGCATGGCGCTGGCATCGAGAGCGCTCGTCTCGGCGGCAGAGCGTAGCTGGCGATGCACGGTCACCAGGTCCTGGTCGGGGGTGAACTCGATAATCGCCGCCTCGCGGTGATGTGTATCGAACAGGGCACAGGCGCCGTCGCGAAGCGTCAGCGGGATGCCCAGGCGCTCGCCAAGGGCCGCAATGCAGGAGGTCGAGGCGTCGGAAGACGAGAGGGTCATGGAAAGTATCCGAAAGTGAGCGAGAGAGAAAAGCCGGGGAAGACATCCGACGGCCGCGTTGAAACTCTGCGCCGTACGGCACGGTTCAGCCGCTTCACGGGGCCGCCGTGGCGGCGGGCAGGTCGCATAGGGCGATCGCCTGATCGATGAAGGCTTCGATGGCGCGGGGGGCGAGAAGCGATGCCGTCATCCGGTGCCGGATGACGAGCGCGTCGTCGTCCATGACGATTGAGCAGTCCTGAAAGGCTTCGGCATGCTCGTAGCGACGGATCAGGGTCGCTTCGATTTGACGGGGGGCGTGGGCATTCGGGTACAGACGCATTTCCAGGCAGCCAGCTGCCCCGATGTGGTGATGCGCGAACTCGACGCCGAGCGCCGCCGGCCACTGGACATCGGCGCCCGCCGCTGTCCGCTCGATAAAGCGGGTGCGCGATTCAACTTGTGCCATGTCGAGGCTCCAAGGGCTAGTTCACGGGGACGCGAACCCGGCTGTAATCCGAGGATTCCGCGGCTTCGGTTGCGGTCTGCATGGCAGGGGACCACCAGATCACCATCGAATCCGGCGTGGCCGCCGGCCGCTGACAGCTAAGATCCGTGCACTCCTGGCGGGAGGCGCATCCCGCCAGCAGGGCCAGGAGGATCGACACGATGAAAAGACGTGGAACATGGTTCACTGATGATCTCCCGTAGAGCGATTGTCAGGCGTCAGCAGCGATGCACGTTGTTGCGTGCCGGGCGGTAGCGGTTCGGGATGTCGCGTGGCGACGAGGACTTCGGTCTGCTCGCCCGGCGCTAGCCAGACTCGGGGCCAGGCGGCCACGGCCAGGGTCCGTCGGCCGTTGCAGTGGATTTCGTCGAAGCGCCGACGCTCGTCGGTGAGGTTGCGCACCACGGTAATGCCGACATCGAACTGATCGCCGCGGTACCACTGCTGTTGGTCTTGCTGAATCGCCATCTCGGCCGTCGACCGGCACAGCGCGCTCGGCGTCTCCGGCGGCTCGCCCGGTGAGAAACCGGCCGGGATTCGGCTGGCCGCCAGGTTGGCCAGAGCCTGCTCGACCGCAGGACGCTCGATCTCCGATGCGCGGCGCTGATCGATGCGGTCCAGCGTGTTGTTGACGCCATAGCGATCCGAGGGTGGCAGGTACTCGGAGGGATTCACCTGATCGCCGAGCAGACGCGGGGTAATGATGAAGAGGCGCTCGCGTTGGCGGCTCTCGCTCTCGGACGAGGAGAAGAACAGATCGCCCAAAATGGGAATATGCCCCAGGATCGGCACGCGTCGACGCTCGCGACTATTCTCGCGGGAGTGGAATCCGCCGATGACCAGCGACCGCTTTTCATCCACTACGGCCTGCGTGCTGACCGTGGCGCGGCTGACGCCGGGCAGACCGGGGTTGATGCTGGACTCCTCGATCTGTCCGTCCTCCACGTTGACGTCCATCTGGATGACGTCCCGCGGCGACAGGTCGGTCTGTGGCTGATTCTCGCGGATGACATGGGGGATGACCCGTAGGGTGGTTCCCGCGGTGACCGGCTGGATATTGGCGACCCGCTCGCCGACCGCCGTGATGTAGTCGGTATCGCTCAGGTCGATGACGGCAGGCTGGTTGTCGATGGTCAGAATCGACGGATTGGCGACGAGTGTCGCCGAGCCCTCGCCCTCCAGCGCGCGCAGCTGGGCAAAGAAGTTATCGTAGTCGTTGATGTAGATGGTGGAGTTGCTGCCTTGCGGAATCATCGAGGCGCCGGCATCGAAGTTGCCGTTCTCGACCTGCCAGTTCGAGGAGAGCGCGCCAAGGCGATCCCGGTCGATGTCGACGATGATGGCATCCACCTCGACCAGATCCCGCGGGACGTCCAATTGATCGATCAGGTTCTGATAGAGCGGCCGTCGCTCGGGATCGTCATAGATCAGCACCGCGTTGTTGCGGATATCGGCGGCGACGCGAATGCCCTCCTCGTCACCGGCGAGGCGACGTAGCTCCGAACGGTCGCGGGGTCTGGCCTGGCTGATCAGCCCCTGCGCCACTTCGTTGCTGAAACCGTCGAGGCTGCCCAGCGCGGCCCCCGTGCTGCCTGGGCCGCTCTGACTGGCGGCCGTGAAGCCGCTGTAGCGCGTCTGGTCACCGCCTTCCGGATTGAGCAGGTCAGTGAGGATGCTGGCCACGCCGGGAATGGTCAGCGACTTGTCTCGGTAGCTGATCTGGCGATCGCCCACCTGCGCGTAACGCAGCGAGAAGCTGATGACCTCCTGTTTCTCGTCCTCGGACTTGCGCTCTCTCGCGAAGCGGCGCACCAGCTCGACGTAACGTGTCGGGCCAGTGACCAGCACCACGCCTTCATCAGGGATCTCGCCCCAGCCGAAGCGCGCGTCGAGCAGGCCGATATCTGTCAGGGCCTGGCGCAGGTCCGGCGCGGCGTCGGCCGAGATCTCGATCCTTGCCGACGTCTCGCTCGAGGTCGGGCTGACGTACAACGTGTTGTTGTAGACGAACCACTGGAAATGGAACTGGTTGGCTAGCCGATCGAGCGCGTCACTGGCCGAATTCGCTGACAGGTTGCCTTCGACCGTACCGGTGACCGATGCCTCGATACGCGGAATGACTCCGAATGTCTGGGCAAAATCGCGGATGACGCCCTGCAGCGACATACCGTTTGCCGCGTAGGCATACGAGGCGTCCTGCCAGGTCTCTGGCGCGACCGCCTCGGCGTCTCCGGTGCCGATCATCAATACGGCCGATAACAGTAGCGCCGCTCCCCGCGGTACGTGGCGCCCCCCCGGGGGCAGCCGTCTTGACGAAGGCGCGGAGCGTAACCGTGCCAGGACACCTCGTTTCATGGGCATTGGGACTCGCTCTCTAACTGGGCTCAACTCTAACTGGGCTTAACTTCCGGCCGGCATGGCGCCGCCGGGGAGGGGCTGGTCATTCGCGATTTGCTGGTAGCTGTCGCGTTGGTTCAGAAGGGTCTCCAGCGTGTCCAGGACCGCATTCCCGGTTGCCTCGCGGACAATCGCGATCAGCCAGAGGTCACCATCGTCCGGGTTGAGAGCCAGCGACCCCGGGTGGGCTGCCGTGGACGCGCCAGCGCACTGCAAGGTGGCGCGCCACTGCCCGTCGTTCTCCGGCAGCGGCAGATGGATATCGATACGGACACCGTGGGCGACATGTCGAAGCCGCGCCGCCTGATCGTCGAACTCCGCGGCCAGCGGTGGCGCACTCGGATCGGTGCACCAGCGGCACAGGTATTGCTCAAACTCGGGAGATTCCATCGGTTAGGTTCATCGTATCGGTTCCATTTGCGAGGCGGTGCCGTGCGGCGGCTTTGGCCACGCGCATCGCTTCCTGCCACATCGAGTCGATCGCCCACCATGATGCCTGGCTTCACCATCCCAGGCTTCGCATCTCAGGGCACCGCATCTCAGGGCATCGAATCGATGATCTTGGTCGCCAGGTTATGGTTGTACTTTGCGTTGTTGGTCACCGCGTACTGGATACCGCTGGCCTGCTGAACCAGGTTGGAAAACTGCGCCATATCCTCCGGTGAGCCGGTACTGGTCAGTGCGGCCTTGCTGATTTCTTTCATGGCGTGTTCGAAACGATTGTCCATGTGTCGTTGATCGGCGCTGATCGAAGCCATGGCGGCTCTCCTTACCGTGGTGTGGGGGGCAATGACGTTGTCCGGTCGTAACCGATGCCCGCTGATCTGCGGGATGCTGTCGTTGTGTGATCATTTTCCACGAACGGTTCCCGACTCGATGCTCCAACATTCGCTGGAGACGTTGAATCGCCATGTCATGCCACTGGTGTCATAGGGTGCCAATGACGATGACTCCGCTTCATTCGAGCGTTTTGCGTGATTTAAATGCTTGTAATCCTCTCAAGAAATGAACCATTCGGTCCTGATTTGTTTAACAAATCCTGTATTCGCTTATTGCTAATTTAGACGTAAAGCGAGTGACTGTTTTCAATATGTTGCTTTGAAGTTTCGCTATGTTCCGGGTTGTTTTGCATTCAGCAAATCCCACTTATCCACCTGTTTTCTAAAGCGTAGAAAGAAAACTTTTATTTCAAGAATGTATAAAAATAAACACGATGAATCACAAAACATCATTGTTTTGACTCAACTTGTTGTTGTTGTCGTACCGTTCAATTAAAAACCGCTGAGTCATGAAGTGCCCTGATACATCTCCAAAAAAGGGGCGCTTTCATGATTTCACTCTATTTTTTGACGTGAAAAGTTGAGGATTCCATGGTCGTTCATTGTGACTCGAAGACGCGAGAAGTCGGTCATTCTCTGGGGATGGCTGCACGTTGTCTCGACATCGAAGGGATGCCGCCACCTTCCAAACGTGTTGAGCTAGAGCGGCTTCTCAGTACCGGAAGTCGGAAAGTCGAAAACTTCGTTCGTAAGAGAATGTTTCAGTCTCAAGATGCCGAGGATGTGATCCAGCAGACGTATCTCGAGGCATGGCGAAACCGGAGTCGATATGCCAGCGTCTCTTCGCCGGAAACGTGGGTCTGTGGGATTGCGCTCAACCTCGTCAGGAAATACTTCCAGAACACGATGCGTCCCTCTGCCAGTAACATCGACGATATTGCATCGGGAGATATCGATGTTTTTTACCTCAGCTCCATCGACCCTGATCGCCGCGCTGAGTGTCAGCAGCGCCTGCACCTGACATTGGAAAAAATCCAGCAGTTGCCGGGAGATATGCGGGCCACGCTGGAAGCTCGATTGGAAAGCGACGGCAGCTATCAGGATACGGCTCAACGATTGGGCGTCGCAGTCGGTACGGTTCGTTCTCGTCTTTCCAGGGCTCGTGCGCAGCTTAGGGAAGCGTCTCAATAGCGCATGTCTTTGATGTCCTGACCGCCTTCGGCTTGCCTTGACGAGGGAACCTGCCGCGTAAAAATTTCACTCAGCAAGAGAGCGGCATGGGCCTCTCGGGTTGGCCTGCCTCGAGTTCGAGGTACCGGTCAGCCGTCTTCCTCACGATAGCGATACGGGAGAAGCCGAATGAATCAAGCGATCGGTAATGTTACGACGCCGTCCTCGACCATGGGGGGAGTTGCCATGGACCGCGGGCAGGCTGGCGGTCTCAGTGGGCAGCAGATGATGCAGTTGGTCGAGGCGCTGGCACAGGTGCTCGGCAGCCTTTTGGATAGCCAGCAGGCGCCTAGTCAAAGTGCGGATGACCCGTCCAGTACCGGGCAAGGGGATCAAAGCAGCATGGAGGGGCTGGTTCAAATGCTGCTGAAAGCGCTGGTCCAGCTGCTCGACCAGGGTGGGTCGTCCGGTGACGGCCAGTCTGCGACGGGTTCGCCGGCCAGTGGCATGAACGGTCTCTCCGGGGGTGAGGCCTCGGCACCCGGTGGCGGTAGTGGCCTGCAGGGGCTCACGCAGGCGCTGCAGCCCTTGAGTCAGGCGTCTAGCGATCTCTCTTCGGGGCTTCAGCAGGTTCAGGAAGCGCTCGGAACGCTGCAGTCTCTGAGTGGGGGAGGGCAGCCGGACGCCGGAGGGATGGGTGGCTCGGCGATGCAGGCGCTGGCTGGCGAGTTGGCGTCCGCCATCGGTGACATGCTGGGGCAACCAGCGGGAGACCGTGGCGGTCTGCCGGCATCGATGGGAGCAGGACCGGTCAAGGACGGTGGCCTCCCCGCCGGTGTGATCGACGCCGGTTTTCAGGGAGGAAACCAAGGCAGCAATCAGATCGTCTTCTAAAGAATGACTGTCGATTATGCCTTTGATGACCGGTGAGAAAGTGGCCGAGAAAGAAGTCTGTTCGGTGTCGAGGGTGCCAGCGACACTAACGTGGAAGGCTCGGTGAATGAGTCGATGTCGCATGGCAGAAAAGAGAAAGAGAGAAAAGAAATTCTGGAACCACTCTCGCTCTTCTTCCACCTAGATTATCGAGCAGGAAGCCTGCGATTGCGAAAACCTGATGGGTGTCGTGAACCGCAAGTGGCAGGTCTGTCTGTTTTCCTTAAATGACTGGAGTAATCAGCATGAGCATCATGAACAACATCCTGGGTGGTCTCGGTGGCCTGAGTGGAACGCTCAATAGCGCGGCCGGTGTCGGTGCCAACCTGCAGGGCACCGAAGGGGCCAGCCGCAACACCATGGGCGAACTAAGCCAGGCCTATTCCGACTATATGGACTTCTCGGCCGAGGCCGGCAAGACGCAGTTGGAGATCGGCAAGATGACGCGTGTCGAAGGCATGCAGATGCAGGCGGCCAGCAAGACCGACCAAGCGCTGGACAAGTATCAGTAAGCCCTGACGCATCTGTTCGATACTGCCGCCCCGCTTGGTGGAAATGCCGGCGGGGTAGCTATCGAATTCGAGGAGCTTGGTACCATGGCACAGAGTTATTCCACGCAGGTTTCCGTCCTGCCGGCAGCGAATGGTGGTATCGACGCGCCGCGTCATGCATCCGTTGCCGGCAGCCCGCAAACGGCAGATATCGAGCTGTTCAATGCTGAGTTTTCCCGACATCTGTCAACGGGAGCATCGAAACAAAAAGTCTCGAGTGACGGCATTTCGGAGTCTATGGCGAAGTATGTCAACGACTACGAAAAGACTTCAAATCGTTTTCAGGACAGCCTCTTGAAAGTGGCGAAAGATCCGGCGCCATCGAATATGTTGGACAGTCTGCATGAGGTTTCAGACTACGACATCAAGACGCGCCTGATGGCGAAGATGGTAGGAAGCGGTGTCAAGGGACTCGATAAACTGACCAGCATGCAGTAAGCGAGTGACCGACTATGCGGATGCAAGGCTTTGTCATCGCGAGCACCATGGGACATCAAAAGCGCCCTGCTGAGGGAGCTTCCTACCATCCTGCCGTCTTGAAAACAGGTCTGCTGCTGCTGGCGGCGCTGATGGTGATGCTCCTGGCGGGTTGTGATGGCCAGAGCCAGTTGTACAGCGGTCTTTCCGAGCGCAATGCCAACGATGTACTGGCCGAACTCAGGCGTCAGCAGATTCCGGCGTCTCGGGCGAGTGGCGATGAGGGTATCGCCGTCCTGATCGACCCGACCGATACCCAGCGCGCGGTCGAGGCGCTCAATGCCGCCGGCTTGCCTCGCAAGACGCGAACTGACCTCGGCGAAGTCTTCAAGAAAGACGGCATCATCTCGACCCCCTTTGCCGAGAAGGCACGATATATCTATTCCCTGTCCCAGGAGCTGGAGTCGACCCTGGGACAGATCGACGGCGTCGTTTCGGCGCGCGTACAGGTGGTATTGCCAGACCGAGTTGCGCCCGGCGAACCCGTGCAGCCGGCCTCGGCATCGGTATTTCTCAAGCACAACGACCGGCTCGATCCGGATGTCATGCGTGCGCGAGTCCGGCAGCTGGTAGCCGGCAGTATTCCGGGAATGGCCGGCGCCGACGGCGGCGACAAGCTGTCCGTGGTCTTCGTGCCCGCCCAGACCTATCAGGCCGAGCAGCCCCAGCTTGCGGCTTTCGGCCCCTTCCTGCTGCCTCAGGAACGCATCGGATTCTGGCGCAATTTGGCAGTAGGCGTAGGCATCCTCTTGATTGGCGTCGCCGCCCTGGGGATGTGGCGCCTGCGGCACCGGGCGAATTCGGTGCGCCAGGGGCAACAGGTCGCGGCGCCTCGAAGCGATTCGCGTCCTGACGGCAGTATTTCGGACATCCTCGGTATGCCAGCGGGGGCCAGTAACGATACGCCACCACCGCCACATGATGACGAGGGCAGCTCGTCCTATCGGGATGCTCCGCCATGAACGAAGCACTTGGCTGGGTTCGATGGTGGTCACAGCCATGGTGGCAAGCCCATGAATCCTGGTGGCCTACCTCGTTGCAGTCGTTGTCACCGCAGAGGCTAGCGGGTCTGGCGGAAGGCTATCACCAGTCGATCGGCGTCGAGTTCGGTATCGAGCCTGCCATGCCGGAAAGGGCTGACGAGGCGCTGCAGGCCTTGGTGCTGTCCGCGCCGACGCGGTGGCAATTGACGTTGGCCCTGGCGAGCACCATGTGCGATCCCGGTCGCGAAACGGGGCTGACTGTAGCGCAACATCGCTGGTGCGAACGCATTGCCCGGGGGCTCAGGCCGGGACACTGGCTCGAACCCGGGGGCGACGTCCTGATGTTGCTGCGCGAGTGGGTCAGCGAGCCTTGCTGGGCACGCCTGCGTCTGCGTTTCTGCCGCCAGCGTGTGGCTAGCCTTGAGCACCAGCCACGCCCGGGGGCGCTGCATGCCGGGCGGTTGGAGACCTTCTGGCAAGCCGCGATCTGGCAGAGTCAGGACGCGGATCGATGAACATGTTCGCAAAGGGGAACCGGAGATGCTGACGCGCCGGACGTTGCACGCTCGCCCCGATGATCGCCCGTGCCTGAAACAGGCGCTGATTCCCCGCGAGACGTTCGAAGATTGTGGGCGTGCCGAGGCCATTGTGGCGCGAGCGGAATCTCAGGCCTTGAGTATCGAGGAAAGCGCATACGCCGATCGCGATGCCCTGCTGACGCGCTGCGAAGGCGAATTCTGGCGGCAGGCCACCGAGCTGCTGGAGGCATGGTCCCACGAACGTGAAGTCATGTGGCACTCGATCGAGCTGCACGCTAGTGAACTGGTCAAACAGGCACTGGCGCGTGTATTCGAGGAAACGCCGAGCATGGCACGCCTCGAGTCAATGCTTGGCGAACTGTCGCGTGCCCGTAGTCCCGAGATCGAAGCACGCTTGTCTTGTCATCCGGCGAAATTGCCTGAAGTGCAAGAAGCGTTGGCGATGTCTGCCGACGACGGCTCTCCGTGGCCCTGGAAAGTCAATGGTGATCCTCAACTGGAGGAGGAGACACTGTGTCTGGAGACCGATACCGGACATTTCTCGATCTCCTGGCAGGCCGTTTGCCAGAGCCTGATCAATGCCGTGGAAAGCGCCGAACATGAGGCGCGTCCTGTCGAGCCATGATCGAGGAGAAATCGCGAAATTGTCTGCATTGCCGTTGTCATTGAACCCCAGGTTTTCGCGTCATTAGGGAACTCCGGGATTGCCTGCCATCACTCAGCAAAGAGCGCCTGGATGCTATCCAGTCGTCGACTGACGTTGTCATTGCGTCAGATTCTTAGCGGTAGTCTTTTCCTGGAGGTTATACATGAAGATGCCAGATATAAGTCATGTCGCGCGTGCGACAAGCGCTGGTGGCGGCGCGCTCGCCCGAGGGGGCGCCCCGGCGGGGCGAGCTGCTGCAGAGGGGGCGGGGGCCACACTCGAAGCGCGGCAGTCGATGGTCGGTCGCCATGCCGGCTCCTTGGGAACGGCTCTTAATTTGGGTTCCCAGGCGATCAGTTTTGGCGGCGCTGGCAGTGCCAATACGTCGACAATGGGGGGTGTTCAGTCGCCCGGCGGGCAGATGAGTCGCGCTGCAGAACAGCGCGGACAATCCCCCCTGATGTCGACCATGAATAAGCTGGTTCAGATCGCCATGGTGAGCCAGATCCTGCAGCTTTTCCAGCAGGCTCAGGGCGCATCATCGGGGACATCATCATCCGGGGTCGACCCCTTCGCCGCGATGCCGACAGGCGGTATGGGGCGTGCACCGGCGGTGAAGTCGGAGCAGGACAATGCGACACGCCCGACAGAAGCGAGCGGCCGTCCGCCCGGTGATAACCGTTCCGCGGACGAGATCATCGAAGACAACCCGATTCTCAAGAATCTGGGCCACCAGAAAGACATCAATCGCTCCACGCTTTACGAAGTCTTCGGTGACTGGACCGAAAACAATACCGATGCGGACTCGCGGGCTGATGCTGCCTATAACGCGTCGAAATATCTCAACTATGTCGACAACCTCCATGCCGCCAATGGCAAGAGCCGGGGGGATGCCGCCGGCAACGGTGATTTCGAAGGCATCACCAAGGATGGCGATGCGCGAAGTGGCACGCCGGCCGGCCATCTCGCTGACAGTTGGCGCGCCTATGAAAGCAAGAAGAGTGAGGGGGCAAGCCATGAAGAAGCCGTCAGCGCTTTTTACGGAAAAATACCCGATGACGGCAAGCTGCGCGGACCCAATAACGACCGGGATCGCCACTATGTGTTCGACAATGGTACCAACAAGAGCGAAATAAAGGGCATCATGTCGACGGTGGGCGACGCACTCTGGTTTATCCCCGGCGTCAGCAATGTTCTGAACGGAATGGGCAATACGCAGGGCGGTTTTGGCGAGACATTGCTGGGTGGCTTAAAGGGCATGGTGGATACCTGGAAAGGCGCCGCGGAGGGACTGCTGGATGCCTTCAAGGGAGGACGCATGAATCCGGCTTCCATGCTGTTCGGCATGTATAAGGGCGCGCTTGGAGAGACCGAGGCCGCGCCCGATATCGTCAAGGATATTGCCAAAATCGTGTGATAGTACGACCGTCAACCGAACGAAACAGGGCACTTGCTCAGGCCGTGCCCTGTTTCCCCGGTAGGGCGGGGACGGTCGACGACAATATGACCGCGCCACGGCGATATGGCAGTGCGCGATATGGAAGTGCTGTGCGGAATAGAGGCAGCAAGAGACAAATCTTGGCATCAGGATCAGTGCGGTCAATACGAGGGAAACTTCGACAGGAGAGAATCATGCATATCAACACGGCAAGAGACGGCATTGTTCATTACCGGAAAAATGGTCATTCTCAGTCTTCGGGAAGAAGAGAGGTTGTCAGTTCGAAACCGGATGCCACAAAACTGGAATGCTATAGCGTCTCCGATACGGTGATGGATCGCCTTAAACTATCGAGTGCGGTGGGAAAGACGATCGACAGGCTTTGCTATAAAGGCAATCAGAAAGAGAGCATCTACGCCACGAAAGGTGAGTCGACGCGTCGTCTAGATATTGTCAGAGATAATGGTTTGGGTGGTGACTTTTCGCGCAACAAAGTGTTTGGCGGTAACTGTGGCGAGCTGTCAGCGTATTCCGAGCATATTCTGGCCGCCATCAATAATGAGAGAGCGTCCTGGAATCGGCGGCATCGACATGAGACGAAAAAGGATGTCATGCCGGTGACCGTTGCTAGCTGGGAAGGTGATCATACCTTCACCGTGCTGGGCGATCCGAGAGAGCGCCCGATGTCGGAAGTCGTTACCGTCGACGGTTGGGTGATGCGCCCTTCGGCACATACGATGGATCACTCCGCTTTCGAAGGCGGGTTCCTATATCGTTCATCGACTGTTAGGGAGCATAGTAGCTACCTCGATGAGCGGGTGGGGCGGCGAGACATTGACGGTCTGGAGAAGGAGTTCTTGGGGAGTATTCAATCCGACAGGAAACGCACGAAATTCAATAAAGAACTGCTGGAAGATTATCGGTCTGAAAGATTTCATGTTTTCGATCATGACTACGCCGATGCCGATGACGATATTGTTATCCAGTACCGTTCCCCTTCGCAAAGTGCTATCGGCTTTGACCATCAATCGGCGAGGAAGTCTCGGGAAAAGGAACGCATTCAACATGAGCTCTCACAATATGGCCTTGATCAAGCTTTGAATGGCCCTTACGGCTAGTCCCATCGTCCTTACGGATACTCAGTAGCCTCTACGGATAGCTCAAGGATCGTCTAGCGCTGGAGGGCTCGATGAGCCCATCGGGATTTCCTGGTTATCTTGAGGGACTGGCAACACGGAGTGGTAGCGTTATGCGGGTTGAGCAATATCCACAGATCGAGAGGTTTATACGAGAGAGTGGGGCAGTGGAAGCTAGCGATCGGGAATCGGATAAACAGACCGGAGACAACGACCTCTGGCTTCTCGAGGATGCCGATAGCCCACCCATCCTGGTTCGCCTTGAGCGGGATCGTGTCGTCCTCTTCGCGATTGCCGTCGATCTCGAGGGTATGGACCTCGAGGCGGCATATCGACTGCTGCGTGAAAGCCTCGGCCTGAACCGGTTCCACGCTGGCTCGCTGGTCCGTTATGCCCTGGAGGAAGAAGGACGTTTTCTGATTGTCTGGAACGAAATGCCGCTCCAGAGTGCGACGTTCGCCGATCTCGGGCGATATCAGGCGGCGACTCAACAGGCCTTGCGTGAACTCAGGCGTCGCCAGAGCGTTCTTGCGGCCGCAACACCGAGCGAAGCAGCCGAGACTGCCGAATCAGCCAGGGGCGTGCCAGTTGCCCCGCTGATATCGAACCGAATCCGAGGACAGGGTTGATCGGAGGCATGAGTCGGCAGACGCATCCTCTCTCTTCGGGCCGCCTGTCATCGAGCCCGGCTGTCATCGAGACCGCCCGTCAAAGAAAGGACGAACCCATGAATCGTGAGCATCCTCTCAAGGCCTTCATCCGCGCCCATGGTTTTACCCAGGTGCCCGGATCGGGGCAGGATTTCGAGCTGCAGGACAGTTTCATGATCGAAGTCGACCGTGAGTTTCCCGTCTTCATTACGCATCCGACCATGGCGCGGGTCGTCTTCTTCACCTTCGTTGCCGACCTCGAGCGCCTGTCGCGCCACGACGGTTTTCTAGTGATGAGTGAAAGTCTCAGCCTCAACGCTTTCAACCACGAGCAGGCAGTTCAGTACTGTCTGGAGGCCTCCGGTCGCTACGTATTGGCGTGGACCAGCCGCGCCCTCGCGCGCGCCAGCTTCGCCGAGTTCGAGGAAGACCTGTCGGCACTGGAGGGCGCTTACCGGCTGTTCGCGCGAGCCCAGCGACGCCTGGCATCCGCGACTGCGCCTGCAGCTACCGTAGCATTGTGAGCGTTGATGGTCGCTCGGTGACCTGGCCCCTAGGTTTTGTCTGTAAAGTCCTAGAACCCGCGGACCGATCCACGCCATCCGGCTGATCTTCTTTTCCTGTCTCTGCCATCAAGGGCGATGGAACCGCTATCGCGTGGTCGGTCACTCAGGCGGTGATTCCATGACGCCGGGAGTTCGGCATGAACCGGGTTTCATCCACTCTGAATGCTTTCAGGTTTCAGCGCTCTTCGGACACTGCCGGACAGCCGTCCGCTCGCTCGTCGCACGGCGAGGGGGCCTCGAGAGCCCGTCTTCACGAGACTGCCGGGCTGGTGCAGCAGCACCTCAAGAGTCGCCTTGCGCGTGCCGGTCGCCTGTTGCACCTGCGGGGGCGCCATGCCGCCACGTCCGAGACTGAGGTCACGCAGGGGCGTCCCGGTTTTCGCGTCTTCAGTACCTTCAAGCCAAGCCAGACAGAGTTGAACGCGCGGCGGGCCGAGGCGGCGCGTGGCGACGATGCGGACGCGAATGACGAGCCTGAGCGTCCTCGACTCGAGAACGGTCGCTTCCGGATGGCATCCGGCGCCGGACGTTATCTGGAGGAACGGCTGAACCACGAGAATGCCCGGTTCGTCGAGGGCCAGGAGGACGGGAGCGGTTTCCGTTTTCGCGACCAGCAGGGGCGGGACTTTCATGTCCAGCAGACGCAAATCATGGCCGGGGCGCTGCGCGCGAGCCAACGACGTGCACCGGGCGATGCGCGTGCCAATCCCCCCGGCGCGCCCGACCGCGAGCATCTGGGGGTCGTCAGCGGCATTCACGGCAGTCGTGACGAGGGTCAGTATCGGCTGGTCGGCACGCGGGTCCATCGTTACGACGATCAGGGCGGCGACTGGCAGGCGCTGGCCGACGAGACACGCTATCAACGGCTGGCCCGACATGCCGACGGCCGCGTGTACGGTACGCCGAGCGGTGCCTGGGATGTTTCCATCAGTGCCGACGGTTTTCGCTTCGACCTGCCGCGGCGAGACAATTCGCGTATCCGTATCAGCGAGCTACCAGGCAGGGGGCCGGATTTCGCCGAGGGGCGGGATATCGGTCTGTCATTGCGTCTGACGCAGGCGGATGGACGCCCGCTGAAGGCCACGCGCATTGCCCACGCCAGTGACCAGGTGCTCTACGCCGCAGATCAGGCGGGGACGCTTTTCCGAACCGACGCGCTGCCGGCGCTGGCCGCTGCCGGCGAGGATGTCGGCAGTGACGGGGCAGAGCCGACCTACTTTTATCTCGATGGCGAGGAGGATGCGCCGATCCGCTCGGTGGCCGACCGCAGCGGCCGGCTGTTTGAGACGTCGACGTCGGAACAGTCGCTCGCAATGGTGCCGTTCGACATGGCGCCGATCGAGGCTTTTCTCGGTCGCCAGCTCAAGACCGAAGGCTTCATGCACGACGAGAGTGGCCGGCTCAACCTGCTCGTCAGGGATCGGCATGATCAGCTGCACAGCGTCTACATCGACGAAAACGCCAATGTCCAACCGGGCTGGAATCTGACGGATGCGGTGGTCATGACGCTCGCGGGTGCGGACCGCGATGCTCCGAGTGATGATCACGTGGTCGATCTGGGCCGACGCGGCAACCTCGCGCTACACGAGGGGACGCTGCGTGTGCAGGGCCCTGACGAGGCAAACTGGAGCAGTACGCGCATCGACGGCATCGACAGGCTTGAGCAGGGGTTGGACAACGTCGCCTATATCCTGCGCCATGGGAAGGTCAGGCCGCTCGATATTCAGTATACCGGGTCCCGCATGCCGGTCGACGACCTGCATGAGCTGAGTCCGTCGCAGCGACGCACGCGCGTGGCGATGGATAAGACGATCGCTGGCGGGGGCGGGCAGACCGTTCAGGCTTTCGCGGTCGCCGACAGGGATCGTTTCCTGACGCTTGATGACCAAGGTGCTTGCCGGGCGCGAGTTGACGGACGAGACATCGCGATCCCGCTGCCGGCTGGCGTGCCGTCGGCCCGGGATCTGGCGCTTGATGGCGATCAGACTCTGCACCTGCTCGATGCGCGAGGGCGCCTGCATTCACTGGCGCGGCGTCAGTGGCAGCGCCTGATGCCCGACACGGCACGCTGGCAGGCGACGGCACCGCCCGCGGGCTTGCCGGTGGATAGTGTGACATCGGATGCCTCGGGCCAGCTCAGTGCCAGCGCCGGCGGGCGACGTTTCAGCCTGAGACAGTCGGCATCGGGGGCGCCGACCTGGCAGCCTGGCGACCGGGTGGCTCGCGAGGTGCCGCTGGCGGAGGGCGCCGCCGGCCGGCTTCACGAACAGCTACAGCAGCAGCACGATCCGGGAAAAGGCATGCGCCATGGAGATGCCCATACCACGGAGACACACAGTGTGTTCGGCTCTGCCGGCAATAGCCTCAATCCTCTGAGGCAGCGACATGCGGTTTCCGACATGGCCAATCACCTGCGCCCACGAGGTGACGCCGGGCGGGCGATGCGTGACCTGGGGCGCCGGAATGGCGGGCGCGATGATCTGCAGACGCTTTACCGGGAAGAACGCGCCATGGTAGCACGCCTGCCACAACTGGTGGCGGCGTCACCGGCGGCCGCCCCAGCGGACCTTGCGGCGCGGGTCGAGGCGCTGCGGCAGGGCGAGCCTGCCGACGCTCGTCTTCCCCTGTTGACCAGCCTCGAGCACTGGGGCGAGAAGCTCGACACCCGCAGCTACGGGGATATCATTCGGCTGGGCGAGATTCACCGCCAGCAGACACCGGCGGATTCGGGCCTTATCGGGCGGGCACGACAGCGCCTGAGCGGGCGCGCCGGCGATGCCGAAGCGCCGAACCTGCTGGCCGATATTCACCGGCTGTTGCTGCGCTATCCCGGCACGGCCGACAACCGGTCGGCGCAGGCCCTCGGCGAGCTGTTGCAGCGCGGGATGGTGATCGCCTACCCAACCCGACAGACCGAGCGAGATCGACGCGATCCGACAGCCATTCTGCGGGCCAGCCTGATTCAGAACGGCGATACGCTGCGTGCGCTTCATGAGATCGCCGCCGGTCTCGAAAGCGAGGCGGCGTCCGGCTTGCCGGAAGGCCGCCTCGATGCGCTCAAGCAGCGCTTCGACCAGCTGATATACGACGGCTTCGACACCTCGGAGCTGCAGCAGTATGCCGCGGCGTCGTTCAACAGCTATCGCAGTCTGGAGCGCGTCGCGGCGGCCCACGAGGCACTCAATCGCGATCTCGCTGAGTCCGGGCGTCCGCTCAACCGGCATCTGCAGCGGACGCTGGAGGGCGGCGACAACCTGGAACAGGCGTTGACGACGCAGGTGCGCAGCATGCGCGAGGGGGATGAAACCAAACTCGGTACGTCCCGTTCCGGTACGCTGGCCACGCCGTATCTCTTTCCGGCCCCCGGCGTGCCGATCTATACGTCGGCCAGCGCCAGCGCCGAGCGCGGCAACGAGATGAAAGTCGCGCGCCGGGATGAAGGCGTGAAGCTATCGCTGTCCCGTAAGCAGGCTGCCAGTCTCAGCAATACCTGGGGGACCTTCCTGGTCTCTGCCGGTGGGGTGACGGAGTCCCCCATGCCGCGGATCAACGATCAGGCATCGTCCGGCCTCTTCTCCGGTGTGGATCTCGACGGCAGCGTGAGCCGAAGCACTCAGGACAGCCTGGCCATGAATCTGCATGGCAACGAGATCCAGAGCGTCATGCGCCATTTCACGCAGCGTAACGCCCGCCTGCTCGACCTGCTGCGTATCGGTCACGACCCGTCGGTGTCGCGCACCGTGACCCAACAGGCACAACTGGATCTGAGTGCCATTCCCGCGGACCTGCGAATCAGTCTGGGAGATACCCAGTCATCGCCCTCTGCCTGGTTCCGAGCCGGCATCGGTCTCTCCGGAAGCCTCAACCTCGTTACCCGTGAGCGGGAGCACAAGGAGACTCATGGACCTGGCGGCAAGGTCGAGCAGGCAACCCGTCACCGGACCGATCTCTTTTCCCAGGCCAGCGCGGGAGTGCTGTTCCGCCCCGTGCAGGCCGTCGCGAGCAGCGAGCACGCGTTCCAGCGTGTGCCATTGGAGATCTCTTCCAAGATCACGCTGGACCGCTCGAAGGCCAATACCTTCAGTGTCGCTTTCAAGACGCCCCAGACGGTCAAGCCGGCATCGATCGACAAGTTGGTGAAGTCGCTCAAGGAGGCATTCCCCGAGCGCCGCGAGGGCATCGACGCGGCGAACGCCGAGACGCGGCCGGTCTCCGACAGGCTGGCGGGACTGCAGCGCTGGCGTGAAGGGCAGACCGCCGGTGGCGGCGCGCTGAACGACGAACAGCACACGGTACTGCATGCGCTGGGGCAGCTCGTGCGCCAGCAGCGTGCCTATGACACCGGTGTACGCCAGTTCGCCTCGGCCACCAAGACGCTGGCGCTCCCGTCCGCCAAGGGCTGGCTGGCACCGCCGAAGGGGCCAGCTGACGAGGCCAATACGGCAAGTGGGAATCGTCGTGGCCAGTGGTGGAAAGGGGGGCTGAGCCAATACCTGACGGCGCAACGCGACGAGTTGCGTACGCGCGCCCAGCAGCCATGGCTTCAGGGGGCGTCGGCGGAGAACCAGCGACAGGTGCGAGATCTGATGGTGCGACAGCCGCGTTTCGCCGATCTGGTCAGCGCGCTGGAGGCACGCAATACGGCGGCCGAAGCGGAATTCGAGCTCAAGGATAGCGTGCGCGAGGCACTCGAAGACCAGGTCATTGCCGGTGACGAAGGGATCGACACGGTCCTGCGCGAGGCCCTGAAGAACCCGGAGAATCTTCGCGTCGGCGGTATCAGCGTCACGCACACGGTTTCCTCGCCCAGCGCCTTTGCCACCCCGCCTTTCCTGATCGGCTTCGGTAGCAAGGCAGAGCTGCAGCACACGCAGCAGCGCGGCTCGATCAAATTCGAGTATGGCGCGGATCCCGACCGCCCCATGGCGGTCGTAGCCGGGGGCGGGTTCGCTCTGCAGGACAATGCCAGCCCACTGCATACCCGATTGCAGCAGCGCGGCGTACGTTTCCACTATCTTGCCAACCTGACGCCCCCCGCGGAGGAAGCCGAAGAGGTCGAGACCCAGGAGCCTCGCGAGGTGCGCGGTCCGACCTACGAGACGGCATCGCGCCCCGGTCGCGGCGGCTTGTAGCGCCGCGCCTGCTCGCCGATGGGCACATGCCCGTTCGGCACACTCGGGCTATCTGGCGTCGGTCAGGGCGCTTGACTCGACAGTGAGGGCGAGTCGTGGCGCGAGCTCTCCCGGCCGGTCGATGCCGTAGCCTTGGACATAGTCGACGCCCAGCGCCCCGAGGATGGCACGGATCTCGGCGTTTTCGACAAACTCCGCCACCGTCTTCAAGCCGAGGCTGTGGCCGAGCCCGCGGATCGAGGCGACGATGGCTCGATTCACCTCGTTGCCGGGCAGGTCGCGAATGAAGCTGCCGTCGATCTTGATCTGATGGATCGGTAGGGCGGCGAGATAGGCGAATGAGGACATGCCGCTACCGAAATCATCGAGAGAGAAGCGGCAGCCGTGGCGACTGAGCGTCTGCATGAAGCGCTGCGCGGTATCGAATCCGGAGATGGCGGCGGTCTCGGTGATCTCGAAGCAGATCAAGTCGGGCGGGATCGCGAACGCGCGTAACTGCTCGAGAATCCAGGCGGCGAGACCTTCATCGCTCAGGCTTTGTCCCGATAGGTTGATGGAGAATCGGTAGCGGATGCCGTCGCGTCGCGGCTGTCGGGAGAGGATCTGGAAGGTGTGATGAATGACCCAGCGATCGATCTCCGGCATCAGGTCCCCTCGCTCGGCGACGGGGAGGAACGTACCGGGCGCCACGTGGGCACCGTCGTCATCGAGGTAGCGCAAAAGCACCTCGTGATATTGGCGCTCCTCCCCCGCTGCGGCGACGGTCGGGACGATCCGCTGGGCATACAGCACGAAGCGATCGTGCTTCAGCGCATCCTTGATCCGCGGAATCCAGAGGGCTTCGTGCTGACGCTGTAGCGCCTGGCGGTCGCCCTCCTCGTAGATCTTGAGCCGATTGCGGCCGTTGCATTTGGCGCTGTAGCAGGCGCGGTCGGCGGCAATCATGACCTCGTCGATCGAGGTAAAGCGACCGTTCATCACGACCAGGCCGATGCTGACCCCCAGACCGTAGTGCTGACCATCGTGTTCATGGGCGTAGGTCGAGACGGCGTACCGCAGCCGCTCGACATTGCGCAATACGTTTTCCTGCAGCTGCTGGCATACGATGACGGCGAACTCGTCACCGCCCAACCGGGCCACGAAGTCGTTCGGTTCGAAGCTGGCGAGCAGGATGCGGGCGAAATCACGCAGGACCTCGTCGCCCGCGCCATGGCCGCAGCTGTCGTTGATGACCTTGAAGTGGTCGAGATCCAGAAAGAGCAGGTAGTCGTTGCCGCTATCCAGGCGTTGACGGTAGCGCAGCAGCTCCTGATCCAGCGCGCGGCGGTTGTTCAGGCCGGTCAGACTGTCGTGCAGCGCTTCGTGCGCGAGTCGCCCCATCATCTCACGCCGAAATGAGATATCGCGCAGGATCGCGACCGCGCCGATGACGTCGCCGTTACGGGCGTGGAGTGGCGAGGCCTTGAGATCGATAAAGTGGTGCTGTTGGTCCCAGGCGGCCAGCATGATATCGGAGTAGAGATGCACCACCTGACCGTGTGCCAATACCGGTGCCAGGGGCGACTCGATGGCCTGTGTCTCGAACTCGCTATGCAGGTGGCAGAGCGCATCGAAGGGGCGTTGCAGGTCGAAGCTGTCATCGACGCCGAGCAGTTTCAGCGCCCGGGGATTGGCATGCTGGACAATGCCGTGCTGATCGACGGTCAACACCCCGTCGTCGATCGCGTTGAGCATCATGCGTCCGTGGGTACGTTCGTGATCGAGCGTCTGGTGGGTACTGTCGAGCAGGTGCTGGAGCTCTCGCCCCATGCGAATCTGTGCACTGAGCTTACCGTCGGCCAGCAGCTGAATCAGGGTGAAGCCGAGAATCATCAGCGTCGCGATCGCAACCGACAAGGCGAGCCAGAGGGTATTGGCACCCGCCGCGTCGTGCGTGGTGGCCATGTCCATGCGAACCGCCGCCATGCCGGTATAGTGCATGCCGCAGATCGCCAACCCCATGACGCCGGCGGATAGCAACCGAGCCTGCCAGAACCCCTCGGCGGGCCGCTCGCTGTGGAAGCGGAACAGTCCCAGAGCCACGGTGGCGGCGATCACGGCGATCGCGATGGAGAGCAGCAGCAGTGGCAGGTCGTAGGACCAGTCCCCGCCGCCCATTTCCATGGCGGCCATACCGAGGTAGTGCATCAGCGCGATACCGCTGCCCATGACCAGCCCGCCGGGAACCAGCATCCAGCGGCGAGTGGCCCGATCGGCGGCCAGTCGCAGTGCCAGAGCCGCGCTGATGATAGCCAGCAGCAGGGAGAGCAGCGTCAGCCCTGGCCCATAGTCGATACCGGCCGCCGGATTCCACGCCAGCATACCGACGAAGTGCATCGACCATACGCCGAGCCCCATGGCGCAGCTACCGCAGCACAGCCAGAATCGCCGCATGCTGGCGCCGAGCGTCTGGCGAAGGCGGCGTGTCAGCTCCAGTGCAGTGAACGAAGCCAGCGTCGCGACCAGATAGGAGAGCGCGACCAGCGGCAGGTTCCAGTCAGCCAGCATGGGGGAGAGTCTCGGTTGGCAAGGGGGAAACACGCGCATCAAGAAGGCGCTCGATAGGTCTATCGGCCGAAAGCTAAGTATTTTTAATTGCGCGGTCCGATTCAGCCTGGCGCCATCGTGACCGCGGGCATGGCGGGTCAGGGGCGCCCACGTGTGAAGAGACTGGAACGAAGTGGGCCGGGGCGGGTGAGAGAGCAAGGCGTCTCGCGATCAACGTCCGGCAAGGGCAAAGATTCATGAGAATAGATCATGGGTGCTATCAGCCTGGCGTCTACGCAAATCCGTGTTCATCCGCGTCGAGCGCACTAGGCTGTAGCCATGGCGAACCTGACTTCGCTTGACCGACATAATAACGAGACAACCCGTGACTCGGCGCCCGACGCCGCGTTCGAGAGGACCTAGCTTATGAGCCCTCCCATTCGATTCGAGATGCGTCGACGAACCTTTCTGGTGGGAACCGCCAGTGCGGTCGTCGCGGCCAATATCCCCTGGCGAGCCAACGCCCAGCCGACCTCGCTGGCCGGGCCGGAACGTTCCACCTTCACGCTCGTCGTCAATGGCGAGCCGCGAGAACTGGCGGTCGACAACCGCACCACGTTGCTCGATGCGCTGCGCGAACACCTGCAGCTGACTGGCACCAAGAAGGGCTGCGACCACGGCCAGTGCGGTGCCTGCACGGTCAACGTCAACGGCGAGCGTATCAACTCGTGCCTGAGCCTGGCAGTGATGCACCAGGGCGATGAGGTGACCACCATCGAAGGTCTCGGTACGCCCCAGCAGCTCGATCCGATGCAGCAGGCGTTCTTCGATCACGACGGCTTCCAGTGCGGCTACTGCACGCCGGGACAGATCTGTTCGGCCAAGGCCGTGCTGGAGGAGATCCGCGATAACGTGCCGAGTCATGTGACGCAGGACCTGACGGCGCGGATCGAAGCCACGGACGAGGAGATTCGCGAGCGCATGTCGGGCAACATCTGCCGCTGCGGCGCCTACGCCAATATTCTCGAAGCGATTCACCAGGCGGCGGGGGAACCGACATGAGAGCGTTTTCCTACGAACGGGTTAGCGCGCCGGCGCAGGCGGCCTCGAGGGCGGCCGAAGTCCCCGGCGCCAAGTTCATCGCCGGCGGGACCAACCTGCTCGACCTGATGAAGCTCGAGATCGAGACGCCGGTCCACCTGATCGACGTCAGCGGCACCGGGCTCGACAGCATCTCCGACACTCGTGAGGGCGGCTTGCGCATCGGTGCCCTGGTCAGCAATACCGACCTGGCCGCCAACGAACGGGTGCGGCGGGAGTATGGCGTGCTGACGCGGGCGCTGATGGCCGGCGCCTCCGGTCAGCTGCGCAACAAGGCGACCACCGCCGGCAACCTGCTGCAGCGCACTCGCTGCCCCTACTTCTACGACACGGCGATGCCTTGCAACAAGCGTGCGCCCGGTACCGGCTGTGCGGCGTTGGGGCAGGGTGCCTTCTCGCGCCAGCTCGGCATTATCGGCACCTCTGACGCCTGCATCGCCACGCACCCCTCCGACATGGCGGTGGCCCTGCGCGTGCTCGATGCCGAGGTGGAGACCGTCACGCCTGCCGGTGCCTCGCGCACGATTCCGCTGGATGAATTCTACCGGCTACCGGGCGATACGCCCGAGATCGAGACGGCGCTGATGCCCGGCGAGTTCATCACGGCGGTCAAGCTGCCGCCGCCGGTCGGCGGGCGTCAGGCGTACTATAAAGTGCGCGATCGCGCCTCCTACGCCTTTGCCCTGGTTTCGGTGGCGCTGGTGCGCCAGTCGGACGGCAGCGGACGCGTGGCGCTGGGCGGCGTGGCGCCACAGCCGTGGCGACGGGCACAGGCCGATGCGGCGCTGCCGGACGGGGCCAACGCGGTGATGTCGCGCCTTCTGGATGGCGCCAGCCCGACCGAAGAGAACGCTTTCAAGATCCAGCTGGCCGAGCGCACGCTCGCCGGCATGCTGGCCGAGGGGTGATCCATGGACTTCAATCAACCGGCAGACCAGAACCTTTTCGACCGCGCTACGGTCGTCGGCAAGCCGCATGCGCGGATCGACGGCCTGCTCAAGGTGACCGGCACGGCGCCCTACGCCTACGAGCGGCATGACGTGGTCGCGGGGCAGCTCTACGGCTACCCCGTCGGCTCGGCCATCGCCAAGGGGCGGATCGTCGCGATCGATGCCGACGCGGCGCGCAGTGCGCCCGGCGTACGCGGGGTGGTCACCACGCTGGATATCGAGCCGCTCGGTATCTGGAACTACAATGTCGCGCGGCTGTTTGGCGGCGACGTGGTCGAACACTATCAGCAGGCGATCGCTGTGGTCGTGGCCGAGACGTTCGAGCAGGCCCGGGCCGCCGCTGCCCTGATCGAGACCACCTACGAACGTGACGCGATCGATGTCGACCTCGAAGCGGGCTGGCAGCGCATGCAGGGCACCGGCGAGCCGTCGACGCAGGTCGGGGACGTCGACGCCGCGTTCGACAGTGCCGCCGTCACGCTCGATCAGATGTACCACACGCCGTCACAGACCCACGCCATGATGGAGCCGCACGCCTCCATCGTCGACTGGTCCGACGGCGGGCAGATGACGGTCTGGACCTCCAGCCAGATGATCGAATGGAACCGTCAGGCGCTGGCGACCACGTTCGGCATCGAGCCCGATCGTATCCGCGTCGAGAGCCCATACATCGGTGGGGGTTTTGGCGGCAAGCTGTGGCTGCGTGCCGATGCGGTGCTCGCCGCGATCGGTTCCCGCGCGCTCGGCGCGCCGGTCAGACTGGCGCTGCCGCGCCCGTTCATGATCAACAACACCACCCATCGTTCCGCCACGATCCAGCGCATCCGGCTGGCCGCCGGTGCCGATGGCAAGCTGACGGCGATCGATCACGAGGCGGCCTCGCACACGCTGCCGGGCGGCCGCGGCGAGAACGCCACCGCGCAGACCCCGTACTTCTATGCCGCACCGAACCGCCGAGTGATCCACCATCTGGTCGAGATGCATCTGCCGGAAGCGTCGGACATGCGCGCGCCCGGCGAAGCCTCCGGGCTGATGGCACTCGAGATCGCCATGGACGAGATGGCGGAAAAACTCGAGATGGACCCGGTCGAGTTCCGCATTCTCAACGATACCCAGGTCAACCCGAGCGATCCGTCGATCCCGTTTTCCGAGCGGCACTTCGTCGAGTGTCTGCGCGAGGGCGCGGATCGCTTCGGCTGGGCCGATCGCAACACGACTCCCGGCGGGCGTCGCGAGGGCATGTGGTGGATCGGCCACGGTATGGCAGGCGCCTATCGCGGTCACTTGAACCTGAAGTCCGGCGCCCGTGCCACGCTCTCCAACGGCCGTGTGATCATCGAGACCGACATGACCGATATCGGCACCGGCTCCTACACCATTCTCGCGCAGACGGCGGCGGAGACGATGGGGCTGCCGATGGGGCGGGTCGAGGTGCGCCTGGGCAACAGCGCCTGGCCGGTCTCGTCCGGCTCCGGCGGGCAGTTCGGGGCGGCCAGCTCCACCGCCGGTGTCTATGCCGCCTGCGTCGCGCTGCGTGAGCAGATCGCCGAACGGTTGGGCGTCAGCGACCCGGAGTTCAGTGATGGCAATGTGGTGGCGGGAGACAATGTCACCCCGCTCTCGGCGATCACCGAGGAGTTGAGCGCCGAAGATTCGATCAACTTCGGCGGCTTCCAGACCGAGGATTACCTGATGGCGACCTTCGGGGCGCATTTCGTCGAGGTCGCCGTGCATGTGGCGACCGGCGAGACGCGCGTCCGGCGGATGCTGGCGGTGTGCGATTCCGGGCGCATTCTCAACCCGATCACCGCACGCAGTCAGGTCATCGGCGGCATGGTGATGGGCACCGGCGGAGCACTGTCGGAGGAGCTAGCGGTCGATCTCGAGCATGGCTTCTTCGCCAACCACGATCTGGCCGGCTACGAGGTCGCGGTGCATGCCGATATCCCGCACCAGGAAGTCGTTTTCCTCGATACCGTCGATGGGGTGGCGACACCGCTCAAGGCGAAAGGGGTCGGGGAGCTGGGCGTCTGCGGCGTGGCGGCGGCGATTGCCAACGCGGCCTACAACGCCACTGGCGTCCGCGTGCGCGACTACCCGGTCACGCTGGATCGCATGATCGACCAGCTGCCAGCGGTATAAGCGCTGCCCCAATACCGGCAGAACGATTACCCACCGAAGGCCCGGCATGTCTTGGACATGCCGGGCCTTTCCGTCAGTCGGGCGGCGATGGTGTGATCTCCGCTGCCTGCAAGACGACACATGACGATCGACAGCTCAGGGCGGTCGATCGGCTCAAGGAGGAACCGCTGCATGGCACGTATTCTGATTACCGGCTCCGCCGACGGTCTCGGCCTCAACGCCGCTCGAGAGCTGATCGCGCAGGGGCATGAGGTGGTGCTTCACACGCGCTCCGCGGCGCGTGCCCGCGACATCGGCAGTACCGCCGAGCGGGCGCTGGCGGTGGTCACCGGCGATCTGAGCCGGCTGGACGAGACGCGGGCGCTGGCTCGCAAGGTCAATGAACTCGGACGTATGGACGCGGTCATCCACAATGCCGGTATCTTCGATCGCTCGCGGGAGGAGAACGACGAGGGACAGCTTCGCATGCTGGCGGTCAACGTGCTGGCGCCCTATGTGCTCACCGCCGACCTCGATAGGCCAGCCCGGCTGATCTTCATCAGCAGCAGCATGCATCGCGGCCACGATGCCCGGAAGGCCCAGGACGACATGGCGTGGCGTGAGCGGCGCTGGGCCGGCAGCGAAGCCTATGGCGAGAGCAAGCTGCTGGTGACGACGCTTGCGATGGCACTGGCTGTGCGCTGGCCTGACACCATCGTTCACGCCGTCGATCCCGGCTGGGTCCCGACGAAGATGGGCGGCAGCTCGGCGTCGGACGATCTGGACGCCGGACACCAGACCCAGGCCTGGCTGGCGGTTAGCGATGATGAGCAGGCAATGGGGAGCGGCGGCTACTGGTTTCATCGCCGGCGCCAGCAGCCTTCCAGTGAGGTCAACGATGAAGCCTTTCAGCAGGCGCTTCTGGAACGGCTGCGCGCGATAAGTGGTGTCGAGTTGACGGCTTTGCCTGCGGATTGAGATTCGCCAACGGGTGGTGAGCTGGCCGGGTCGGTTTCAACGACGCCCAGAGGCGATCGGTATCAGAGCCCGAACTCCGGGCTTTCACGTGCCGCCTGCTGAAGTGCATCGATGACCGCGCGCACGCCGGGCTTCAGATAGCGGTTGGCCGGCCACAGCGCGTGGATGGACATCTCCGCGCCCGCATGGTCGTCGAGCACGGTTTGCAGACGGCCAGTCGCCAGCTCGTCGGCGATCAGCCAGGTCGGTAGCTGGCTCAGTCCACTGCCGGCGAGCGTCGCCGAGACGATCGCTTCGCCATCGCTCAAGGCGTGGCGCACGCGAACCAGCTGCGACGACAATCCTCCCGTAGCGTCGCGCAGCAGCCAACGCGCCTGATCGTGGCGCCGCCAGCCGACGAGGCAGTCTCGCGTCACCAGTTCCTCGGGCGTCTGCGGGCGGCCGTGGGCGGCGAGATACGCCGGCGCGGCGCAGATCACCAGCCGCTGTGTGCCGAGCCGGCTGGCGACGATGTCGGCATCGTCGTCAAGGCGCCCGATACGCACCGCAAGGTCGATCCCTTCGCCGATGAGGTCGGCGGTGCGTTCGCTGAACATGACCGAAAAGTCGAGCTGGTCGAAGCGTGCAGAGAGCGCATTCAGCACCGGCAACACATGGCGACGGCCGAAAGCCCCGGGCAGATCGAGGCGCACCGTTCCCGAGGGGGCTGCGCGGCGATTCGCCAGTGCCTGTTCGGCGTCTTCCAGAGCGCCCAGCGCTCGCGCGGCGGTCTCGAAGTACTCGTTGCCTTCGTTGGTCAGCGTCAAACGACGCGTGGTGCGATGAAATAGCTTGGTGCCGAGACGCTTCTCCAGCCGGGTTACGCTCTTGCCGACGGCCGAACCGGTCATGCCGAGCCGGTTGGCCGCAGCGGTGAAGCTGCCGGTTTCGACGGTCGTGGCGAACTCGACGAGGCCGTCGAGATGGGTGGTTAGCGGCATTCTGGAACCCAGTGATGTAATGAACGTCCTCAAAGCAGGATTATAGCGCAGGTCGCAGGGCATAGAGTGGTGGGTCAGGAGGATCGACCATGACCCTAACGACAGTGCATCGCGATGATGGCCGGTCGATGCCGGCGGCATCCGACCTTGCGGCCCATCCGGGTTACCGCGGCGTGTTCGCGCCGGGCGAGATGACGCTCGGGCTGATCATGCCGCTGGAGACGTATCCGGATGCCCCGGCGCCCACGCTGCAGGATCACTTCACCCGTGCCCGGGAAGCCGACCAGGCCGGCCTGAGCGCGCTGTGGATGCGTGATATTCCGTTCTTCGACCCGCGCTACGGCGATGCCGGTCAGGTGTTCGAGCCGTTGACCTATATCGCGGCACTGGCGCGCGAGACGCGGCATATCGCGCTCGGTACCGCCGGTATCGTGCTACCGCTGCGTGAGCCGAAATTGCTGGCCAAGCAGACGGCGTCGCTCGACCACTTCTCCGACGGCCGCATGCTGCTGGGGCTCTCATCGGGGGATCGGCCGGACGAGTATCCCCTGTTCGATATCGACTTCGACAGCCGTGGCGAACGTTTCCGCGACGCCTATGAGGTCTACCGCGCGGTTACCGACGCGAATTATCCGCGATTCGCGTCACCGCGTTTCGGGCGCTCGGCCGGCCAGGTCGACATGCTGCCCAAGCCGCCGTATACCCGCACGCCGACGATCGCCATCGGTCGCGCGCAGCAATCGCTGCCGTGGATTGCCGAGCACCTCGATGGTCATATCGCGCCCTCGCCACCGCTCTCTCGCCTCGGCGAGTTCGCCGATAGCTGGCGCAACGTCGCCATGCCGCAGCACGACAGCCCCTTCAAGCCGCTCGGCATTGCCGGTTTCCTCGACCTTGTCGCCGATCGCGATCATCCGCTGGAGCCGATACGGGCGGGTTTTCGCACCGGCAGCAAGGCGCTGGCCGAACTGATGGCGAGTGCCTGTGACGCCGGCATTCAACACATCGCGCTCAACCCGAAGATCAGCCGGCGGCCGCATCCCGCGCTGCTGGAAGATCTGGTGCGCGACGTGCTGCCACATTTTCCGACGCTGGCCGACAGGCCGGCATGACGTTTTCGGGGCGTTGCCGGGCCCGATGACGGTGATGCCACGTTCCTGACCTTGACCATCTTGCGAGAGTCCTATGACGCAACAACTTTTCCAACCCTTCGAACTGGGCGCCACGTCGCTTGCCAATCGCGTTGTCATGGCGCCGATGACCCGCGCGCGCGCCGAGAACGAGATCCCCGATGCGTTGACCGCCGAGTACTACGCCCAGCGCGCCGGTGCCGGTCTGATCATCAGCGAGGGCGCACCGGTCTCGCGCGAGGGGCGAGGCTTCCTCTACACGCCGGGGCTGTTCTCGGCCGCGCAGGCCGAGGGCTGGCGCCGGGTGACCGACGCCGTGCACGCCAACGGCGGGCGCCTCTTCGCCCAGCTCTGGCATGTGGGCCGGGTGTCGCATCACTCGCTGCAGCCCGAAGGCGGCCAGCCGGTCGGCCCGACAGCGCGTCGTGCGATCGATGCCAAGGCATTCGCCTATGATGACGAGACCGGCGAGGCGGCACCGCTCGCGCCCGACCAGCCTCGCGCGCTGGAGACCGAGGAGATTCCCCGCATCGTCGAGGAGTTCGCTCGCGCCGCGCGCCTGGCAATCGATAGCGGTTTCGATGGCGTCGAGATCCACGCCGCCAACGGCTATCTCTTCGATCAGTTCCTCAACGGCGCGCTCAATGATCGCAGCGACCGTTACGGCGGTTCGCTCGAGAATCGCCTGCGCTTCCCGCTGGAGACGCTGGATGCGGTGATCGCCGAGATCGGCGCGGACCGCGTCGGCATCCGGCTGTCGCCGTTCGGGCGCTTCAACGATCTGGAAGCCTTCGATGACGAGGCCGAGACCTGGGTCGCGATGGCCGGCGAGCTGGAAGCCCGTGGCCCGGTCTACGTGCACCTGAGCGATCAGCTGACCCTCGGTGCCGAGAAGATCCCGGACGGCTTCGCCGAGCGTTTCTGCGAAACCTGGACCGGCACGCTGATCGCGGCCGGCGGCTTCGATCAGGCGAGTGGCGAGCGGGCGCTGGTCAACGGCGAGCTGGACCTGATCGCCATGGGGCGGCCCTTTATCGCCAACCCGGACCTGGTCGCGCGGATGCAGCAGGGCCAGCCGCTGGCGGAAGCCAATCGCGAGACCTTCTATGGCCTGCTGGGCGCCAACGGCTACACCGATTATCCCACCTACGACGAACAGGTCGCGCGCGCCGAACCGGCCGCCAGCCCCTCGTCAGAACAGGAGTCACGTTCATGAACGACGACCAGCAGACCCGTCTTGCCGAACTGCTCGAACGCGAGGCGATTCGCGACCTGCGCCTGGCCTACTCACGCTGCCTCGACGGCGGCGATATCGAAGGGCTGGCGCAGGTGTTTTCCGCCGACGCGACGCTGGAGGTGACGGTCGGCGCGATGGAAGGCATCGACGCGATCCAGGCGGGGCTACGTGACGCCTACCGGCTCTTCGACCGCGACGGTCGCGGCCACTATCCGTTCGTCCATGCCATTGCCAATCACGAGATCCGCCTGACCGGGCCGGACAGTGCCGAAGGGCAGTGCTACCTGATCGACTTCGAGACGGCCGCCAAGGCCGACCCGGGCGCCGATCGCCATCCGTTGCTGCTGCTCGGGCTCTATCACGATCGCTATGTTCGGATCGACGGCGAGTGGCGTATCGCCTACTCGAAACTCGATGTGGTATGGCCGTCCGAGACTGACTGACATATCTGCCGACAGAAAAACCCGGCCTCGGCCGGGTTTTTTTCGAGCGGTGAGGCTCGCGTCAGGGCGTGAACGGCAACGCCGTGTCGTCGAACCAGCCGGGCACGTACTCGCTCCAGCGGAACTTCCAGAGCCCGTCGTCCTTGACCAACTCGAGTCGGTAGTGGGCGCCGTAGAGACGCTCGTCCTGTTCGTTCACCCAGCGTCCCGGGATACGCCGTCCGACCCACATCTCGGCTTGCTGGCCATCGTCAGCCAGCGTGATCTTCAGCGGCTCGCCATGGTGCTGCATCCACGGCCAGAGGCGCCGAAACGCCTTCAGCGACCCGACGATCTCGTGCAGACCGCTCAGCGGCCCCAGCGGCGGAAAGAGACCGCTGGCGTCGTTGGTATAGGTGGTCTTGAACAGCGCGATATCGTTCTGATCGATGCCCCACGCGTAGCGTGAGTAGGTATCGGCGATCTTCTCCACTTCACTGGCCTGGACCTGGTTATCCGGCATGACGGCCCAAGGCGAGTCGAGTTCGCTGACCAGTGTCGGCGGGGCATCCCCCGGTCGCCAGCCCTGCTGGCCGGGCGGCAGTTTCCAGTCGGTCAGCGCCTGGGTATCGCCTTCGACCCAGACCACGCTCAAGAGGATCTCGGTGATCTTCCAGTCTTCGCCGCACCAGGCCAGACGCAGCCGCATGACGTTGCCGAAGGCGGTGGTCGGCGAGCGCGATGGTGGCTGGGACAGTTCGCCATAGCCATAGGCGCTGACGATGGCGCGGCCCTTGCCATCGGCGGTGACGTAGTGGTTGGTGGTATCCAGGAACAGACGACGATCCTGGTGGATGCTGTCTTCGAACTGGGCGATGACGCTATCGCGGCCTTCATGGTTGCCCTTGTGATCGCTGCGCAGCGCGACGTCCGCGCTCAGGAAGGCTTCGCGCGCCGTCCAGTCGTTGGCGGCCCAGCTACGGGTCAGTTGGTGCAGAAGGTTCAGCGCCGCGGCGCGGGTGATAAGACGGCTCATATCGCTGGCTCCGGAGAGGGGGATATCGAAATGGATGATCGAAGGCCCGTGGGGACGGGCCTCGAGCGAACTGGCAGGCAGGGGGTGTCAGGCGTCGAACCAGGCGGCCGCGATACGTTGGTGGGAGTCGATGCGCGCCTCGGGATCGTGAATCCACGAATTGATCATGACTTCGTCGGCGCCGGTGCGAACGGCCAGCTCGCGCAGCTGCTGGCTGACCTGGGGGCCGGTGCCCCAGGCGGATTCGCGCAGTTGATGACGAATCTGCCGTGCCTCCATCGGATGCCAGAGCCGGTCCATCTCCTCGACCGGTTCGGGCAGCAGGGTGTCGATGCCGCGGCCGAGATTCAGGAATTTCTGCAGTTCGGTGGTCGCCAGATACTCGGCCTCACGCTGGGTCTCGGCGGCGACGGCGTTGACGCAGACAATGACGTAGGGCTCGGAGAGCTGAGCAGAAGGCTTGAAATGGTCGCGATAGGTAGCGATCGCCGCCGACATGGCATCCGGAGCGAAGTGCGCGGCAAACGCCAGCGGCAGACCACGCGCCGCGGCGAGCTGGGCGCTATAGGTGCTGGAGCCGAGTAGCCACAAGGGAATCGCCAATCCGGCGCCGGGAATCGCCTTGATCCGCTGCTGGCGCTGTAGCGGCGCCAGGTAGCCCTGCAGCTCGGTCAGCATCTCAGGGAAATCAAGACCGTTGCCGGTCAGGTCGCGGCGCAGTGCGCGTAGCGTTGCCATGTCGGTCCCCGGCGCGCGCCCCAGCCCCAGGTCGATACGGCCCGGATAGAAGGATTCCAGCGTGCCGAACTGTTCCGCCACCATCAACGGCGCATGGTTGGGCAGCATGATACCGCCGGAGCCGAGCCGAATGGTCGAGGTGTTGGCACCGATATGGCTCAGGACCACCGAGGTGGCGGCACTGGCAATATCGATCAGGTTGTGGTGCTCGGCGACCCAGTAGCGCAGGAATCCCGACTGTTCGGCAGCCTGGGCCAGGCGGGTACTGTTCTTCAGGGCATCCTGGGGCGTAAAGCCCTGACCGATGGGCACCAGGTCCAGCAATGACAAGGGAATGTCGCGGTCTTTCATCTCTTTCTCCTCGGCTATCGATCAAGCGGTCGCGTCGTCGAATCATGCGGCCGGATTCACCCGTGAACGCCGTAGTATGATTTCGTCTTTAAAATCGATAAATTGACTTGAAAGACGCTGAGTCCATCCCTTTAAGCCATAATGTTGCGATCTCGCACTCGCTAGACTGGCGTCGCCGAATCCCCTTGAACGGGGGCAGGCCCACCCAGGCGCAGGAAAGTCGAGGAGAGAGTGATGAACGTCATGCGTGAGCATGCCATTCGCGATATCGCACACCGCTGGTTCGCCTTCTTCGAAGGGGAAACCGAGAGCGTCGAGGACCATCTGGCGATGTTCACGCCGGATGTGAGCCTGGTTCATGCCGGTACGCATCGACTGGCGGACGACCGAAAGGCGCTAGGGCAGTGGCTACGTCAGGTGCCCGCCGAACGCGATTCGCATGTCATCACCGATTGGTGCTGGCAGAGGCTGGATGCCAACCGTGCCACGATGGAGATGGCCGTCAGCTATCAGGTCTTGCAGGCGGACGATAGCGTCGGCGGTGCCGTGATCCACTACCGCACCGAGATAGCGTTCGACGAGCATCACGAGGCGGCCTTTCGCTTTCTGCAGAAGACGCCTGTCGCGCCCAATCCGGACCGCCAATTTCGCGACAGTTTCGCGGCCAATCGATTGGCCGCCGCCTTGGCGCGGCTAGGGTTTCTGGCCAGTCGTGGCGAGCACGAACGTATCGGTCGTGAGCTACTCGATCGCAACGCGATGGACGACTGGGCGCAGCTGACATCGACGTTGCCTGCGGCATCGCTCGCCGAGGCCCGGATCACGCATCTGGATAGTGAGGCGTTGACGCTGGATCTGGTTCTGCCTGCCGCCGAGGTGCGGCTGCTGCGCCTGTCGTTCGCGGAGCGTGCAGGTCGCTACCCGAGCTTATGGCGGATTGACTGGATGTGAAGGCGGCGAGCCGGCATGAGGCCGGCTCGCCGGTCGGATCACTCGGACAGGGCGTAGGCGATCACGTAGTCGCCCACCTCGGCGGAGCCGGAGGCGCCGCCGGCGGACACCACCACGTACTGGCGACCGGTCTCGGGCGAGGTGTAGGTCATCGGCGTCGCCTGGGCGCCGACCGGCAGCGGGGCCTTCCACACTTCCTCGCCGGTGTTGATATCGAAGGCGCGCAGGTAGAAGTCCAGCGTGCCGGCGTAGAACACCAGCCCGGACTGCGTGGTCATGGCGCCGCCCAGGGTGGGCATGCCCAGCGGAATCGGCAGGCCGGTGCGCAGCCCCAGCGGACCGGTTTCCTCGACGGTGCCCATCGGGCGCTGCCAGGCGATCTTCTGGGTCTTGAGGTCGATCGCGGTCAGCGTGCCGAACGGCGGCGTGTTGCAGGGCACGCCCAGCGGTGACACGAAGCGCTCGCGATTGATGCCGTAGGGCGTGTCTCTCGCCGGCATGTAGTCGAGGCCTTCCGCCTGGCCGCCCGAATGCGAGGCCTCGAAGGCATCGGCCTCTTCGCGCGGCAGGAACTCGACCAGCTGGCCGATGCGGATATCGTTGACCAGCAGGTAGTCCTTGGTCGGGTTGATCGCCACGCCGCCCCAGTTCATGCCGCCCAGCACGCCGGGATAGTGCAGGGTCTTCTGCGTCGAGGTGGGCGTGTAGGAGCCCTCGTAGTGGAGCTCGTTGAACTGGATACGGCAGGCCAGCTGATCGAACATCGTCATGCCCCACATGTCCGTCTCGGAGAGCGAGCCGCCGCCGATTCTCGGCATGCCCGTCGACACGGGCTGGGTCGGTGAGGGCTGCTCGTCGGGCACCGTGGTCTGGGGCACCGGCACTTCCTCGACCTCGGTGAGGGGCTCGCCGGTGCGACGGTCGAGCAGGAAGATCTCGCCCATCTTGGTCGCCTGGGCCAGGGCCGGAATCGTGCCGCCGTCGCCGTCGGGGATGTCGTAGAGCGCCGGGGTCGGCGAGACATCGTAGTCCCACAGATCGTGATGGACGGTCTGGAACACCCAGCGCTCGTGGCCGGTGGCGATGTCCACCGCCACCACGGAGGTGGCGCGCTTCTCCGACTCGGGATTGCGACCCACGCCCCAGTAGTCGGGAATGGTGCCGCCCACCGGCATGTAGAGCAGGCCCAGTTCCTCATCGTACGAAGGATGCGACCACATGTTGGGCGAGTCGTGGGTGTATTCGCCGTTCGGCGGCAGGCCGTGGGTATCCGGATCGCCGGCATCCCACGCCCACACCAGGGCGCCGGTTTCCACGTTGAAGGCGCGCACCACGCCGGAGGGCTCGGCGCCGCGATGGATGCCGTCGCTGACCCAGCCGCCGACGATCACCAGGTTGCCGAACACCGCCGGCGCGGAGGTGGCGGTGTACCAGTCCGGTTCGGGGTTATCCAGGTGCAGCTGCAGATTCACCGTGCCGCCGTCGCCGAAGGCCTCGCACAGCTCGCCGGTCTTGGCATCGATGGCCTGCAGGCGGGCATCGTTGGTGGTCAGCAGGATGCGCTGCGCGCAGCTGGCGTCGGCCAGACGCTCGGCGATGGCCGGCGTCATCGACACGCCATCGGCCGCCGCCTCGGGCGGTACGATGTTGTCCGCGGTGTCGGCGTCAAAGTAGCCCACGCCACGGCAGCGGGGATGGGTGCTGATGGTGCGGGACTTGGGATCGTGGTGCCAGATCGGCTCGCCGCTGTCGGCATCCAGCGCGAACACCTGGCTGGTCGGCGTGCAGGTGTACACCACGCCGCCGACTTCCAGCGGCGTGGCCTGGTCGGCGTAGGGGAACTGCGGAATGTCGCCGGTGCGGAAGGTCCAGGCCACTTCCAGCTCGTCGACGTTGTCCGGCGTGATCTGATCGGCCGTGGCGTAGCGCACGCCGGTGGGCGACTGGGCGTAGCTGCGCCATTCGTCCCACTGGGGCTGTGCCAGACTGCCGCCAGCCTCAGCCGTTAGAGCCTCTTCATCGGGCGTGATCATGCCGTGGGGCTCGAAGGCGAAGGCGATCAGCACGGCGCAGAAGACCGCGGTGGCGCCGGCCAGCGTACGCGTGACGGCCGGTCGGCCGATCACGCCGCGGCCGGGGAAGAGCGTCGGCAGCGAGAGCAGCACCGGCACACAAAGCACCAGCGGAATGCCCAGCCGCGGCATCAGCGGCCAGTAGGCGAGGCCTGCCTCGGCCAGCGCCCAGATCAGGGTGGCGACGAAATAGAGAAAGAACAGGACGGCACCCAGCGGGCGGCGCCGGAAGAGGAGGGCACCGGCAAGTAACAGCACGGCACCGGCGATCAGGTAGTAGAGCGAGCCACCGAGCAGGGCGAGGCGAGCGCCGCCGATTGCCAGTAGCAGGCCGATCGCGAACAGCACGATACCGACCAGGGCGACGGCCTTGCGTGCCGCACCCGAAGGTTCCCTTGTCATAACGATTCCTTGCTTGCGCCACCGATCGTCGACGACCTAGACCTCTCCGGCGTCGAGCACCGATGGTTTCTGATTCGTGATGTGTTGCTGAGGGGCCCGGTGGAATGGCCCAGCCGAGCACGAGAGGTCACCGGGAAGGCTAACGCAGCCGCGGGGATCGATAATCGGGGTCGCGGGACAAAGCGTTTGTCCCTGAGTTCGGCAATCGAGGACGACGAAAGTCGTACACGGCTATCTGCCTCCCCAAATGGCGGTGGCGCTATGATGTGCGCCGCACGGGGGGCTGCGGGGAGGCCTCTGCAAGAATCGATGAGGACGAGACATGATGGACGCGCAGACGGAATCGGGCGGTAGCGGGGCATGCCAGGCGGACCGCGAAGGCCACGGCAGACGCTCTGGTGTCTTGGTCGGGCGAAGGCGCATGGCCGAGCGGCGGTCATGAGCGAGGGCGATCGTTTCTCGGGGATCGAGGCGTTCGTGGCCTCGGCCGCTGCCGGGAGCTTCACCGCCGCAGCCCGGACGCTGGGCATGACGCCCTCGGGGGTGGCCAAGAGCGTCTCGCGACTGGAGGCCCGCGTCGGCCTCAAGCTGCTGCATCGCACCACACGCCAGATCTCGCTGACGGCGGAGGGCGAGGCGTATCTCCGCGTCTGTCGCCAGGCGATCGGCGAGCTCGACGATGTGGAAGCCGCGCTCGCCCCCGATGCCGGCGACCCCCGCGGGCGCGTGCGGATCACCATGCCGGCCGCGTTCGGGCGGCGCCACGTGCTGCCAAGTCTGTTCGAGCAGGTCAAGCGCTACCACCGGCTCGATCTCTGCGTCTCGCTGACCGAGCGCACGCTCGACCTGGTCGCGGAAGGGCAGGATCTGGCCGTGCGCATCGGCGAGCTCGACGATGACGGCGACCTGATCGCCCGACGGCTGGGCACGCAGCGCCTGGTGACCTGTGCGGCCCCGGCCTATCTGGCGCACGCCGCATCGATCGACAGGCCGGCGGATCTGGAACATCACGACTGTATCGTCGGGCCGCCCAGGGAGAGTCCCTCGAGCTGGATCTTCCGCACGCCGACAGGGGACGTGGCGCGTCAGGTACTGCACGTGCGTCATCAGTTCAACGATGGTGAGAGCATGCTGGCGGCGGCGCTGGCCGGCTGTGGCGTCATACAGATGCCCAGCTGGCTGGTCGGCGAGCACGTGCAAGGTGAGCGGCTGATACCGGTACTGCCTGACTTCGACGGCTGCGAGTTGCCGATTCACGCCGTGTGGCCGAAAACGTCGCTGCTGCCGCCTCGGGTCCGGGTGGTCATCGATCTGCTGGCGCATCTGGCCAGCCAGCGCGATTCCGGCTTTGCGCCTTGCTGACGACGCCGGGCGAGATCGCGGAAAAGCGCCTACTGTCGAGAGAGTGGGACGCGCCTGCGGATGGCGGACCATGCTGATGCTTTCCGCGGCGACCCCGATACCAGAGGAGGTAGTGCCATGAAGCCCGATGGGGGGATGAGGGCGGCAGTGCTGTGTGGCGCTTTGATGCTGTCTGGCGTGGCGAGCGCGGATTCGGTCGAGGTGCCCGCGGCGCCGGAGGACGGCGGGCCGCGCAACTGGCAGGTGGTGAACGTGAGCGGCGGGCTGAACCTGCGCGCCGAGCCTTCCGCGTCGGCGGGCATCGTCGCGCGCCTCGAGGCCGGAACCCTGCTCGATAATCTGGGTTGCCGGGGCGCAGAAGCTCGCGCCTGGTGCGATGTCCAGCCGCTTGGCGGCGGTCCGCGCGGCTACGTGGCCGCCGACTTCCTGACGCCCGCCATTTCACCGGACGGCAGCGCGGCTACCGGGCCAGACGACTCGGCGCTACGGGCCGGTCAGGGCGATTACGATGCCACCGGCTCAGTGCCCTGTGCCATGGCGGCCGACCAGTCGATATCGCGCTGCGCATTCGGCGTCGCACGCAGCGGCGGCGGCTACGCCACCGTCGTCATCGACAAGCCCGACGGCCTGAGTCGGGTGGTGTACTTCCGACTCGGTCGGGCCATCGGCGCCGGGACCAGCGAGGCCGACCCCGGCGAGTTCCGCGCGAGCCACGCGGGTGACCTCCATACGATCCGCATCGGCGACGAGCGCTACGAGATTCCCGACGCCGTAGTGCTGGGCGGCTGAGCGCGCCCATGGAGTCGCTGGTCTGGCTGTTCGTCGGTCAGCCGCTGGCCATCTTCGCGGTGGCCGCGGCTTTTCTCGCTGCCTTCCTGGTGCTCCGTCGCACGGCCTTCGGCCGGCGTCGCCATCCGCGCGGGCTGCTGATCGCGGCCCTCGCCTGGGGGCTCTACGCCGCCTGGGAGGTGCTGGTCCTGTGGCAGACGCCCGAGGCCAACATCCGCGTCGATCTGCTGCTGCTGTGGCCCGCGCTGGGGCTCGTGTCGCTGTGGGCGCTGTATCGTGCGCTGCGCTAGGGCGCGCAGGAACCGAGCTGTCTCTCGGTCGATCGGCCGCCGCTCTACTCAGTCAATCCGCCGCCGGCGTAGCGAGACCAGGGTCATCAGCACCGTGGCGACCATCACCGCGCCGGTGACCTCGAGGTTGCTGGCGATGCCTGAGTGGTCGATCAGCGCGCCGCTGACCAGTGCGCCGAGCATGGCGGCGACCTGCAGCGCGGCGGCGTAGAGGCCGCCGGCACTGTCGGCGTTGTCGGGCAGGGCGCGGGTGATCCAGGTCGACCAGATGATCGGCAGCACGGCGCCGAAGAAGCCCCAGCAGGCGATCAGCGAAAAGACCAGCCACGCGAGTCGGGGACCGGCCAGCAGCAGGCCGCTGACCACCACCATGGTCACGGGAATACCGATCAAGATCTGCTTGAGCATCCGTTCGGCCAGCACCCCGGTGAAGGTGGCGCCGAGGAAGCTGGCGATGCCGAACAGGACCCAGGAGAGCGAGATCTGCTCGATACCGAAGCCGAGGAAGCTCTCCATATAGGGGCGTAGATAGATGTAGACCATCTGGTTGCCCATGAAGCTGAGCAGCATGGCGAGAAACGCCAGCGTCACGCCGGGGCGGGAGAGGAGGCGGCCCATGCCGTCGCCGTGCTGTTCCGCTTCACGATGTACCGAGGGGATGGTGAACCACTGCAGCGCCAATACCACGCAGGCAATGGCCGCCACGCCGAGAAACACCACCCTCCAGCCGAACAGACCACCCAGGTAGCTGCCCAGCGGCGCGGCCACGACTAGTGCCAGGGAGACGCCGGAGAAGATGATCGAGAAGGCCGAAGCGACTCGATGGGCAGGTACCAGCTGCATGGTTACCGCCGTCAGGATGGCCCAGAAACCGCCGATGGCGACGCCGAGAATGATCCGCGCCGCGAGCAGAATGAGGAAGGAGGGGGCCGCCGCGGTGACCAGACAGGAGACCACCAGCAGCGCGCTGAAGGCGAGAATCAGGTAGCGCCGGTCGACGCCCTTGATTCGCGCGGGCAGCACCAGGCCGGTGATCATCGCCGTCAACGCCGTGATCGAGATCATCTGGCCGGCCAGACCGGTGGAAATGGAAAGCTCACGGGCGATCTGCGTCAGCATGCTGACCGGCAGCAGCTCGGCGGCAATCAGCGAGGCCACGCCCAGCATCATCGCCAGAATGGCCCACCACGCCGAGCCTTCGGCGGACGCGGACTGGCTGGCCGTTTCACTCGACATGCGCATGAGGGCGCTCCTTGCGGTGGTGGAACTGTCCATGTTACGCGATCGTTTGCGGGCTAACTTGCTTGATCCTGTGGCGGCCTTGCCGGTTTATCGGCGGGCGCGTGCCACTGGCGTTCACGCCCGCGAATCGGACCGGATTGTCGTCGCCACGATCAGTGCCGTCACCAGCATCAGAATGCCCGCCGTCAGCACCGGCGTGGTGGCATTGCCGACCGTCAGCAGGTAGCCACCGATGGCAGCGCCCGTCATGTTGGCGAACTGGATGGTGGCAACCTGCAGGCCGCCGGCATTCTCTGGATCGTTGGGGAAATGTCGCGTGACCCAGGTCGACCAGCCCACGGGGATGGTGCCGAACACGAAACCCCAGACCAGTGTGAGCGGCAGTACCAGCCCGACGTGAGAGCTCTCCAGTGCGAGCGCCACGCCGCAGCCGCTGATGATCAGCGGCGCGATCACCAGCGTGCGCTTGAGGTTGGCCTCAATGAAGCGCGACGACAGTGAGGTGCCGATGACGTTGGCCACGCCGAACGCCAGGAAGACCATTGACAGACGAGCCCCCTCGAACCCGACCCAGCTCTCGTAGAAAGGTCGCATGTAGCTGAAAAACGAGAACTGGCCGGCAAAGACGCAGAACTGTGCCACGATGCCGACCCGCATCGTGGGGTGCCTGGCTACCTGCCACAGATCGGCGAGCGTGTTGGCGCGAGCCGCGGGCATGCGCGGCAGACTCAGCCACTGCCAGACTGCACAGAGACCGCCGAGCACCGCCGCGCCGGCAAAGACGCCGCGCCAGCCGATGAGATGACCGAGATAGCTGCCCAGCGGGGCCGCCAGCACCAGTGCCACCGATAGTCCACCAAAGACGATCGACAGGGCGCGCGGCACCTTCGATGGTGCTGCCAGGCGCAGGGTGAGCGAAGGTGCCATCGCCCAGAGCCCGCCCAAAGCGACCCCGAGCAGCAGACGACCGATCGTCAGCAGCAGGAAATCCCCGGCGATCACGACCAGCACGTTCGATAGCGTCAGGATCAGCGAGAAGGCCAGCACGACATGGCGCCTGTCGAGGCCTTTCGTGACACGGGCGATCAACAGGCTCGACAACACGGCGACCAGCGCCGTCGCGGTCATCGACTGACCGGCCATGCCCTCGCTGATGGCGAGATCCTCCGCCATGGGTGAGAGCAGGCTCATGGGTAGAAGCTCCGTGATCACCACCACCGCAACGCTGAACGCAAACGCGAACACGGCGTTCCAGTGCGTGACCTCGGAGAACTCGTTAGGGGTATCGCTTGTTTCGCCGGGGCGCATGTTTTCCACTTCTTCGGACTCAAAACGACCTTGCCGACGAGCGTTGCCACGCATCGGTCTGGCAGGGTGTCATTCAGGAGATGCCCCGGCGTCGAGGCCGGAGCGGAGAATCCCCCATCGCGTAACGCGAGCGATGGGAGACGGCTTTCTGCTCAGTCGCCGGTCAGGGCATGCCCGAAAGCGTGTGCCTGGAACAGCGCCGCGTCACCGGGCTCGCGCTCGCCGTTGGTGGCGACGATCGTGAGTTCGTCGGTACCCGGACGGATCGCCATGCTGGTGACGTGCAGAAAGCGTTCGTCATCGCGGCTCGGTAGCAGGGTCTGGCCAATCGGTAGCCCCTCGCGGGAGAAGACCATGATCCTGACCGTTTCTGATGCCTCTCGTCATGCGCGAGATCCACTTGCGTCAGCTACGACGCAACGCCTCCGCGCGACGCAACAGCGCCTGACGCGGACGCTGACCGCCAGTGACCTGGAGGTGGCCGTGAGCATACCGAAAATACCGGTCGATTAGTGAGATAACCTCATGAGTGCTTGCGGCATGGTCGACTAACCCCGCCTCGGGATGACTTCTACAGTATTGGGGACGGTATCGCGGCTCTAGGAGTCGCGCGTTTCAAACCGATTGCAACAGGAGCCCCGATATGGATTATCGTTTGCTTGGCCACTCCGGAATGGCCGTCTCCCAACTCGCGCTCGGCACCATGTACTTCGGCAACGAAACGCCTGAAGCCGATGCATTCAAGATTCTCGACACCTTCATCGCGAAGGGCGGTACGTTCCTCGACACCTCCGACGTCTATGTCGGTGGCGAAGCGGAAGCCGTCGTCGGTCGCTGGCTGGCCAGCCGCCCGCGTGAAGTGACCGATCGCGTCGTGCTGGCGACCAAGGGGCGCTATCCGACCGGTGAAGAGGTCAATGCCCAGGGGCTCTCGCGTCGCCACCTGCATCGTGCGCTGAACGCGTCGCTCGAGCGTCTGCAGGTCGACACCGTCGATCTCTATCAGCTCCACGGTACCGACCCGTTGACCTCGATGGAGGAAACGCTGGCGTTCCTGGACGACGCCGTCCGCGCCGGCAAGATCCATTACGTGGGCCTGTCCAACTTCAACGGCTGGGAGATTCAGCGCATGGTCTCCACCGCGCAAGCGATGGGGCTGACCGTGCCGGTATCGCATCAGCCGCAGTACAACCTGCTCTCGCGCGAGATCGAGTGGGAGATCGTGCCGGCATCGATGCATAACGGTCTCGGGCTGCTGCCCTGGTCGCCGCTGGCCGGCGGCATGCTGACCGGCAAGTACGAACGCAATGGCACCGCGCCCGCCAACACCCGCGCGGGCTCCGACAACCCGCTGCACCAGTGGTCCAGCGCCGAATTTGTCAGTACGGATCGTGCCTGGCGCGTGATCGACGCGGTGTGCGAGGCAGCGCGCGAACTCGATGCCACGCCGTCTCAGGTCGCGCTGAAATGGTTGATGGATCGACCGGGCGTGACGGCACCGATCTGCGGCGCGCGCACACTCGAGCACCTCGAGGACAACCTCGGCGCGGTCGAGCTGACGCTTGGCGACGAGATCACCGAGCGGCTGGAAGCGCTGAGTCGCCCGGTGCCGGAAAACTGCTACCCCTATGGCGATTTCGGCGATGCCATGCGCACGCGTTTCGTCGACAAGGCGGAACATGCGGTCGGCCGGGTCGTGGGTGGCGGTTCCGATGCACCGCTCAGCGGCAAGCCCAACTGATCGAGACGAGGCACGTTCATGCGTCATGACAGAGCAACCGGCGGTCCCCAGGGGGCCGCTCGACTCGACCCGGGGCAGGTCCAGGTGCTGTTCGCCGACCTGCAGGGAAAATTGCCCGAGAACAGCCGCACCGTCGCCCCGACATCGATGGCCGAGACGGCGGCCGGTCTGGCCAAGATAGCCGATCTTCTCGGCCTGCCGATGTGCCACAGCGTGGCCGCGCAGGCGGGTATGGATCCGACCATCATCGCGCCGCTGGCTCCCTACGCGAACGAAGAGAATACCTATCCGCGCGTCACGGCCGGCGCGCTGATGGATGCCTCGACGCGTCAGGCGCTGGCCGCGGCCCATCGGCCGGTGCTGATCGTGGCCGGTTTCGCGGCCGAGGTGGTCGTGCTGCAGACGGTGCTGGATGCCGTCGCCGAGGGGTATACCGTCTTCTACGCGGTGGATGCGATCGGGGCGCTATCGGCGCGTACCGAACAGGCTGTCTTCCGTCAGATGGATGCCGTCGGCGCCATGCCTGCTTCGGTGGCCAGCCTGGCCGCTCGCCTGGCGCCCGACTTCGATCGTGCCCCCGGTACCGATGTGCTCGAGGTGATGCTGTCGTTACCACACGAGTAAGTCGGCAACGATGAACCCGCTCCCATGGTGCGGTGAGATACGCGGTTTGTTGCCGCCCCGGTTCAGCACGAGGAAGGTTGCCGCAGGGTATCGAGAACCACACGGAAGGCCGCGGTCTGCTGGCGCCGACTCGGGTAATAGAGGTGATAGCCCGGAAACGGCTCCGACCAGTCGGGCAGCAGCTCGACCAGCTCACCGTTGGCGAGGGCGGCATCGACCAGACCGTTGGGGAGCTGCGCCACGCCGGCGCCGCTCAGGCAGGCATCGAGAATCTGCAGCACGCTGTTCATGATCAGCGGTCCGCCGACGCGCACGCGAAACTCGCGCTCGCCGCTGCCGAATTCCCAGGCGTAGAGCCCGCCATGGGTCGGCAGGCGCAGGTTGATGCAACGATGTTTGGTCAGCTGCTCCGGGGTGGTCGGCGCCTCGTGGCGTGCCAGATAGTCCGGCGTGGCGACGGTGACCATGCGCATGCGCTCGCCCAGCGGTATCGCGATCATGTCGGCATCGATGGTGCCGCCCAGACGGACGCCGGCGTCGAAGCGTTCCGCGACGATGTCGGTGAGGCCGTAGTCCGTGGTCAGCTCCAGCGTGATATCCGGATAGCGCGCCAGCAGCGGCCGCAGTCGTGGCCACAGCACGTAGCGCGCAGCATATTCGTCCGCGTTGATGCGCACGGTGCCTGCCGGACGTTCGCGCCACTCTGAAGCCGCATCCAGGCAGGTATCTATTTCGTCGAGTAGTGGGGCGATCTCGCGCAGCAGCTTCTCCCCGGCTTCCGTCCGCGTGACGCTGCGGGTCGTGCGCGTCAGCAGGCGCACGCCGAGTCGCTCTTCCAGGCCGCGAATGGTCTGGCTGACCGCGGAGGGCGAGACGCCGAGGTGCGCGGCGGCGCGGGTGAAATTGCCCTCGCGGCCCACGGCGACGAAGACGCTCAGGTCATCCAGGCTGTTTTTGGTCATGACGCGCCCTGTTGGTCGACACGCCAATATTGAAGCTTAGCTTCATACTGAGTTCAATATTTTGTATATAAAACAGGCAATCGACCTCTGCTACCTTGGTCGATACACGAATCGCCAAGTCGCCGACCGGGCGCGACGGCAGGGCGGCGGCGCGAAATGACGACAGCGCGGCGGCCAGCCGCTCGCCTTGATGCCGCCGGTGGCGTGGTTTCACGGTTGCAACGTATCGCTTGCGACACGACCGAGGAGGTCAATGATGGACGACTATATTTTCACACTGAGTGACAAGGTGACGCGTCAGCCGGTCAGTTACGAGAACCGCTTCGGCATCAAGCTGGCGGGCGATCTCTACCGGCCGGCCGATTTCGATGAATCGAAATCCTACCCCGCGCTGATCATCGGCGCCCCCTATGGCGGCGTGAAGGAGCAGGGGCCGGGCATCTACGCCAACGAACTGGCGCAGCGCGGTTTCGTCGCGCTCACCTTCGATCCGTCCTACAACGGTGATTCCGAAGGGCACCCGCGTCGTGTCTCCTCGCCGGAACTGTTCGTCGAGGATTTCCATGCCGGGGTCGATTTCATCGGTACGCGCCCGGGTATTGATCGCAACCGGATTGGCGTCATCGGCATCTGCGGCTCCGGCGGCTTCGGGCTGAGTGCCGCGCAGGTCGATCCGCGCATCAAGGCGGTGGCGACCGTCAGTATGTATGACATCTCGCGCATGCACGCCGAGGGCTTCGCCGGCAGTCTCGACGAAGAGACGCGCAATTCCAATCTGGCGATGATGGCCGAGCAGCGCTGGGAAGATTTCGTCAGCGGGCGTCCCAAGTATTCGCCGCGCGGCTCCCCGCTGCAGATCGACGAAGAGACGCCGGCGATCGGCTGCGAGTTCGGCGAGTTCTACTCGCGCCCGCGTGGCTATCATCCCAACTCCACGACGCAGTTCACCCTGAGTTCGTCGATGGCGTTCATGAATTTCCCGGTGCTCGACAAGCTCACCTGGATCTCGCCGCGACCGATCCTGCTGGTGATCGGCGAGCACGCGCATTCGCGCTACTTCAGTGAGGACATCCATGAGGCCGCCGCGGACCCGAAAGAACTTTATATCGTGCCCGGCGCCAATCACGTCGATCTCTACGACAAGACCGACCTGATTCCCTTCGACAAGCTCGAGCGCTTCTTCGGCGACGCGTTCGAATAAGGGCCGCTGGCCCATACGACGACGGGGCGCCCCGAGTGGACGCCCCGTCGTCGTTCACGCTGTCCTCTGTGATGTAACGTTTTTCTGTGGAAGGAGTTGCGAGATGAATGTCAGCTACGATTTCAGTGGTCAGGTCGCTCTGGTTACCGGCGCCAGCGCCGGCATGGGGCTGGCCGCGACACGGGCGTTCGCCAAGGCCGGTGCGTCGGTGGTGATGGGCGATGTCGATGAGTCTGCCCTCAACGCGCTGGCCGAGGAACTCAAGGCGGCCGGCCATCAGGTACTGCCGGTGGTCTGCGATGTCTCCGACGATGCCCAGGTGTCGGCGATGATCGAGAAGGCCGTCGCGACCTTCGGCAAGCTCGATATGGCGTACAACAACGCCGGCGTACAGCCGGTCCCCGCGGAGATGGCAGATCAGTCGCTCGACGACTACGAGCGGGTGATGGGTATCAACCTGCGCGGCGTCTGGTCCTGCATGCGCCATGAGCTGGCGCAGATGCGCAAGCAGGGCAGCGGCGCGATCGTCAACTGCTCCTCGGTCGGTGGTCTCGTCGGTGGCAAGGCGCTGGGCGCCTACTACGGCTCCAAGCATGGGGTGATCGGCCTGACCAAAACCGCAGCCATGGACTATGCCGCCCAGGGCATTCGGATCAACGCGGTCTGCCCCGGGGCGATCGGCACGCCGATGGTGGCCAAGATGCTCGAGGAGCAAAAGGAGGCCATGGACGAGTTCATGAAACTGCAGGCGATCGGACGCCTTGGCACGACCGATGAGGTCGCCCAGGCGGTGCTGTGGCTGTGCAGCGATGCGGCCAGCTTTGTCACTGGCACGTCTCTGGCCGTGGATGGCTGCTTTACCGCCAACTGATCGCCATGGACCGGTGCCGCGCGCGTCGGTCGACAACGCAAGGCCGCGACGGGTTTCTCGCCCGTCGCGGCCTTGTCGTATTGGCGGGGGACTCGCCGGCTCCCTTGCCCTGCGCCAGGGGCGATGCGTGGGCTCAGCCGGTGCTGGAGAGGTGACGACGACAGAGCGCCCAGACAGCGGCGGCGATCAGGATGATCGCGCCCTGGACGAGCATCAGCAGCGACCAGCCGCCGATCGACCACAGCACGCCGGCAAGCAGCGACCCCAGCGCGCCGCCAACGAAGTTGCAGAAGACGAAAGCGGTGTTGAGCCGACTGCGCGAAGCCGGTTCGATCGACAGCAGTCGGGTCTGGTTGAGTACGTTGAGACTCTGGATCGCGATATCGATCAAGAGCACCGCGAGCAGAATCCAGATGATCCGATGCTGGCCGAGCGCGGCGAGTGCCAGGGAGGCCAGTGCGAGCAGTAGCGCCGCGCCGGTCGCCGGGTAGGTGAGCCCTCGGTCGTGTAACTTGCCCGCTTTGCGTGCGGCGAGGGCGCCCGCGAGGCCGACCAGACCGACCAGGCCGATCTGGGTCACCGAGTAATCGAAGGGCGCGGCGCTGAGCAGGAAGGTCAGTCCGGTCCAGAACATGGTGAAGACCCCGAAGGCACAGGCGCCGATGGCCAGGATGGCGCGGACGGCGCGATAGCGGCGAACGGGACCTGCCACGGAGAGCAGCAATCTGCCGTACCCCAGACGCTCGCGCGGCAGGTCGGCGGGCAGGCGGCGTGCCAGCAGCAGCGCCAGGCCAAACGTCACGGCGGCTGCGAGGAAGTAGATCGAACGCCAGCCGAAGGCATCGGCGAGCAGGCCGCTGACCGTGCGCGAGAGCAGAATGCCGGTCAACAGGCCCGAGACGATCGAACCGACCACCTTGCCGCGCTGCGCTTCGTCGGCGAGATCGCCCGCGAGCGGGATCAGAATCTGTCCGGAGACGGTGGTCAGACCGACGGCAGCGAAGGCCGCCAGCAGAACGCCATAGCTCGGCGCTAACGCACTGGCGAGCAGCGAGACCGCTGCCGCCGTCAGCACCAGGGGAATCAGCTTGCGCCGGTCGAGCGTGTCGCCGAGCGGCACCAGCAGCAGTATTCCGGTCGCGTAGCCGAGCTGGGTGACGGTGATCAGCAGGCCGGCGGCCGAGTAAGAGAATCCCAGCGTGTCGGCGATGTTGTCGAGCAGCGGCTGCGCCCAGTAGAGATTGCCGACGGCAAAGCCGCCGGTCACGGCGAACAGCAGCGTCATCGCCGGCGTCATGCCGCGGGTATCGTATCGTTGCATGAAGTGTCCAGTTGGATTGCCGACGCGCTGAGGCGTACGGCTGACGGCGGTCGTCGACAGAGGTGACGCTATGGAGGTGACGCTATTGTAGCGGCCGCGACCGCGGTTGACGGCGTCGCCAGGGCGATAGCATTTATCGGTTCAGTTCATGAATGGGAGGCCGGCTGACGCGTGAATTGGCGGCGACGGTGCAGGCGACTGCCTAAAAAAATCGCGCCGGGCAAAAGCCTCGGCGCGATCCTGTCAGCGGTGAACGCGAAGGCGTTCGGACCCTGGCGGTTTAATGCGCGGGTCCGGCTCGTCGCTCGGCGACCTCATCGGCGGTTACCGTGCCTTCCTTGTCACCGAAGTGGGCCAGCACGTAGTTGGCAACGGCCGCGATGTCGGTATCCGAATAGACGCCACCGAAGCCGGGCATGCGCTGCGTCACACCATCGATCTCGATGCTGGTGCCGCGCAGCAGCACCTGGATCAGTGCCGTACCGGTCGGATCGTTGACGCTGCTGCTGCCGCCGAGCGACGCGTACTCGGTCTGGCGACCGATGCCGTTCCACTGGTGGCAGCCGGCGCAGTCGCCCTCGAACAGGCGTCGGCCGTGCGGGTCCTCGACCGGCGCATCGTCGCCCGGCAGCACGGCGTTGGAGGCCTCGACGGCGGCCGGCGTCACGTTGACCGTGACGTTGCGGTCGCCCTGCTCGGGCTCGACGCTGCGCAGGTAAGCGATCAGCGCATCGATATCGCCGTCGGTCAGGTGCTGGAGGCTGTATTCGACAACTTCCGCCATCGGGCCGGAGGCCGAGCTACGTCCCGGGGCGTGGCCGCGCGACAGATAGCCTCTGAGCTGATCGTCGCTCCACGAGCCGATGCCGTAGAGCGAGTCGGACGTGGTGTTGTAGGCCTTCCAGCCCTGTACCTCGGTACCGGCGAGATAGTCGTGCGACTGCATGGCAAAGCCGATGTTACGCGGCGTGTGGCACTCGCCGCAGTGACCCAGCGGCCCGGCCAGATAAGCACCTCGATTCCACGCGTCGCTCTGGTCCGAATCCGGTGTGAAACGCGTTTCGTCGAAGAAGGCGAGATTCCAGAACGCCATGCCCCAGCGCTGATTGAAGGGGAACGAGAGCGAGTTTTCCGGCGTCGGCTGGTTGACCGGCGGCAGCGATTCGAGATAGGCCTTGATGGCGAGAATGTCGTCGCGGCTCATGCCGGTGTACGAGGTATAGGGCATAGCCGGGTAGAGGTGACCCTCCGAGCCCACGCCCTCGCGGACTGCCGCGACGAAGGCCTCGTCACTCCATTTGCCGATGCCGGTCTCCTCATCCGGGGTCAGGTTGGTCGCGTAGATCGTCCCGAAAGGCAGCTGGAACGGTCGCCCGCCGGCGAACGGCGTACCGCCTTTCTCGGTATGACAGGCGGCACAGTCGGCCGCTTTGGTCAGGTACTCGCCCCGCGACATGTCGTCCGGCAGGTCCTGAGCGGCGCCGGCGATCGGCGGCGTCGGTTCCGGCCCTTCGGGCTTGAGCAGACGATAGGCGACAAAGGCGACGGCCACGATCACGACGATGGCAACCGCGCCGCCCGCCAACTTACGAAATTTCATCAACGATTCTCCAGAAGGCGAGCGTCAGGACGTGGCCACGCTGCCGCCGAGCGGCAGGCTGTGGTAAGCGTGTCCGGTCATGGCGGCGAGCGCGTTGGCGACCGCCGGGGCGGCCGGCGGTACACCGGGTTCTCCGACGCCGGAAGGGGCGTTGGAAGATGGCACGATATGCACGTCGAACTGCGGCGTGGCATTCATGCGCATGACCGGATAATCGTTGAAATTGCTTTGCACCACGCTGCCTGCCTCGAAGACGATGCCTTGACGCAGGAACGAGAGCCCAAAGCCGAAGCCGCCCTCCATCTGCGCACGAATGACGTCAGGGTTGATGGCGACACCGCAGTCGATGGCCGTGACGACACGGTCCACGACATAGCTGCCATCCGTGTGCAGGGTGACTTCGGCGACATGGGCTACCACGGTGCCGAAAGAGGTGCGCAGGGCCATGCCTCGATGGCGACGTTCACCGTTTTCGCCCTCGGGGAGCGGCGTATCCCAGTTCGACTTTTCCGCGACGAGATCCAGCACGGCCAGCGCGCGCGGGTTGTTGCCGAGCATCGAACGGCGGAATTGGTAAGGGTCCTGGCCGGTGGCGCGGGCGGCCTCGTCGATCTGCGTCTCGCCGACGAAGGCGGTGTGGGTGTGGCCGACCGAGCGCAGCCAGACCACCGGTACCGGGAAGGTCGTCGGATTGTGCTGCTCGACGCGCAGGTTGGGCACGTCGTAGTCCATCTCTTTCGCCCCCTCGACGAGGCTGTCGTCGACCGCACCTTCTGGCATCTCCATGAAACTCTGACCGACGATGCGCCAGTGCCAGGAGAGCAGCTTGCCGGCATCGTCGAGCACCATGCGCGACTTCTGCACCGTCAGCGGCCGGTATTGGGTTGCGCGCATGTCATCCTCGCGCATCCAGACCAGTTTGATCGGGGCCTCGATGCCTTGATCGCGCGCGGTGCGGGCCAGCGTCACCGCCTCGCGGACATAGTCGGAACGGGCATTGGCCCGACGGCCGAAGCTGCCGCCGGCATAGAGCTGGTGAATCGAGACCTGCTCGGTTTCGAAGCCGAGGATCTCGGCAGCTGCGCTCTGGTCACCGGTGTGCCACTGTTCGCCGTTGTAGATATCGCAACGGTCGCCCTGTAAATCGACCAGACAGTTCATCGGCTCCATGGCCGAGTGCGCCAGGTAGGGCTGTTCGTAGACGGCTTCGATGACCGTGCCGCCCTCGGGGGCGTCGTCCAGCAGGGTGCCGCGCGCTTCGGCGACGATACCCGGTTGCTCGGCGAGGTCGCGAAACGCGCTCAGGATCGCTTCGGAACCGACCGTCAGCGCCTGGCTGTCGTCCCAGGTGATCTTCAGCGCACCGCGCCCCTGGCGGGCGACCCAGGTGTTGTGGGCGAGTACCGCCACGCCACCCTGAATCTTGTCGTCACCCGGCACCTCGACCACGGCGACGACACCGGGGATGGCCTCGGCCTGGCTGCTGTCGACGGACTGGACCTTGCCCCACAGCTTCGGCGGGTGAGCGATCACGGCGACCAGCATGCCGGGAAGTTTCTTGTCCTGGGTGAAGATCGCGCTGCCATTGGTCTTGGCCGGCACGTCGACACGCGGTGTGCCTTGCTCCGCGCCGATCAGGCGGAAGTCGTCCGGGGACTTGAGCTGGACATTCTCGGGGACCGGCAGCTCGGCGGCATCTGCCAGTAGATCGCGATAGGCGATGCGCTGGCCACTGGCCTCGTGCACGACTACGCCATCGGTGACGCTGAGCGATGCGGGTTCCACCTGCCAGCGTCGGGCGGCGGCGTTGACCAGCATCTGCCGAGCGGTTGCGGCGGCCTCGCGCATCTGGTTCCAGGCGCCGGCCATGGCGGTGCTGCCCCCGGTGCCCTGGACGGGGCGACCGAAGACGGCCTCGAGTATTGGGTTGGCGTAGCGCAGGTCGGCCGGGGAGCCCACCACGCTGACGTCACGCATGGGCACGTCGAGTTCTTCGGCGGCCAATGTCGCGAGCCCGGTGAAGGTGCCCTGACCCATCTCGAGGTAGCTCGAGACGACCGTGACCTTGCCGGCCTCGTCGATGCGGATGAAGGCGTTGGGTGCGAAGGCGTCGGCGGCGGCTTCGCTGGCCAGCGAAGCCGCGTTGGCGATGCCGCTCTTCAAGCTCACGGCGAGGGTTAATGCCGCGCCCATGCCGCCGAGAAACTGCCGGCGTGACAGGCCGACAAACCCGTCATGGGGCTCGTGGCGAGTGGAATTACGCTTCATAAGCCAGTTTCTCCGCCGCGGAATGGATCGCTGCTCGAATGCGCGGGTAGGTGGCACAGCGGCAGATGTTGCCGCTCATCGCGGCGTCGATATCGTCGTCGGTCGGGGACGGTTTGGTCTTCAACAGCGCGACCGCGGACATGATCTGGCCCGATTGGCAGTAGCCACACTGCGGCACCTGGCCCTCGACCCAGGCCTGCTGGACGAGCTTGCCGATCGGATGGTTTTCGGCGGTTTCGATGGTCTCGACGCTACGGCCGTCGACGGAGGCGACCGGTGTCAGGCACGAACGCACCGGGCGACCGTCGATGTGGACGGTACAGGCGCCGCACATCGCGATGCCGCAGCCGAATTTGGTGCCGGTCAGGTCCGCTTCGTCGCGCAGATACCAGAGCAGCGGCATGTTGGGGTCGCCGTCGAAAGCGTGCGACGACCCGTTCACGGTGAAAGTAATCATCTAGCCAGTTCCTCGATAGGATCCCCGTGTCAGGCGGGTAATCGAATTCGTTATCTCGTTAATGATGCACGTTGTGCAGGGGTTCCTGTCTATTGGGTTTGTGCCTAAAGCTCTGTTTTTGAAGCTGGAAGGGATCGATACGTGATATTGGCTGTCGCGTTTGGCCGGAATGGCGCCGCGAGGTGGGCAATGGTGGCCGAGGCACCGTTCATGTGGCGCGGCAAGGTTGTCGACTTCGTCGGTCACCCAGTGACGAGTTCACTAGGCCACACGGTGGATCGTGAGAAAGCAGCGACGCTGTGACGGCAAGACCTCGGGCCTTGCCGTCAGCTACGTCACTCCGCCGCTTTGATGGTGACGGTGATCGAGCCGCTGCGGTCGATGGCATCGAAACCGGAGGTGAAGCGACCCAGTTTGACGAGTCCGCTGGCGTGGCTGAAGCCCTTGCGAAAGATGGCCAGGTTGCCCCAGGGCGAATAGTAGGTGATATCACCGGCCACCGGCTTCATGCCGCTGGGGGCGTCATTCGTCGGCAGGGGGCCGGGCAGGTCGGCAACCTTCTCGACGCCGCCGCCGAAATCGCCGAGCGAAAGCGTCAGCGGCAGCATCTCGGCAAAGGCGCGGCCGGCAGCGGTGTCATCCAGTGTCGCGGGCAATGCCTGGCCGTCGACTTCGACAACGATGTTCATAACAGGGATTCCTTGAGCGTGAGGCGCATCGCCCGCTTGCGTAGCGCCACTGGTCAGTAGCGCCAGAATTGTCATGCCGGCGACACGACGCCAGGCGGTGTGCATCGAGATTATTCCGGCAGGTCGGATGGCTGGTATCCGGGCTTTCGCTGGAGCGTTTCCAGCGCGGGGGCGACCTCGGGTTCGTAGACCTCACGTCGCCAGTCGGCGATATCCACATCCTCGATGGCGATCGAGACCTGGGCCGGTTCGGCGCCAGCCAGCTCGACCAGCGCCTGCGTGAAGGCGTCGGCAAGCTGCTGCTTGACGGCGTCGGAGCGTCCTGTCGCCAGCTTGAGCGTGACATGGGGCATGTACGTTATCTCCCAACACGAGTGGCAACGCGGGAACGGGGATGACGGCCCGCGTTCCCTGCTCTTTCAATGCACGGTTTTCAGTGCGCCGTGAAACCGCCGTCGACCGGCAACGCGTGGCCGATGACGAAGGTGGAGCCCGGGCCACACAGCCACACCACGGCGGAGGCGATCTCCTCGGGGCGACCGAGACGTCCGATCGGCTGTTCGCGCAGGATGTCTTCCAGCGGCAGGTCGCCGCTGTCGACCATCTTCGACACCATCGGCGTATCGATGGTACCCGGGCAGACGGCGTTGACGCGGATGCCTTGCGAGGCGTATTCCAGTGCGGTGCTCTTGGTCATGCCGACCACGCCATGCTTGGTGCCGTGATAGATCGAGCGTCCCGGCAGGCCCACGAGGCCGCCGAGCGAGGAGCAGTTGACGATCGCGCCGCTGCCCTGCTTGCGCATCTGCAGCAGCTCGTACTTCATGCAGCACCACACGCCGAACAGATTGATCGCGTTGACCCGTGCAAACTCCTCGCTGGTGGCGTCGGCGGTCTCGGTGGCCTCGCTTTGCACGCCGGCGTTGTTGTAGGCGGCGTCCAGACGGCCGTAGGTCGCCACGGTCTGCTCGACCAGGTTCTTGACCTGCTCTTCATTGCCGACATCGCACAGTACGCCCATGACATCGTGGCCGGCGTCCTTGAGGGTTTTCACGGCGCTATCGAGCGCCTCCTGATTGATATCGGAGAGGACGACCTTGGCACCCTCCTCGGCGAACGCCTTGGCAGTGGCGAAGCCCATGCCGAGCGCCGCACCGGTAACCAGGGCGACCTTGTCGGAGAAATAGGTATCCATACGCTGTGTCTCGCTCGAAGCTGAATGTCAGGCATCAAGGCTAGACCCGGCGATTTCGTTTGAGAATGCCCGGTAGATGCTAGGACTTAGTAGCTCGCCTCATAAGTGTGCCGGCACCCTGATAATCTCGAGAGGGTCGATCAGCGGCTATCCTCCTGATAGGAGAGGCTGAGATAGGAGAGGCTGAGATAGGAGGCGGCTGAGAGGAAACGGTTCTGAGAGGAGAGGGTCGTCCCGACTGTGATCCCGCAGCCGGGGGGAGATCCCATAAGATGGTAGCGGAAAGCGCGGTGTCACGGGCCGCCGACGCGACAGGTCGCGCCGGCGGCGAAGGTGTCATCCGTCGGCGTCGATCAGTCCGCGCGACTCGAACACGGAGCGGAATACCGGCATGGCGGAGAACACCCGCGGCCAGCCGGCGTAGAACGCCAACTGGGTCAGGGTTTCCTGAGCTTCTTCCTGGGTCAGACCGTTATCCATGGCGCGATTGAGGTGGAAGGTGACCTGGTCCGGTTGACCGGATGCCACCAGGGCGCTGACGGTGACCAGGCTGCGGTCACGGGGCGCCAGGCCGGGGCGTAGCCAGAGGTCGCGGAACAGGGCATCGGTGGTGTACTGCACGACGCCCGGCGAGACATCGCCGAAGTTCTCGTCGACCAGCTGTTCACGGGCCTGCTCCGATTCCATGTCGATCGGCAGCGGGTTGGCCGGTTCGGCCGGCAGGTCGGAATTGTCGATACCGCGCGCGTCAAATACGTCACTCAGGATGGCGACGGCGTTGGTGCTGTTGCCCCAGCCGGTATAGAACGCCAGCTGCGTGATGATCTCGGAGAGCTCTTCGGGGGTAACGCCGTTATCGAGCGCCTTGTTGAAGTGATAGGGCAGTTCGACATCCTGGCGCTGGGTGATCAGCGTGGAGAGGGTGATGATACTGCGCTCGCGGGGCGCGAGGCCGGGGCGATGCCACAGGTCCTCGAGCACCACGTCGTCGGTGTAGTGCTTGAAGGCCGGAGAAACGCGGTTCATCTCGTCGGCGCTGGGGGCATCCGGGAAGCCAGCGGGCGCCTGAGAGGATTGCAGGCTACTGCAGGCGGAAAGCAGGCCGACGAGGGGTAAAACCCAGAGCGTTTTCGATCGCATGAGAGATTCCTTGGTTGGAGTGGCTCAACGAGCGGATCGGTAACCTGGCAGGCGCCGCCGGGTTACCGATTCGCGCATGACAAAAGCAGTGAGCGATCAGTCGGCGTTGTACTGCTCGTCGGTTACCGGCTCCATCCACTCGACGTTGTTGCCGTCGACCTCTTCCTGTACCGCGATGTGCGACATGGAGTTCGTGGCGGTAGCCCCGTGCCAATGCTTGACGCCGGGCGGTGTCCAGATCACGTCTCCCGGTTTGATTTCGCGCTTCTCGCCGCCCTCTTCCTGTACCCAGCCGACGCCGTCGGTGACGACCAATGTCTGGCCGGCCGGATGCGTGTGCCAGTTGGAGCGTTCGCCGGGGGCAAACGTGACTTCTGCGGCAGTTGCCCGGGTGCTGTCGGTCGCCCGGAACAGCATGTTCACGATCGGCTCGCCCGTGAACACCTCAGAGCTGCCCATGATCGTCTCGCGATCTTCGCTATGCGTGATTTCCATGCTCTGCGCGTGAGCCATGCCGGCTACCAGCGTCAGGCTCAGTGCGCCCATCCATTGCTTGGCTTTCATCGAATCAACCTCGTTTTCCCGTTGAGAAGTACTTCGGATACTCGTGCTTCGGAGACCTGTGCTTCAGATACCCGTGATTGAAGTGCCAGTGCTGACGTCGAGAGACGATTTCGTGGCAAACATGTGCTGCTGACAATGTGACGGATAGGGGATGAAAAAATGGAACCTATCAGTGAAACCTTTGCACAGCTTCGGGAGTGCGACCACTGGCGGCGGCCAAAAGCACTTATGAGGCCCTCTCATGAATTACGGGCAATGGGCGCTTCTCCGCTGTGGGGGCTCGCGCGGCCGGACGGGACAATAATGGCGGATGATGCGCCCGGTGCTGCGCCGACGGTCAATCGTCGTCCGCAGGCGGGGGTGGCGTATCGAGGCTAAGCGCGTCCACCAGAATCGAGAACGCGGGCGAGGATTGGCGGCGATGCGGATAGTAGAGAAAGTAGCCGGTAAAAGGCGGAGACCAGGCTTCCAGTACGGCTTCCAGTTCTCCGCGGGCGATAGCGTCGGCGGCCAGGCCATCCGGCACGTAGCCAATACCGTAACCGTCGATCGCGGCTTCCAGAACCGGATTGATGGTATTGAAGGTGAGCTGGCCCTCCACCCGTACCTTGATTTCGCGGCCGTCTTTCTCGAACTCCCAAGCGTAGAGGCCGCCGTGGGTCGGCAGCCGCAGGTTGATGCAGTTGTGCTGGGTCAGTTCCTGCGGCGTCTGGGGGCGTCCGTGCGCAGCGAAATAGGCCGGGGTCGCCACCGCGCGCATGGCGAAATCCTCGCCGATACGCACGGCGATCATGCCCTCGCTGACCTGCTCTCCCAGTCGAATACCGGCATCGAACTGGGATTCGACGATATCCGTCAACTGGTAGTCGGTGACAACCTCGACATGGATATCCGGGTACTGGCTGAGAACTGGGCGCAGCTTGGGCCAGACGAGCGTCTCGGCCGCGTAATCGGTCGTCGTGATGCGGAAATGGCCGGCAGGCTTTTCCCGCGTATCCACGATCGCCCATAGCTCGTGTTCGATCTCGTCGAGCATCGGTGCGATCCGATCCAGCAGGCGCTGGCCTTCCAGGGTCGGTGCGACCTTGCGCGTGGTACGCGCCAGTACCCGCACGCCCAGGCGTTCTTCGAGATCACGCACCGTGTGGCTCAGCGCGGACTGGGAGACGCCCAGTTGTGCGGCGGCTCTGGTGAAAGTGCCCACTCTGGCAACGGTCACGAAGGCCACCAGCCCGGTCATGTTTTCTCTGAGCATTGATGAACTCCTCTCATGGCTGTTGCCGGTTTTATTGGATTATGCTCCGGCCGCCGGCTGCTACGCTGAGTATGCTATCACGTCATACACTGCTTCCGTTCAGAGGTTAAGACGCATGAAAATCAATCGTGTAGGTACGCAGCCCTCGACGCCCGGACCGGACGACTACTTTACCGGCACCGTGCGCATCGACCCCCTCTTCAGTGCTGAAGAGCCGGGCCGTACCAGCGGCGCGGCGGTGACATTCGAACCCGGCGCTCGGACGGCATGGCATACGCATCCGGCCGGGCAGACGCTGATCGTCACGGCGGGTTTTGGCCGCGTGCAGCGGGAAGGTGGACCGATCGAGGAAATCCGGCCCGGCGATGTGGTCTGGTTTCCTGCCGGCGAGAAGCACTGGCATGGCGCCTCGCCAGACGTGGCGATGACGCATATCGCGATCCAGGAATCGATCGACGGCAGTCCCGTGACCTGGATGGAGAAGGTCAAGGATGAAGAATACGCGGGCGAGAAATGATCCGGGCAGTCATCAATATCGACAGGAGTGCGTGAATGCGGCCTCGAGTCATCTCCCACATGATTACTTCGCTCGATGGCCGTCTGTTGCCTCAGCGCTGGAATCTAGCCGCGCAGGGCTGGGCGGAATCCGATATCGAGCAGGTCTACGAATCTGCCGCCGCGCAACTGGCGGGGGATGCCTGGTTGGTCGGACGTCGCACCCTGGCGGGCTATTTCGCAGAGCGTACACTGCCCGAGTTCGGGCCACCGGTGGGCGAGGCGGCGTTGCCGTTTATCGGCGATCGGCAGGGGCGCGGAATCGCCGTGGTGATGGACCCCGCTGGGCGCTATTGCTATGACGCCGCCACGCTCGACGAAGACCACCTGGTCGTGGTGCTGTCGACGCGCGTGGACGAGGCGTATCGACAGTCACTCAGGCAGGCGGGTGTGTCCTATACCTTTGCCGGAGCCGACGGACACGACGTGCGCGCGGCGCTAGAGAGTCTGGGGAAGGACTTCGGTCTGTCGCGCGTGCTGCTCGAGGGGGGAGGCATCGTCAATGGCGCCTTTCTCGCGGCCGACTGCATCGACGAAGTGAGCACGCTGATTGTACCGGTCATCGATGGTATCGCCGGGATACCCTCGACCTTCGATCATCGAGACGAGGGAGCGAAGTTTCCCCATGCGCTGGCGCAGCTGAAGCTCACCGCGCAGCAGACGCTCGAGAAGGGCGTCATCTGGTTGCGCCATGACGTCATTCGGTCGCCGGGTGTTACCGCGAATTGAGCGTCAAACTGGTCGTTAGGCAACGCTTTATTAAGCGTGACTTAAGTTAAGCTGTGCGCAGTTTCGATTCCTGCGAAACCGCTTGGGCCCCGGCAGTCTGCCGGGGTCTTTCTTTTGGAGGCTTGCTTTTGGGAGCTTTCAGGTCAATCTGGAGAGTCGTTCAAGGACGCACTGCCCGAGTAGCCATGCGCCTCAGACCCGCAGCCACGCATACAGCAGCTTATAGAAAGCTTCGGCGGTGAAAGGGGCATACTGAGAGAGATGGCGCTTCTGACCGAACTGCAGGTCGGAGTAGTGGTAGCCTTCCTCTGACCGGATGATCTCCTTGGCGTCTTCCTCGGCACTGCTGGCGAAAAGCAGCATGCGATGCCCGCTGAGGTATTGCTCTTCCGGCCGCAGATACAACTTGCAGGTCCCGAGCGACACCACCAGCTCCGGCAGTGTTCGGTGGAATTCTTCGCCATAACACGACAGGCTATGCGTACTCTCCACTGTCTGCGTCTCGATGCTATCCAGATTCAACGCCTCCAGCCAGCCGACGACAGCCGTCTGTACTTCGATGAGCTGCTGACGGCGTGCTTCCAGGCCGCGTTCAAAGTCCAGGCGCTGCTGCTGGCTGGCCTGAACGGCGTCGCGAATTCTCTCTTTCAACTGTTCGATATCGGCCATGATGCCTCGCGGATCGGGGAGCGCCGTCGGTCCATGACGGCCTAGACAGTGTAGGCGCAGGGGTCGCCATCTGCCTTGATCGGCATTAATTGGGAGAGTACCAACGGCCCACGAAAAAACCGCCCGAAGTGGGCGGTCAATCGACACGAGAACAGTATGCTGGTCAGGCGGCGGGGCGCAGAGGCTCCTTGGCCGGAACGCGTGCCATCGCGGTGAGCGCGCGCTCTAGATCCAGCGTCTTGCACTTGAAGGCGGTGCAGTTGGCGCAGCATACGTTTCCCCCCTCGCTGGGGGCCACGGGCAGCATGAACTGCTGATGGCTACAGATGGAGCAGGTCAGGTCCAGCGTCACTTTGATCATGCGCTTTTCCTCATGGCGAGCGGATGGTCGTTGACCGCTCTGGCCTGTCGGGACATCTGTTGTGTCAGTTGACGACTGAGGTTAAGCATCTGCACCAGATAGTGGGGACTGTTGGCCTCGATTCGATGGCCGACAGTGTCGAGAAAATCGCCGCATTCCGTGCAGGTGATCTCATCCCATGCCTGGTGAAGCTCGGTCGACGTGGTTTGCGTATGACCGCAGCGGGTGCATGAAATCGCGTCTTTCATGGTCAGCCCTCCTTGGCGTTGAGAGCCAGCCATCATGGCCGGCTGAGGTGGCAATCCTTGCCATTTACCGCTGTTCGGCATCCTTGCCGACGTGCTGGCCAGCATCCTTGCTGGCGTCTACGAGAATCATGTTGGCATACCGATTTTGCTTGTACAAGTGTTGTACTGCCACGTTTCGGTTCTTTGGTTATCCTGAGTTAACTTAACTTAGCTAAAGGCCTGATGCGGCGGGCCATGGCAGGCTTTGAATGTTTTGAAATGATTTGTAATTTCCTCGTATAAGGGGCGTGGTGTGGGCCGCTAGCGTCGCTGCTGCCTGTTTTGAGTTGGCGATATTCCAGGACCGTCGGTGTCCTGTCACAGGTTGTACAAAAGCGCATCGTCAGCCGTGCCGCGACTCGGTAAATGACGCCCGGATCTCTGACCTCATTCTGTCACCCTCGTGCGCTAGCCTCGTTATCGGGGCCATGGAAGATGACCCTATCAGGAAAGGCTGCCAGGAAAGGCTGCGAGCAGGAGGCTTGTGATGGGAACAGGGACGTCGCGACACTGGCGCCCAGCCGTGAGGCTTGGCGCTTTTTCGTGTCTGATGCCTGTCCGGTCTGAGGCGTGGGCCTTTCGCTTTTCGGTATGTCGTTTTTGTCGGTAGATCGTCTGTTTCGGTAAAGCGCCTGTCTTGCGCATGGGCATGGCGGGCATCGCGGTGGGTGAGCCGGAAACCGGGTTCGAGAGCCCGGCCGCCGCTGCGGATGGCGTCGAGGCTGGTCAATTCGGTCGGACACCGCCGGGTGACTACCGCTATGCTGGGACCATATTCGTCTGCGATCGGTCGAGCCATGAGTCCCCTGAGCCAACACAAGGCCTTCATCCTGCTACTGACGCTGGTCTCCATTGCTTTCGTCTGGCTGCTGCTGCCGTTCTATGGCGCCGTACTGTGGGCCGTCATTCTGGCGATCCTGTTCCAGCCCATGCACCGGCGGCTGGAGTCTCGCTTTCATCGTCGTCGTAACCTGACTGCCTTCGTCAGCGTCATGGCCTGCGTCTTTATCGTGATCATTCCGGTCTCGCTGATCTTCTTCTCGCTGGTTCGCGAGGGCACCAGCGTCTATCAGCGCATCAACAGCGGCGAGCTCGATATTGCCCGCTATCTCCAGCAGGTGCGAGACGCGCTGCCGGCTTCGGTACAGAGCTGGATGGGCAGCGCCGGCATCGGCAGCTTCTCGGATATCACCAACCGGCTGGGATCGGCGTTCGAACAGGGCAGCCAGTTGATCGCCAGTCGCGTGCTGAGCATTGGCCAGAACACACTGCAGTTTCTCGTCAGTGCCGGCATCATGCTCTATCTGCTGTTCTTCCTGTTTCGCGACGGCCGTTCGCTTGGCAGCCAGATTCGCGCCACCGCGCCGCTGAGCGACGAGTACACCTACCAGTTGATCGACAAGTTCACGGCCGTGGTGCGAGCCACGGTCAAGGGCAATGTCATTATCGCGGCGGCGCAGGGCGCGATCGGTGGGATCACCTTCTGGTTGCTGGGTATCGAGGCCGCGTTACTGTGGGGCGTGCTCATGGCCTTCCTGTCGCTGCTACCGGCTATCGGCTCGGCGATTATCTGGGTGCCGGTCGCCGCTTATCTGCTGTTGACCGGCGCCTATGCCAAGGGATTGATTCTCGTCTTCATCGGAGTGGTCGTCATCGGTCTCGTCGACAACCTGCTGCGACCGCCACTGGTGGGCAAGGAGACCAAACTGCCGGACTATGTGGTGCTGATCTCCACCGTCGGCGGCATGACGCTGCTCGGCATCAACGGCTTCGTGCTGGGGCCGCTGATCGCGGCCCTGTTCATCGTGGCCTGGTCGCTGTTTCGTCAGGAAAAAGAAGCGGATGCCGCTGCACCGGTTACGGCCGCGGAGCGGGAGGCGTCTCTCCCGCAGCCCAAGGACGCTTGAGGTGGCGTTTGGGCGAGTCTCGAGGCGATGTCTCCAGAGATGGTCGTCTCCACGGAGCGATAGCTCGAGAGGTCCAGGTCTTAAGGAATCTAGGTTTCAAGGAATCCAAGTCTCGAGGAGCCTAGGTCTCCAGAGGGCTTGCCTTGACCGGGGAGGATTCGGGTGACGTCGCCAGGGTTCTCATCAGGTCTTCGGCGGGCATCGGGCGCGCATAGAGATAGCCCTGCAGAAACTGGACGCCGCGCTGGCTGAGGTAGTCTCGTTGCAGCGTTGTCTCTATCCCTTCGGCGACGATACCCAGGTTGAGCCGAGTCGATAGATCGATGATGTTATCGAGCAGGTGGTGAGAAAGGGCGTCCTGTCCGACCATCGCCACGAAACTGCGATCGATCTTGAGGTAGTCGACGTGGAACTGCCGCAAATAGGCCAGGCTGGCGTTGCCGGTGCCGAAGTCGTCGATCGCGATGCGGATATTCATGTTGCCTAGCGTTTCGAACAGCGCCGTCGTCATCTCGCTGGGCTTCAGCAGCTCGCGCTCGGTCAGCTCCAGCACCAGCGTGATGGTGTCGGCAGGAAAGGCCGAGAGAAACTGTTGGCACTGCTCGAGTAGATGTTTCCCCTCACAGTGAGAGGCACTGATGTTGAAGCCGACGTGGAATCCCGGCGACAGCTGGTAGACGTGCGGTGCCAGGTCTTTCGCTACCTTGGCCATCAGTTGGCTCGTCATACCGACGATCAATCCGGAGCGCTCCGCCAGCGGCACGAACTGGTCCGGTGGAATCAGCCCGGCCTGCGGATGATTCCAGCGCATCAGCACTTCGAGTCCCTTCCAGGTGTTCGTCTCGATATCCACGATCGGCTGGTAGAACGGCTCGAACTCGTTGTCACGCAGCCCTCGCCGAATTTCACGCAGGGGCGAATTGCTGCGTCGCTCCAGCGCTCTTGCGCCAATGCCAAACAGTAGGCTCAACAGGGCCAGCATGATCAGCAGCGGACCAAAGTCGGCGCGCAGCAGTGGCCAGAGTGTAGTGTCGTCGGGTGAGGCACGCAGCGAGAAAGGATAGCGCGACGAGGTTGTCGTGATCTCGTGGGTTGCCTGCTCGCCCACCCCGTCGTGGAAGGTGTTGCCCTGGGCATCGAGCCAGAGATCGCCGATTTGGAGATCGATAGGGGCGCTGAGGCTGGTCAGCTGCAGCGTGTCGGCCAAATACTGGGTATCGATGCCGGCCAGCACGCTGCCGTCCGTTGTCTCCCGGCGGAAGATCAGCACCGCTCGCTCTGGCGTAACCTGGTTGCCAGGCATCAGCCGCAGTTGGCCGTCGACGTACTGCTCGGGCTCTTCGGGCGCGCCGGAGATGCCATAGAGCGACGTGCAGTAGATGTTTCCTTGGTGGGTCAGGTTGAGCGATCGTACGAATGGGGTCGCCATGCTGTGTTCCCGCAGCGGAAGCACGGCGGTCTGGCAACTGATGCCCACCAGGCTCGAGACCATGGTCGTGGCGTTGTCGGCATAGTCCAGAATCTGCTCGAGCTTGCCCTGTGCCTGCCGGATGCCCTCGGCCGTCTGGCGTTCGTGCGCGCGCTCGGCCTGCCAGTAGATCAGCGGGGCACCTAGCAGTAGCGGCAGCAACGCCACCAGCCAGGCCCACGGCAGGCCAAAGGGGCTGGAGTATCGTGACCGGGACAGGGGCATAGGGAAACGCCTTCGCAAAAAACCAGCAATATCACGCAGTGACGGGAGGAGCCAGTGGCAGTAAGGTGGCCGCGCCGCGCCCACCGCCAGCGGTGCACTGAAATGGCGTTTCGTGGTTGTCTCTCCGAGGTTGGCTGATTATGATAGGCGCCGCCTGGCCGGTGTAGCTCAGTCGGCAGAGCAACGCATTCGTAATGCGTAGGTCGGAGGTTCGAATCCTCTCACCGGCACCAGGTGTCCTTCCCCTTGTCGTCATTGTTTGTCCTTTCGAGAGCCGCCCAGCGCGGTTTTTTGCGTTGCTATTCTGCGTGTTGACGCCGTTACCATCCACGTTGTCCGCCGGAGCGACGTTGTCAGGGTTATCGACCGCGACTCGAAAATCCTTTGGCCTGCGAGCGTCGTGCCGTCTCCGGTCGAGCCATGTGCCGCAAGGAGCCGTGACGTTGCGCGGTATTTCTCCTGCCGGCGGTCGTATCTCTTTCAGCCTCTTGATGTGCGGCCTTCTTCTATACTCGGTGGCGATCGCTCTTCTGACCCGGCTACCCGGGAGCTGCCATGAAAGTTGCCTTGTTGGGCGTCGCTTTATGTTGTCTCGCGTTGCCGGCCGTTGCCTCGCCGCCAGACGGTGAGCGGGGCTGTGCCGATTTTCGCTGTCGTTTCGGGGATGTCCCGCATCGGTCGCCGCCGTTGATCGCGGAACCGTTCGAGTCCTTCTACAAGGATGCGGTGGTGCGCCCCATGCGCCCCTATCAGCACTGGGGTGAACCTTCGCGCTGGGCGGCGTCTCGCCATCAGGAGGCGGCCGAACGGCAGCCGCGCGAGCGCTATCGCTGAGAGAAGGGAACCTCGATATCGGCGTGGAACGGTGTTGGCCGAACCCTAGGCATGCACGTTGGCCATGGCGGCAGTCGGTACGCGGAAGGTCTTGTTACGCAAGGATACAAAACTATTGAAACTAATTATCCTGAATCAATTTTACTTATCCGGTTTATCCCGTAGCCTGTGCGCATCCATTGGATGGATACTCGCCAGGAATACCGATGCAGGGATGTGTCATACCACGGAAGTTCGGTTTGCGAGGGCCGTGATAGCCAGCACTATGGGTAATGCTGACTGAGGGTCTTGCCGTCTTGCGTCACGGCCCTCTTTTATCCCTTCTTACCCTTCTTATTATCCTTTCTGAAATGTTCTGCATTGTTCTTGTCGCGCCGCGCTTCGCGCTTCGCCGTTCCGGCAGGCGTTCGTGCGGTCATCCGTCGGCACGACGCGTCAGGCGACGCGTGCTGCATCCCGTTTCTCGCGATTCAAGGCGATCATCGCCTTTTCCAGGTCGGCGGTATGGCATTTCACCGCCATGCAGCGGGTGCAGCGCACATGGCGCTGGTCGCTGTCCGGCAACGGCAGGAAAAACTGATCGTGATGGCAGACCGAGCAGGTTAGGTCGAGCGTGACGCGAATCATGGCAATCTCCTCGAATGATCGGCCCGCGGACGTGTGCGCGGGAACGTACGTCTCAGTCTGCAGGTGCTATGTGACGCGACGATGAAGCGGCCGCCGTGAAGCGGTTTCCTCCCGCGATCCGGGCGCGAAAAAGACGCGTTCAAGGGGGACACGTGCTTAGGGATTTGAAGGGGGACCAGTCCTTGGGGAAAAAGTCCTCTGCGGTTGATTTAAGTTATCGTGTCCGACGACGGCGGCTGACACCGTGGGGCGGTCGAGGCCGCGTGATCCCTGGTAACGGCTCCCGAGTCGACCGATGGCTCGGCGGTTGAAATCCCCGCGACCTCTTCTAGGATGGAGTTCCCATTGCAAGACACATGAGGATCCTTTGACCCCTCTCTGAATCCAAAAGGCGCCATAGCGCCGAGGACTGGATCTGAACCCTGATCACAAACTTGGAGGTGATTGGATGTCAGTACAGACCGCATCCCCCCAATATCCGACCACGACGTGGACGAAGCAGGATCGCTATCCGACACGTTTGCGCCAGCCGCAGGACGCGCTCTGGCGCCAGCGTCAGGAACCGGTCGTCAAGGGTCGCCATCTCGAAGGCCCCTTGCACGGCGAGCAGCTCGAGGCCTTTGATCGCGACGGCTTTCTGTTCGAGCCTAACTTCCTCGACCAGACGGAAGTTCAGGCGCTGTCGGACGAGCTGGCCGCGCTGCTGAAACGCGATGACTTCCGCGATCGCGATTTCTCGATTACCGAACCCGACAGCCGCGAGATCCGCTCGCTGTTCGCGGTGCATTTTCTCTCTCAGCGTTTCGCCGAGCTGGCGAACGACCCGCGCATGGTCGGCCGCGCACGACAGATTGTCGGTGGTGACGTGTACGTTCACCAGTCGCGGATCAACTACAAGCCCGGGTTTCACGGCAAGGGTTTCAACTGGCACTCGGACTTCGAGACCTGGCATGCCGAAGATGGCATGCCGGCGATGAATGCCGTCAGTGCGTCGATCATTCTGACCGACAACCATCACTTCAACGGCCCGCTGATGCTGATCCCCGGGTCGCATCGGGTGTTCGTGCACTGTCTGGGCGAGACGCCGGACGATAATCACAAGCAGTCGTTGAAGCAGCAGGAGCTCGGTGTGCCCAGCCATGAGGCGCTAGACCGCCTGATCGAGCAGAACGGCATTCAGGCGCCGACCGGCGCCGCCGGCGGCCTGCTGTTGTTCGACTGCAACACCCTGCACGGCTCCAACGCCAATATGTCGCCGGACCCACGCAGCAACGCCTTCTTCGTCTATAACCGGCGCGACAACGCCTGTGTGCAGCCGTTTGGCGCCAGCCGCCCGCGGCCCTCGTTTCTGGCGCACCAGCCGGACGAGACCTGGACGCCGAGCGAGGACACGCACTGACGACGTGAGTCGCCCGCGCTGGCGGGCGATGCCAACGAGCCGCCGTTGGGGGTAGACTCGATAAGTCGCCCCCGCGGCGGCTTTTTCATGGGTACGTTTCCCTTCCGTCACCGTTGTCTGCGTCAGGAGCGCTGCATGTCCTTCACTACCCGTTACACCGACGGCCGCGAAACCGGTCTCCCGCTCGGCAAGATTCTCTGCGTTGGCCGCAATTACGCCGAGCACGCCGCGGAGCTGAACAACCCCGTTCCTGCCTCGCCGCTGCTGTTCATGAAGCCTGCCACCAGCGCGGTGGCACTGGAAGAGCCGCTCGTCGAGCAGTTCGCGTTCGGGGAGGTGCATTTCGAGACCGAGCTGGCGCTACTGATAGGCAAGCGCTTGAGCCGCGCCTCGCGGGAGGATGCACCGGAAGCGATCGCCGGTGTGGGCCTGGCGCTGGACTTGACGCTGCGCGATGTGCAGTCCGCGTTGAAAGAGAAAGGCCACCCGTGGGAGCGAGCCAAGGCGTTCGACGGCGCCTGCCCGCTGTCACGTTTTGTCGCCTTGGAGAGCGTACCCGACTGGTCGGCCATTACCTTCCATCTCGATATCGACGGCAAGCGCCAGCAGAGTGGGAAGGCGAGCGACATGCTGTTCGATATCCCCGCGCTGCTCGAAGAGATGAGCGCGACCTTTACCCTGGAGCCGGGCGATGTCGTGCTGACCGGCACGCCGGCCGGCGTCGGCAAGCTGCCGCGCGAAGCCGTACTGGGCTTGTCGATGTCACTGGGACTGGATGTCGGCACGCGCACGCGATAACCGCCGCGATGAGTAACGACAAACGCCAGCGACCTGGGTCGCTGGCGTTTGTCGTCAGGAGAGATCACCTGTGGCGATCGCCGCGGGCGTCTGACTCAGCAGTGCTTTCCTCCTGAGGCGTTTTCTCCAGAGACACTTCCTCCAGAGGCGCTTCCTCCAGAAGCGTTTTCCTACAGAAGCGTTTTACTCTAAATAGGTATAGCCGCTCAGCCCGGCGGAGAGCTCCTCGACGAACTGCACGCGCTCCTCGGCGCTCAGTGAGCTGGCGATGAGCTGCTGGGTGAGCTGGCGTTTGAGCGCATCGGCGTCGAAATTGACGTAGCCGAGCACGTCGGCCACGGCGTCACCCTGCTGTACGTGGGAGAGTTGCCACTCGCCGTTGGCGTCGAGGGCGACGTCAACCGAGTCGGTGTCGCCGAACAGGTTGTGCAGATCGCCGAGAATTTCCTGGTAGGCGCCAACGAGGAACAGGCCGAGCAGCTTGTCGTCATCGTCTTCCCACTCCGGTAGCGGCAGGGTCGACTCGAGGCCCTGGCCGTCGACGTAGAGATCGATGCGCCCGTCGGAATCGCAGGTGATGTCCTGGATTACGCCGCGCCGTGTCGGCGGCCGCTCCAGGCCGGTCAGCGGCAGTACCGGGAAGACCTGATCGATGCCCCAGACATCCGGCAGCGACTGGAACAGCGAGAAGTTGACGAACAGCTTGTCGGCGAGCTTCTCGGCCAGCTCGTCGGCGATCTCGCGATGGGCGCGATTGCGGCTGTCGAGCCGGTCCTGCAGGCGCTGGCAGGCGGCAAAGTAGACCGACTCACCCTCGGCGCGGGCATGAATGTCGGCGAGCCCGAGCACGAAGCGCTCCTGCAGCTCGCCCAGTGCCTGCGCCACATCGTGATAGGCCTCGACCAGATCGCGAGGCTCGCGCATCCCCTCGAGCCGGTCATAGACGCGCCACAGCTCGTCGACGTGGGCATCGCCCTCGGTCTGACGCGAGGGTTCGACGTGGCCGAGCCGCTCCTCGCCGATCACGTTGGTCACCAGCACGGCATGGTGCGCGGTGAGCGCACGACCGGACTCGGAGATGATCTGCGGGTGCGGCAGGTCGTGGGTCTCGCAGATCTGGCGAAACGCCCAGACCACGTTGCTGGCGTACTCGCGCATCGAGTAGTTGATCGAGCAGAAGCTGCGCGAGCGTGTGCCTTCGTAGTCGACGCCCAGGCCGCCGCCGACGTCGACCGTGTCCACCGGTGCGCCGACCGCGCGCAGGCTGTGGTAGAAGCGGGCGCACTCGCGCAGGCCGCGCTGAATATCGCGAATATTGGCGATCTGCGAGCCGAGATGGAAGTGCACCAGCTGAAGGCTCTCCAGGGCATCGGCATCACGCAGGCGCTCTGCGATAGCCAGGATCTGCCCGGCGGTGAGGCCGAACTTGGACTTCTCGCCGCCGGTATCCTGCCACTTGCCTTTGCCCACGGAGGAAAGGCGTGCCCGCACGCCGATACGCGGCTTGACCTTCAGTTTCTCGGCTTCCTCGAGAATCAGCGAAAGCTCCGAATACTTCTCCACCACCAGATAGACCTTGTGGCCGAGCTTCTCGCCCATCAGCGCCAGGCGGATGTACTCGCGGTCCTTGTAGCCGTTGCAGACGATCAGGGAGGGGCCATCGCCGGAGAGCGCGAGCACCGCCATCAGTTCCGGCTTGCTGCCGGCTTCCAGGCCGACACGGCCGTGGCCGCGCTCCTGGGTGGCCAGGATCTCCTCGACCACGCGGCGTTGCTGGTTGACCTTGATCGGGTAGACGGCGGTATAGCTGCCGCGATACTGCTCTTCGCGCATCGCCTGATCGAAGGCCATGCAGAGCTGTTCGACCCGGTCGTGCAGGATATCGATGAAGCGCACCAGTACCGGCAGGCGCAGGCCGGCCTCGCGCAGCTTGTCGACCAGGCTGTCGAGCACCAGCGTGGGGCCAGGCACTTCACTGCCCAGCGGTCGGACCAGCGTGCGCCCCTGATCGTCGACATCGAAATAGCCGCTGCCCCACTGGTCGATATTGTAGGTGCGTCGAGCCTGGGCGGCGGGGGTGGGATGGGTCATGGCGCTCTCCGATCAGCCGGCAGTAAATACCCGGCATGACACGCGATGAAGGGCCGGGGCGCAGTGGCGCGCATTATGCCGTCGCCGGACGCCCACGACCATGTGTTACGGGAGAAAAAAACCGGGGTCCCGCGACGCGTACCGAAGCCCTGTCGATCAGATCGACGGGGCAGCCGGATGTTCCGGCAGAGCCTAGTCAATATTGATCCGTAGTAAAGGCGTTACCGCGCGGCCGGTGTCGGCAGTGGTGGCACGCCGGATGCGAGGCGCCGCCCCAGCAGCGTGCGAAAACGCGCCGGATCGTGCGGGGTGATGTCGTGGGCCGGCGGGTCGACGTGGATCACCAGCAGGCGAGAGAGCCAGTAGCGCAGCGCGGTCATGCGCAGCATGCTGGGCCAGCGCTCGCGCTCGGTAGCTGTCAGCGGGCGATGGGCGAGATAGGCGCCGAGAATCGCCTCGTAACGCGCACGGTCGATGTTGCCCGCCTCGTCGCTGGTCCAGTCGTTGATCACGATTGCCAGGTCGAACAGCAGATCGCCCGTGCAGCCGTTGTAGAAGTCGATGATGCCGCCGAGACGGTCGCCATCGTAGAGCGTGTTGTCGCGGAACAGGTCGCCGTGGATGGCGCCCTGCGGCAGTTCGCGCTCGGCGAAGACCTCGCGGTAGTGCGCGATCTCGGCGCGCATCAGCGCCTGGTCGTCGGGCGACAGAAATTCCAGCACCTCGCCGTGACGCTGCTGGAGCCAGGTCAGGTCGCGCGGGTTGGGGCGCGTACCGTCGAACTGCTGCGAGACGACATGCAGGCGCCCCAGGGCATCGCCGAGTTCGGCACACTGGGCGAGATTGGGCGCGCTGGGATGGCTGCCCGGCATGCGCGGAAACAGCAGCGCGGGGCGACCGGCGAGGCGCTGAAGCGCCACGCCCTCGCGGTCGTGCACCGGGCCTGGCACCGGCAGGTGGTGATCGGCGAGATAGTCGAGCAGGTCGACGAAGAAGGGTAGATCCTCGAATTCGCCCTGTTCGAAGAGGGTCAGGACCCACTCGCCCTGGTCGGTGGTGGCGAAGAACGTGCTGTTCTCGGTCCCTTGGGGCACGCCCTTGAGTCGTTGCAGGCTGCCGACGGTATAACGCTCGAGAAACTCGGCGACCTGATCGTCGCTCAAGGGGGTGAATACGGCCATGGGATCTCGGGTCTGGGGCGGTCGTTGGAAAAAGGGGCAATGGTCGAGAAAAACAGCGCGCATTGTAGCGGCTGGGGCGACACTCTCCTACCGTCGTGTCGGCTTGGCGTCGCGGTCAGTCGTTCTGCACCCAGTCGGGGACTGCCACGCTATCGGTGTCGAGGCGCTGAAAATCGCCGTCGCCATCGTCGTCATAGAGGAAGTAGGCAGGGCCATCGGCCGGCGCGATGCGGATCGCGTAGAGATGACCGTCGATCCGGTATTCGTCGATCGTGCGCTGCCCCTCCCGCTGCGAGGTCACCTCCGGCTGGGGCGTCGACTGGGCGAGGGCCGGCGGGGTGAGCGTCGAGAGTGCCAGGCCGGCGATCACCAGCGGCGGCATCAGTGTCATCAGCAGACGTCGAGACATTGCGGACTCCTGTCGAGTTCGAAAACCATCGGCGACCGAGCCCGCCTACCGGTACCGGCTTGGCTGGGGGTCGACAAGGCGCGAGGCCGCGCAGAACGCGAGGCTCGATACCCGCGCCCAGTGTAGCGTTTCCGCGGGTTGGCGGCATGCCAGGTCGTGCCGCATGGCGTGGAGTCCCTGACGTTGGGCGGCGGCTTGCGTATCATGAGCGCATTGAAAGCCAGCCACGGATACTCGCGCTCATGGCAGATGCCCCCATCGTCCTCGTCGACGGCTCCTCCTATCTTTATCGCGCTTTCCATGCGCTGCCGCCGCTCTCCACCTCGGACGGCCAGCCGACTGGCGCCGTGCGCGGCGTGCTGTCGATGCTCAAGAGCCTGATCAAGCAGTATCCGCAAAGCCCGATGGCGGTGGTGTTCGACGCCAAGGGCAAGACCTTTCGCGACGACATCTACGCTGAGTACAAGGCGCACCGACCGCCGATGCCGGATGACCTGCGGCCCCAGGTCGAACCGCTGCACGACTGCGTCCGGGCGCTCGGCTTGCCATTGCTGTGCATCGAGGGCGTCGAGGCGGACGACGTCATCGGTACGCTGGCGCGGCTCGCCACCGAGTCCGGCCGCGACGCGGTGATCTCCACCGGCGACAAGGATATGGCGCAGCTGGTCAACCAGCACATCACGCTGGTCAACACCATGAAAGGCGAGACGCTCGACGTGGCCGGTGTCGAGGAGAAGTTCGGCATACCGCCCGAGCTGATCATCGACTACCTCGCGCTGATGGGCGACAAGGTCGACAACATTCCCGGCGTCCCCGGCGTGGGTGAAAAGACCGCGCTGGGACTGCTGCAGGGGATGAAAGGCGGGCTGGACACGATCTACGCCGACCTGGAGACGATCACGACGTTGAGCTTTCGCGGCGCCAAGACCCTGCCCAAGAAGCTCGAAGCCAACCGCGAGCAGGCCTATCTCTCCTACCAGCTGGCGACGATCAAGACTGACTGCGACTTGTCCATCGGCCTGGATGACCTGCATCTGGCCGAGCCCGACCGGGAGGCGCTGAAAGCGCTTTATACGCAGCTCGAGTTCAAGAACTGGCTTGCCGAGCTGCTCGAGGGCAAGGACGAGGGCGTCGATGACGTGCAGGCCGGCGCGTCGGTCGGGGCGACTTCAGGCAGTAGTGAGGGCGGCGGTGAGACCAGTGAGATCGATGAAGACCCGGCGCTGGCCAAGCCCGAGCGCAGCGATCATACCGTGCTCGAACAGGCCGATTTCGATGCCTGGCTGAAACGGCTCGAGGCCAGCGACGTCTTCTGCTTCGACCTGGAAACGACCAGCCTCAACTATATGGAGGCGGAGATCGTCGGTATCGGCCTGGTGATCGAACCGCACGAGGCTGCCTATATTCCGGTGGGCCACGACTATCTCGATGCGCCTGCGCAGCTCGAGCGTGCCGCGGTGCTGGCGGCGCTCGCGCCGCTGCTGACGAATCCGAAGATCGGCAAGATCGGCCAGAACCTCAAGTACGATATCTCGGTGCTGGCGCGCTATGACATCCGCGTCGCCGGGGCGCTCGACGACACCATGCTCGAGTCTTACGTGCTCAACTCCACGGCGACCCGACACGACATGGATTCGCTGGCGCTGAAGTACCTCGGCGAGAAAACGATCAGCTTCGAAGAGATCGCCGGGAAGGGCGCCAAGCAGCTCACCTTCAACCAGATCGCGCTGGAAGAGGCGGTGCCCTACGCCTGCGAGGATGTCGATATCACCCTGCGGCTGCATCGCGAGCTGCGTCCGAAACTCGAGGCGACCGGCCGGCTGGCCGACGTGCTCGATACCCTCGAACGTCCGCTGGTCCCGGTGCTCTCGCATATGGAGCGTAATGGCGTGGCGCTGGATGCCGCGCGCCTGCATGCGCAGAGCCAGGAGCTCGAGACGCGCATTCGCGAACTCGAGGCACAAGCGTTCGAGCTCGCCGGCAAGGAATTCAATCTCGGCTCGCCCAAGCAGCTCGCGGAGATTCTGTTCGAGGAGCAGAAAATTCCGGTGATCAAGAAGACACCCAAGGGCGCGCCGAGCACCGCCGAAGGGGTACTCGAGGAGCTGGCGCTCGACTATCCGTTGCCCAAGCTGATCATGTCGCATCGTGGCATGACCAAGCTGAAGTCGACCTACACCGACAAGCTGCCGCGACTGGTCAATCCCGCGACCGGCCGGCTGCATACCAGCTATCATCAGGCGGTGACGGCGACCGGGCGGCTATCGTCGTCTGACCCCAACCTGCAGAACATCCCGATCCGTACCGACGAGGGGCGCAAGATCCGCCAGGCCTTCGTGGCCCGGGATGGCTACCGGATCGTCGCCGCCGACTACTCGCAGATCGAACTGCGCATCATGGCGCATCTCTCCGACGACAAGGGACTGCTGGAGGCCTTCGCCAACGATCTGGACATTCACGCCGCGACCGCCGCGGAAGTGTTTGGTGTCTCGCTGGAGAAGGTCACCACCGATCAGCGCCGCAGCGCCAAGGCGATCAATTTCGGGTTGATCTACGGCATGAGTGCCTGGGGGCTCTCGAAGCAGCTGCATATCGAGGCCAAGCAGGCCAAGGTCTATATCGACCGCTACTTCGACCGCTACCCCGGCGTGGCGCGGTTCATGGACAACATTCGCGCTCAGGCCGCCGAGGATGGCTACGTCGAAACGGTTTTCGGCCGCCGTCTGCATCTACCGGAGATCAAGGCGCAAAATCACGCGCGTCGCCAGGCCGCCGAGCGCACCGCGATCAACGCGCCGATGCAGGGCACGGCCGCTGACATCATCAAGCGTGCCATGATCGACGTGCATCACTGGCTCAACCCGTCGACGGGCCAGGCGGATTTCGACGCCTGGATGGTGATGCAGGTGCACGACGAGCTGGTCTTCGAGGTCGCCGAGTCCCAGGTCGACGACTTCATCGTCGCCATTCGCGAGCGCATGCAGAACGCGGCCGAACTCAGCGTGCCGCTGATCGTCGATGCCAATAGCGGCGCCAACTGGGACGAGGCGCACTGAGCGACGGCGATCACCTGAGGAGAGGTCGGCTGTCATCCGCCTGTCGGGTGGAGGTAAATTCGGCGGATCGGCCTCTCTGCCTTACACTAGTGTCACTTTTATTGCCGCGTGACGGCTTTTTTCTGCAAGGAGCATGGTCAATGGCCAAACAGCAAATCGGCGTCGTCGGCATGGCCGTCATGGGGCGCAACCTCGCACTCAACATCGAGAGCCGCGGTTACACCGTGTCGATCTTCAACCGCTCGCGCGAGAAGACCGATGAAGTGATGGGCGAGAACCCCGACAGCAAGCTCGAGCCGTTCTACAGCGTGGAGGAGTTCGTCGCCTCGCTGGAGACGCCGCGTCGTATCCTGCTGATGGTCCAGGCGGGGGATCCCACCGACAAGACGATCGCGTCGCTGGCGCCGCATCTCGACAAGGGCGATATTCTGATCGACGGCGGCAATACGCCGTACGAGGACACCATTCGTCGTAACAAGGAGCTGTCCGAGGCCGGCTTCAACTTCATCGGCACCGGCGTCTCCGGTGGCGAGGAGGGCGCGCTGAAAGGCCCGTCGATCATGCCCGGCGGGCAGAAGGAAGCCTACGATATGGTCGCGCCGATCCTCGAGAAGATCGCCGCCCGTGCCGATGACGACGAGCCTTGTGTCGCCTATGTCGGCCCGGATGGTGCCGGCCACTACGTGAAGATGGTCCACAACGGCATCGAATACGGCGATATGCAGCTGATCAGCGAGGCCTACGCGATCCTCAAGGGCTCGCTGGGGCTTTCGAACGCCGAGCTGGCCGAGGTGTTCAGCGAGTGGAACGAGGGCGAGCTCGACAGCTACCTGATCGACATCACCGCGAAGATCTTCACCAAGAAGGACGACAGCAGCGATCAGGACGTGGTCGACGTGATTCTCGATGCCGCGGGCCAGAAGGGCACCGGCAAGTGGACCAGCAAGAGCGCGCTCGATCTGGGGGTACCGCTGCCGCTGATCACCGAGTCCGTCTTCGCGCGTTTCATCTCCTCGCTGAAGGACGAGCGCGTTGAGGCGTCCAAGGTGCTCAAGGGCCCGGCGGAGACGCCGCTCGAAGGCGACCGGGCCGAGTTCATCGAGAAGGTGCGCAAGGCGCTCTTCTTCAGCAAGATCGCGTCCTACGCCCAGGGCTTTGCCCAGATGCGTGCCGCCTCCGAACAGTACGGCTGGAACCTGGATTACGGCGAGATCGCCAAGTTGTTCCGTGCCGGCTGCATCATTCGGGCGCGCTTCCTGCAGAAGATCACCGATGCCTATCAGGAAAACCCCGAGCTCAAGAATCTGCTGATGGCGCCGTATTTCGGCGAGATCGCGGGCAACTACCAGCAGGCGCTGCGCGACGTGGTCGCCCATGCGGTGCAAAACGGCATCCCCGCGCCGACCTTCTCCTCCGCGATCGCCTACTACGACAGCTACCGCAGCGAGAAGCTGCCGGCCAACCTGATCCAGGCGCAGCGCGACTTCTTCGGCGCGCACACCTACCAGCGCGTCGACCGAGAAGGGACGTTCCACACCGAGTGGCTCGCTGACTGAGCCTGATCGGAAGCCGGCTATGCCCGACCGGTTGTCTTAGACCATGGTCTTGATCGGCCCGAGATCGGCCAGCCTCTGGTAGGCTGGCCGATCTCGTTTTAGCCCACGGTGGCAGCGCCACGGAGTCGTCATGATGCAGCGCGAACAGGTACGTGAACATCTCGCCGGTACGACAGCGGCGCAGCCGTCGTTGAGTGACGAGGCGCGGGCGCACTACCGCGAGCGCATTGCCGAGCGACTGATCGCGCGAAACGCCGTGCTGGTCGCCCACTACTACACCGATCCGGAGATTCAGGCGCTGGCGGAAGCGACCGGCGGCTGCGTGGCGGACTCGCTGGAGATGGCGCGCTTCGGGCGGGATCATCCGGCGACCACGCTGATCGTCGCCGGCGTGCGCTTCATGGGCGAGACCGCCAAGATCCTGAGTCCGGAAAAACGCGTCTTCATGCCGACGCTGGAGGCGACCTGTTCGCTCGATATCGGCTGCCCGGCCGACACGTTTTCCAGCTTCTGCGATCAACACCCGGATCGCACCGTGGTGGTCTACGCCAACACCTCGGCCGCGGTGAAGGCGCGCGCCGACTGGGTCGTGACGTCGTCGATCGCGGTCGAGTTGATCGACCACCTCGACCGGCGTGGCGAGAAGATTCTGTGGGCGCCGGATCGCCATCTGGGAGCCTACGTACGCGAGCGGACCGGCGCCGACGTTCTCTGTTGGGACGGCGAGTGCATCGTCCATGACGAGTTCAAGGCCAAGGGCATTCTCGAGCTCAAGGCGCTGCACCCCGAAGCCGCCGTGCTCGTGCATCCGGAATCGCCCGCCTCGGTGGTCGAGATCGCCGATGTCGTCGGCTCCACCTCGCAGCTGATCGCCGCGGCGCAGAAGCTCGACAATCCGACGTTTATCGTCGCGACCGACCGGGGCATCTTCTACAAGATGCAGCAGCTGATGCCGGAAAAGCGCTTCATGGCCGCGCCCACGGCCGGTAACGGCGCGACCTGCAGGAGCTGTGCCCACTGCCCGTGGATGGCGATGAACGGACTGGAAAACACGCTCGCCGTGCTGAATGACGCCAACGGCTGCGGTCAGGAGATCCATGTCGATTCCGTCATCGCCGAGCGCGCACTGGTGCCGCTCGGTCGCATGCTCGACTTCGGTGCCGAGCTGAAGCGCCAAAAGCCTTGAGGACGAGGCCGGGTGCGCGAATGGCCCCTGTTCGGCGTGCGGGCTGTGGCCTACGCTGAAAGCGCGACGGCGGTCCTCGCCGATGGGAATGATGACCCGCCCGCAGCCGACCATGCTTAACGAACCAACGGTCAACGACACCATAACTTGTCCACAGGGGGATCCGTATGCGGATGATTTCGATGACGGGACGTGCACTCATCGGCGGTGCGGTGATGCTGACGCTGGGCGCCTGTTCCAGCGGGCCGGTGCAGCAATCGGTCACGACCTATCTGGATTGCGATGACCTCAAGCAGGCCGTCGCCAGTGCCGACAATGGTTTCGACGATCTCAAGCGTGGTGGTCGCTCGACCCGTTATGGGCGGATCTGGAATACGAACGTGCAGGCTTTCGACAATGCCTGTTCGATCGTTTCCGCCAGCGGGCCCACCTACTACACCTGCTCTGGGCGGATCGAGGCCGGTGCCGGTACCTCGCAGCTCGAGGCCGCTGCCTCGGGGATCGGTCAATGTCTGGGGCCGGACTGGTCATCTTCTCCCGCCGAGGATGGCGCTCTGGCATTCCACAATGCCGCGAGCACGCCAACGCTGACGCTGAAGAGCTTCGAGAACGATCGCGAGGCACAGATGGTGATGATGCGCATCGATCCGTGACGCCAGCATCGACACCGGTTTACCGCATAGGCCCGTCTTGGCGGGTGAAGATGCAGCCGCTGATATCAGCGGCTTTTTTGTGGGCCGCTCGCGAACCGACGACGTGATTCAGCGGGCCTTGCCAGGTTGTCTCTTCATCAATGTTACCGTTTAAAGATAAATGGGCTGCTAACCGTTGAATAATCGGCTTTCGATGATTTCATCAATAAGTCTGAAATCGAGGTGGGTGTTCGATTTTTTGTTACTTCCTGTAAGATATCAATAAATATGATTTTTAAAGTCTTTTTAACGCCATCTATTTATAATTAATTTTACTATGCCGTTGTTGTGGTGCGTTGATAACAATTGGTTTCAATTTTGACTTTGCCGACTATTACCGTTGTGTCCATTAATAATCGTGAAGGCACGTAAACCAAGAAAGGAATAGCGAAGGGGCGCATCGAGACGCGTCATGCGCTTTCTCGTATCCACTTGTCTTCTCCGGGGAACGGGGTCAGGGGGGCATATGAGAATGTCTTGGGATGGGTGGCGTGTGGTTATCCGATACCTCGTCGGTGGTGGTCTTGTCGGAGGTAGTCTTGCCGGCATGATGTCGATGTCGGCCTCGGCGCAGTCGAACAACGAGGCGCTTGCCAAACAGCTGAGCAATCCGGTCGCCAACCTGATCAGCGTGCCGTTCCAGTTCAACTACGATGAGGATCTCGGTAGCGGTAACGGCGAGCGCTTCCTGCTCAATATCCAGCCGGTCATTCCGTTCGGTATTTCCGATAACTGGAACCTGATCAGTCGCACGATCCTGCCCGTCGTCAGCCAGGATGACGTGGTGCCCGGCGAGGGCAGTCAGTTCGGCCTCGGCGATACCGTCCAGAGTTTTTTCTTTTCGCCCAAGGCGCCTACCGCCTCCGGCGTGATCTGGGGCGTGGGGCCGGTCTTTCTGCTGCCGACGGCTACCGAAACCACGCTAGGCGCAGAGAAATGGGGCGGCGGGCCCACGGGCGTGGTGTTGCGCCAGTCAGGGCCCTGGACGACCGGGCTGCTGGCCAACCATCTCTGGGATTTCGCCGGCGAGAGCCATCGCAACGATATCGACAGCACCTTCCTGCAGCCGTTCGCGTCCTACACCACGCCCGAAGCCTGGACCTACGGCGTCAATTCCGAATCGACCTACGACTGGGAGGCCAATCAGTGGTCGGTCCCCGTCAATGCGTTCGTCACCAAACTGACCTCGCTGGGAGCCCAGCCGATCAGCGTCGGCGGTGGCGTGCGCTACTGGGTGGAGCAGCCTGACAGTGGCCCCGACGGCTGGGGCGCCCGACTGATCCTGACGTTGTTGTATCCACAGTAAGACTCATTCGGGGAGAGACGCATGCACGCGCCTTCGACCATTTGCCAGTGGGTATTCGCGCCTCGAGTAACCCGGCTAGCCGGGGGCGGCGCGTGGGTTTTGATGCTGTTACTGGTTGTCGCTGGGCGCGTGCAGGCGGGGGGATTCTGCTCTACGAAGCGGGGCAGGAAGACAGTGGACTGGCCAATGCCGGGGCCGCCGCCCGGGCGATGGACCCGAGCGTCTTGATGACCAACCCGGCCGGCATCAGTCGGCTGCCGGGCAACCAGCTCTCTGTCGGCGGTCAGTTGATCGTGGGTCGCGTCGACTTCGATAGCGATTCGGCCACGACGACCGGCGGTGGGGGCGGCAACGCACTGGTACCGACGCCGGGGCCGAGTCTCTTCTTAAGTCATCGGCTCGACGAGCGCGCGACGATCGGGCTCGGGCTCTACGGCAACTTCGGCCTGGGGCTCGACTACGACAACGATTGGGCCGGGCGCTATGTCGTACAGGAAACCTCGATCGTTGCCGCCTCGCTGCAGCCGACCTTCGCCTACCGTCTGACGCCGGCGCTGTCGGTCGGCATCGGCCCGCGGCTTGTCTACGGCAATTTCCGCACCGAGTCCGCGGTCGACAACAACATCGCCGGGGCCTCGGGCTACGCCGATGGACAGATGGAGTACGAAGACGACGACACCGCCTGGGGCTGGAATCTGGGGGCGCTGTACGAACTCGACGACTTCACCCGCTTCGGCATCGCCTACACCAGCAAAGTGGACCTCGATTTCGACGATCGGCCCGATTTTCGCGGACTCAACAACCCCGTGCTCGAGAATGCCGTGCAGCAGTTGGCCGTCGACCGGCTCGGACTGGGGTTGCGAATCCCCGAAACGGTGACCGCCAGCGTGTTTCACCAGATCAGCGACGAATGGGCGGTCATGGGCAGCCTGGGCTGGCAGAACTGGTCCGAGTTCGGCGACGTCGCCGTCGAGCTCGATGCTGCACCCGGTAGCGCCTCGGCAAAGGCGGACCGCCACTACCAGGACACCTGGCACATCTCGCTGGGGGCTCAGCGCCAGATCCACCACGACCTGCGCTGGAACCTGGGTATCGCCTATGACAGCGCCGCGGTCAAAAGCGCCGACCGTACGCTGGATAACCCGATGAACGAAGCCTGGCGGTTCGCCACGGGGATCAACTATGCGTGGGCTGCGGATTGGGATCTCACGCTGAATTACACCCTGGTCTATCTCGGTGACATGGATGTGGACCAGACCCAGGGGCTGTCCGGCAAACGGGTCAGCGGCACGTACGACGACGCCTATCTGCATGTGCTGGGCGGCGGGGTGCGATGGCGGTTCTAAACGGGCGTCGTCGCGGCGCTGAACCCTCGATGGGAGCGCTTCTGACAAGCATGCGGTGGCGGTGGTGGAAGGTGAAAGTTGAAAAAGCGGAAGGTGAAAAATGAAAAGGAAGCGGAATCAGGAGGCGGTCATGACAGCACAGCGAACGTTGTTCCTATCGGTATGCCTGATGGCGCTGGGCATGACGGGAACGGTCTACGCCCAGAGCGATGCCATGCAGGAGTCCTATGAGGCCAACGAGGAGTCCTTGAACACGGGAGACGGTGTCGAGCCTTCCGACGAGCCCATGTCGAGCGGGACCGGAGAGGGCGTGGGTGAAGGGGAAAGTGAGGCCGCGCAGGCGGCGATGGAAGCGGTCGAGGCGGAAACCGACGAGGCGACGTCTATCGAGCAGGACGCCTCGATGCGGTCGCTGGATGCAGAGGGGGCCAGTGACGCGGCGGCGGAGGCCCAGAAACAGGAGTAGACGTATCGGGGGCGACGCCAAACGCCGACATCAAGTGACATCGGGCGTCGAGTACCGGCGCCCGGTGGACCATCCCGGGCAGTCGTCAGAGGCGAGCGCGACTGCACCGTCATGAGGCCAGGGAGGTGGCCGCTATCGTCCCCGAGAGGGGCAAGGAGTCGAGAGTCGCGGTCCGAGGTTTGCCATTCCATGTTCGTTGTCTTCACAAACTCATGATTTGCAGGAGATTGTTCGATGGAACTCGCTCAACAGGTCCCACCTCCACGTCGTTGGAACGGCGTACTCTCCGCCGCGCTGGCCGTGGCCATGGCGCTACCGGGCGCCGCGCTGGCGCAGGAGAGTCAGAATTCGTCAGGCGGCGGTACCGCCAAGCCCAACATCCTCGTGCTGTGGGGTGACGATATTGGCCAGTCCAATATCTCCGCCTACACGCGCGGTCTGATGGGCTATCACACGCCCAATATCGATCGCATCGCCAACGAGGGCATGATGTTCACCGACTATTACGGCGAACAGTCCTGCACGGCGGGGCGGTCGTCGTTCATCACCGGGCAGAGCGTCCTGCGCACCGGGCTCTCCAAGGTCGGCATGCCGGGCGCGGCGGAAGGAATGAGTGTTGAAGACCCGACCATCGCCGGCTTGTTGAAGGCGCAGGGTTATGCCACCGGGCAGTTCGGCAAGAACCACCTGGGGGATCGCGACGAACACTTGCCGACCAATCACGGATTCGACGAGTTCTTCGGCAACCTCTACCACCTGAATGCCGAAGAGGAGCCGGAGCTGCCCGACTATCCTGGCGACATGGAGCTGCCGGATGGGCGCACTTTCCGCGAGGCGTTTGGGCCGCGCGGCGTGGTGCGCTCCACGGCGGACGGCGAGATCGAGGACACCGGCCCGCTGACGCGCAAGCGCATGGAGACGGTCGACGACGAGACCTCGGCGGCGGCGCTGGATTTCATCGAACGCAAGACGCAGGCCAACCAGCCCTGGTTTGTGTGGTGGAATGCCACACGAATGCACTATCGCACGCACGTCAAGGATTCGCTGCGGGGGATCTCGGGACAGAACGAATACGCCGACGGCATGATCGAGCACGACCGCCATATCGGTTTATTTCTCGACAAGCTCGACGAGCTGGGCATTGCCGACAACACCATCCTGTTCTACTCCACCGACAACGGGCCACACATGAACTCCTGGCCGGATGCCGGCATGACACCCTTCCGGGGCGAGAAGAACACCAACTGGGAAGGCGGCTGGCGCGTACCGGCCATGGTGCGTTGGCCCGGCCATATCGAGGCGGATTCGGTCTCCAACCAGGTCATGCACCACATGGACTGGCTACCCACCTTCCTGGACGCCGCCGGCGATCCGAATATCAAGCAGGAGCTGCTGGAGGGCGGCGTGCAGGCGATCGACCGTGAATACAATGTCCATCTCGACGGCTACGATTTCCTGCCCTACCTGACCGGCGAGACGGAAGAGACACCCCGTCGCGAGATCTTCTACTTCTCTGACGACGGCGACCTGATGGCCCTGCGCTACGGTGACTGGAAGCTGGTGTTCATGGAACAGCGCGCCGAGGGAACTATAAAAGTCTGGGCCAACCCGTTCACGCCGCTGCGCGTGCCGCTGATCTTCAACTTGCGCCGCGACCCCTACGAGCGCGCGCAGATCACCTCCAATACTTACTACGACTGGCTGATGGATCACGCCTTCATGCTGGTGCCGGCGCAGGCCTACGTGGCGAACTTCCTCGAGACGTTCCAGGAATTTCCGCCACGCCAGGAAGCGGCCAGCTTCAATCTGGACCGGGTAATGGAGACCCTGCAGGAGCCTTTGGCCCAATAACGGCACGCTTCGGGCGGGTGTATGGAAGCGCTAGCCCGAGCCTGAACTCATGAAACCTCGTTGCGTGTCACGGCCAGCACCGGCTCACACGCAGCGAGGCATGACAGGAGTCACGATGTTGATGAAACGCCTGGTTTCTCATCTTGCCTTGCTCAGTCTGACCATGCTGATGGTACCGCTGGCGCGTGCCGATCCCTTGCCCACCTGGGCACCGGGCGACACCAAAAGCGCCATCATCGATTTCGTGGAGACGACCACCGATCCGGAGAGCGACAGCTACCTGCCCGAGTCTCGACGCATCGCCGTGTTCGACAACGACGGTACGCTCTGGTCGGAGCAGCCCTACTACTTTCAGCTCGCCTACGCGCTGGACCGTGCGGAAAGCGCCCCCGCCGGCATCTTAAGTGATGAACTTCAGGCCGCCGTGAACGAGCGTGATCTGGCAACGCTTCTCGAGGGCGGCGATGAGGCGCTGCTTGAGATTCTCAACGTCAGTCATTCCGGCATGTCGGTCGAGGCTTTCCAGGCCGATGTCGCCGATTGGCTAGCCAAGGCGCGCCACCCGGAAAGTGGATTCGCCTACGACCAGATGGTCTTTCAACCCATGCTGGAACTGCTCGGCTACCTACGCGATGCGGGTTACCGGACGTACATCGTCTCCGGCGGTGGCGTCGATTTCATGCGCGTGTTCGCCGAAGACGTCTACGGCATTCCGCCGCAGAACGTGATCGGCAGCACCGGCAATCTGGAAGTGTCGCGAGAGGGTGAGCGTCTTGCACTCATCAAGCGCGGCGATATTGCCTTTCTGGATGACGTCGACGGCAAGCCCATCGCCATCCAGCGCACGCTGGGTGGACGGCCGGCCATGGCCGTGGGCAACTCGGATGGCGACGTGCCGATGATGATCTGGGCCACCGAGGGCGAGGGCCCCCGGCTCGGCGTGCTGATTCATCATACCGACGACGCACGCGAGGTCGCCTACGACCGGGAGAGCGCCATCGGCAAGCTGGATCAGGGACTCGACGAGGCGGCGAGCCGAGACTGGGTCGTGGTCGATATGGCCGCCGACTGGCGCACGATCTACGCCCCGGACCTGCAAGCGAGTCCGGCATCGGACGCCACGCCATGAGTTGTCGCGAGGCGATCGCGTCGCTCGAAGTGTCGGTCGGAGAGTCGATCATCGGCCAACAGGCTGTGATCCGGCGGCTGGTCATCGGCCTGCTGGCAAATGGCAATCTGCTGATCGAGGGCCTGCCGGGGCTTGCCAAGACCCGTGCGATCAAGGCGCTGGCGCGCCATCTCGAGGCCGACTTCAGCCGCATCCAGTTCACCCCGGACCTGCTGCCTTCGGACGTCACCGGCAGCGATGTCTACCACCAGGGGGCCGAGGGCGCGATCTTCCGTTTCAGCCCCGGCCCGCTGTTCGCCAACCTGCTGCTCGCCGACGAGATCAACCGGGCGCCGGCCAAGGTGCAGTCGGCGCTGCTCGAGGCGATGGAGGAGCGCCAGGTCACGGTCTCCGGCAAGACGCATGCACTGCCGGAACTGTTTATGGTGTTGGCGACCCAGAACCCCATCGAGCAGGAGGGCACCTACCCGCTGCCCGAAGCTCAACTCGACCGCTTCCTGATGAAGGTGCTGATCGACTATCCGGCGGTCGAGGAGGAGGTCGAGGTGATCCGGTTGGTACGTGGCGAGGAGCGGGCCGTTCAGCCGCCGGCAGCTGCCGAGGATACGCATCCGGCCAACGCACCTGTCGTCATCGCTCAGGCCGCGGTCTTCGACGCCCGGCGCGAGATTGCCGCGCTGCACGTCGCAGAGCCGATCGAGCGCTACATGGCGGATCTGGTCGATGCCACGCGCCATCCGGCTGCGCTCTCCGAGGCGCTGGGCCGCTGGATCGAGCGGGGCGCCAGTCCGCGCGCGAGTCTGGCGCTGGATCGCTGCGGTCGTGCCCATGCCTGGCTCGCGGGGCGCGACTATCTCGACCCGCAGGACGTGCAGGCCGTGGCGCCGGATGTGCTGCGTCACCGGCTGGGGCTCAGCTTCGAGGCGCAGGGCGAAGGCGTGACCGCGGACGCCGTGATCGAACAGCTGCTGGCCAGCGTGGCGCTGCCGTGAAACCGCCGCCGACTGGATCGCCGTTTGCGGGTCGATCCGGAGCCGGTTGCCACCCGAACCGCGCAGCGCCCGGGAAGCGGCGGGCGCGACAAAGGAGAACGCGATGCTGCGTTTGGCTTCTCGCCGAAGACGTGATGCCGTGCCGACCGAGGGCCGGGATACGCGCGTTCATGTCGACCTGGCCCATCTGCGCGGTCTGGAGCGCGTCGGGCGGACCCTGAGCCTGCTGCCGCGACAGCCGGCGCGCAGCGTCCTCAACGGTCGTCATGGCTCGCGCCTGCGCGGTCGCGGGCTCGACTTTCTCGAACTGCGCGGTTATCTGCCGTCGGATGACGTGCGCAACATCGACTGGCGCGTGACGGCGCGTACCGGTGAACCGCACGTGCGCGTCTTTACCGAGGAGCGTGACCGGCCGGCGCTGATCGTCGTCGACCAGCGCCAGTCGATGTTCTTCGGCAGTCGCCATGCGATGAAATCCGTCACCGCGGCTGAAGTTGCCGCGATGCTCGCCTTTGCCGTGCTTGGCCAGCATGACCGGGTCGGCGGCATCGTGGTGGGGGATCGCGAACTCGTGGAGTGCCGTCCGGCGAGTTCGCGTGCCGGTGCGATGCGCTTTCTGCAGGCGCTGGCCGAGGCCAATCTGGCGCTCCACGCCGATGCCGAACCCGTCGAGCCGACCTCGCTGGATGCCGTGTTCGAAGCCGTGTCGCGACTGGCGAGTCGCGATCATCTGGTCGTGGTATTGAGCGACTTCGACGTGATAGGCCCGCGCAGCGAGAGGCTGCTCGGCGCGCTGTGTCGCCATAACGATGTCGTGCTGGCCCCGGTCACCGACGTGCTGGCGGAACAGCTGCCGGATGACCTGCGCCAGACCGTTTCCGACGGCCGGTGGCAGGCGCTGCTGGATACGCGCAGCGCACGGATTCGCGAGGCGCTCGAACGGGTCTCCCGCGAACGCCGCGAGACGCTGGATGCGTGGCAGCGGCGCTTCGGGCTTTCGCTGGTGCCGCTTTCCGCCGGCGAGGAGAGCGCGGTGCAGCTGCGCCGGCTGCTCGGCGTGCATCGACGCACGGATCATCGATCCGCGCCGAGGAGGGCGCCATCGTGAATCAGTCGGCGTCCGTCGTCAGCCAATCGGCGAATGACTCGCCGCCGCTGATGTTGTCTCAGCTGATCGATCGGCTGTCGCCGCCACCGGAGCCGCTGCCCGTTGCCTGGTGGCCGCAGACCTGGGGCTGGTGGGTGGCAGGCAGCATCGTGCTGCTATGGCTGGCCGGGTGGGGATGGCATCGCTATCGGCGCTGGCGGGCCAATCGCTACCGCCGCGAGGCGCTGACCGCGTTGAATCGCCGACTGGCCAGCGGCGAAGGGGTCGTGGCGCTGGCGGAGATCCTGCGCCGCACGGCGCTGGCGGCGTTTCCCCGGACGCAGGTGGCCTCGCTGCGCGGCGAGGCCTGGGGCCATTTTCTCAACCGCACTATGCCTCCCGGGCGGCGCTGTTTCGATGAGCGTGCCATGGCATGGCTCTCGGACCAGCCCTATCGCCCGATAGCCACTCTTGACGATCAATGCTCTCTCGACGACCAGTCCTCTCTCGGCGACCAATCCGCTCTCGACGAACTCACCGAGCGGGTCGAGCGCTGGATCCGCGGTCACGATGTCAAGCGGGGGGCGCATGATTGAACTGGCCGCGCCCTGGGCGCTGGCGCTGCTGCCATTGCCGCTGCTAGTGCACTGGCTGATCCCCGCGTATCGACGGCGTACGGCCGCCCTGCGTCTGCCGTTCTTCCACCGCTACATGCAGGCCGCGGGGGTGACGCCGGGAGAAGGCGCTCGGGTACTCACCCGCTCACGCGTCATGACGGCCGTACTGGTGCTGTGCTGGGCGCTGCTGGTGCTGGCGCTGGCCCGCCCGGAGCGGGTGAGCGCTCCCATCCACTGGCAGACCGCGGCACGGGATCTGATCCTGGCCGTGGATATCTCGGGGTCGATGGACGAAAGGGATTTCGCGGCGACGGGCGACGAGACGCTGCAGCGGCTCGCCGGCGTCAAGCAGGTCATTGCGGATTTTCTCGACGGCCGCGAGGGCGAGCGCATGGCGCTGATCGTCTTCGGCACGCAGGCCTTCGTGCAGTCGCCGCTGACCCTCGATCTGGCAACGCTGCAGTCGCTACTGGCGCAGACCCGAGTCGGTATGGCCGGCCCCCACACGGCGCTCGGGGATGCCATCGGCCTGGCGATTCGCCAGTTCGAGGCCAGCGACGTCTCGCAGCGCTTGCTGATCCTGTTGAGCGACGGCGCCGATACCGGCAGCCGCATGAGCCCGATCAACGCGGCGACGATCGCCGCCGAGCGTGACGTGCAGATCATCACCATCGCGATCGGCGATCCCCAGGGCAGCGGCGAGAACCGTGTCGAGACCGCCACGCTCGAGGCCATCGCCGAGACCACCGGTAGCGAGAGTTTCCTGGCCACGGACCAGCAGGCGCTGCAGGCGGTCTACGACCGCATCGACGTGCTCGCGCCGCGTCAGATCGCCGATCACAGCTACCGCCAGCGCCAGCCGCTGGCGGTGTGGCCGATGGCGCTGGCGCTCGGTCTACTGCTGCTCGGCTGGCTCTGGCGCAGCGTGGCGCTGGTCAGGGGGGCGCTGTCATGAGCGTCGCCGACCTGCTAGCCGCCTTTCACTGGCTACGACCGCTCTGGCTGCTGCTGCTGCCGCTAATCGCTGCGCTCTGGTGGATTGGGCGCTTTCACACGGCCGCCCGCGAGACACGCGCCCGTCATGTTGCGCCGCATCTCGCCCGGGCGCTGATGGTCGGTCAGGGGAAGCGAGGGCGGTTGATGCCGGTCGACACGCTGGCTGCACTGGCGCTCTGTCTGGTCGTCGGCCTGGCTGGTCCAGCCTGGAGCCGAATGCCGAATCCGATGGTCAGTCAGACGGCCCCGCTGGTGATCGCGTTGGAGGTGACGCCATCGACGCTCGCGAATGATGTACCGCCGAGCCGGCTCGAGCGCGCCGTGCTCAAGATCGAGTCCCTGCTGGCCACGCGCAGCGGCGCGGAAACGGCACTGATCGCCTATTCGGGCTCGGCCCATCTGGTGGTGCCGCTGACCGGTGACCCTGCGCTGATCAAGCCCTACCTGGAGGGACTTTCTCCGGCAGTGATGCCGGTTGAGGGCGATGTCGCGGGCCAGGCGCTGGCGCTAGCCGAGACGCTGCTGGCCGATCAACCCGTGCCCGGCACGATCCTGTTCTTGAGCGACGGGGTAAGCGGCGCCAATCTCTCGGCTTTTACGGCCCGCGATGACGCGAACACGCTGGCCTTCCTCTCGCTGCTGCCGGGCGAAGCGCCGTTGCCAGAGATCGAGGGACTAGGGGCGCGACAGGTCAGCGTCAGTGCCGACGACAGCGATATTCAGACGCTCGAACGCCTGCTGGCATCCGCCTACCGCCAGGCACTGATCGACGATGATCGACTGGCGTGGGAGGACCGCGGCGTCTGGCTCGCTTGGCCCGCGGCGCTGCTCGCGCTGCTCGGGTTTCGGCGTGGCTGGCAGCTCGGTGCCGTCGCGCTCACGCTGGGCGCGGGGTTATGGACCGGTGCACTCGGACCGGGCTCGCTCGGTATCGACGTGGCCCGCGCCCAATCGAGCGTGTCGACGCGCGCCGCCGAGGCGGAGAGCGCGTCGCCACTGACAACACGGTTGATGGATGCGTTTCTGACGCCGGATCAGCAGGGGCGCTGGTGGGTGGAACGCAACCGGTACGACCGGGCCAGCATGCACTTCGAGGACCCGGCCTGGCGCGGCTACGCGCTCTATCGCGATGGCCAGTATGCCGAAGCGGTCACGGCACTCGCCGCGCTGGAGACGGCCGATGCCGCCTTTACCCAGGGGCTGGCGCTGATCCGCAGCCGCCAGTATCGCGATGCCGTGGCCGCCTTCGAAACCGCGCTGGCGCGAGATCCCGACTATCCCGAGGGCGAACGCAATCTCGCTCTGGCCCGCGAGATACGGGATTATGTCGAGGAGACCCGGGAGCAATCCGATACCGGTGAGGATCGTGGCGAAGGCGCGGATGATATCGTCTTCGACAACGAGTCTCAGCGCGGCGTGGAGACGACCCTGAGCGGGGATGAGGGCGACAAGCTGCTGACCCCCGAGCAGTGGATCAGCGCCATCGACTCGGAGACCGGCGACTACCTGCGCCAGCGCTTTGCGCTGGAAGCCGCGATGTCGCGCTCGGGCGGTTCTGCTGATCAGGCCGCGGAGCCGGCGTCGGGTCCGATCTCGGGGGGTGTGCCATGATGCGCCGCCGGCACGAACAGATGCCTCTAGCAAGATGGTGGAGAGGGTTTGCGGGCCTGCTGCTCTGCCTGAGCGCGCTCGCCAGCCTGCCGCTAGCGGCACAGCCGGCATCGGTTATATCGACCTCGACCTCTGCTCCGGCCAGCGATCCTCTTGTCTCCGCGACGTTGACGCCGGAACGCGTCGCCCCGGGCGAGCGCGCGCAGCTACGTATCACCGTGCTGGTACCGACCTTCATGCCGCAGCCCGTGGCGTTCCCGAGCTTCGATCACCCGAATCTGTGCATCGAGCTGCCTTCACGGGCGACGATGCCGATCAGTCAGACCGTCGAGGGTCGCACCTGGTCCGGCGTGTCGCGCCGCTATGCCGTGACGCCGCTGGCCGCCGGCGAATTCAGGCTTGGGCCGGGGATGTTGGAGATTACCTATCAGGATCCCGAGGCCGGTGACACGGTAACGCGCACGGCGCCGCTGGCCGCGCAGACGCTGGTTGTCACGGTGCCGGAGGCGGCAGCCGGGCTCTCGCCCTATGTGGCCGGTACCGCACTGACGCTCGAGCAGCGGATCACCGTGACACGGGCGGAGGACGCCGGCGAAGCGGCCGCAGAGACGTCCGTGCTCGAGCGTCCGGAGGAACCGGTCTTGCTGACGGTCGGCGACAGTCTGCAGCGCGAGCTCGTGGTGACGCTGGAGGGTGGCAGCCCACTGCTGCTGCCTTCCCTGATAGACGCGACACCGCTGCCGACGATGGCGGTGCACGCGGCGTCGCCGACTTTGACGGAAACCGCGAACGGCGGCACCCGTACCGAGCGTCTGACCTATATTGCACAGCAGGGCGGGCCAGTCACGCTGCCGGCCATTCATCTGGCATGGTATGACTTGGCGCGCCAGCGTATCGACGCAGCGAGCCTGCCGGCACTCTCGCTGGACGTGACCGGTGGTGCCGGTGCGGCAGCCTCCCTGCGCGCACGCGCGGCGACACAGGGGCCGGCGGCGCTGGCGGTCGTGCTGATCGGCGTCGTCCTGATCGTGATGGGGGGCGTGCTCTTTCGGCGCTGGGGGCGACCGGCGTGGCAACGCTGGCGACAGCATCGCCGCGAGCGGCGCGAACAGGATGGGCGTGCCGCGCTTGTGCAGTTCGAACGCGCAGTCAGAGCGCGGCAACTTGCCGATAGTTTGAACGCCTGGCAGGCGTTGCAGGCGCGGGTTCCCGGTCTGGAGACGGTACACCGCCAGGAGATCGAGCGGCTGCTGGCCATGCTGGGGCAGCAGCGCTATGGCGTGACCGGGCAATCAGCCATGCCATCGGCCTCGGCGCCTGACACTTGGGCAGCGCTGCAGCGGGCACTGCCTCGAGCGGCTGACCTGCGCCAGGCAAGGCTCGGGCCCTGCCTGCCGCCACTCAATCCGAGGGCATCATGATGCAACTATCGCCATTCGCTGCCGGTTTCCAGTGTCGCGTTGCCATCATGCTGATATTGCTGCTGGCGCCGTGCGTCGGTAGTCCGGCCGATGCGTCGCCGGCAGGCGATGTCGTCCCCGCAGGCCTGGCCTCAGCACCCGCGACGAATTCGGAGGCAGGCTCGGCCGGTGCCGCGAACGAGCGCCGTGTCGCGCGCCACGTCGAGCGAGCGAACGCGGCGCTGCAGGCGGGGCGGACCCAAGCGGCCATCGACGGCTATCACGAGGCGCTGGATCTGGATCCGGATTATCTGCCGGCGCGGGTCAACCTGGCCATGCTCTACAGCCGCCAGGGCGAGACCGAACGGTCGCAGGCGCTGTTGCGCGAGGGGCTTGCCAATGCCGATACCCCACGCCGGGACCGTGGACATCTGGCCTACCTGCTTGCCCTGAGTCTGGCGGAGCAGGGCGAGTACGAAACGGCACTGGATTGGCTGGCGCGCGATGCCGAATGGCGCCCGGAGCACGCGCGTACTTTCTACAATCAGGCGCTACTGCTCGACCGTCTGGGGCGGCAGGCAGCCGCGCTAGATGCTCTGTACCGGGGCTTGCGGCTGACGCCGGAGTCGCCGGATCTGCTCTATGCCGCCGTCTATCTCAACGCCACGCAAGGTCATGTGAGCGAGGCGCTGGCGGTGATGGAGGCTCTTCGCCGTGTCGCGCCGGACGATCCGCAGCTCGGGCGCCTCGAACGCCAGCTCAAGGGGCAGGCGTCGCCCTGAGCCGGGGGAGAGCGGATGTGTCGATTTAGGGTTCTCGTAGGGTTCTCGAAACAGGAGTCGTCTTGATGGCCAAGTCACGCAGCAAGTCGCAAACGAGCCCGATGATCGCCCTGGCGGGCGGCACCTTTCGCATGGGGTCAGAGGCGTTCTATGCCGACGAGGGGCCCTGTCGCGAGGTGACGGTGGGGGCGTTCGAGATCGACGTGTTTCCCGTGACCTACGCTGACTTTCGACGTTTCGTCGACGCCACCGGCTACGTCACCGACGCCGAGAAAGCGGTCGATCCCGCGCGCTTTCCCGGCGCCGATCCGACGCTGCTGCTGCCTGGGGCCGCAGTATTCACGCCGACGGCGGGCCCGGTACCGCTCGACAGCCACTTCCGGTGGTGGCAGTTCGTACCGGGCGCGAGCTGGCGTCATCCGCTGGGCAAGGGCAAGTCGCTCAAGGGGATCGCCAAGCACCCGGTAACCCAGGTGAGTTTCAACGATGCCATGGCCTACGCCGAGTGGGTCGGCAAGGACCTGCCGACGGAAGCCGAGTGGGAGTTCGCCGGCCGTGGTGGGCTGGTCGGCAAGGAGTACGCCTGGGGCGACGAGCTGCATCCGGACGGCAAGCGGTTGGCCAAGACGTTCGAAGGGGCCTTCCCGTGGCGCAACGACGCGCCCGCCGGGCTGGAGCGCACCGCGCCGGTGGGCAGCTATCCGCCCAACCCTTACGGGCTGCATGACATGATCGGCAATGTCTGGGAGTGGACGAAAGACCCGTATCATCGCCTCGAGGCGCCGACCCGGTCCTGCTGCAGCAGTAGCCAACAGGCCGATGACCCGACAGCCAGTCTCAAGGTCCTGAAGGGCGGCTCGCATCTCTGCGCGCCGGAATACTGCCAGCGCTATCGCCCCGCCGCCCGGCATCCCCAGCCGATCGACGAGGCGACTTCGCATATCGGCTTTCGCTGTATCAGGCGCTAGGCATCAGGTTCCGCTGGCATTGTCGCGTGCCATGACGACGACGCGCACACGATGCGCCTCGTCATGGCGCGAGGCGGGAAACAGGGTACGAGCGCGGGGCTCGCACCTCTCACGCCTCATCCTTCACGCATCACTCCTCGGTCAGCGTGGCGTCGACCAGTTCCTGCACCGCGCGCTGCAGCGCCTCGACACTGTCGCAATCGCCGGCACCGTGGCGTTCGGCGATCCAGGCCGGGTCGTTGTAGCCAAGCCAGGTCTGTCCGGCGTTGTCCTGCCACACCAGCGCCTTCATCGGCAGATCGATGCCGGCTGTCGGCGCACACTGCATCAGCGGCGTACCGCTCTTGGGATCGCCGAAGATGACGACTTCGTTGGGCAGCAGCGCCATGCTGCGCGACATCGCGGCCTGACGGTGATCGACCCGAGCGAAAACGGTCATGCCGCGAGTTCTTGCCTGATCTGCGAAGCGGGTGGCGGTATCGTGCACGCTGGCATCGCTCGGCGCGACGATCAGGCCCGGTACCTCAGAGGCTCCGGATGGCTCCGTCGTCTGGGCGTTGGCGATGCTGGTCAGACACCCCATGGCAATGCCGGCGACAGTGAGCCAGCGGCGTGTGAATCTCATGGCGTTCTCCTGTTGGGAAAAGGTCGAGCGATACCGGTCGAGCGATGAAGGTCGATCAATGACGGTCGATTAATGACGGTCAATGCACATTGGGCCCGTGGTCACTGGTCAGCGCCGCCTCGGCGAGGTCGACTTCCCGCACCAGCTTGCGCAGCACATTGTCGTTGATACGGTCGCGCTCGCGAAGCCTATAGAAAGCGCGGCGTTCGGCGCGCAGCGCTTCCAGCCGTGCCTCGCGCTCGAGCTGGCGCGTCATCTCTAACTGCGGGGTGGGCGTATCCGCGGAGTGTAGCGTCAGCCGCTCGCGATAGTAGGCCATCAGCTGACCGCTGATATCGTTGAACGCCATGATCGTCTCGTCGTGGGTCTGGGTGTCAACGAACTGGCCGGTACGGTCGTGATGGAAGCGCTCGATGCGATAGATCGCGGCTTCGGCCCCGGCGATTCGCGCGCGCCGCTCCTCCTCGAACTCGCGCGTGTCCTCGGGGATCTTCAGATTGCGCAATACCAGCGGCAGCCCGACGCTGCCGACGATCAGCGTGAACAGGATCACGCCGGTGGCGAGGAAGATCAGCAGTTCGCGGGCTGGCAACGGGGTGCCATCCGCCATCAGCTGCGGCAGCGATAGCGCGGCGGCCAGCGTGATGGTGCCGCGAATGCCCGCCAGCGTGGCGGCCAGCATCAGGCGCAGGGGAATGCGGCCGTTGCCGTTCGGCGGCGGCAATCGCGGGCGACCCTGGATCAGGCCGCTCAGCTGTGTCAGGGCGCGGCCTACGGCGCTGGCGAGCCAGATCCAGACGAAGCGCGAGACCAGCAGGGCAATCGAGATGACCGCGACGTAACCGAGCAGACGCAGAAACTCGAAGTCGCCGACGTCATGCAGCGAGTGGTCCAGCGCGCCGGAGATGATCGCCGGTAGCTGAAAGCCGAGTAGCAGAAAGACCAGCGCGTTGAGAACGAACTCGAGCATCTCCCAGACGCTCTGGGTCTGCATGCGCGTGTTCAACTGGCCGACGCGTTTGATGTCGGCTCGGTTCATGACCATGCCCGCGGCGACGGCGGAGAGGATGCCGGACATGCCGAGGTGCTCGGCCAGCAGGAAGGCCGCGAAGGGCAGCAACAGCACCAGCAGAATGACCTGCACTGTCGTCGCTTCGCCGAGATGGCGCTCGATCAGCCGCGTGCGCAGGACATTGAAGCCGAGTGCGAGCAGGGCGCCGACGACCAGACCGCCGACCGCAATGACGAAGAAGCTGAGCGTTGCGTCCACCAGCGAGAAGGTGCCGGTGATCGCCGCCGCGACCGCGAACTTGAACGCCACCAGCCCGGAGGCGTCGTTCATCAGCGATTCGCCCTCGAGGACACGCATCAGTCGCGGCGGGACCGGCAGTCGCCCGGAGATCGACGACACCGCGACCGCATCCGTGGGCGAGAGAATCGCGGCCAGCGCGAAACAGATCGCGAGAGACAGTGCCGGGAACAGCAGATGAATGAAGTAGCCGACACCGACCACGGTGAACAGCACCAGACCGAGCGCCAGGGCGAGTATCGGCCCGCGCAGGATCATGAATTCGCGCTGGGGGAAGCGCCGCGCATCGGCAAACAAAAGTGGCGCGATGAACAGCAGCAGGAAGATCTCTGGTTCCAGCTCGACGTGCAGGCCGGAGGCCGGCCATGCCAGCAGGGCGCCGAGAATGATCTGTACCAGGGGCGTCGGCAGTGAGGGCAGGAAGCGTGAGATGACCCCGGTGGCGGAGGCAACCACCAGAAGCATCAGGACCAGAATCAGGGTGTTCATGAAGGCAGTAGGCCACTCGTCGAAGAGAAGAACAGGTGTCGGGGCGCCGAGATTAACGAAAGTTAAGTCGGGAGGCAGCTGCAAAAAATTTCCGCGCTCGTTCCGGGCGAGTTGGCCGTGACGTGTCTATGCTTATCAACCGAGATGACCGGGCGGCCTGACACCGCCCGACTTTGGAAACCGTTTCGAAGAGAGCTTCGGAGAGATCCGTTTCGGGCGAGTTCTTCAGCCCGCCGTACCCGTTAGTTCCGAATCGGCATAGACCGGTCGCGATCTCCCTGCAATAACCCGAGCCGCGGTCGAGCGCAGTGACGCGCCAGCCGCCGTGGCTTTCGACCCGATGAGGAGCCGGCATGATGGATGATTCCGCGCATTCCCAGCATTCCCGTGAATCGCAACAGACACTCAATTTCACGCTCAATGGCGAAGCCATGACGCTCGAGGTTGCGCCCAACGCCGTACTGCTCGACGTACTGCGCGAGCAACTGCACCTCGGTGGCACCAAGAAAGGCTGCGACCATGGCCAGTGCGGCGCGTGCACCGTTCACGTCGATGGCCAGGCGATGAACTCGTGTCTGCGTCTCGCCGTGATGTGCGAGGGCCAGCACGTCACCACCGTCGAAGGACTGGCCCACGACGGCGAACTGCACCCGGTACAGCAGAGCTTTCTCGAGTGCGATGCCTACCAGTGCGGCTACTGCACCTCGGGCCAGATGATGTCCGCTTCGGCGCTGCTCGCCGACGGACGTATCGGGCGCGACGACGCCTCGGTCAAGGAGGCGATGAGCGGCAACATCTGCCGCTGCGGCGCCTACAAGAACATTCTCGAGGCGATTCAGCAGGCGCGTCTGGCCTACGACGCCACGGCCGAGCGCGGCACGGCAGGCCGACAGGAGGGCGCCGCATGAGAACCTTCGCCTATTCCCGCGCCGACAGCGTCGAACGCGCGGCCCATGCCACGACGCCGACGGCCGCTTTCGTTGCTGGCGGCACGACGCTGCTCGACTTGGTCAAGCTGGATGTGATGCAGCCGAGCGAGCTGGTGGATATCAACGCCCTGCCGCTGAAGCAGGTCGAGTGGCTCGACGATGGCCGGCTCAAGGTCGGCGCACTGGTGACCAATACCGATCTGGCCCACCACCCGGCGGTCAAGCAGCACTATCCGCTGCTCTCCGAGGCGCTGCTGGCCGGTGCTTCCACCCAGTTGCGCAACATGGCGACTACCGCCGGCAACGTGATGCAGCGAACGCGCTGCCCCTATTTCCGCGATCCGTCCGCCGCATGCAACAAGCGTCATCCCGGCAGCGGCTGCGATGCCCGCGATGGCCTCAACCGCATGCATGCGGTGCTCGGCGGCAGTGAAGCGTGCATCGCCGTGCATCCGTCGGATATGTGCGTGGCGATGGCGGCGCTAGGCGCCACGCTGACGCTGGAAGGGCCGGACGGCGAGCGCGAAGTGCCGTTCGGCGAATTCCACCGTCTACCGGGCGACACCCCGCATATCGAACACGATCTCGCCGACGGCGAACTGATCACCGCGATCACGCTCGATGCGCCGCTGGCACCCGCCGGTTCGCACTATCTCAAGCTGCGCGATCGCGCCTCCTATGAATTCGCGCTCGCCTCCTGCGCCGCGCAGGTTGCGCTGGATGGCGACAGCATCGGCACGGCACGCCTCGCCCTCGGCGGCGTCGCGACCAAACCGTGGCGTTGCGCCGAAGCGGAAGCGGCGCTGGCCGGGCAGCCGGCCACCCTCGAGAGCTTCGAGCGGGCCGCCGAGATCGCGCTCGCCGACGCCGAACCGCGGGAGCACAACGCCTTCAAGATACCGCTGGCACGCCAGGCAATCGTGCGCGCGCTGCGGGAAGCCGCGCGTCTCGCCGGTACGACTCAGGAGGAGCAGGCATGAATGACATGACCCAATCGGCCTTCGCCAATCCGCGCGTCATCGGCCAGCGCACCCCGCGCGTGGACGGCGAGTACAAGCTGACCGGTAAAGCCGGCTATACCGGCGAGCTGCACGCGGAGAACATGCTCTACGGTTATCCGGTGCCGGCGACCATCGCTCACGGCGAACTCGAATCGCTCGACCTCGACGAGGCGCTGGCGATGCCCGGCGTGGTGGAGATATTCCATCACCGCAACTTCCCGAAGCTGCACCGTTCGCCCAACAGCATGGGCCACGGCGACCAGGTCAGCGAGGTGCGCCTGCCGTTCGAGGACGAGCGCATCTACTACCACGGCCAGTACATTGCGCTGGTCGTGGCGGAGACCTTCGAGCAGGCGCGCGCCGCGGCCTACCGCGTAGGCGCGCGCTATCGCCACGCCGAGGGCGCCGTGCCCAGTCTGCTCGACAGCGATGCCGAGGGGACTCTGATCGACAGCGCCGGCAGCTCTCGTGGCGACCCGGAGTCGGCGTTTTCCGGCGCTGAGGTGCAGGTCGATGCGACCTATCACATCGCCGCCGAAAGCCATCTGCAGATGGAAATGCACGCGACGCTGGCGGAGTGGCGGGAGAACGGCGCGCGTCTGGTGGTACACGAGTCCACCCAAGGCGTCTTCTACCAGCGCAACGCCATGGCACGGATCTTCGATCTGGCGCAGGAGAATCTCGAGGTCATCTCCCACTACATCGGTTCCGGCTTTGGCAACAAGCTGTTCATGTGGCCGCATGCGGTGGCGACCGCCGGTGCCGCACGCGAGCTTGGCCGCCCGGTGAAGGTGGTACTGCCGCGCCAGCAGGACATGACCGGCGGCGGCAACCGGCCGGCGTCGCGTCAGCGCATCCGGCTAGGCGCCGATCGCGAAGGGCGGCTCAGCTCGGTGATCCACGACAGCATGACCGAGACCTCGCTGGTCGATCAGTACATCGATGCCTGCGGCAGCGCGACGCCCAGCTTCTATGCCTGCGATAACCTGTCGACCAGCCAGCGTATCCTGCCGGTCAACCACGGCACGCCCTGTCCGATGCGCGCACCCGGCGAAGTCTCCGGCATCTTCGCGCTGGAAACGGCGATGGACGAACTGGCCGTCGAACTCGGCATGGACCCGGTCGAGCTGCGGCTCAAGAACTACGCCGAGCAGGACCCCGCCAGCGGGCTGCCCTGGTCGAGCAAGCATCTCGACGAGTGCATGAAGCGCGCCGCCAAGCGGTTCGGCTGGGACCAGCGCGATCCGGGCATCGGCGCGATGCGCGATGGCGACGAGATCATCGGCTACGGCATGGCGACCTGCACCTGGTTCGCCGGGCGTCAGCCATGCGAAGCCCGGGTCGAGCTGCGCGCCGATGGCACGCTGTTCGTCGCCTGCGGCACGCAGGATATCGGCACCGGTACCTACACGATCGTGGCGCAAACGGTGGCCGAGCTTACCGGCGTGCCGCTCGCGCAGATCGAGGTCAAGCTGGGTGAGACCAGCCTGCCGGCAGGGCCGCTTTCCGGCGGCTCGATGGCCACGGCGACGACGCTACCGGCGGTTGCCGCTGCCGCGCGCGATGCCCTGGCGGCGCTCAAGGAAGTCGCGACCGGCAGCGGTGGCGCCTTCGAGGGTGGCGAGGCGGATTCCCTGTCGGTCGCCGATGGCGCCTTCAACGACGGCCAGCGCACGGTGAGCTTTGCCGACGTGCTCGAGACGAGCCGGCTGGCGAGCGTCAATGGTCAGGGCAGCGCGGCGCCCGGCGACGAGCAGAACCAGTACAGCTTCCGCTCGTTCGGCGCGCACTTTGTCGAGGTTCGCTATGATCCGGGCATTTCCCGCGTGCGCGTGGCGCGCGTCGTTTCGACCATGGATATCGGCCGGGCGATCAATCCGCCCACGGCGCGTAACCAGGTCGAGGGCGGCATCGTCATGGGGATCGGCATGGGGCTGTTCGAGAAGCTCGATTACGACCCGCGCGACGCCCGGCTGGTCAATGGCAACGTGGCCGACTACATCGTGCCGGTCCACGCCGACGCGCCGGAGATCGATGTCGAGATGCTCGACTATCCGGACTTCAAGTTCAACGAGTTCGGCGCTCGCGGCGTCGGCGAGATCGGCCTGACCGGGATCGCCCCGGCGATCTCCAACGCGCTCTATCACGCCACCGGCAAGCGCCATCGCGACCTGCCGATCACCATCGAGGCGCTGCTCGCGGGGCAGTGAATCTGCAGCCGCAGGCCTGGCGGTCGCCGATCAGCCGGTCATCGGCCGCCGGCTGACCGGCGACCGCCGCGATCACAGAACCGCCGCCCCGGCTTTCCGGGGTGGCGGTTTTTTTTATGGCGAGAGTTCAGGCGTCGGCGGGGCCGTCGATGCCGTGCAGGAACAGCGACACGCAACGCGCCACGCGTGCCTCGACCGTCTCGCGCGTGGGCGAGGGGGCCAGCTGGAGCAACTGGATCAGGTGCCACTCGCCGAGCAGCATGCCGAGATAGATGCCGGCCAGCTCGGTGGTGTCGCATTCGGCTTGCCGGCCGAGAGCGATGCGCCGGGCGAAGTAGTCCGCCAGCGCGCCACGCACGCGGCCCGGGCCGCCGTCGAAAAAGGGGCGGGCGAGCTGGGGTTGGCGTGGGCTTTCGGCCACCACTTCCCGGTAGAGCCCCAGCGTTTCCTCGTCCATGACCTTGAGCAGCAGATCGACCCCGAGCCGCTGCAGCGCCGAGGCGAGCGGCAGATCGTCGATACCCTCGGCAGTGAGCGCATCGTAGATATGGTGCGAGCGGCGCTCGATCATCGCCTGGAACAAGCCTTCCTTGCTGCCGAAGTGGCGATAGAGCGTCGACAGCGAACCGCCGGCTTCGGCGACAATATCGTTGACGCTGACCTGGCCGTAGCCGCGCTCGAGAAATAGCCGCTGCGCGGTCTCGAGCAGGGCGTCGCGGCGCTGGCGACCGCGTGCGGTGGTGGGGCTGGCTGGCGTGTCGGGGGGCATGGGCTCTCTCGGCGGGCGGTGTCTCCGAAGGACGTGACGCGGGAAGCGACGTCGGGCTACGAATCGAGACGTTCGGAAACGTTTTCGCCCCGGGGCTCGGTGGCGTTTCGACAAAGATAGTGTAGCATACACTACACATTGGCCCTTTCGTCCATGCCTGATCGATGTCGCGCCGGCGACCGGTATCCGTGGCAGCGGCCACGCCCCTCACGAACGACGCTCCTGTGACGCCATGAAAATCAAGAAGACGCTCTATTCGGCCCTCGTGGTGCTGGTGATTCTGGTGGCCGCGCTGATCTTTGCCTGGCACTGGTGGCAAACGGGGCGCTACTTCATCGAGACCGATAATGCCTACGTGCGCACCGACAGCGTTGCCGTGCGCGCCGAGATCAGCGCGCGCGTCACCGCCGTGGCGGTGGACGACAACCAGCGCGTCCAGCAGGGCGAACTGCTGGTCCAGCTGGATGACCGCGACACGCGCAGCCAGCTGGCGCAGTCGCAGGCGCAGCTGGCGGTGAGTGCCGCCAATGTGACTCAGGCCCAGCGTCAGGTATCGCTGGATCGCGCCAGCATCGACGAAGCGCAGGCACAGGTGAGCTCGGCGCAGTCGGATGTCGCCCAGGCGCGCCAGCACCTCGAACGCTCGCAGTCGCTGGCCGCGCGGGACTACGCCTCACGCCAGCAGCTCGAGGACGACCAGGCCTCGCTGCGGGTCGCCGAGGCGACGCTTGCGGCGCGTCAGGCCAGTGTCGAATCGGCGCGGCGACGGCTGGCGGCGGACGAGGCCGCGATCGAGAGCGCCGAGGCCAATCGCGAGGCGGCCGAGGCGGATATCGACTACGCCCGCAGCCAGCTGGCGAAGACCCGGATCGTCGCGCGTCGCGACGGCGTGATCGGCAATCTGAGCGTCGAGGCGGGCGATCTGGCGCAGCCGTCGCTGACGCTGATGCAGTTGGTCCCGGTCTCCAGCGCCTATGTCGTGGCCAACTACAAGGAAACGCAGATCGAACGCATGCGCGTCGGTCAGCCGGTGTCGCTCGAGGTCGATGCCTACCCCGATATTCACTACACCGGCAAGGTGGACAGCGTGGCGCCCGCCACCGGCACCCAGTTCAGCCTGCTGCCGCAGGACAATGCCACCGGCAACTTCAACAAGATCGTGCAGCGCGTGCCGGTGAAGATCCGCGTGACCGGCCCGCAGGATCAGTTGTGGCGGCTGCAGTCGGGGCTCTCGGTGGTGCCGTCGGTGGATACCCGCGAGGTCGACGGCCAGGCGATCTACTTCGATCCCGGCCCCGTGCTCGACGACGAGCCCAGCGCCGAGGCCCCGGCCGCGCCCGACGGTGAGTAGTCGCCATGAGTGAGGTGGCCGCGCCCGCCGTCGCCGGGCCCCAGGAGATGCCCTCCTGGCACTATCGTTTCGGCTTCATTGCCGCGGTGTTCGGCATGTTCATGGCGATTCTGGATATCCAGATCGTCGCCAGCTCGCTGAACGAGATCCAGGCCGGCGTCTCCGCCTCGAGCGACGAGATCTCGTGGATCCAGACCTCCTACCTGGTCGCCGAGATCATCATGATCCCGCTCTCCGGCGTGCTGATGCGCTGGCTCTCGACTCGGGTCGCCTTCGTCATCTCCTGTGCGGGCTTCACCATCGCCAGCCTCGGTTGCGCGCTCGCCTCGAGCATCGAGCAGTTGATCGTCCTGCGCGCGATCCAGGGCTTCATGGGCGGGGCGATGATCCCGATCACCCAGGCGATCAGCTTCACCCTGTTCCCGCGCCGGGCGATGGGCGCGGTCCAGGGCGTGATCGGCATGGTGGTGACCCTGGCGCCCTCGATCGGGCCGACCGTGGGCGGCTATGTCACGGAGCTGTTCAGCTGGCACTGGCTGTTTCTCGCCAACGTGGTGCCCGGCGTGCTGGTCACGCTGGCGGCCTGGCGTTTTCTCGATGTCGACGAGGGCGATGCCAGCGTCGCGCGGCGGCTCGATTTCCAGGGGTTGATCCTGATCGCGCTGTTTCTCGGCAGTCTCGAGTTCGTGCTCGAGGAGGGGCCGGGCGACGACTGGTTCGCCAGCGAGCTGATCCTGTGGATGAGCGTGCTCTGCGTGGTCTCCTGCGTCGGTTTCTTCTGGCGCGTGCTGCGCTGCGAGCATCCGATCGTCGACCTGCACGCTTTCCGCAACCTCAACTTCTCCGTCGGCACCGGGCTGGTGTTCGTCGTCGGCATCGCCATGTACGGTCTGGTCTACCTGATGCCGCTGTTTCTCGGCGGGGTGCGCGGCTATTCGAGCCTGCAGATCGGCGAGGTGATGTTCGTCACCGGCGTGGCGATGTTCTTTACCGCGCCGGTGGTGGGGCGTCTGACCAACTCGGTCGACCTGCGCGTGCTGCTCTTCTTCGGCCTGCTGTTGATCGGCATCGGCACCGCCATGAACAGCAATCTGACCAGCGAGTCCGGCTTCTGGCAGTTCTTCTGGCCGCAGATCGTGCGCGGGGTCGGCATGATCCTGTGCATCATCCCCGCCTCGCGCATCGCCATGGGCACGCTGCCGCCGCACGAGCTGGGCAACGCCGCCGGGCTGTTCAGCGTGATGCGCAACCTGGGCGGCGCCGTCGGCCTGGCGATGCTCGATACCGTGCGCGACTGGCGCGCGGACTATCACTGGAACCAGCTGATCAGCGCCATCGATCAGGGCCGCGTGGTGGTACAGCAGGAGATCGCGCAGTATCAGTCGATGCTGACCGGCCATGTGGCCGACCCCTGGCACAGCGCCGTGGCGATGCTCGGCCAGCGGATCGGCGTTCAGACCCAGGTGCTGGCGTTCAACGATATCTTCCTCTGGCTCGGTGCGATCTACCTGCTCAGCGTGCCGCTGGTGTTCCTGCTCCGCAAGATCGAGCACTGACCGCGCCCCGCGTACCGACGTTCGCCGGCGGGGCAACCCGCGGCGAGACGGCTATCGAGCCGTGCATCGACCGGTAGGCAATGATTCAATAGCGCCATCTTTGGCCAATCGATGTGCAGGAATCCCCGGATGTCGCTGAACAACCCGCAATCGCCCAAGCCGGGCGCCGACGAACCCGTTCGTACCGTGCTGCGCCTGATCGGCGCCTTTGCCGCGCCGGTAGTGATCTATCTGGTGGCGTGGGAACTGATCGCGCGGCTGATCCTGCCGGGCGTCGATAGCGGCCGCGCCTTCGTCATCAGTCTGGCGAGCGTGCTGGTGCCGTTCTTCGGCGTGCTGGTCAGCGTCTACCTGATCGGCGTGCGCGCCGGGCGCCTGCTCGGCGGCGGCGTCATGGTCGTGTTCTTTCTCTATCTCTACCTCTCCTCCGGCGTCATGTTCACCTGGCAGCCGGTGGTGGAGACGCTGGGTGGCGTGGCCCTGGCGGTCGTGGCGGCGCGTTTCTGTCCGACCCTAAAGCCGGATCTCAGCGGCGCTTTCGGCTGAGCCCATGACCGCTCTGGCGAGCTGGCTGTCGACCCTCGGCGAGAGACTGCGCCAGCGGCGCTGGCGCGGCGTGCTGTGGATCGCGGCCGACCCTGAACTCGCGCTTGAGCGGGCGACGGCGGTGCTCGCGGCGGGGCCGTGGCGCTCGCCGCTGTGGCTCGGCCCGGCACCCGCAGCATTGCCCGACGACGTGGCGCGGCTGGCGATGTCGCGGGCGCGCAGCCGGCTGGGCAGCGAGCACGATCTGGTGGTTTTCGATGCCGCCAGCGCCGATAGCGGCTTCGATCCGGACGCCTTCGGCGCGATCAGCGGTACGGTCACCGCCGGCGGTTGGCTGGTGCTGCTGACCCCGGCCGACTGGGGCGATTCCGCCGACAGGGGCTGCCTTCCCGATGCCGACTATCGCCGGCTGGCGCACTGGCCGCATGCGCTCGACACGCTCTCGGCGCGCTATCTCGCGCGCGCCTCCCGCTGCCTGAATCGAACGGCCGCGCTCGCGCGCTGGCCGGCGGCCTCGGCGCTGCCGGAGACGCCGCTGCTAGAGTCGTCTTCGTTCACCGCGCCCAACCCCGCGCTGTCGTCTCTCGCCGCGCCCAACCCCGCGCTGTCGTCTCTCGCCGCGCCCGATTCCGCGCCGTCGTCTCTCGCCGCGCCCGACCCCGCGCCGCCTTCGCTCGAAACACCCGACTGCGTGACGCCCGATCAGGCCGAGGCCGTGGCGCGACTCTGTCGGCTGAGGCGGCGTCGCCCGCTGGTGCTGGTTGCCGATCGTGGCCGAGGCAAGAGCGCCGCGCTGGGGATCGCCGCGGCACGCCGGCTGCGGCAGGGCGAAACGCGACTATGGGTGAGCGCCCCCAGCGAGGCGGCGGTAGCGCCGCTGTTTGCGCGTTTAGAGGCGTTGCTGCCGCAGGGTCGACGTACGCGCGACGGTTTCGAGGTCATCTTTGGCAATGACCGAGACAATGCCCCAGACAATGATCCAGTCAATGGCCGAGACGATGGCCCAGGGCATGGGCGAGACGATGGGCGCCGGTGCCGCGTCGAGTGGCTGGCGCCGGAGCAGGTGATGGCGCGGCTGCGGGAGGCCGATATCGATCCGCGCTCGCCGCCGACGCTATTCGTCGACGAGGCGGCGGCGATTCCCGCCGCGCGGCTGGTCACCTGGCTGCGCGCCTTTCCCCGGCTCGCGTTTGCCACCACCGTGCACGGCTACGAGGGCACCGGGCGCGGCTTCGAGGTGCGCCTGCGCGAATGGCTCGACCGCCTGACGCCGGACTGGCGCCGCCTGACGTTGAGCGACCCGGTGCGCTTCGCCGCCGATGATCCGCTGGAGCGACTGACCCGCGACCTGCTGTGTCTCGATGCCGAACCGGTCACGCCGGCGACCGGGCCGGCGCCGGGCGACGAACACGATGCCCTGGTCTACACCTGGCTCGACCGCGACGCGCTGGCCGCCGACGACCGCCTGCTCGAGGCCGCTTTCGGCCTGCTGGTTCAGGCTCACTACCGCACCGCGCCGAGCGATCTTCGACAGCTGCTCGACGGCCCCGACGTGCGCCTGCTGGCGGCGTGCCAGGGCACGGTGCCGGTAGCGCTGTGTGCCATTCAACGTGAAGGCGACTTCGATGACGCCCTGGCGGACGCCGTCTACCACGGGCAGCGACGCCCGCGCGGACATCTGCTGGCGCAGTCGCTGGCCACGCACGGCGGCTATCGGGACGCCACGGTCGCGCGCTGGTGGCGCATCATGCGCATCGCGGTGCACCCGGCATGGCGCCGACGCGGCATCGGCGCGGCGCTGGTCGAGCAGGCCGCGACGGCGGCTCTCGCCGCCGGTATCGAGCGGCTGGGCGTCAGTTTCGGCGCCGAGCCGACGTTGATGCGCTTCTGGCGGCATCAGGGCTTTCAGTCGCTGCGCGTCGGCCTGACGCGCGACGCCGCCAGCGGCGAACCGGCGTTGATGATGGGGCGTGGGCTGACGCCGGCGGCCACGGCGGCAATGCACGGTATGAACGCCGACTTCGCCCGTCTGCTGCCGGACTTGCTGGGCGGCGAACTGCAGGATATCGAACCGTGGGTCGCGGCCTGCTGGCTGCACGAGGGCGAGCAGCCCGTTCGCGACGCGACGCTGCGCGAGCGGCTGGCCTGGTTTGCCAGCGGGGGCGGCGAGCTGGCGCTGGTGCGCCCATGGCTACGCACGGCCTGGCTCGCCTGGTGGCGGGCGCAGCCGCTCACGGCACTGCCGGACGCGCTGCGTGACGACACGGCCGTCGCTAACGGCGGCGAGCCGCCAATGCTGGAGGCCCCGTATAACCTCGAGGCGCTGGTCGCGGCGCTTTACCAGCATGACGACTCGCGGCTGTCGGCCGGCGGCAAACGCGAGCGGCAGGCGCAGGCGCGACGCCTGGCCGCGACGCTGCTGGCGTGGCTCGATGCCGCCGGCGAGGATATGGTCAAGCCGCAGCCAGACGCGTAAGGTGATGGCACTTTGCTACACTCGCCGTCGCCGGACGGCGACGCCAAAACCCTCTTAACGTCATTCGAGAGCCCGTCGCCGGTCGCTGCCGGTGACGCGCGGCGAGGCTGGAAACGATCATGAACGACCATCTGCTGGAACTCTCTCCCGAACCCTTGTGGCGGCACTTCCGCACCCTCTGCAACACGCCGCGATCCTCTGGCCATGAAGCACAATTGATCGAGACGCTGGCGCGCTGGGCCGACGAGCAGGGGCTGGCGCACGATCGCGACAGCTACGGCAATCTGCGTATCCGCAAGGCCGCGAGCCCGGGTTGCGACGACGTGCCCGGCGTGATCCTGCAGGGGCATCTCGACATGGTCACCCAGGCCAACAGCGATCATCCGCACGACTTCCTCAACGATCCGCTCGACACTTACGTCGAGGATGGCTGGCTGCACGCGCGCGGCACCACGCTGGGCGCCGACAACGGTCTCGGCGTCGCCGCGGCGCTGGCGATTCTGGAAGCCGAGGATATCGCCCACGGCCCGCTGGAAGCGCTGTTCACGCTGGAAGAAGAGACCTCACTGCAGGGCGCGCTGTCGCTCGACGAGGGCTGGCTCGACGGGCGCTATCTGCTCAACCTGGACTCCGAGGATCGCGGCGAGGTCTATATCGGCTGTGCCGGCGGTGCCGATGTGGTAGTCGATGCCGACCTGCCGATGCGCGGCTGCGACGACGAGGAAGTAATGCGCCGCATCGCCCTGACCGGGCTGGTCGGCGGCCACTCCGGCGCGGATATTCACAAGGAGCGCGGCAACGCCAACCAGCTGCTGGTACGCGCCCTGCGCGCGCTCGGCGAGTACGAGATCCGGCTGGTGGACTACCACGGCGGGACGCTGCGCAACGCGCTGCCGCGAGAAGCGTTCGCCACCATCGCGGTCGACGAGCATCACCTGCCGGCGCTCGAACAGACGCTGACCGAGCTGCAGGCGTGCTACCAGGCGGAGCTGGCCGGTGTCGATGAGGAGGTGACGCTGAGCCTGGCGCCGGCGGCCGTCTCCTGCGAGGACGCCGAGGTTCTGACCGACACCGCGACCGCGCTGCTGGTTTCCGCGCTGCACGCCGCGCCCTACGGCGTCGAGCGCATGAGTGTCGAAGTGCCCGGCGTGGTCGAGACCTCCAACAACCTGGGCGTGGTGACGCTCGAGAACGGCCGCTTCCATCTCTGTGCGTTGGTGCGCTCGCTGCGCGACAGCGCCACGCGCAACCTGGCGGACCGCTTCACCGCGCTATTCGGCCTGATCGGCGCGCAGACCCGGGTCGAGAATGCCTATCCCGGCTGGACGCCGAGCGCCGACAGCACGCTGCTGACGCGTTTCCGTCGCCTCCATCAGGAGCAGCTGGGCAGCGACCCGGCGGTCAAGGTCATCCACGCCGGGCTCGAGTGCGGCATTATCGGCGGCAAGTACCCGCAGCTCGAGATGATCTCCTTCGGCCCGGTTATTCGCGGCGCCCACTCGCCGACCGAGCGCACCGAACTTGCCTCCGTCGAGGAGTTCTGGAAAGTGCTCAAGGCGCTGGTTGCCGACATCGCCTCCGGCAAAGCGGCTTGATGCGAACCTGAAAAGAAGCGGGCAAGTGGTTCTCTCGATATTGCGCGTTCCCGATAGAGCGCCATTCGAAAGAATCACTCGCCATCAGAAATACCTCCTTCCTCTCAATCCTTATCTCCCACGGCAAAGCGTCCTACTCATCGGGTCGCCGGCCAGCGCGTTCTTCTTACCTTTTCCCAACGCGACGTCTGGCTCTCCTGCGTCGACGAATATCGCCCAGCACTCGGCTAAGGTCGACTTGGGCATTGCGCTCCGTGTAACCGATGGTTACGGTGTTGTAACGCCCATTTAAAAGACTGATGCCCAAGCACCATCCCAAGACTATTGCATGGCGGGCGACCCATGATCGTCGCCTGTTCAGGTAGGGGCGGTAGCGTGATTTAACGCTGCCGGTAATTGATATAGTTGTTTGGCATGCAGGAACGCGGGGATATGCCGTTAAAGCCACCTGAGAACAGGGCGATAAGTAAAACAACGTATTCAGCGGCTGATTCCGCGTGGCTGCCGCCACCTGGCGTTGTATCGCAAGAGATTCTAGGAAAGTTTACCTCGGGGACATCCATACTGGCCGGTTGGCGCAAGCCATGAAAGCGAATGAAATAGCGGTTCCAGTCGCAGTCAGTCTTGACCGTGCGGGGACTTTAGCGTTTCACGCGCATGATGGCTTTCACACGATCCATTAGCTTTGGTGGCTGATTGTGAGCATTCATAAGCAACCCAATATGGCTGTATTTTTATACGTCAATATCTGGTTCAGTGGAACGTGCAAGGTTGCGAATTCTGCATAACATGGCGACTTATTCTTGGTTTCATTTGAAATTAATAGGTTAGAAGCGATTTGGTGGGCTAGATAAGAATTCATCAGCACGTGCGCTCATTCAAGTGGTAAAAAGAGCCTGTTATCTAATGCCTTTTATACCTGAGGAGAAACTGTGCCAACCGAACTTACTTGGCGTAAAGCTATTGAAAAAGTGTTGCAGGACGCCGAAGGCGCGATGCACTACAAAGATATTGCAGACGAAATTGTGAGTCGCGGGCTTCGCGTTAATGTCGGTGCCACGCCTCCGGCCACGGTGAGTGCGAATCTTACCACGTCCATAGCGAAGGACGGCGAGAAATCGCCTTTTCAAAAGGTTGGTCGGGGTGAGTATATTCTGCGGAATAAGGGGAAAGGTTCGGCTAAAGCTAAACAGGCTACAAGCGCCACACCACTAGTGGAGCAAGACTCTGAAGATCAATACGATATTATTAGCTCCTTCGGAATGTTCTGGCGTCGTGACTTCGTTGACTGGAATTCAAGTCCAAAGCTACTCGGGATGCAGCAAATCGGCACAGAACCAGTGGATTTCTATGGCCAAGTAGGGATTTACTTGCTGTATGACGGACGAGAGATAATCTATGTGGGCCGATCAACGGATAGGCCACTTGGGAAGCGTTTATACGAGCATACCGCCGACCGTCTTTCGACCCGATGGGATCGATTTTCTTGGTTCGGTTTGTTGCCTGTATCTGAGAAAGGCCGGCTTGGGATGCTTCCGGAAAGCTACATCGCCAACAAAATTGTCCCGGCTTTAGAAGCAATATTGATTGAGGCGCTAGAGCCGCGTCAGAACAGAAAGCGTGGTGATGACCTATCTGCTGTCGAGTATCTGCAGAAAGAAGACCCAGAAATAGACCGAAAGAAAAAGAAGGTACTGCTCGAGTCAGCGCTCTCAAAGGTATAACAAAAGCGTTAACGCGGACAGGCTTTTCCGCTGGCGCTTCAAAGCCAGCCGGTTACGCAAGACGTTAGGCATTCGGAGGTAAAATGCAGAAATCCGATCAAGTATCGTTGTATTTTTTGTCTGACTTAGAAAATTTTCGGGTTTTGTTGAGCTATCAGAACATCATTGGTCTGAAGAATTAAATAAGTATAGCGAATCTGGAATAGAAGTTAACGAGCCCGTTTGTTGGGATAGATATAAGTATCGCAATGATTTAGGTGCGCATTCTCAAGAAGTGTTTCCCCAATACCAGAAACAATCGTTTTTGCTCATATTGGTATCGCTTTTTGAAGACTATCTTAACCAGCTGTGCCACGGTTTTAACTTTGAAAAAGATCTGAATTGTGTTTTAAAAGACTATCCTGGTTTAGGTGTTGAGAGAGAAAAAAACTACCTGCGTAAAGTCGCTGGAATTGAAGTTCCTACAGGTGCTGTCTCTTGGGGTAGAGTCGTCGAAGCAAGAGATATCAGGAATATCATTGCTCACAATGCAGGGCACTTAGACGAGGAGCTTCATAGTAAGCAGCTTAGAATTGTTGCCAAAAGCCTCAGTTTGAATTCGCATAAATTTGCTAGAGTCCATCTTGAAGTCACACAGGTGTCTATCTTTGAAATTATTGAAGCTATGACTAGTGTGGCTAAGGAGCTCTGGCGCAACACGACGGGAGATACCTAACAAAAAATTTAAGAGTGATTCAGCACGCTCGGCATTTTTAGTTCGGGTTGAGTTTAGTGTTTACACTGGTCCAGTTGAGTTATGTGGTCGCGTGCTTCACACCTTAATTGGGCGTTAACGGCCTTTATTCCTGCACCCTCATTACCCACAATGTTCAAGCACTGGGCGTCGTTCCCGACCTGCCAAAGCCATCAACACCCCAGCGGATAACCAAAGCCTTCACAACGAATCACGCCCGCTGCTGCCGGGCGCGGCCCCGGGCCGGGTGTACCTTCTCTCGCGAGGCCTGCCGTCAGCGCTCAGGAAACGATACAGCGAGGCGAAAACCGGTGCGTTATGATCGCTTGTCAGTCGATTAACTGGGCGCTTGCGGCACCGGTCGCGGCAAGGCGACAACGGTTGGGGAAGCGTGATCTATTGCAGGAGGCATCGTGATCGTTATCTATGGCATCAAGGAACACCTGAATCCCATCAAGGCTCAGCTCTCCGAGGTGATCCACGGTTGTATGCAGTCCGTACTCGGTATGCCGGAAGACAAGCGGGCTCATCGTTTTATCCCGATGGAAGCCGAGGATTTTTATTATCCGGGGGGTAGAACACCAGCCTACACCGTCATTGACATCAACATGATGCAGGGGCGAACGCCCGAGACGCAGAAAGCGCTGATCAAGGCGCTCTTCCAGACAATCGAGTCCGTCGTTGGCCTATCACCCGTGGATGTCGAAATAACGATCAAGGAGCAGCCGCCCCATTGCTGGGGCTTCCGAGGCATGACCGGCGACGAGGCACGCGATCTCCAGTATTCGGTCAAGGTGTAGCCGGGGGATCCATGGGTGCCGGCGGCGCGGCGAGTCGCCGGCTCCTGTTGCCGCTGGCGTTACGCCGCATCGAGCCCGGTCTATCGGCCAGAGCGCCCCGGCAGCGGGTGGCTCTCGCCAAGGTCATCCTGACAGCGTGTTCGCGCGCCGCCACGGCGGTTCATTCCTGCTGTTGGCGATGCGTATCCTCGCGCACCGCCTGACATCCCGCTTCCGAGATATAGCCGTTCGCCAGCGCGTGTTCCGCCATGCTGGCGCTGTCGCGGGCCAGCACCAGTTCGCAGCCGGCCTGCCTGACCTCCTGGGCGAGCGCTTCGATGGCGGCGTCGCGTGAGGGATCGTTGTCCACCTTGCGGATATAGATCGCGCGGACCCGTTCCGGGTGCGCCTTGACGATCTCGGTGTAGACCTCCGGGTCGCGCTGGCCGCTGTCGCCGATCAGAATGAACGGCAGTTCGTCGTAGAGCGCCAGCATGTTCTCGATCACGTCCGACTTGTGATCTTCCGCCTTGCGCGGCCAGGGGCGCTTGAGGGTCAGCCCCCATTCGCGCAGGAACAGGATCGGCCCGACCGGGATACGGTTCATGTTGAAGAACATCTCCAGTACTTCGTAGATGCTCCAGGGCCCGCGGGAGACGTAGAGCATGGGCCGCTTGCGATTGCCTTCGACACCGCCGTAGAGCGCCCGGTAGAAAGCCGCGACGCCGGGGAAGGCGGTGCGTCGGTGGGCTTTTTCCATGAACAGGCGATAGAGCATCTTCAGCTTGTTGGCGACGCCGGTGTACATCACGGTGTCGTCGATGTCGCTGATCACGATCAGGTCGGTATTGGCGGGCGGAATGTAGATCTCGGTTTCGGTGAGGATGGCGTCATCCTCGGAGAGCACCTCAAGCTTGACCGAGTGCCAGATCGCTTCCGCCGGCAGGGTGTGGGTGATCTCGATATGGGCGTGGAAGTAGCCGTCACGGTCGGTGGTGACGGTCGCGTGGGTCGCGCCCATGCGGATATCGACGCGGGCATCGGCGACGCCGTGGCGCACCAGCCGGCGCGCGACGTCGGCCAGGTCGCGCATCACGCCGCGTTTCCACAGCCCCAGGCGTTTGGGCTGGCGAAACACGCGCCCCATGATGAACGCTTCCGAGTGCGAACCGTAACCGCGATAGGGGTGGACGATAACGCCACCCTGGCCCTTGTCGCCGCGCATCGGGCGGATGAACAGGCGTACCAGCTTCTTGATGAAATGGATCAGCTTGGCGACGAACAGGCGTGGTAGCGAGCGGGAGCCGGAGGCGGAGTCATCGGCGGTGGTGTCGGAATACTGAGGCACGAGGCGGGAACATCCATGTCGGGTACGCCGGTTCAGTATGGAACCCGGCGGCGTTTCTGCAAAGCGCCGGCCCGAATGCGTGGGAGGATCGCCCGGAAACGCGAACGCCCACCGCGAGGGTGGGCGCTCAAGACACGAGTTGCCGCGCGATCAGGCGTGCTGATGGCTGTGGCGGCCTTCGGCGACCTCTTCCAGCAGCTTGCGGTTGAAGTCGTCGAGATCCTTCGGCGTGCGGCTGGTGACAAGACCGCTGTCGACGACGACGGATTCGTCGAACCAGGTCGCTCCGGCGTTCTTCAGATCCTGTGCCACGGAGGCGACGGAGGTCATCTTGCGGCCTTCGACCACGCCAGCGTTGATCAGAATCCACGGCGCGTGGCAGATCGCAGCCACCGGCTTGCCCGCTTCGAAGAAATGACGCACGAAGGTGAGGGCCTTCTCGTCGAGACGCAGGGTATCCGGGTTGAACAGGCCGCCCGGGAGCACCAGCGCGTGGTAGTCCTCACTCTTCACCTCGTCGAGGCTCTTGTCCGCTTCGTAGGTCTCGCCCCAGTCGGTTTCCGCCCAGGCGCGAATGCCCTTGCCGTCCGGCGTGATGACGTGGGTTTCGGCACCCTGACCCTGTAGCGCGGCGCGCGGCGAGGCGAGTTCGGACTCCTCGAAGCCGTCGGCGGCGAGAATGGCGACACGTTTACCGTTGAGTTGCTGAGCCATCGTGACCTCCTGGTCTTGATGTGACGAGTATTGAACAAAGGGCCGACGGGCCATCCCGGTCCGCCGTGCGCCCTTACCCCTTCAGTTTGGGATACTTTTGGGTGAGTTCAAGGTCGAGACCCTGAATCCCATTAATGAGTCCGCTGGAAGGTCGCTTCCGATGGCGCGGCCGGCGCCGGGCTTGCGTCGCGGCGGCAACGGATGGAAGGTAGCGCTCCAGAGATCGGCGCGCGGCGAAGGGGGAGAACGCGATGGAAGGCGAAGCGAGCCAGTGGGCGTCGCAGATGAATGCGGGGCTGCTCGCCCTGGGAATCGTGGCCGTGGCCGGGCTGCTGTTTGCCGTCGCGGGCTGGCGGCGGGCGCGGCGCGAGCAGGCGGCGCTGGCACAGCGTCTCGAGCAGCGTCTTGAAGAGAGTGACGCGCAGGTGCGGAGACTCGAGCACGAGCTGGCCCAGAGCGATGCCCAGCAGGACGATCTGCGCGAACGCCATAGTGAGCTCAATCGGCAGCTGGGCGCGCGGGACGAGCAGCTCGGAGCGCTCAACGAGCGCCTGGCGACGCTGCGCGAGCAGTATGGCCGGCTGGAGACGCGCCACGAGCAGCAGAGCCAGCAGCACGCCGAGCAGCTCGAACTGCTCGAGCAGGCCAAGACGCGCATGGGCCACGAATTCGAGTCGCTCGCCGGGCGCATCTTCGACGAGCGCCAGCGCGCTTACAGCGCCCAGAGCCGCGACAGCCTCGAGGCGCTGCTGAAGCCGTTTCGCGAGCAGGTCTCCGGCTTTCGCCAGCGGCTCGAGGAGATCCACGGCCAGGAGCTGCGCGAACGCACCACGCTCAAGGTGCAGATCGACCAGCTGGCGAGTCTCAACCGCCAGATCACCGAAGAGGCCGCCAACCTGACCCGCGCGCTCAAGGGCGACAAGAAGATGCAGGGTAACTGGGGCGAGGTGATGCTGGAGTCGGTGCTCGAACGCTCCGGTCTGCGCCGTGACATCGAGTATCGCCGCGAGGTCTCCATCGAAGGCGACAATGGCCGCCAGCGGCCGGACGCGGTGATATACCTGCCCGACGACAAGCATCTGATCGTCGACGCCAAGGTCTCGCTCAACGCCTATGTGCGCTACGTCAACGCGGAGGACGATGCCGAGCGTGAACAGGCGCTGCGCGCCCACGTCCAGGCGGTGCGTGCGCATATCGATTCGCTGTCCGGGAAGGATTACCCGCGCCTGCCGGGGCTGCACTCGCCGGATTTCGTGTTCCTGTTCATGCCCGTGGAGCCGGCCTTCGCGGTCGCCTTCCAGCACGACGAGACGCTGTTTCAGGACGCCTTTTCCCGCGACATCGTGGTGGTCACGCCGACCACGCTGCTGGCGAGCCTGCGTACGGTGTCGAGCCTGTGGAATCTCGAGCGCCAGAACGAGAACGCGCGCCATATCGCCGAGCGGGCCGGCAAGCTGCTCGACAAGTTCCAGGGCTTTGTCACGAGCCTGGAAGATGTCGGGCGGCATCTCGGTCGTGCCCAGGGCAGCTTTGACCAGGCGATGGGCCGGCTCTCCACCGGGCAGGGCAGTCTGGTCAGCCAGGCGCTGGCGCTTAACAAGCTTGGCGTGCGCATGAAGCGCGAGCTGCCGGCGCACCTGACTCGTGATGTCGATCCGGATGACGAGGCAGACGAGACGGACACGACGAACGCGGAGGCGGGCGCCGAGAGCAAGCCCGATCAGCCGCCGAGGTAGGCGGCCGATGCGGTTGATGCAGTTGATGCGGATGATGCGGGTGACGTGAGAGCCTGGCGCTGTCGGCCGGCCGTTGCCCGCTCGGCGGCGGTGAGACCGGGGCGTGTCCGGTCAGCCGCCGCTGCCTGAAGATGCCGCGCCAGCGTGCGTAAACAGATCAGCGACAGCAGCCGTCGTTCGTCACCCTCGCCGATGGCGACGAGCTGCTTGGCAGCTTCGACGGCGCCGACGCCCGGCTTGGCATCGCCTCGCCAGCGGGTGACGTGGCTCTCCACCGGCGCCTCGATGTACTCGATCCCGCGTGCGGCCGCGACGAGAAACCCGACCAGCCCCTGGCCACTGTCGGCGATTAGCAGCTGGGCGTCGTCGCCGGCGGGGGCATGCCCCAGCAGCCGCCCCAGATCGACCAGCGACACGCTCTGCCCGTGCCAGCGCCAGGTGCCCAGAAAGGTTTCATCGGCGGTCGGTGCGCGTTCCCGAGGCGCGGCCTCCACGCCCGCCAGCGTCTCGAGCCGCGCGGTGTAGGGGGTGCCGCAGTCGAAGTGCACGAAGGCGAAACGCTGCCGCTCGCGCTGGCGACGGGCCGCCGGCTGCGCGTTCAACGCCTGGTGCAGACGGGCGAGCGCGTCGACGTCGGCCAGGTCCAGCAGCCGGTCGGCGGCGAGGATCAGTGTCTCGGCACCGTTGCCGCGAGTGCCTAGCGTGCCGACGACGAGCTCGGAGTAGGGGGCGCCGGGGGCCAGCGGCTGGCGCTGCCCGTCGGCCGATGCGCCAAGCGCGATCACACGGTCGACGGCGAGCGCGACGCGCCCGCGATCGCCGGTGATGACGACCAGATGCGACGGCGGCTCCCGGCGTGCGGGCAGGCCGATCAATACGCGCGGATCGAACAGCGGCAATGTCGCGGCGTGCAGCGAGACTTCACCCAGATAGCCCGGCACGGTCAGCGACGGTGGGGTGAGCGCGCCGCAGCGGGCGACTTCCTGCACGGCTTCTGTCGCCACGGCCAGCGGAAGCCGCTCGCATTCGATGTGCAGCCAGCTGGTGTCTGCCGGCGGCTCGGTTGTCTTGGTTGTCTCGGTTGTCTCGGTTGTCTCGGTTGTCTCGGTCGTCTCGGTCGCCGCGCGCGGCGCTTCCGGTGGCGCACTCGGCACGTCGTGAACGGCGGCCATGCCGTCGAGGGCGAAAAGGGCTTCCAGATCCAGCCGGTAGGCAGGCCGGTCAAGTGACTCGTGAGTCACCGTCTGGGGGATCAGCGCATGCCGATGATGGCCGCTGTCCAGATCGTGCAGCTGTGCCGGGGTCACGCTCAGCACATCGGTCACCGCCGAGACGCGCATGGCGATGCGCCGCCCGCGATGCTGGAGGATCGCCATCAGATTGCCCACGGTGTCGGGATCGGCGTCGGCGGCGACCGAGGCGGGTAGCGCGAGTAGCCGGCCGAGATCGATCGCCGGCAGCGGCTGGCCACGCACCAGCAGAGAACCCAGCGACCACGCCGGCGCCAACGGCAGCGGCGCCAACGGCGTGTCGGTGCGGATCACTTCGCGCAGGGCATCGGCCTCGAGCGCCAGTTCGGTATCGCCGACACGCAGTACGCCCAGCGTCAGTCGGTTCATGGGGTGGGCAGACCGTTGTCGCTATCGTGGTGCGTGACGTGCGCCAGTTCCCGGATCAGCGAGTCGACGTGGTTTGCCGTGGCCAACTGACCGGCGGCGGTATCGGCAATTTCCTGGATCGAGTGCGTGGTCTGCGCGACACCCTCGACGATACGGCCAAAGGCGTCCACCGCGCGCTGCGAGATGCGATTGCCGCTTTCGATCCGCTTGATCGATTCACCCAGCAGGCGATTGATCTGGCGGGTGGCATCGGCGGACTTCTCGGCCAGCTTGCGCACCTCGTCGGCGACCACCGAAAAGCCGAGCCCGTGTTCGCCTGCGCGCGCCGCTTCGATCGCGGCGTTGAAGGCGAGCAGGTTGGTCTGCGACGCGATCTCGCCGATGACCTGCACGATCTCGTCGATATCTTCAGACGACTTCTGAATCGCCCGCATTGCCTCGCCCGAGTCGTCCAGTGCCTGGGTGCCGCGTTCCGCCTCGCGCTGGGTATCCTGCGCCAGCCGGCGGGTGATGTCGGTGTGCTCGGCGACCGCGGCGATCGAGGCATTCAGCTCGGCCAGGGAGACGCTCATGGCTTCGGCGCGCGCTTCGATCGCCTGTTCCAGCTCGACCTGCTCGGTGATATCGGTGGCGAACTTGACCACCTTGTAGGGCTTGCCTTCGAGATCGAGGATGGGGTTGTAGGTCGCCTGTATCCAGACGCGGCGGCCGTGGTTGCCCACCCGCACGAAGCGGCCGGTAAAGAACTCGCCTCGCGCCAGCGCCAGCCAGAAATCGCGATAGTCTCGGGTGGTGATGTAGTCGGGCTCGCAGAACAGGCGATGGTGATGCCCGATCACGTCGTCAGCCTGATAGCCCATGGTGTCCAGGAAGTTGCGATTGGCCGCCAGGATATTGCCCTTGAGGTCGAATTCGATCACGGCCTGGGCGCGGTCGATGGCGTTGATCTGGCTTTCGAACTCGGCGGTGCGCTGTTTTTCGGCGGTGATATCGAGCGCGAACTTGATGACCTTGTACGGCTGGCCGTTGTCGTCGAGCACCGGGTTGTAGGTGGCCTGCAGCCAGAGGTCACGCCCTGACTTGTCGCGGCGGTGGAATTCGCCGGACAGGAATTCGCCACGCCGCAGGCGCTGCCAGAAGTCGCGGTAGTCGGCACTGTCCGCCACCGCTGGCGGGCAAAAGAGGGCGTGGTGTTGGCCCTGAATCTCCTTGAGCTCGTAGCCCACGGCACACAGGAAGTGGTCGTTGGCCGTCAGCACGTGGCCTTCGAGATCGAACTCGATTACGGCCTGGGAGCGGTTGATGGCATTCCACAGGGCATTCAGCGGTACATCGACCGCAGGCGCCTCGGTGCGAACACCGGACGAATCGGAAACGAGCGACATAAGAAAGTCTCTGGTGTGATGAAGGAGTCGCTCGGTCCCTAGTACGGTATCAGTACATCATCCCATTTCCGATGCGACGCCGTTACAAGATATTACATTAACCCAAGGGCTTCAAGTTATACTTAGGATTGATATAGCTGAATAAGCCACCAGAACGGACAATGCCGCCCCTTGGGGCGGCATTATCGAGGTCGTCGAGGTCGGTTTTCGCCGCCCCAGCTCAGCCCAGGTAGGCGTTGAGCATCCAGACAGTCTTTTCCTGCTCGCGGATATAGTCGCTGGCGAGCGAGGCGGTGCCTTCGTCGTCGGCATCGCTGGCCTGAGAGAGGATGTCGCGCTGCAGTTCGATCAGCACCTGAAAGCCTTTCACCAGCCCCTGAACGCACTGTTTGCCATCGGCAACTTGCTTGTCTTCCTGAATCTCGGAAACCGTGACGTAGTCGCTGTAGGCGTGCAGCGGCTGGTAGCCGAGCGTCAGGATGCGTTCGGCGACTTCGTCGACCTTGGTCAGCAGGTCGGTATAGATCTCCTCGAACTTGGCGTGAAGCTCGAAGAACTGCTCGCCTTTCACGTTCCAGTGATAGCCGCGGGCGTTCATGTAGAAGATCTGGTAGTTAGCCAGCAGGGCGTTCAGTTTCTCCGCGAGCTGTGCGGCGCTGGAGGCGTGCAGACCAATGGCGTTGGTGTCAGACATGCGATCTCTCCTTGAAGTAGCTGGACGTTAGTCTAGCTTGGCGCATCGATAGTGCCCACCGAAGCGTCGGTATGGCACAGATAGTATCTGTCTATTACTGATGGCTGCCGCCGAAGGATCGTTGCCGTTCGACGGATCGCGGTGCCCCTTCCGGGTTTCGCGTCGGGTTTCGCCCGAGAGATGAGCATCGCGCCTGACAGGAATATCGGGGCCGGCAGCGAGTAACACAAGGGGGCGTGACGAGGCAGGCTGACGCACCCATGATGCGTCTCGCGTGGACAGGTCGCCCATCCGGGTGGCGCCTGGTCAGGTGCGACCAACCTGCCATGGGCGTCCGTCAGGCGCTGCCGATCTGCCAGAGACGGGCCAGCGTGCGGGCCCGGTCGGCCAGCAGCTCGCCGCAGCGCGCCAGGGCGTCGTCCAGCGAGAGCGGGCCGTCGGCGAGGGCGAAGGCGGCGGTGACATCGTGGTCGAAGGCGGCCTGCCAGTCGTCGCCGAGGCGGCCGGCCAGCACGACCGTGGGCACGCCGTGCCGCGCGGCCCGGCGAGCGATGCCGATCGGCGTCTTGCCGGCGAGACTCTGGCCATCGAGCTGGCCCTCCCCGGTAATGACCCAGTCGGCATCGGCCAGCAGCCTGTCGAAGCCGACCTGATCCATCACCAGTTCAATGCCGGGGCGCAGCGAGGCGCCGAGGAAGGCGCGCGCGGCGAAGCCCATGCCGCCGGCGGCGCCGGCACCGGCGAGGTCGCGGAAATCCTCGCCCAGCTGGCGCGCGACATGATCCGCGAAGTGGGCCAGGGCGTGATCCAGCTGCGCGACCTCGGCGGGCGAGGCGCCTTTCTGCGGGCCAAAGATGGCGCTGGCGCCCTTGGCGCCGAGTAGCGGGTTGTCGACGTCGACGGCGGTCTGGACCGTCAGCGAAGCAAGGCGGCGATCGAGCGCCGATAGATCGAGCGTGGCGAGATCGGCCAGGGCGCTGCCGCCCGGCGGCAACGGCTGGCCCTCGGCGTCCAGCAGCCGCGCGCCGAGGGCGCTCAGCATGCCGGCACCGGCATCGTTGGTCGCGCTGCCGCCGAGTGTCAGCAGGAGCGTCTCCGCGCCGGCGTCGAGCGCGGCGATGATCAGTTCGCCGACGCCGTGGGTGGTGCTGTGCAGGGCCGTGCGTTCGTCGCGCGCGATCTGCTGCAGTCCGCTGGCCTCGGCGAGTTCGATGAAGGCGGTGCGCGAGTCAGCGAGCCAGCCCCAGGCGGCGGTGATCGGCCGGCCCAGGGCGTCCTGCACGCGGGCTTCACGGCGCTCGGCGCCGGTGGCCGCGATCAGCGCATCCAGCGTGCCTTCGCCGCCGTCGCCCATCGGGCACGGGTGCAGCGCCGCCTCCGGCAGCTCGCGGCGCAGGCCGTCGGCAATGGCGGCCGCCGCGTCGCGGGCGGAAAGGGCATCCTTGAAGCTGTCGGGGGCAATGACGATGTTCATGGCATCCTCGGCTGGGTGATCGCGCGGATCGCGGTGTCGTCGCGGGTAGGGCTCGAGCATACCGCTTGTCGATGACGGCGGTGAAGCGGGCACGACGACTGGGGCGGAGTGAAGGGAAAGTTCATGGACCGGTCGCAGGGTCGATGGCATCCTGAACACTGTTCGTAATCGCTCGCGAGGATGACGCCATGAACGACTCTCGAGGTCGGCTCGTGCCCCGTACGCCCCTGCTGATGGGGCTGGGTATCGGTATGGGCCTGCTTGGCGGTTGCCAAACGATGCCGGAACCCACGGCCCCGGCTGGTGCGGATACGCTGCCGGCGGCCTGCCGCTGGAACGCGGAGGGCGAGTCGCTCGCGCGGCTGCGCGCCACCCGCGATGCGCTCGAGAGCCGCGGCTACGAGATCCTCGATACCGATGCCAGTCTGGGTCTGGTCAGCGCAGAACGCCGCACCCGCCAGCCGGGCCTTGGGGCCGTCAACAGCCCGTACGGGCGCACCGGGTTCTGGGGCGGCTTCGGCCTGGGCGGGCGCCACGGCTATTCGATCGGCATGATTCAGGGCTTCGGTGGCGGTTACAACACCGATCCGGTGCAGATCGAGCGCGTCTCGGTGGTCACGCCGGACACGACCACGCTGGTGGACCGCGACTCCGTGGTGGTCGACTACGACGGTTATCTGATCGATGCGCGCGCCTACAACCAGCCGACCTTCTGCGAGTCGTTGCGCGATGACATCGCCCAGCGGCTGAACCGTGCCACGCCAGCGACGACCGGGGAAACGCCATGAACCAGTGGAGGGCCAAGTCAATTGGCATCCCGAGAAGCCTGCTCGCCGGGCAGCGTCTCGGTGCCGGCCTGCTCGTGTTGACCATGGCGCTGTTCGCCGGCTGCGCCGTGGTGCCCGAGGACCAGCCGCGCAGCATCTCGCTGACGTCGGCGCCGGACGCGACGCTGCGAGCGACACTGGCCATGCTCGCCGAGCGCGGCTTCGTCATTCGCCACGCCGACAGCGACCTGGCGCAGATCGATGCCGTCCAGGCCTCCCGTTCCGGCTACGAGATTCATGCCGAAGTCAGCAGTGGTGACACCGTGCCGCCCGGCCTGGTGCTGCGCAACGGCGATACCTATCTGACCCTGAGCGGGCGACGCGGCGGTCAGCCGTTGGGCGCGGTCGAGCTCGATCCCTTATTCATCGACGTGCAGCAACGGCTGGGGGCAGTGCCTTGAGATTCGCTTCATTGATTGCCGGCGCTGCGCTGGGACTGGGCGGGCTGCTGGTGACGACCTCGAACGCCGAGGCACATCCCCACGGCTGGGTGGATATCAGCGTCGAGGGGCTGTTCGATGCGCAGGGCAACCTGACGGCACTGCGCCAGCGCTGGCGCATGGACCCGTTCTACAGTCAGGTGGTGATGGAGGACATGTCGCGGGTGGCGGGCGATAGCTCGATGGCGGAGCGGCTCGATGCGCTCGGCCTGGAGATCCGCAACAACCTGGCCACGCAGGACAACCTAACTCATATCACGCGTGACGGTGAGCCGGTGGCGCAGGCCGCGGTCGACGATACCAACACCGAGTACCGCGACGATCGCCTGATCTTCAGCTTCGTGTTGCCGCTGGCCGAGCCGCAGCCGATGGCCGGGCACACCCTGCACTACCGAATCTTCGACTCGACCTACTATATCGAGATGGTGCACGAGGCCAATGAGGATGGCTCGCAGCCGTTGCCGGAAGCGCTGACGCTCGACGATGCGCCGGCGGGCTGCACGACGCATATCGCCAAGGCCGATCCGGACCCTGCCAAGGTGATGGAAGCCGCGATGCTCGATCGCACCGAGCAGGGCGAGCCGAACCTGGGGCGCTTCTTCGCCGAGACGGGGGCGATCACGTGTCCGGGCTGATCCGTTCGCGGATCGGCTGGTCATTGGTCGGCGGCGTGGTACTGGCCGGTCTGATCTGGCTGGTTGCGCGCGAGTGGCAGCAGATCGGCATGCAGGTGGTGCTCTGGCAAGGGCGCCTCTATCACGCGCTGGTCGACGCCGTCGGCGCGATCAACCGGGCGCCGGGCGTGACGACGTGGAGCGTCCTGCTGGGCGTCAGCTTCGGCTACGGCGTGTTTCATGCCGCGGGCCCCGGTCATGGCAAGGTGGTGCTGAGCACTTATCTGGCCTCGCAGGGTGGCGCCTGGCGCCGGGCACTGGGGCTTTCGCTGCTGGCGTCGCTGCTGCAGGGCGTGACGGCGATCCTGCTGGTCGCCGTGCTGGTCTTCGGTTTCGGCTGGTTGACGCGAGAAGCGATGGGCAGCGTACAGCACGCCGAACTGGCCAGCTTCATGGTGGTCTCGCTGGTCGGTGCCTGGCTCTGCGGCCGCTCGCTGCTGCGGCTCTTCCGCGCTTATCGCCATCCGTCGCGTCGAGCCGCGGCTTCCTCGAGCGTGGGGCAGGTAACGCCTGGGTCCGCGATGGTCGCGGCCCACGCCGGGCGGGCCGCCGGGTTTGGCGTGCGCCCGGAGCCTTCGTCACCGCCGGCGGCGGGTTGTGGCTGCGGTCACGACCACCATATCGACCCGCAGACGGCGGGCGACTGGCGCACGGCGTTGTTGACCGTCTTCTCGATCGGTATTCGCCCGTGCAGCGGGGGCGTTCTGCTGCTGGGTGCGGCGGCACTGCTGGATCAGTTTTTCAAGGGCGTGGTGGCGGTCATGGCGATGTCGCTGGGCACGGCCCTGACCGTCTCCGCGTTGGCGCTGCTCAGCGTGCTGGCGCGGGAGTGGGTCAAGCGTCACCTCGGCACGCGCGCCGCTGGCCGGCCCTGGCAGGCCTGGTTCGGTCTGGCCGGAGGTGCGCTCATCCTGACGCTGGGACTCTCCTTGACGCTGGCCTGGTGGCAGCGTGGCGAGAGTGGCGCACCGCCGCTGTTGGGGACGCCTTCGATACAGACCGCGACACCGACGCCGAGCCCTTTTGGTGCTCGGCGCGACTAGGTTGCTGCCATCACGGCTTCAGTCGTCATTCGGTCAGCCCGGCTTCCTGCGCCAATCGGCGTAGCGTCTCGCAGCGGGCCTCGCTGGCGCCTTCCTCGTAGGCCTCGGCGCTGCCGTGACCCCAGATCGGGCCGGGCCAGGCATCATCGGTGCGAAAGCGCACGACCACATGCAGGTGGCACTGCGGCACGAGATTGCCGAGCGTGGCGATGTTGAGCTTGTCACCGCCGAAGTGGCGCATCATCGCTTCGCCGAGCTGGGTCGCTTCCTGCCACAGCAGGGTCTGCTCGTCGGCGGGCAGGTCGTAGATCTCGCTGATCTGCGGGCGACGCGGAATCAGGATGGCCCAGGGGTAGCGGGCGTCGCGACTCAGCCGGAGCTGGCACAGGTGAAGATCGGCGACGGGGATGCTGTCCTGCTGCAGGCGGGAATCGAGCGTGAAGGTCGACATGGTGACTCCGGTCGGGAAGGGCGAGCCGCCACTCTACGTCGCCGCCTGCGGGCGGTCGATAGTGGCGCTTCGGCCGCCGGCCGAATAACGGAAAAATGTGGTCAAGCTCGCGCGAACCGACTGGCGCGAGCGCCGCCGGTGTTAGGATACGCGCTGAGCCGCCGGAGATAGCGTACCGGGCGGCATCCCTACGGAGATTTCCCGATGAAAGCAGGATGGCGGTGGCTGGCCCTGATCGGCCTGCTGGTGACGTTGAGTGCGTGCAACACCATGCACGGGTTGGGCGAGGACATCGAGCGCGGCGGCGAGAAGATACAGAACGCGGCCAGTTGAGCGATTCGCGGGCAATCTTGCACCACTCTGCTATGGTGAATTCAGGTCGCCGACAGCGCGGCTTCTCCGGCTGCGGCTGGAGTCATAAACGTTAAGGAGGACGATAATATGAAACGTTTGATTGCTTTGACGCTGCTCGCGCTCTTCGGCGCAGGTGCCCTGGCAGGTTGCAATACCGTCGGCGGTGCCGGTCAGGATATCGAGGAAGGCGGTGAAGCGGTGCAGGACGCCGCTAGCTGATACCTCGACGCCCGGCCCCGCTCGTGGGCCGGGCGCGCGATGCCTGACGCGCGCTGACGCGGTTTTAGCTTTATCCCACCCTGCGTACGGTTTCGCTTACCAACGTATCGTTTCGCCTATCAACGTGTCGTTTTGCCTACCAACATATCGTTTCTTCAACAACGTATCGTGCCGCGTGCCGTCCCTGCCCCCTCGTGTGACTCCAGCTCCTTCCAGCCGCAGCCAGCTGCCTGAGACCTGCGCGAGCGTGCTATCGTGATACGCCCGCCGAGCGCCCCGGGACCCGCCCGGGAAGGCCCACACGCGACGGCGGGATAGGGAGTCCAACATGTCTGCATCATCTTCCCGTTCGCCGTCCGTATCGCCATCGCCAGCCACGGCCGATGGCCCGTTGCTGGAACTCGAGGAGGCGAGCACGCTCGCGCTGGATGCCATGCCCGGCCCGCGCGAGTCGCCTATCTCCATCGTCTTCAACGACACCGCTTACGCCACGCTTCTGGCCACGCCGGATCAGCTGGAATCGCTGGCGCTGGGGTTCGCCTTCAGTGAAGGCGTGATCGATCGCGCCGATGATGTCGAGCAGATCGAGATCGCGCCGAGCCGCCATGGTTTCCGGGTTCGACTGGCGGTCGCGCCGCGTATCGCCCGACGTGCCGAGAGCCAGTCCCGGGCGACGCTGTCGACCAGCGGTTGCGGTGCCTGCGGCGTGCAGGAGGAGTCCCAGCTACTGTTCGGCCTCACTCGGTTACCGACGTCATCCTTGCCGACAGCCGCGGCGATCACCGCGGGGTTGGAGACGCTGCGCGCACGCAGTGCTACCGGCATGCACCTGGCACTGGGGCTGGCGGCGGACGGTTCGCTGCGTTCGCTCGGGCAGGATATCGGCCGCCATAATGCCCTCGACAAGGTGATCGGCGACAGCCTGGGCGGCGCCGGCATGCCCGATATCGTGATGACCTCGAGCCGCTGCAGCCTCGAGCTGGTACAGAAGAGCGTACGGGCGCGTATCCCCGTGCTGGCGACACTCTCCTATCCCTCGACGTTGGCCGTGGACGTGGCACGCCACTGCAATCTGACGTTGATCAACTGCCATCGTGGCAAGCGGCTGGAGCTGTTGAGTCGTGGCGACTGCTAGCGTGGATTCGATCTGCCGGGGGCGATTGGTCGTGTATTGCCAAGGCGATGCTGCGCTCGAGCAGGCAGAAGCCGAGCGTTGCCATGGCAGGATTTTGGTTTAGCGCTTGCAATAAGCATGCGAATCGATTTTTGGCATGATATCCTGCGTCACTGTGACACACGGTTACATATCGCGAGCCAGTTCTCGCGCTTCCATCGCGAACGCGTGTTTTGATCCGCCACAGCAGAGACGTGCCATGTCCTTCAATTCTCCTCAGGAAACGGCCCTTCAGGTCGTTTCCGCCGGCTACAAGAAAACCCAGACGCCCCTCGTACCGCTCCTTGTCCTGGGCTTTCTCGCTGGCGCCTTCATCGCCACCGGCTTTCTTCTCGACATCCGCGTGACCGGCACCATGCCGGCAGAGTGGGGCGGGCTTCGCACCTTCATCGGCGCATCCGTCTTTCCGATCGGTCTGGTCTTGACGCTGATCGCCGGCGGCGAGCTGTTGACCGGCAACATGATGACGCTGCCGATGGCGCTGTTTTCGCGTCAGATCGGCGTCGCCGCCCTGATCAAGAACTGGGTGCTGGTGACGATCTCCAACTTCGTCGGCAGTGTTGCCGTGGCCTACTTCTTCGGTCACTACCTCGGCCTCACCGAGGGCAACTTCCTGGCCACGACCGTCACGATCGCTCAGCACAAGGTGGCCGCCGACTTCGGTCACGCCTTCGTGTCGGCGATCGGCTGCAACTGGCTGGTCTGCCTGGCGGTCTGGCTCGGCTTCGCGAGCAAGGACGTGGCCGGCAAGATCTTCGGCATCTGGTTCCCGGTCATGGCGTTCGTGGCGATCGGTTTTCAGCACGTGGTCGCCAACATGTTCGTGGTCCCGGCCGCGATCTTCGCCGGCGGCGTGACCTGGGCCGAGTACTTGCCCAATTTCGTCGCCGTCTTCCTCGGCAACGCCGTGGGTGGCGCACTCTTCGTCGGTCTGGCGTACCATCTCGCCTATCGTCCGGCGACAGCGGCGGCCGCTGTCGCGCAGGCTCAGGCGTCGCAGGGTGAGGCCAGCGTGGCGGCGAGCCGGGTTCGGCAGGCCGAGACGGCTTGATCGGCCGGTCAAGCCGCGCCATCTTTCCAGACACTAGGTAATAGACGACGATGATCGGCACCTCGCGGATCGCGAGTGACGACGGTCATCGTCTTTGACGTATTCGGGAGTCAGCATGTCTCAGTCAACGCAGGAATCGGGCCAGACCAACGCGTGGCCGGTCTCCGAACAGGATCCTAAGGTTTACGAATATCATAATCCCGCCGGTGGCTGGGGCGCGCTGAAGTCGGTCGGTAAGCATCTGCTGCACAGCAAGGCGGCCGGCATCAATGCGCGTTCGCTGTTCAAGCTCAACCAGCCCGACGGTTTCGACTGCCCCGGCTGTGCCTGGGGCGATCCGGAGCACGGCTCGTCGTTCGAATTCTGCGAGAACGGCGTCAAGGCCGTGACCTGGGAGCTGACGGCGAAGCGCGTGACGCGCGACTTCTTCGCCAAGCACAGCGTCAGCGAGCTCAAGACCTGGGACGATTATCGTCTCGAGGACCAGGGCCGGCTGGTCGAGCCGATGCGCTATAACGCCGAGACCGATCACTACGAGCCGATCGGCTGGGATGCGGCGCTGGACCTGATCGCAGCCGAGCTCAAGGCACTGCCGTCGCCGGATGACGGCATCTTCTACACCTCCGGCAAGGCCGGTAACGAATCCGCCTACGTCTTTCAGCTGCTGGCGCGCTTCTTCGGCACCAACAACCTGCCGGACTGCTCCAACATGTGTCACGAGGCGAGCGGTGTGGCGCTCAATGCGGCACTGGGTATCGGCAAGGGCAGCGCGCGGCTGGAGGATTTCGAGAAGGCGGAGGCGATCTTCGTCTTTGGCCAGAACCCCGGCACCAACCATCCGCGCATGCTCGGCGTGCTGCGTGAAGCGGCCGAGCGCGGCGCGACCATCGTTACCTTCAATACCCTGAAGGAGCGCGGTCTCGAGAAGTTCGCCGATCCGCAGAAAGCGCTCGAGATGATGCACAACGGTAGCCATCGCATCAGCAGCCACTACTTCCGCCCCAAGCTGGGCGGCGACATGGCGGTGGTGCGGGGCATGGCAAAGGCGCTGTTCGCCCGCGACGCGGCCGGCGAAGACGTGCTCGACTATGCGTTCATGGCCAAGCACACGGTGCACATGGACGCCTACCGCGCGCGCGTCGAAGCGACCGACTGGGCAACGCTGGAAGCGCAATCCGGCTTGAGCCGCGACGAGATGGAGCAGGCCGCCGAGCTGTACGCGCGCTCCAAGGCGACCATCGCCTGCTGGGCCATGGGCATCACCCAGCACAAGCACTCGGTGCCGACCGTACGCGAGATCGTCAACCTGCTGATGATGCGCGGCAACCTGGGCAAGCCGGGCGCCGGCACCTCGCCGGTGCGCGGCCACTCGAATGTCCAGGGCGACCGCACCATGGGCATCTACGAGAAGCCCTCCAAGGCGCTGCTGGATTCGCTCGAGGCCAAGTACGGCCGCGCCATGCCGCGCGAACACGGGGTCGACTCCGTCGCCGCGGTCGAGGCGATGCGCGACCAGCCGGGCAAGGTATTCATCGGGCTGGCCGGGAACTTCACCCGTGCCATTTCCGACAGTGGCGTGACCGAGAAGGCGATGGCCAACTGCCGCCTCACCGCGTTCATCAGCACCAAGCTCAACCGCAGCCACCTGGTGACCGGCGATCAGGCGCTGATCCTGCCGTGCATCGGGCGTGCCGAGATCGATCGCAATGCTGCCGGCAAGTCGCAGCTGATTACGGTCGAGGATTCGATGAGCATGGTTCACGGCTCCGCTGGTATCAACAAGCCGGCGGACAAGTCGCTGCGTTCGGAGATCTCGATCCTCACCGGTATCGCCGAGCGGTTGTTTGCCGACGATTCGCAGGTCGGGAACGAGGTCGACTGGGCGGCGCTGCGTGAGGACTATGACGTCATCCGCGACCATATCGCCGACGTCATTCCCGGTTTCCGCGACTTCAACGAGCGCGTGCGTCAGCCGCGTGGCTTCTGGCTGGTCAACCCGGCCTACGAGCTGCGCTTCCCGACCGCGAGCGGCAAGGCGGAGTTCTCCGACGCTGAGCTGCCGGAGGAGGTGATGCACCAGCGCTTGAGTTCGCGCGACGGGTGGCTGACGCTGCAGACGATGCGTTCGCACGACCAGTACAACACCACGGTGTACGGCTACAACGATCGCTATCGCGGCATCGAGAACGGGCGTCAGGTGATCTTTCTGAACCGTGACGACATCGCGCGTCTCGGCTTCGAGGCGGGTCAGTGGGTCGATCTGGTCGGCGAGTCGGAAGATGGCGTCACGCGCCGCGTCAACGGCTTCAAGATCGTGCCCTACGACACCCCGACCGGCTGTGCCGCGGCCTACTATCCGGAAACCAACCCGCTGATTCCGCTCGATCACAAGGGCGACTTCAGCCACACCCCGGCCTCCAAGTCGATCGCGGTCAAGCTCGAGGCGAGCACCCGGCTTGCCTGATCGGGACGACACCGAGAGCGAAGACCTGCAGCGCCAGCTCGCGGCGCTGCAGGCCTCGCATCCCGATCTTGAACCGCTGGCGGCCCTGGTGCTGCTGGCGGTGCGTCAGTTCGGGGAGGGCCGTGACGCGCGCGGCGTCACGACGTCATTGCTGTCGCGAAAGCTCGGCATCGAGCACGCGCTGGTTCGTCGCGCCGCGGCGGATCTCGAAGCGGCCGGTTTCGTTGCCGCCGTGCCCGCCGGCGGCGCCAGCCCGGCACTGCGCCTGACGCTGGTCGTTCCGGCCTAGCCGCGCGCCTCTCTCGCGTCACCGCGTCACCGCTGTTCCATCACCTCTCCAACGCTATTCCGACACCTCTCCACCGCTTTCCCGTTGCCGTTTTCCCGTTACCGCTTTACCGCGAACTCGGTACGTCCGTGGCTTCGGTCGTCGCTAAAGGTCGGCGCTAGCCGCCGAAGCTGAAACGTCGCTCCAGGCGTTCGAACGTCAGATCGGTGACGATCGCCAGTAAGCCCACCAGCAGGGCGCCCTGGGTCACGTAGGCCAGATTGTTGCCGACCAGCCCGGCGATCAGCGGCGTGCCGAGGCTCTTGGCGCCGACGGTGGAACCGATCGTGGCGGTGCCGATGTTGATGATCACCGAGACGCGGATGCCGGCGATGATCACGCGCATGGCCAGCGGCAGCTCCACTCGGCGCAGGATCTGCCAGCGGCTCATGCCGTTGCCGCGCGCCGCCTCGAGTGTGGCCTGGGGCACGGTGCCAAGCCCAGCGATGGTGTTCTGCACTACCGGCAGCAGACCGTAGAGCGACAGGGCGATGATCGTCGGCGCGAAGCCGAAGCCGGCCAGCGGCACGGCGATGGCGAGTACCGCCGCGGGTGGAAAGGTCTGGCCAATGGCTGCCAGCGAGGAGACCATCGGTTCGAACTCGCGCCCCGCCGGGCGCGTGACGAACAGCCCCGCAATGATGCCGACCGTCACCGAGATCAGCGACGACACCAGGACCAGGCCGATATGCGCCAGCATCAGGTTGAGAAAGCTGTCGCGGGCGTAGAGCGGGTTGCCGAGATCCGGAAACAGTGCCCGGAAAAGCGGTTCGAGCTGTGCCATGCCGAGCGTCAGGGCGATCAGCAGCAAGGTCATGAAGGGGAGCACGACACGGCCGCTGGCGCGTTGTCGCCAGCCTTGCCGGTTCGAGGTGGCAGGCGTCACGCGTTGTCTCCCGTGGCCGGAGGGGCGGCGAGCCCCATGATGCCGGCCATGCCGATTTCGGCCACCAGCCGGCCATCAGCGTCGACCACCGGCAGCACTGTGACGCGATACCAGACCATGCGCGATAGCGCTTCCTTCATGCTCATGTCCGCGGTGGCCGTCCAGGCGGGCGTGACCTCGGTCACGCGTTGCGCGTCGTCTAGCCGGGCGCCGGCCAGCGCGAGCGGGCGACCGTCGGCGTCGCACTGCCAGCGGTGGCTGGTGGCGGAGAGCGCGTCGTCGCCCGCGCCTTCGGCGCCGAGCTGCGGCGGGCGCTGATACTGATGCACCCAGCGCCGCGAGAGCAGCTTGAGGCCGAGATCGGCCTCGCCGATGAATTCGCGCACGAAATCGTTGGCAGGCTCGACCATCAGTTCGATGGGGCGGTCGTACTGCACCAGTCGCCCGCGATCGAGCAGCGCGATGCGGGTGGCGAGCTTGAGGGCCTCATCCATGTCGTGCGTGACGAAGACGATCGTCTTGCCGGTCTGCCGATGGACGCGTCGCATCTCCGCCTGCAGCACCTCCCGGGTGAGCGGGTCGACCGCGCCGAAGGGTTCGTCCATCAACAGCACTTCCGGATCGGCAGCCAGTGCACGGGCGACGCCGACGCGCTGCGCCTGGCCGCCGGAGAGCTGATGCGGGTACTTGTCGCGGAACTCGGCAGGCTCGAGATGGAACAGCGTCATCAGTTCGTCGACGCGGTCGTCGATGCGCGATTTGGGCCACTTGAGCAGCTGCGGCACCGTGGCGATGTTTTGTGCCACGCGCCAGTGGGGGAAGAGACCGGTGGACTGGATGGCGTAGCCGATCCGGCGGCGCAGCTGTTCGACGGGCAGGGTGGCGATATCCTCGCCGTTGAGCAGAATGCGGCCGCCGCTGAGCGGAATGAGTCGATTGATCATCTTCAGCGTGGTCGACTTGCCGCAGCCGGAGGGGCCAATCAGGACGCCGAATTCTCCGCTGTCGAGCGTCAACGAAATCTCGTCGACAACGCGCTTGCCGGCGTAGGTCTTGGTCAGTCCCTGAAGTTCAATCATCAAAGGCTCCTGGTCATCGGGCGCCCGGGGGTTGGCTAAGACTCACCAGCAGTTGCAGCAGGAAGTCGGCGATCACGGCGAGCACGATGGTCGGGATCGCGCCCAGCAGTACCAGGTCGATGGCGTACTGGCCGAGCCCCTGAAAAATGAAGGCACCGAAGCCGCCCGCCCCGATCAGGGCGGCCACCACCACTAGCCCGATCGCCTGCACCGTCACGATACGCAGGCCGGAAAGAATGACCGGTAGCGCCAATGGCAGCTCCACGCGCCACAGGATCTGCCGCGCAGTCATGCCCATGCCACGTGCCGCTTCACGCGTGGCAGGTGGGACGCCGGCTAGCCCGGTATAGGTGTTGCGCACGATCGGCAGCAGCGAGTAGATCACCAGCGCGATGATCGCCGGCGCTACGCCGATACCGCCTACGCCCAGTGCTCCCAGCCAGGGCACGGCGTTGCCCAGCGCCGCGAGCGGCGCGATCAGCAGACCGAATACGGCGATCGAGGGCAGTGTCTGGAACACGTTGAGCACGCTGAACAGGACATTGCGCGCCCGCGTCTGGCGGTGTACCAGGAGCCCCAGCGGCAGGCCGATCAGCAGTGCCGGCAGCAGTGCGCCGAACACCAGCTGCAAATGGCGGATCAGCTGGTCGATGAAGTTGCCGTGCTGATTGGCGAACTCGCGCATGATCGACAGCGGCGACAGCAGATCGCTGGCGAAACAGGCGACGATGATCGCCAGCCCGACGCCGAGATAGCCGGCTCGTGCGGCGGCGCCAAGGCGCAGACGCTGCCAGGCATCGATCGCGATCAGTGCCGCGACCAGTAGCAGCACCCAGAAGGTGGCCCCTTGAGAGACGCGCGCGGCAGGCGAGGCGTCGGCCAGAGCACGATGGGCATAGTCGCCGAGCGCGAAGAGATCGAGCGCCAGCAGGACCGGCGGGACGCACAGTGCCAGGCTGCTGGCGGCCCGCGGCCCGAAAGGACGAGAGAGGGCCGCCACCAGCAGCATGGCGAGCAGCAGCAGCAAGGCGGCGAGCTGCCACCCGACGAGCGCCTGCCAGACCATGACCGACTGGCCTGAGACCAGACGGTTGGGGGCCATGGCGGCGAAGGGCAATAGCGCCAGGCTGGCGAGCGCGGCGAGCGTCAGCGTCAGCAGGACGCGGTTGCCGATCACGCCGGGGCGATCGGTAGCGACGGCGGTTTCATGCATGGACGACTCAGTCGAGCAGCCCCTGCTCGACCAGATAGTCGTGAGCGACCTGATCCGCAGGCAGACCATCGACCTGAATGCGACCGTTCAGCGTCTGCAGCGTCTCCCGATCGAGTGATTCGAATACGGGCGCAAGCAGATCCGCGATCTCCGGGTGGGCGTCGAGCGTGGCCTGACGCACGACCGGTGCCGGTGCGTAGACCATCTGCACGCCCTGCGGGTCATCCATGACCTGCAGCCCGGCCGCGGCAATCGCGCCATCGGTGCCGTAGACCATCGCTGCGTTGGTGCCGCTGGTGCCTTCCGCCGCCGCGCGAATGGTCGCGGCGGTGTTGCCGCCCGAGAGGACCAGCAGCTGGTCTTCGTTCAGCGTGAAGTCATAGGCGCGCTGAAAGCTCGGCAGTGCCGCGTCGCTCTCCACGAACTCCGCCGAGGCGGCCAGCTTGACCTCGCCGCCGTCGCTCACCCACTCGCCGAAATCGGCCATGCTGGCGAGGTCGTTGTCTTCCGCCACGTCCTGACGCAGAGCGATCGCCCAGGTGTTGTTGGCCGGCGCCGGCGTCAGCCAGACAAGGCCATTGGCCTGGTCGGCGTCGCGAATGCTGGCGTAGCCCTCGTCGGCATCCTTCCACGCCGGATCGTCGGCGGTATCGGTGAAGAACGCGCCATTGCCGGTATATTCCGGATAGAGGTCGATGTCGCCGGAGAGCAGGGCCTGACGCACGATATTGGTCGGTCCGAGCTGCAGCCGACTATCGACGTCGAGGCCGGCATTCTCTAGGACGTCGACGATCATGTTGCCGAGCAGCGAACCTTCGGTGTCGATCTTGGAGGCGACGCGGATCGGGTCCTCGTGGCTCTGGGCACCAGCCTGGCCGGCGGCACCCAGGGTGAGCGTGACGGCGGCAAGCGAAGCGATGAGAGAGTGGCGCATGCGAGCGTTCCTTGGCGACGGTTCCTGTTGATGATTCACGCGCGTGGGCACGCTGCGTGCGGTGGCCGGCCCTGTCCCGGGCTTCGGCGATGGGCAGCTCCCGACCTCCGAGACAGTCGGATTGACGCCCCCGAAGCGGCGGATTCAGGCCTCGAAGAGACGCGTGCCTGCCCTGAGTCTAGCGGCCGGTCGGCCGGGCGGCCAGCCGGTGTCGAGACGCGTGCAAACTGCTAGTCTTGCAGACACCGACAGATCATCGAACAAGGAGAGTGGAATGAAGATTCACGGAGCGGCATGGCTCGTGGCCGGTCTGATGCTGGCGGGCTGCAGTACGGCGCCGAAGCCCGACGATGCGCCGAAACCGCCCGATGTGCAGTCGGTGCCCGAGGACCCCTGCGGGGCGCAGGCGGTCGGCAGTCTGGAGGGCGAAACCTTGACCGACACGCTGCAGCAGACGATCGCCCATCGCTCTCGCGCGGCGACGCTTCGCGTGATGGAGCCGGGCAAGGCGTACACCATGGACTACCAAGCGGAACGCCTGAATATTCGTCTCGACGACGAGCGTACCATCACTGACCTGTCCTGCGGTTAATCGACTGGCGGGGCCTTTCACGAGAGCCGGCCGTGCCGGCTTTCGTCGTCTCGGGCGCCGTGCGCGTCCAACGGCCTGACAAGGAGTGGCACGCCATGCTACGTACCGAAGTGATCGATGCCGGCACGCTCGTCTGTTTCCCCGCCGGCCTGACCCATGCCGACGGCACGCCGGTCAATGTCGAGGTCTCGGCGGTGGTCTACGACGGCCAGCGGCTGATTCTGGCCAGCGACAAGCCGATTCCCGGCGAGACGCGTTCCGCGGCGTTTGCCGTCGATCTCGTCGACGGGCTGCCGGATCCCGACAGCCTGCGTTATCTCACTGCCGACGCGATCAAGCGGGCCGTGAAATACGAGGATTTCGCGCTGACCGCCGACAACCGTCATGTGCTTGCCACCACCGGCTTCGACCGGATCGACGACGTCAGCCACGACCTCAATGCCTACAACCATCTGCTGATCTGGCCGGTTGGCGAACCGGAACGCGTGCAGGTAGTCGATCCGGACCCGCGCGATGGCGTCGAGGGGTCGCTGGAACTGCGGCGCAAGCTCGACGAGGCGATCGGCTGCCCCTACTACAAGATCGAGGGGCTCGCGGCGGTGCCGGCGCAGCCGGACCGGGCCGGTATCAGCGATGGACTGTTGCTGTTCGGCGTGCGCGAGCAGGGCCAGGATCACGATAATTTCGACTATGTCTGCCGCGTTGTCGGCGCCCATTACCGCGTGACCGAGTCGGGCAATCTCACCTTCGTCGACAAGCTCGAGGAGCGCTACCGTTTCGAACCGGGCGACTATGCCGGGGTGCGCCACGTCTGCGGTCTCTCGAGTCTCGAGTACGACCCGTTCAACGATCGGCTCTACCTAATGGCCAGTTTCGAGGTCGAGGACGAGCATGGCGAACAGATCGGTGGCTATCTCTGGTCGATGTCGCTCGCGGATCTTGCCAGCGGCGCCGCGCCGTCGATCGTCGAGAATGCGCACGGCGAGGTACTGGAGTTCGAACACAAGGCCGAAGGGTTGGCCGTGCTGGACGCGGAACGTCTGTTCGTGGCCTACGACAACGATCGCGATATGTCGCTGGGCTGGATCGACGAACGCGACGAGCGAGAGGCGTGCGAGGCACCGTACACGCTGTTGCGCGTCGTCGGCTGATGGCGTGACGTTGGCTTAGTGTGTCGCCTGCCGTTACCCGCAGACCGGCGGACGACGCGGGCACATCATCGGTCGGCAGCGGCGTTCTGGCAAAGTGGTCTCTGGCAGAGCGGCACTCTGACAAAGTCATTCTTTGGCAAAGTCGTTCTTTGGCAAAACGGCGAACCGGAAAGAAGGTGACAGGCATGCTCAAGGATTCGTCTCGGCGCTATGGCAGTGTCACGCGGGGATTTCACTGGCTGGTAGCGCTGCTGATCGTGCTGCAGTTGACCAGCGTATACGCCAACATGCTGTGGGACGGCAACGCCTTCAGCCAGGCGATCATCACCTGGCACACCAGTATCGGTGTCAGCCTGCTGGCGTTGATGGCGCTGCGCACGCTGTGGGCCCTCTCTCAGCTTCAGCGCCGCCCGGTGCACGACGGGCGGTTGCAGCGGCTGGCGGTCGGCGGCCATGTCGTGATGTACCTGCTGTTGATCCTGATGCCGCTCTCCGGCGTGCTGATGACCTGGGGCATGGGCTACGGCATTCACGCCTTCGGTCAGGTGGTTCTGGCTGGCGCCGATGTGGCCTGGGCGACCGCCATCGGCCAGTTTCACGGCACCATCGCCTGGGTGCTGACGGCGCTGATCGTCGGCCATGTCGCCATGGCGCTGCATCATCACTTTGCGCGTCGCGATGACACCCTGCGACGCATGATCGGCCGGTCGTAGCGGTCGTGTCGTTCCCGCTCGCAGCTTCTCGGCGATGCGAGCGGGAAGCCCCGGCTTACTGGCGCCCGGGTGCGCTAGCGCGTGTCGCCGCGCTGGCTGTCTCGGTGTGCCGCGCTTCCCGCAAGGTATCCAGTGAGGCGCCCGGCGAGGATGCCGCGTCCCGGTCCGGGCTCAGCTCGCTCTTCCAGCGCTGCACCGCGACCTGCTCCTTGAGCAGCTCGATTACGTCGATCATCACCTGCTGGGTCACGCGATCGGTCTTGGCGTCGACGTGCAGCCAGGCATCGATGCCGCTGCCGACCAGCTCCGACAGCAGCGTGTGGAAGCTCGGCGAACGCAGACCGTCGATCGCTTCGTGGACCACGCGGCTGGCGACATCGGTGAGGCTGCGTTCGAGGCTCTCCGCCAGCGCATCGCCCATCGGCAGGCGCCGCAGGCGCTTCAGCTCGGCGTTCTCCTCGACCGTGCGCGAGACCAGCGCCGAGACGTAGCGATGGATCTCGTGGTGGTTCTCGGCGTAGCTCTTGTCCACCGTTCGTTCCAGGCGCCCGGCGATCTCTTCGACCAGGGCCTGCTTGCGCGGCTGGATCACCTCCTGCGAGACCCGCTGGGTGAACTGTTCGCTGTCGCGGATCTCGCTCTGCAGGTCACTGAGCAGGTTGAGCGCCACGCGGTCGGAAATCTCCTCCATCACCACGCCGTAGTAGGTGCGATAGAAGCGATAGAGCGGCCAGCGCGTGATATCGATCACGCCGAGGCGCTGCAGGCGGACCATCAGCGAGATCACGCGCAGGACGCGCAGCAGACGGAAGCCGGCGAGCGGAATGCAGCCGAGCACGTCGTACCAGTGCACGAATGGATAGAAGAACCACCGCGTGTAGCGGCGCTGCGCGATCGCGATGGCCCAGCCGAGCAGCACGTCGAGCAGGAAGATCGCGACGAAGCCGAGATCGATTTCGACGAAGTGCTCGCGGATATGCGTCTGGTAGGCGGCGTGGGCCCGCGGCAGAACGGCTTCGAAAGCGTCGTTCAGCGGGCCGACCAGATAGAGGCTATCGAACAGCAGTAGCGCGAGGTTGATCGCGACCAGCGCGATGATCGCCAGATCCCATACCACCAGCAGCCGTTCACTGAGATAACCGATGGGGCGTTGGCGTGCCTGTATCTTGGACATCGAACGTCCTTGTTCGTGGGCGAGGCGAGATCGCGTCAGTCGTGGGAGGCGGCCGGGTAGGCCTTGAGATGCTCAGCCGAGGCGTTGCGCTCCTCCTCGGCCTCCTGCTTGCGAATCTTCTTGCGCAGCGCGGCCTTCTCGAAGCGTAGCTTCTGCAGCGGGGTCTTCAATTCCAGCGAGGGCACTGAGACCGGCTTGCCGTTACCGTCGACGGCGACCATGGTCAGGTAGCAGCTGTTGGTGTGGCGAATCACGCGGTCCTGGATGGACTCGGCCAGCACCTTGATGCCAACTTCCATCGAGGAGCGGCCGACATGGTTGATCATGGCCAGGAAGGTGACCAGTTCGCCGACGTGAATCGGCTGCTTGAACAGCACGCGGTCGACCGAGAGGGTCACCACGTAGCTGCCGGCATAGCGACTGGCGCAGGCGTAGGCGACCTCGTCGAGCTTCTTCAGGATGGCCCCCCCGTGCACCTTGCCACTGAAGTTGGCCATGTCGGGGGTCATGAGTACGGTCATCGACAGCTCATGCTGCCGGGGAAGGTCATCGGGCGTCACGGTTTTCCTCGGGGCGCGTCGTCAGGAGCGGAGGGTTGTCGCTATCGGCTAGCGTTACCGATCGTCGTCATCGGTTGCCATTGTCGATTGCCATTATCGATTGCCACTACCAATTGTCGATCGACGCGGCGGTCGAGCCGCCGGTCGGCAACAGATGTAACACGTTTGCCCGCGACTGCCCATGTATCGCAGCGATAGCCAACGCCCGCTTGACGCCCTACAGCACGCTCAGGCCCACGCCAATCACCACCCCGGTGACGACCAGCTGAATCAGGCAGAACCCCATGATGTCCTTGGCATTGAGCCCGGCGATGGCGAGCACCGGCAGCGCCCAGAAGGGCTGCAGCAGATTGGTCCAGGCGTCGCCCCAGGCCACGCCCATCGCGACTCGCGAGAGATCCGCGCCGAGTGCTTCCGCCGCCGGCAGCATCACCGGTGCCTGTACTGCCCACTGGCCGCCGCCGGAGGGTACGAACAGGTTGACCACGCCGGCACTGATAAAGGACCAGAACGGCAGGCTGTCGGCACTGGCGATCGCGACGAACATCTCCGAAAGCGACTGGGCCAGGCCGGACTGGATCATGATGCCCATGATGCCGGCATAGAAGGGGAACTGGATGACGATGCCGGCTCCGCCGCGAATCGCTTCGTTGAGGCTCGCCAGCAGGCTGCGCGGCGTGCGGTGCAGCACGATGGCGAGCATCAGGAACAGGAAATTGACGCTGTTGAGGTTGAGACCGCCGCCGGCGAAGGCGAAATAGTGAAGCAGGTAGAGCAGCCCCGGCACCCCGACCAGCCATGACAGCAAGGTGCTGTTCTCGAGCCGGTCGGCAGGCCGGTCGTGGCGGTTGCTTGCCTCGGTTTGGGTCTCGGCCAGCTGTTCGCGGCCGACGAAGACACTTTCGGATTCCGGCGGCAGCATCCAGCGATTGATCAATGGCATGATCACGAACAGCGCCGCGACAATGATCAGGTTGTAGCCGGCGAAGACGGTCTGTGAGGTGGGCACGATTCCGATCTGGGCTTCACTGAAGTGCCCCGGGGTGGCAATGGTCAGGGGAATCGACCCCGCCAGCCCGCCGTGCCAGACCACGAAGCCGGAATAGGCACTGGCGATCAGCAGACGATAGTCGACCCGTACCTGTCGGGCCAGCGCCTTGGCGAAGAGGGCGCCGATTACCAGGCCGAAGCCCCAGTTGATCCAGCTGGCGGCGAGCGACACCAGCGTCACCAGCATGATGGCCCGGGCCGGGGTTCGCGCCAACGCGGCGAGGCGATCCAGCAGGCGACGGATCGGCGGCGAGTTGGCCAGCATGAAGCCGGTGACCAGCACCAGCAGCATCTGCATCGAGAATGACAAGAGCCCCCAGAAGCCGTCTCCCCAGTAGCGCATGACCGCCAGCGGCGACTGCTGCTCGAGCCCCATGGCGGCGAGGGCTGCAATCAGCGTCAGCAGCAGCACGAAGATATAGGGATCGGGCAGATAGCGCTCGACCAGCTTGACCGCCGGGCGGGAAAGACGCTGCAGCATCGGTTCGGCTCCTGTCGCGAGAGAGGCGGGGAGAAAACGTACGCCGCCGCGTCCCCTCGCGACGACGCGGCGTTAGCGCGAGCCTAGCGCATGCCTGGTGTCGCGATGAGTCAACCTTGGTCGAGTGTTGCGTATCGCGTATCGGAGCGGTCAAGCGTTGTCAGCGGACCAGCGCGTGCGCCGGTAGCGCAGATAGCAGACGCCGAGCGAGGCCGAGCGGACCAGCGTGAAGCAGAGGAAGGCGAACCAGAGCCCGTGATTGCCAAAGTCCTGCGTCAACCACCAGACCGGCAGATAGACGGCGATTGCCAGCCAGACGGTGTCGCGCATCGCCCGGCTTTCGGTGGCACCGATAAAGACGCCGTCGAGCAGGTAGCTCCAGACCGCCAGCGCCGGCATGGCAATCATCCAGGGCAGATAGTCGGCGGCGGTGGCGCGGACTTCCGGGAGGTTGGTCAGCAGGGCGATCAGGTGTTCGCCGGCACCTGCGAAGAGCAGCATGGCGGCGCCCGCCACCAGCAGCGAGAGTCGGCCCGCTGCGCGCACGGCTGCCGCGAAGTCGTCCCAGGCGCGTTGGCCGACGGCTCGGCCGGTCAACGCTTCGGCAGCGTTGGCGAAGCCGTCCAGCGCATACGAGGTGAGCATGATGAACTGCAGCAGCACGGCGTTGGCGGCGAGTACGGTATCGCCGAAATCCGCGCCTTGGGCAGTGAAGAAGGCCTGGGCGAACAGCAAGCCCAGCGTGCGCACGAAGAGGTGGCGGTTGACCCGGATCAGCGCCGAATAGTTGGCCCAGGCCCGCAGGGCGCGCCGCGACAGCTCGCCGCCGAGACCGCGGCAGTGCACCGCCACCCGCCACAGGCCGAAGGCGAGCGCGCTGTAGTCCGCCAGCAACGACGCCCAGGCCACGCCGTCGCTGGCGAGCCCGAAGCCGACCACGAAGAGCAGGTCGAGCAGAATGTTGACCGCATTGGTCAGCAGCAGAATGGCGAAGGTGATACGCGTTTTCTGCTGGCCGATGAACCAGCCCAGAATGGCGTAGTTGGCGAGCACCGCCGGGGCCGAGAAGATACGGATATGCGCATAGCTCGCGGCCAGCGACATCGCCGCCTCGCTGCCGTCGAGCAGGCGCAGGCCGAGCGCGATCAAGGGTTGCGAGAAGAGAATCAGCAGCAGACCGATGGTGACGGCCATCATCAGCGACTGGGCGAGCAGCAGACGTACATCGCTGTCGTCGTGGCGTCCGACCGCTTGGGAGGTCAGCCCCGTCGTACCCATGCGCAGAAAGCCGAAGCCCCAGTAGAGAAAGCTGAACAGCGTGGCACCGAGCGTGACCGCGGCGAGATAGCGCGAATCCGGCAGGTGGCCGACCACCGCCGTATCGACCAGGCCCAGCAGCGGCACGGTGATATTCGACAGGATGATCGGCCAGGCCAGTGTCCAGACATGGCGGGTGGTGTAGCGGGAGGGCTCTGGCGTGGCCACGGCGTTCCTTGCTGATGGCGATGACACGAAGCCGCAGAATACGCGCAAGCGTCCGGCGACGCGATCCTCCACCGTTGAACTTGGCGCTTGCCTTGGGCTTTTCCTACAGTAAGTAAGGCTGCCATCAAGGCCATAACAATCGCGTTCCGCACGGCAGCGGAATGCAGCGCTTGCCCGGGAAAGGGCGAGCGTCAACCTCAAGGGACAGAACCATGAACGATCCGCGCGCCCTCCGGGCCCCGCGCCGCTGCCATCTGGCGGCGCTCGCGGCCGGGCTGTTCGCCTCGCCCGCCTTCGCCATCACCGCCGTGACCGATATCGATTATCAACAGGCCGGCATCGTCACGCCGAGCACGCCGCACGCACTCTATGAAAGCGACGACGGCCACCTGAGACTCAATGGCGGTCTGACGCTCTACGGCTTCGGCGCCGCGACCGATCACGTCAACTTCGGCTCGGACTCGAGCATCGACGGCGGTGCGCCGACTGGCACCGGACCGGACTGGTGGGAGGCCTCGGCTGTACCCTCCGCGACCGTGGAGTGGGATGTCGCGGGTGGGGGCACCTGGTTTACCGGTATTCAGGGTATCTACTCGATGACACGGGGCAGCGCTTACGGCGATGCCTCCGGCGCCACGCCCGGTCATCCCGAAGAGGCCCGCCTGGACCGGGCCTATCTGGGCTGGCGTAGCGGCGGGCTCTGGGCTGACACTCTGGGCGAGGATGCCTTGACGCTCTCCGCCGGGCGCCAGAAGTTCACCTTCGGCGACGGCTTTCTGATCGGCGACGGCTTTACGGATACCGGCAAGTACGCGGGTTATTACATCGGGCCGAGCGAGGGCTTCAAGAACAGTGTTGTCGCGTCACTCGACAGCCATGGCTGGCATGGCGACCTGTTCCATCTCGAGGCTGACCAGTACGTCAGCGGCGGGCCGGATCAGGAGACCCGCGCCAACGGGGCCAACGTCGACTACACCTGGGGCGAGCGGGCCAAGGTCGGTGGCGCCTACGTGCGCGTCGACGATAGCGATATCGACGGCCGCGACGGCATGGACGTCTACAACCTCCGCGCCAAGGGCCAGCCGTTCGCCGCGGTGCCGGATCTCTCGCTCGGCGGGCAGCTGGTTCACGAGAAAAACCGCGATGAAGGCGTCGACGACAACGGCTGGTACGTGCAGGTGACCTACGACTTCTCCGACGTGCCGTGGACACCGCAGGTCGCCTACCGGCATGCCGAGTTCGGCGAGGATTACGACACGCTCTTCTACGACTTCGCCGGCGGCTGGGGTAACTGGTTCATGGGCGAGATCGTCGGCGAGTACATGCTGTTCAACGCCAATCTCGACGTCGACATGCTGCGCGCCTCGGTGGCACCGCGAGATGACCTGGAAACCGGCGTCATCGCCTATCGTTTCCGGTACCACGACACCGAGGCGGCCGGTGCCAGCGACAGCGACTTTGCCAACGAGTTGAATGTCTACGCCGACTGGTCGATGACCCAAAGGCTGTCGTTGTCGGCGATCTACGCGGTTGCCGATCCGCAGCGTGGCGCCGAGGCGCGCTTCGGCGGCAACGACGATACCGCGCAGCTGTTCGAGCTCTTTGCCACCTACAGCTTCTAGGCAAGGTTTCTACGTGCCGAGGGCTAGGTATGTAAGGCCCAGGTGCAAGGGCTAGATCTAAGGTCTAGGGGCTGCCGGCAACGCGCCTGGCGGTCGGCCGTCGGCAGGATTGGCCATCATGACAACGCCATCGCCGCCCCGGGCGGGAGATCGGGGCGGCGATGGAGTCGATACGAGATGGCGTCGATACGGGATGATGTCACGTACTAGCGGTCGCGCTCGTGCTTGAGGCGCTTGATAAGACGGGCGTTACGCAGCACCTGAACGACCACGAACAGCGCGAGCGCCCCCATGGTGGCCAGTAGCGCCGCAGGCGGTATCGGCTTGCCCAGCAGCGTGGTGACGATGACGATGAAGCCGACGCTGACCCCCACGATCAGGATCGACCAGGCGTTGAAGCGATACCGCTTGAGAAGGCTCGCTTGGTTCGTCGGGGAGCGATCCTTTCCCGGCATTTCATCCTTCAAGCTCACTCCTCAATCTCGTCCCTTCCGGTGTCTCGCCGGCAGCCTGTCGGACGGAACGGCGCCATGGCCGCGACTCGGTCAGGCAGCGGTGATGATTCGGTACTTCTCCATCAGCTGCGCCTTGCTCTCCTCGCGTTCCGGGTCGAGCGGGATGCAGTCTACCGGACAGACCTGCTGGCACTGCGGCTCGTCGAAGTGACCGACGCATTCGGTGCAGCGGGCGGGATCGATGACATAGATCTCCTCGCCCGGCGAGATGGCGTCGTTCGGACATTCCGGCTCGCAGACATCGCAGTTGATGCATTCATCGGTGATCATCAGGGCCATATCAGTGTCCTCCCGTGCCGTCGCTGGCGAATCGCTGGCGCAAGGCCTCGATCACGCACGGCGCTACGTGTTGTGAAACGTCCCCGCCCAGCCGAGCGATCTCGCGCACGAGGGTCGAGGAAATATAGGAGTTCTCGATCTCCGGCGTCAGAAACAGCGTCTCGACGTCGGGCGCCTGGGCGCGATTCATGTTGGCGAGCTGCATCTCGTACTCGAAGTCGGAAACCGCGCGCAGCCCGCGCAGGATGATGCGGGCGTCGAGACGATCCAGCAGCTCGGTCAGCAGGCCGTCGAAGCCGATCACCTCGACGTTGGGCCAATCGGCCACGACCTCGCGCGCCAGCGCCTCGCGCACCGGCAGCGACAGCGTCGGCTGCTTGCGCGGGCTTTCTGCCACTGCGATCACCACGCGGTCGAAGATGCGCGCCGCGCGCTGGATCAGGTCGCGGTGACCGTTGGTGATCGGATCGAACGTGCCGGGATAGACCACGGTATTCATGCCACAAACCTCTTATCGGGCGCCCGCGTCCGGGCCGCTCCCGAGGATCGGGAAGGGCCCGGCGCTGGCGTCACTCCAGTGTACCGAAAGGATTGTCAGCCTTCAGTGACACCGGCTTGGCGTAGCCGGGGATGCGGATCTCGTCCGCTCCGACTTCCAGCTCGGGGCCTTCGAGCACCCCTTCGCCGAAACGATAGATCACATCGAACTGGCCTGCCGTGGCGCGGCTTTCGTAAGCCTCGGCGTTGGCCTGGGTCTGCTCGCGACGATGACGCCAGTCGTCCACCGCACGCTGGCCGTGACGCTGAACCAGCAGGCGTTCGGTAACGGCGGGCGACAGTACCAGACCGGTGGCGTTGTTGCCGCCGAAGCCCTTGGCGTTGACGAAGGTGCAGTCGGCGTCGAAGGCGAGCGGCTCGCGGAAGAAGTGCAGCCGTTCGGCGTGGACATCGTCGGCGACCGCATCCAGTGTCGGGATCCCCGGGACCCAGCCGTGGGCAAAGGTCCCCAGCGCGCTGGTCAGCTGGTCGCCGGCGGCGCTGCCTTGGGAGTGGCCGATAAAGGCCTTGATCGCAGCCACTGGCCAGTTCTCGATGCCGTTGGCGCGAGCCACCTGATCGAAGATGTGCGATTCGGTGGTGCGGTTCTTGGGCGTGCTGGTGCCGTGGGCGTGCAGGTAGCTGCGGTGGCGGACGCTCTCTTCGCCAAGGATGGCACGGGCCAGCGAGACCGACTTGCCAAGCGTCAGATAGTTGCCGATGCCGGGGGCGGAGATCGAGCGCTTCCAGCCGTCGGCGTTGACGTTCACTTCCGGCACCGCGCCGAGAATCTGCGCGCCGGTCTCCAGAGCCAGGCTGTCATCCATCAGCATCACGAACTGCGAGGCTTCGGCGATGGTGAAGCCGCAGTTGCGTGCGAACGGGCGGCAGGCGCGCTGATAGTCTTCGTCCGTCAGGCGCTCGAGCGCGTCCAGGGCCATCAGGCTGTGGTCGTCCGCGAGGGCGCTCATGGCCCGGAAGCCTTCGATGATCTCCGGCGTGACCGGGGCATCGCTGGTGCCGACCATGACGACCCGGCGACGGCCCTGGCGGATGTCCTCGATACCCAGCCGCAGGTTGTAGAGGAAGGTGGCACAGGCGCCCTGGATCGCGCCGGTGGCGCCGACGCTGCCGAGCACGTAGGCATTGAGGAAGTCCGCGGGCATCTGGCCGTAGCCCAGCGGCATCTGTTTGGAGGTGGTGCGGCTGCCCGTGACGTAGCTTCGCAGCATGCCGCCCCAGCCGGCATCGTCGAGCTGACCGATGGAATTGCCGGCGTAGACCGCGATCGCATCCGGATCGAGGTGGTCGCGCAGGGCGGCCCAGTCCAGGCCGCTCTGGCCGAGACAGTCGCTGACGCCGAAGATCGCCATCGACAGCCCGCGCGGATGATGCACGCTGCGGTAGAACGTATCCGGGGCAAAGCCATTCGGCAGCTGGCCGGCAGCGCGGACCTGCGCCTGGCGACGCTCCGGTATCAGCGCATCCAGCTCCCCCGCCGGGACATCGACCTCGACGGTGTGGCGGTCGATATCGCGCACTTGCCAGCCCGCCGGCAGCGGCTGCGGCAGCTGGCGACGCGAGGTGGTGAAGCGCAGCGGCTCGCCGAGCGTCAGGCTCATGGGGCGGTTGCCCGGGATGCCGTCCGCCTGGAAATCTCCGTTTTCGATCCGCCGTACCAGCGTATGGCGCAGGATCTGCGTGCGGTAGCGCGAGACGATTTCGGCCTCGCTCAGCGCTTCGCCGTCGGCATCGCGCCAGGCACCGCTTTCATCCCGGGTCGCCAGCTGCATCAGGCTGGCCAGGGCGAGCAGGGTCTGTGTCTGCGCCGGCTGCGACAGCACATCGAGAATCGTACGGCGGTAGGCATGATGGCCGGAGGTTCTTCCCGCGGCGTTGACACCGCCCATGCCGACGATCACCGGTAAATGTGACAAGCCACGTCCCTCGTGAATATGGAGGCAATGGGAGCTGGATGACATGGGGATGACGCGACTGCGATGAAAGGGCATCTCCCACCGATGGCGCATCGCCGCCGGCGCTGGTTCGGCGGACGACGTAGACTGCGCATGCCATCGAAGGCCGCATTGCCAGGATTGGCTGAATGTGGGCAGGGATGATACACCTGCGCGCGCGTGCCGTCATGCCAAGCGGCGTTGACCTGGCGGCTGGTCGACGCCGTAGCGTTGGCGGGAATCCTGAAGTGTCCGCTGCTAGAATGCGCTTTTCATTTTACCACCTTCCCTTACTTCTGCCTCGTGACTGCCATGCACTCAGTTTCCCGCGCCATCACTACGACCCAGGAGGGACCGCACGACGATCTCGCCCGCCGCGTGCAGCGCGCGCGCGATAGTGCCTGGCAGCGTCCGCCGGCGGCGCATACCCAGGCCGCCTTCGCCGAGGCCGACACCTGGCTTGCCCAACGACAACAACCGCTGGTACTGGACGCGGGCTGCGGCGTCGGCCTCTCGACCCGGCAGCTGGCCGAGCGCTTCCCGACGCACGCGGTGATCGGGGTCGATCGCAGTGAGGACCGGCTGTCGCGAGATCATGGCGAGCTGCCGGATAACGCCCTGCTGGTACGCGCGGACCTGGTCGACTTCTGGCGTCTCGCGGGAGCCGCCGGCTGGCAACCCGCCCGACATTTCCTGCTCTATCCCAACCCCTATCCGAAGAAGACGCAATTGAAGAAGCGCTGGCATGGCCATCCGGTTTTCCCCGCTCTGGTGGGGCTCGGCGGTACGCTGGAGTTGCGCACCAACTGGGCGATCTACGCGCAGGAGTTCGCACAGGGAGTGCGGTTGCTGACCGGTCTCGACGGGACGCTCTCGCGGCATGACCCGGACGGGGCGTTTCTGACGCCGTTCGAGCGCAAGTATCACCTGAGCGGTCAGGCGCTGTGGCGCTATCGGGTTGAATTGCCGTCTCCACAACCGGGGGGAACGGCATGAGTTATCTGCTGCTGGCCATGGCAATTGCCGCCGAAGTCCTGGCGACTAGCTCGCTCAAGGCGTCTGCCGGTTTCTCGCGGCTGTGGCCGAGTGTCATCGTGGTGCTCGGTTATGGTTTCTCGTTCTACGCGCTGGCGGTGGTGCTCAAGACGTTGCCGGTCGGCATTACCTACGCGATCTGGGCCGGGGCCGGCATCTTGCTGGTGACGCTGATCGGGATTCTGTTCTATGGCGAGAAGCCCGATCTGCCGGCGCTCCTCGGTATGGGGTTGATCGTGGTTGGCGTTATGACCATTCAGCTTTTTTCCCGAATTTCCTCGCACTAGGCATCGCAACGCACGGGATTTCATTGGTACGCTCGATACTTTCGTGTCTCACTCCACTTAGCGAGAGCGTTCCCCATGCGGCGAAGGGTGTCCCGGCGGTTCCCGATTTCCTGTTTCCTTCTACCTCTCTCGTTGGCGCTGTCGCTGACCGGCTCGCTTGCCCAGGCTGCCGGCTTCGATCACGTGGCGCGACTGGCTGACAAAGGCTTTGTGATCGGCGCGCAGGCGCGCATGCTCGACAGCGGTGAGGTCGTCGGCGCGCTCAATCCCGTCCAGCCGTTGTCGCCAGCCTCGGTAACCAAGCTCTATACCGCGGCAGCGGCGCTGGATCGCTGGGGTCCGCAGCATCGGTTTACCACGCGGTTCGTCTCGACCGGCGAGGTGGACGGTGACGGCGTTCTGCACGGGGATCTGGTACTCGAGGGAGGCGGCGATCCGGCCCTGACGTCCGAAGAGCTCTGGCGGCTGATCCAGAAACTGCGCGAGCGCGGCGTCTCTCGCGTCGACGGCCAACTGGTGATCAGCCAGTGGCGCTTCGGGCCGGTCGACTGCGTGACCACCGACCGCTGCCATACGCGTAGCGAAGGCACCAACGCTTACGGCGCGCTACTCTCTTCGGCGGCGGTCAATTACGGCAGCTGGTGTGCCACGGTGACGCCCGGGATCGTCGGTCAGCCGGCGCGAATCACCAGTTGCGATACCGTGGCGCCAACCATTCGAATCGAAAACGATGTGACCACCGTCGCCGCGGGTGGCGCCGTCCAGCTCTCCGCCCGACGCATCACCGATGCCCATGGCGATACGCTGCGTGTCAGCGGACAGATTCCCGATGAGGCGCTTCCGCGGGCGGTTTACAAGTCGAGTTCCGACCCCGCCGATCAGACTGGCCAGACGCTGCTGTCGCTGCTGCGTCAGTCCGGCATCGCACTCGAGAACGGGTACGCGGTAAGCCAGCAGCCACCGCCGGTGAGTGCCACGCCGCTGGCCGCGGTCGAGGGCAAGCCGCTGCAGGAGTTGCTGCTGCGCACCCTCAACTACTCCAACAACTTCATGGCGGATACGCTGGCGCTGGATCTGACCACCGGGTCACAGCAGGGGCTGCCGGCGGCCGGTCAGATGCTCGAGCAGTTCGCCAACCAGTTGCCCGGCAGCGATCCGGTCACGCTGCGTAGCGGCAGCGGCCTGACGCCGGAAAACCGCACTTCGGCGCAGAGCGTCAACGCGTTGCTGGGGGCGATGTATGATCGCGCCTCGCTGTTTCCGACCTTCGTGGCGGGCATGCAGGTGCCGACCAACGGGCCGATGCGCTTCATTCGTCGCGGTAGCCAGACCTTTCAGGACCACGTGATGCTCAAGACCGGCACGCTCAATGAGCCGGTCACGGTGCGGGCGGTAGCGGGCTATTTCCGCACCGAGAGCGGGCGCTGGGGCAGTTTCGCGGTGCTCGTCAACGGCACCGGGGCGACGCCGTATCTGTCGTGGCGCGAAACGTTGCCGATGGTGGCCGACGATCTCACCGCGATGATCGAAAATCACTGATCCGATATCCCGAGTCTAGGCTGCCGGCCGATCGCCACGGGTGGCCAGTCGGCGGTGACGGGTGCTGGCCCGTCCGGTCTCAAGTCTTCGTTGGCCAACCAGGAGTCCGTCATGTCGCTGTATCGCTGGGGATTGTCTGTCGTGTTGATGTCGCTGCTGGCGGGATGTGCCGGGATGGCCGCCGAGGTCCCGGCGCCCGCACCGAGCGAACCGCTGGTCGGCACCTACTGGAAGCTGACGTCGCTCGACGGCGAGCCGGTGACGGTCCTGGATCAGCGCCGGGAGGCGCATCTGGTACTGGCGGCGGATGGCCGGGTGCACGGTTCGACCGGCTGCAACCGGTTTGCCGGTCGCTACCGCCGCGAGGGGGCGCGTGTGAGCTTTTCGTCCCTCGCCGCGACGCGTATGGCTTGCCCCGATGACGCGATGCGCCAGGAGCGCGCCTGGCTCGAGGCGCTCGAACAGACGCAAAGCGTCTCGCAGCAAGGGCAGCGGCTGCGGCTCGAGGATGCCAACCGCCAGCCGCTGGCCGAACTGGTGGCCAATGCGCTCTACTAGTGTCGCGTCCGCCGTCGACGGCGGGCGATCTGTCAGGCCGATCGCACCCTCGGGATCTGGCACCACCCCCTTTTTTCAGGAGCGTTCTCGTGACTCCCATCGAATGCCGATTCGATGCGCACGGCGATGCCGTGCTGGCGATCTTCAACGACGCCATTCTTCATACCACCGCACTCTACGAGTATCAGCCGCGCACGCTGGCATTCGTGGAGGGCTGGTTCGACGCCAAGCGTGCCGGTGGCTATCCGGTCCTGGGGCTGTGCGACGACGCCACCGGCCGGCTGATGGGGTTTGCCAGCTATGGGCCTTTCCGCCCTCATGCGGCCTTCCGTTATAGCGTCGAACACTCGGTCTACGTCGACGGCGATTTCCGCCAGCGCGGGGTTGCACGCGCGCTGATGCAGGGACTGATCGAACGCGCCGAGCAGCAGCACTACCACACCCTGGTTGGCGGCATCGATGCCGATAATGCCGCCAGCATTGCGCTGCATGAGAAGCTGGGGTTTACCCATGCCGGTACGGTGCGCGAAGCCGGGTTCAAGTTCGGCCGCTGGCTCGATCTGGCGTTCTACCAGCGCGTGCTGGCCACGCCGAATCACCCGGTCGAGACGTGAATCGCGCCGGCCGAAACGTGAATCGGACCGGTCGAGCCGCGTAGTCTGCCGCGCGTTGCCGATTCGACCGCCTCCAATATGAACGTCAACGTCTGAACGCTGGAGCCTGGCGCCCATGGTCCTGCCCGTGTCGCTGCTGTTTCTCGCCGTTGTCTTCGTGACGTCGCTGCTGTCAGGTATCTTCGGCATGGCGGGCGGGCTGATTCTGCTGGGTTTCCTGCTGGCCTGGCTGCCGGCCGCCGCCGCTATCGCCGTGCACGGCGTCATCCAGCTCTCCGCCAACGCGTCCCGCGCCTGGCTGTCGCGCGACTACATCGACTGGCGCATCGTCGGCGGTATTGCCGTCGGCGTCGGGTTGGCGGCATTGGCGCTGGCGATGGTGCGCTACCATCCCAGCGAGACCGTCGTATTGATCGTGCTCGGCCTGATGCCGATTCTGGTCTGGATTCCCCAGCGCTGGTTTCACTTCAACGTCGCCCGGCCGGCCCACGCGGTCGTCTGCGGCATCGTCTCCGGCGGGCTAACCATCGCCGTTGGCGTCTCCGGCCCGACCATCGACATCGGTTTCCTCCGCAGCGGCCTCGACCGTCGCACCGTGGTGGCGTCCAAGGCGATCATCCAGGTCGTCTCGCATGCGCTGAAGATCGTTTTCTACTGGCGGGCGGCACTGGCGCTGGGGTCCGCCGAATGGGGCTGGGTGCTGCTCGGCATCCCGCTGGCGTTTCTCGGCACGCGCAGCGGCAATCGCATTCTGGCCCGGTTGAGCGACGGAGGTTTCCGCACCTGGACGCGCTGGATCGTCACGGTGGTGGGCGTCTACTACCTGGTCCGGGGTCTTGGCGGGCTCGTCTGACAGCGTCAGTCCCGCGAGGGGCTGACGCCAAAGTAGCGCTTGTACTCGCGGCTGAACTGCGAGGTACTGCGGTAGCCGACTTCCGCCGCGGCGCGGGCCACATTGAAGCCCTGCTGGCCGAGCAGTGCCCGGGCCCGCAATAGCCTCAACCGCTTCAGATACTGCATCGGCGAGAGCTTGGTCGTGCGCTTGAAGTGGTGGTGGAAATGCGAGGCGCTCATGTTGGCGCGACCCGCGAGCGACTCCACGCTGATCGGGGTGGCGTAGTGGCGATGAACATAGTCCAGCGACTCGGCGATGCGCGCATACTGCCCCTGGCGCTGCACGAGGTGACGCAGCGAGTCGCCCTGGGGGCCGCGCAGCGCGAAGTAGAGCACTTCGCGCATGCGACCCGGGCCGAGCAGGCGACTGGCGGTCTCATCGTGGAGGCAGTCGACCAGTCGCTGGACGCTGTCGGCCATGGTGTCGTCGAGCGCGACGGCAGCCATGGGCTCGGCGGGCGCGGCGCTGCCGCCGGGCATCTGCTGCACCATCTCGTTCAACATCACCGGGTCGAAGCCGAGGGTAATGCCCAGCAGCGGCGTCTCGCGGCTGGCGATCGTTTCGCACTCGAACGGCAGCGGCATCGCCTGGACCAGATAGTTGCCCGGACCATAGTGAATGGTTCGGTCACCCAGATACCCGACCTTGTCACCCTGGGCGATGATGAACAGCCCCGGCTCGTAGATCAGCGGTGTCCGCGGATGGCCGCAGTGAGAGGCGATCAGGCGTACGCCATCGATCGCGGTGTCCTGAAAGCCATCCTGCCGGATCAGTGGGGCCAGCGTCGCGGCGAGTCGAGCGGAAGTGCCGCGAGACTCGTGGGCGCCCGCCGGCGGCTGCGGTGCACGATCCCAGGGTTGCGGTGAGGGTATATCGAGCATGGCGTTACCTGACGTCAGTGGTGCTAAAAGAGCGAATCAGGGTATTGTGCATGAAATTTTGCGTTATACAGTAACAATACTACCTAATTGCACAGGATTTGGCAGTCGTTGTACAGAAACGGGCATGGCGGGGCCGGCGCGATTCGACAACACTTGTCGCCACTCAAGTCACCGACCCCATCCAGGAGGGTTTTCATGGCCGATACACAAGCGACTCCCGCCAAAGGCTACGCCGCGCACTCCGCCACATCACCGTTGGAGTTGTGGAATTTCGAGCGTCGCGCACCGCGTCCGGACGACGTCGCTATCGAGATTCTCTACTCTGGCGTCTGCCACAGTGATCTACACTTTGCCCGTGACGACTGGGGCATGGCGGCCTATCCGGTCGTGCCGGGTCACGAGATCGTCGGTCGCGTCACGTCAGTGGGCGATCAGGTCACCCGTTACCAGGCTGGCGATCTGGTCGGCGTCGGTTGCATGGTCGACTCCTGCCGCCACTGCCAGGCCTGCAACGATGGCCTCGAGAACTACTGCGCCGAAGGTTTCGTGATGACCTACGGCAGTCCCGATGGCGAAGACGGCAAGCTGACGCAAGGTGGCTACTCCGATTCCATCGTGGTCAGCGAACGCTTTGTCGTGAGCATTCCCGACAAGCTCGACATCAAATCGGCCGCGCCGATTCTCTGCGCCGGTATCACCACTTACTCGCCGCTCAAGCACTACGGTGTCAAGCCGGGCGACAAGGTCGGCGTAATCGGGATGGGCGGTCTCGGCCACATGGGCGTGAAACTGGCCAAGGCGCTGGGTGCCGAAGTCACGCTCTTCACGCGCTCCGAGTCGAAAAAGGCCGAAGCGAAGAAACAGGGCGCCGATCACGTCGTCATCTCCACCAATGAAGACGAGATGCAGGCGATCGCCGAAACCTACGACTTCATGCTCGACACGGTCCCGGTTCAGCATGACCTGAATCCCTATCTGGCGGCGCTGAAGCCGGACGGTACGCACATCCTGGTCGGTCTGCTCGAGCCGATCGATCCGGCCATCTCCGGTGCCAACCTGATCTTCCGTCGTCGTGTCCTCGCCGGTTCGCTGATTGGCGGTATGCCGGAAACACAGGAAGTCCTCGACTTCTGCGCCGAGCACGGGATCACCTGCGACGTCGAGATGATCAATATCGATCAGATCAACGAAGCCTGGGATCGCATGCAGAAGGGCGACGTGAAGTATCGCTTCGTCATCGACATGGCATCGCTCAAGAACGCCGGCTGACCGCCCGGCGCGATGGGTTCCTGATCTGGAGCGTGGCCCTCGGGCCACGCTCTTTTTGTTGGTGGGACGGCGGCGCGGTGGAGCGGGAGTGCCGGCGAGATGCGATCAGTCGCGGCGGTCGTCCATCACTCTGACCATGCCCTCCTGCGCGGTCGAGGCGATCAGGTGGCCTGCCTGGTCGTAGAAGCGGCCCTGCGCAAAACCGCGTGCACCACCGGCCCATGGGCTTTCCATCTCGTAGAGCAGCCATTCGTCGAGCTTCGGGTGCCGGTGGATCCAGAGCGCGTGGTCGAGACTGGCGATGCGCAGGCGCGGATCGCCGAACTCGACATCGTGGGCGAGCAGGCTGGTCAGCAGCAGGTTGAAGTCGGAGCTGTAGGCTAGCAGGTAGCGGTGCAGCGCCGGGTCCGCCGGCATCGAACCGCCCCCCATGCGGAACCAGATGCGACGAGACGGTGGCTGGCCATGATGCTCGTCGACGATGATGAACTCCACCGGGTGGCCGCGAAAGCGGTGGCGCTTGGCTTGGCCTTCGTTGAGCAGCGTTTCCGGCGAGGCGACGGTCGGGGCCTCGGGCTGATGCTGGAGACCGTGCTCGTGCCCTTGGAAGGAGGCACTGCAGAAGAAGATCGGCTGCCCTCTCTGAATGGCGGTGACGCGGCGGGTGGTGAAACTGCCGCCGTCGCGCACCCGGTCGACCGAGTAGACCACCGGCAGGTTGGCATCGCCACGACGCAGAAAGTAGCCGTGGAGCGAATGTAGAAAGCGATCCGCTGGCACGGTCTGCGTAGCCGCCGAGGCGGCTTGTCCCAGGGCTTGGCCGCCGAACAGCTGCGGCAGGCCGAGATCCTGGCTCTGACCGCGAAACAGGTTCTCTTCCAGGGCCTCCAGTCCCAGCAGGGCGATCAGATCATCCAGTGGCTGTGTCATTGTCGTATCCTTGATGGCGCATCGGTGGCAGGCGGCAGTCTATCGTGCGTGGGATCCGACTACCGCACGTGGTCGTCTGTCAGGCAACATCAGTCACGAAAACGGGACGCGAATGCAACGCAGCGATGAATTCTACATGCACCGGGCGCTGGATGAAGCGAGGCGCGCCTTGGCCGAAGACGAGGTGCCAATCGGCGCCGTCGTCGTCGACGCTGCCGGTGAGGTGATCGGGCGGGGCTTCAATCGCCCCATCGCCGGGCATGACCCGACCGCGCATGCGGAGGTCGAGGCGCTGCGCGACGCGGCGCAGGCCTGCGGTAACTATCGACTCGAGGGCTGTACGCTGTTCGTGACGCTCGAGCCGTGTCTGATGTGCACCGGCGCAATGATTCATGCGCGTGTCGACCGCCTGGTCTACGCCGCTGCAGAGCCCAAGGGCGGCATGGCGGAATCCCGTGCCAATCTCTTTGCGCAGCCGTGGTTCAACCATCGCGTGGCGGTGACCGGTGGCGTGCTTGCCGCCCCGGCCGGTCGCCTGCTGCAGCAGTTTTTCCGCGCGCGGCGCGAGCGGGACGGCGCCTGAAGGCTCAGACTTCGGCGGCGTCGGCGAAGACCACTCGGTCGCGCCCGCTCTGTTTGGCGCGGTAGAGCGATTCGTCGGCGGCCTGGAACATCTGGTCGCGATGCAGGGCGTCTGTCACGCAGACGCCGATACTCAAGGTCATCGGCTTGCCGTCCGGCAGCTTCAGACCGGTCCCCAGGACGGCCGTGCGCAACGCCTCGGCCAGCGCCTCGGCGCGAGCGCGGTCGGCGTTGGGCAGGCAGGCGACGAACTCCTCGCCGCCGTAGCGCGCAAAGAGCCCGCCGGCAGCTTCTACCGGCACCCGGCAGCGGGCGGCCAGCGCCTTCAGGTAGCGATCTCCCTCCAGGTGGCCGAAGTGATCATTCACACTCTTGAAGTGGTCGATGTCGCAGATCAACAGGGCCAGCGGCAAGGCCCTCTGCTGCCGATCCATCCACTGCAGCAGTTCGCGACGATTGGGCAGCGACGTCAGCTCGTCGTGACGTGCCATCCACTCGATCTCCTGCTGTAGCCGCGCGCGCGCGCTCATCTCCTCGCGCAGCGAGTCGTTCGCGGCATTGGCGAGCCGGTGCTGGTGCGCCAGGCGGCGGTAAATATAGAGCACCATGTGCAGCAGGTAGGCCAGCAGCAGGCCGAAGGCCAACGTGACCTCCGGTAATCGCGCACGTTCCCGCACCAGCCAATGCAGCGATGGCTGGACGCTGAGCGTCGCTTCGTCGACCCCGAGCGATACCGTCTGGTGATAGCGCCAGTCGGCAAGATCGCCGAGCGGGCCGTAGTGGAAGAAGATCTGATCGCTGCCGCTCAGCATCACGGCGCGATCCTGGCTGTGCGTCTGCGAGAGCAGCGAGTTGAGCAGGTTGTCGACGCTGACCACCATGCCGACGGCGCCGCGCAGCTTGCCGTCGCTGACGTCGCGTACCGGTAGATAGCTGATTACGCCGCGCCCGCCTTGGAGAAAGTCGATCAGACCGGTCTGGCCCTCGATGCCATACACCAGCGAACGGTCCAGCGCTGCCTTGATGCCCGTGCTCGTCTGATAGAGGTTGATGCCGAGCACGGCCCGGTTGTCGCGCAGGGGGTAGACGCGAATCACCGTGCCCTTCGGGTCGATGAAGGCGATATTGCGGAAATAGCCGAAATCGTCGTGATAGCGCTTGGCCTGCTGGTCCCATTCGGCACGCGAGGGGACGCGCTCCAGCATGTTCCAGAAGCTGGTGAAGCGACGCATGGCCTTGAGATGGGCGGCCGTTTCCGAGGCCAGCAGCGTGGCGATGTTGTTCCCATCGCCGGCGATGAGGCGATAGAGGCGCTGGTTGTCGGTCTGGCGCTGCTGCTGCCAGCTCAGCATGGCCAGAAGCGCAATCAGCCCGCCGACCGCCAGCGGTGGCAGAATGCGTTGCCAGTAGCGCTTCAGTGTGGGCAAGAGCTGGACGAACTGCACCAGCCACGAGAGCCCGAGCGCCAGCCAGAGCATCGCCGGAATACCGACCAACCCGGAGGCGTAGGTGGGCGGCGGAGTGATCGACTGGTAGCCCAGCAGGGTGCCACCCAAGGCGACCAGCAGCAGCAAGATCGGTGACCCGAGGCCGATTCGGGAGAGCAGCAGGAGATTGAGCGTCAAACCGAAGATGACGCACAGTGACAGGATCGGCGGGCGCAGCTCGAACAGTGTTCCACGCCCCGGCAGGTGCTGTAGCCAGCTTTGCCACAGGGGAGTGTTCAGCCAGCTTTCGGCGAGCAGGTAGGTGACGATCAGGGCGAGCGTCAGCAGTCCGGTGGGGATCAGCAGCCAGCGGCTGGTTTGGCGCCAGCGGCGATAGTCGGCCAGTTGGCCGAGCCAGAGCAGGGCGATCAACGGTGCCAGGATCCAGCGTTGATCGGGCTCGTCGCCGGGCCAGCTTGTCAGCAGCACGACCGGCAGCGCCAGGTAGAGCGCCAGACGAGACACCACGACAGGCATAGGCGTTATTGTTCCCTTGTCCGCGGTGACAACTCACGCCAGCTCATGGCGCTACAGCAGCGGGGAAATCACCTCGAAAGGGCTGATCTCTTCGCTGTCGAGGGCGCGCTCGCTCAACTGATTGAACTGCTGCTGACTGCGGTTGACGTATTTGAGTATTTCATAATATCGACGGATGTTGCGCACGTAGATTACCGGTTCGCCGCCGCGCGCGTAACCGTGTCGTACCCGAGAGTGCCACTCGCGTTTCTGCAGCAGTGGCAGGGCTTCACGGACATCGGCCCAGCTCATGGGGTCACCACCACGGAGTCGCGCGATCTTCTGGGCGTCGTAAAGGTGGCCGAGGCCGACATTGTAGGCTGCCAGCGCCATCCAGGTGCGGTCGGGTTCGGGAATGGCCTCGTTCAGACGCTGCTTGACGTGCAGCAGGTAGCGTGCGCCGCCGTCGACGCTTTGGCGCGGATCGAGACGGTTGTCGATGCCGACTTCGCTGGCGGTTGGGCGGGTCAGCATCATCAGGCCGCGCACGCCGGTGGGGGAGGTCGCGTCGGGCTCCCAGTGCGACTCCTGATAGCCAAGCGCGGCGAGCAGGCGCCAGTCGAAGCCGGTCTCGCGCGCGGCCTCCTTGAAATAGGGCACGAAACGCGGCAACCGGTTGCTGACGTGATGAATGAACAGCCGTGCACCGACGTACTCCAGGTAGTCGTCGTGACCGAAGTAGCGCGCGATCAGGTCGTCGAGTTCGCCGCTTTCGCGTTGGGCGTCGATGAAGGCATTGGCCGCTTGCAGCAGGTCGACCGGCGTGTCGGCGGGAAAGGCCCAGGCGAGGCTGCGGGGCTTGCCGAGGGCGAAGCCGCGTTCCACGTCGGGAAAGAAGAGACGGTTGAGCTTGAACTGATGGGTGTAGATCACGGCCACGTCGAGGTCTTCACGTTCGACCATTTCCATCAGGTCGGCCACTGTCAGGTCCTCGGCCTCGCGCCAGCCCAGTGCCGGCAGGTTCTGCTGCTGGGTCCGCAACGCCTCGGCATTGCCGGAGTTGGCGATCGCGCCGATGCGCAACCCGATCAGATCATTCAGGGTGCGCACCGGCGGCAGGCCGCGCCGATAGACCACCAGCGGCTGCAACGACAGGATCGGACGGCTGTAGCGGATACCGGGACGGGCGAGGTCGAGCGTCAGGGCGCCGGCGCCCATGTCGGCGCGGCCGTCACGCACGTCGTCCAGGACGTGATCGATACGGCTGCTGCTGTCGATCGCCAGGCTGACACCGAGCGAATGGGCGAAACGGCGCAGCAGCTCGTATTCGAATCCGGTCGGTCCATGGCTGCCTTCGTAGAAGGTGACCGGACCGTGGCGTGTCGCAACCTGCAAGAAGTCGCGTTTGCGGATCGAGTCGAGACCGTCGCCGAAACGAATCGATAGCTGAGCCGGGCAGAGCAGCGTCGCCAGTGCCAGCAGCAAGGCCAACGCGACGCGCAAGCGCGTCAGGAGATAGGGCATGCAGTGCGATCGGTGGAAGCGTGACGCCACACCATAGCGACCCTGAGGGGCGATGTCATCTTCGTGCGACGGGGGCGCGATGTCCGGATAGGTGATGACGGCATTGGCTTAGCGAGCCCTGGCGCTTTCCAGTATCATGTCGCCCTGATCCCGGCATCGCTGCCACGACCGACCGGTGGGAACCGCCACCGGCCTGGCCCGCGATCCTCGACCGTTCTGGAGGCTGTCACCGCCATGCTCGAATTGCAAGGCGCACCCGCGCTATCTGCATTCCGCCACGCCAAACTGCTCGCCACGCTTCGCGAAAGCGTCCCCGAAGTCGAGTCGCTGAGCGCGCACTATGTCCATTTTGTCGATCACCAAGGCGCGCTGGATGACGAGGCTCGCCAGCGGCTCGAGCGGTTGCTCGACTATGGTCACGGCAATGGTCATGAAAACCGCGGCGGCCACGACGCGCAGGGCGGCGAGTCTCGCGGACAGGTGGGTGGCGATCTTGCCGACACCAGCCACCGCTTTCTGGTCGTGCCGCGTATCGGCACTCTCTCGCCGTGGTCCTCCAAGGCGACCGATATCGTGCGCAACTGTGGGCTGACGCAGGTCGAGCGCATCGAACGCGGTATTGCTTATCGCGTGACCTTCAAGCGCGTCCCCGATGCCGATGCCTATGCCGCCCTGGTCGCGTTGCTTCACGACCGCATGACCGAGAGCGTGCTCTACGACGCGAGCGATGCCGCCAAGCTCTTTTCGCATCACGCGCCGACGCCGCTAGCGACAGTGGATATTCTCGGAGGCGGCCGCCCGGCGCTGGCGGCGGCCAATGGCGAGCTGGGGCTGGCGCTGGCCGAGGATGAGATCGACTACCTGGTCGCCGCGTTCCAGGATCTTGGGCGAAACCCGACCGACGTCGAACTGATGATGTTCGCTCAGGCCAATTCCGAGCACTGCCGTCACAAGATCTTCAACGCCGACTGGGTGATCGACGGCGAGGCTTTCGAGCACTCGCTGTTCAAGATGATCAAGAACACCTTCGAGCAGTCGAGCGACAAGGTGCTCTCCGCCTACAGCGACAATGCCGCGATCATCGAAGGCTCGCGAGCCGGGCGTTTCTTCCCCGCCCCGGAGACGCAGGTCTACGGCGCGACCGACGAGCCGATCCACATCCTGATGAAGGTGGAGACGCACAATCACCCGACCGCCATCGCTCCGCACCCGGGCGCGGCGACCGGTGCCGGTGGCGAGATCCGCGACGAAGGCGCCACTGGCCGCGGTGGCAAGCCCAAGGCTGGCCTGACCGGTTTCACCGTCTCCAACCTGCGTATTCCCGAATTCGTCCAGCCGTGGGAAGCCTTCGACTACGGCAAACCCGAGCGCATCCAGTCGGCGCTCGACATCATGCTCGAGGGGCCGATCGGCGGTGCCGCCTTCAACAACGAGTTCGGCCGGCCCAATCTCAACGGCTTCTTCCGGACGTTCGAACTCGACGCGGTGGGCGCCGGCGGTATCGAGCGTCGCGGCTACCACAAGCCAGTGATGCTGGCCGGCGGCTACGGCAACGTGCGTGACGGCCACGTGCTCAAGGGCGAGATCCCCGTCGGGGCCAAGCTGATCGTGATGGGCGGGCCGGCGATGCTGATCGGTCTCGGCGGCGGCGCGGCCTCGTCGATGGCCTCCGGGGCCTCGAGCGAAGATCTCGACTTCGCATCGGTGCAACGCGACAACCCGGAAATCGAGCGCCGCGCCCAAGAAGTGATCGATCGCTGCTGGGCGCTGGGCGAAGCCAATCCGATCGCCTTTATCCACGATGTCGGCGCCGGCGGTCTCTCCAATGCGCTGCCGGAACTGGTCAAGGACGGCGGCCGCGGCGGCCTCTTCGACCTGCGCGCCGTACCTAGCACCGAGCCTGGCATGAGCCCGCTCGAGATCTGGTGCAACGAAGCGCAGGAGCGCTATGTGCTGGCGGTGGCGCCGGCACAGCTCGACGCCTTCGATGCGCTCTGCCAGCGTGAACGCTGCCCCTACGCGGTGGTCGGCGAGGCGACCGAAGCGCATCACCTTGCGGTACGCGATGGCCATTTCGAGGCCGACCCGGTCGATCTGCCGATGAGCGTGCTGTTCGGCAAGCCGCCCAAGATGCAGCGCAGCTTCGAGCGCCAGACGCTCAGCTTGCCCGGGCTCGGGCTCGACAACCTCGACCTGCGTGAAGCGCTGGATCGGGTGCTGAAGCTGCCGACCGTGGCCTCCAAGAGCTTCCTGATCACCATCGGCGATCGTTCGATCACCGGCCAGGTCGCCCGCGACCAGATGGTGGGGCCGTGGCAGGTGCCGGTGGCCGACTGCGCGGTCACCACGGCAAGCTTCGATACCCACGCCGGCGAGGCGATGGCCATGGGCGAGCGTCCACCGGTGGCGCTGATCGACCCGGCAGCGAGTGCGCGCCTGGCGGTGGCCGAGACCATTACTAACCTGGCCGCAGCACCGATCGCCGCGCTCTCCGATATCAAGCTCTCCGCCAACTGGATGAGCGCCGCCGACCACGTCGGCGAGAACCAGGCGCTCTTCGATGCCGTGCACGCCGTCGGCATGGAGCTTTGCCCGGCGCTCGGCATTGCGGTGCCGGTGGGCAAGGACTCCATGTCCATGCGCACCGCCTGGCAGGCCGGCGAGGGTGAGACGCTCGAGGAGAAGAGCGTGACAGCGCCGTTGACGCTGGATATCACCGGTTTCGCGCCGGTGACCGACGCGATGAAGACGCTGACGCCGCAGCTGAGACTCGACCAGGACGAGAGCGATCTGATCCTGATCGACCTCGGCCGTGGCCAGAACCGCCTGGGCGGCTCCGCCCTGGCCCAGGTCTACGGTCAGGTGGGCAACGAGTGCCCGGACGTCGATGATGCCGAGGATCTCTTGGCCTTCTTCCGCGTGATCCAGGGGCTCAATGCCGACGGCAAACTGCTGGCCTACCACGATCGCAGCGATGGCGGCCTGATCGTGACGCTGCTGGAGATGGCCTTCGCCGGTCGCGGCGGCCTCGAGATCAAGCTCGACTGGCTGATCGACGATGCCGTGGGGGCGGTCGAGGCGCTGTTCGCCGAAGAGCTGGGCGCGGTGATCCAGGTCAACCGCGAGGAGACCGAGTTCGTGCTGGCGCAGTTCGCCGCGGCCGGCATCGAGACCTGCGGTGTGATCGCTCGCCCGCGCTACGACGATCAGGTTCGCGTGACCCTGTTCGAGGAGCCGTTGCTGGAAACCACACGCGCCATGACCCAGCGCGCCTGGTCGGAAACCAGTTATCGCCTCCAGGCGCTGCGCGACAATCCGGCTTCCGCCAAGAGCGAGTTCGACGGTCTGCTCAATCTGCGCGATCCGGGGCTCTCCGCCACGCCGACCTTCGACGTCGACGAGGACATCGCGGCACCGTTCATCAACAGTGGCGTGCGCCCGCGCGTGGCGATCCTGCGCGAGCAGGGCGTCAATGGCCATGTGGAGATGGCCGCGGCCTTCGACCGGGCTGGCTTCGAGGCGGTCGACGTTCACATGAGCGACATCATCGAAGGGCGTATCGCGCTGGATGACATGAAAGGGCTGATCGGCTGTGGCGGCTTCTCCTACGGCGACGTGCTCGGCGCTGGCGGCGGCTGGGCCAAATCGGCGCTCTACAACGGTCGTGCCCGCGATCAGTTCGCCGCCTTCTTTGCTCGCGAGGACACGTTCGGTCTCGGCGTCTGCAACGGCTGCCAGATGTTCTCGCAGTTGAAGGAGCTGATTCCCGGCGCCGAGCGCTGGCCGCGCTTCGTGCGCAACGAATCTGAACAGTTCGAGGCGCGCGTCTCGATGGTCCAGGTTGAGGAGAGCCCCTCGATCCTGCTCGCCGGCATGGCCGGCTCGACCCTGCCGGTGGCCGTGGCCCACGGCGAAGGCCGGGCGTTGTTCGAGGACAGCGGCCATCTTCGTGGCATGCAGAACAGCGGCCAGATTGCGATGCGCTACATCGATAACGACGGCCAGGTCACCACACGCTATCCGGCCAACCCCAACGGCTCGCCGGCCGGCGTGACCGGGCTGACCACGCCGGACGGTCGGGTGACGATCATGATGCCGCACCCGGAACGTGTCGCCCGCGCGGTGACCAATTCCTGGCGTCCGCCCGAGTGGACGCAAGACGGCGCCTGGATGCGTCTGTTCCGTAACGCGCGCGTCTGGGTCGACTGATTCGCGACGCGCTCGCGCGTCAGCTGTCGCACCGCAAGCCGGCCTGCCCTTCGGTTATCGACGAACGGGCAGGCCGGTTTTTTTTGATGGTGCCGTCGTTGGCCGCCGTGGCGGCGGCGTGCGAGGCAGCGTGACCGAGTCGAGGCAACGCCGAGCGTCGCCATGCCGGCGATCTCGTGATTCGCGGGTCGGTCAGGTGCCCAAACGTTCGATCGACAGGAAGCTCCCGCGATCATCGAAGTGCAGGCGGTAGCGGCCGTGAACGCCGTCGCGCTGAACGATGCGGTGCAGGGCGCGAGCCGGAAGCCGCACGCGGCGGCCGTCGACGGCGTGCGTATCGATAGCGTCGGCCTCGCCATGGTAATAGCGCCGACACTGGGCGGGGGTGAGATCGAGAAAGATATCGACGCTGGGCATGCGGGATCCGGTGGCCGGCAAACGCGCAGCTTGCCGCAGGCGGATGCCGGCGGCAAGACGATCGGGGGCACGCGACAGGCGCCGGCTTGCGCTGCCTGCCGCGTACCGGGGGGCAGGATGTTGCGGTGGCGGTCGCAGCATTGCCGGTGCGAGTGGCAACCAGGCGATAGCCCACGGCGCCAGCGAGGAACAGCATCGCACCACAGCCGGCGGCGAGCAGGTAGGCGCCGGTGACCGCGCTGGACGCTACGCCGTAACGCGTGGCCATGGCGGCTAATGGATCGGCGTACTGCAGCCACAGAAAGGCGCCCACGGCGATGCCGGCGAGCATGGTGAAGCCGGCTACCCGACGCGTCACGGCGGCCCAGGCGCGATCGTCCTGCAGCGGCCGTCGATGCAGAAACTCGCGATAGTCCTGTTCCGCCTGGCTGACGCGGGTCAGGCTCGAGGCCAGTATGATTGCTGCCAGAGCCGCGACGGTGCTGATGGCCACCGGGTGGAGATAGACCGGCAGCGTCACCCATTCGGCCTGCACCATCAGCGACAGGATCAGGTTGCCGACGAAGCCGACGCCCAGACCCCAGCCGGCACCGGCGGCGGTGATGCGCCGGCTCCAGATGCTCATCAGCGCGACCGGCCCCCAGGAGGAGGCAAACAGCGTGGCGGCAAACCAGACCACCGCCATCACGGCGGGTGGCTGGAACAGGGCCAGCAGCAGTGTCACCAGTCCGGCGCCAAGGACGCCAATACGGCTCGCTCTCATGGCGGCGGCCTCGCTGCGCGCGGCGGGCAGGATATCGTTGGCCAGGCTGAAGCCGATGATCGACAGGAATGTCGAGCAGGAGGAGAGGCCGGCGGCGAATACACCGGTGAGAATCAGGATGCCCAGCCAGGCGGGCAGCACGTTGAGCGCGGCCCACACCATCGAACGCTCGCCGTCGAGGGTCGGATCATAGAGGTTGATGGCAGCTCCGGTCATCATCATCAGGGCATAGAACACGGCCAGTGCGACGGCCGTGAGCATGGCCGAACGCATCACCACGTGCTCGTTGCGCGCCATCAGGTAGCGGCTCGATTGCCACGGGCTGGCTGCCAGCACCGCGGCCCAGACCAGACCCAGCGTCAGCCCCCAGGTCAGGGCTTCCCCGGGCGAGCTGAAGGTCGCGCCTTCCCCCTGGACCACACCATGCCATAGCGCGATATCCGGCTTGTCGGACTGCGCCAGCAAGCCCTCGATAACGCTCGACCAGCCGCCCAGATCGCCGATGATGTACAGCGAGCCGCCGATCGCCGCCACCGAAAAGATGAGGAACATGATGGTGTCGGTCAGGACCACGCCCTGGGAGCCGGAGTAGAGGATGAAGCCGGTGTAGGTCAGCCACACCAGCACCAGCCCGACCCAGTAGGGCAGGCCGGTCAATTCCTCGAACATGATGCCGGCCCCCTGCATGACGCCCAGCAGGTAGGCGCCGAGACCGACCACCGTGGTCAGTCCGGCAACGATCTGCACCCGACGCGAGGCAAATCGTTTGCCGAAAAATTCGGGGACCGTCAGCGCTTCGCTGCGGCGCAGATAGCGGCCGAATACCAGAGCGCCGAGCAGGCAGCCGGCGGTGCTGATCGCGGCGAAGATCAGCATCACGAAGGGGTAGCCGTCGTAGGCGAAACCGGTCTCGCCCAGGAAGGCGCTGGTGCTGAGATAGCTGGCGACCAGTGTGCCCAGAATCAGCAAGGTGGGGGCGTTGCGCCCGGCCACCAGGTAGTCGTCGAGATGCTTGACGCGACGACCGGCCAGGTTGCCGATGATGAAGTAGCCGACGAGGCTGATCAGGATGGCGATCGTATAGATCATGGCGACTCCCGATGGATGATCCCCGGTGAATGGTTACCGGTGGATTGTTGGTGTTTGTCGCCATGATAGGGGGCGTGTCGACGGTGAACGTTCCGGGGTCGACGCGGGATGCCGCTATTGCGACATGCGACGGGGGGCGTGCCCGCGGAATGTCCTGCGCCGCTATCGATTTGGCGTCAGTCGGGATACAGATCCCATGACCGTGTCCGCATTCGCTCCAGGCAGAGCCTGAGCTCACCATCCAGCGCGCGGTCCTCGATCACCGGTGCGAACTCCTCGCGCAGTGTGGCGACCATCGCCGCGAGCGGGGCAGAGAGCGGATCGCCGCGCAGGTGGACGCCCTGCAGCGCGGCCAGCAGCGTCGCCGCGGCCACCTGCTCGGTCAGTTCGAGCACACGGATGGCGTCGCGCGCGGCGATGGTGCCCATGCTCACCTTGTCTTGGTTGTGGCACTCGGTGGAGCGCGAGAAAACGCTGGCCGGCAGGGTGCCCTTGAGCGCCTCGGCGCTCCATGCCGAGGCACCGATCTGTACTGCCTTGAACCCATGATTGATCATCGAGCGCTCTGCGGGTGCCCCCGAGAGGTTGGCAGGCAGGCCGTGGTTGTAGCGAGTATCGACGAGCAGCGCGAGCTGGCGGTCGAGCAGGTCGGCGACGTTGGCGACCAGCGTCTTGAGGCTGTCCATGGCGAAGGCGATATGCCCGCCGTAGAAGTGGCCGCCGTGCATCACCTCGCCGCTGTCCGGGTCGATCAGTGGATTGTCGTTGGCGCTATTGAGTTCGGTCTCGATGAAGCTGCGCAGCCAGCCCAGGCTGTCGGCCAGCACGCCGAGGACGTGGGGCGCGCAGCGCAGCGAATAACGATCCTGCAGGCGCTGCTGGCTCGCTGCCGCCGTTGCGAGGTCGGTGCGCAGCCAGGCGGCAACCTGCATCTGACCGGGATGCGGCTTGGCGGCAAATAGGCGGGCGTCGAAGTGGGCCGGGTTGCCGCGCAGGGCGCTGACGTTGAGCGCGGTGATGCGCGTGGCGAGCCTGAGCAGATAGTCGGCACGGACAAAGGCGCGACAGGCGAGGGCGGTCATCACCGCCGTACCGTTCATCAGCGCCAGCGGCTCCTTGGGGCGCAGCGTCAGCGGCGTCCAGCCCAGCTCGGCCAGTGCCTCGGCGGCGGGGCGAACCGCGCCGCGCCAGATCACGTCGCGCTCTCCGCAGAGCATGGCGGCGACGTAGGAGAGCGGGGTGAGGTCGCCGCTGGCGCCGACCGAGCCCTCTTCCGGAATGCGCGGCAGCAGGTCTACCGCCAGACAGGCCTGCAGCCGCTCCAGTAGCGCCAGGCGGACACCGGAGTCGCCCTGGCAGAGCGACTGCAGGCGCGCGGCGAGAACGGCGCGGGCGTCCTCGGCGTCGAGAAATCGACCCAGCCCACAGCCGTGAAAGGTATAGAGCTGACGCGGCAGCGCCTCGACCTGCGCCAGCGGCACGGCGGTGACGCAGGAGTCGCCGTAGCCGGTGGTGATGCCGTAGATCCGCCCCTCCTGGTCGAGTAGCCGCTCGACCGCGGTCGCGCCCCGGTCGATGCGCTGGCGCCAGTCGGCGTCGTCATCGAGCCGTGAGCCGGCGCGTCGCTCGGCCAGGGCAACGACGGATTCGATCGTGATCGGGGCAGGCCCGAAGGTGATGCGGGGGGTGGAATCGGGCATGCAACGGCATCCGGCGGCGGAAGGAAGCGCCGAGTCTAGCCGGATGGGCGGTCGGCGAGCCAGTGGATGCCGTTAGACGAAGGTCGAGCCGCAGGGCGGCTGTCGACGGGTATCAGCTCGGGCGTGTCGCCGTGTAGAAGAAGCGGATAGTCGGCTCCGCGGCGACCAGCGGGGCGCTGCTCTCCTTGAACGGTGCGTAGTGTGGCATCGTCTTGTGGTGCTCGAAGGCGTCACGGTCGCGATAGACCTCGTGTAGCACGACCAGATCCTCGCTGCCCTCGGGCGTCAACACGTCGAAGCCGAGACAGCCGGCCTCGTTGGCCAGCGATTCGCTGGCGTCATTATGCGCTAGCGCCAGAAAGGCGGGCACCTGCCCCGGTTTGATCTGAAACTCGGCGATCACCACGAACTGCGTGGAATCGGTCATCGGAACCTCCTTGTCGATGCGTATCGGTTGATTATCGATGATGCCTGTCACCAACGAGAGCCGAGCTTTGGGCGACCCGTGCGGCCGAAGCGGGCAACGTCAATGAACGCGCGGGGCTTCGCCCATGCCTAGGCGTTCCTGAAATTCGGCCACGGCGCTCTTCAACAGTTCCATCAGACCGGGGATCAGCGCCACGCCCTGGTCCGGTCCCTCGACGAACTGCTCGACGCTCACGTGCACGGCTTCGTTGTGCACTACCAGTTTGGCAGCCTTGATCGTGTTCATCACGTCGTTCGCCGTTTCCAGCAACAGGCTACGGTCGGTCGCCGCCGCGGCCTGCCAGACGCCCGGCAGCATCAGTTGGAAGAAAGCCGGCTCGTCGGCGGCCACTACCAGCACGAACTCCAACTCGTCCTGGCGAAGGCGCGCAGCCTGCTCGTCCATCGCCTCGATATCGATATCCTGCGCACGCAGCTGTTCGATATAGAGTTCCAGCGGGGTGTCGGTCTGCATGAGGGGCGCTCCTTGCTGTAATCCGTGAGACGCAACCGCGTCATGGATCGGGGTTTTCGGCATTGTACGGCAATCGGCGATGGCTGATCTCGGGAGCGCCGATTACCATGCGCGCATGTCTTCCGTCGCCCCGCAACTTCGTCCCTATCAGACCCAGGCCGTCGACAACGTCATTACCCATTTTCGCGGTAGTGACGAGCCGGCGGTGGTGGTGCTGCCGACTGGTAGCGGCAAGTCGCTGGTGATCGCGGAGCTGGCGCGGCGCGCGCGTGGGCGGGTGCTGGTGCTGGCCCACGTGCGCGAGCTGGTCGAACAGAATCACGCCAAATATCTGGCCTATGGGCTCGAGGCGGATATCTTCAGCGCAGGCCTGGGGCGCAAGGAGAGTACGCGGCAGGTGGTGTTCGGCTCGGTGCAGTCGGTGGTCAACGGACTCGATGCTTTTGCCTCCGGCGACTTCACCCTGCTGGTGATCGACGAGTGCCACCGGGTGTCGCTCTCCCGAGAGACGCTTTCTATGTCGTCACAGGCGGCGTCGACACAGGGGGCGTCGAAACAGGGGGCGTCGAAACAGGGAGCGGCGGGCACGCGCGCGGCGTCGACCTATGAAATTGTGATCGCCCGGCTGCAGCAGGCGAGGCCCAATCTCAAGGTGCTGGGGTTGACGGCGACGCCCTACCGGTTGGGCGAAGGCTTTCTCTACCATCGCCACTACCACGGCATGGTTCGCGGTTCGCAAGACGCCTTTTTCCGCGACTGCGTGTTCGAGCAGCCGCTGCGGGTCATGGTGCGCCAGGGCTATCTGGCCGAGCCGAAGCGCATCGACGCCGCCATGGCCTTCTATGACTTTTCGCGTCTCGTGGCGCAGCGCAACGGCCAGTTCGCCGAGCGCGACATGAATGCTGTGGTGCAGGGCAATCGCGCCACGCCGCAGATCGTCGCCGACGTGATCGAGCGTTCTCGCGACCGCGAGGGTGTGATGCTCTTCGCGGCGACGGTCGCCCATGCCGAAGAGGTGCTCGGCCTGCTGCCGGCGGACGACGGCGCGCTGGTCACCGGTGCAACGCCGGGCCAGGAGCGCGAGCGTCTTATCGAGGCCTTCAAGGCGCGCCGCTTCAAGTATCTGGTCAACGTCGCGGTGCTCACGACCGGTTTCGATGCGCCCCACGTCGATGTCATCGCGATCCTTCGGCCGACCGAGTCGGTCGGCCTCTATCAGCAGATCGTCGGGCGCGGCCTGCGGCTCTCGCCCGGCAAGCACGACTGTCTGGTGCTCGACTACGCCGGCAACCCCTGGGACCTCTTTGCGCCGGAGATCGCCCAGGCCCGGCCGGACAGCGATAGCGAGCCGGTCCAAGTCGAGTGCCCCGAATGCGGCTTCGCCAATACCTTCTGGGGCAAGCGTGACGGCGAGTTCGTGATCGAACATCACGGGCGGCGCTGTCAGGGGCTCGTGCTCTCCACACGCGCCCAGGACCGCGCGCTCTCTATGCGCGCCCAGGACCGCGCGCAAAACGGAAGGTCAAGCCCGGACGAGGAGATCGATATCGGCGCAGCATCGGGCGCCTTAGAGAGTCGACGTCAGTGCACGTTTCGCTTCCGCTTCAAGGTTTGCGAGCAGTGTGGCGGCGAAAACGACATCGCGGCGCGGGCCTGCGGCGACTGTGGCGAGCGGTTGGTCGACCCCGACGACAAGCTGCGCGACGCCTTGAAACTCAGGCATGCCAAGGTGCTTCGCGTCAGCGGCATGCAGCTTCAGGCGACCACCAATGGCCGCGGCCTGCCACGCCTCAAGGTGGTTTATCACGACGAGGATGGCGAGACGCTGGAAGAGTGGTTCGGCCTGGAGACGCCGGCACAGCAGCACGTCTTCGAGCGCGTCTTCCTGCGTGAACATCTGCGTGCGCCAGGCAGCGGCTGGCGGCCCGTCTCGGCCGAAGAGGTCGCGCGCGAAGCGCATCGCCTGCGTGCACCGGATTTCGCCATTGCCCGCAAGACCGGCCGCCACTGGCGGGTCGACGAGAAACTGTTCGACTACGTTGGGCGCTATCGCAAGGCCGAGGCGGCCGGGTAGATCGCGTGACGGCGTCGATGCCGGGCAGAGGCCGGCGAGCGTGAGTGAGATTTCCTACGTCTCACGGTGGCATTGTCCTACGTCAACTGACGTGATGCGCCACGGACGGCGGTGGCGAGGGTTGCTAGTATCCCCGGCGCTCCACGAGACCCCTTCCAGGCAAGGAGATATGGTGGAATCCGTACCCTGTCCCTACTGCAGAGAAGCCATCAAGGCAGAGGCCACGCGGTGCAAGCACTGCAGTACCACGCTGGGTCGACCGGACGCGCAGGGTCGCCGTCGAGCGCCCAGTCCTGAAACCTGGTGGCTGCCAGTACCAGCCATCTTTCTTGGCTTGCTGTCGCTATTCTGTGCCTGGGCCCTGGCCGGGCTCCCGCTCTCGCCGGACCAGCGGCTCGGCATGCTGGTGATTCCGCAGCTGGGGCTGGCGACCGGCCTGGCCGGGGCATTGATCCAAAAGAAGGGGCGTAGAACCGCCATTGCCGGATGCGCGATCTCCGCCTTCGCGCTGATCATCGCTATCGGCATACTGATTTGACTGAAATGGGAATGACCATGGATTGCCCTTATTGCCGCGAAGAGATTCAGGACGGCGCCATCAAATGCAAGCATTGTGGCTCGATGCTGGGCGAGAACGCTGCCGCCAATGTCGAGGTGACATCCGCCTTCGGCTACTTCAAGAAATGCTTTCAGCTCTACTGTGTCTTCCAGGGGCGGGCGCGGCGGCGGGAGTACTGGTTCTTCGTCCTGTTCTCGATGATCTTCTCGCTGGCGACAGGCTGGTTGGACGCCATGCTCTTCGATTCGGCCGGCGGCTTCGGCGTGTTCAACCTGATCTACAACCTGGCCGTGATTCTTCCAAGTCTCGCGGTGACGGTACGGCGTCTCCACGACACGGGACGCTCCGGATGGTGGATGTGGATCTCGCTGGTGCCCGTCGTGGGGGCGATCGTTCTGCTGGTTTTCCTGGTCCAGGACAGCCAGCCAGACAATGGCTACGGCAGAAACCCTAAGTTTGCCGGCCCGGGCGACGCCGTCACCGTCGCTTGAGGCCTGCATCATCGTGGCGCGGATCGGCACCGTCGTGTCCTCCGCAGGGGGAGCCACTGTGTCGCGCAGGAAGCCGAACCGTGAAAGTCATTTCCCGGCTAACAAAACGACTGGGGTCGTTGGCGCCGATTGGCTAGAATAGGAAGGTGCCCCGATCGTGGGCACCTTTTTTCATTCTGCAGCCAAGGAGCTCACCATGAGCTGGACGACCCCGGAAGTGAAGGAAATCTGTGTCGGCATGGAAATCAACGACTACATGCCCGCTGAATTTTGAGTCGTGAGACCGTGGCACGCGGGACTGCGTTGCAGATGCACGTGCTCGGGGCAGCCGCCGGTGGCGGCTCGCCTCAGTGGAACTGCCGCTGTGAGGTCTGCCGGCTGGCATGGGCCGGCGACCCTCGCGTCACGCCGCGCACGCAATCCTCCATCGCTGTCAGCATCGACGGCGAGCAGTGGGCGCTGATCAACTGCGCGCCCGATATCCTCAAGCAGCTTCAACAGACGCCGGCACTGCATCCGCGCGAGGGCCATCGGCATACGCCAATTGCCAGCGTGCTGCTGACCAATGCCGACGTCGATCATGTCGGCGGTTTGCTCAATCTCCGCGAGAGCTCTCCGTTTCGCTTGTTGGCGACGCCGATGATCCAGGATGTCCTGCAGCAGAACCCGATCTTCGAGGTGCTCAACCCGGCGTATGTGACACGCGAGTCGATCGCCCTCGAGACCGCCTTCACGCTGCTCGAGGGGCTCGAAGCACGGCTGTTCGCCGTCCCGGGCAAGACTGCGCTCTACCTTGAAGGCGAGAACGTCGAGCTCGGCATCGAGGGTGAGAGCACCGTTGGCGTCGAGTTCATCCACGGCAGCCAGCGCGCCTATTACATCCCCGGCTGCGCGGCGGTGACGCCAGGCCTGGCCGAACGTCTCGATGGCGCCGATCTGCTGCTGTTCGATGGCACGCTGTGGCGTGATGACGAAATGATCGAGGCCGGGGTCGGCGTCAAGACCGGCGCGCGCATGGGGCACATGTCGATGTCCGGTGACGACGGCAGCCTGGCCGCACTGGCGGATATCGACGTCGCACGACGCGTGTTCGTGCATATCAACAACACCAATCCGGTACTCATCGCGGGCTCGTCGCAGCGCGGCGAGGTCGAGCGGTCGGGTTGGGAGATCGCCTTCGACGGCATGGAGCTCATGTGTCGAACCTGAATGTCGAGAATTACCCGGATCTCGTCGAGCCGCTGTCGATGGAGGCACTGGAAGCGCGCCTGCGCGAAGTCGGCGAGACTCGCTATCACCATCGCCATCCGTTTCAGCTGATGCTGCAGCACGGCGAGCTGGACAAGCGTCAGGTCCAGGCCTGGGCGCTCAACCGCTACTACTATCAGGCGATGATCCCGATCAAGGACGCTTCCCTGATCGCCCGACTGGACGATCCCGAGCTGCGTCGGATCTGGCGTTCGCGGCTCGTCGATCACGACGGCAACGCGCCGGGCGAGGGTGGCATCGCCCGCTGGCTAATCCTTACCGACAGCCTTGGGCTCGAGCGCGAGCTGGTGACATCGGCCCGCGCCATTCTGCCGGCGACCCGCTTCGCGGTGGAGGCCTATACTCACTTCGTCCGCGACCGCACGCTGCTCGAGGCGATTGCTTCGTCGCTCACCGAGCTGTTCTCGCCGATGGTGATCGGCCAGCGCGTGCGCGGCATGCTCGAGCACTACGACTTCGTCTCCCGCGAGACGCTGGCCTACTTCGAGCCACGCCTGACCCAGGCGCCGCGGGATGCCGAAATGGCACTCGACTACGTCAAGCGTCACGCGCAGCGCGCCGACCAGCAGCAGGCGGTCATCGACGCGCTGCGTTTCAAGTGCAGCGTCTTGTGGGCAATGCTCGATGCGCTTTCGCACGCCTACGTTGCGCCAGGGCAGGTGCCGCCGGGAGCCTGGAATGGTGAGGCGGGGCCGACCTCATGACAACGTCCCCCGAGCTTCAGCCGACCGACACCGTGCGCATCCCGCGGGGCGTACGCCTGCGCGAGGACAAAGCCCGTGGCGGCTGGGTGCTGTTGGCGCCGGAGCGGGTGTTCCAGCTCGACCCCATCGCGCGCGAAGTGCTGACGCGTGTCGATGGCGAGCGGACCATCGCCGATATCGTCGATGATCTGGCGGCGGCGTTCGACGCGCCGCGCGAACGTATCCTGACCGATGTGCGTGCGATGCTCCTCGATCTGATGACCAAGAACGTGCTGGAAGTGGTATGACCGAAGCCATGGCTGAATACAGGCGTGACACTGTCTCGTCCACTGCGAAGCCGGTGCCGCAGCCGCCGATCGGCATGCTGGCGGAGCTGACCCATCGCTGCCCGCTGCAGTGCCCCTACTGCTCCAACCCGATCGAGCTGACGCGCAAGCGCGAAGAGCTCGATACCGACACCTGGCGGCGCGTGTTCCGGCAGGCGGCGGACATGGGCGTGCTGCAGGTGCATCTCTCGGGAGGCGAGCCGGCGGCACGGCCGGACCTAGAGGCGCTGATCGCAAGCTGCGTCGAGTCCGGTCTCTATTCCAACCTGATCACCGCTGGCGTCAATATCAGCCGCGCGCGGCTCGACGCGCTGGCGGACGCGGGGCTCGATCATGTCCAGCTGTCGGTGCAGGGGGCGACGGCCGAGGTCAACGACCGCATCGCCAACCTGCCCGGCGCCTTCGACAAGAAGCTGGCCTTCGCGCGAAACGTGACCGACGTCGGGCTGCCGCTGACGCTCAACAGCGTGATTCATCGCCACAACCTGCATCAGATTCCCGATCTGGTCGAGCTGGCCGTCGAACTCGGTGCCCGGCGTCTCGAGATCGCCCACGCCCAGTACTATGGCTGGGCGCTCGAGAATCGGGCCGCGCTGATGCCGCCGCGCGAGCAGGTGATGGAAGCGCTCGAACTGGTCGAAGCCGCCCGCGAGCGGCTCAAAGGCAAGCTGGTGATCGACGCCGTGGTGCCGGACTACTATGCGCGCTTGCCCAAGCCGTGCATGAATGGTTGGGGGCGTCAGTCGCTCAACGTCACGCCCGCCGGCAAGGTATTGCCGTGCCACGCCGCCGAGACGATCCCCGGGCTCGAGTTCTGGAACGTGCGCGACCACGGCCTGAACGAGATATGGCGCGACAATCCGGCGTTCAACGCCTATCGCGGCACCGACTGGATGCCGGATAGCTGTCAGAGCTGCGACCGGCGCGAGATCGACTGGGGCGGCTGTCGCTGCCAGGCGCTGGCGTTGACCGGTGACGCCACGCAGATGGACCCGGTGTGTGAACTCTCGCCCTATCATGACGAGGTACAGGTGCTGGCGATTCGCGACGCCGGTCGCGACGACGACTTTCGCTATCGCCGCTTTGCGGCGGCCCCTCGCTAGGGGCGGCGCGTCGGCCGCCGGCCCGTGGACAGAGGTCGGTCGCTGAAAGCCCTGATAAACTGCCGAAACTGTCGTCGTCGGCGATCCCGCCTCGACGACTCCACTCAGCGGACAGCAGGGAGGCGACGTGAACGTCAGCGATTCCGAACACGACGCCGAGCGCCGGTCCGAAGCGGACGGGGCCGAGTCGAGCACGCCCGAACAGCTGCCGCTGGCATTCGTCGCTCGGGTCAACGGCGAACCGCTGACGCAGCTTCCCGAAGATCTCTATATCCCGCCGGAAGCGCTCAAGGTCTTTCTCGAGACCTTCGAGGGGCCCCTCGACCTGCTGCTCTATCTGATCCGGCGTCAGAATCTCGACATTCTGGCCGTGAACGTGGCAGCGATCACCCATCAGTACGTCGAGTACGTCGAGCTGATGCAGGCGATGGAGATCGATCTGGCCGGCGAGTATCTGGTGATGGCCGCGATGCTGGCCGAGATCAAGTCGCGCACGCTGCTGCCGCGCCCGCCCAAGGGCGACGACGAGGATGACGAAGCCGATCCGCGCGCCGAGCTGATTCGCCGGCTGCAGGAGTATGAGCAGCTCAAGATCGCTGCAGAGGAGCTCGACGAGCTGCCGCGCATGGGGCGCGACTGGCATCCAGCGCGGGCAGCGCTGCCCGCGCTGGAGCCGCGCGTGGTGCCGCCGGACGTGGCGCTGCCGGATCTGCTGGGGGCACTGAGCCAGATGCTCAAGCGCGCCGATCTGCGTCAGTCCCACCGCATCAGTCGCGAGGTGCTCTCGACCCGGGACCGCATGCAAGCGATCATGATGCGCCTGCATGCCGAGCACTATACGCCGTTCGAGGCGCTGTTCGCGCCGGAGGAGGGGCGTGCGGGCGTGATCGTCACCTTCATGGCGATTCTGGAATTAGCGCGTGAGTCGATGATCGAAATCGTGCAGAATGCGCCGCTCTCGCCGATTCACGTCCGCGCTCGCCTGGCGACAGGTGATGATGACGACGACGAGACGGATGACCTGCGCGACGGCGAGTCCGCCTTCGAGTCCAGCCTCGACGATGGGGCGCCACGTTATCCATCGGCCGATCAGGACGAGACGACATCATGAACCGTCTGACCGACCCCTACGTCACGCCACCGCTCGAGCAGATTCTCGAGGCGGTGCTGCTGGCAGCCGGCGAACCGCTGTCGCTGGAACGCCTGGCATCGCTGTTCGACACCAGCGGGCTTCATGACGGCAAGCCGCCATCGCGGGCGGCGCTGCGGGAATCGCTGGCTAGGCTGTCGGAGCGGTTGACGGCGAGCGGTGCGCTCGAGCTCCAGACGTCGGCCTCCGGCTATCAGGTACGCATCCGGCAACGGTTCTCGCCGTGGGTGTCGCGCCTCTGGGACGAGCGGCCGCAGCGCTACTCGCGTGCGCTGCTGGAAACGCTGGCGCTGATCGCCTACCGCCAGCCGGTGACGCGCGGCGACATCGAGGAGGTGCGCGGCGTAGCGGTCTCGAGTTCGATCATGCGCACGCTGGTCGAACGCGGCTGGATCCGTGTCGTCGGCCATCGCGATGTACCGGGACGCCCGGCGGTCTATGCCACGACCCGGACGTTTCTCGATGATCTGGGGCTGAAGACGCTCGACGCCCTGCCGCCGATGCATGAGCTCAAGCACTTCGACACATTCGAGACGGCCATGCATACGCCGTTCGCGGATGAGGGCGCTGGCGACACGGCGGCCGACGGCAAGATGCCAGACCCGTCGACACCCGATACGCCAGCGCCGGATACACCATCGGCAACGTCGGACAACGACGATGACGAGCACGCCGAGACGGCGTCCCCCGGCCAGTCGCTGAGTTTTGCCGAGCTCGAGGCGCGACTGGCTGAACGCGCTCGTCAGCGCGACGCCGAGGCGGCAGAGGATGCCGCCCCGAGTGACGTGCCGACGTACGCGGACACCCCGGAAGCGCGGCAGGAGGGCGACGACAACGCCGCCACGCTTCCCGCAGCCGATGAGGCATCGAAAGAGTCATGACAGACACCAACACCGAAAAACTGCAGAAGGTTCTGGCACGCGCGGGTTACGGCTCGCGACGTGAAATGGAAACGGCGATCAGCGCCGGTCGGATCAAGGTCAATGGCCAGGTCGCAACGCTGGGCGACCGGGTCGGCCAGCGCGACCGCGTACTGCTCGACGATCGCCCGATCAATCTGCGCGCCAACGACGAAGTGCCGCGCCGGGTCATCATGTACAACAAGCCGGAAGGCGAGCTGTGCACCCGAAAGGACCCTGAGGGGCGGCGCACCGTGTTCGAACGCCTGCCGCGGCTCAAGGGCGAACGCTGGATCGCCATCGGTCGTCTCGACATCAATACCAGCGGTCTGCTGCTCTTCACCACCGACGGCGAACTGGCCAACCGCCTGATGCATCCCTCGCATCAGATCGAGCGCGAATACGCGGTCCGCGTGATGGGCAATGTGCAGCGTCAGCACATCCTCAACATGGTCGAGGGCGTGATGCTGGACGATGGCCCGGCGCGCTTCACCGATGTGCAGGAGTTCGGCGGCGAGGGCATCAACACCTGGTTCCACGTGGTGATCATGGAAGGCCGTAACCGCGAGGTGCGCCGGCTGTGGGAATCCCAGGGGCTGACGGTCAGCCGCCTGAAGCGCGTGCGCTATGGCAATATCTTCCTCGACAAGCGGGCCAAGGCCGGCGAATGGACGGAGATGACCCAGGAGGAGATCGACGAGCTTTCCACCATGGCCGGGCTGGAACCGCGCAAGGTGCCGGAGCTGACGCCGGACGAGAAGAACCGCTGGAGCCGCGACAAGAACAAGCGGCGGCCGGTCACGGCCATGAAAAAGCCGCGTCGGTCAAGTCGCGAGGATTCCTGAGTCGTCCACGGGTTCGGCCTTGGGGCGCTGGCGATCAAAAAACGCTTGCCTGCTCCGAGGCTTACCATTAGTATGTGCGCCCAGTCGGAAGGGGTCGTTAGCTCAGTTGGTAGAGCAGTTGGCTTTTAACCAATTGGTCGTAGGTTCGAATCCTACACGACCCACCACTTTCCGACGGGTCGATGTGTGAGGTGTTGTCGCAAGCGTGGCAACGATTTCAAGCGTATGGGTCGTTAGCTCAGTTGGTAGAGCAGTTGGCTTTTAACCAATTGGTCGTAGGTTCGAATCCTACACGACCCACCATCGATTGCTCCCTTGCCCTGTGTGGCATCGATCTGGCCTTCTCTTGGCCGATCGTCCTTCGGGTCGTTAGCTCAGTTGGTAGAGCAGTTGGCTTTTAACCAATTGGTCGTAGGTTCGAATCCTACACGACCCACCATTTCGCATTCTGTTTCCGTTCTCTCGCTCGCTTCCGTTCTCTCGCTCGCGCCGCGATTTTTCGTCGGTTCGCTGCATGTCGCCCTGGGTCTGTGGTAATGATTGACGATTTCCTCAGGAGAGCGTCCATGCCCGGCCCTGCTTCCTCGCGCCCCTGTCGCGAGGGTCCCTATCGCCATGCACATGAGCCCATCGGCGAGGTCGACGATGCCTATTCCGGCCGCCTGACGCCGGATCTCGCGGTCAGCACCTATCGCAATATCGATCGGCTGTTTCCCTCCCGGACCATCGCGGCCGGCGAGTGCGCGCGGCCGTTGCCGGCGGCGCCGGTGGATCTCGGCGATGTCACCGTTCCCCTCGCGGATCATGTCTACGATCTCTACGACTATCTGGCGCTGAACAGCGTGACTGGCCTGCTGGTACTGCATCGCGGGCGAGTACTGCATGAGACCTACCAGCGCGGCAATGCGCCGGACACGCGCTGGATGTCGATGTCGCTGGCCAAGTCCGTGACCTCGACGCTCGCCGGCATGGCTATTCATGACGGCCTGATCGCGGAAGGTCTCGCGGCGCGAGTGGGCGACTATGTGCCGGCGCTGGGCGAGAGCGCCTACGCGGCAGTCTCGCTGCGCGACCTGCTGATGATGGCATCCGGCATCGGCTGGGATGAAACCTACACCGATCCGAACTCCGACCGGCGGGCGCTGTTGCAGGCGCAGCGCGCTCAGCGGGCGGGCGGCACCATGGCGGTGATGGCTGCGTTGCCGCGCGTGGCGATGCCCGGCGTGGAGCACAATTACAGCACCGGTGAGACCCAGATCCTCGCGGAAGTGGTGCGCCGGGCCGTGGGCCGTCCGCTGAGCGACTACCTCTCCGACAAGCTGTGGCGGCCCTATGGCATGGAGCACGATGCCACCTGGTGGCTCGAGTCGCCCGACGGTATCGAGATCGGCGGCAGTGGCATCGGCGCGACGCTGCGCGACTACGCCCGGTTCGGGCAGTTCATGCTGGACGGTGGCCTGGTTCAGGGACAGCCGACGCTGCCCGACGGCTGGATAGCCGAGGCGACGCGTCCGACGCGGCTGGCCGGCGGCGAGACGCTCGAGTACGGCTACATGTGGTGGACCGGCTGGACTGCGGCGTCACGCCGCGAGGGCGCCTACGCGGCGAGAGGGATTCACGGTCAGTATGTCTACATCAATCCGGCGCGGCAGATCGTGATCGTGCAGCACGCCGCCGCGCCGAAGCCGAAATTCCGCATGGTGATCGAGCCGATGCACTTTTTTGACGCCGTCGCGGCGCAGGTCGGCGACGCCGTCTGAGTCCCGTCACGCGCCTCGACGCGGCTGACGCGAGTATTAGAAGTTGCGCATCGTCTCGCGATAGCCGAGAAAGTCCTGGCGACGCTGCTCGATACGGCTGGCCATGGCGTAGTCGCCGCTGGTTTCGGCGGCTTCCTTGGCCGCGTCGAGCCGGCGGATGGCGGTGTCGATGCGTCCTTCCAGCTGCAGCTGCTCGGCGCGGGCCAGCTGTCCCCAGTCCTCGTGACCGCTGCGGCCCGCGGCTTCGGCCAGCAGGCCGAAGACGTTGGGGTCCTCCGGATACTGGGAACTCATGTCGCGCAGCACGTCGAAGGCCTGAGCGGGTGCGGTCTGCAGCAGCGCCTCGGCCTCGATCCACTGAGCGGGAAAATAGTTCGGCGACAGCCTCAATACCCGTCGGGCTCGCGTCAGCGCGACCTCACGCCGGCCGGCATCGTAAGCGACCTGAGCCGCGGTGGTCGGAATCATCGAGAGATCGGGATACTCGCTCGCCAGCTGATCGAGGCTCGCCAGCGCCGTATCCGGCCGGGTATCGGCCGCCATCAGCGCTTCCAGATAGCGCAGGGCGGCCGGCGGCGGATCGTTCTGCCGCAGCTGGGGCATCGCCTGTTCCGGCGTGTTCGGGTTGAGCATCAGCAGGGCGCGGGCGCGGATCATCGCGTAGGCCGGATCGTCGGCCGGTGCGGGCGGTGAGGTCAGCTGATCGGCGCGCGCCTGGGTGTCACTGATGCGCGACTGGGTCACCGGGTGCGTGAGCAGAAATTCCGGCGGGTTGCCGCCCTGCAGCGCGGCCATCTTCTGCAGCGCGCGGAACATCTCCGGCATTGCCTGCGGGTCGTAGCCGGCCTTGGCCATCGCCTCGAGGCCGACGCGGTCGGCTTCCTGCTCGAAGCGTCGCGAGTAGGCCAGCTGGTCCTGCATGAAGGCTGCCTGGGAGCCCATCATGGCGGCGAAACCGGCATCGCCACCACCTCCGGCGGCAATGATCATGCCAGCCAGCATCGCAGCCATGGTTGGCAGCTGCGTCTCCTCGACCCGCTCCATGCGTCGGGCGTAATGACGTTGGGCAAGGTGACCGAGCTCGTGGGCGAGCACCGAGGCGAACTCGTCCTCCACCGGCGCGGAGGCGAACAGGCCGGCATTGACGCCGACCACGCCGCCCGGCACGGCGAAGGCGTTGAGCAGGCGGCTGTCGACCAGCGTCACGATCAGGTGTTCGTGGACACCGCTGTAAGGCACCAGGCGAGCCAGCATGGAGCGGATATAGGTCTGGGCGATCGGGTCCTGCCACTGATCGGTACGGGCGCGGAACTGGCGTAGCCAGGCGCGGCCGAGACGGTACTCGTCGCCGCTGGTGACGGCGGAGCTGGTGCTGCCCAGGTCCGGCAGCTGATAGCCTTGGGTGGACGAGGTCTGCGCCTGGACCGTCGGCATGCCCCCGCCAAGGCCGGCGGCGAGCAGCGAGACGGCGAGCAGGCGACGCGTTTGCGATCCCAACGTGTTGTTCGTCATGCTGACGTTCCTGGATGTCTGACAAAAACCGCCCTGTGCGATGATGCCGACCCGGGGCCGCGATGGCGGCGTGAGAACGACCGACGAAAGCGACTGGGTCGGGCGCGGTTCTGCGCTATCATGCCCTTCGACCGCAACCTGTCGCAGACGTTGCCTAGAAATGCCCCGCGATGCAACTGCGTCGCGACGGGACGAACGACTCCACTCGATCCGGGATACGTTATGTCGCATCAGCCCGACCGGAGACTGGACGCCACTGGCCTGTCCTGTCCACTACCCCTGCTCAAGGCCAAGCAGGCGCTGGCCGCCATGGACGCGGGGCAGCTGCTGGAGGTGATCGCCACGGATGCCGGGTCGTGGCGCGATTTCGAGAGTTTTGCCACGCAGAGTCGTCATCGACTGGTCGACCGTGAAGACAATGCGGGGACCTATCGTTACTGGTTGCGCAAGGCGGGTGGAGACATATCGGTATGAGTTTGAAAGGCATTCTGCGTAGCTGGTTCGAGCGTTACCTCTCCGACGAAGAAGCGATTGTGCTGCTGGCGCTGCTGGTCGGTGGCTTTGCCATCGTGATCTGGTTGGGCGAGGCGCTGGCCCCCTTTTTCACCGCCCTGGTCGTGGCCTTTCTGCTGCAGGGCGTGGTCGCCTGGCTAGAGCGTCGGGGGTTGCCGCGACTGCTGGCGGTGGGGCTGGTCTTTCTGCTGTTCGTCGGTGCCCTGCTGGCGCTGGCGCTGATCGTGATGCCGCTTGTGTGGAATCAGCTGGTCGAACTGGTGCAGGAAGCGCCGAGCATGTTCGCCAGCAGCCAGGCCTGGCTCGACGATCTGCAGGCGCAGTACCCCACGGTAGTGACCCCCGATCAGGTGCAGGACTGGATTGCCACCGCCGGCCGGCAGGCGTCGCAGCTGGGCCAGCGCGCCTTGACCTTTTCGCTGGCCTCGCTGGGCAACCTCATGGCGGTCATCATCTATCTGGTGCTGGTGCCGATTCTGGTCTTCTTCATGCTCAAGGATCGCGAACGGCTGGTCGACTTCCTGCTGTCGCTGCTGCCGCGCAACCGTCGCCTGATGACACGCATCTGGCAGGAGATGGACGACCAGATCGCCAATTACGTACGCGGCAAGACAATCGAGATCAGCATCGTCGGCAGCGTGGCATTCATCACCTTCTGGGCCTTTGGCCTGCCCTACGCCGCGCTGCTGGGGCTGATGGTTGGCCTTTCGGTGCTGGTGCCTTATATCGGCGCCGCGGTGGCGACGCTGCCGGTGGCGGCGGTGGCCGGTTTCCATTTCGGCATGGGCGAGCAGTTTCTCTACGTGCTGGTGGCCTACGCCATCCTGCAGGCGCTCGACGGCAACGTGCTGGTGCCGATTCTGTTTTCGGAAGCGGTCAATCTGCATCCGGTATCGATCATCCTGGCAGTGTTGTTTTTTGGCGGGTTGTGGGGCTTTTGGGGCGTGTTCTTCGCGATTCCGCTGGCCACGCTGATCAAGGCACTGGTCCAGGCTTGGCCGCGAGGGGTGTCGAGCCAGGCCGAACAGGCTTCGCCGTGACGGCGCATCTCGACGTCGGTTCCTGTAGGGGGCGGCGATGGCCTGGGGCCGCGGAGCGGGGCCTATCGCATGGCCAAGGCCGGCCCTGCGAGACTGTCGAACCCTAGCCGCAACGCGAGCAGTACGAAGGTGATGGCGAAGCTCGCGCGAATCAGGGCCATCACCCGCGGTCTGCCGATGACATGATCGCGCACCCAGGCCGCCATGAGGCCGTAGCCAATGAATATCGTCAGTGTCATGGCCACGAAGATCATCCCGAGAAGGAAGAATGCAGTGCGTGTTTCGGCCTGATCGACGGGCACGAACTGCGGCAGAAAGGCGAGGAAGAACAGGCCTAGCTTGGGATTGAGCAGGTTCAGCCAGATCCCCGTACCGATCAGTGCCAGACTGCGCCGAGGCGAGCGCTGATCTAGGTTCAACACCCCCCGCGCCCGTGCGACCTGCCATGCCATGAACAGCAGATAGAGCGTCCCCGCGATACGCAATGCCTGGAATAGCCCGTCGCTCGTATGGAGCAAGGCGTTCAAGCCTAGCGTCGCCAGCAGCAATTGAGGCGCGATGCCCAGCGTACATCCCAGTGCGGCCAATATCGCGGCGCGGGCACCGCCGCCAAGTCCGGCGGCCAGTGTGTAGAGGACGCCGGCGCCTGGCAGGAGCACGACGATCAGGGCGGTCAACAGAAATTCGCTGGTCATGACGGCATGGGTTCCTCTGCAGAGCGTTCGGTCAGCCGCGCCACTGCCCCGGCGTGATGCCAAGCTGGCGCACGAACGCGCGCGTCATATGGCTCTGGTCGGCGAAACCGGAGATCGCCGCGGCTTCCGTCAGGGCGGCGCCGCGACCGATGGCGGCGCATGCCAGCCGCACACGGTATTGCTTCAGGTAGGCGTGAGGAGTGATGCCCATTTCGCGTCGAAACCGGCGAAATGCCGTATAGGCGGGGAGTCCCGCGATGCTCGCGAGCATCGACAGAGAGGGCGCTTTGAGCGGATCGTCATGAATTCGCTCCAGCATGTGTTGAACGCCAAGCGAAGGGGCGTTGGCCTTGGGTGTCGAGAGCGGCTTGTCGAGTAGCGTGCCGAACAGGTCGCCGACGATGGTCAGGATGTCGCCGGGATCGCTATCGGGGATATCCGCCATGCATTGAAGGAGCCGGCGTGCCATGGCGGGATCGCGCATCGCCGGGTGGTGAAATTCCCGCGATGCAAGGTCGGCCGAGGTAGCGCTCGCGAGCAAGCGAGGTGAGACGAACAGCATCCGCCAGCGGCGCGGTCGGCCGTCGACAGGAATGCCATCGTGGAGTTCGTTGGGGTTGACGGTGATCACGTGACGCGGTCCGGCTTCGACCTGCCCGCGCCCGCTCCACGAGACATGTCCGCCATCGAGCATCACGCCGACCCCGTATTCATCGTGCGAATGGCGGGGGAAATGGCGATCCGACAGGACCTCAATGATATGAGCGTCGGCCCCCGACTGGGCGCGGATGACGTGATGCATGGGTGGCTGATCTCTGCGTTAGGGTATGCCGGATTCTCCACCCTGTTCGGTCATGCGTCTTGAACGAAATTGACGTTTGCCTGTCCTGTCCCGCGGGACGGCGGCTCGGTAGCGAGGCGCCGCCGAGCGATCTCGCTCAGCCGTTGAGTTCGCGTGCGGCTGCCAGGACGTCGTCGACATGGCCCGGCACCTTGACGCCGCGCCATTCGCGGGCAAGCCGGCCCTCGCTGTCGATCAGGAAGGTGCTGCGCTCGACGCCGAGATGCTCCTTGCCGTACATCTTCTTCAGCTTGATTACGTCGAACTGCTGGCATACCGCCTCGTCCCGGTCGGAGATCAGCTCGAAGGGGAAGCCCTGCTTGGCCTTGAAGTTCTCGTGGGACTTGATGCCGTCGCGCGAGACGCCGACGATCACCGTGTTGGCGGCCGCGAAGGCTTCGATGTTGTCGCGGAAGTCGCCGCCCTCGGTGGTGCAGCCGGGCGTGCTGTCCTTGGGGTAGAAGTAGATGACGACCTGCTTGCCGCGCTGGTCGCTCAGGCGAAAGGGCGTATCGCCCGTGGCTTCGGCGGTGAAATCGTCGATGGGTTGTCCGACGCTGACGCTCATGGCGCTCTCCCGGTGACTCTGAATGGATGGCACGGTCCGTGCCGCGCTGCTCGAACGATAGTCGATCGCGGCGGTCGATGCCCGGTTGCCAGAGCCTACAGGGAAACGCCGCGGCGTGGGAGGTCGCGAGCGCCCGCGACTGTACAGGTGGAGGCTGCCTGAGTACCATCTGGTGTCTGCAAAATCGTGCCGGCTTGGAACGGCCTCGCAAGCGGGGCATCCGGGTACGGCTCCGGACTTCAGCCGTTGGCGGGGATCGACGAGTCCGCCATCGCGGCGTACCGACGAATCCACCGCGGGCCGCGTGCCCATCCGGTTACAGGGAGAAAACTGCAAGATGATCACAGGCAGCATCGTCGCCTTGGCGACGCCGATGAAAGCCGGAGGCGAGATCGACTGGGAGGCGCTGCGGCGTCTGGTGAACTTCCACCTCGATCACGGTACCGATGCGATCGTCGCCGCCGGGACGACGGGAGAGCCGACGACCATGTCGTTCGCGGAGCACTTCGATGTCATCCGCACCGTGGTCGAGGAAGTCGGCGGCCGGATTCCGGTGATCGCCGGTACCGGCGCCAACAACACGGCCGAAGCGGTGGAGCTGGCGCGTTATGCCAGCGAGGTCGGTGCCGACTGCTGCCTGTCGGTCGCGCCCTACTACAACAAGCCGACCCAGGAAGGGCTCTACCAGCACTTCAAGGCGGTTGCCGAAGCCAGTGAGTTGCCGATCATTCTCTACAATGTGCCGGGACGCACCTGTTCCGACATCTACAACGAGACCGTCTTCCGCCTCGCCGAGCTCGAACGCATCGTGGGGCTGAAGGATGCCACCGGCAACCTCGAACGCGCCGAAGAGCTGATCCAGCGCCTCAAGGGCAGCGATTTCGCGCTCTACTCCGGCGACGACCCCACGGCCTGCGAGTTCATGCTGATGGGTGGCCACGGCGATATCTCCGTTACCGCCAACGTGGCCCCCAAGCAGATGCACGAGCTGTGTGTCGCGGCAACCAGCGGCGAGCGCGAGAAGGCACATCAGATCAACACACGGCTGGCCCCGCTGCACGGCGCGCTGGGGATCGAGTCCAATCCGATTCCCGTCAAATGGGCGCTCAACCGCATGGGTTACGCCGACAACGGCATTCGCCTGCCGCTGACCTGGCTTTCCGAGCGCTATCACGGCAATGTCAGCGAAGCGCTGCAGCTGGCCGGTATCGCGCTGGCGTGAGCCTGTTCCGCTGAACAAGGTTATTTAAGGTTATTTTCGGCACAGTCCTATGGCCCCAAGCCCCATTGCCCCAGACAAAGGTGGATGCATGAAGCCCATCCTCAAATGGATGCCCCTGATGTTGTGCTCGTCGCTGGTGCTCTCCGGCTGCGGCCTGTTTCAGGACGGCTATTACTACGATCGCAACGACGAGTATCGCAACGCCGAGATGGCAGCGCCGCTGGAACTGCCGGATTCTCGCAACCGGATTCGCTACCAGGATTCAATGCCGGTACCGCAGGCCAACAGCGATTTCGCCGCCAGCGATGCGGTCGAGGATGCGCCACGGCCGCAGGCGCTGGGCGCCAGCCAGGGCGACGAGCGTCCCTATGTCGAGATGCGTCGCGCCGACAGCGAACAGTGGCTGGTCGTCAATGCCGCCCCGGCCAGCGTCTGGCCGCGACTGCAGGGTTTCACCGCCGAACATGGCGTCAGCCCGACCGCGATCAATGCGGCCGATGGGCGTATCGACACCGCTCAGGGTCGTCTCAGCCTGCGTCAGGGGCTGCGTTCGGGCACCAGTGAAGTGCGCTGCGATATCGGCGCCGAAGGCCAGTGTCTGAGTGCCGTGCGCGCGTATCTCGAGGCCAGTGGCAGCGCCGACAGCGGTGTATCCCTGGCAGCGCAACCGCTCGACCAGAGCGAGCGCGTGCGACTGCGCAACCGCGATGGTGGCTGGGAACTGGACCTGGCCCTCGACGCCGAGCGTGCCTGGAACGAGCTGCTGTACCAACTGCAGAGCGGTATCGATGACGACCGTCTGACGCTGACCGATCAGAACCGCAGTGCCGGACAGTTCTATGTCGACTATCGCCCCGCGGATGAAGAGGACGGCGGCTGGTTCGACTGGTTCGGCGATGACGCCCCGACGCAGCAGTCCTATCGTCTGCAGCTTGCCTCGACCGGCGCGGCGACCGTGGTGACGGTCGCCGATCCCGACGGGCAGCCGGTGGCCCAGCCGGCCGCGCGCGAGCTGCTCGACACGATCGCCTCCACGCTGCGCTGATGACGCTGCCGTCCCGGCCCGGCTTGCATTTCGCTTCGCTGGGCAGCGGCAGCAAGGGCAACGCGACCCTGGTCAGCGACGGCGAGACGCTGCTGCTGGTGGATTGCGGATTCGGCATGCGCGAGGCGGAACGGCGCCTGGCGCAGCTGGGCGTCCACCCGCGCCAGCTGACGGCGATTCTGGTGACCCACGAGCACAGCGATCACGTCACCGGCGTCGGTGCGCTGGCGCGGCGTCACCACCTTCCCGTCTATCTGAGCGCGGGGAGCTGGCTGTCGGGCAAGCTTGGTGTGCTGCCGCGTCACGAGCTGCTGGTACCGCAGGCGCGCTTCGCCATCGGCGGGCTGGAGATCGACCCGATCACCGTGCCTCACGATGCCCGCGAGCCGATCCAGTTCTGTTTCGCGGCGCAGGGACATCGCCTGGGAGTACTGACCGACCTGGGGCATCCCACGGCCCACGTGGTCGACACCTTTCGGGGCTGCGATGCGCTTTTTCTGGAGTGCAACCACGATCCCCGGATGCTGGCCGAGGGGCCTTATCCCCCGCACCTCAAGCGGCGCGTGGCCGGGCGCTGGGGACATCTCGCCAACGCCCAGGCGGCCGAATTGCTGCGCTCGCTGGGGCTCGACCGGCTACAGCGGATTGTGTGCTCGCACCTGTCGGAGCAAAATAATCACCCCGAGCGGGTGATGGAGGCACTGGTGCCTCTGCTCGACGGCGATGAATCGCGGCTGATGGTGTCGGCGCAGGACCGGGGAACCGGCTGGCAGTGCGTGGCGTAAGACGGCGCACGCGCGTGGCCTGCCGAGAAGCGCGCGGCGCTCGCCACCTCTCGATACGGTTTGTTCACGCTTCACTTTCACGACTCATTTTTCAAGAATCAGCCGCCCCCCTTGGGGCCGCGACGCGGAGACAGCTCCATGCAAAAACGCGATCTTCTCTATGCCGGCAAGGCCAAGTCGGTCTATCTGAGCGACGACCCGCAGCGGCTGGTGCTGCATTTTCGTGACGATACCAGCGCCTTCGATGGCAAGAAGAAGGAGGCACTGGAACGCAAGGGCATGGTCAACAATCGGTTCAACGCCTTCATCATGGACAAGCTGCGGGCGGCGGGTATTCCCACGCACTTCGAGCAGCTGCTCTCCGACGAGGAGTGCGTAGTCAAGAAACTGGAGATGATCCCGGTCGAGTGCGTGGTGCGCAATCTGGCGGCCGGCGGTCTGGTTCGTCGCCTCGGCGTCGAAGAGGGCATCACGCTCACGCCGCCGACCTTCGAGCTGTTCCTCAAGAACGATGAGAAGGGCGATCCGATGATCAACGAGTCGCTCGCCGAGACCTTCGGCTGGGCGACGCCCGAGCAGCTCGCGACCATGAAGTCGCTGACCTTCCGCGTCAACGAGGTGCTCAAGCAGCTCTTCCTCGACGGCGGCATGCTGCTGGTCGACTACAAGCTCGAGTTCGGCGTCTTCGACGGTGAAATCGTGCTCGGCGACGAGTTCTCGCCCGACGGTTGCCGCCTGTGGGATGCCAAGACGCGCGAGAAAATGGACAAGGATCGTTTCCGTCAGGGCCTCGGTGGTGTTATCGAGGCCTACGAGGAAGTGGGGCGGCGTATCGGCATGTCATTCGACTGAGCCCCTTGCCGTCGCTGCCAAGGCAGCGCAGGTTCCACGCCCCGGCCGCGAAGCGGTCGGGGCGTTTGCGTTCCGGGGCGCTTGCGTTCCGGGTGCTTAGTCGAGACGTTCGACCGCCAGAATCGTGATCGGCTCGCGCGGCACATCGGCGTGCGGCCCCTGTCGGCCGGTAGGCGTCGCGGCGATTGTCTCGACAACGTCCATGCCCGATACGACGTGACCAAAGACCGTATAGCCGGGGTTGTAGAGGTCGCGGTAGTTCAGCGCGTCGTTGTCGACCAGGTTGATGAAGAACTGGCTGGTCGCGGAATCCGGATTCGCAGTGCGCGCCATGGCGACGGTGCCGCGGCGGTTCTCGAGTCCGCTCTTTTCGAGCGCGATCGGCGCATGGGTGTCGCGGGGCGACAGCTCGGCATCCATGCCGCCGCCCTGAATCATGAAGTCGGGAATCACGCGGTGAAACACCGTGCCCGCGTAGAAATCTTCCTCGACGTAGCGCAGGAAGTTTTCCACCGTCTGCGGCGCGGCCTCGGCGTCGAGGGCGAGTTCGATATTGCCCTCGCTGGTTTCGAGACGTACATGCGGCGCGTCGTCGTCGGCGCAGGCGAGCGCGGGTGCCGCGACCAGCGGTACGGTCAGCAGGCAGGCGGAGAGCAAGCGTTTCAGCATCGATCAAAACTCCTGAAGGACAGCAGAGGCCGCGACACGATTCGGCGGCAGGGGCGCCAGCCTAGCCGGCGGCGTCTCCCTTGACCAGTCTCCTTGGGCCACCGCGCTAACGCGGTTCGATCGCCTCGACCCGAATCACGCCATTCCCCGACACCGACGACGCGCGGAAACGCACGTTCACGTCGCGCAGGAAGACGCCGTAGCCACGCTCGTCTTCGGTCTCGCCGCGATAGGCTGGCCGGGGGTCCTGTGCCAGCACTTCCTCGATCAGCCGCGAGAGGGATTGGCCATCGGGATGCGCGGCGAGAGCGGCCCGTGCCGCTGGCGTGAAGACCACCGAACGCTGAACGGGTGGCTCGGGAGCGAAGCCGGCGCGGGCCTGTGGCTGTGCCTCGACCCACGGCAGATACGGCCGAATATCGACAATTGGCGTGGCGTCGGTCAGGTCATGACCGCGCAGATGCAGCTTGACCCGGCTCTTGCGGTCGGCCAACGCCGAGCCGACGACCGGCATTCGCGAAGGTGTCGGCGTGGTGGTGCATTCGATCTCGCACAGCTCGACCAGCGACAGCCCGAGACGATTGGGGCGATGGGTGCTGCGGCTGGCGAAGACACCGACGCGGCGATTGCCGCCGAGCCGTGGCGGCCTGACCCGAGCCGACCAGCGTGTCGGGCTGCGGTCGAAGATGAAATGCAGCCAGAGGTGACTAAAGGCCTCGAGGCCCTCGACACTGTGCGGGTCGTCGCATGCACCCTCGAGATAGAGAATCGCGCGAGCGCTCGGTGCCAGCCCTGGCTGGCGCGGGATGCCGAACTTGTCCGGGTAGTCGCTGGCCAGGCGCCCGATCGGTGTCAGCGAGAATTCACCGGCGCTGTCGAGCGGGGCGTCGTGAGGAGCGTTCATCGGCAGGAGAAATTCCGTATTGGTGCCATACTGCAAGAATCGGCGGCGGCGCATGCCGCTGCCTCGACGTCGGCAGCATACCAAGGGACGGGTAGCGGCTCACGCCGATGTCAAAGGGTTCGACAGGCGATGCCGAGCATCGGCGCCGCGATGACCAGGGAGAGGTTGGCCATGAGTTTCTTGAATGTCTATCACGAGGCCGACGGCGAGCAGCCGTTGCTCACGACGCGTGATCCCGAGCGAATCGGACTGGAACTGGCCGCGGAAGGGATCCATTTCCAGCGTTATGATCTGGCGCCGCTGCTGCCGAGTGCCGCGGCCGATCAGGTGCTCGATCGCCATGCCGGACTGATCGACGAGGTCAGTCGTCTTAGCGGCTGTCAGCGGGTCGAGTTGCGGGGCATGAGTCCTGTCTTTCCGGATGGAGAGCTGCGGCGAGAGCTTCTGTTCAGCGAGTCGCGCGGTGCCGACGACGTCTGGCATCTGTTTCTGCACGGTCAGGCGATCTTCTATCTGCATCTCGGCGGGCGGGTCTATGTGATCGGCTGCGAGCGCGGCGATCTGATTTCGGTGCCGGCAAAGATGCCGCACTGGTTCGACATGGGCCCGCAGCCGGACTTCGTGACCCTGAGTCTGAGCCGTGGCGTGGTATCGCCGCCGCTTGAGACGGCCAGCGACATCGCCTCGCGCTTTCCGCGTTTCGAGCGTCTGGTCGACGGCGCGGCCGCCTGATGCGACGCGTTTCAGGCGGGCCAGGCTAGAGGTATCCCGAGTTTCCACGCGCGCCCGGGTATGCTTGGATGGCGCGACTGCCCGACAGAGAGACTGCCATGCTAGAACGCACCCGGTTTCGTGAAGCGCTGCCGAAAGATGCTGCCGACCAGGCGGAGGTGTTCCATCATGCCGTCATGGACGGGGCGGCCGGCCAGTACACGCTCGCGGAGCGCGAGGCCTGGGCCGCCGCGTTGCCGCGTACGGCAGAGGCTTGGATGGCGCGTCAGGCGCTCTATCCCACCTTGGTCGCCGAGTGCGACGGACACTGTGTCGGCTTCTGTGAGCGAGATGCGGCACGCGGCGATATCGAAACGCTCTATGTCTGGCCATCGGTCATGCGCCAGGGGGTCGGGTCGCGACTCTTGACGCTGGCGCTCGCGGCGTTGGGAGAAGCCGGCCACCGGCGTGTGTCGATCGATGCCAGTCTGGTGCTGGCGCCCGGGCTGCGGGCGCGGGGCTGGCAGACGGTGTCCGAGACCTGGGTCGAACGCCAGGGGCAGCGCCTGGCGCGGGTGGGCATGATCTTCGATTTCGCCGATGGCGCGACCAACGACTGCACGACCAACGATTAGGTCCGCTTGACGCTTCTTTTCCGTATCCAGATCGTCTACAGTCGCTCTCATTATGAAAGTGACCCCGGACGAGACTGCCCTTTGCCCGATCAGCCGCGCGCTGGCCTGCGTCGGTGACAGCTGGACGCTGCTGATCCTGCGGGAGGCGCTGCAGGGCGCTACCCGTTTCGATCAGTTTCAGCGCGATCTCGGTATCGCCTCCAGCATGTTGACGCGCCGGCTCGAGCGCATGACGGCCAATGGCCTGCTGCAGCGACAGCGCTATCAGGCGCGTCCACCGCGCTTCGAATATCGCTTGACCGAGAAGGGGCGGGATCTCGGTCCGGTGCTCATCACGCTCTACCAATGGGGCGAGGATCATCTGCCGATCGCGGCCTGCGGCCTGCGTCTGGTGGATCGTGACTCCCGTCAGCCCATCGCGCCGGTACTCTTTGACCGTGGCCGGCAGGCCCCGCTGGCGCTGGAACGGATCGAACTCGAACCGGGCCCTGACGCGACGCCGGCCATTCATGCCCGCGCCGAGCGCTTGCGCGCGGCGCGGACGCTCGCGTCGACCTCACCCGATAGCCCGACGGTCGACACCGCCGAGGAGGCCTCTTGCGAGGTCGCCAGCGGTGACCGCGAGGGCGAAGACTGCTAGATCAATCACCGATAAGGACAACGTCATGCGACGTATCGTGGTAACCGGAATGGGTATTCTCTCGCCGCTGGGGTGTGGCGTCGATGCGGTCTGGCAGCGTCTGCTGTCAGGGGCTTCCGGACTGCGCCGGCTGCCACCGGAAACCGTCGAGGGTCTGGCCGCCGGCGTCGGCGGCCCGGTACCGGGTATCGACGAGGACACCACGGCCGGCTTCGATCCCGATGCCACCATGGACCCGAAGGAGCGGCGCAAGATGGACCGCTTCATCCAGTTGGCGGTCGCCGCGGCGGAAGAGGCGTTGGCTCAGGCCAACTGGTACCCGACCAGCGACGCCGAGAAAGAGCGCACCGCGACGCTGATCGGCTCGGGGATCGGCGGATTTCCGGCGATCGCCGACGCCGTGCGTACGGTCGACAGTCGTGGGCCGCGACGCCTGTCGCCGTTCACCATTCCGTCGTTCCTCGCCAACCTGGCCTGCGGCCACGTCTCGATACGCCACGGATTCAAGGGGCCCCTGGGGGCACCGGTCACGGCCTGTGCCGCGGGGTTGCAGGCGATCGGCGATGCCGCGCGGTTGATCCACAGCGGTGAAGCCGATATCGCCCTGTGCGGTGGCAGCGAGGCCTGCATCGATCGCGTCAGCCTGGGCGGATTTGCGGCCGCCAAGGCACTCTCCAGCCACTTCAACGACACGCCGGAGCAGGCGTCGCGGCCGTTCGATCAGGCGCGAGATGGCTTCGTCATGGGCGAGGGCGCCGGCCTGCTGGTGATTGAGACGCTCGAGCACGCTCAGGCGCGGGGCGCGACACCGATCGCCGAGCTGGTTGGCTACGGCACCACGTCGGATGCATATCACGTGACCGCCGGGCCGGAAGACGGCGACGGCGCGGCGCGGGCGATGCGACTGGCTCTGCGCCAGGCCGGGCTCGAGGCGAGCGAGATCCAGCATCTGAACGCTCACGCGACCTCGACGCCGGTCGGCGACCGCGGCGAGCTGGCGGCGATGCATCAGCTGTTCGGCAGCCGTTCGCCGGCGATCAGCGCGACCAAGGCGACCACCGGCCACCTGCTCGGGGCCGCCGGCGGCGTCGAAGCGATCTTTACGCTGCTGGCGCTGCGCGACCAAGTGGCGCCGTTGACGCGCAACTACCTCGATCCCGACCCGTTGGCGGCCGACCTCGACGTGGTTCACGGCGAGTCCCGCCCGATGGCGATCGAACATGCGATCTGCAACGGCTTTGGCTTCGGCGGGGTCAACGCGAGCGTGATCTTCAAGCGTTACGAAGGCTGAAAACGGGCTGCGCTCGCCATCGTTTCAGAGTGGCGTAGACGACGATCGAAATACAAAAAGCCAAACCGAGATCCCCAAAATTCAATGGGGTTCGGTTTGGCTTTTCCTTCTAACTTACCGCTTTAGACTTCCAGCGCCCCTGGCAGATCAAGCCATCGTATCGACGATGCCGCCCTCGACCCGCATCGCTGCACCGGTCGTGGCGCTGGCCTGTTCGGAGGCGAGATAGACGCTCAGGTTGGCCACCTCGTCGACTTCGGCCACGCGCTGAATGATCGAAGAGGGGCGATTCTCCTTGACGAAGTTGGCCTCCGCCTCGGCTTCGCTGATGCCTTGTTCGCGGGCGATACCGGCAATCATGTTGCCCACACCTTCAGATTTGGTCGGCCCCGGCAGCACGGCGTTGACGGTCACGCGGGTGCCGGCGAGCACCTTGGCCAGGCCTCGCGAGATTGACTGCACCGCGCTCTTGGTCATGCCGTAGTGAACCATTTCCGAGGGGATGTTGAGCGCCGACTCGCTCGACAGGAACTGAATCCGCCCCCAGTCACGCGCTTTCATACCCTGGGCGTAGTGGCGAGAGAGCCGCACGGCGCTCATCACGTTGACATCGAAGAACTGTTGCCACTCCTCGTCCGGGATCTCAAAGAAGTCCTTCGGCCCGAAGATGCCGACGTTGTTGATCAGGATGTCGCAGTCGGGTTTTGCCGCGATCAGGCTTTGGCAGCCCTCGGCGGTGCCAAGGTCAGCGGCGACTCCATCGATCGTCGCCTCGGGGGCGTCCTGCCGCAGGGCGGCGATCGCGTCGTCGACGCGCGGCTGGGTGCGTCCGGTCACGGTCACCGCGGCGCCCGCGTTGGCCAGTCCCTTGGCGATGGCGAGCCCGATGCCAGCGGTGGAACCGGTGACAATGGCCGTCTTGCCTGACAGATCGATCTTCATGATTCTCGCTCCTGGGTGCGGATGACAGAGGATGTTTCATGGCCTCGACGAAAGTCGCAGGGGTACACTTTCACATCGGGGCAGCGATCCGCGACAACAACCCCCTGGCGATGGTCGGGCGGGACGCTTTTCGCAATTCGCCGTCCCATCGCTGAAAGCCGAGGCGTTAACGCCTCCCTATACTCGATTCATCAGATGCCTGACCCATTCGGGAGAGAACCATGGCCGCAAGCCCCACACGTGACGATTTCGACCACTACATGACCCCCAACTACTCGCCGCAGCAGGCGATTCCGGTGCGCGGCGAAGGTAGCCGACTGTGGGATCAGGAGGGGCGCGAGTACATCGATTTCGCCGGCGGGATCGCGGTCAATGCGCTGGGCCACTGCCATCCGGCACTGGTCAAGGCGCTGACCGCGCAAGCCAACCAGGTCTGGCACCTCTCCAACGTCTTTACCAACGAGCCAGCGCTGAAGCTGGCCCGCGAACTGGTCGAGCGGACCTTCGCCGACAAGGCCTACTTTTGCTCCTCCGGCGGCGAGGCGAACGAAGCGGCGTTCAAGCTGGCGCGACGCTGGGCCTACGACCACTTCGGCGAGAAGAAGCACAAGATCATCTCGTTCAAGCAGGCGTTCCACGGGCGCACGCTGTTTACCGTCAGCGTTGGCGGTCAGCCCAAGTACTCGGAAGGCTTCGGACCGGTGCCCGGCGGCATCGTGCACGCGGAATTCAACAATCTCGACAGCGTGCGTGAACTGATCGACGACGACACCTGTGCCGTGGTGGTCGAGCCGATTCAGGGCGAGGGCGGCGTGACGCCGGCGACCCAGGATTTCATCGAGGGACTGCGCGAACTCTGCGATCAGCACCTGGCCCTGTTGGTCTTCGACGAAGTGCAGTCCGGCGTCGGCCGCAGCGGCAAGCTCTACACCTATATGCACTACGGCGTGACGCCCGACATCCTGACCACCGCCAAGGCGCTGGGCGGCGGCTTTCCCATCGGTGGCATGCTGACGACCGATCGCGTGGCCCCGTCGCTGGCAGTCGGCACGCACGGCTCCACATACGGCGGCAACCCGCTCGCCTGTGCCGTGGGCCATGCCGCGCTGACCACCATCGATACGCCGGAAGTGCTCGACGGCGTGGCGCGCCGCCACGAGCTGTTCCGCGAACATCTCGAGGTGATCAACCGCAAGTACGGCCTGTTCAAGGAGATCCGTGGCATGGGGCTGCTGATCGGTGCCGAGATGAGCGAGGCGTTCGAAGGCAAGGCGCGCGAGCTGCTGCCGCTGGCGCTGGAACAGGGCCTGATGATCCTGGTCGCTGGCCCCAACGTGCTGCGCATGGCGCCGTCGCTGGTGGTCCCCGAGGCGGATATTCAGGAAGGCATGGCGCGCCTCGAGCTCGCCGTCGAGCAGCTCGTCGGTCAGTCATGAGAGGGACCGGTGCTGCCAGGCTCGCGGAGACGGCGCGCGAAATGACCGCGCGAGAGATGCCGGAGGCGGGGCAGCTGCTGGTGCGCCCCGCCACCGTGGCCGATCTCGTGGCCATCGAGCGGCTTGCCGGCAGTGCCGCCCCCAGGCTGACCAACCTGCCCGCGCATCGCGATCGCCTCGAGGAGCGTATCGCCCGCTCGACGCGCGCGCTGTCGCACAACGTCGATTTTCCCGGCGACGAGATCTACACCTTCGTACTGGAAGACCGCAGCCTGGGCGAGGTCGTCGGCACGGCGAGCATCCGCGCCCAGGCGGGCGCGCAGGACGTCTACTACACCTATCGGCAGGAGACGCTGATCCACGCCTCGCAGCAGCTCGATCTGCGTCACGAGGTGCAGACGTTGTCGCTCTCTCATGAGATGTCGGAAATCACGCTGCTCTGCGCGCTGTCGCTGGATGCCCGCTATCGTGGCACCAGCGCGGCGAGGCTGCTGCGCCGCGCGCGCCTGATGTTCATTGCCCAGTATCCGGAACGCTTCGCCGAGATCCTCGGTGTCGCCTTTCCGGGCTACCTGGACGACAGCGGCGAATCGCCGTTCTGGTCCAGTGTCGGACGTCACTTCTTCCGCCAGAGCTACCAGGAGATCAACCAGGTGGCCAGCGTGCGCTCGAAGAGCTTCATCGCCGAGGTGATGCCACAGTTTCCGCTTTACCTGCCGCTGCTGACACCCCAGGCGCGGGCGGCCATCGGCCGTGAGCACCCCGCGCATGAGGCGCCGCTGCAGGAGATGCTTGCCGAGGGCTTCGTACGCTCGCGCCACGTCGATATCTTCGATGCGGGGCCGGTGCTGCGCGGCGAGCGCGCCAGTCTGCGCACGCTGTTCGGCTGCGGCTGGCATCCGGTGCGCATCCGGCCGCACGCCTCGCTGCCCGATGCCGAGCCGGCACTGGTCGCCAACCAGCAGCTGGCGGACTATCGCTGTACGCTCGCGCGCTACGCGCTGACACCCACGGGGCAGCTGCTGCTGTCAGAAGCGCAGGCCGAGCTGCTCGGCGTCGAGGAGGGGCGCGCGGTGCTCGTCGCACCGCTGGCGCTGCCGGACGTCGAAGATGCGCTGGATGAGGGAGACCTGTAATGCGCTTGAGACCTATCGCCCATGGCGATATCGAGGAGCTTCAGGCGCTGGCGCGCGAGACCGGCGTCGGCTTCACCTCACTCCCGGACAACCGTGACTTCCTGGTCAGCAAGATCGACAAGGCCGTGGCGGCGTTCGAAGGGCGACTGCCGCCGGAAGAACGGCTCTATTTCTTCGTGCTCGAGGACGAGGAGAGCGGCGAGCTGGCCGGCTGCTGCGCCATCGAGGCGGAAGTCGGGCGCGAGGCGCCGTTCTATCACTATCGCGTCGGCAAGCTTGCCCACTCGTCGGTGCAGCTCGATCTGCACCGCACCGTCGATACGTTATTCCTGAGCTCCGACCATACCGGTGATGCCGAGGTGGCTTCGCTGTTTCTGCGGCCCGCCTATCGTCGCGACCGCAACGGCACGCTGCTCTCCAAGGCGCGCTGGCTGTTCATGGCCGAGTTCCGTGAGAATTTCCCGGCCAAGGTGCTGGCGGAGATGCGCGGTTCGTTCACGAAAGACGGCGTCAGCCCGTTCTGGGAGAGTCTCGGTAGCCATTTCTTCCCCATGGAGTTTCGTCAGGCCGATCAGCTCACCGGTCTCGGTCAGAAAAGCTTCATTGGCGAGTTGATGCCCAAGTATCCGATCTACACGCCGTTTCTGCCCGAAGCCGCGCGCGCCTGCATCGGTCAGGTCCATGAACACACCCGGCCGGCGCTGGAGATGCTCAAGAAAGAGGGCCTGCGCTGGGAAGGTTACATCGACATCTTCGATGGTGGGCCGACGGTAGAGGCCTATATCGACGACGTGCGCGCGATTCGTCATTCGCGCTGTGTCAGGGTCGAAATCGGCGAGGCCGACCTGGCGCACGCCGAACGGCACGGCTGGCTGGCAGCGACCACCGGTATGGCCGATTTTCGCTGCAGCTGGATTGGCCGTGGCCCCGATGAGGCCGATGTGATCGCGCTGACACCGCTCGAGGCCGAACGTCTCGAGGTTGTCAGCGGCGATACGCTACGCGTGCTCGAGACCTGAACCGGCTCGGCGCGGAAGACAACAGGAGAGACGCATGCACGCCACGCAACAACTGCTGATCGACGGCCACTGGCTCGACGGCGCCGCCGAGACGTTCGACAAGCTAGATCCGGTCACCGGCCAACGACTGTGGCAGGCGCGAGCGGCTTCCGCCGAGCAGGTCGGCGAAGCGGTCGCGGCGGCACGGCGGGCTTTTCCTGGCTGGGCGAAACGGCCCTTCGCCGAGCGCCAGGCGCTGGTGGAGCGCTTTCGCGATGAGTTGGAAGCCAATCGCGAGCCGCTGGCCGAGAGCATCGCGCGCGAGACGGGCAAGCCGATCTGGGAGGCACGCACCGAAGTGGGGGCGATGATCGGCAAGGTCGCGATTTCCCTGACCGCCTATCATGAGCGCACCGGCGAGCGCGCGCGTGACGCCAGCGGTACGCGGGCAGTGCTGCGCCATCGCCCTCACGGCGTGCTGGCCGTGTTCGGACCGTACAATTTCCCCGGTCATCTGCCTAACGGACACATGGTGCCGGCACTGTTGGCTGGCAACTGCGTGGTCTTCAAGCCCAGCGAGCAGACACCGATGACGGCAGACCTGACACTGCAGTGTTGGCGTCAGGCGGGCCTGCCCGATGGCGTGATCAATCTCGTTCAGGGGGCGGCGGCGGTCGGACAGGCGCTCTCCAGCGATGCCGATATCGATGGCCTGCTCTTCACCGGCAGCGCGCGGGTCGGCGGTCTGCTGCATCGCCAGTTCGGCGGCCAGCTGGACAAGATCCTCGCGCTGGAACTGGGCGGCAACAACCCGTTGGTGGTGAAGGACGTGCGCGATGCCGATGCGGCCGTGCTGACCATTCTGCAGTCGGCCTTTCTCTCCGGCGGGCAGCGCTGTACTTGTGCGCGTCGCTTGATCGTCCCCGAGGGCGAATCCGGCGACCGCCTGCTCCAACAGCTGGCGACGGCCATGGATAGACTGCACGTGGCCGAACCGTTCGCTGAGCCGGCGCCGTTCTACGCGGGGCTCGTCAGCCCGCAGGCCGCGGAAGGGCTGCTCGAGGCGCAGCGCGATCTGGAAACGCGTGGCGGTCGCGTGCTGGTGAGAATGCGCTCGCTGGAACCCGGCACCAGCCTCCTCTCGCCGGGACTGATCGATGTCACCGGCTGCGAGATTCCAGACGAGGAACACTTCGGGCCGCTGCTCAAGGTGTACCGCTATGCGAACTGGGATGATGCCATCGCGCTGGCCAACGACACCCGCTATGGCCTGTCCGCCGGGCTGATCGGCGGCGATCAGTCCGACTGGGACGATTTCCTGCTGCGCATCCGCGCCGGCATCGTCAACTGGAACCGCCAGACTACCGGGGCCTCGGGCGATGCGCCCTTTGGTGGCATCGGCGACAGCGGCAACCACCGTCCGAGCGCCTACTACGCTGCTGATTACTGCGCCTATCCGGTCGCGTCAATGGAGGCCGATACGCTGGCGATGCCGGCCGAGCTGCCACCGGGGGTGACGTTATGAGTTCGCATATGACGGCAGCGTGGGCGCTGCCAGCGCCTACTGTCTATCAGACCGCCGCCGACAACTGCGCCTATCCGGTCGCGTCGATGGAGGCCGATACGCTGGCGATGCCGGCCGAGCTGCCGCCGGGGGTGAACTTATGAGTGGCGACGTCACGAGCAACGATGTGTCAGACGATGTGCTCGAGGTCAATTTCGACGGGCTGGTTGGCCCGACGCACAACTACGCCGGGCTAGCGCATGGCAACGTGGCGTCGATGCGCCACGGCGGGCTGGCATCCAACCCGCGCGAGGCCGCGTTGCAGGGTCTGGCCAAGATGAAGTCGCTGATGGATGCCGGCTATGCGCAAGGGGTATTGCCGCCGCAGCAGCGCCCGGATCTCGGCGCGCTGCGCGCACTCGGCTTCAGCGGCAGCAACGGCGAGGTACTGACGAAGGCCGCCACAGAGGCGCCGCAGATCCTGCGCGCCGTCTGCTCGGCCTCGAGCATGTGGACCGCGAATGCCGCCACGGTGACACCGAGCGTCGATGCACCGGACGGTCGCGTGCATATCACGCCGGCCAATCTGCAATCGAGCTTCCATCGCTACCTGGAACCCGACACCACCGGCCGCGTGCTGCAGGCGATCTTCCGTGATGAACGCCACTTTGCGCATCATCCGGTGTTGCCGGCGACGCCGGCCTTCTCCGACGAGGGCGCGGCCAACCATACCCGGCTTGCGGCCGAGCACGGTGATAGCGGCGTGCATCTTTACGTGTACGGTCGCCAGGCCTTCGGCGGCGAGCGCGCGCCTCGGCGCTATCCGGCGCGTCAGACGCGGGAAGCGAGTCAGGCGGTGGCGCGTCAGCACGGCCTGAGTGAGTCACAGACCGTCTTCGCTCAGCAGCACCCTGACGCCATCGATGCCGGCGTCTTCCACAACGACGTGATCGCGGTGGGCAACGGTCCGGTGCTGCTCTATCACGAGATGGCGTTTCTGGACGAGCAGGCGACGCTCGACGAGCTGCGCCGAAAAATGGCGACGCCGCTGATTCCGGTACGGGTGCCGGTCGAGGCGATTCCGCTCGAAGATGTCGTTTCGACCTATCTCTTCAACTCGCAGCTGCTGACCAATCCCGATGGCAGCATGACGTTGGTGGTACCGGGCGAGTGTCAGGAGCACGAGCGTGTCTGGCGGGTGATACAGGATCTGCTGCTGGCAGGCTACAACCCGATCAGCGACGTGGTGGTCAAGGACGTCAAGCAGAGCATGCGCAACGGGGGCGGCCCCGCCTGTCTGCGTTTGCGGGTGGCGCTGAACGCGACAGAGCGTCGCTCGCTCGGCGCTCGTGTGCTGCTCGACGAAGCCCTGCACGCTGATCTGACCCAATGGGTCGAGCGTCACTACCGCGACCGGCTCACGCCAGAGGATCTGGCCGATCCGCAGCTCGTCGACGAGACGCTGGCGGCGCTCGATGATCTGACGCGCCGCCTCGGTATCGGCAATGTCTATCCCTTTCAGCGCTAGCGCGGGAAAGTTCGATGCCCTGAGGCCCTGGCGCTAGGACTTTTGGATGTCGTCGCTCGCCGGGCGCGCGAGCGGCCGACTGGCGGCTGGCGATCGTTGGAGTACCGGCCGACTCACGCGGCTTCCAGCCTGACCATTTTCGGCCGGCCGATCAGGACACCGGCCACGCTCTGGGCTGCCAGCAGTACCAGCAGAAAGATCAGCGATGGCTGCCAGCTCCCGCTCAGTCCATGCAGGGCGCCGAACAGCAGCGGGCCGCACGCCGCCAGCAGGTAGCCCAGGCTCTGAGACATGCCCGACAGCATCGCGGCATGCTGCGGCGCCCGCGTGCGCATCACGATCATCGTCAGCGCGAAGCTGAAACTGCCGCCCTGGCCGGCGCCGAGCAGCACCGCCCACAGAATCGGCGCCGCCGTTGACGCCAGCAAGAGACCCAGCAGGGCGATACCGATCAGCACGCAGAGTGCCAGCACCAGCAGGCTGTGGTGCGTCAGGCGTGAGGCAAGTCGCGCAATGAAATAGCTCGCCGGAATGCTGGTCAGGTTGGTCATCGACAGCATCAGGCCGGCCGTGGAGGGCGCCACGCCGGCATCCGTCGCCACCGCCGGTATCCAGGTCTGCAGCGTGTAGAAGCTCAGCGACTGCGCCCCCATGAACAGCGTCAGCGTCCACGCCACCGGGCTCCTGAACAGCTGGCGCATCGGCGGTCGACGGCCGGTCTCGGCCTCGCCGCCGGTCAGCCGCAGGGCCACTTTCCACCACAGCAGTGCCGACGCGACTCCCACCCCCGCCCAGAGCCAGATTGGCGTCGACCAGCTACCCGAAAGCTTCATCAGCGGAATGGCCGTGCCGGCGCTGACCGTCGCGCCGACCCCCATCATCACCGTATAGAGCCCCATCGTGCGACCGAGCCGATCACCGCGATCGCGCTTGACCAGACTCGGCATGAAAACGTTGCCGAAAGCGATGCCGAGCCCGGCGCAGAACGTACCGGCGAGCATCACCGCCACGCTTTCTACCCCGCGCAGCAGCCCACCCAGGGCGATCAGGGTGATGGCGCAGGCGATGGCGCGGTCGAGCCCGACGCGATCGGCGAAGCCCGGTGCCAGCGGCGAGAGCAGGCCGAAGCAGAGAATCATGCCGGTGGTGAAGAGACTCGCCGTGCCTGCGCCGATGGCGAGCGTCGACATGATCGGCTCGAGCACCGGTCCAAGCACGACGATCGGCGCGCGCAGGTTTATGGCGGCGAGGCCGAAGGCCACGAGCCACAGCCAGGCAGGGAGCGGTGCACGGTTGGGCGATGTCGACATGGCAAAAGTCCCCGAAAATCGAGGGGCTAGCTTAACACCGATGGCCGGTGAGCCGGCGTTGCATCGCGCGATTGGTGCCGGGGTGTCGCGTCGAGTTCGGAGTGTGTCGATCGCATCCAGGCGCAGGGAGGGCGGGCCGTTACCCGTAGCCGGGGTAAGGAAGAAAGGGGCCGGTGGGCACCGGGGCGGGTTCAACATCTTCTGGGCAAGCAAGGTACGATTCAGACATTGCTTAATCATAAGCTCGCCTGCGCTACGCTGAGAGACGAGGCGCGAACGACATGAGGAGCCCGCCGTGGCGACACCCCCTGATAGCGCATCCGCCAAGGCGCGGATCGAGCGTCTGACACGCCGGCTGCAGCGCTCAGAAGCCGCACGAGAAGAGGCGGAGGCGATTCTCGAGCGGCGTAGCCGGGAGCTGCTGCAGGCCAACGAGCAGCTGATGGAGCGCGAGTCCGATCTGCGTGCCAGGCTGGAGCGCGAGACGCAGCATCTGATTCGCGCGCAACGCACGGCGAGAATGGCCACCTTTCACCGCTATCGCGGCAGCCGGCTGGCGGCATCACCCGCCTTCAACAGCCTCCTGGGGATCAGCACCGAGGCCAAGCCCAGTGAGCAAACGCTATGGGAGGCCATCCACCCCTTCGATCGCGACAAGATACATCGCGCGGAAGCCGAGTTCTATCAATCCGCGGCAGCGGGAATAGACCATGAGTACGACTGTCGCATTCTGCGTGATGGCGAGGTTCGCTGGATACGCTGGATCATTCGCAAGGAAGTCGACGACCAGGGTCGTTTCGTGTCGTTCATCGGGGCGGTGCAGGACATCACCGAGCAGCGCACCTCGGAGCGCCGGGCGCGAGCCCTGGCGCTGGTCGCCGAGCGGCGGGTCAGGCAGTTGACCCGGCTCAGCGACGCCCTGCGCGAGAGTCGCCGTGCCGCCGAAGCGGCGCTGCGGGTCAAGGCCGACTTTCTCGCCGCCATCAGCCACGACATCCGTACGCCGCTGAACGGCATCCTGGGCATGCTGGATCTGCTCTCGCTGGACGCCTTGCGTGTCGATCAGCGCGAGCGGCTCGGCATCGCCCAGGATGCCGCCAACCAGCTGCATCGCTATATCGAAGATATCGTCGACATGGCGCAGGCCGAAGAGGGCGCGCTGGAGTACTGGCCGCGGCGGGTGGATATCCACCGGCAGCTCGAGGATGTCATCCGTTTCTGGCAGGGCGGCGGACGCTCCGGGCCGACGCCGGCACTCGAGCTGGAGACAGCGTCGGCGACGGAGCTCACGCTGGTTACCGACCCGGTGCGCTTGCGCCAGATCCTCAATGTCTATATCGAGCGGCTGGCGGAACGGGGCATGCCGATTCGGATTGGCACCCAGCGGCGATCGGGGCGGTTGGATATCCGGCTCTCCTGCCCGGGGGACGAACAGGACCCTCTGGCGGCCGACCCGCGTCGGTGGGCGCTGCTGCAGCGTCTGGCAACCACGATCGGGGCCCAGATACGGCCGCTGAACGTCCGGGCACGCGCCGGCGTCGTGCTGTCGCTGCCGCTGGCGGCTGACGAGGCGTCGCCCGGCGTGGCGTATGACGTCTCCGGCGTGCAAGAGACTGCTGGCCCCCGGCTCGATCGCGACGAGCCTCGGGTACTCGTCGTCGATGACATCGAGACCAACCGTGTCGTGCTGACCCAGCTGCTGCAGGTCATGGGTTACGTCAGCGACATCGCCTGTGATGGCGACGAGGCCGTGGAAAAGGTGCTGGACGGGGACGTTGCGTACGACGCCGTGCTGATGGACCTGCGCATGCCGCGCATGTCCGGGGAGGAAGCGGTGGCGTGCATTCGCTCGACGGCGGATCCGCGATGGCAGCGTCTACCCATCGTCGCGGTCACTGCGCATGCCAACCGGGAAGAACTCGCCGGGTTACGGGCACGCGGGTTCACCGAGGCGATGACCAAGCCGGTCGATCGTCAGCGGCTCTCTGCGGTGCTGCGGCGCGTGCTCGATACCGCGTCGCTCGACGGGGCAAGCGACGTCGAGGCGCTGCCCGACGCGACGGCACGGGCGCAGGATGAAGCGCTACCGGCCCCGATCGAGCCCGACTATTTTCGTACCCTGTTCAAACCGCTGCCCGCATCGCGGCGTGATCTGCTGCTGAAGGTGGCGATCGATGATTTCGAAAGGTTGATACAGGAGCTGGAGGCCGGTCACGCGCACGACAGCGCGGATGAGATCGAACGGGCCGCGCATAGTCTCAAGGGGGTGTCGGGTAACTTCGGCGCCTTCTCGCTGATGGCGGCAGTCGAGGCCTATCGGGCGCTGCCGCCTGAGGCCGCGGCGGCCCGCCTGCCGGCCCTGCGCGAACAGGTCGCGGGCGTGATCGACCACGCCCGCGACCTGTTCGCCAGTCTGGATTCGGATTGAGCGGCTGCGCTCCCGGTCAGCGTCTCAGTAGGCGCCGCGACGGCTGAGAACGGCGGGGACCGTGCGCAGCATCAGCCCGAAGTCGCGAAGGATGCTGCGGCTTTGCAGGTAGTCGATGTCCATGACGACCTGCTGCTCGAACGGAATGTCGGCGCGGCCCGAGACCTGCCAGGTGCAGGTGATGCCGGGTTTGCCGCCCAGGCGCTGCCAGCTGGCGTCGCGGTAGGTGACGACTTCGTCCGGCAGCGCGGGGCGCGGGCCGACGATCGACATCTCGCCGCGCAGCACATTGATCAGTTGCGGCAGCTCGTCGAGTGAGGTCTTGCGCAGCCAGGCGCCCACGCGGGTGATGCGCGGATCGCGTTTCATCTTGAAGCAGACGCCGTCACGTTCGCTGCGGGCGAGCAGCTCGGCGCGACGCGCCTCGGCATCCCGCACCATGGAGCGGAACTTCAGCATCATGAAGGGCTTGCCGTTGGCGCCGATACGGCGCTGGCGGAACAGCGCCGGGCCGCGATCCTCGGTGCGGATGGCCAGCGAGATGAGCGCGAACAGCGGGGCGAGTACCAGCAGCGCGGAACCGGCGATCGTCACGTCCACCAGACGCTTGAGCGCGGCATGGAAGCGGGTGCGGGCGAGGCGTGCCTGCAGTCCGGCCAGGGTGGCGTGCGCGAGGAAGGTCACGTTGCCGACGAGGTAACGCTGGGCCAGGCGGCGGGGCTCCTGGGCCAGGCGCCATACCCACTCGCAGCCGCAGCGGCGTACCCAGGCCGGGGCGCGAGTGACATTGTCGGCGTAGTAGTCGAACAGGCCGCCGACACCCAGCACGACGGGGACCCGCAGATGGTGGCGGTTCTCGGCGATCCAATTCTCCTGAACCGGCACGCCGAAGCCCACGAACAGCAGGTCCGGTTTTGCCCGATTGATGCGCGAGATCAGAAGCTCCGTCTCCTCGGCCGCGAAGAAGCCGTGCTGGGTGCCCGCGACGTTCAGCCCCGGATAGCGCTGCTGCATGGCGTCGGCGGCTCGGGCCGCGGTGCCCGGGCTGCCACCCAGCAGGTAGATAGAGAGTCCCTGAGTGGCGGCGCTTTCGCACAGGGCCGGGAACAGGTCAGTGCCGTTGAGATTGTCGCCCAGCGGCGCGCCGGCCAGCTTGGAGGCGATGCGAATGCCCGAGCCATCCGGCAGCAGCAGGTCGGTATGGGCCAGGCTCTCGCGATACTGCGCATCGCGGCGGGCCACGTTGACACAGTGCGCGTTGATGAAGTTGATCGTCGTCGGCGTGCCCTGAGCGGCACGCTCGATGATGGCGGTAACGGCTGCCTGCCGCGAGGCCGCCACCAGCGGCATGCCGAACAGGGGCGTGGTCTCCAGCGTCTGCTGCGGGGCCGGTGAGGCGGAGGCGTTGGCGGTACGGATGTCGAGGTTGGCAGTGTTCATGGTGACTCTCCAGTGGCAAGCGAGTGAGCTATCTGGAGAAGACGTGTCATAAACCGTGCCAGATTTTATTTTGATTTATAATAAACAATTACTTGTTTTGTTTTTTTGGGGTGTCGGGCCAAGTCTTTTACAGTGCCTGGAGGCCCCGTGGGTTGCAGCTTGCATCGTCGAATGCAAATGGCATGTCAATTTGCGATGTCGGCGCCGAAAAACGCCAATTCAGCCTCGGGAAAAATGGCTAATGGCTTGCCATGAAAAAGCTTTTTGGAATTGGCCCGATTATTGAATGGGGTGGGCGAAGACTTCGAACCACAGCACATCACGGGGCCAGACATGAACCCATTCGCATTTCGCTCTCACCTTGCTCGTCGGGAGAACAGCCCGCTACTACGTGGCCTGGTCGCCTTCGGTAGCGCCGAGATGATCAACCGCGTCGTGCGTATCCTGGCGATCGTGGTGATCGCCCGGCAGGTGTCGCCTACCATCATGGGTGTGGCGGCACTGGCCCTGAGTCTGTTCGAAGTGGTCAGAGCGCTGGCCAACGCAGGGGTCGGCCAGCGCATTATCGCTGCCAGCGAGGATGCCCTGGCGGCCACCTGCAACACGGCCTTCAGACTGTTCTGGTGCTGGTGTGTCGGGGTCGCGGCGATTCAACTCGCCCTGGCCGGCGCTCTGCACCTCTTCGGCATGCGCGAGATTCCGCTGATGCTGGCGCTGCTTTCCGGCGTCTATCTGTTCATGCCGGCGGGCCTGGTGCAGGTGTTTCTGCTCATGCGTGAAGAGCGTTTCGGCACGATCGCGCGGATCGCCACCGTGCAGAACGTCAGCGATCACCTGCTGACGCTGCTCTTCGTTCTGATATGGCCGAGTGCCTGGGCCATCGTGCTGCCCAAGCTGGTCACCGCCCCGGTGTGGCTGGTGCTGGTGCGTCGTGCCAAACGCTGGATGCCGCAACCCGAGGCGGGGCATGTGCCCTGGCGCGCCTTCATGGGGTTCGCCGTCGGTGTCCTGATCACCGAGATGGTCAATGTCGCCCGCATCCAGCTCGACAAACTGATCGTGGGCGCCGTCTTCGGGGTCAAGGCCCTGGGTATCTACTACTTTGCGTTCAATGCCGGTCTCGGTATCACCACCTCCTTCGTGATGGCGCTGGGGCAGATCCTGTTCCCCTACATTTGCCGCGCGGATGATCTGGCGGAGCGCCGGCGCCGCTGCCACAAGGGGCTGATGCTGGCGCTGGTGGTGTTCCTGCCGTTACTGCTGCTACAGGTGTGCCTGGCGCCCTGGTATGTACCGCTGATCTTCGGGGTGCAGTGGACGCCGTCGGCGCCCTTGGTGTCGATACTGGGGCTCGGGGCGATGCCGATGATCTTCGCGGCGGTGGCCAGCGCCTGGTTGCGAGCGCTCGACCAGCCGGGGGTCGAGGCGATGATGAGCAGCATGGCGACGGCAGCGGCGCTGGGTGGCCTGGCGGCCTTTGCCGGCTGGGGATTGATGGCTGCCGCGGGCGCCTATGTGGCGGGGCTGGCACTGATCCTGATTCCGGGCTCGATTTGGTGTCTGAGGCAAGATGGTGGCATCGTTTCACGGATGCCGTTCAAGAGGGCTTGCGCATGACTCGGCCGAGGTTTTCCGTCGTGATTCCGGTCTACAACGCCGCCGACAGTATCGAGGAGACGGTCGCGAGCGTGCTGTGCCAGACGGAGCCTCACTTCGAACTCTGGCTCATCGACGATGGCTCCACCGATGACTCTCTGGCGCGGCTGCAGGCTCTTAAGGCGCGCGACGCGCGTATTCGCGTGCTCGCCCTGGCGAATGGCGGTGTCGCCGCGGCGCGCAATGCCGGCGCGGATCGCGCTGAAGGGGAGTGGATCGCGTTTCTCGATGCCGATGACGTGTGGCATCCCACCAAGCTCGAACGCCACTGGCAGCACCATCGCCAGGCGCCGCAGCTCGATATGAGTTTTGCCAAGATCGCTTTTCTACTCGGCGAGGGCACCGATCTGGCACGGGCGCAGACGGTCTCAACGGTACCGCGGGAGGCCCTGACGCTCGAGGATGTCCTGGGGGAGAACCCGGTCTGCACCAGTTCCAATCTGGTCGTCAGCCGCGAGTGCTGGCGTGCCAGTGGTGGCTTTCGCCGAGGCATGCAGTACGCCGAGGATCAGGAGTGGCTGGCGCGTGTCGTCAAGCAGGGGCGCCACATTCGCGGCATGGACGTTCTGCTGGTGGGGTATCGACTCTCGGCCGGCGGGCTGTCGGCCAATCTGCGCGCCATGTACGACGGCTGGCAGCAGCTGACGCGGGACTACGCGGCGGATTTCGATGCCGCCGCCGCGCGTGCGCTCTACTGTCGCTATCTGGCACGCCGGGCGCTGCGCGCGGGGAGCTCGCCCTGGCTGGCACCGCGTTTCGCGCTGGTCGGGGTGGCCAACTCGCCGCAGGCCTTCTTTCGCGATCGACGCCGGGGCCTGATGACCCTGGTGGGATCTCTGGTCAGTCCGCTGCTGCCTCGTACCCTGCGCATGCGGCTATTCGCTTAATCCTGTCATCAGAGTCACGCGTCACACTTCTTTCACCATATTTCTTTCACCCCGCCTAATTTCACCACACGCCTGCCACGCTCGCGCTTTCTCGCCAGTGGCTCCTCGAGGGTCGCGTCGTCTGGCCGCGGCACGCGGTCGCGACAAGACTGGCGCGCCCCCCCCCAGGCGATTTCTTCTCGGACGCGGGCAAATTGCGAAATCGGAGAAGGCGGGCGTCGCAATCTGCAGTGATGAGCGCAGGCAGTCGGTGTGATCAAGGCGGCACGTTTTTCAAGTCTTTGATTTATATTAAAAATAAAAGTTGGCACGGTTTTTGATAATCAAAGAGTAAAGACACTTGCTTCACCCAATTTCTTTATTCACTTGGAGTATCCGCCATGACCCTGCCCACCATCTCCGTCATCATGCCCGTCTACAATGTGGAAGCGTTTGTCGGCGAGGCGATCCAATCGGTGCTCGATCAGACGTTCCAGGATTTCGAGCTCATCATCGTCGACGACGGCTCCCTCGATAACAGCATGCAGGTGTGCCGAGGGTTTGCGGATGAGCGCATCCGTATCGTGACCCAGCGCAACCGGGGCCTCGCAGGCGCCCGCAACAGTGGCATCGCGGTGGCCCGCGGGCGTTACATCGCGCTGCTGGACTCCGATGACCGCTGGGACCCGACCAAACTCGCACTGCACTTCATCCATCTCAATGCCGATGACGCGGTCGACGTCAGTTATTCCGGCTCGCGCCTGATCGACGCCGAAGGCCGCCCGCTCGGTGTCAGCCAGCAGCCCCGGCTGACCGGCGTCGAGGCCCGCCACGTCCTCACGCGCAACCCGGTGGGCAATGGGTCGGCGCCGGTGATTCGGCGTCGCGCCCTGGATCGTGTCGCCTTCGTGCATCCGCAAGAGCCCGGGCGCCTGTGCTGGTTCGACGAGAGCTTCCGCCAGTCGGAGGACATCGAGCTGTGGCTGCGCATGATCGCGGGGTACGGCTGCCGCTTCGAGGGCATCGACGGCCTGCTTACCGACTATCGCATCGTGATCGGCGGGCTCTCCTCCAACGTGATTCGTCAGTACGAAAGCTGGGAGCGGGCGATCTCCAAGGCGCAGGCATACGCGCCTGAGCTGCTGGCGCGTCACGGCGCGCGTGCCCGGGCTTATCAGCTACGCTATCTGGCAAGGCGAGCGGTGCAGCTGGGGGATGGCTCCTTCGCCGTGGCCCTGATGCGTCAGGCGCTCGCAGCCAGTCCTTGGATCGCGCTGCAGGAGCCTTACAAGACGCTCGAAACGGGGCTCGGTGCGATGGCGGCACGCTGGCTGTCGCGTGAACGTTTCGCCCTGCTGCTGAGTCGTCGCTTGGGTACCGAGGTGGCCGCATGAAAACGCTCGAGATCGTACATTTGCTGGACGATGTCTCCCCCGGCGGGGTCATGCAGGCGCTGGCGATCTTTGAGCACCCTGCCTGGGTCGGCCGTCTGCGCAGCCGGGTGGTGACGGTGAAGCCGGATCAGACGTTGGCGCCGAGTCTGAAAGCGGATGTGATCATGACGCACTTTCCGCCGCGCTGGCGGGCGCTGCCCTTCCTCGTGTCGCTGCGGCTGCGCAATCGTCACGCTCGGCTGATTCATATCGAGCACAGCTATACCCGTGCCTGGGCGGCACATCATGTGCCGCGCTTCGGCCGCTTTCGGATGATGCTGAACATCGCCAGCCGTCTGTTCGACCGTATCGTCGCGGTGTCGCAGGGGCAGTCGCAATGGTTGACCGAGGCCGTGGGAATAGAGCCGCGACGCCTGCAGGTTGTCTCTCCCTGGAGCGATGTTCCCGCGCTGCAGGCGGTGCCGCCCTCGGACTGGCAGGGGCAGCGCACGCTGGTGGTGGGGGCCTATGGCCGTTTCGATCGACAGAAAGGGTTCGAGCGGCTGATCGCGCGTTTCCTCGCGCTGGACCCGGCGCACTATCAGCTGCGGCTGGGCGGCAGCGGGGCGGAAGAGCCGGCGCTGCGGGCGCTGGCTGGAGAGGCGCCGCACATCCACTTCGTCGGGCAAGTCGATGATCGTGCCGGCTTCCTGGCCGCCTGTGACATCATCGCCGTACCCTCGCGCTGGGAATCCTTCGGCCTGGTGGCGGCCGAGGCGCGGCAGGCGGCCCGGCCGCTACTGGTCGCCGGCGTGGATGGGCTGCCCGAGCAAGCGGCCGAAGCGGGGTGGGAAGTGGATTTCGATAGCGAACACGGCCTGAGTAGCTGCCTTCAGCATCTGACGCCGCCGCGGCTGGGGGCCATGGCCGCATCGGCGCGGTTATCAACGCAGTGCCTGGTCGATGATCGACTCCTGCGCTGGCGGCAGTTACTGCCGCTCGACTGAGTCTTCCGCCGCCGCTGGCAGCTCGCCTTGCCGATGCGGTGCTGGCGCCCCCGGCTCAGCCCTCCCTCCGGTGGTTTCCACACGCCGCCAGGCGGCCTGTCTGGCCGCGATGCCGACGATGACCAGCGCCGGCCAGTAGAGATAGCTCAGAATCTCCAGGTTCTCCCCGAAGCTGTAGAGGGTGAGCAGCAGCAGCATGGCCAGGGCGACGCGACCGACCGGTTGGTAGAGCGCCAGCCTGCCCGCCATCCAGAAGCTCGCCGCCAGCGGCACGGCCAGGGCGATCGCCCCCAGCAAGCCTTTGACGAAGAGCAGGCCGTACCAGCTATGGTGGCTGCCGATCGGCATGTACTCGACCAGATGCGGGCCGTTTTCCACGATGCCGTGGCCGAACCAGGGCGCCTCGTTCTGCCAGCGTTCGATGGCGATACGGCCCAGGGCGGCGCGCACTCGGCTGGAGTCGGCGCGGGCGCTGGTGAAACGCTGTATGGCCTGGTCCATCAAGCCCTGTATCTGGGGAGACAGCAGCCCCAGCAGCAAGATGGCGGGGGCCGCGGTGAACCAGGTCCAGGGCTGGCGCAGGCGGCTGACAGCGAACGACACCGGCCAGACGATCGCCAGCGCTACCAGTGCCAGGCGTGACTGGCAGAGCAGCGCGATCAGCAGGCCCGCCGACACGCCGATGATTTTCCAGCCCAACTGCTTCTCCTCCAGCGCGCAGAGGATGTGCACTACCGCGATCATGCCGGCCGCCGGTGACCAGGGGGCGAAGAACTGCCAGCGTGGCACGCCGGTCCCCGGCTCCAGCGTATACAGAATCACTGCAAAGTACTCCGGTCCCGACCCGCCGACGATCTTGAGTGGCGATACATACAGCTGGCCCGGCAGCCCCACGAACGGCGCGACCAGAAACAGAGGGATCAGGATCAGCGTCTGCAGTCCCAGGCGGCAGACGGCCCGATAGATCACCTCGGGGCGCACGGGCAGCAGCGCGCCGGCCAGCGGGAACAGCGCCAGAAGTGCCCAGCCCTTGGCCCAGCCGATCGAGGACTTGATGGTCTTGGCGGTACCCAGCTCATTGAGCAGATGCCCGACGATCAGGATCACCAGCATCGCCAGCATCGCCAACAGCCAGATGAAGATCACCGGATGGGGCGGCGGCGGGCGCCATGACGTGGCGTCCTCCGGGGCCAGGTATAGCGTGACCGCCGCCATCGCCACCAGGATCCAGGCCATGGCCGGCCCGGCGATGTACAGACCGCCGAGCAGCCAGAGCAGCCAGGTGCACTGAATGGCGACCGAAATCAGCCTTTCGGCAGCAGTAGTTTGATGATCGGCTGGCGTAGCCATAGCAGCAGGAAGCCCATGATGACGAAGAGACTGGCGACCACGCCGCCAGCCACCGCAAGCACCGCCGACGGCGACGAGGGAGCGCTGGGCAGCGAAGGCGACTCGAAGGTCTGGACGAGCGGGTAGGACGCGAAGGGGTCCGACTTGTTGGTGTCCAGCCGGGCCAGTGCCGAGGAGAAGACCGCCTCGGAGATCCGCAGCTCCCTGAGCAGATCCGACAGGCCGGCGGCCATGGTCACCAGATCGCCATGATCCTGGTTCTCGCGTCGAATCTGCTGCTGAATCTCCACCAGCTCCGCGTTGATGCCGGCCACCCGGCCTTCTGCGCTCAAGAGCTCATCGAACAGTCTGGCGCGGCCTTCGCTCACCGAGAGGTCGACGAAGCGCTGCAGGGTTTGGGTCGGCAACCCCGTGAGCGTCGCACCGCGCGCCAGCATCGCCTGCAGCAGGGTATCTTTCTGGGCCTGGCGTTCGCTCAAGCGCAGATGGCGATCGCCCAGCGTGGCGCGATCCTGATTCCAGTCGGTCAGCGCGATGGCGTAGCGCGACAGCAGCGACTGAAAGATCGGGTCTGCCTTCAGCAGCAGCGCGCTACGCGCCTCCGCCAGGGACACCTGCAACAGCTGGCTCAGGCGCTCGGCCGTGGCCCGGTAGCGCTCCAGCTCGAGCCGCGCGCTGCGTTGCTGCGCCTCCAGGTCATCGACGACCCCCAGGCGCTGATTGAACTGCTCGAGCGTTGCCAGCCCCGCCTCTCCCTGGAACTCGAGCACGCGGCGCTGCGCTTGCTGTAACTTCTGCTGTAGCTCCTGAAGCCTGTCGCGGTCCGCCGTTTCGCGCTTCTCCGCCTCGTCTTGGCGCAGGCGCTTCAGGCTGGACAGGAAGCTCTGACGCAACGCTTCGAGACGCGCCTGCGCCTGCTCAGGCGTCGGGCCTGCCATGGCCACCATGATCAGGTTGGTCTGATCGACCAGGCGCACGCTCGGACTGGGCAGCATGCCACCGCCATCGTCCAGGCGCTGCGCGCCACGCTGGAGCACCAGGTCCGAACTCAGCAGCCGCTTGTAATTCTCCGTCGGGCTCAGCGAGGGCGTCGCGAAAGCGGAGCTCGTCTGCGACGAGGCCTGACCGATGGACTCCAGATTGATCGAGCCACCGACACCCGATCCGGGCAGTATCAGGGTCATCGAGCTCTTGTAGCTGACCGGTGCCAGCAGCAGATAAGCGGCCAGCAGTCCCCAGATCATCAGCAGGAAGGGGGCGATGGCGATGATATAGCGGCGATAACGACCCGCCGAGGGTAGCCCATCTCGAATGAACCACCAGAGACGCAGCAGCCGGCGCGGTGAAGGTGAGCGGTTATCGGTCATGGTGAGGCATCGTGGATGAGAATGACGGTGGCGGCCGGCCCCAGGGCTTCGCCCACCATCGACACGGCGTCCCTGACGTTCATCCAGCGGCTGTCGTAACAGGCGAGCGCGTCGCGGGGCATCAGATAGGGGTTGATACGATCCCGGTCCGGGCGCTCCAGCATGTCCTCGACATCGCGGTCGATGACCACGGTGGTGTCATCGAACGGGTTGGTGGAGATGAGAACGGCATGGCGGTGAGCGTTCATGGCCGAGCCGCCAACACAGTTGGCGCTGACCAGCCCCTGCAGTAGCCGCGTGCCGTAGGGCAGGCTGGTCGACTCCTTGCCGATCGCCGAGGAGGCGTTGCTGGCGGCGGGTCGTGACAGGTTGGACATGAACACGCGTACCCCGGGTGGCGTGACCGGTGTCGGGCGCACGAGCGCCGCGTCGAAGCAGTGCGTGCTGGGCACCTCGATACGATCTCCGGGGGCCAGTCGCAGGTCATCGGCGCCGCTGCCTTCGACCAGCCCGGCGAGGTCGACTGTCGTCCACTGGTCACCTCGAATGACACGCACGTCGCCCAGGTTGGCATCCGGACGGGCACCGGCGGCAGCCATGATCGCCATTGATAGATTGCGACCGAGATTGGCATCCCCCGCCACCGGGCCGTCGCGCTGGCCGATGCGACTCTCGACCGGGCGTTCACCGATGCGCACGGTGCCCGCATTGAAAACCGCGCCGCTGACCGAAATCGAGATACCCGCACGCTCCACCAGCGAGACGGCAGCGACACGCGGTAGACGCCGGACCAGCTGCGCCTCGACGAGCCTGTCGCTCAAGCGGGCTTCCACCTCGGCGACGGAGCGTCCGGTGGTGTCGATCACGGGCAGGCCGGGTAGTGCCAGGTGGCCGAGTTCATCGATGACGTACAGCTTCGAGAGGTCCCCCGGGTCGCCGAGCACGTCGACACGCAGGCGGTCGCCGGGGGCGAGACTGGCAGGCTCGGCGCGCATCTGTGCCGCCGGGACATACGTTTTTCCGGCCGGCGGGGGCGGCGACATAGCGGGCGTGCATTGGCGTTGGTAGGCGTCGGCCTCCCACTGTTGCGGCATCCATAAGGCGCCATCCCGGTTTTCGGGCGTGGGGGCCGACTGGCAGCCGCTCAGTGTCATTGCGGCGGTGACGATCCACGCCATGGTGCGTGTACGGTGATGGGCTTTATGCATGCGCACCTCTCTACATAATCCATCATTGTAGAGAAGTCGATGCGGAAAGGAATCGAGGTATTATTAGATTTCACTCTATCTCTCGATGGAATGTCGCAAGTTGCAAAGACATTGATGCTGTTTGCAACGTGCCGCCTCCCGAATTGCAAAAGAGAGCGCTTTTATGCTGCTATTTTCGTGCCTAGATATTGGCATCGATATTGCAGAGCCTCCTCCAGTGACTTCGATTCTTCGTCTACTCCGCGACGGAAGGGGCATGTATGAAAGGGTTGATCTTTGTCGAGCTGATGAACTTCCTCGATGAGCAGCTGGGTGACGCCATTACCGAGAAGGTGGTGGAGGCGGCCTCGCTGCCCAACGACGCCGCGTTCACCTCGGTTGGCAACTATCCCAGCCACTACGCGGCAGACCTGGTAACGGCCGCGGCCAGGATGACCGGTGCCGATGCCGCTTTGATGTGCGAAGATTTCGGCCGTTTTATCTTCCAGCGTTTCCAGACACGTTTTCCACATCTATTGTCGCGCTACACCAGTGCCCGGGAGCTTCTCGAGCATGTCCAGGGGCATATCCATGAGGAGGTCAAGGTCATTTATCCCGATGCTTCGCCACCGCAGGTGGAAACGCACAGTGATATAGAGGGCTATACCGTCACTTATCGTTCGGGGCGGGGGTTCGCCCATATCGCGTACGGTCTAGTAGCGCAGTGCATCTCATTCTATAGTGAACAGAGCGACGTCACTTGGAAACCCGGCAGCACCGCCACGCAGGCGTGCTTCATTATTCGGCCCAGAAAAGGTATCTATCCTCTATGACGGAAAGCTCTCGGGTGTTGATCGTCGAAGACATCATGTCTCTGGCGCTCACCTATGCCAGTCAGCTGGAGGCCGCCGGGTGCCAGGTCGAAATCGCCGATAGTGGAGAGAAAGCCCGCTATTACATCGAGGCCGGCCGACGCGATGGAGAGGCATTCGATGTCATCCTGCTCGACCTGAAACTGCCGGATGTCGATGGTCTTGATTTTCTGGCGGATGCCCCCGAGCTGACCAAGCATGCCAGCGTTGTCGTCATTACTGCGGACGGCTCCATCAATCGGGCCATCCAGGCCATGCGTCTGGGAGCCTACGACTTCCTGGTCAAGCCGGTCTCGGTCGAGCGCTTGACGACCACCGTGAAACGCGCCGGCGAGCGGCTGCGTCTCGAGCAGGAAGTGCAGGTGGCGCGCAGTCTCCAACGGCGTGAACAGTTTCAGGGCTTCATTGGCGGCTCCGACGTCATGCAGGTCGTCTATCGCGCGATCGAGAACGTCGCCAACTCCAAAGCCACCGTATTCATCACCGGCGAAAGCGGGACCGGCAAGGAGGTGGCGGCCGAGGCCATCCACGAGCTCAGTCAGCGGCGGTCGGGGCGTTTCGTCGCAATCAACTGTGGCGCCATACCCGAAAACCTTCTCGAGTCCGAGCTCTTTGGCCATGTCAAAGGCGCCTTTACCGGCGCGCTGGAAAATCGCACCGGGGCTGCCAGAGAGGCCAGTGGCGGTACGCTGTTTCTGGACGAAATCTGCGAGATGGAGCTGAAACTGCAGGTCAAGCTATTGCGCTTTCTGCAGACTGGCATGGTGCAGCCCGTCGGTAGCAACCGAACCGTGCCGGTGGATGTGCGCGTGATCTGTGCCACCAACCGCGACCCCTTGGTCGAGATGAGCGAGGGGCGTTTCCGCGAGGATCTCTTCTATCGTCTCTCTGTGCTGCCTATCGATCTGCCTCCGTTGCGGCAACGGGGGGATGATGTGGTGCTGCTGGCTCAGGCGTTCATGACGCGTTTTTCCAACGAAGAGGGCAAGACGTTCGAGGCGCTCGACGATGAGACGCAGCAAACGCTGCATCGATACCACTGGCCGGGCAATGTCCGCGAGCTGCAAAACGAGATTCGCCGCGCCGTGGTGATGAGCGCCGGTAACCAGCTCTCTCTGGCACATCTGGGGACGACCGCGGCGTCACCGGCCATGCGTGCCGAGTCCGGAGGCAGTGAGCCGACACAGCCGCAACACGCCCCCGATGCTGGCGCTGATGCAGCTCCGTCCGTACTCGCCTTTCAGGGTCTGACGCTCGAGCAGATCGAAAAGATGGTGATCGAAAAGGCCATCGCCAACAATGGCGGCAGTGTGCCCGGTGCGGCGCGCGATCTCGCCGTCAGCCCCTCCACGATCTACCGCAAGCTGGAAAAATGGTCTTTGACCGGAACCTCGTCTTAGGTGCTGTCTGAAAAGTCGACGAGTGAAGGTCAGGCAAGGCAAAAATCGTCGAAAACGCGGAGTTTACGGGTTGTAAATGAGCATTTTGAGCCGATTTTTAACGCCGCATGGGCGAGCACAGTACTTTTCAGACAGTGCCTAGTTTGCTTCGTGTTGTTGGTCGGGGTTGGAGTGCAGCGCATCGACAGACGCTGACATAAAGACGTTGCTGGTTTTATCGAGGCTTGGGGTGTCAATGTCCAAAGGTGAGATTCTGGTCGTGGGCGGCGCCGGTTATATCGGTTCGCACATGGTCGAGCATCTGTATCGATCGGGATATCGGGTGACCGTTCTGGATAATCTATCCACAGGACATGCCGATGCCGTCGTCAATGCCGAGCTGGTCGTCGCTGACCTCGGAGATAGAGAGGCGCTAGGGCGTCTCTTTCGGTCCAAGGTCTTCGATGCCGTGATGCATTTCGCGGCCTTGAGCGAAGTCGGTGCCTCCGTCACGCAGCCCGAGGCCTACTATCAGAACAATGTGGCCAAGACCCTTGCGTTGCTGGCAGAGATGCGCTGCCACGGCGTGGATACGTTCGTGTTCTCGTCGACGGCGGCGGTCTACGGGGACGCCCACAAAAGTGCCATCGGCGAGTCGAGCGGTACCTCGCCGATCAATCCTTATGGGTGGTCGAAGCGCTTCATCGAGCAGATCCTTCGCGACTATGCCCACAGCTATGCGCTGAGGCCGATGATCTTTCGCTATTTCAATGCGGCGGGTGCCGATCCCGAGGGGCGATTGGGCGAACGCCACGATCCTGAGACGCACCTCATTCCGCTGCTGCTCCAGGCCGCTTCCGGCCGCCGCGCTGACTTCACGCTGTTCGGCAGCGACTACCTGACGCAGGATGGTTCCTGCGTCAGGGACTTCATCCATGTCGACGACCTGTGTCGCGCGCATCGCCTGGGTCTGGAGGCGCTGTTGCGAGGAGAGCCGGGCGATGTCTTCAATCTGGGAAGTGGCGTTGGTTACAGTGTCCTGCAGGTCATCGAATCGGTCAGACGCGTAACCGGGTGTGATGTCGTCGTCAAGACTGCCGACCGTCGCCCTGGCGATCCGGCGTATCTCGTCGCCGACGTGACAAAGGTCGAGTGTGCGCTGGGATGGCGGCCTCACTACTCGCTGGATGGGATAGTGGCCCATGCCTGGCGCTTTGAAACCGATAGGGCGCAGGGATAACGGTGGCTGGCGTCGACCAACGATACTGATAGGTCAGGACAGCGCATCCCATCCGTACGGCGGGGCTCATTGAGCCCCGCCGTCGTGCATCTGGAGCAGCGCCCGCCATGCCGCCGCTCGAGGGAATTCACTGGCTTTGCTGGCACCTGTACAAGAGGCGCCGGGAAGTGCAACGGGTCCATGAGGGAAATATAGGGAGGATTCTGACCGCGAGAGCAGGTCACGCTGGTCGAGCCACCTTCGCGCTATCTCCCCAACATCGTCTTCACCACGCCGGCATGCTGCAACAGCACGGCATCGTCGCCCTGGGGGCGCGATAGCATCAGCCCGATGGGCAGTGCGGCGCCGGTGGCGACGTAGGGCAGCGAGATCGAGGCCGCGTCGAGATAGTTGAAGACGCTGGTATTGCGCAGCGCCTGCAGGAGAGCTGCTAGCTGCTGCTCAGGCCGTGCAGGGCGCCGAACAGCAGCTTACTGCGGTTGGTGTGTGCGCAACACGATCATCGCCAGGACGGAGCTGAAGCAGCCGCCATGATCATCGCCTCCACGCCCATCATCACTGTGTAAAGGCCCAAGCGGCCGTCCCGGTCGCGCTTGAGCGAGGACGTTGCCGAAGGCGATGCCCAGCCTCGCACAGATGGGTCGCCGCCAGGCCGAAGGCCACGAGCCATAGCCAGACGGGCAGCGATAGAGCAGCAGGGGGAACGGATCGGAACACGGTTGGCGGCCTTCGGTAAATGGGACGGCATCTTAGCATTTCCCGACAGCGTCGCAGACCCAACCTTGATCGAAGGGGCAGTGACCCGGAACCGGCGTGGGCAGTATCGCCAAGGATCCGACTTGCAGGTGTAAACCAATCGTTTTACATTGAAGGAGTGCGAGGCTACGGAGAACGATGTATGGATTCGAGTACCGACCGACGCGAACACTTGATCTCGACTGCCGAGGCGCTCTTCGACCGCCATGGTTTTACCGCTACCGGGATGGACCGACTGACCGGCGCGGCGGGCATGTCCAGCCGCACGCTGTACAAGCATATCGGCAGCAAGAATCGACTGCTGGCGGCGGTGCTGGAGGCGCGAGATTGTCGTTTCCTGCGCTCGCTGAAGGTCGATAGCGTCGATGGGCTTTTCGAGTCGCTGGACAACTGGTTCGCTGGCGAAGGGGCACGAGGCTGTCTGTTCCTGCGCAGCTGGGGCGAGACCGGCGGTGATCTGCCCGAAGTCGTGGAGGCTTTGGCGCGGCACAAACAGCGTGTACTGCGCCGTATCGGCGAGGTCGTTTGCAGGGAGCTCGGTCGCGAGGACGAGGCGCTGACCGAGGAGCTGATGCTGCTCTACGAGGGCGCGACGCAGGCGATCATCTATCGGCGGGATCTGGCAATTCCCGCTGCCAGGCGGGCCGCGCAGCACCTGGTGGCAGCTGCTCGTGCGAGGTGCCCGGACTCTGAAAACTGAGTCTCTTCCCGACGGATGACCGGTATCTGATGTCGTCGGGATTTTTATTGTCCATAAGGAAAACGACCATTTTACATGCAGGCGGTGAATATCCGCCAAGGAGAAGGTCATGATTCGTCAACAGACACGACTCATCATTGCCGGGACCCTGTTGATCGGGGTGAGCTATGGCCTGGCGAGATTCGCCTATGGACTGTTCCTGCCCAGCATGCGAGAAGACGTTGGATTGAGCTCGGCGATGGCTGGTGCCATTGGCAGCGGCGCCTACGTCGGTTACTGCCTGGCCATCCTGTTGAGCGCCTTTCTGGTAGAGCGCCTGGGTCCGAAGATCATGGCCGTCTCCGCGGCGGTGATCGCCGCTGCCGGCATGGCCGTGATCTCGGTGAGCACGAGTCCGCTGCTGCTGGCCGGCGCCATCCTGCTGGCGGGTACCAGCACCGGGCTGGCATCACCGCCGATGGCGCAGGCCGTTTCCCGTGTGGTGAGCCAGCCTCGGCAGGGGCGGGCGAACACCCTCATCAACGCTGGTACCAGCCTTGGCGTTGCGATCTCCGGACCGGTGGCCTTCATCGCCACCGGTCAGTGGCGGCTGGCCTACGCAGCCTTTGCGCTGGCGGCCCTGTGTAACGCTGCGCTGTTATTGATCAGCGTACCCGGAGGGCGGCATACCGCTACCTCGCGGGCGACGGAAGGCGTGGATGACGGGCACGAAGACGCGCCCCTCTGGCGACCGCGTGCCTTGCGTGTCGTCGTCGCGGCGGCGGGCATGGGCATGGCCAGCGCCGCCTACTGGACCTTCTCCAGCGAAACGCTGGTCAATCTGGGCCATTTCGACCAGGCCATGGCCAATATCGTCTGGATTCTGATCGGCGTGGCCGGATTGGCGGGAGGGCTGGCGGGGGACCTGGTCAAGCGTTTCGGTCTCAATCTGGTCAATCGTGCCACGCTTGCCGCGCTGTCACTCTCGCTTGCGCTGCTCGCGGTGATGCCGGCCAATCTGCTGGCGGTGCTGTTGTCGGCGGTGCTCTTCGGTGCGGCCTACATCATGCTGACAGGCGTCTACCTGGTCTGGGGGATTCGACTCTATGCCGACCGCCCGGCGATCGGACTGGGGCTGCCATTTCTGATGATCGCCGTCGGTCAGATCGTCGGCTCGCCGCTGGCGGGCTATCTGATCGGTGCGCAGGGTTACGTCTTCTGCTTTCTGGCCTTTGCCCTGATCGCCATCGTCACTGGCCTGGTCGGCTATCGCGATGCCAAGGCGCCACCCCGAGTGGCCAGCCAGGCTGACCGGCGTGGCCAGGTAACTCGCCAGCGTGAGAGCGTCGCGATGGGGCGCCTCTACATGCCGGCGATGCCGCCACTGACGCTGATGGCCTGGGCGGGCGATGGTGTCAAACGCCTTCAGCGCACGCTGCGTGGAAGGTGTTGAGGACAGCCATCGCCCCGAGTGGTTTGCCTCGCGGCATTTGGCCTCAACCTGCCAGCATCGCCTCGACCACGCAGGCGTGCTGCAGCAGCGCGGTGTCCTCGCCCTGCGGACGCGAGAGCATCACGCCGATCGGCAGCGCAGCGTCTTCGTCGGTGAAGGGCAGCGAGATCGAGGTCGCATCGAGATAGTTGAAGACGCTGGTATTGCGTAGTGCCAGTCGGTTGGCTCGCTGGAAAGCACTGGCGTCGTGCTCGAGTTCGGCGCGCTTTGGCGGCAGCGTGGCGACGGTTGGCAGCAGCACGGCGTCGAAGCCGATCAGCTCGGCCTGGAAGCGGTGTTGCCAGTCGCTGCGCGGCCAGCGCCGCTGCAGGTAGTCGGCTACGTTGATGTCGCGTCCGCCATTGAGTCGGTCGGCGATCATCGGGTCGTAGTCGGCCTCGGCACGCGCGAGCTGCTCGCGATGCAGCGCCGCCGCCTCGGGTACCACAAGGCCGCCCTGCTGGTTGATGGCCAGGGCACCATCGACGGCCGTGAGCGTCAGGCACTCGACGTGACAGCCGGCGGCTTCGAGCCGGGCAATCGCTGCCTCGAAGCCATCGCGTACGGCATCATCCAGCTCCTCGAGCAGGCCGCCGACGGGCACCGCCAGGCGCAGCGGGCGTGGCGTGGGATCGAGGGTCGGCATCGGCCGGGCTGCCAGGACCGACCAGAGTTCGGCACAGCAGCCGACGCTCGGGGCGATCGGACCGACGCAGTCCAGGCTCGGCGACAGCGGGTAGGCCCCGTCGCCGGGGACGCTGGCCTGACTCGGCTTGAAACCGGTCAAACCGCAGAAGGCGGCAGGAATGCGCAGGCTGCCGCCGGTATCGCTGCCGAGCGTCGCCGCGGCCAGGCCGAAGGCGACAGAGGCAGCGCCGCCCGAGGTCGAACCGCCGGTGATGCGTTCGGGGTCGAGGGGGTTGGGCGGCGTGCCGTAGTGGCGGTTGAGACCGAGCCCCGAGAAGGCGAACTCGCTCATGTTGGTACGCCCGACGAGCACGGCGCCGGCGCGGCGCAGGCGGGCCACGGCGGGGGCGTCCCGCGTGGCCGGGGGCGCGTCCGCGAGCACTTTCGACGCCGCGCGGGTGACTTCGCCGCGCACGTCGAAAAGATCCTTGATGCTGATCGGCAGGCCGGCCAGCGGGGCATCGATATCGGTTCCCGGCAGCTGCGTTCGCAGCCTTTCGGGCGAGAATTCGATGAAGCTGGTTTCGACCGTGCCGGCGTCGATATCTCCCGTCTCACTTGCTGCGCGGGCAATCAGGCTCTCGGTCAGATCGGCGGCGGTAAACCGGGCTGCCGTCAGCGCTTCACGCCAGTCCTGCAGGCGGCGTTCGCGGGGCGGTCGCGCCCAGAACGTGGCGGCCTCGACGGCGCTCACTGTGCCACCTCGAGTTCGACGATCTGGTACTGATGATCGATCTGGCGATTCAGCACCGGGTCGGCCAGCGTCATGGCGAAGCGCGGGCTGGGACGAATGCCGCCGATCGCGGGCACGGTACCGCACAGCAGCAGCGTATTGGGCTTGAGCGTCTCGCCCTGCTTGAGCGCCGCCGGCAGCTTGGCGATCAGGGTGTCGACATCCAGCAGCTCGGCCAGCGTGCCCTGTTGGTAGACGACGACTTCACCCTGCTCTTCGATCCGGCTGCGCAGTTCCAGCGAATCCCAGTGATCGCGAACCTCCTCCAGCGGCCAGGCGTGCGTCGCGATCGGCTTGGCGCAGAGCTGTTTGGACTCGGCAACGCCGACCGCCTCCAGCTTGCGGTCGGTATGATCGGAGGCGATAGTCACCCAAGGACGGCCTTCGGCATCGCTGACGAGGCACACCTCGACTTCGCCCGAGCCCTCGCCGCCGAGCATCTCGACATCGACGGCCTGGGTCAGCAGCAGGCTGCTGGCGCGGTAGAACAGCGGCACGCTGGAGGGAGGCTTGACGCCCAACTCGGCGAGTTCCTCGATGTGATGCTGGACGCCTGCCTGGTCGCGACCGGCCCAGCCAGCGATGGCCAGGCGCTCTGGCGTGACAGTGAGCGTGCCTTGCGGGGTGTCGAAAGTCAGCATGATCCTGTTCCTTAGCGAAAGTTGAGCGGGACCCTGGCGGTCACAGCGAGTTGGGTAGCCATAGCGCGAGGCCGGGGAAGACGATCAGCAGAATCGCCATGACCAACATGGCGGCGATGAATGGCAGCGTGCCGATGACTACGTCGGAGAACGGCTTGCCGCGGCGTGCGGACTGTACGATGTAGAGATTCAGCCCCACCGGCGGCGTGATCAGTGCCATTTCGACGAACAGGATCATCACCACGCCGAACCACACGGGGTCGAAGCCGGCGGCGAACAGCAGCGGCGCGATGATCGGCAGTGTGATTACCATCATCGACAACGTCTCGATGAAGAAGCCGAGAATCACCAGCAGCGCCAGCACGCAGAGCAGCAGCGCCATCGGCGACAGGTCCAGCTGGGTCAGCAACTGGGTCAACTGGTTGGAGAGCCCGGCGGAGGCGAGCGCGAAGTTGAGGAACGAAGCCGCCAGCATGATGAACAGGATCATCGAGGTGGTACGCACGGTGTTGTCCAGGGCGGCCATCAGCATGGCGCGGTCCAGCCGGCGGTTGAAGGCGGCCAGAATCAGCGCCACGACGACCCCGATCGCGGCGGCTTCGGTCGGCGTGGCCCAGCCGGTATAGATCGAGCCGACGATGGCGATGAACAGCACCAGCAGCGGCAGCAGGAACTTCAGGTGGTGCAGCCGCTCCGGCCAGCTCGAACGCTTGCGCGGCCCGCCCAGCGAGGGCTTGAACGCGCAGAAGAGGATCGAGGTGAGCATGAACAGCCCGGTCAGCGCGAGCCCCGGCAGCAGACCGGCGACGAACAGCTTGGGGATCGAGGTCTCGGTCAGGAACCCGTAGACGATCAGGTTGATCGACGGCGGAATCAGGATCCCCAGCGTGCCCCCGGCGGCGATGCTGCCGCAGAAGAGTTTCGGGTGATAGCCGAGCTTGTCGCCCTGGGGCAGCGCCACTGTGGAGATGGTGGCGGCGGTCGCTACCGACGAGCCGGACGTGGCCGAGAACAGCATCGAGGTCATCACGTTGGCGTGCAGCAGCCCGCCGGGCAGCCACGACAGCCAGTGATCCATGGCCCGGTAGGCGCGCTCGGCGATACCGGCGCGGACGATGATCTCGCCCATCAGCACGAACAGCGGGATCGCGATCAGCAGAAACGAGTCCGCCGCCGACCACAGGTTCTGACCGAGGGCCCGCATCAGCGGAAAGAAAGAGAAGAACTGATCGACGCCAAAGGCGAGCAGGAACAGCACGATGGCGACGGGAATGCCGGTCAGCAGCAGGCCCAGAATGCCGAGAGAGAGATAGAGCAGCATCAGGAATGTCCTCCCGCTGACGGTTTCCGGGGCGCGTGATCCTTGTGGGTATGTGCATCGGCCTCGAGGCTTTCGGCCTCCTGCTGATCGGCGTCGTGGCCCATGCCGATCAGTGCCTGGATGGTTGCGCTGTCACCGCGAACGGCTGCCAGCAGCGCGCGCAACGCTAGCAAGGCGGCAGCCAGGGCGAACCAGGTATAGCCGAGGACCCAGACCAGTTGCGGGATCCATAGCGGGGTCGAGAGCGGCGTGTTGGCGGTCGTCTGGTTGGAGAGTGACGTATCGAATACCGGCCAGGCGTGCACGACGATCATCCAGCCGACCAGGTTGACGGCCAGGATCGAGAGCAGATCCAGCGCGGCACGCCCGGCGACCGGCAGGCGTGAGTAGCCGACGTCGATGCGGATATGGGCGCGCTCTATCAGGGTATGCGACAGCCCCCAGGAGGAGAGAACGGCGAGCACGTAGCCGGCATACTCGTGGACACCTTCGAAGGAGTGGCCGAGCAGCTTGCGGCTGACCACCTCGGCGATGACCATGACGACCACGGCCATCAGCAGCAGGCCGATCAGCCGGGCCGCCCAGCGGGAGATATATCGGGCCACGCCGTTGAGCGCGTCGGCCAGAGAAATGAGAGCGAGCATGTGGGGTACCTGCCAGCGAGGTGCAGCCGGCGCACGCGGGCGCCGGCTGGCGTGGAACGGTTACGTGGCGATAGCGATCATTCGAGGTTAGTGATCACTTGACGATAGGCAGGGCGACGAGCGGTGCGACGTTCTCGTTCCACAACGAAACGGTCTCGTCGTCGATGCGCGAGGCCCAGCTCGGCAGCACGGCATCGACCAGCGCCTGGTGCGCGCGTTCGCGGTCGGCATCGGTCACTGCGACCAGCGTCATGTCGCCAGGTTCACCATGTTCGCAGTCGCCCTCACCGGTGAGGCAGGCGATCCCCTGTTCTTCATCCTTGGCCAGATTGTTCCAGACCGGATCGACGAAACCGGGCTCGATCTCACGTTCGATGGTCTGCTTTGTCTCGTCATCGAGCGCGTTCCAGGTATCGTTGCCGACGGCGGTGATGACGGTATCCCAACCGCCGACCGGCAGCGGCAGCAGATAGTCGGCGACATCCTGCCAGCCGGAGTTGTAGCCGGAGAGCGAGCCGGTCACGGCGCAATCTATCACGCCGCGTTCGAGCGACCCGGGCACTTCGTTGAACGCCATGACCGTGCTCTGGGCGCCAAGCGCGGACAGGAACTCGGCCGTGGTACGTCCGCTGGCACGAATCTTCTTGCCTTGTAGATCACCGAGGCCCTCGATCGGCGTGTTGCAGAACACCACCTGTGGCGTGTTGGGAGCGATGGCCAGCACGTGCGCATTGTAGTGCGACTGCATCGTCTTCTCGGCGATCGGCAGGAACGCTTCGCTGACTTCGCGGGCCTTGTCCGGATCGGTGGTCATCATCGGCAGGTCGAGTCCTTCCAGGGCCGGCGCTTCCCCGCCGACGTAGTCGGAGAAGGTCATGCCGACGTTGAACAGCCCGTTCTTGAGATAGCCGAAGACATCGCTGCCTTCGATGCCCATCTGATCGAACGTGGTCATCTGGACCTGGATGTCGCCGTTGCTGGCCTCAGGCAGTGTCTGGCTCCAGAACGGGGCCTCGAAGTTCTTGTGCAGCGAGACGGCGCTCCAGGTGCCGACGACGTTCAAGCTGGTCTCGGCGAGGGCGGGCTGCGCCAGGCCGAGCGTGAAGGCGGACAGGGTCAGACTGGACAGGGTCAGCCCGGAAAAGGTTAGACCGGAGAGTCTCTTTTTCATGGTCGATGCTCGTCTGTTGAGGTTGTTGTACGAGTGGCGTTTCCGGGGCGGAAACGCGACCTCGGGCGTCTATCGATACCGTTGGCGAGAGGCGCTCAGCGATACTTCAGACGGTGGTTGGGAATATCGGTGATCAGCATGTGGCCGGGGGCGTGTGCCATGGCGAAGGGCAGCTTCGCGTTCATCAGCGCGATCTGCGGGGTTACGCCGCAGGCCCAGAAGACCGGAATATCGTCGGCTTCCATGACCGGTGCATCGCCGAAGTCGGGCCGATGGATGTCCTCGATGCCGATTAGGTCGGGGCGGGACAGATGCAGCGGAGCGCCGTGCACGCTGGGCATGTCAGTGGTGATCTGAACGGCTCGGATCGCATCGGTCGGATGCATGGCGCGCATCGAGACGACGCAGTGGCCGTGGAATGGGCCGGCCGGTACGAGCGGAATATTGGTGCGATACATCGGCACGATACTGCGCGCCGCCATGTGACGAACCGGTACGCCTTCGGCGATCAGCGGCTCCTCGAACGAGAACGAGCAACCGATCGAGAAGGTGACCAGGTCGTCGCGCCAGCGCGTCGACAGATCCGTCGGCTGATCGACCAGCTCGCCGTGCTCGTAGACGCGGTAGCGTGGGACATCGCGGCACAGGTCGATGTCCTCGCCCAGCGAGGCCGGCAGCGGGCTACCCGGCTCGGTCACGTCGAGCACCGGGCAGGACGGCCGATTGGCCATGCAGAAGCGGAGAAAATCGCTGGCGTAGGCCTCGGGGATGATGACCAGATTGACCTGGGCGTAGCCGTTGGCGATACCGGTGGTGGTGTGCGGCCAGTCACCGCGCCGGATGGCCTGGCGGGCGGCCGCGGGGGTGGAGTCCCCGGTGAGGAGTGCGGTCATATTGTCGATCCTGTTTGTCATTGTCGTGGCAAGACCGATCACGCGTGTCGGTCTGCCTTTATACGGTCAACGCTAAGAGTTCTTCGTTTATCAATCCAATCGATTTTTATGATCCTTGATCATCGACAAAACCTTTCACGACCTGCCATGTCGACTACATGCAGGGTGTCATCGGCGGCTGGGATAAGACTTGGGGACCGGGAATGTGGTGGCCTGGAATAAGACGTGGAAGCCTGGGTCAGATGTGTTCGCGCTGATCGCGCTGGCCCAGCTCGATCGCTAGATCGATGACGCCGTCGGCCAGGGCCTTGTTGATATGCTGCGGCCAGGAGGCGGCGAAATCGAGTCGCGGGAGCGTGCAGGGTAACGCGATCAGATCGCCGCGGGCGATCTCCTGCTCGACGATCCGAGGCGGAATCGCGCCGACCCCGATGCCATCCAGCGCCAGACGCACGATGGTCCAGACGGAGCCCGAGCAGTGCAGCTTGAGCCGCTCGAGGCGCTCCTGATGCAGCAGCGACTGCAGCTCCCGGTAGGGACGACTGTCACTGGCAAAGGTGATCAGGGGCATACCCGTTCGCGCTAGCTCGTGCAGCGTAAAGGTGCTCGGCGAGAGCCCCAGAGCGGGGCTGGCGATCAGGCCAGTGGCGTAGTGGCAGAGCGGGCGGTTGAGGATATCCTGGCCGTTGATCGGCCCCAGCGTGAAGGCCATGTCGACCTGACGGTTGAGCATCTTGGTGGCGAGCCCGGGCGTGCCGTCGACCTCCAGCTGCAGTGTCATGTCGGGGAAACGGTTGGCGAGCTCGGCAATGAAGGCGGGTAGCCAGCTGTGAGCGATCGTCTCGACCACGCCGAGGCGCAGCACGCCCTGAAACGGATTGTCCGCCTTCAGCATCGCCATCGCCTCCTGGCGTGTCTCCAGCAGATGCTGGGCGTGGCGGTAGAACTGGCGGCCCTTGAGCGTCGGTTGAATGGGCCGCTGGGCGCGGTCGAGGAGCGGGTCGCCTACGGCTTCCTCGAGGCGAGCGATACGATCGGAGATCGACGGCTGCGTCAGGTGCAGGTGCTGGGCCGCGAGCCGGAAGGAGCCCAGTCGGACGATCCAGACGAAAGCCTCGATTTCCTTGAAGTCGAACATGGTCACCCGTGGCGGACGGCGGCAAGAGTCGAGACCATTGTGGCACAGCCGCGCTCGCCGTCGCTGGCCGACACAGCATTTCCGCCCGGTGTGGATGACCGAGCGGCGCCAACGTCGCTACAATGAGAGCCCCCGGCATGGCGCGAGCCCGTGCGGGAGAGACCCATTTCCGCGCGAGCCGTGCCGCTCGGCTCCACAAGAGCCCCACGCCCGCGCGTCGTCATGAGACCGTGACGTTCGACGCCCGCCGATTGTCCGTTGTCGCCGAGTTATCCCGGCCGGCAGGCGTCACCCGACCCATGCCCGACGAGGCATCCAGACGACCCGCTAGACGGCGACCTGGACGATAGCCCGGTCCAGCGTTAGACGATCTAGAAGCCAACAGGAGCGCTTGATGAGCCAGCAGGATTCCCCGGACAGCCCGCAGTCCGAGAACACCGATCACCGCCGCCGCCATTCTTCTCAGGTGGTCGACGGTCCCGGCAAGGCGGCCAGTCGCGCCATGCTGCGTGCGGTCGGTTTCAACGACGATGACTTCAAGAAGCCGCAGGTCGGTATCGCCTCGACCTGGAGTCGCGTGACGCCGTGCAACAGCCATATCAACGTGCTGGCGGATGCGGCCAGCGACGGCGCCGATGCGGCGGGCGGCAAGGGCGTGGTGTTCAACACCATCACCATCAGCGATGGCATCGCCAACGGCACCGAGGGCATGAAGTACTCGATGGCCTCGCGCGAGATCATCGCCGACTCCATCGAAGCGGTGGCCGGCTGCGAAGGCTTCGACGGGGTCGTCGCGATCGGTGGCTGCGACAAGAACATGCCTGGCTGCATGATTGGCCTGGCACGTCTGAACCGCCCCGGCATCTTCGTCTACGGCGGCACCATCCAGCCCGGTGCCGGCCACACCGACATCGTATCGGTGTTCGAGGCGATGGGCGCCTACTCCCAGGGCAACATGTCGCGGATCGAGGTCAAGCAGATCGAAGAGACGGCGATCCCCGGTCCAGGTTCCTGCGGCGGCATGTACACCGCGAACACCATGGCGTCGGCGATCGAAGCCATGGGCATGAGTCTGCCCAACTCCTCCGCACAGGAAGCGGTCTCGCAGACCAAGAAGGACGATAGCCGGGCTGCCGGCGAGGCCGTGCTCAAGCTGCTCGAGCTGGATATCAAGCCCTCGGACATCATGACCCGCAAGGCGTTCGAGAACGCCATTACCGTGGTGATCGCGCTGGGTGGCTCGACCAATGCCGTGCTGCACCTGCTGGCGATGGCCAACACGATCGGCGTCGACCTGTCGCTCGACGACTTCACCGAGATCGGCAAGCGCGTGCCGGTACTGGCTGACGTGCGCCCGAGTGGCCACTACATGATGAGCGAGCTGGTGGCCATCGGCGGCATCCAGCCGATGATGAAGATCCTGCTCGATGCGGGGCTGCTGCACGGCGACTGCCTGACCGTCACCGGCAAGACGCTGGCCGAGAACCTGGCTGACGTGACGCCGTATCCGATGGATCAGCAGATCATCAAGCCGCTGGATGCGCCGGTCAAAGCGAGCAGCCATCTGCGCATTCTCTACGGCAACCTGGCGCCGGAAGGGGCGGTGGCCAAGATCACCGGCAAGGAAGGGACGCGCTTTACCGGGCGTGCGCGGGTGTTCAACTCCGAAGAGGAGGCGCAGGCGCGCATCAACGACCTGACCGTGGTCGCCGGCGACGTGATCGTGATCCGCTACGAAGGACCGAAGGGCGGCCCCGGCATGCGCGAGATGCTGACGCCAACCTCCGCGATCATGGGGCGTGGCCTGGGCGACAAGGTGGCACTGATCACCGACGGTCGCTTCTCCGGCGGCAGCCACGGTTTCGTGGTGGGCCATATCACGCCGGAAGCGTTCGTCGGCGGTCCGATCGGCCTGGTTGAAGACGGTGACGAGATCACCATCGATGCCGAGAACGACGTCATGACGCTGCATATCGACGACGCCGAAATGGATCGTCGTCGCGCTGCCTGGAAGCGCCCGGCACCGCGTTATACGCGTGGCACCCTGGCCAAGTACGCGCGTACGGTCAGTTCGGCGTCCAGGGGCGCGGTCACCGACCTGCCGGAAATGCTGGACGACAGCAACGACTGACGTCAGATGCTTCGCGACGGCGTGCCATCGCGACGCCGCCGACCCGCGCCCCGGTACTCAGGTACCGGGGCGCGGTCGTTTTCGGGCCGGGTATCGCTGGGGGCACGACGCCTGTGGTGGCGTCGTGTCTTTCGCGTTGTGTCTTTCGCGTTGTGTCTTTCGCGTTGTGTCTTTCGCGTCATGTCTTTCGTGTCAGAGCGTGAGCGCCCGCTGTGGCTACATGAGCGGCGTTCATTGTCGCTCGCGCAACTTTCATGTTGGTGGGGCGAAGCGCGACCGCGATTTTCCGTATCCTTGACGTCGATCTTGCCGGGCGGCGATGTCCGCCGCTCGCCGTCACGTCAGGAGCGACCATGAGAACCAGCCACGACCGCATCATCACCACGCACACGGGCAGCCTGCCGCGAACGCAGGCGCTGTCGAAACTGCTGGTCATGCGGGAGCAGGGCAAGCCGGTGGATGCCGCGATCTTCGAGGCGGAAGTGGCGCAGTGCCTCGACGGCGTTATCGATGCCCAGCTCGCGGCCGGCCTCGACAGCCTCAACAACGGCGAAGCGCCGCGCGTCGGGTTCTCGACCTACGTGACCGAGCGCATGACCGGCTTCGGCGGCGAGGGGCGGCGCAAGCCGACACTGGATATCCAGAAGTTCCCCGGCTACGCCGATCACATGGCGCGTCAGATCGGTGTCTCCGAGGATCTGGCCAAGGTGTGGAATACGCCGCTGGCGCAGCGCGCGGTGCGCTACGACCCGACGCTGGCCGGCGTGAAGGCGGAGTTGGCCTCGTTTGCGGCCGCGCTGGCCGGCAAGCCGGCCGCTGAGGAGACCTTCATGACCGCGGCGTCGCCGGGTGTGGTCACCACGACCATGCTGCGTGCCGACGACAATCCCGACTACCCGACCGATCGCGATTACGTGCTGGCGGTGGCGCGGGAAATGCAGAAGGAGTACGAGGCGATCGTCGCCGCGGGGCATATCCTGCAGCTGGATGCTCCGGATCTTGCCATGGAGCGGGTCATTCTGTTCGGTGACGCCGATCTCGGCACGTTCCTCGAGCGGGTCGAGTTGCACGTCGAGGCGATCAATCTGGCGCTCGAGAACATTCCCGCCGATCGGGTTCGCTTGCACGTCTGCTGGGGCAACTGGCAGGGGCCGCACCAGGATGACGTGCCGGTCGCCGAACTGCTGCCGATTCTCTATCGGGCGAAGGTGGGGGCGCTGAGCATCCCGCTCGGCAATCCGCGTCACGAGCACGAGACGGTGTCGTTCAAGACGCATCCGCTGCCGGATCACATGCTGCTGCTGCCGGGGGTGATCGATGTCACCACCAACTATCTCGAGCATCCGGAAGTCGTTGCCAACCGCATCTGCGCGTCGGTCGCGGCGGTGGGAGACCGCGAGCGCGTCGTCGCCGGCACCGACTGCGGCTTCGGGACCTTTGCCAGCTACGAGTTTGTCGCGCAGGATGTGGCCTGGGCCAAACTGAAAGCGCTCAGCGATGGTGCGGCCATCGCCACGCGACGCCTGTGGGGATGAGCCGGCCGGCCATCTGAGCCTGCCCACGCCGTGCGCCGGCAACGGCGCGAGGATGGCGACGGCGTGGCCTGCCTGTCACGGGACGCCAAGTCGGGACTCAGGAGGATGTCATGGCTGACGAGACGCTGTCGCTGGAGCCCGACGCGCCGATTGGCGTGATCGCCGATACCCATGGTCTGCTGCGCGCCGAGGCGCTGGCGCTGCTGGCCGACTGCCAGCGGCTGATCCATCTCGGCGACGTCGGTGACCCTGCCATTCTCGAGTCGCTCGGCGCGCTGGCTCCACTGCATGCGATTCGCGGCAATATCGACCGCGAGGGTCCCTGCGCCGCGCTGCCGGCGCGGCTGTGGCTGACGCTGGGCCGCTACCGATTGCAGCTGATCCATATCGCTGCCGAGGCGGATACCGAGACGCCTTGCGACGTCATTCTGCATGGTCATTCGCACAAGCCGCTCAACCGTTGGCAGGGCGAGGGCGACGCGCGCCGGCTATGGTTCAATCCCGGCGCGGCCGGCAAACGCCGCTTCCGTCTGCCGATCACGCTGGGCAAGCTGTGGCTTGACGTTCGTGGTCCGCGGGGAGCGATTCTGCATCTGCCGCTTGATGCCTGACGCCTGACGACCGCGAGCGACATCAATTGTTCGCCGGCGTCACCCGGATCAGCGCGCCGTCGGTGGCGTCGGTCAGCAGCCAGAGCGCGCCACTCGGCCCTTCGGCCACGTCGCGCACGCGCCCCAGCGAGGTCAGCAGGCGCTGCTCTCCCGAGACGCGCTCGCCGTCGAGCGTCAGTCGCACCAGTCCGCCGGGGGCGAGCGAGGCGATCAGGATATTGCCCTGCCAACCGGCGAAGCGCTCGCCGCGATAGATCGTCATGTCCCCTGGGGCGATCACCGGATCCCAGTAGTACAGCGGTTGTTCCATGCCTTCGTGTGCGGTGATGCCTGCACCGATATCCGCGCCGCTGTAGTCCTCGCCGTAGGTAATGATCGGCCAACCGTAGTTCTTGCCTGCCTCTGGGACGTTGAGCTCATCGCCGCCGCGCGGTCCGTGCTCGATCGTCCATAGCTTGCCGGCGTACCAGGTTGCGCCTTGGATATTGCGGTGCCCGTAGGACCAGATCTCGGGTCGTGCCTCGTCGATGTCGACGAACGGGTTGTCGGCGGGAATGCTACCGTCGGCGTTGAGACGTACCACCTTGCCGAGATGGGAAGAGAGCGACTGCGCCTGGCGCCGTGGCCCCGGCAGCGAGCGCTCGCCCAGCGTGATGTAGAGATGCCCCTGATCGTCCCACACCAGGCGCGAGCCGAAGTGGCGAGTCGACTGCCAGGCGGGCTCTTGGCGGAAGATCACCGCGAGCGACTCGAGGCGGGTGCCATCGGCGGAGAGTCGGGCACGCGCGACGCTGGTCGCGTTGCGGCCGTCGCCACGCGGTTCGGCATAGCTCAGGTAGAGTTGGCGATTGGTCGCGAAATTCGGGGCGAGCGTGACATCGAGCAGCCCACCCTGGCCGCGGGCATCGACCTCGGGCACGCCCTCGATGGGCGGTGACAGCTCGCCGCTGGTCAGCTTGACGCGGCGCAGCCGGCCGGCGCGTTCGGTCACCAGGGCACTGTCGTTGTCGACAAAGGCGATGCCCCAGGGGTGATCGAGTCCGGCGACCACGCGGGTCGTTTGCAGCGCCGGTTCGGGGGCGAGCGCCGGGGCACGCGTCTGCGCCGGGAAGGCGGGTGTCTGGTCGGTGGCGTTGGGCGGGCCGGTGGGCACCGGCTCCGCGGCGACGAGGGGAACGCTTGCGCCTAGCCAGAGGACGGCGCCGATTCCGGCAAGCAGGTTTCGCGACATGAGGCACTCCACGACTGGGCAGGGAAAGGGGATGCTCCACTTGCCTTGACTGTAGCAGCCCGTTGGCGAGCAAGGTGATATTGTCGACAAAGCTGCATGCGCCGTGAGCGGGCTGCTATGATTAGCCTTTTATGGAGTCGTCGCTTGTCTGCCTCTGACCGTCCCCCTCGGGCGCCTTGTCCTGTCTGGCTGCGCTGGAGTCTGCTCGTCTTCGCCTGCGTCTTGGCCAACCGACTGCTCAATTGGGTGCATATGCCGGCCGGTGGCTTTATCGGTCCGATGGCCGTGGCGATTGTCTATGGCGTGTCGATTGGCGGACTGCGTCTGCCGCGCGTCGCGTTCAAGCTGAGCCAGGGCGTGATCGGCGTGTTGATCGCCCAGACGCTGACCATGGGGATCCTGCTGCGGATACTCGATGCCTGGCCGGTGATGCTGCTGGCCACCGCGATCACGCTGGTCCTGAGTCTGGTCGTGGGGATCGGGCTGGTGCGCTATGGCGGCTTGCCCGGCACGACGGCGGCATGGGGCACGACGCCGGGTGCGGCCGCCGCGATGGTGGCGATGGCCGAGGAGAGTGACGCCGACCCGCGCATCGTGGCGGCCATGCAGTACGTGCGCGTGGTCTGTGTGGTGCTGGTCGGCGCGTTGGTCAGCCATTACCTGGGTGTGACCGATGTCGCCGGCCGCGGCCATCCCGCCAATCTGCCCGCTGATACGGAGGAGGTACTGGCGCTGCTGGCGACCGCCGCCACGGTGATCGCCGGCGTGCTGATCTTTGACGGACGGCTGCCGGCGGGTGCGCTGCTGGGGCCGGTCGTGCTGGGGACGTTGGCGCAGCTGAGCGGCGTGATCACGATTCTGATTCCGCAGCCGCTGCTGGAACTGGCCTACGGCATCATCGGCGCCTACGTGGGCCTGCGTTTCGACCGCGAGACGGTCCGCAATATTGCCCGCGCGCTGAGCAAGATGATTTTCGCCTCGCTGCTGTTGATCGCGATGTGCGCGCTCTCGGCGTGGCTGATGACGCGACTGATGCATGCGGATTTCGTCACCGCCTACCTGGGTACCAGTCCGGGCGGGCTCGACTCGATGACCATTATCGCCATCGATACCCACGCCGACGTGGGGCTGGTGGTCGCACTGCAGACGCTACGGCTGTTTACCGTGGTCATGGTGGGGCCGGGGATGGCACGACTGGTCGCCCGTTTTGCGCGCCCGTCGACCGCTTAGGGGCACTGTCGCCAAGCGATAGGCGCTCTCTTGCGTTCCCCGTTTTCCTATCAGTCGCGGTTTCGTCGAACACGGCGAGAGCGTGGGAACATCGCCAAAATGGCGGGCGATCGTGGTCCACGCCGGTGTCGATCGCACTCGGTGCGCGTCGGACTATCGGGTGTGCCAGTGCCAGTGCCAGCGGCGCGGCGATTCCGGTGGCGGCGTATGGCTACGGACACGGCTGACCCAGGCCTGCCGTGCGCTGTGGCGAATCAGATAGACCGTTTCGCCATCGCGCAGCGGCGGATTGGCGGGGTCGATCAGGACGGCGTCGAACCAGCGGGAAAGGTAGAACACCTGCAGCTTGCCGCTGACCGGGTGCGCGGTGACCTGCACCGCTGCTTCAGGACCGTTCGGAGAGGGCGAGAGCGTACTGGCCAGCCAGATGGGCAAGGGCGACTGTCGGCTGGCGAGCGCCAGCAGGGCGAACAGCAGCGCGGCACTCGCTGTCGTGCCGGTTGCCTCGGGCGTGAGCGCGCTGCCTGCCGTGGCCAGGCAGAGACTTGCGGCCGCCGCAATCGCCAGTAGCGAAAGCGGGTTGCGCCGGTAGACCAGGAGGAGCGTTATCAGGCCAACGCCCAGCACCGCCTCCTGTATTTGCTGAAGCCATTGATCCATGGAATACCCTGCTGCAATTTTTGCGACCGCCTCGATAACGGGCGTGTCGTCTTCTCTATTTTGCTGCGGCGCCATCGAGGGATCGCCGTCATCTCGTCATCAAGCCAAGCTGCACCGTTACGATAATCGATAGACGGCTAGCTTTACTTAGCAGGATACGGACCACGTCACAGGCGCTCCAGAGAAGAACGGTAAATAATTGCTGTCTTACGTAGCGATCGACAGGCATTGTCATCGCCACCTCTTGCCGCGCCGCCGATCCCGTCGTTTACCCAATCTGGCTGCATTCCGTGCTGATTCGCTCGCAGGGGATTGCGATGCGCACGGCGCTGCAGTATTGGTGAAACGCAGGCCGCCCATGTCAAGGCCGGCGGCCGCAGCATCGCATCGCTTCGCCCATAACAACGTCAACAGAGGGAGGCAGTCATGCAGCAATCATCCAATATCCAGTATCGCCAGGAAGAGGCGAGCTACTTCGACAAACGGGGGCTCAGCCGCTACGCCGGCCCCTGGTCGCTCTGGGCTCTCGGCGTGGGGGCGGTCATCTCGGGCCACTATTCCGGCTGGAATCTTGGGCTCGCCATCGGCGGTTGGGGCGGCATGGCGATCGCCACCGCGCTGATCGCGATCATGTATCTCGGCTTGACCTTCTGCATCGCCGAAATGTCGCCCGCCCTGCCGCATACCGGTGCGGCCTACTCCTTCGCGCGCACCTCCATGGGCCCCTGGGGCGGCTTCATCACCGGCCTGTGCGAAAACGTCGAGTACATCCTGACACCGGCGGTGATCGTCTTCTTTATCGGCTCCTATCTCGGCAGCATCTTCGAGACCCCGGTGGCGATGCAGCCGCTGTGGTGGGTCGTCGGCTACCTGCTCTTCGTCGGGCTCAACATCGTCGGCGTGGAGCTCTCTTTCAAGGTCACGCTGACGGTGACGCTGCTCGCCCTGGCGGTACTGCTGGTCTTCTGGGTCTCGGCGATTCCGAATATCGACTTCACCACCTGGGCGCTCGATATCGGCCCGGATGGCGAGCGGCTAGAAGGCGGAGGCGGGTCGCTGCTGCCGATGGGCATCGGCGGTGCGCTGGCGGCGATGCCGTTCGCGGTCTGGCTTTTTCTGGCCATCGAGCAGCTGCCACTGGCGGCGGAGGAGTCCGTGGATCCGGCGCGCGACATGCCTCGGGGCATCATCCTCGGCATGATCACGCTGATCGTCTCGGCCTCGATGATTCTCTTTCTCAACCCGTCGCTGGTCGGGGTCGGGGCCTATGCGCTTGGGCAGAGCGGCGAGCCGTTGCTCGACGGTTTCGCCGCCATCTACGGCAGCGGTCTGGCCAAGGGGCTAGCGCTGGTGGCCATCATTGGCCTCATCTCTAGTTTCCACACCATCATCTTCGCCCAGGGGCGCCAAATCTACTCGCTCTCTCGGGCCGGCTACTTTCCCACCTGGCTGTCGGTCACCCACGGCACGCGCAAGACACCGCACGTGGCGATGATAGCGGGTGCCTGTCTGGGGCTGGTCATCATGCTGGTGCTGTTCATTGGGCTGGGCGTCGATCAGGGGTCGGCGGTGATTGGCGGCACGCTGCTCAACATGGCGGTTTTCGGGGCCATGTGCTCCTATATCGCGCAGGCGGTCTCGTTCATTCTGCTGCGACGGAATCGCGCCGACATTCCGCGCCCCTATCGCAGCCCGTTTGGCACGGCGGGGGCCTGGGTGACGATCGTCATCGCCCTGGTGACGCTGTTCTTCCAGCTGAGCGATCCCACCTATCGCGTGGGCATTCTCGGCGTGATCGTCTGGTTCGCGATCGCCATTGCCTACTTCGCCTTCGTGGGACGGCACCGTCTGATTCTGTCGCCGGAGGAAGAGTTCGCCATGGAGCGTCGGGAGCAGCAGGCGCAAGAGGGGGAGGAGATCGCTTCGCCGACCCGGTGACACGCCGTGTCGAAGCGTTGCGAGTCGGGCGGGAGGCTCCGCTCGGCGTTTGGGGATCATGATCGGAACGGGGCGGTGCGGCGAGAGTCGGGCCGCCCCGTTCCTATCCTGGTGGGAAAGCCGAGCGAGTGGCCAACGAAGGGGAGTCGAATGCGAGTCGGAATTCTGCAGTGCGACGATGTCGCCGAGCCACTGCGTGAAGCGCACGGCAACTACCCGCAGCAGTTCGCGCGGCTGCTGACGGGGATTGAACCGGCGCTGACGTTCCGGGTCTGGCGCTGTCTGGATGATGACATGCCGACCGCCGCCGATGTCGAGGCGATCGATGGTTGGCTGATCACTGGCTCGAAATACGGCGTCAACGACGGCGATGCCTGGATCGACCACCTGTGCGAATTCGTGCGCGACTTATGGGAAGCGAAACGACCGTTGATCGGCGTCTGTTTCGGTCATCAGTTGATCGCTCGGGCGCTGGGTGGCGAGGTGGAGCGTAGCCCGCGCGGTTGGGGAGTTGGCGTCTCCTTCAACCAGATAGCCGATCGCGAGCCCTGGATGCAGCCCTGGCAGCCCGGGCTGGATTTACTCGTCAGTCACCAGGATCAGGTGCGGACGCTGCCCCCGCGAAGTCGTGTACTGGCCGCGAGCGATTTCTGCCCGTTCTATCTGATACAGGTCGGCGAATGCTTTCTCGGCGTCCAGGGACATCCCGAATTCACCAAGGCTTATGCGGCCGATCTGATACGTCTGCGCGGAGAGGCCATGCCGGCGCAGCGCGTGCGTGAGGGAGAGATTTCGCTGCATGCCCAGGTCGACAGCGAGCGGATGGCCCAATGGATGATCAACTTCTGGCGGCAGGCGCAGGCCATCGACTGACGCGCACATGGGGAGGCCAGGACCAGAAAGCCCCCGCTTCACGCAGCGCGGGGACTGCGGGAAGCGGGGGCTTCCAGCTGGGCGTCACGCGGCTATGACGCGTGGCTGACGAGTTACTCGTGGTTCTTGAAGTACTTTTCGTAGATCTCGTCGTAGGTGCCGTTTTCCTGCAGCGTGGCCAGGGCCTCATTGAAGCGCTCGGCGAGGTCCTCGTCACGCTGGCGGAAAGCGATGCCGAAGCCTTCGCCGAAGTACTCTGCCGGCTCGCTGATCATGTCGCCAACGGTGACATAGTTGCCGTCTTCGCTGTCCAGCAGCGTGGACTTGCCGACCGGGAAGTCGAGGAAGGCGATGTCGATACGACCAGCATCCATGTCCAGGACCAGATCGTCAGCGGTGGTGTAGCGGCTGATGTCGGCCACGTCGCCGTAGTTGTCGGTGACATAGTTGTCCTGCAGCGTGCCGCGCTGAACGCCGATGGTCTTGCCCTCGAGAGTCTGCGGGTAGACGGCGTCGATCCCGCTGTCGTCGGCCGCGAACCAGGCGGAGGGCGGCTTGATGTACGGGTCGGAGAAGAGCACGGTCTGGCGGCGCTCGTCGTTGATGGTCATCGACGACATGATGGCGTCGTACTTGCGCGCCATCAGGCCAGGAATGATGCCGTCCCAGGCTTGTACGACCCACTCGCATTCGGCATTGATCTGCTCGCACATGGCGTTGCCCAGCTCGATGTCGAAGCCGGTCAGCTCGCCGTCCGGCGTGCGGTATTCCATCGGTTCGTAGGGGACGTCGACACCGATTCGCAGTTGTTCGGCATCCTGGGCCTGGACGGCGCCGGCGATCAGCGTGGCGCCGAGCAGGCTGGTAGTCAGCAGTTTTTTCATGGATCGCGTCTCTTTGAGAATACGTGTGTTCTTGTGGCGACTCGTTCCCGGTATCCGCCCCTCGTGAGCGCGGGACCGTAAGACCGAACGGGTGACTATCGCAGCATAACGAATGCTTACACGATTGAATATGACCCCCGTCAACGCCTGGCTCACGGGGCCAGGAGATAACCGCTGCGATGGCTATGGTGGCCGGCGATATCGGCCACGATCATGCCGGCGGTCGCCATGCGCCGCTGGCTGCGGGCATAGAACATGCCGGCCTGCGTGGCGCGCACGGCTTCGACCCGGTCGGTGATCGGATCGATGATCTCGGCGACCACCTGGCCTGCCTCGACCTCGACGCCGGGCGCCAGATGAAACACCAGCAGGCCACCGATCGGCGCATGCAGGAAGTCCATTGCGGCCAGGTCGGTGGCGGGATAGGCGAGCGCCGGCAGTTCGCGCGGGGCCCCCGTGATCAGCCCCAGGTGCGTCATCCAGTCGATGATCGCCTGACTGTCACGCCCCGCCAGTGCGTGATCGACGTCCTGCTGACCGCGTAGCTCCAGGGTCACCGATTGGGTGCCGTAGTCGATCGGGAAGCGGTCGCCGAAACGCTCGCGCAGGCCTTCCCAGACGAGAGTGAAGCACTCGTCGAAGGACTGTCCGCCGGAGTCGGTCGCCAGCATGCTGGCACGCGAGCCATAGTAACGGGCCAGCGGTTCGAAGACCGGCCATGCGGCCGGGGTGGTGTAGAGGTGCTCGACAGCGTTGAAGTCGCAGTGCAGATCGAGCACGAAGTCGGCCTGACAGGCCAGTCGCTGCAAAGTGAGGCGCAACGACTCCAGCGCGGTATGCGGTGCGATCGCCGCCAGTGCGGTGCCGATCTGGGCGCGAATGATCTCGCGGTTGAGGGCGACATCGTCGCCGAGTCGGTCCGCGACCGCCGCGGCGACCGGTTCGATCACGCCGGCATAGTGACGGTTGAAGTTGTTCAGGCTCTCGAAATCGTAGCGCCCCAGCGGCGTATCCATCAGCTGCTGATCCAGGCCGATCGGGTTGGCGATCGGAACGACCGTGACGCGACAGGCGAGCAGACCTTCTCGCTCCAGCTCGGCCAGGCGCTGCTTCAGGGTCCATGCGACCAGCATGCCGGGAAGCTCGTCGGCATGCAGTGCGCCCTGGACATAGACATGACGCTCCGCCTCTTCGGGGCCGAAGTGGAAGCTGTCGAGATGCCGTTCGGTGCCGGGCACCGGCGTGATCAGGGGGTGTTGCTGGTGTTCCACGAAGGCATCCTCGAACGAAAGGGAAAAAGTCGGTGTTGCCGGACAGATGCTGCGCCTTGCCGATCGCTTCGGCAGGGCGCAGCCTGGGAGTGATCCGATGAGGCCTTTAGCGGAAGGGGGCGCAGTCCGCGTCGCTCGGCGGGGTCGACAGGTCGTAGTCGAAGTACTGCTGCATCAGGTCGTCGAACGTGCCGTCAGCGTAGACCTCGCAGATTGCGCGATCGAACCGCTCCGCGAGGGCCTCATCACGCTGGCGAAAAGCGATCGCTGCACCTTCGCCAAAGATCGAGGTCGGCGTCTTGATGCTGTCGCCGAGCTGCTTGTAGGGGCTGTCCGCCTCGCGGAAATCGATCGCGTCCACGGCGATGGGAAAGTCCTCGAAGGTCAGGTCGAGGCGCCCCGCCTGAAGGTCGTTGACCACATCCTGCGACGAGCCGTAGCGACGAATATTGAGGATATCGCCGTACTCCTGGGTCACGTAGACGTCGCGAATGGTGCCGCGCTGTACGCCGACCGTCAGCCCCTGAAGCGCGGCCTTGTCGGTGATATCGATATCGCGATCGCGGGCAGTGATCCAGACGCTCGGCGTGTTGTAGTAGGGCAGCGAGAAGCGCACCTGGCGCTCGCGCTCCGGAGTGATCGCCATCGAGGAGAGGATGGCATCGTACTTGCGTGCCAGGAGGCCCGGAATGATGCCGTCCCAGCCCTGCTCGACCCAGGTGCAATCGAGGTTGGCGCGGGCGCACAGCTCGTTGCCAAGGTCGATCTCGAAGCCCTCGAGATTCCCCTCGGCGTTGCGTACCACGAACGGCTCGTAGGGCACATCGATACCGAGGCGAACCGGTTGCTGATCCTGCGCCAGCGCCGGGCCGGCGGTCAGGGTGCCGGCGATGAGAAGACCGGTAATCCAACGCTTCATGATAGGGCCTCGCTTCTTGTGGTTGGGATATGGGTGGATCGGGCCTTGAGCATCACGCGCCGCGCGGGCGTAGGTGCGCCAGCAGGCGTTTCTCCAGTTTGCGAAAGCAAAACATGATGCTGAAGGTCAGGCAGAGATAGATCACCGCGACGAAGCTGAACGCCGCGAACGGCGCGTAGAAACGCGCGTAGACGTAGGACGCGGCACCGGTCAGGTCCATGATCGTCACCACGCTGGCCACGGCGCTGGCGTGCAGCATGAAGATCACCTCGTTGCCGTAGGCCGGCAGCGCTCGGCGAAAGGCGCTGGGCAGGATGATCCGCCGCATCATCAGCGGCTTCGACATGCCGTAGGCGCGGGCTGCCTCGATTTCGCCCTTGGCGGTATTCTTGATCGCGCCGTGGAAGATCTCGGTGGTGTAGGCCGCCGTGTTCAGGGTGAAGGCGATCAGCGCCGGATAGAAAGCCTGCTTGAAGACGACCCAGAAGATGGAGTCCTGAATGCCGTCGAAGAAGACCACGCCATAGTAGACCAGGTAGAGCTGGATCAGCAGCGGCGTACCGCGAAAGACGTAGGTGTAGAGATAGATTGGCCACTTGATCCACGGGCGTTTGGACCCGCGACCGATCGCCAGCGGCACGGCGAGCACGATCCCCAGCACCAGACACAGGAAGACCAGCTGCACCGTGGTGACCAGGCCGTCCCAGTAGAACCCGAGCGTATTGGCGGTGAAGATCGCGTTCCCGGCGAGCAGATCGGTGAACCAGGCGTTCAGTTGTTCCATTCGCTGGACTCCCCGAATCCGGTGCTATAGCGCTTGGCGAGTCGGGCGAAGCCCCACTCCGAAAGGGTGGCGATCAGCAGGTAGATCGCGGCGACCGGAATCATGAAAAGAAAGGGTTCGTGGGTGGCCTTGGTCGCCTCGGCGGCGACGCGCACCATGTCGCTGAGCCCGATGATCGAGACCAGTGCCGTGGTCTTCAGCAGTACCATCCAGTTGTTGCCGATACCGGGCAGGGCGTGGCGCATCATCTGCGGGAAGCGCACGCGGCGGAACGCCATCAGCGGATTCATGCCGTAGGCACGCGCCGCTTCCATCTGGCCCTCGTCGACCGCCTGGAAGGCGCCACGGAAGGTTTCGCCCATGTAGGCGCCGAAAATCAGCCCGATGGTAATGACCCCGGAGAGGAAGGCATTGACGTTGATGAAGATGTCGATGTCGAAGGCGTAGTAGAGCTGGTCGGTGACCATGTTGATGCCGATCTGACCGCCGTAGAACAGCAGCAGCATCAGGACCAGATCGGGGACGCCGCGAATCAGCGTGGTGTAGAGCGTACCGATGCCGTGAATCAGGCGGTTTGGCGAGAGCTTGGCACTGGCGGTCAGCAGGCCGAGCACGACGGCCACGACCAGTGACAGCAGTGCCAGCTCTACGGTGACCAGCGCGCCTTCCAGCAGGCGCGGCCCGTAGCCTTGAAAGTTGATCATGTCATATGCCTCGAGTCGCTCGCCTCAGTGCTTGGGCGCCAGGAACTGGCGCAGGCGTTCGGAGCGCGGATTGTCGAGCACCTCGGCAGGCGTGCCGGACTCCTCGATCACACCCTGATGCAGATAGATCACCTGGCTCGAGACATCGCGGGCGAAGGCGATCTCGTGGGTGACCAGAATCATGGTACGGCCCTCGTCCGCCAGGCCGCGCATCACCTTGAGCACGTCGCCGACCAGTTCGGGGTCGAGTGCCGACGTCGGCTCGTCGAACAGCATGACTTCCGGGTCCATCGCCAGCGCCCGGGCAATCGCGCCACGCTGCTGTTGGCCGCCGGACATCTGGGTCGGATAGTAGTCGGCGCGATCCAGCAGGCCGACCCGGTCGAGCAGGTCGCGTGCCTGGGCAATAGCCTCGGTTCTGGGCTTGCCAAGCACATGAACCGGCGCCTCGATGACATTCTCGAGCAGCGTCATGTGGGCCCAGAGATTGAAGTTCTGGAACACCATCGACAGCTTGGCGCGAATGCGCTCGACCTGTTTCCAGTTGGCGGGTTCGCGGCCGCGTTGAGTGGTGCGGAAATTGATCGCCTCGCCGTGCACGATCAGGTCGCCCTCGTCGGGCTGCTCGAGCAGGTTCATGCAGCGCAAAAACGTGCTCTTGCCGGAACCGGAGGCGCCGATCAGGGTGATGACGTCACCCTTGTGGGCCTGCAGGGAAAGCCCCTTGAGGACTTCGTGATCGCCGAAGCGCTTCTTGATGCCCCGCGCTTCCAGCGGGATAGGGGTCGCGGCCATGAGAGGGTCCACCGAATGGGTTGGCTGGCGGGAAGTCCTGCGGCGTCTGAAAGGCCTGATCTTGTCATCGACGGTTGGCTATCACGATGACACTGGCACTGCCGACTCCCCGGCGAAAAATGCGGCGATTCTAGCAGTTTCGCCGCCAGGTTCCAGACGAGGTGCGCGCGACCCTGGCGGGGGGCGCGGCATAGGGACACGGGTTTGGGGATAACTCGTTGTTCATCGGGGAAAACTCCTGAATCTTGTCGTTATTGAGTCGCACGGCGGGCGTGGTGAGGTATGTGGGCGAATGGTGGCGACTGTACTGCTAACGCGTCGACGCGCCAATCATCCGCCAGGTTCCGGTGCTGGCGTCGGTCGGACCAGCAGCGCGGCGCGGGCGCCGATCTCGACGTTGGCGTTGGGAAAGACGACGGCCAGTGGCGCACCATCGACCAGAAAGGCGCCCGCCCGGGCATCTTCCGCCAGAGTGGTGCCGGCGGGGAATTCGGTGAAGTTGGCGACATCCTCGGCGAAGCCCAGCGTGAACTGCTCGCTGTGGCGCATCAGCTCATGGGCTACGCGAAAGAAGTGCAACGACTCGAGCGAGCCCGCGGGCGCGGCGCGGCCCTCGCCGAGGGCGGCCAGCCAGTTGCGCATGCCCTCGAGTGCCTCGAGATCATTGGCGCCGAAGGGTTGCACCTTGCCGAGCTCCAGGGTGTAGGCCTCGGCATGATGATAGTGGCGCGAATAGTGCGAGAAGGTCCAGCTGTGCTGATGCTGAAACAGCACGGCCTGCAGCCCCGCGCCGGCCAGCGCGGGCCAGTAGGCGTCGGGAGACTCTTCGGTATAAGGCACCACGGCGAAACGCGGATAGCGGCTGTCGCGGATTGCGGTATGCATATCGAGATGCAGCGGCCATGTCGAATGGCGGGTGAAGAACTCGTCCACGGCCTGCATTAGCTCACGCGCGCGCGCCGGTTCGTCGCCGGTGGCTTCGAGATCGCGGCGAAACAGTCGGTTGAGATTGGTGGTGAGGAAGCGCGTCTGGGCGCGGATGGCGGGCAGGTTACCGAGTATGACCAGGATCGGTGCACCCAGCGTCAGACGGCCGGATTCCAGCGCGGCGAGCCACTCGCCAAGCAGTTCGATCGGTGCCGTCTCGTTGCCGTGAATCCCTGCCGAGAGCACCAGACTACGGGCATCCGGAGTGCGATGCGCGGGTGTCAGCTCGAGTAGGCCTCGGCCGAGCACTCGATAGTGGCCGCCCGGCAGGCTGCCGGTTCTGGCGACTGCCGGCTCCGCTTCGTCCAGTGTCAGGCTCAGCCATTCATCCAGCATGGCCACCTCCGTCGGCTCGGCGGGGCTGAAAAAAGGGGCGCTGCGGGTCGGTCGTGCATCGGCAGTGGGACATGGTCGGTACGCCCTGGGGCCAGCGGGAAGTCTGACGCCAGCTTACCTGGGATGACACGCTCGACAACACGGGCCGTCGAACCGGTGAAAAAAGGCGGCCCCATCGTGAAAGCGGGGCCGCCTACGGGAGAGTGATACGAAGCGGCGTCAGACGCCTCGCGTATTGGTGTGAAGCGTGTAGATCGAGCGGCTGGCCGTCATCAGCAGGCGATTGCGGTGTTCGCCGACGAAACAGAGGTTGCCGCACACTTCCGGCAGCAGGATACGTCCGATGCGGTCGCCGTCGGGCGCGAAGATCGAGACGCCGTCGTGCCCCTCGCCGCCGGAGACGGCGGCCCAAAGATTGCCGTCCTGATCGAGGGCGATGCCGTCGTAGCTCTCCTCCTGCTGGCTGGAGACGACGACTTCTCGCTCGCCGAGCGACTTGCCGTCCTCGGCGAGCTGCCAGCGCGAGACCGTGGCGGGTCGGTCGGGGAAGTGCGAGGGTGCGGTGTCGCTGATATAGAGCTGGCGACCGTCGGCAGAGAGCGCGGCGCCGTTGGGCTTGCCCGGCTGATCGGTCAGCAGCAGCGGCTCGTCCAGGCTGTCGTCGACGTAATAGACCGCCGGCTTCAGCGCCAGCTCGCGCTTCTCGCCCTCGTAGTCGACATGGGCACCGTAGCCCGGGTCGGTGAAGAGGATGGCATCGTTGGGAAGCACGACCAGGTCGTTGGGCGCATTGAGCGACTCGCCCTGATAGTGGCTGGCGAGGACGGTCACGCTGCCATCCCACTCATAGCGCACCACCCGGGCCGGCGAGTGCTCGCAGGCCACCAGGCGGCCATGATGGTCGAAGGCATTGCCGTTGGAATGGCCGACGCCTTCGCGCAGCACGCTGACCTCGCCGGAGCGCTCGTCCCAGCGCATCTGCCGTGCCCGGGGGATATCGCTGAACACGGCGTAGCGGCCGACGGCGTTCCACGCCGGCCCTTCCAGCCAGAGCCCGCCCGACCAGTGGCGCTCGAGGGGAGCGTTGAACAGGTAGTAATCCTTGAAGCGATCATCCAGTACCTGCCAGGCAGCGTCCGGGTAGCGCGACGGTGGCGTCCCTTCGCTCTGGGCCAGCAGTGAGGGCGATACGACGGTAGCGGCACCCAGAATGGCACTGTTACGCAGCAATGCTCGACGGTTCAACGACATACGGTTCAACGACATGGAAGGCTCCTTGCGGGTGGCACGCCTTAGCTCGTGATGGGTTCAAGCTAAGCGCAGGTGCGCTCCACTATAGGAGTCGGCAGGCGCGACGGGGGTACCGAGGGCGATGTTCTAGACCAAAGTTCGAGCTGGTGGCGACCACCGTGCGCTTGTTGACCGCGATCAGCGTGGCGTGGTGTCGGGTATGTCGCGATTGCCGCACTGCTCCGGTGACTGCGAGACTTGGATCAGTTCGTCGACCGGGAAATCCAGCTCGCGGGCTCTGTCGACCAGCCCGTCGTAGGTCGTGGCGTCCAGCGTTGGTTCGCGGGCGAGAATCCAGAGATAGTCACGATCGGGGCCGGCCACCAGCGCATGGCGATAGTCCGGGTCGAGTGCCAGCACGTTGTAGCCCGCGTAGAAGGGGCCGAAGAAACTGACCTTGAGGCGGCCGATATTTGGCTGGTCGACGAAGCTGGCATGCCCTTCGGCACTTTCCCAGCGCTGGCTTTCGGGATCGAAGCCGCGGTTGATGACCTGGATGCCACCATTCTCGGCCCGTGTGTACTCCGCCGTGACGCACTCGAGACCCGCTTCGAAACCGTGGTCGAGGCGCGCGATCTCGTACCATTGGCCGAGATAGTCGTCGAGCTGGAAGCCGGAGACGGGTTGGGTGCCCTCGGGCAAGCCGGTACAGCCGGCGAGCAGGGTGAAGGGCGCCAGCCATGTCAGGCGGGGAAAACGCGGGAGACTCGAGGGCAACAGCATTAGGGTCATTCCTTTGACGACTGTTGTTGAGAGTCTCCCGATGCGAAAAAGTTGCAACGCGGGTCAGCTGGCCTGATGGGCGGCACGTTCTTGGCGGTAAGTCTCGGCCAGCGACGTCTTGGCGCTGTCCTCGAGTGCGCGCCCGGCGAGCTGGAACACTTCCTGCTCTTCCTCATCCAAGTGGTGAGTCACCAGGTGCTGCAGTTTCTTGGCACTGGCCAGCCAGCTCGGCGAGGCATAGTCGGTGGCTTCCAGCGATTCGAGCAGTTCGTCGATCTCGTGATGCTCGGCCACGCTATGACGCGCTTTTTCCTGCGTCATGTCGTATTCCATCATTGGAATATACAGTGCGCGCTCTTCGGCGGCCGCATGGTGCGCCAGCTCGTCGCGTACGCGCTTGAACAGCTCGTCGCGGCCCTCACTATCGCCGTGGGTCTGCACCAGCAGGTCGAGCAGGCGGCGCTGTCTGTCGTGGCTTTCGCGCAGGGCTTCGAAAATTGTCATGGTCTCTGTCCTCATCCTTGTGGAGGGTGTCCCTCTCATGCTTTTTCGGTGCGTCCCCAAGCTTTTTGGGCACGTATCGATCTTTCCAGCCCGTTTTCAATCTTTCCAACACGTCCCTGTCGGTAGATGGGCTTCCGCGGTAGCGGCCCTTGTCAGCGTAGGTTATCGGCAGCGGGTTCGCGACAATGCGATGCCGGTGCCGGGATGGGGGCGGGGGGCCGCATGTCGTGTCGTGACGAAGAACCGTCGTCACAGGTCTATGGCGGCGCTGTTCTATCCGGCTATGCTGGAAAGGCATGATGTTTTTCGTACTCGCCGCCATATAAAGAGCGAGACGCGTCGGTCGATTAGAACAATAGAGGGGAAGCCATGATGACAGGGCCACGTGCGAGATCTCCGAGAGCCATAGCGGAAAGTGATCCGCTTTTCCCCATCTGTTCAGATAAATCTTCATAAGTGAAATATGGGATGATGGCGGCGGCCGTTGTCGACCCGGCCGATGGGTCGCAGCGTGATCGTATCAGGCAGGAGCTTGTGGTTGACGACCTCTATCAGAGCAGTGGCTTACGCACGTGGCGCACGACGAGGGGATGTCGAATGCGGCAATGGCTGAGGGGCAGCCTGCTCGTGCTGTGTACGCTCGTCGCCACGGTCGGCCAGGCCGAAGAGGCCGATTCGGTCGTGCTGATCGCCAATCCATCCGTCCAGCGAACGACGCTATCGCTGGAGATGGTCCGCGCGATCTTCGCCATGCGTCAGCGCACGTTGCCGAGCGGCCAGGCGATCCATGTCTTCGTGCTGCCGGACGACGCGGCGCTGCATGAAGCCTTTGCCAAGCGCGTGCTCGGCGTCTTCCCCCATCAATTGCGACTGGCGTGGGACCGCGCCGTCTTCTCCGGCACCGGTCAGGCACCCAACCAAGTGGCCGATGGCGCCGCGATGCTGCGCGCGGTGGCTTCCACGCCGGGCAGCATCGGTTATCTCAACCCGTCCAGCCTGAGCTCTCAGGTACAGGTGCTCGACATTGACTAGATGGATGCCTTTGTCCGTGATCGGCTGTTGCGCCGGTCTGGCGACGGTCTTTGCGCCGGACGCGCGAGCGGTAGATGCCATGAATACGCTGCAGGTGCACGGCTTCCTGAGCCAAGCGCTGATCGTGAGCGACCATAATGACTTCTTCGGCCCGAGCAGCGAAGGTGGCGGCAGCTGGGAGTATACCGAGCTGGGCCTCAATGCTTCCTTTCGCCCGTTCGACAATGTGCTGGTGGCCGGTCAGGTGCTGGCGCGGCAGGCGGGCGACATTCAGCGACTGGACGAGGTGGAACTCGACTACGGCGTTATCGATTACCAGTTCTTCAACGATGTCGAGACGACCGCCGGGGTGCAGCTCGGGCGCTTCAAGAATCCGCTAGGGCTATACAACCAGACGCGTGACATTCCGATCACGCGGCCCAGCATTCTGCTGCCGCAGTCGATCTATTTCGATCGCACGCGCCAGCCCGCACTCGCGGCCGATGGGGCGACGGGGTACGTCGAGCGCCTGCTCGACGATGGTGTCTTGCGGCTGCAGTTGGGCGCGGGCAAGCCGCGGATGGACGAGCAGTCGGAAATCTCCGCGTTCGGTCGTGACGACCTGGGGCACTACGCGGGCGACTCCTCCTTCATCGGCCAACTGCGCTACGAGCAGAGCGGTGGTCGCCTGATCTATGCGCTCACTTACGCCGACGTGAATGCCGGGCTGAACGCCAATGCCGACGGCCCGGGCGACGGCAACTTCTCCTTCCAGCCCTGGATTCTGTCGTTTCAGTACAATCGTGAGGCGTGGTCCTTCACGACGGAGTATGCCATTCGCCGGGTACGTTCGAGCGGCTTCGATGATCGCTACAACTACGACTTCACCGGAGAGAGCTGGTACGTGCAGCTGACGCGTCGTCTCGACGACGACTGGCAGTGGCTGCTGCGCTACGACTCGCTGACGACGGATCGCAGCGACCCGAGTGGACACGACTATGCCTCCCGTACCGGCCTGCCTGCCTTCACACGTTATGCCAAGGACTGGACCGTCGGCCTGCAGTGGCAGCCGCTCTCCCGTCTGCTCGTGGCCGCCGAACTGCACAACGTCGAGGGGACGGGATGGCTGCCGTACCAGGACAGCTCCGAGCTGCGTACGCAAGAGAAGTACTGGAACATGCTCCTCTTCCAGCTCTCCTATTCCTTCTGAACCGGCCTAGCGTGCCTCTGGATGCCTTGAGATGCGAAGACGCGATCGGCCGCTTCGGCTGGATCTTAAATGGCGGGCGATGCTGCTCACCAGCCTGCTGCTGCTGGCGCTAACCAGCCTGATCGTCTGGGTCAGCTATCACTCTCTGATGGCGCAGTTCGAGCGCTCGCGAGAGACCTTCTACGATCGCCAGCGCGAGGAGGTCACGCTCAATATCCAACGCTCCGCCGATAGCATGCGCCAGATGAGCAGCCTGGTGGCCTCTGCCGCCAACCTAGGGCGTGCGCTGCTGGCGCGGGATGAAGCGATGGCCGCGCAGTCGCTGAATGCACTCTGGCCGACCCTGCAGCTGGACGCCGGGGTTGACGAGCTCGTCGTCTACGATCGCGAGCTGTCGCCGCTGGCCACGCAGGGGCGAGCCACACCGCAAGAGCTGCGGGATCGGCCATGGCTCGAGCGTGTCCTCGCCGACGAGCAACCGGCCGACCGCCTGGTCTGCCGTCGCGACTGCCAGCAGTATGTGGCGGTGCCGGTTCTGGCCAGCGGCACCGACGCCGGCGTGGTGATGGTTTCGCGCTCGCTGGCCGATGTGACGCGTTACGTCGGAAGCAGCTCCGGTAGTGATGTGGCACTGCTTGTGGAGGCTGAGGGGGATAACGACCGAGGGCGTTATCTCGACGGGTGGCGGACGTCGCTGGCGGCGTTGACACACGAGTCCGTGCTCTACCCTGTTCTGAGCTCGCTGTCGAAGGAGATCGGTTTCGACCGCGTTAAGAATCGAATCTTCCGCGATACGGCGGGGGGGCGTCGCTACGAGATTTCCGCATTGCCCATCGCGGGCAGCCAGGAGGGCGCAGGACATTCGGGCTATTTCCTGCTGGTCTCGGACGTGACCGAGCAGCTTGCCGAGATCGAAGGCACCACGCGGACGATTCTGCTGATCTCGCTTGGTGGCTGGTTGGGAGCCGAGATCCTGCTCTATCTGATTCTGCGTTACCGCATGGGCCAGTTGAAACAGATCAGCCGTCGACTGCCGTTACTGGCGAGCCGCCAATACGATGTCATGCGGCGGGAAGGGCGTAAGCGCCCGGCTTTTTTCGTCGATGAGATCGATACGCTAGAGGCTACCGCCATCGAGTTGGAAATCCAGCTGGAAGGGTTGGAGAACGAAGTCGGCAAGCGTGGTCTCCAGCTGGAAGCGCGCGTCAAGGAGCTGGCGCGCGAGCGGGACTTTATCCGCAGCTTGATGAACACGGCACAGGTGCTGATCCTGACGCACCGTCGTGACGGTGGCATCACCCTGACCAATCACCTCTGTCAGTCGATGACTGGATTGAGCGAGGCCGCGCTCCAGCAGCGAAACTTCCAGCAGGTCTTCTCGACCGATGTCTTCGATGTCGATGAATTCCTGCGCCATGGCGGCCAGCAGGAAAGCAGTTTTCTCTCGGTCGGCGGCGAACTGCGTACGATCGCCTGGTACCACACGCCACTGCAGCTCGACGACCACAGCCTCGAGCTACTCTCGGTCGGTGTCGATATCACCGACCGCAAGCTGGCGGAGAACCGACTGGCTTGGTTGGCCAATCGCGACCCGCTGACCGAGCTCTACAATCGGCGCTTCTTCGAGGAAGCGCTACGGCGGGCAATGGTGACCGAGGCGTTCGGCGCCGTGCTCTATCTGGATCTTGACCGCTTCAAGGACGTCAACGAGCTGAGCGGGCATCAGTCGGGTGATCGACTGCTACGTATGGTGGCGGCAACGCTGACGGAGCTGACCCAGGGCAATATCGTAGCTCGTCTTGGCGGCGACGAGTTCGCGGTCCTGATGGATCACGCCACGACCGCCGAGGCTGTCGAGTTGGCCGCCAGCATCGCGGCGCATCTCGATCAGCAGAGCCTGCATATCCACGGGCGTACCCATCGCGCCAGTGCCAGCATCGGCATCGCCGCGTATCCCGATCACGGTGCGCGGCCGGATGAACTGATGGCCAACGCCGACTATGCCATGTACCGGGCCAAGGAAGATGCCGCCAAGCGCTGGCATCTGCTGCTGCCCGATCAGCAGGGCCGCGAAGAGCTCAAGCAGCGGGTGTACTGGGCCGAGCGTATCCGTAGCGCGCTGCTGGGCGACGAGTTCGAGTTGATGGTGCAGCCGATTTTCCAGTTGAGCGATCTCGAGGTGAAGCACTACGAGGCGCTGCTGCGGCTGCGCGAGCCGGACGGCAGCTATCTTTCCCCGGGGGCCTTCATTCCGGTCGCGGAGCGGAATGGCCAGATTGCCGCCATCGATCGCTGGGTGATCGCCAAGGGTATCGAGCTGATCGCCGCTTATGTCGATACCGCGGCCAGCCTGGCGATCAATCTCTCCGGTCAGTCGCTACACGATCGTGAGCTCACCGATTTCATGGCGAACGAGTTCCACCGCCATGGCGTGGCGCCGCGGCGATTGATCGTGGAGGTGACGGAAACCGCCGCTGTCACCGACTTTACATCGGCCCGCGGGATACTCGAGGAGATCCGGCATCTGGGTTGTCAGGTGGCGCTTGATGACTTCGGCGTCGGTTTCAGTAGTTTTTATTACCTGGGTCAGCTGCCGTCGGACTACATCAAGATCGACGGTTCCTTCATCATGACGTTACCGGAGAGCGAGGAGAATCAGCTCATCGTCAAGGCTATCGCGGACATCGCCCGGGGTATGGGCAAGAAAACCGTCGCGGAGTTCGTCGACAAGCCATCCATTCTGCCCTATCTCAAAAGCTACAATATCGACTATGTCCAGGGATTCTATTTGGGAAGACCCGTCCGCGCTTCCGCGGCGGTGGTCAGATGAGGGCCGGGAGGTGGGGGCCGTAGCGGCTCCCGGTCATGACTTTCTCGAGGCGTTTCGCCTCGTACTCGCGACCCGCGAGGAAGACAAACGACGGGTCTTTGCGCTGCGGCATCGGGTCTTCTGCGAGGAGCTCGACTTCTTCGCTAACGACGATGCCGAGCGCCTGGAGCGCGATGCCTTTGACGCCAACGCCCTCCACTGCCTGATCGAACACCGGGAGAGCGGCCTGCCCATCGGCTGCCTGCGGGTGGTGATCGCGGCAGGCCTCGACGGCAATGCGCTGACGCTGCCGGTGGAGAAATACTGTCGCGAGTTGCAGCTGCCGCTCGATCCGGGCCTGTCCCAGTTGCGTCGCGAGACACTTTGCGAGATCTCGCGCGTCGCCATCCCGCGATTCTTTCGCACCGGCGGGCGAGAGACCGAGGGCGCGACAGCACTGGAGCGGCAGATCTTCAGCCAGCATGAGCGTCGGCTGTTCGGCCTCACGGGTGTTGCGCTCAACCTTTGCGCGACGGCGCTCAGCGGCCTGACCGAACGGCACCACGTCCTTGCCATGATCGAGCCGCGCTTCCAGCGCCTGTTGGCGCGCGTCGGCCTCTGCTTTACTCAGGTCAGCCCCAGCGTGGAGCTGCTTGGCACTCGGGCAGCCTACTATATCGATCAGCGACGCGCTGAGGTTGAACTCAGCGCGTCGGTGAGGCCGCTCTACGAACATCTGCGGCAGGCGCTGGGAGCCCAGTATCGTCGCGAGGCACTGACGGGGGCGGTGTCGGACGACGACTGACGCCCGTCCGTCAGCCCAGCGCCGCGACGATCGCTTGGCCCAGGTCGGCGGTCTTGCCCTGCCCCTTGAGATCCGGTGTCAGCGGTGCCCGGTCATCGCTGCCGAGCACCTGCTCGATGGCCGCGACGATAGCAGCGCCGGCGTCGGTGTAGCCGAGATGCTCGAGCATCATCGCGCCACTCCAGATCTGGCCGATCGGGTTGGCAATGCCCTGGCCGGCGATATCCGGTGCGCTGCCGTGGACCGGCTCGAACAGGCTGGGGAAGTCACCTTCCGGATTGATGTTGGCCGAGGGCGCGATGCCGATCGTACCGGTACACGCCGGGCCGAGATCCGAGAGGATGTCGCCGAAGAGGTTGCTGGCGACCACCACATCGAACCAGTCGGGGTGCAGTACGAAGTTGGCCGTCAGGATATCGATGTGGAACTGGTCGACGCTGACCTCCGGGTAACCCTTCGCCATGGCTTTCACCCGTTCGTCCCAGTAGGGCATGGTGATCGAGATGCCGTTGGACTTGGTCGCCGAGGTGAGCTTTCTGCGCGGCCGGCTCTGCGCCAGGTCAAAGGCGTATCTCAGCACCCGGTCGACCCCGGTGCGGGTCATGACCGTTTCCTGCATTACCGTTTCGCGCGGGGTGCCCTCGAAGATCTTGCCACCGATGCTTGAGTACTCGCCCTCGGTGTTTTCGCGCACGACATAAAAATCGATATCGCCGGGCTGTCGGTCCGCCAGCGGGCTCTTGATGCCGGGCATCAAACGACAAGGACGCAAATTGATGTACTGGTCGAAGTGGCGACGGAACTGCAGCAGCGATCCCCACAGCGAAATATGGTCGGGTACCTTCTCGGGCCAGCCGACCGCGCCGTAGAAGATCGCGTCGAAACGGGAGAGTGTCTCGAACCAGTCATCCGGCAGCATCTGGCCGTATTCGAGATAGTAGTCGCAGCTGCCGAAGGCGAAGGTCTCGAACTCGAGCGCGATATCGAAGCGCTTCGCCGCGGCCTCGAGCACTCTGAGTCCTTCCGGCATCACCTCGGTGCCGATGCCGTCGCCGGGGATTACCGCGATTCGGTGTGTCTGTTGCGGGGCCATGGTTGGTTTACCTCATGAAGTCGATGAGCTGCTGGAAGACCGCATCGGGGGCTTCCTCGGGAAGATAGTGGCCGCAGGGAAGGGGGCCGCCGTCGACGGGCGACACGGCGATCTCGCGCCACTCGGCGAGTGCATCGAAGCAGCGCTCGATCACGCCGAGTTTTCCCCAGAGCACACGCGTGGGTATGCGCAGGTGGCGGCCGGCTGCGCGGTCGGCGCGATCATGCTCGAGATCGATGGTGCGCGAGGCGCGATAGTCTTCGCATAGACCGTGAGCGGCACCCGGCAAGGCCAGACAACGCTGGTATTCGGCGATCGCCGCGGGGTCGAAGGGCGCGAGCCCGGCCGGGCGACTGCCCAGGATCCGGGTGACGTAGTCGCCGGGGGCGGCCTCGATCCAGGATTCCGGCAGCGGCGCCGGCTGGATCAGGAAGAACCAGTGCCAGTAGGCGGTCGCGAAGGCGAGATCGGTCTTTTCGTACATCGCCAGCGTCGGGGCGATATCCAGCAGCATCAGCTTCTCGACCCGCTCGGCGTGATCCAGCGCGAGACGGTGCGCGACGCGCCCGCCGCGATCGTGGCCGCAGAGCCGGAAACGGTCGAAGCCAAGTTGGCGCATCACTGCGACCTGGTCGGCGGCCATGCGTCGCTTGCTATAGGCAGCGTGGGTGTCGTCACCGGGTGGCTTGGAGGCGTCGCCATAGCCGCGCAAGTCGGTCGCGATCACGGTGAAGTGCTCGGCCAGACGTGGTGCCAACCGGTGCCAGATGACATGGGTCTGGGGATGACCGTGCAGCAGCAGCAAGGGCGGCCCGCTACCGCCGATGACGCCATGGATGATCACGTCGTCGTCGACCGGTGTGTTGAACGATCGAAACCCCTCGAACATGGCGCGCGCTCCCGGTGGTCCGCCTGCGTTATCTCTCCACCAGTGTAGTGCTATCGCGTCGTCCGATAATGGGCCTGATATCGAAACTATTGTTGCGCGTGAATTGATAATAAACTGCTGCGCGATTTCATCAGGAACCCCAAGATGTCCGTAAAAGGTCCGATTCGCTCTCGTGCCAAGGAACCGGCACTCGACAGGTCGCGTCGCAGCAAACGTGTCTCCCGGCTGGCACTGACGCTGATCAGCAGCGTGCCGGTGGTCATCTACGCCTGGCAACCGATGACCCAGCACATGCGCTTTCTGCGCCTGCAGCCGGACTGTGCCGGCGATTATTCGCTTTCCGGCGCCACCTGCGAGGGGCTGATCCAGGAAGCTCGCCAGCGCAACGCTCGCGTGGCCCCGAACTATGCGAGCCTCGAGGACTGTCAGCTGGATTTCCCGTCGGTGACCTGGCGCCAGTCCGATTATTCGAACCGCTGGGCGACGCGCTTCTCGCACTGCGAGGCCGATGACGATGATCGCTATCGCCCGACGCCGAGCGGGCTCATGGTCTCGCGATCGGCGCTATCGAAGGTCGTCGCGGGCGAGATCGCTCCCGAGGCACTCGCCATCGACGAGTTGCAGCCGATCTACGCCGTCGACCACAACACGCTCCAGGGCGAACAGCAGCATGCGTACTACAGCAGCCCCACGCCCTATTTCTTCAGCGCCAACGGTTCCTATCTCGGGCGCCGGCAGCCTCACGATCAGGCGATGAACCGCCAGCATCTGGCGGAGACCGGCCGCCACTATGCCAAACGGTCCGGCGGACTGCCGAGTCGCTTCTCGTCGCACGTGACGCGCGGCGGCTTCGGCAAGACCGCGCATGCCAGCCTGGCGCGCGCGGTCGGCTGAAGAGGTGGGCGCCGCGCTCCGGGTGCGGTGTTTGATGATCTTTTTTGACAACCGGTTTCGACGACCACGCCATGTATCGATATCTCGACAATCACCGAGCCCGCGAAGCGGTGATGATCGGCCAGGACTGTCTGGGCCAGAAACTCGCTATCAACTATTTGCCTTACCTGGCGGCCGGGCTCTTCTCGCTGCAGCTGTTCTATGACAACGAGGGGGTGGGTCAGCTGACCAATACCAACCTGATCGTGCTGATCTGGGCCGCGATGGGGGCGCTTTATCTGTTCTGGAGTGGCCGTTTCGGGTTGCCCGTGCACCTTTACTACTTCAAGTCGAAAAGCAGCGAGCTGTTCCATATCAACTCGGGCCACGCGATCGAACTGGGGCCGGTGCGCAGCGCGTATCAGCAGCCCCTGGCCGAGGGCGAGACGCGCCCGAACGTCGAGAAATTGCATGTCGACGATCGCGCGAGTTTCCTGCAGAAGCTGAACTGGAACGGCATGCACTCTCTACCACCGCTGCCGTCGCGTTCGTTCAGGACGCTGCTGCGGGAGAAAGGGTTCGTGTTCATCGGGCTGATGCTCTTTCTCGAGATCTTTATCGCGGTTTTCTGTTTTGCCATCCTGGGCATCATCGCATTCCTGCAGATCAACCTGGCCTTCGCGCTCGCCTGGGTGGCGTCGAGCCTTGGCGCCTGGTGGCTCGAACGCCGGCGAGCGCCGCAGGTGGCGGCGGCGGTCAGCGATTGGGAAGCGCGCACCGGCTACACGCTGCCGCGTGAGGAGCCCCGCTATCGGCGTCGCTGGAGCAACCAGCCCAAGAAGCGCCGGCGCGGCAAGCGACGTCGCTAGCGCTTCATGACAACATGATGGCCCACGCCAGAATAACGGTGCCTTCCCGTATCCAGGCACACGCCAGGACAAAGGCTCATTCCAGAATGCAGTGGGGGACGAAGCGCGAGCTATCCTGAGTGATCGCCTCGGCGTCCTCGCGGATACCGATGCCCACCGGCGTGTCGCCGACGATCCAGCTGCCGACGATCGGATGCTGGCCGCCCAGGGTCGGCGGTGGTGTCCACGCCTGCAGTACGCTGTATTCCGGCGCGGCGTGATAGGGGCCCTCCGTCTGCGACAGCGTACCTGCGCGCGAGATGACGCTGATATTGGCCCCCTCGCGGGAGAAGAACGGCTTGGCGACCCAGCGTTCGCCGAGCCGCTCGGCGTCCGGCGTGTCGGCGAAGCAGGCGGGAATCAGGTTGGGATGGCCGGGGTGGCGCTCCCACAGCAGCGGCAGGATCGCCTTGTTGGAGAGAATCGCCTTCCACGGTGGCTCGACGAATCGGGTTGGCGCCGTCTCGAGAAAACGCCCGAATGTCTCGTCGAACATCCACTCCCAGGGGTAGAGCTTGAACAGCCGCTCGATCGACGCACCGCTGGCGTCGACGAAGCCTCGTCCCGGCGCGTGGCCGATCGTCTCGATGTGCAGGCATTCGCTCGAGAGCCCGGCCTGGGCGGCGCAGTCGGCGAGATAGGTGACCGTTCCCATGTCTTCGATGTGATCCTCGCAACAGGCGAAGTGCATACGCTCGCCGGGGGCCGCCTGCGCCGCCAGATTGGCGATCAACGCTTCCTGTATCGCGTTGAACTGGTCCGCCTCCGCGGGCAGCAGGCCGCGTTCACGGCACTGCTCGAGCCACACCCACTGAAACAGCGCCGCTTCATAAAGCGCCGTTGGCGTATCCGCGTTGTATTCGTAGAGCTTCGCCGGCCCCCGGCCGTCATAGGCAAAGTCCATGCGCCCGTAGAGCGAAGGCTGGCGCGCCAGCCAGCTGCGACGCACCAGATCCCAGCAGTGCGGTGGCAAACCGATGCGCTGCATCAGGCGTTCGCTGGCGACGATCTCCTCGACCAGTGCCAGGCACATCTCGTGCAGTTCGCCAGTGGGGGCCTCCAGATCGTCTTCGATCTGGCGCAGGGTGAAGGCATAGCACAGACTCTCGTCCCAGTACGGGGCGCCGTCGATCGAATGAAAGTGAAAGCCGAGCGCGTCGGCCAGCGAGCACCAGTCCTGGCGCGGAATCATCGGTTTTCTTTGCATGCCGCGAGCGTTTCAGTCTTGAGGGAAAGTGGGCATCTGGGCGATGCGAACCAAGGGGGAGGGGAGTATGCCATGACAGCACTCGACGATCTGGCGTTTTTCCAGCATATCGCCAGAGCCGGTAGCTTGACCGGCGCGGCGCGCGAGCTGGGACTGTCGTTGTCGGCGGTAAGCAAGCGGCTGCAGCTGCTGGAGCGCCGTCTGGGCGTGTCACTGGCCGCACGTACCACGCGGCGTCTTGCGCTGACCCCGGAAGGCGAACGCTATCTGGCTCGCGGCGCGGTCATCCTCGACGATCTTGGCGATCTCGAGAACTCTCTGCGCGGCGACCGCACGGCCCTGACCGGGCGTCTGCGTATCAATGCCACCTTCGGCTTCGGGCGTGGCCACGTGGCGCCCTTGCTGTCGCGATTTGCCGCTCGGCATCCGGCCCTGGCGCTGCAGCTCGAGTTGACCGGATTCCCGCTCGGGCTCGATGAGTCGGGTGTCGATATCGGTATTCGTGTCGGCGAGCCGCCGGACTCACGCTGCATTGCCCGCTGCTTGCTCCCCAACCGGCGCATATTGTGTGCGGCGCCGTCTTACCTCGAACACGCTCCCGCGCTGGAGATGCTCGATGACCTGTCGCGCCACGACTGCCTGATCGTGCGCGAAAACGATACCGATTACGCCTTGTGGCGTTTCGAGGCCAGCGACGGCGGCGGTGCGCGGCGCTCGGTACGCGTGCAGGGCCGTCTCTCCAGCAACGATGCCGAGGCGATGACGCGGCTGGCGCTGGACGGCCACGGCGTGCTGATGCGGTCGTGGTGGGACGTGCATGAGGCGCTGGCCAGCGGGGCGCTGGTCGAGCTGCTGCCGCAGTGGCGGGGCATACGCGCGGATTTTCACCTGCTCTATAGCGAACGAGCGAGGGAGAGCGCCCGCGTTCAGCAGTTCGCCGACTTCATGTTGGCGGAGATGGCCGGCCGGGTGCCGCCGTTGCCTCGGGCCGGCTAGGGCCGTGCGGATGACGCGCCGGCGGGAAGCCGGGGAGCAAGACGAGGGAGCGGTTGGTGCTAAGGCGCTGGGGAAAGGCCCAGCAAAAAAATGCCCACCAGGGGAGGGTGGGCAGATAAGGGATCATTCAAGGGAACACCTACTCAGAGTCCTTGCCAGCCGGACAAGTTCCCGCTGGCGTGAAAAAAATCGGGCGGAGACGTCTCGGGAAGCACGGCAGGCAATCGCGGCAACAATACGCGGACAAAAAAATGCCCACCAGGGGATGGTGGGCAAGTAAGGGATCATTCAAGGGAACACTGATTCAGAGTGTCCCGTTGCCGCGTAAGTTCCCGCGGTGGGCAAAAAAGTCGGCACGAATTTGTAACGAAATATTGTTAGAGAACGGCCGCTCGTCCCATCCAGACAGCTTGACGGGCTAGAGCGACAGCGCGTCGCGAACCGCCGGCCACGCCGGGGCGCCGTCGCGCGTGGTGACATCGGCCAGCATGGACTCGACCCGTGCCGGATGCGCCTCGATCCATTGGCTGGCGACTTCCTCCATCGGTGCTTCTTCCTGGCCATATCGCTGGATCATCCAGCTCTGCTCCTCGGCGGAGAACGAAAACTGGTCAAAGAAGGTCACCAGATTCGGATTGGCCTCGGCGTAGTCCGACGCCATCAACGTGCGCACGTCGCTGGCACCGTTGCCTTCGCCGAACAGGTTCTTGTCATCCTCGAGATAGCGCATGGGCAGTTCGAGATTCATCCAGTGCGGTGTCCAGCCAACCCAGACGATCGGTTCTTCATTGGCAATGTGGCTCTTGGCGGCGCTCAGCATGCCGACGGTACTGGTATCCACCAGGGTCCAGTCGCCCAGGCCCCAGGTATCGTTGGCGATTGCGTCGTTGATGATTTCGCTGGCGGCGGACCCGGCACCGAAACCGTAGAGCTCGCCGTTGAATTCATCGCGATGCGCGTCGAGGTCGGCAAAGGAGGTGATGCCCGCGTCGAACACATAGTCCGGCACGGCCAGCGTCATCTGTGCGCCGGTCACATTGGTGGCGAGGCGCTGGATACTGCCATCGGACTCAAGCGGCTCCAGCATCGGGTTCTGTGCCGGTAGCCAGGCGCCGAGGAAGACGTCGACATCGCCCGTATCGAGCCCCTGATAGATCACCTGCAAGCCGATCTCCTGCGCCTGTGCGGTATAGCCCAGCGGCGCCAGCAACTGGCGGGCGATCTCGGTTTTCACGGTGATGCCGGGCCAGGCGGGGACCCCGAAGACGATCGTGCTTTCGTCGGCCTGGGCGGGCGACACGGCGCCGAAAGCCAGGCCCGCGCCCAGCAAAAGGGTGGGAAGCATGGTCGCTTGTCTCATTTGTTGTCTCCTGTCGTTCCCTTGAGGGTGTAGCCGGCCGTACCGGATACACGCAGAAAAGCCGCCCGGCCATGACAGACATGAACGCGAGCGGCTCGAATCAGCGGATCGCTGAAGGCGGTGGGCTCACCGCGACAGCACCCGCAGATGCGACTGCAGCATGTCCAGATCGAGATAGGTGCCCTGAAGATGGCGCTTGCCGGTATTCGGGTCGAAGGCATTGCGACCGTGAAGCACGCGGCGATTGTCGAAGGCGACCATCTGGCCGGGGGCCAGCGTCAGCTCAACGCGGCGGTCCGGCCGGCGCAGGATCTGCCAGAAGGTGCGATAGGCGTCGTACCACGCCTCGATCTGCTCGGCCGGCAGGCTCAGCGTGTCGCGAATCCAGTTGTTGAAGCGGATCTCGCGCGGGCGACCGCTGGCGTCCAGGTCGATTACCGGCTCGCGGACCGCGATATCGTGGCCATCATCCTGGAAGCGGAAGTCGATCGGCGTCTGGGTAAGAACGCGGAAGGCCGCCGGGTCTTCGGCACGCAGCACCTCGGCGGCGGCAAAGCCATCGGTAAAGCTGGACTCACCGCCCTCGGCGTCGTTCTCCAGGCAGTAGAGCAGCTGAATATCCGGCGGCTGGCGCCAGTTGGGCAGGTCGGTGTGCAGCTCGAGCCCAATCGCGGTGTAGGCGGCGTTGTTCGGGTTGGGGATTGAGCGCACGTCAAAACGCCCGCCGAAGTTGGTCGAGCGCATCGGGCCGAGGCTCTCGGCCACGCGCGAGACCTCTTCCAGTGCACACGGACCGTTGTCGAGTAGCGCCAGGCCATCGCGCAGCAGCGCAGTGACCCAGCGGCTGCGGCCGTCTCCCTCGCCGACGAAATCGGCGTGCTCGACGCGCTCGGGGAAGAAGCCTTCCGGCCAGGGCGTCGGCGTCGGCAGCAGGCTCGGCAGATCCTGGCCCGGACGGCGCTGATGGAGCCAGCCGGCATCGAAGCGTGAGCGGTGGTCGTCGGCCCAGGTCAGCGTCAGCGAGCGGGCATCGAAGTCGATATGCGCCAGCGCGTCTTCACCGGCAAGCCGATCCCACAGCGGATCTTCCAGCAGCTTGTAGAGGCGCTCGCGGGTCATCGGGTGGCGGCAGTCGCTGCAGGCGCAGTGATCGCGCAGCCACATCAGCGGAAACTCGCCGCGCTCGCCATCGGCCCACGTCAGCACCAGGCGCCGCGCCTCGCGCTCGACGCTCTCCAGTGCCGCTTCCGGCGCGCCCTCGCCTTGGCGGTAGCGGCGTAGCTCGGCCATGTCTACGGCGCTCGAGGCGGCATCGCGCGAGGTCAGGGCGTCATGGAAGGCGTTGGCTGAAGACAAGAAAGATCTCTCCCGATGGTGGCTTACCATCCTCGTGATGAATGTCGTATTGCGTAGCGGGAATCAGGATGCGGATTGTCTCCGGGCGTGACAAACGATTAATCTGGCCGCTAAGGCCAAGCTAAGCTAATAACAGGCTTTGGCTATTCGACGTTTGGTCATTGCCTTCGTGGTCATTGCCTTCGTGGTCATTGCCTTCTGGGCCATTCGCTGCGTGGCCATTCGATCCTGAGTCGCTCGATCCTGAGTCATTCGACCCTGCGGCACGCGATTCGGCCATTGATCGGCCAGGCCTCACGCGTGTCGACGCCATCCTTGCCTGTCTGGAGACCTGTTATGTCCGACCTCCCCCCCGTGCTCTGGCTGCAGGCGTTCGAGGCCGCAGCGCGTACCTTGAGCTTTACCGAGGCCGGCCGCGAGCTGGGGGTGACGCAATCGGCGATCAGCCAGCGCATCCGGCTGCTCGAGGATCGTCTCGGCCAGCCACTGTTCGTGCGCTACCCGCGCAGTCTGGCGCTGATGCCGGCCGGGCGAGCCTGGTTGCCGAGCGTGCAGGAGGCCTTCTCGCGTCTGGCCGAGGGCACCTCCGAAGTGTTCGGCCCGAGCCCGGATGCTCCAGTCACGCTGCGCGCCACGCCGGCAATGCAGCAGACGTGGCTGGCGCCGCGGCTGATGCGCTTCCAGCAGGCGCATCCGGAGATCACCCTGCGATTGGTCAGCGCGATCTGGGCGGACGACTTCGGTGCCGAGGGCGCCGATCTGGAGATCCGCTATGGCACCGGCGAGTGGGGCGACGTCGCGGCCGAGTGTCTCGGCGAGGAGCGCCTGCTGCCGGTCTGTTCGGCCGCCGTGGCGCGGACGCTTCAGTCGCCGCGGGACCTGGCCGGTCAGACGCTGCTGCACGCCGCCGGATTTGCAGCCGGTTGGCCTCGCTGGCTGGCCGAAGCCGGTATGGCCGGGCTGGAACGCGACTGTCCGGCGATGATCTGCGATACCCATGTGACCACTCTGGCACTAGCCTCCTACGGCGGTGGGGTGGCGCTGTCGCATCGCCGCCTGCTCGAAGCCAGTCGCGATCTGGTCGCGCCCTTCGAGCTCGATATGGCAACCGAAGAAGCCTTCTGGCTGGTCCGGCCGGCGAGCCGACAGCCGCGCCCGCCGGCGCAGGCGCTCTGGAACTGGTTGCTCGACACCGTCTAACCGGGATGTCGCCGATTCCCGATGGCAGCAGGCCGAGGTGTTTTGTCGCCGTGGGCAGCCGAATGCCAGGTCAGTCACGGTGATCGGCTAGACTGGAGCGACAACCGTCCGGAAAACGGCGACCGGCAGGGAGGGAGGAAGCGATGAACGAGATATTGTCCCATGAGCGGCGCAGGCCGTTTGGCACGTTGGCCCGACGCATGGCGCCGCGGCTGGCACTGGCGCTGGTCGTGGCGAGCGGCATGGCGCTGCCGAGTCTCTCCGTGCTGGCGGATGGCGTTGCCGTTGCCGACCCGCAGACCGGCCAGCAGATTCGTCTACCGGATCGCCACCACAACGGCCACATGGACGACTGGCATCGGCAGCTCGACGTGCATGTCATGCCCGGCATGACCGGTCCGCGTGATGGTGACGGCTATTACCGGGACTATCACCGGGGCTATCACCAAGACTATTACCGGGACTATCACCAGGACTACGATCGTGACTATCGCCGCGAGGGCGATGGCGGCACGATCTGTCACGGCGATGACGGCAACACCACGATCTCCACCGAGAGCCGACGCTGCGACCCCGGCGCGACAGCCGGTGACGGCGGCCCCCGCGTGCGAAACGGTTCCCCGTCGTCGCCCCCGACCGGCAACTAGCGTCCGATCAGACGCCGCGCCGGCAATAGTCGCCGAAAGCGGCCACGACGCGGTCGATGTCGGCCATCGAGACATCGCGATGGGTGACGAAGCGCGGGGCGTAGAGGGCGCCGACCAGAATGCCGCGCTCGGCCAGCCAGGCGTGTAGCTCGGCGGGGTCGAGTGCAGGATCGTCGAAGCTGACGAACACCATGTTAGTCGCCTGCGCAGTTACCGTGATGCCCTCGATCGCCGCCAGCCCGGCGGCCAGGTGCGCCGCCTTGGCGTGGTCCTCCACCAGCTGGGGCAGGTGATGGTCGAGCGCATATTCGCAGGCGGCTGCCATCGAGCCGACCTGACGCAGGCCGCCGCCGACCACCTTGCGCCAGCGGCGGGCCGTGTCGATAAAGGCTTCCGGCCCCACGAGTACCGAGCCCATCGGCGCGCCCAGCCCTTTCGAGCAGCAGACCGAGACCGTGTCGAAAGGCGCACATAGCGCTTCCAGGCTCCTGCCGCTCGCCGCGGTCGCGTTGCCGATCCGCGCGCCGTCGAGATGCGTCGCCAGGCCATGCTCTCGTGCCAGCGCCGTCGTCTGCGCCACGTGATCCGCGTCGAGCACCTCGCCGTGGAAGGTGTTCTCCAACGTCAGCAGACGCGTACGCGCGAAGTGCGGGTCCACCGGTTTGATCGCCGCCTTCAGCTTCTCAAGCGACAGTTCACCCGTGTTCAGCCCATCCAGCGGCTGCGGTTGGATACCGCCCAACACCGCCGCGCCACCGCCTTCCAGCCGGTACGTATGTGCCTGCTGATCGACGATATATTCATCGCCGCGCTGGCAGTGGGAAAGCAGCGCCACCAGATTGCTCTGCGTGCCGGAGGGCAGGAACAGCGCCGCCGCCTTGCCGGTGCGCTCGGCGAGATAGTGCTCGAGATGCGTCACGCTGGGGTCATCGCCCCAGACATCGTCGCCGACCGGCGCTTCGAACATGACTCGGCGCATCTCGGCGCTGGGGCGGGTGACGGTATCGCTGCGAAGATCGATCATGGGGACTCCAGTGGATTGTCGTTATTGGGAAAAACGCGTGTCAGGGGCAGGCGGTTGATGGTGCGGCAGTCAAACTCGGCCATGGCGCCACCAGCGCTTGGCACGGGGCTGAGTGGAGGCCATCATCGCTCAAGACGGGGACGACACTGCCCGCTTTTCCAGCAGCAGCGGTCCGCCGGCGAGCGCCTGCTGCAGACGCGTGTGCAGAATCTCGACGATGGCGTCGTTTTCGCCCACCAGCCGCGTCGTGTCGACGTTGAGCCCGGGCGAGTGCGCCATCGCCTGGCTGCAGATCTCGGCGATGTCGCCGCCCTCACCGGCATGACGGCCCGGGGAGAGAAACAGCATCGACAGGATCACCTCGCTGCCGGCCAGCGTCTCCTCTGACAGCAGGTCCTCGAGCAGCGGCTCGTTGAAGCGATAGGCATCACCCTCGCGGCGTTCCATCGAGGCGAATGTCACGCAATCGACCTCATCGGCCAGCAGCGCGCTGAGCTGCCCGGCCAGATAGTTGCGCACCGCCGTGACCTCGGGGATGGGGCTGCCGTGATCGACCAGCACGACCTTGGGCCGCGACTGACCCGTCATGCGTTCGCGCACGTTCTCCGCCAGCAAACGCGCCAGACGCAGATCTGGCGCCAGCCGCGTGTCGACCAGCGGTGGGGCGATCCTCACCGAAAGCGACGGGTAGTTGGCCTGCACCTCGGCCAGCCGCTCCGGCAGATAGCCGGTTAGCGCTTTGCTGGGGCCGAAGAAGAACGGCACGATGATCAGTTCCGTGCCGCCCGCCGCCGCGTGGCGTTCGGCCAGCGGGCCAACCGTCACCGCTTTCTCCCCGTCCAGCTGCTCCGGCGGAATCTTGAACGAATGCAGCAGTGAGGCGGCCTCGACCGGCTCGCCGCTTGCTTCGCTCAAGGCGCGAGCGAGTCGGCGCAGATTGCGTGTGGCGGCGGGGCGCAGGGAGCCGTTGTCGACAAGCAGAATCTTTCGCATGGGGCCTCGAGGCTAGCGCGTACCGGCGGTGAATGACAGTTTTCGTGGCGTGGTGTTGCCATGCATCTAGCATACGCGAGCGCGGCGGATCGGTAGAGGCGACCCATGCCGGGCGCGGATTGTGCCACGCGCGGGGTTGCCGCATGATGCGAAGCACCTGAGAAATCCAACGAACAGGAGCGCTCCATGCCCCAATACGCGGTAGTGGCCTACGACTACACGGACGACGGTGCCCTGGAGCGCCGGCTCGCCAAGCGCGAAGCGCATCTGGCCGGCGTCCGGGATCTTGCCAAACAGGGGAAGTTCCTCAGCGGCGGCGCAATCCTGAATGACGACGGCAAGATGATTGGCTCCAACGCCCACTTCCGTTTCGACGACCGCGCCGATCTCGAAACCTGGCTCGAGACCGAGCCCTACATGACCGGCCGCGTCTGGGAGCATGTCGATATCCGTGAAGTGAAACTCTTCGACCCCAACGCCTGAGCCTTATGACCGACGACCCATCTCTAGCTTCACGTGTTCGCCAACTGCTCGAAACCGCAGCGCACGACAGCCTGCCGATGACCTATCAACAGGTCGTCGAAGCGCTGGGCTTGCAGCCGCCGCGTACCATCCAGCGCGTCGCCCAGGCGCTGGAAACCCTGATGCGGGAGGATGCGGAACAGGACCGGCCCTTTATCGCCGCGCTCGTCGTCAGCCGGCGCGGGGAAGGGCTGCCGGCGCAAGGCTTCTTCGATCTCGCGGTGGATCTGGGACGGTTTCCCGCCGACCCGGCGCAATATGCCAAGGCCTGGCGGCAGGAGTTCGAGCGCGTGCTGGCGGCGAAGGAGTAGGTATACGCGGTAAGCTTCTAGTCGAAGCCGGAGTTCGGGTTGCACGCCCTCAATCCCGGTGGCGCATTACCCGTTCAATTTCCAACAGGAAAGTCGGTGCTACTAGTTAAAGCCTGCCAAGCCAGTACTGCGGACGGCGCCGAGTGTGGGCAACCGCCAAGACCTGGAAGCCATCAGACTTTTCTCGGTAAACGATGGAGATCGGAAATCGGTGAAGAGGGGCTCGACGGATATCTGGAGACAATTCCACTGCCCAGGCTTTTGGCGACTCGGCAAGTAATTGTGCCAAGGCTTCGAATTCCTTCATGAAGGCGCCACCCAACCCCGGAACTTTTGATTCGTAAAAACCCACTGACTCCAGGAACTCGGCTTCCGCTGCCGGGTGAAAAGAGTAATTCACCTGGTCAGAGCTCTGGCTTTCTTCATGACCTCTTCACCGGGCACAGCCTGAACAGCGCCACTATCCAGCTCTTCGGCCCTGCGGCGAGCCTCGAGTAACCAATCGGATCTGAGCTCTTCCTCTGGTGGAGCCTCCAGGCTCAGCACTAGTCGCTGGATCAATTGGGCCCGCTCCTCTCTGGAAAGATGGAGAGCTTCGTCCTCGATTTTCTGGAAATTCATGGAAGAACCCTCTCATTCCTGCGCCGTTCAATTCTGGCACGGATGAATGCCCGGTGCCATGACTTGACCCTGGTGCGCGGCGCGGACTCGAAGCCAAGCGGTCCGGCTCTACGTGATTGGCCGAGTTCGGAGCAGGCTGGTGTCCGAGAAGAGAAGTTCTTCGACCCCAACGCCTGAGCCTTATGACCGACGATCCATCACTACCCTCGCGCGTCCGCCAGCTTCTCGAAACCGCACCGCGCGACAGCCTGCCGATGACCTACCAACAGGTCGCCGAAGCGCTGAGCCTGCAGCCGCCACGCACGATCCAGCGCGTGGCCCAGGTGCTGGAGACCCTGATGTGTGAGGACGCGGAACAGGACCGCCCCTTTCATCACCGCGCTCGTCGTCAGTCGGCGCCGTAAAGGGCTGCCGGCGCAGGGCTTCTTTGATCTTGCGGTGGAATTAGGGCGGTTTCCCGCCGATCCGGCAAGGCATGCCGAGGCTTGGCAAGAAGAGTTTGGGGAAGTGTTGGCGGTTACAGGGTAAGCGTCTTTGGATGGCATCATGGTAGGCGAATTATTCATTTACTATGTCCGCATTCGCCTAGGACCTGAGATAACACTTGATTAATTGGTAGACTGTTGTTCAGGTGTTTTTTCAACCGTGGCAGCAGGCTGTCCTGTTGGATCATCTGTTATGTATCGTTGCTGACTTTCGTCACTTTTTAAATTATCGAATATAAAAGAACCCGCGATTGAACCAATAATTCCCAGTAGTAACGCAAATAAGCTTGAAAGAATTAGAGTCCAAATTGGGTAGCGCTTTACCTTTTCCAAAATACGAAAATAAAGGTCTTTTTGGATCTTTTTAATATCTTTTTCCGCTGATTCGATGTCGTTGTTCGATACGCGATCTCGCCTGAGTTTTTCTTTGCATTCACCACAGATTATAGGGGTGTGACACGAAGCAACTAGATCGGATTTAATGCCGTTCATATCGAAAATACAGCCACGCGTTTCATCGTGGGTGAAGTCGGTCATCTCATGGAACTCTGGAATTTTGTTATTGTTTCTTTTGTAAGCAAAGGTGTAAGCAATGAGAAGCCGGTGTATAACGTTTTCCAAAGGGATGTTGGAAAAATTCAAAATTTCTTTAATTTCGTAAAATGTGAAGGCGATTTGATTGTTGCCTAGTCTTCGAGAATACCAATTGGCTTCCAATGGGACATTCACAATCGCAATCATAAAGTCTGCGCCATTTACTTTAGGTATTTGATTTATAACTAGGTTATCAGAAAACTCCCAATCAGTCCCATCGGAATCGCACCGCAGTTCATGATTGTCAATGTTTCCAGTTATTTCAAATAACGAAGAAGAAAAATTTCTGATTTTCTTTGGATTAAACTCCAAAGGTAAATGGCCGATAGAAACTATTTTAATTTTAACCTTGCTCATGAAATCCCTTTTGAAAATATGGCGCCTTCATAACCGGCACGGCTTTGCTGCGTTCAGCGCCTGAAAGGCGCTAAGTTGATTGACTTTTTAAATATTTTTCCACTCAATATTTAGAATGGAATCCATTTTCTTCTTGTGCTTAGGATCTATATGTATTGGGATATTCTCTATGTTTAGTTCTTTTGCTATTGCATATCGGTGATGGCCGCCATTAAAGATGACTTCTCCAGATTCGAGTGGTTTTACTAATGGAGGTGAAATTCTCCGATTTTCTGAGAGATAAACAATCAATCGGGCCAGCTTATCGTATGCCCCTACCTTCCAAAGTTCACCTTCATCGCGTCGACTGTAGTGGCATAATTTAATATCAAGCTCTTGTAGGTTGATATGACCTAACAAAAATCCATTTGGATAATATTTTAAAAACTCGTCAGCCTTCATGCCGTCCAATGAAAAGCGCTGCCCTTCAAAGGATAAATCCCAATTAAATTTGATAGGCGGCCAGCCAGAAGAGGGTGCCCCTTCATATTGCTTAGACTCCTCTGAAATTCTCATCCGGAGTTCTTTTTCTGCTCGGTATTCGTAAATGCTTTCACCATTCAAGTGGGCTATAACTTCATCCGCAGACATTGATTCGTTTAAGTCTTCGATATTCATGTGATGCTTACCGGGTATTGGGTGGCGTGATCGGTTATTGAATTGAGCGTACGCGCGTTCAACAATTTTACTTAGCACGCCATCCGCATCCCAACCTATTGAAATCTTTATGCATTAAATATAACTCGATGACATGGCACCAATAATCGCGCTTTCTGCATAACTCCCTAGAACGCGCATGGACCTTCCTTAGGCCATCCGCTTTGGGTCGTAAACAGCCTTGGTCTTCACATGCCCACTCCCCAGTCACGGCGCTACCCGAGCATCGTGGCATCGTTTTCCCTTTTAATGTAAAGCAATGTCTATAAAAAGTAACGATTGTGATACCAATTCGCTAGTCAGGGTAGGAGGGCGCGCGGTGGGGCTGATGCGGGGCCGGGCAAGGGCTATGCGGTATCAATCCTGCGTTGGGTCGAATCCCGTTGTCTGTTGCCGCTCGAACCGCCCTAACACATCCTGCCCGAAGTACCGCTTTAGCAAGTCATAAAGCTCGGGATAGACCTCGACCAATTGATCCGGGGCGGTGAAAAACAGTTCGCAGCAAACAGCGAAGCATTCGCCGGGGTGGGTGGCGGCGTAGTCGTCGATAGGCGTGTCTTTACCCCGTTCGAGATGCGCCTGAAGGTCGTCCCAGACGGCGGTGAAGACGCGGTGCCACTCCTGGGCGGTGACGTCGCTGTTGCTGGCCAGCGGGGGGAAGCCGTCGACGTCCTGGGAGTTGCCTAAATCGAGCTTGTGGGCGAATTCGTGGATCACGACGTTGTAGCCAGTGAAGTCGCCGCTCTCGGCGACTTCGGGAATGGCGAGGACGACGGGGCCGCGCCAGGAGGTTTCGCCGGCGCGTTCGTCGTCGTATTCGTGCATGACGCCGGCGTCGTCCATCTCCTCGACGCGGCGGTGGAAGGCGTCGGCGAGCAACACGATATCGTTGACGTTGGCAAACGCTGCCTGGGCGTCGTCATCGTTCCAGCCGAGCGTGAGCAGGCAGGCCTGGGCGGCAATGGCGAGCTGGGCGGTGAAGTCGAACTCGGCGCCGTCGCCCGCCGCCCAGCGTTTGCTGTGAACCAGCTGCCAGGCGCGCGGGCCGAGGCGTTTGGCTTCCTCGTCGCCGAGCGCGGCGAGCAGCGGCAGGCTCCGGCGCACGCGCTGCCACTGGTCGGGGTCGAACGGATGCCGCCCCCGATTTTGCGCGTCACGCCGTCGCCGCAGCCAGTTCATGGCCTAGCTCTCTTCCTGACGCCCGCCGGATTTCCACGACCAGTCGCGCAGGCGCAGGTCGTAGAGGTCGAGCCGGCGATCCTTCAGATTGGTCACCGCGCCCTCGGAGCGCACCAGCTTGAGCTTGGTCAGGTCGAGATCCGAGAACATCACCATTTCGGTGTTGGGCGTGGTCTCCGACATCACCGCATCGTGCGGGAAGGCGAAGTCCGACGGCGAGAACACCGAGGATTGGGCGTACTGGATATCGAGGTTCTCGATCGACGGCACGTTGCCGACGCTGCCGCAGGCGACCACGTAGCATTCGTTCTCGATCGCGCGGGCTTGTGCGCAGTGGCGCACGCGCAGGTAGCTGTTCTTGGTGTCGGTCCAGAACGGTACGATCAACACGTCCATGTCCTGCTCGGCGAGCAGGCGGGGCAGCTCGGGGAATTCGACGTCGTAGCAGATCAGGATGCCGACTCGTCCGGCGTCGGTCTCGAAGACCTGCAGCTCGTCTCCGCCCTCGACGATCCAGTCGCGGCGCTCCTGCGGGGTGATATGGAGCTTGGCCTGGCGGTCGATCTCGCCGTCTCGATGACAGAGATAGGCGACGTTGTAGAGCTTGCCGTCCTCACCTTTCTCGACCATCGAACCGGCGACGATGTTGATGTTGTAGGAGACCGCCATGCGCGAGATTTCGGTCTTGAAGCGTTCGGTGAAGCCGGCCAGGAACTGGATCGCCTCGACCTGATCGGTCTGGTCGGTCAGGGCCATCAGCGGCGTGTTGAACAGCTCCGGGAAGACGGCGAAGTCGCTCTGGTAGTCGGAGATGGCATCGACGTAGAACTCGACCTGCTTGAGTACCGCCTCGACCGAGTCGAACTCGCGCATCTGCCACTGCACGGCGCCCACGCGGACCTGGGTGCGGCGCGTCTCGATCACGCGGCTAGCCGGCTCGTAGAGGATGTTGTTCCACTCGAGCAGCGTCGCGTAGCCCATCGACTTCTCGTCCTCGGGCAAGTACTTCTTCAGCAGGCGCTTGACCAGGAAGTCGTTGGCGAGCTGGAACGACAGGATCGGGTCGTAGAACTCCTTGCGCGCGACCCGGTCGATGTACTCGGTCGGCGACATGTCGTCGGCGTGCTCGTGATAACCGGGAATGCGCCCGCCGGCGAGAATCGCGCGCAGGTTCATCGAGCGGCACAGATCCTTGCGCGCCTCGTACAGCCGCCGCCCGAGGCGGTAGCCGCGGTAGGCCGGGTCGATCAGCACATCGAGCCCGTAGAGCGCATCGCCCTCCGGATCGTTGAGGATGATCTCGCGATGGCCGATCAGCTCGTCGTACTTGTGCGGGTTGGAAAAGTGGTCGTAGTCGACCTGAACCGTCAGCGCCACGCCGACGATCTTGCCGTCGTCCTCGATCACGATCTGGCCGTCCGGGAACTCGGCGATCAGCTTGTCGATGGTCAGCTTCGACCAGGCGCCGCCGATGTCGTCGTAGACGGCGTCCATCAACCGCTTGAGCTGGCCGTAGTCCTCGGGGGCGAGGTTGCGCAGATTGAGATGCAGTTCTTCCAGTGACATTGAGCGCCTGTCGCCTCCGTTGCGAAACGTCTTGATAGAACGTCTGAAGAAAAAGGCGCGCGTCGAACGCGCGGCGAATGGGGAGAAAGTCTAACACGCGATCCGGGATCGGCCGTGCCGAAGGCCGCCGATGGCAGGCGCAGCCGTGGCCGCTACCGGACCGCCGATTACAGATTATCGCGTAGCTGCCGACAATGAAGTGATTGAATTCACTTTACTTAGCGGCCGCCTAGCGGTCCGGGAATCGCGATGCGTGTACTTCGCCTGTTGTTGACAAGCCTGCTGCTGTGGGCGCTGGCCAGCCCGGCCGTGGCTCGCGCGTTGACCGATAATGGCAGTTTGACCCTGAGTGGTTTCGGCACGCTGGGCATGGTGCACAGCAACCAGGATAGCGCCGAATTCATCCGCGATATCGGTCAGGCCAAAGGGGCCGGAGAGGGCTGGAGCGCACGCACCGATTCGCTTCTGGGCGCCCAGCTCGGCGTGCGCCTGAACGATGAACTGGATGTCGTGGTGCAGGGGATCAGCCGCTATCACGACAGCGGCAATTTTCGTCCCGAGTTGAGCTGGGCCTTTCTGCGTTATCGTCCCGATCCCGCCGTACGCTTGCGTGTTGGTCGACTGGGTTGGGATGTCTACCAGCTCGCGGATTCCCGCTATGTCGGTTATGCCTATCCATGGGTACGTCCGCCGGTAGATCACTTCGGGACGTTACAACTGACGCATATCGATGGGGCGGATATCACCTTCAAGCAGCCCGTCGGCCGTGATCTGTTGCAGCTCAAGCTTTACGCCGGTCGCTCGGACAGCGAGATTTATCTGATCGACGGATTGACGGCGGATTTCGATGTCGACCAAGTTTACGGTGGGAATCTCGACTACGAAACCGGCCCCTGGCGATTCCGCATGAGCTATACCCAGGTCCACTCGGATGTGGATTTCCAGGGCGCGGTGGCCGATCAGATCGAGCAGATTCCCTTCGCCAACCTCGATGCCAATCATGTTCTCGGTGACGTTTTCGGCTTTGACCGTATTACGCTCTTTTCTTTGGGGGCGCTCTATGACCGGGGCCCGTTGCAGGTCCAAACGGTCGTCAATCGCAGTCAAACCACGCGCCATGACGGGCAGATTGATTCCGGCTTCATTTCTCTTGGCTATCGGGTGGCGCCAGTGACACCTTATGTTGTCTTGTCGAGGGTCCAGACGACCTCCACCAATCCCGATAATAGCGATATCGATCAGCAGACCTGGTCGCTTGGTGCGCGTTACGATCTGGCCACCGGCATGGCACTGAAAGCGCAGTTCGATCGTATCCACACGCGGAGCCCGGGCTTTTTATGGCGCGACGCCGACAGTGGCTGGGACGGAGGGTGGAGTTCTGTCTTCAGCCTCGGTCTGGACTTCATCTTTTAAGGGATCGTCCATGAACCGAGTTAGAGCCTTCATACTGTGCTCTCTGCTGTTGGTCACGATACCGGCGACAGCCGATATCGCGATCGTGGTAAGCAAGGAGAGCGGTATCTCGCAGATATCGCGTGACGACGCCGTCAATATCTTCATGGGGCGTTATCGCAAGCTGACCAACGGCCATCTGGCACTACCGGTCGACCTGACGCCGCTCAAGACGCGCTTCTACCGCGTGTTGGTCAATCGCGATGTCGCGACCATCAACTCCTACTGGGCACGTCTGGTGTTCTCCGGCGAGGCATCGCCGCCGCAGCAGATCGCGACACCGCTGGAAATGCGGGATCTGGTCATGCACAACGCCAATACGCTGGGCTATATGGACAGCGACGAGGTCAACGACGACATCCATGTCGTGTTGACGCTGCATGAATAGCGCGACATGACACGCTTGCTGACCCTGCTGCGAACCCGTCTGGCACTGCGTACAACGGCGATTATCCTGATGATCGTCGGCCTGCTTGGCCTGCTGTTCATGAGTGGCGCCGTCTATCTCAGCGCCAAGAGCGAGCAACGCAAGCAGGTGGAGCGGCTGGAAGAGCTGCTCTCCACCGTGGAGCGCACCGCGCAGGTCGCCTGTTTTCTCGGCGATCAGCACTTCGGCGAGGAGGTCATCGACGGGCTGCTGAGCAACCGGGTCGTCAACGCCGCACGGATTCGTCTCGGCGACGGCAGCCTGCTCGCCCAGGGGCGGTCGGAAGGCGTCGAGCTCGATGGCAGCAGCGTTGCGCGTGTCATCATGTCGCCCTTCGACGCCGAGGATGCGGTCTGCAGCATCACGCTGACCCCCAACCAGCAGCGCATCGATGCGCTGGTCCGTGAGTCTTCCTTGTTCATCGGTCTCGTGCTGGTACTGCAGTTGACCGGCATCGGCATCTGCGTGGTGCTTGTCGTCGTGCGCTTCGTGACGCGTCCGATCACCGGGATCTCGCATCGTCTGAGTGAACTCGAGGCCGAAACGGGACAGAAGCTCAAGATTCCGCGCGGCAATCAGGGGGACGAGATCGGGCAGCTCGTCACCAGCGTCAACGCGATGATCGACAATCTGGTCGAGACGCTGGGCAAGGAGCGCCGGTTGCGACTGGCGAGAGAGGTCGAGGAGCGCCGCTATCGGGCGATCTTCGACAACGTCGAGGCGGGTATCTTCGAACTCGATGATGAAGGGTGGATTCGCGCCGCCAATCCGGCGTTCCGGACCCTATTCGACATCATCGGGGCGCGAGATCTGGAGCAGTACCCGCAGGCGCTGACATCACTCGTCAGCAGTGGCGCCCCGGGGCCGGAGGCGTTGCGTGGGCTGCTCGAGGGCGAGCAGGAACAGCGGCACTGGGAGGTGGCGCTGGGCGACGAGCGGCAGCAGCGTTGGGTCAATCTCATATTGAGCCCGCTGGAGACGGGGCGCATTCAGGGCGTGGCGCAGGATATCACCGCCAGCAAAACGGCGGCGGCGGCAGCCGAACGTATGGCGATCACCGATGCGCTGACCGGGCTCGGTAACCGCCGTGGGCTCGATCACCGACTGGCGGTCATCGCGCGCCACCACCGGTTCTACCCGGAACGCGGCCATGCGTTGCTGGTGCTCGATTTCGACCACTTCAAACAGATCAACGACACCTACGGCCATCACGCGGGAGATCGCGTGTTGCGCCATGTCGGCGATATTCTCTCCCAGCTGGTCCGTCAGCGTGACTACGTGGCCCGGCTCGGCGGTGACGAGTTCGTGTTGCTGCTCGACGGCTGCTCGCGGCGGGAGGAAGTGGAGCGGCTGCTCCAGCGTTTCGTCGAGCAGCTCGCCACGCCGATTTCGCTACCTGACGGGGAGAAGATCGTCATCGGGGCGAGTGTCGGCATCGCCATACTGGGGCGCGATACCGACGACCCGCAGCAGGCGATGCAGTATGCGGACATGGCGATGTACGCCGCCAAGCGCGCCGGGCGCAATGCCTGGCGCTTCCATGGCGACGATAGGCCAGAGGGCGCGTCGCGCTAGCCGGGGCGGTACATCTGAAACTTGCGAGCCTCGTCGATCTCGAAATAGTCGGCCGGGCCGCCACCGCGCAGAATCGGCCGCGCCTCGGCGGTCTGGTAGGCGCCGTCGGTGAGCAGCGCAGGATCGATATGCACGCCGACCACTTCGCCAAAGACCATCCAGGTGTCGAGTTCGTCACCGGCGGCTGACTGCAGGCGCAGCGTCTGCGTCAGGCGGCATTCGAAGACCACGCGCGCCTGCTGAACGTGAGGGACCTCGACGACGCGAGAGGGCGCCGGCGTCAGCCCCGCCAGGGCGAACTCGTCGACATCGGCCTCGACCGATGCACAGCTTTCGTTCATCGGCTCGGCCAGTTCGCGGGTCGCCAACTGCCAGCAGAATTCGCCGGTCGCTTCGATATTGCGCACGCTATCCTTGTAGCCCACGCTGGCGAAGCCGACGATCGGCGGCGTGTAATTGAAGCCGTTGAAGAAACTGTAGGGTGCCAGGTTGAGTGTGCCGTCGCGGTCGTGCGAGGAGATCCAGCCGATCGGTCGCGGACCGACGATGGCGTTAAACGGGTCGTGGGGCAGACCGTGACCGAGATGCGGTTCGTAGAAGTGGGCGTTGCTGGGCATGTCTGGGATTCCTTGGCCGGTGCCGTCTATCTACCGGAAAGTGAAGCGGAAGATCAGAAGCGGAAAATCAGGAGTCGAAGGATAGTCCCATGTCGGAATCTATCGCCACTCTCGCCAATCCTGCGGGGCGCCTGTTCACGCCGGGGCGGCTGTCGATCGGCTTGAATCTGCCGCTGGTGCGGTCCGGGCAGCGGGTGGTCAATGTTGCGGCCCAGCGTGCGCTGGCACGGCGGGCCGACGCGGCGGGCTTCCGTGCCCTGTGGGTGCGGGACGTGCCGCTCAACAGCCCGGACTATCCCGATCCGGTCGGGCATCTCGACCCCTGGAGCTGGCTGGGCGCCTTGGCGGTCGAGACGCGCCAGGCCGTGCTGGTCAGCGGCGCCATCGTGCTGCCGTTGCGTCACCCGCTGCATATCGCCAAGGCGGCAGCGTCCGTGGCCGTGCTGTCCGAAGGGCGCTTCGTCCTGGGGCTCGGCGCGGGAGATCGCCCGGGCGAGTTCGCCGCCTTCGGACGCGAGATTGGCGAACGCCGCCGGCGGTTTGCCGAGCACTGGGAACGGGTCGCGCTCGCGCTCGGCGAGCCGTCAACCGTGGTGCCTGATCGCCACGAAACGGAAACGCCGACGTTCCGGCTCGAACCTCAGCCGCCGAGTTCGGTGCCGCTGCTGGCGGTCGGCTCCGGCGGGCAGAGCGTGAACTGGATCGCACGCCACGCCATAGGCTGGATGACCTATCACCGCGAACCGGGACAGCAGCGCGACCGCTACCGGCTCTGGCGCACGGCCGTCGAGCGTAGCGTGCCGGGCGAATTCCGCGCCTTTGGCGAGGCGATGCGCCTTGCGCTGGAGACCGACCCCGATGCGCCGGCGGCGCCGATCTCGCTGGGATATCGTAGCGGGCGGCATGCCCTGGTCGGCGAGCTCTCCCGCCTGCGCGAGATGGGCGTTCACCATGTCTCGCTCAATCTCGAGCTGGACGAACGCCCCGCCGAGGCGGTGATCGACGAGTTGGCGGCCCACGTGCTGCCGCACTTCCACTCGCCGTGATTCGGCGACCGGCGTGAACCGGCCGGCGAGCGCGCTACCGGCACCGAGCGGCTGCCTTGCTGGGCGCGGATCGCCGGCTTACTGGGCGTGGGTCGCCAGAAAAGTCAGCGTGCGGCCGTGAGCCAGTGCCGAGGCGTGCTGGTTGTAGCTGGCGCGGGCCCAGCAGTTGAAGCCGTGTTCGGCACCCCCGTAGAGATGGACCTCTACATCGCTGCGGCCTTCGAAGGCCGCACGCGTGCGCTCGACGTGCTCCAGCGGGATGTGATCGTCCTCGGCACCGAAGTGGAACTGGGTCGGGACCTTGAGCGCGTCGGCGCGGTCGAGATACTCTGTCAGCCCGCCGGCGTAGTAGCAGATCGCGGCATCGACGCCAGCATCCAGACCGCTGAGGTAGGAGAGCACGCCGCCCATGCAGTAGCCTACCGAGGCGACCGGGCCGTCGCAGACCGGGCTCGCCCGGAATGCCTTCACGGCCGCCCGCAGATCGCTGATCGCCGTGGGATAGTCCAGCGCGTTCTTGTGCGCGGCTGCGGCCTTCCAGTCCTCGCCCTCGTAGCCTAGTTCGACGCCCGGCGCTTCGCGCCAGAAGATGTCAGGGGCGATCACCGAATAACCGTCGAGCGCGTACTGCTCGGCCACGCCACGGATATGGCCGTTGACGCCGAAGATCTCCTGGATCAGCAGAATGCCGGGGCCCTTGCCCTTGTGCGGCAGCGCCTGATAAGCCTTGAACGTCTGGCCGTCCTCGGCCGTGATCTCGATCCACTCGGTTCGGATCCGGGTCTGGGAATCGCTTTGAGACATGGTTTCTCCCTGCGGGCCCGGTGGAAAAGAGTGACATGACAGCGGATGATCGAGGGCCCGAATCAGGCAGTCTAGCAGTTGCCCGGGCGTGGTTGTCGCTTCTCGCTCCCTGGCGACAAGCACGTCGCTTTCGATCCGGAGGCGATGTTGAGCGAACGGCGGCCTGTGCCGGATCGCGAGTGAGCGACTACACCTCGGGTGCCCGCTTGCTATGCTGAAGGAGCCGGGAGGTTCGTGCCCGGCAGGCGCTGACGGTTCCGCGTCAACGCCTCATGGATTCGCCGTCGACGCAAGGGAGTGTGTCAATGTTCAGGAATGCTGGGTCCGGAAACGGCCGCTGGGCCGTCGTCTTCGGACTGGTTGTCTTGTTGCTGTTTGCGGCCATCGTCATCACGCCGTGGGCCTTGACCCAGTGGGCCGAAAGTCGCTTCACGCGCACGCTGGGCGCCCCGGTGCATCTCGAACGCATCACCCTCAATCCCTTCACGGCGACAGCCAGATTCTCGGGGCTCGATATCGGTGAGCCGCGCACGCCGATGATCACGGTGCCCAGCGGCGAGGTGATGTTCGCCTGGTCGACGCTGTGGCAGTCCGGCATTCAGGTGCGGCAGGTGCGGCTCGAGGCCCCGCGTCTGCATCTCGTCTCGCGCGCCGATGGCTCCCTCAACGTGGCGACGCTGGGTAGCGAAGGGGCGGCGGGCTCGTCTGGCAGCGCTTCCTCACAAGCAGACAGCGAGGCATCGCCGCTCACGATTGCGCGGCTCGAGGCGCACGGTGGCCGCATCGACTGGCAGGATCGGCGCACGCCGGAGAACGCCTCGCTCAGGGCGAGCGACGTCGAGGTGACATTGCACGACTACCGGCTGGGTAGCGGTCGCCCGATGCACGGGCAGGCGACAGCGACACTCGGCGGGGGCACGGTCGATCTCGAAGGGGCATTCGGTATCCAGCCTTTCACCGGCGATCTCGCCGTGACCACGCAGCAGGTCGCGGCGGCGCCACTCGATCCCTGGCTCACCGCGGCGGTGCCGGCGCGGATCGATGCCGGGCGCTTCGATCTCGACGGTCGGCTCCGCTTCGGTGCCGCCAGCGAGGCACTGATCGCCTATCGCGGACAGGTGGCGCTCACTGGATTCGAGACGCATGCGCCGCAGGGGCAGCCGCTCTTCTCGCTGGCGCAGGGGCGCTTCGAGAAGGTCGATTTCGCCTCTGGCAAGCAGCTGCGGGTGGCGTCGGCGACGCTGACCGGGCCCAAGTTGACCGCCCAGTTGGGAGAGTCGGGGCAGTTCAACCTGGCCGAGGCGTTGGGTAGAGGGCAGGACGATGCGCCGCGCGCCGGCGGCGATGAGACTGGCAGTGGCGGCGCGGAGGCTGGCAGTAGCGGCGGCGATGATACTGACAGCGGCGGCGATAACGGAGCTGACGAAAATGGTGGCCGCGGTCGCGAAGGCCAGGGCGGCGGACTGTCCGTCGCGCTCGACCATCTCGGAATCGAGCAAGGCGAGTTCGATTTCGAGGATCGCCGCATGTCACCGACCGTGGCTCTCGATATCGACGAACTCGAAGGCGAGCTGAACGGCCTGGACTCGCGCAGCGACGCCCCGGTGAGCTATCGCTTCGATGGTATGGAGAGCGATGGAACGCCGGTCATGATCGAAGGCGAGGCGAGCTTTGGTGACTCGCTCGAGGCGCGCCTGCGCCTGACCACCGAGCGGTTGGCGCTATCGGAATTCGCTCCCTACATCCGGCGTTTCGCCGGTTACCGAATCGACAGCGGCAGTGCCGACCTGGATCTCAACTATCAGCTTCGTGACGGCGCGCTCACGGCGCGCAATCACATCATTATCAAGCAGCTCGATCTGGGCGAGCAGACCGACCAGGACGAGACATCGCTGCCGTTGAAGAAGCTGGTCGGGCTGCTGCAGGCGGAATCCGGCGTGATCGATCTCGACATTCCGATCGAGACCACGGTCGATGGCGACACGCAGGTGGATATGAGCGTGGTGATCTGGCAGGCGATCCGCGAGTCGCTCGCGAATCTCCTCACCTCGCCGGTCGACTCGCTGCAGGCCCTGATTGGCGGCGACAACAGCGCGGATTGACGTTCGGCGCCGCCTAGCCTCGACGGTCCTCGATCACGCGTCGCCCGCGTAGGCAGTCCGCTTCGTGCGGTTCGTCGACCCAAGGCTCGGCGATGCCCTGTTCGATCCACTCGGCGACGGCGGAATGCGCAAGCAGGCGCCGTGCATAGGCGGCGGCGGCCTCACCGAGCTCGAGGCCGTAAGCGCGCACGCGCACGGCGACTGGCGCGAACATGGCGTCGACTGCGGTGAAAGCGCCTCCCGCCAGCCAGGGACCGCCGAAGGTATCGAGACCTTCTTTCCATAGCGCATCAAGACGCGCGATATCTTTCATGAGCGCCGTGCTCGGCGTGCCGAGATCGATGCTCAGCGAGCAGGTCATCGAACATTCGTCGCGGAGGGCGGCAAAGCCGGCATGCATCTCGGCACTGGCGCAGCGCGCCCAGGTACGGGCATTACGATCGCCGGGCCAGACTGCGGCATGGTCTTCGGCGAGGGTTTCGATAATCGCCAGCGATTCCCAGACCACAAGATCACCGTCATGCAGACAAGGCACCTTGGCCGTGGGGGAAAATCGCGTGAACGCTTGCTGCATGCCGGCGCCTTCGAAGGGCGTCATGACTTCCTCGAAGGGAATTTCCAGCGTGCGTAGCAGTACCCAGGGCCGCATCGACCAAGATGAGTAGTTCTTGTTGGCGATAAAGAGTCGATAAGCCATGAGAGCCTCGGATCACGTGAATGAGAAGCCGAGTATGCGTCGTCGACTTCGGGGCGCAAAGCCTTCATCACTCGACCAATAATCCTGAATCGAATAATGACAGCGCGGATCGAACTTTTCGCTTTTTGCACATTGCCCCAACACTGAGCGGTTCTGTGCCTAACCTTTGCCCAGGGAATGGCAAGGCGTGATGCCGACAACGCGCGACTTCAGCACCGACGAGAGATTCTGAATGGCCCCGATTTCGCTGACCGAAACCAACAGCCCCTTGAGTGCCGACCAGGCCAAACGTGTGCGGCAAGCCCTCGAAAGCCTCGATGCGTCTCAGCGCCAGTGGCTGAGCGGCTATCTGGCAGGGCTTGGCGCACAACCGGTGGATCAGGCGCAGGAGAGCGGCGCCAGCCAGGTGGAAGCGACCTCCGTGTCGACGTCGCTGACCGTGCTCTTCGGGAGCCAGACCGGTAACGCAGAAGGCGTCGCCGAACTGGCTGCGGAGCGGGCCGTTGCGATGGGTTTCGACGTCCAGCTCATGAGCATGGCGGATGCCAGCAAGAAAACGTTGAAAGCCGTCGTGCGGCTGCTGGTCGTCGTCAGTACCCAGGGTGATGGCGATCCGCCGGACCCGGCGCTCGAATTTCACGAGCTGATGATGGGGCGCAAGGCGCCGAAGCTCGAAGGCGTTCGCTTTGCAGTGCTGGGCCTGGGCGACGCCAGCTACGAGCACTTTTGCCACACTGGCAAGGAGTTCGACGCGCGCCTGTCGGAACTGGGCGGCGAGCGGCTGATTGACCGCGGCGACTGCGATGTCGATTTCGAGGAGACCGCCGAGAGCTGGATCGACACGGTGCTGGAATCGCTCTCCGGCGATCTCTCCTCGTCGACGGCCCCGGCGGAGGCAAACGCTGCTGCGGCAACGCCGATCAAGAGTGCGTATTCGCGCAAGAACCCGTTCATGGCCGAAGTGCTGACCAGCCAGCCGCTCACCGGCCGCGGCTCCGACAAGCACACGCTGCATCTGGAATTCTCGCTCGAGGATTCCGGGCTTGAGTATTTGCCCGGCGATGCCGTCGGCGTCGTGCCGCAGAACGACCCCGCCCACGTCGACGAGCTGATCGAGACGCTCAAGCTCGACGCCGCATCAAAGCTCGACGAGGGGCGAGTGCTGCGCGATGCGCTGCTGGCCGACTTCGAGGTCACCACGCTGACGCGACCGTTTCTGAAACAGTGGGCCGAGTGGTCCGAGGTGCCGGAGCTCGAACGGCTGCTGGGCGAAGAGGCCCGCGACGAGCTGCGCGACTGGCTCCACGGGCGCCAGATCATCGACCTGATCGAGCAATTTCCGGTGGACGGCATCGACGCCGCGCAGTTCACCGCGGCACTGCGCAAGCTGCCGCCGCGGCTCTACTCCATCGCCTCCAGCCAGGCCGCGGCATCGGACGAAGTGCACCTTACCGTTGCGGTGGTGCGCTACGAGACTCACGGCCGGGCGCGCAACGGCGTGACGACGACCTATCTCGCCGACCGCGTCGAGCCCGGCGACAAGGTGCCGATCTATATCGATCACAACAAGCAGTTCAAGCTGCCCGATGATGACGAAGCCCCCTTGATCATGATCGGTCCCGGTACCGGCGTGGCGCCGTTTCGCGCCTTCCTGCAGGAGCGGGAGGAGCGCGAGGCCAACGGTGACAACTGGCTGTTCTTCGGCGATCGGCACAAGCGAAGCGATTTTCTCTACCAGACCGAGTGGCTGAAATGGCGTCAGCAGGGGCTGCTTACTCGGCTGGATGTCGCATTCTCTCGTGATCAGGCCGACAAGATCTATGTTCAGGATCGGCTGCGCGAACGCGCCGAAACGTTATTCGCCTGGCTTGAAGCCGGCGCCTACCTTTATGTCTGCGGCGATGCCGAATTCATGGCGCCGGACGTGCATCAGGCGCTGAAAGACGTGATCCGCGAGCAGAGCGGCTGCGATGCCGAGGGGGCGGACGACTACCTGCGCCGTCTTCAGCAGGAAAGGCGCTACCTGCGCGACGTCTACTAAGAGGTCGGTCTCACCGGCAAGGAGAACATCATGGATATCATCGCCAAATTGCGCGACGTGCCGTTCGACGAGCTGCATCCTAATGAACGGCTCAAGGTTGAGAGCGATTATCTACGCGGTTCGCTCGAGGCGGGGCTGGCTGACGAGGCGACCGGCGCGGTGGCCGAGGACGACACCCAGCTTACCAAGTTCCACGGTTTCTATATGCAGGATGACCGTGACCTGCGCGACGAACGCCGGCATCAGAAACTCGAGCCGCTTTACAGTTTCATGGTGCGTCTGCGTCTGCCCGGCGGCGTGATCTCGCCGAAGCAGTGGCTAACGCTGGACGATGTCTCCTCGCGCTACGCCAACGGCACGCTGCGCATCACCACGCGCCAGACATTCCAGTATCACGGCGTGTTCAAGGAAAATCTGCGCGCGCATCTGCAGGCGATCGACAAGGCGATGATCGATTGCATCGCCGCCTGCGGCGACGTCAATCGCAACGTCATCTGCAGTGCCAACCCGCACCGCTCCCAGATTCACCGCCAGGTCTACGAGCTGAGCCACGCGATCAGCGATCGACTACTACCCAGCACCCGTGCCTATCACGAGATATTTCTCGGCGAGGAACGCGTGGCCGGGGGCGCCGAAGAACGTGAAACGGTGTCGAGCAAGCGTGATGCCGAAGCCGAGGGCGATCCTCGAGAGCCGCTCTATACGCGCCACTATCTGCCGCGCAAGTTCAAGGTTGCATTGGCAATCCCGCCGGAGAACGACGTCGATCTGTTTGCCCACGATGTCGGCTTTATCGCCCACGTCGAGAATGGTGAACTCGACGGGTTCACCGTCTGCATCGGCGGCGGCATGGGGATGACTCACGGCGAGCCCTCCACCTTTCCGCGACTTTCCGACCCGATCGGCTACTGCACGCCGGAAGCCGTGCCCGCGGTCGCCGAGGCGATCATGCTGACCCAGCGCGACAACGGCAATCGCCGCGACCGCAAGCAGGCGCGGCTCAAGTACACCGTCGAGTCCATGGGGCTCGACGCCTTCAAGGCTGAAGTGGAGTCGCATCTTGGTGAAGCGCTGGCGCCGGCGCGTGAGTATCACTTCGCCGACAACGGCGATCGTCTCGGCTGGATCGAGGGCGACGACGGGCTTTGGCACTACGGCCTGTTCGTGCAGAACGGGCGAATCGCCGACTTCGATGACGGCCCGCAGCTACGCAGCGGCCTGCGCGAGATCGCCGAAACCCACGATGGCGACATCGTGCTCACCACCAACCAGAACCTGATCGTGACTCAGGTGCCTGCGACGAAGCGCGAGGAGATCGACGCCATTCTCGATCGTCATCGGGTCGTCGCCGATCACTCACGGCTGCGGCGCAGTGCCATGGCCTGCGTGGCATTCCCGACCTGCGGTCTGGCGATGGCCGAAAGCGAGCGCTATCTACCGTCACTGATCGACAAGCTCGATACGGTGATGAATGAGGCGGGACTCTCGGATGACGCCATCACCGTACGCATGACCGGTTGCCCCAACGGCTGTGCGCGCCCTTATTTGGCCGAAATCGGTTTCGTCGGCAAGGCGCCGGGGCACTATAACCTCTATCTCGGTGGCGGCTTCAGCGGTCAGCGCCTCAACAAGCTCTATCGCGAGAACATCGACGAAGCGACGATCCTCGGCGAACTCGAACCGCTGATTCAGCGCTACGCCGCCGAGCGTGAGACCGGCGAACCGTTTGGTGACTTCGTCATTCGTACCGGCGTGATCAAGGAGACCACCGCTGGGCGAGCGTTTCACGACGCCTGAGCCCCAGGGTTTCTGGAAACGGCAATGTCGATACCGAATTCTCTTTGGCGGACCCCCGTTTTTCTGTGTAAAACTTTCTTCGCGATAAGTGGCACGGTATCGGCAAGGGTCGATGGCGCGAAATGCGGGTTCGAAAGGTCGACGAGGAGAAGAGCATGGCGCAACGGCGTGTGGAAGCGGTCGAGCGAGCACTCACACTGCTGGAAGCCTTTTCGGCGCAGCGTCCGGCGCTGACCTTGACCGAGCTGTCTCAGGCGACCGGATTCTACAAAAGCACGATCCTGCGGCTGATGGCGTCGCTCGAGCACTACGGCTATGCCGTTCGCGACGACCGGGGTGTCTACCACATCGGCCCGGCTATCGCGCGGCTGGCGCCACTGGCGGCGGAAGACGACAGCCTGGAGCGCCTCATGCGACCGGTGCTGATCGCGCTGCGTGACGCCACTGCGGAAACCGCTGCCTTCCATACACTCGACGGTCGGCAGCGCCGCTGCTGTCTCGTCGAGATCGGCCGGCGCGAGATGCGCCATTATCTCGAAGCGGGAGCGGTATCCGATCTAGCGCAGGGCGCGATCGATCGCGCTCTGCAGGCGTCGGAAGCGTCCGGCGAAGTCTTCGTCGAGCGAGACGCGGGCTGTGCCGGTCTCGCCGTGCTGGCGGTCGGCGTTCATGCGCCCGACGGACGCCCCCTAGGCGCGCTGACGCTCTCCGGCGTGACGCCACGCTTCGTCGACGAACCCGGGGGCGAGCTTACCGCCGCGCTGAAGTCGCAGCTCGCGGCGCTGGCCAATCACTGGCCGGCGGGAGACAGTACTCGACTCATGCCCCGTGTCGACTCGACGACCGGTGATGTCGCGCAGGTTTTTTGCCTCGAGGACTAACGGATCCTCGGCGGTTTGCGACACACTTTGGGTTTTCCACGACGTTTTTTGGTGTTTGACGCTATGTCGCTTCGACAATCGACCCGCATCAACAAGTACATCAGCGAAAGTGGCATGTGCTCCCGACGCGAAGCGGATCGCTTCGTCGAGCAGGGCAATGTCTGGATCAACGGGCGGCGGGCGACGACCGGCGATCAGGTCGTACCGGGGGATCGGGTCAAGGTCAACGGTCAGGAGATCGAGCCGGTGGAGGCGGACGATTTCGTCCTCATTGCGCTCAACAAGCCGGTTGGCATCGTCAGTACCACCGAGTCGAGCGAGAAGGACAACATCGTCGATTTCGTCGGCCACGGGGCGCGCATCTTTCCCATCGGCCGGCTGGACAAGGACTCAGAGGGGCTGATCTTTCTCACCAGCAACGGCGATCTGGTCAACAAGATCCTGCGCGCCGACAACAACCACGAGAAGGAATATCGGGTGACGGTGAACAAACCGATCACCGACGCCTTCATCACGGGCATGCAGAGCGGTGTGCCGATCCTCGGCCAGGTGACCAAGCGCTGCCGGGTCGAGAAGGTCTCGACCTTCGTCTTCACCATCACGCTGGTGCAGGGGCTGAATCGTCAGATTCGCCGTATGTGCGAGTACTTCGGCTTCGACGTCACCCAGCTCGTGCGAACCCGGATCATGAACGTGTCGCTCAAGGGGCTGGCACTGGGCGATTGGCGCGATCTCACGCCGAAGGAGATCGATGGCATTCTTGCGCTCACCCAGCAGTCCGAGAAGACGACCGACAAGCGTCAATCACCCCGCGCCAACAAGTCGGGCACGAAAGCCGGGGCGAACGGCGCCAATCGCGGGCGAGGCAAGTCCTCGACGGCCGCCAAGCCCGGCGGCGCGAAGCCCGGTGGTACGAAGCACAAGCCGCCTCGCGCTGGCAGTCAGGGCGGCCCGACCGGGCGGCAGGCGGCGAAGTCGGGTACGGCGGCGACGGGGAAACCGAAGCTGAAGCCGAAGGGCCAGCCGCTGGTCAAGGGCAAGTCCGCATCGTCGAAACCGGGTAAGCCCTCATCGTCGAAACTGGGGAAGTCCTCGTCACCGAAATCGAGTAAATCCTCATCGCCGAAATCGGGCAAGCCCGAGGGGCGCGGCAGCGGCAAATCGCGCGCCGGCCACGCCACGCAGGGTCGTAACAAGAAGCGGTGAGGCAGCACCGGTCCGACGAGAGCCGTCGCGGGTCACCAGACGGCCGCCGGATCCATGGCGGCGTCATCGGCGCATCGTGGACTCACACGATTGTCGCGGCGCCCGCCTTGGCGACTTGAACGTCCTGATCCGGCTTCACCCCCGAGACGCCGACGCTGCCGATCAACTGGTTCGCGTGCATCACCGGCACGCCGCCGGCGAGCAGCGCGCTCATCGGCGCGGTCACGAACGCGGTGCGGCCGTTGTTGATCATCTCTTCGAAGACCTGGGTCTCCTTGCGCCCGATAGCGGCATTGCGTGCCTTTTCGGTGGCGATGGCGGCGCTGTTGGGCGAGGCGCCGTTCAATCGGCGCAGGCCCAGCAGATGGCCGCCATCGTCGCAGACGGCGATCGTGACCGCCCAGCCCTGGGCATCGGCTTCGGTCTGGGCGGTATCGAGAATGGCGTTGACCTCGTTGAGCTCGAGGACGGCTTTAGTCTGCATGGGAACGGTGCTCCGTGTCGGAAGGGGCGGCATGGCGATCGGTGGATTGGCGATTGGCGGATCGGTGTTCGTTGGATTGGCGTTCGCTGGCGTCGGTCGTGTCATCGAGGGCCTCGTCGACCAGCTCGATCCAGTGGCGTACCCGGGTGCGGCCGGCACTCTCGAGATGGCTCTGGCAGCCAATATTGGCGGTTACGATGGTCTGCGGCGCCTGCGCCTCGAGCGCGTCGAGCTTGTTGTCGCGCAACTGGCGCGCCAGTGTCGGCTGGGTGATCGAGTAGGTGCCGGCGGAGCCGCAGCAGAGGTGGGCGTCCTGCACCGGGACGAGCGGAAACCCCAGCCGCGTGAGCACGCCTTCCACCGCGCCGCCGAGCTTCTGCGCGTGCTGCAGGGTGCAGGGGCAGTGAAAGGCCAGCCGCTGACGTGAGTCCGCCGGGGCCAATGGCAGGTTCTCCAGCGGCTCGTCACGCAGTACCTCCACCAGGTCCTTCGTCAGCTCGCTGACACGACGGGCCTTCGCCGCATACTCTGGATCGTCGGCCAGCATCTCGCCGTACTCCTTGACGAAGGCGCCGCAGCCGCTGGCGGTCTGGACGATGGCTTCGACCCTCGCGTCGCCCTCTTTTTCGATCATCGGCCACCAGGCGTCGATATTGGCGCGCATGCGCGCGCGGCCCGTGCGCTGGGCGTTGAGGTGAAAGTCGATCGCGCCGCAGCAGCCCGCCTCCTGGGCGGCGCGCACGCCGATCCCCAGCCGGTCCAGCACGCGCGCGGTGGCGTCGTTGGTCTCGGGCGCGAGCCCGGGCTGAACACAGCCCTCGAGAATCAGCATCTGCCGCTGATGGCGGTCGGGGTCGGGACGGCGATGATCATGGGGATGGCGTGGTGGAATCTTGGCGCGCAGCACGTCCGGCGCCAGCGGTCGGAAGGTCTGGCCCAGCGCCAGCAGCGCCCGGAAGCGTTCCGGCTCGACCAGCGCGGTGCGCAGCCCCAGGCGCAGGGCGCGCTCGGCAGGCCGGCGCCCGACGCGTGTCTCGAGCTCGGCGCGGCCGATATCGAGCAGCTTGTGGTACTCGACGCCGGAAGGACAGGTGGTTTCGCAGTTGCGGCAGCTGAGACAGCGGTCGAGATGCAGCTGGGTCTCGCGGGTCACCTGATCGTCGTCCGGTTCGCTTTCCAGCAGCTCTTTGATCAGATAGATGCGCCCGCGTGGGCCATCGCGCTCGTCGCCGAGTAGCTGGTAGGTCGGGCAGGTGGCGTTGCAGAAGCCGCAGTGCACGCAGCTGCGCAGGATGCGATCCGCTTCGCGGATCTGCGGCCTGGCGCGGGCGCTTTCGGAAAAATGCGTTTGCATGGGCGCTCCCTACCAGCCGGCGTATAGCCGGCCGGGATTGAAGATGGCATCGGGGTCGAGATTTGCCTTGAGCCGGCGGTGATACTTCTCCAGGACCGGCGGCAGCGGTGTAAACGGCGCGTTTTCACTGCCGCAGGGGCTGAAGCGCGTGGCATGGCCGCCCGCGGCAATGGCCGCTTCCTGGATCGCGGCGTCGGGTTCCGCGCTCCTGAGCCAGCACTGGGCACCGCCCCAGTCGACCAGCCAGTCGCCCTCGAGCGGCGGACGTCGGGCGCGTAGCGGTAGCGAGAGACGCCACAGCGGGCGCGCGTCCGCCGCGGCGAAGAACGCGAGGCGCTGTTCGCGCAGGTCCTGCCAGTAGTCGGCGGCTTCCGCCTCGCCGCCGAGGCGCTGACGGGTCGCCTCGACCGAGCGCTCGCCGCCTTCCAGGCGCACGTGGAGGACGCCGTCGTGAAACGCCGCGCCGGTCAGCGGCAACGGCTCGCGTCCCCATTCGCACAGGTGCTGGCGCGCGGCGTCGGCGGCCATTTCTAGTCTCAGGCAGGTCGAGGCGGTCGGTTTGGGTAACACCTTGAAGGAGACCTCGGTCAGCAGGCCGAGCGTGCCTTGGGCGCCGACCATCAGGCGCGAGAGATCGTAGCCGGCGACGTTTTTCATCACCTCGCCGCCGAAACGCAGGGCCTTGCCCTCGGCGGAGATCAGACGAATGCCGAGCACGAAATCGCGCACGGCGCCGGCCCACGGGCGGCGCGGCCCGGAGAGGCCGGCGGCGACCATGCCGCCGACGGTGGCCGCAGCGCCGAAATGCGGCGGTTCGAACGCCAGTTGCTGATTGTTGTCGGCGAGCGTTTGCTCGAGCGCGGTCAGCGGCGTGCCGGCGCGTGCGGTCGCGACCAGCTCGACCGGGTCGTAGTGGACGATGCCGCGGTGCCCCGTCGTCGACAGGGTGTGATGCGCCGATACGTGGCGCCCGTAGAAGGCTTTGGTATCGCCGCCGACGATGCGCAGCGTTTCCCGCGCCTGGGCGGCCCGACGTACCGTCTCGCAGAGCGCTTCGGTGGCGTCGTGGCCGGCATCGTTGTCGCTGCCGGCCGCCGGCCGCGGGAACTCGAGTTCGGGCATGACATCGCTCCTGAAGGTGAATCGCCGGGCGGAGAGCGCTCAGCCCGGACCTGGCCGAAACCTAGAACCGGGGCAGCTCGGGATGCGCGAGCTGGCCGTGGTGTACATGCATGGCGCCGAACTCGGCGCAGCGCGCCAGTGTCGGTATGTTCTTGCCGGGATTGAGCAGGCGGTGCGTGTCGAAGGCCGCCTTCACGACATGGAAGAAGGTGATCTCGTCATCGGCGAACTGGCTGCACATCTGGTTGAGTTTCTCGCGGCCGACGCCGTGCTCGCCGGTGATACTGCCGCCGGCCTCGACACACAGCTCCAGAATACGCCCGCCGAGCGTCTCGGCCGTTTCCAGCTCGCCGGGCAGATTGGCATCGAACAGGATCAGCGGATGCAGGTTGCCGTCGCCGGCGTGGAAGACGTTGGCCACGCGCAGGCCGTACTCCGCGGAGAGCGCGGCAATCCCCTTCAGCACCCGCGGCAGTTCGCGGCGGGGAATCGTGCCGTCCATGCAGTAGTAGTCCGGCGACATGCGCCCGACGGCGGGGAAGGCGGCCTTGCGTCCGGCCCAGTAGCGCTGGCGCTCCGCATCGTCGCGGGCGAGCTGGATATGCGTGGCGCCGGCGGCCTGGAGAATGGCGCGGACACGGTCGCAGTCGGTCTGGACATCGGCCTCGACGCCGTCGAGCTCGCACAGCAGGATCGCCTCGGCTTCGACCGGATAGCCGGCGTGGACGAAGTCTTCCGCCGCGCGGATCGCCAGGTTATCCATCATTTCCAGTCCACCTGGAATGCAGCCGGCGGCGATGATGTCGCCTACCGCGCGACCGGCACGTTCGACATCGTCGAAGCAGGCCATCAGCACGCGGGCGACTTCGGGGTTCGGCAATAGGCGGACGGTGACTTCGGTGATGACGCCGAGCATGCCCTCGGAGCCGGTGAACAGCGCGAGCAGGTCGAAGCCGGGCGCATCCAGCGCCTCGCTGCCGAGTACCATGCGTTCGCCTTCGATGGTGACGATCTCCACGCGCAGCACGTTGTGCACGGTCAGGCCGTACTTGAGGCAGTGTACGCCACCGGCATTTTCGGCGACGTTGCCGCCGATCGAGCAGGCGATTTGCGACGACGGGTCCGGCGCGTAGTAGAGGCCATGCGGCGATGCCGCCTCGGAGATCGCCAGGTTGCGCACGCCGGGCTGCACCCGAGCGAGGCGTGTATCGGCATCGAGCTCGAGAATGCGGTTGAAGCGCGACATGACCAGCAGCACGCCCTTCTCCAGCGGCAGTGCACCGCCGGAGAGCCCGGTGCCGGCGCCGCGGGTGACGACCGGCACGTCGTGCTCGTGGCAGACGCGCATCAGCGATTCGACCTCGCTCAGCCGGCTCGGCAGGGCTGCCAGCAGCGGCAGGGTGCGATAGGCGGAGAGACCGTCGCACTCGAACGGGTGCAGATCCTCCTCGCGATCGAGCAGCGTGAGGTCCGGGGCGGCGGCGAGAATCGCCCGCTTCAGCGCGGTGCGGTCGACGGCGGTGATCTCGCCATCGAGACGCTCGTCGTAAAGCAGTGACATGGTCCTCTCCTCATGTGCGCGTGTCGCCCGGCGGCGCTCCGCAACCGGGCGCGGCGATGAACGATCGGCGCCCCCGTCTCCATCACGGCTGTTGCGGTCACGGCCGTGAGGATCCGGAGCGCCGGAGCCGGCTCAGCCGCCCATCAGCGGGTCACGGAAGCCGAGTACGTAGAACGCCAGCAGGCCAATGACGCCGGCGAAGAGGCAGTAGTAGAGCGTCGGCAGGATCGTCTTGCGCAGCGTCGTGCCCTCGCGGCCCAGCAAGCCGACCGTCGCCGAGGCGGCGACCACGTTGTGGATGGCGATCATGTTGCCGGCGGCGGCGCCCACGGCCTGCAGCGCGACCATCATGGCGGTGGAGACGCCGAGCACTTCGGCGACGTTGAACTGGAACGCCGAGAGCATCAGGTTGGAGACGGTGTTGGAGCCGGCGATAAAGGCGCCCAGGGCCCCGACGGCGGGCGCGAACAGCGGGTAGATCTGGCCCACACCGTCGGCCACCAGTTGGGCCATGGCGACCGGCATCGAGACCAGATCGGACTCGTTGACGCCGGAGTTGATCAGGATGCGCACCATCGGAATGGTAAACAGCAGCACGAAGCCAGCGCCGAAGATCGTCTTCGAGGATTCGGCGAAGGCTGCCTTCACCTGCGGCGCGCGCATGCGGTGGAGGAAGATCGTGCAGATGACCGCGATCAGAATGATGCCGCCGGGCAGGTAGAGCCACTGGACGCTACCGGAGATGCCCGCTTCGCCGAGAATGTCGCTCCAGCCGGTGCTGACCGAAGAGAGCGCCGCCTTGACCGACGGGACGGTGCGCGAAATCACCAGCAGCACGGCGACGATGACATAGGGCATCCAGCCCATCAGCGTGGAGATCGGCGCGCGACCGGCGACATCCTCGACCTTGATTTCGATCTTGCCGAGCCACTCCGAGGGCCACTGCGAACGCTCAGGGAAATCCCAGGTATCCTTCGGCAGCAGGAAGCCCTTGCGCGCGGCGGGTACCACGATCGCCAGGCCGATCAGGCCGCCCAGCAGCGAGGGGAATTCCGGTCCCAGAAAGACGCCGACGAGCATCGACGGCACGACGAAGCAGGCGCCGACGAAGAGCGCGAACGGGGCGATGGAGAGGCCCTCGGTCCAGGAGCGGTTGGCGCCGAAGAAGCGCACCATGACGGTCACCAGAATCAACGGCATGAACACGCCGATGATGCCGTGGGTCACGACGACCTCCGAGGTGATCAGGCGGAAGTAGGTCTCCCAGCTCGAGCCGTCCGCGGCCAGCTGCTCGGCGATCGCGGACTGGTTCACCCCGCCTGTGACACCGACCACGATCGGGGTGCCGACCGCGCCGAAGGAGACCGGCGTGGACTGCAGCATCATGCCCACCACCACCGCCGCCAGTGCCGGAAAGCCGAGCGCGACCATCAGCGGGGCGGCAACCGCGGCTGGAGTGCCGAAGCCGGAGGCGCCCTCGATGAAGCAGCCAAACAGCCAGGCGACGATCAGCGCCTGCACGCGGCGGTCCGGGCTGATACCGGAGAAACCGTTACGGATCGCCATGATCCCACCGGAGTGCTTGAGCGTGTTGAGCAGCAGAATCGCGCCGAAGATGATCCACAACAGCGACACGGTGAGGATCAGACCCTGCAGGGTCGAGGCGAGCACGCGGGTGCCGGTCATGTCCCATGCCAGCAGTGCGACCAGCACCGCGACAATGAATACGATCGGCATCGCCAGGCGTGCCGCCATGCGAAATCCGATCAGCAACACCCCCGCCAGTATCAGAGGCAGGAAGGCTAGCAGTGACAGCAGTGTCTGATTCATGTCGAAAGCCCTTGCGTCGTTATTGTGAGCCCGGATCGCCGTGGCGGGCGCCCAATCGCCCTGGCGAAGGGAAGGCGCGTGCGCTGATGCGGCCTTCACGAGCGTGCGGCGATTGCCCGGAAGATAACCAGCGCCACGAGAGGTGCCAACGCTGGACAATTGGTCTGACCAGATAAGACCAAGGTGGAGACCGGTGGGATAACGAGCTGAGAGGAAAGGCTAATTTGGCAAAGCGAGGGGGGATTGAGGTACGGCGTGTCGATCGTTGCTGCGACTAATGGACGGCTAGCCTATGTGCACTCAGGAGGTGGGATTCGTTTGACGTCGAGCACTACGCTTGCACATGCTGCGACGACACCCGAAACCTTGATGACATCGGAGAAGAGTGACATGAGCCGCAAGATGTTCGATCTGTGCGGCCGCGATGAGCGGCTGCGTTTCTCGCCCTACTGCTGGCGGGTGAAGTACGCGCTGGCGCACAAGGGGCTCGACTGCGATTTCATTCCTTGGAAGTTCACGGACAAGGACGCAATCGCGTTTTCCGGGCAGTCGAAAGTGCCTGTGCTGGTGGATGGCGACACGACCGTCACCGACAGCTACGAGATCTTTCGCTATCTCGACCGGGTCTATCCCGAGCGGCCTCTGCTGGGCGGCGATGTCGCCGAGGCGCGGGCACGATTCTTCAAGTTCTACGCCGAGCGCTCGCTGGCGCCGGGCGTGATGCGCACGATTCTGATGGACGTGTTCAACGCCGTGCATCCCGAGGATCGCGACTACTTCCGTACTTCCCGCGAGAAGGCCTTCGGTCGCACGCTCGAGGAGATGCACTCGCCGAGTCAGGGGCTCTCGATGCTCGACCGCGCGCTGGAGCCGATGCGCGGGCGTCTGGATGAAGCGCCGTTTCTGGAAGGCGACGCGGCCGGGGCGAGCGACTATCTGGTCATTGGCGTTTTCCTGTGGGCACGAGTCTGCTCCGCGGCGGATCTCGTCTCCAACGCCGATCCGGTCTACGCCTGGTATCACCGCATGCTCGATCTGCATGGCGGCCTCGGGCGCAACGCGACGCGCCTCGTCGATATCGACGGTGGTTACGGCGGATGATGGCCCGGCCCCGAGCGCCAAGGCGCGTCAATCCGATTGCCGAGATCTAGGCGCTGGCTGACGTTGGCCGGGCCGCTTCGACAAACTCCCTGACCTGACGAAACGCGGTCGTGAAGTAGCGCTCATAGGTGTCGCGCTCGACGAAACCGAGATGCGGCGTCGCGAGCACGCGGGGATGATGCTGATAGGCGCGGGCGCCATCGGGTTCGTTCTCGAAGACATCCAGCGCGGCGCTACCCGGGCGGCCGGCATCCAGGGCATCGAGCAGCGCGCCGGGGCGTATCAGCTCGGCGCGACTGGTATTGACCAGCAGCGCATCGGCGCGCATGGAGGCAAGGTCGGCGGCACCGATCATGCCGCGTGTCTCGGCGTTGAGCTTGAGGTGTAGCGAGACGATGTCACTGCGCGCCAGAAACGCCTGCCGGTCGGCGATATAGTCGATCTCCTGTTCGAACGCGCGGCCCGCGCTGGATTCGCGGCCGTGGGCGATGACCTGCATGCCGAAGGCTTTCCCGTAGTCGGCCACCCGAGAGCCGATCTTGCCAAGCCCCCAGATGCCCAGCGTGCGGCCGCTGAGGGCATGACCCAGCGATTCGGTTTCCAGCCGGTCGGTGCTGCGTTGCCACTCTCCCTGGGACTGTCGTGCTAGATAGCTTCCCAGACGTCGACAACCCGCCAGGATCAGCAGCCAGGTCAGCTCCGCCGGCGCCGTGGGCGAGCCGCTGCCGTCGCGGACAGCGATCCCCAGATCGTCGCACGCCTCAAGATCGATTGCCGAGGACAGTCGTCCGGTCTGCACGATCAATCTGAGCTTGGGGAGCTGCGCCAAAATCTCGCGAGTCAGCGTCGTGCGCTCGCGAATCAGGATCACCGCATCGCTATCGGCGAGTCGGGCGGGCAGGCTGGCGGCCTCGAGATGATTGTGCTCGACGTCGAGACGGATATCGCTGCCATCCAATGTGTGCGCGGCATCGAGAAAGGCGCAGCAGCCCTGATAGTCATCCAATACCGTGACCGTGAACGACATGAGCACCTCCTGAGCAATTGGCGGACAAGGATGCGCGCCATTTTCGGCAGCGTAGCCCAACGCCGTCTGAGCGGCGACCGGGGATTGTCAGTGTCGAGGTATCTCGAACGTCGTCAGGGGCGCAAGCGGTGAGGGGCAAGATTTCAGGCATAAAAGATAGCGTGGTAACTAATAGTGGTGTAAATTGCTTAAGCCAATCTTAAGTAATACCGAGACCTGCCGATATCGCTGGGTCTTCAACGAAGCGAAAATCCCCATGCTTGCCATTTCTCTCTGCCTGCCGGTCAGCCTGCAGGCGCCGATCGACGATGTCGTGACCGCCGGGCGCTCTGCCGGCGACTGGCGGCTCGGTGACGCTGCCGTCGGGACAGTCGCGCTGCAATTGAATGCGGTGCTGGCCAACGACGCGTTCGAGGTGCCTGGCGTCGAGGTCCTGCGCCGGCGCAAGGGCCGCACGGCGATGCGGGTCTCGTCGGAAGGCGGCCAGTTCTTCGCCAAGCGCATTGAACTGCGGCCACTGCGCAAGCGTGTCGGTGCGGCACTCGGCGTTCAGAACCGGTTGTTTGGCTACGATCACGGCGTTGCGGAGCTCGACAATACGCTCTATGTCGCGCGCACGACCGGGCAGGCCGTGGCGCCGCTGGCGCTCGGCACTTTCCGGCGTCACGGCTTGCCACAGGCACAGGTACTGATCCAGCCATGGCTAGAGGGGTATCTCACGCTGGGCGATGCGTGGCAGCAGGCCGATACGGTCGGTCGACGTCGTCTGCTGGATGAGGTCCAGTGTCTGATACGTCGTTTTCATCAGGTCGGCCTCTGTCATCTGGACTTTAACCCGACCAACGTGATGGTCGCGGCCGATGATCCCGGCGAGATGAAGGTGATCGACTGCGCGCGACTGATTCGCGATGTGCCGCGCCCGGATATTGCCTCCGCGCTGCAGGTCGGCAAGATGCTGCGCAGTCTCTACGGCCGACACGAAAGCGAGCTGCCAACCCGCCTGAATCAGGCGCGAGAGATGCTGGCCTTCGTGACCGACAGCCCGGTGAGTGCCGAGCAGGATGCCCTGCTGGTCCTGGCACTGCGCTATCAGCTGAGCAAGACGATCTCGATCCGGCGCCTGGTGCGCGCGACCGGAAGCCTTGATCTACGCAGCCTCGAGGTACGCGCCCTTCGCTCCTACAAGAACGCCGCGCTGCGAGGGTGCCCGGAGGTTTCGCAGGTGCTGGCCGCGCTGCCTTCGGCCGGCACCCGCGTCGCCGCGACGTCTTCGGCTGCCCAGCGCGCGGAGGAAGCGGCCATGGCGCATTGCGATAGCGGGCCAGGCCCGGCACGACGCTAGGGCAGCGGTGTCGCTAGCCTTGGGCTTTATCCGAAAGCGACTGCGTTCGTCGACGTTTCCGCCCGCGCCTAATCGTTGCGCTCCAGGAACTTGCGCACGCGTTCGGTGCTGGGGTTGGTGAAGAAGGTTTCCGGGTCGGCCTTCTCGATGATCAGCCCTTTTTCGAGGAATACGACCTGATCCGACACGGCGCGCGAGAAGGCCATTTCGTGCGTCACGATGACCATTGTGTAGCCTTCGGCCGAGAGATCCTTGATCACCGCCAGCACTTCGCCGACCAGCTCCGGATCGAGTGCCGAGGTGGGTTCGTCGAACAGCATCACTTCCGGCTGCATGGCGAGTGCTCGGGCAATCGCGACGCGCTGTTTCTGGCCGCCGGAGAGCGTGTTGGGATAGGCATCCATCTTGTGCGACATGCCGACTTTCTCGAGCAGTGCGCGGGCATGGGTCTCGGCTTCGTGTTTCGATTTGCCGAGCACGTGGATCGGCGCTTCGGTCACGTTATGCAGCACGTTGAGGTGCGGCCACAGATTGAAGCCCTGAAATACCATGCCGGTCTTGGCACGTACCCGTGCGAGCGCTTTCACCGACATGGCGCGGCCCTCGTCGGTCATGCCAATGCGTTCTCCGGCTATGTGGATACTGCCGCGCTCCGGCTGCTCCAGCCAGTTGATGCAGCGCAACAGCGTCGATTTGCCGGAGCCCGACGAGCCCAGAATGGTGACGACGTCCCCCTTCTTGACCTCCAGATTGACGTCACGCAGCACCTCGACGTCATCGAAGCTCTTCGACAAATTGCGGATGGCGACCGCGGTCGCGCCGCTTCGGTCGTTCTCGCGGTGGCCGGCTGTGGACGGGTTGGCATCAGGCATTGTCGAATCCTCGCTTGGCGCTGAAGCGCCCACACTGTTTGATGATGACTTCCATGACCACGCTCACGGCCCAGTAGAAGCCGATGACGACGATAAAGGCTTCGGTGGGGATGAAGTAGGTTCCCGACAGGCTGTTGGCGGCGGCCGTCAGCTCGCGCACGGTGATGATGACCAGAAAGGCGGTGTCCTTGAGCGCATAGATGAGCTGATTGCCCAGCAGTGGCCGGGTCTGCATCACGATCTGCGGCAGGATCAGGCGAAAGAACATCTTGCCCTTGGTGAAGCCGTGCGCCTTGGCGGCTTCGACCTGCCCGGGCGGGAAGGTGATGCGGCTGCCGCGAAAGATTTCGCCGATATAGCAGCCGTGATAGACCGCCAGCGCACCGACGCCGGCCCACCAGGCATCCAGCCGGATGCCGAAGCTCGGCAGCCCGTAGTAGAGCAGATAGGCCAGAATCAGGAAGGGCAGCATGCGCATGCCGTCGATGAAGACGCGCAGTGGCACGGTGAGCCGGGGTCGGCTGCCCTCAAGCAGGTAGAGCAGAGCGCAGCCGATCACGAAGGCGACGCTGATGGAGAGACCGAAGATCTCCATCGTGCGCAGGAAGCCGACCCAGAACTGATCGCGGGCGCTCCAGAGTATTTCCCAGTTGCTCATGCGTTGTCCTCTGTCGCTTGCCTAGACGGCCAGCCGATTGGCTTGCCGTTCGGCGATTCGCTGCAGCCAGACGAGGCAGCCGATCACGGCCATGTAGAGCACGCAGGCGACGAGAATCGGCGGCAACGGCTCGTAGGTCACGGCGGAAATGCGATTGGTCACCCGGGTCAGGTCGACGATGCCGATGACGGCAATGGCCGGGCTACCCTTGATCAGGAAAGACATTTCGTTGATCAGGCCGGGCAGACTGGTGATCACCATCTGCGGCAACATGATGCGCCGAAAGGTGATCCACGGCGTCATGCCGGCAGCCATCGCCGCTTCGCGCTGATCGCGGGAGAAGTTGCGAAAGGCGCTGCGCCAGATTTCGGCGTTGAAGGCGGTGGTGTTGAGCGTCAGCGCCAGGATCCCGGCGACATTGCGATCGAGATTGATGCCAAACGTCGGTGCGCTGAGAAAGATGAACAGGGTCAGCGTCACCAGTGGCGTGGCGCGGGCCAGACTGGTGTAGAGCACCAGGATCTGGTCGACGACGGGAATCTTGGCGATTCGAATCAGGGCGATGATCAGTCCGGCGACCACGCCCAGCGCGATGGAGATGCCTGAAATCCAGACGGTCGTCCACGCGCCTTCCAGCAGCATTTGCCAGGCACTGGCGTTCATGGTGGTGGCTCCATGGGGCGATCAGGCGGGGAGGCGCCGCGGGTTGCCCGCGGCGTTGGCACGCAGGCCGGATGACCGGCCCGCGTGGCGCATCACATGTTGCTGAACTGCAGCTCGTGGAACTGATCGACGCTGGTCAGCGGTTCGGTCGGCAGGTCCGGGAAGGCCTCGCCGAACCACTTCTCCTGCAGCTCGGCCAGCTTGCCGCTTTCGCGCATCTCGTCGAGGAAGCCGTTCATGTAATCGAGCAGTTCCGGGCTGCCCTTGGGGATCGGCCAGGAGACGTAGCCCGGGCCGGAAACCGCAGGGCCCTTGGCGAAGACGTCCGGCTTGGAGGCCACTAGCGTGTTGGCCGGGACGGCGGAATCGATGACGAAGTCCAGGCGGCCGTTGGCCAGATCGGCAAAGGCTTCCGGATAGGACTCGTACTGGACGACTTCGCCCATTTCTTCACCCTGCTCGCTGAGCATCTTCTCCAGCTCCGGCAGGCGCGAAAGCAGTACGCTGCCCGCCTGCACGCCGACGGTCTTGCCGCCGAGGTCGGCGACGTCGCTGATGCTGTCGTCGTCGGCGCGTTTGATCGCGAAGTGCTGTGCGGAGGCGTAGGGCGCGGTGTAGTTGAACACGCGCAGGCGCTCGTCGGAGACGGAAGCGCCGGTGAGCGCCATGTCGTACTGGCCGGTGGACACTGCGGCGAGCAGGCCGGTCCAGGGCAGGATCTCCTGACGCACCTCGAAGTCGGCGTAGTCTCGGAGTTCTTCCAGCATCTCGGCGTTGAAGCCGACGGCATTGCCGTCTTCGATGTAGTTGAACGGCGAGTAGTTGTCTTCGGTCGCGACGCTTAGATAGCCGCGGCTCTCGACCTCGGAGAGATCGGCGGCGACGCTCGACAGCGAGAACGATAGCAGCGTGCCGGCGACGGCGGCCGCGATCAGCTTCGAGAAACGACGAGAGTGCGAAGTGCTACGGGTTGTCAAACGCATCATGAATCACCCTTGCGTGTTGTTGTTGGTCATACTGCGAGTTGAACAACGCTGGTCATGCACCGTGGGGCCAGCGCTATCTATTGATTGTTCTTGGATAGGTATGGCTGCCGAACCCGATGGCGGTCGCGTCTGGGCTCCGGTGATTCCACCCTAAAGAATCGGGCGCGCGGGACTATAGAGCCAGTTGGCGGGCAACGGCTGGCCAGATAGGGAGGCCAATATCAGCGTGGTGCACGATGGGTGGGAACGGTGGAAAAGTGCACTGAAATGGGGCATCGAGTCGCCCGATCGTCGCGCGTTCACGGACTATCGGCGTGGTCGAGCGCCCTCAGCATGTTGAGGCGATCGGGGTACTGAAAGGCAGAGCCATCAGCGTGTCGAAAGGTCGCCATCAGCGTGTCGAGAGCGCCTCGAGTGCCGCGATCAGCGCCTCGTAGGTGGCGCCGGCGAAGCCGATGCCGACCAGCTGGCCACTGCCCGGGCGCGGGGTGCTCGGGGTCCAGTCGGCCTTGTCACCGCTCCACTGGAAGACGTAGTGGCGGCCATCCGCCTGCAGAAAGCCCTTGGCGCGGGCCAGACCGTCCGCATGGGCGGTCAGCAGCGCGTCGAGTTCCTGGCGCTGCAGGGTGGCGGGCAGGGTGATGGCGAAGCGCTGCCATGCCGGGTCTTGCTCGGCCGGGCGATAGACCGGCCTGGCGGGCGGTTGGGGCGTCGAGATCTGGCGGTCATCGCGGGTCGTGCCCGCCTCGCGATCGGGGTTGAATGGCGCTGTCCAGAAACGGCTGGCGTCGGGATTGAGAGCGGCAAGGCGTTCTTGCAGCTGCCGCTGCGCCGAGTCGTCGAGGGCGTCGCCACGGTTGCAAAAGAGCTCGTTGGCGGCGGTGATCTGCGCCGCGACCAGGTCGCCGACACGGCGGTCGGCGAGGCGTGTTGCCAGCGAGGCGAGGTCGACCAGGGTGACAATCCGCGCGAGATGATACTGCCGGGCGACGCGGATCAGGTCGGCGATACGCGTCGGTCTGGCCACGCCGCTGGTCTCGATCAGCACGTGGCTCGGCGGCTCGGGCCAGCGGGCGATGCGCGACAGCTGCGTGCCCAGCTCGTCGCTGAGCGAGCAGCACAGGCAGCCGCTGCTCAGCTTGAGCAGGCGGTCGCCCTTGTAGTCGATCAGCTCGGCGTCGACGTTGATGGCGCCGAAGTCGTTGACCAGTAGCAACGTGCCTGGCGCCACGCCGTCGCGCAGGTGCGCGTTGAGCCAGGTGGTCTTGCCGGCGCCGAGATAGCCTGCGATCAGGGTGACGGCGATCGTCTCGGCCGTGGATGACGCCTCAGTCATTGGCGAAGAGGCGACCGCCCACCATCGTCGCGACGACGCCGATCTCGGGCAGCCGGTCCAGCGACACCTCGCGCGGGTCCTCGTCGAGGATCGCCATGTCGGCGAACTTGCCCACCTCGAGGCTGCCGATGCGGTCATCGAGCCTGAGCGTGTAGGCCGCATCCAGCGTGATCAGCTTCAGCGCGCGCTCGACGCTGAGTGCCTCCAGCGGGCCGAGGACCTCGCCGCTGGCGGTGCGCCGTGCGACGGCACACCAGGCGGTGAACAGCGGTGCCAGCGGCGTGACCGGGGCATCGCAGTGGGCCGCGATGGGAATGCCGAGACGGTCCGCCGAGGCCAGCGGTTCGAGTCGCTGGCTGCGTTCGTGGCCGAGCGTGCGCTGGCGGTGGATGTCGCCCCAGTAGTAGAGGTGGTTGGCGAACATGTTGAGGCAGACGCCGAGGCGCGCGGCGCGCTTCATCTGCGCCTGGTTGATGATCTGGCAGTGCTGCAGGGTGTGGCGATGATCCGGCCGTGGCCACAGTTCCAGCGCCGATTCGATGGCGTCGAGCATCAGATCGACCGCTTCGTCGCCGTTGGTGTGGATATGCAGCTGCAAGCCGGCCTGGTGATAGCGCTGGACGATCTCGGTCAGCCGCTCCGGCTCGGCGTTCCACATGCCGTTGGGGGTGCCGTCATGATAGCCGGGCCAGTTGAGCCGGGCGGTATAGCCCTGGATCGAGCCATCGGTCATCAGCTTGACCAGCCCGAAGTGCAGCTTGTCACTGGCATGGACCTTTGCGTCCAGCAGCCGTTCGATGCCGTCGTCCGGCGTGTAGGTGAGCGCGCTCATGGCCGGCGCGAGACGCATCGGCACGTCGTCGCGATTGCAGGTGTCGCGCATGTTGGCGACGCCGGTATCGCTCAGCGGATTGTAGAGATCGGTCAGCGTGGTAACGCCATGACGTTGGGCGATCCGCGCATAGCGCTCGAGCGTAGCGGGCTCGCTGCCGCGATCGAAGAGGTCGATATTCAGGTTGTCGAAGATGGCGAACATCGCCGCCATCTCGCGCAACTCGCCGTTGGGTCGGCCATCCTCGAAGGTCATCACGCCCTCGATATCCGCCTGTGTCTCGAGGCCGGCGCGCGACAGCATGGCGCTGTTGACGGTCATCATGTGCAGGTTGGCATGGAGGATGACGATCGGCCGCTCGCGATCGACGCCATCGAGCTCCTCGCGGGTCAGGCGACGGGTCGGGAAGTAGATCGGGTCGAAGCCCCAGGCGATCAACGGCTCGCCAGCGGGCAGCGACGCGGCCTGGGCGCTCAGGTGGCGCTGCAGTGCATCGATATCGGTCAGGCCCGGCCAGGTCTCGCCGGTGGGGTCGGTGCGCGAGAAGTAGCCAGCATAGGCGTACTCCCAGAGCACGCCCTCCAGCGCATGGCTGTGGCCTTCGACGAAGCCGGGCAGGATCACCTTGTCGGCAAAGCGCTCGTCGAGTTCGTAGTCGCCCAGATCGGCCAGTGTCTCCAGCGAGCCCACGCCAAGGATCCTGCCATCGCGGACGGCGACGTGGGTCGCCTCCGGTTGCGACGGGTTCATCGTCAGAATGCGGCGGGCGACATAGATGCGGTGGCTCATGACGGATTCGGCTCCTGCAGTGAGGCATTCGAGGCGCCCCGGCTACGCTGCCACTTCAGCAGCAGCGGTACGCAGACCAGCATCAGCAGGAAGTAGCCGCCGAAGATAGCCAGATACTGCCAGGCGCTCAGGGTCGGCGCGATCGGCGCGATGAAGAACAGCGTCGGGATGTTGACCACGATAATCGCGATATTGAAGAACGCCAGCTCCTTGGGCACCGAGGTGCTGAAGTCCGCGTCCAGCATGCGCAGCAGCAGCAGGCCGGTACCGGTGGAGCCGCAGCAGCAGCCGAAGGCGGTGACCGAGCGCTCGGGGCCAAGCCGCCCGCTGAGACGGCCGATGGCCATGGCACCGAGGAACGTGACCAGGGTCACGGCAACGGTGACGATCGCGATCGGCACCAGCAGAGCGGCCAGCACGGCGATCTGGATGCTCATCAGCGTGGCGACGACCATGAAGTCGACCGAGCCGCTGGTGATGCGCTTCAGGGTATCGTCGTCGACCTTGTCGGCCCAGCCGCAGCGGTCGATCACCAGGCGCATCAGCACGCAGACCGTCAGGCCGTGGATGAAGAACAGGTTGTAGCTGAAGAAGACCGTCAGCACCTGATTGCCCTCGACCAGCGGCTGCATCACGGTAAGCCAGACGTAGGTGATGACATAGGCCAGGCCGAGCAGGCCGAGATGCCAGGCGAGCGAGTCGACGGTGCCCGAGTGTGATACCTGCTTGCCTGCCGAGGGGCGGGACGTCGGCTTGTGGAAGCCGGCGATGAAGTCGTCGTCCAGGGTCGATTCGCGATTGGCGTTCATGCCGCGCTTGAGGAAATAGCGCGCGGCGGGCACGCCGACGACGAAGGCGGCGACAAAGCCGAGCGAGGCGAAGATGACACCCACCTGCGCCGCGTTGGCGATACCGTAGTCGTTCTCCCAGATGGTGCCGTAGGTCAGCGCCTGACCAGGCCCCTGGGTAAAGCCGTGGGTCACGATGGCGCCGAGCAGCGGGCTCAGGTCGCTGCCGCTGAGCAGGTCGTAGCCTGCCATCAGGGCATAGCCGATCACCGCCTGGGCGCCGAGGCTGGCGGTCCAGATCAGCGTCAGCCACAGCCCGCCGCCGAGAATGCCCTGCTTGGCCTCGCCGGCAGCGGGTTTGGGGCTACCGGTCAGACACAGCGACATGAAGCTCAGCGTGAAGAAGTGGAAAGCCAAGGGGGTGAAATCCGACGGTCCATACCCGGGGATCCAGCCCAGCGAGAGCAGCGCGAAGCCGATGACGCCGGCCACGATGCTGCCGGGAATCAAGCTGGCGCGCAGAAAGCCGAGGCGGCTGCGCAGCAGGCTGCCGATGACCAGCAGGCCGGCCAGCAGCGCAAAGGCGATCACGCCATGAAAGGTGCTGCCCATGATGTGTAGTCCTCGTAATTGACGTTGTTGTCGGCGATGGCGTCATGCCCGGCATTGGCATTGTGGTCTTGGGCTGACGCGCGGCAATCGGTTTTCGGGACCCGAGGCTCGATCGACTCTGGCATCGATGCGGGTCTCGTTGTCGGTGTTGTCGGTACTGTTATTAGGCACTGTCCGATTAGGTACTGTCCGGGGCGTCGTTGTGGGCACTGTCCTGAGCATTGCCCTGGGCGTCGGCCCAGGTCTGGCCCCGCTCAGGCTCTGGCCTGTCGGCCTGGCTGTCATGGCCGACGTGCCACCTCCAGTCGAGATGGCAATCATACTAAAGTTAGAGATACAGACCTCTATAGGACAGATCGCGTGCACCGCCGGGACAGTTGTTTGCCGTGCAAACGATCCAACGGCGTGGGCTCCATGGGTGAAAAGGGGTGGCGGCAGTGAAATCCACGGACGAATGGCGTGAATCTTGCAAGGATGGGGCATGCAGAGAATTGCTGTGGGAGTGCACCATGCTCGATCATCATTTTCATCTCGACTTCGATGCGCCGCGCGGTCTGCAGGAGCAACTGCGCGAGGCGCTGCTGGCGGCGATCCACACCGGCACGATCCCGGTGGACGAAGCTTTGCCTTCCTGCCGCAAGCTGTCGCTGCAGCTTGGCGTGTCGCGCAATACCGTGGCGCTGGTCTACGAGGGACTGGTCGAGGATGGCTATCTGGTCAGTCGTCCGCGCAGCGGTTACTACCTGCATGATGCCTATCATGGCGCCGATGCACTAGAAACGCCGGTATCGATGCGCGACGAGGTTGTCGATGCACCACTATGGGGCAATCGCTTTACGCATCGTCCCAGCCACCTGCAGGGCGTCCTGCGCCCCAGCAACTGGATGCACTACGAGTTTCCGTTCGTCTATGGCCAGCTCGATACGCGGCTGTTCCCGCTGGAGCAGTGGCGCGAGTCCTCGCGTCAGCTTCTGGGCGGGCGCCGTGACCGCCACTGGCTGGGTGACCGCTATGACCAGGACGATCCGATGCTGATCGAGCAGCTGCGCACACGCGTGCTGCCCAAACGAGGGATCCATGCGCGCAGCGACGAGATCCTGATCACGCTGGGGTCGCAGAATGCGCTATTCCTGATCGCGCAGTTGCTGTTCGACGCCCGTACCCGCGTCGCGGTGGAGAATCCCGGCTATCGCGAGGCGGCCAATGTCTTCCTGCGCCAGGGCGCGCAGCTGAGCTATCAGGCGATCGATGCGGAGGGCATGTGTCTGGATGCGGGCGCCACCGGTAGCGACTATCTCTACGTGACGCCCAGCCATCAGGGGCCGACCGGTGTCACCATGAGCCAGGCCCGGCGCGAGGCGCTGATCGAGCAGATCCAGCAGCGCGATCAGATCGTGCTGGAGGACGACTACGATGCGGAGGTCAACTTCGACCGCCACGCCTTGCCGGCGCTCAAGGCAAGCCGCGCCGGCTCGCGCGTGATCTACATGAGCAGCCTGTCCAAACCGCTGTCGCCGGGTCTCCGGCTCGGCTATCTCGTGGCCGATGCCGAGCTGATCGACGAGCTGCGGGCGCTACGACGACTGATGTATCGCCATCCGCCTTCCAGCCTGCAGCAGCAGGTGGCCCAGTTTCTGTCTCAGGGACATTACGATCGCTATCTGCGGCTGTTCGCCGAGGAGATGTCTCGACGCTGGGAGGCGATGGACACCAGCCTGCGTCGCGAGCTGCCGATGTGTCGCCGTGTCGGCGGCGATCATGCCAGCGTGTTCTGGCTGGAGGCGCCGGAAACGGTCGATACCCAGCGGCTGGCGTGGCAGGCGGCGCAGCACGGGGTGCTGATCGAGCCCGGCTTCCAGCACTTCTTCGATCGCGTGCCGCCACGCAATTTCATGCGCCTCGGCTTCGGCGCGATCGACGTGGAGCGGATCGGCCCGGGCATCGAGCGTCTGGCACGCGCCTTCGGCTGAGTGACGGCCGGCCGCCGCCGCTCCCCCCCATAACGACAGACCGCCGTGCCCGACGGCACGGCGGTCTGATTGTTCCCCACGATGGTTCACCGTGACGCGCCTGAACCAGACGCGTCACGGACGCATCCGATCAGCGGTAGGCGCCGAGCACCTCGTCGAGAATCGACAGGCCCTGTTCGACTTCCGCTTCGCTGATGATGCAGGGCGGCACCACGTGGATACGGTTCTCGACCACGAACGGCAACAGGCCCTTGTCGACCATCGCGCCCTTGATCTTTGCCATCTCCGCAGGCGGCAGCGGGGCACGAGTCTCGCGATCGCTGACTAGTTCGAGCGCATGGAAAACGCCGACGCCACGGGTTTCACCGATCACGGCATGCTTGTCGGCAAGCTTTCTGAGGCCGCTGGCGAGCACGCCATTACCCACACGATCGGCATTTTCGACCACGCCCTCTTCTTGCATCGCGTCCAGCGTGGCCACGATCGCGGCCATGGCCAGCGGGTGGCCGGAGTAGGTGAGGCCGCCGTAGAACATGTTGTCGTCGAAGTGGCGGCAGATGGCCTCGGAGACCACCACGCCACCGGCCGGTACATAGCCCGAGTTGACACCCTTGGCGAAGACGATCAGATCCGGTTTGACGTTGAAGTGCTCGAATGCGAACCAGCGGCCGGTGCGGCCGAAACCGGCCATGACTTCGTCGAGAATCAACAGGATGCCGTACTGATCGGCCAGCTTACGTACGCCTTCCATATAGCCCTTGGGCGGAATCAGCATACCGGCGGTCCCGGGGATCGACTCGAGCAGGATCGCGGCGATCGACTGCGGCCCCTCGCACTCGATGACCCGCTTCAGATGTTGCAGGGCACGCTCGCACTCTTCGGCTTCGTTGCCCGCCCAGAACTCGGTTCGGTAGAGGTACGGATTGAAGAAGTGCGCGTGGCCGCGCGAGAACTCGTTGGGAATACGACGCGGGTCGCCGGTCGCGGCGATCGCGGCGCCGGTATTGCCATGGTAGGAGCGATAGGCGGAGAGAATCTTGTCGCGCCCGGTCATGCTGCGGGCCATGCGGATGGCATTCTCGTTGGCGTCGGCGCCGGCGTTGGTGAAGAACACCTTGCTGAAACCGGCAGGCGCGCGCGCCAGGATGCGCTTGGCCGCTTCGCTGCGCGCGAGGTTGGCATGCGCCGGCGCTACGGTGGCCAGCTGCTCGGCCTGGGCCTGGATCGCGGCGACGACTTTCGGGTGCTGATGGCCGATGTTGGTGTTGACCAGCTGGCTGCTGAAGTCGAGATACTCCTTGCCGTCGTAGTCCCACATCTTGCAGCCACGGCCGCCGGCGATGACCAACGGATTGAGGTTGCCCTGTGCCGACCAGGAGTGGAAGACATGCTGGCGGTCGAGCTGACGGACGAAGTCGTTGGTCATGCTGTCGTTCATGGCAGGAGTCCTGTTGTTGTGGAGCCGGTGTGGAGCCGGTGTTATGGAAACGGAGTGGTGGAGCCGATGTCGTGGAACCGGGGCCGGCGCCGATACTGAAACCCGTACGGCGACACCGGCCGACGTGCCGGAAAGCGGCCCGTGCGTCGGGTCGGGTGCGATCCTCCCTGGCATCGGGCGGTCGATCGCGAATGAAATCAGAGTAGGGGGCCGGCGGGCGTTCGCGTAGAGCCAGAATCGATTGTCTCTCGTGACAGCGGGGGATGCGGTGTCAGCGTCGGTCGGTTGGTGGCGTGGTTGTAGCGTAGTTGTGGCGTAGTTGTGGCCTGATTGCGGCCCGCCGACTCGGGTGATGTCTCGTCGCGCTGATCGATCTGGCTCTACCCGGCGCCCCCGGCGCTGACTAAGGTGCGGGAGGAACCCCTGTCACCGAAAGTGGAATCACGCTTGATGATGTCATCGCTGCCCCACCTCTGGCCGGCCGTGGGGCTGGCCTGTTTTGCCGGCGCCGTGAGAGGGTATTGTGGATTTGGCTTCGCCATGTTGCTGGCGCTGGGCCTGATGCTGTTTTTGCCCCCGATCGAGGCGGTGCCGCTGGCGCTGTTATTGGACTTGGTGACCAGTATCGGCCTGTGGCGGCGGGCCGCGCGTCGCGCCGACTGGCCGCGACTGGCGCGACTGCTGGCCGGTATGCTGGTGGCGACGGTCGTCGGCGTCTGGCTGATTGCCAGCTTGCCCGCCTCGCCACTGCGGATCGCCATTGCGCTGCTGGCGTTGGCCGGGGCGCTGGCGCTGCTGCTGCGACGGGAGTCGTCAGCCATCGACTCGGCGCCACGATCACCGGGGCCGAGCAGCGTGGTCGCGGGTGGCGTATCCGGTCTGTGCATGACGCTGGCGTCTTCCGGCGGGCCGCCGCTGATGCTGTATCTTCTGCATCAGCGCCTGTCGCCGGTGTCCCTGAGGGCGACCGCGATCCTGTTCTTCGTGGCCAGCAGCAGCGCCTCGCTGATCGGTTTGGGGCTGGCCGGCGAACTGGGACGCGATACCCTGCTGCAGGCGGCTTGGCTGCTGGTGCCGGCGCTGATCGGCAACGGGGTCGGCCAGTGGGCGTTCGAACGTTCGCCGCCGCGTTCGCTGAAATATACGGTAGCGCCGCTGCTGATGCTGTTGTCGGCCTGGGTGCTGCTGCGGGAGTGGTTCTAGTCGTCCGGGACGACACAATACGGAGTGCCGTCGGACGTGCCCCCGCGTTCGACGAATCGAAATCAAACGAGGAGAGTCTTGTGAACGACGTTGCTTTTATCACCGGTGCGACTTCCGGGTTCGGCCGTGCGGCTGCCCACCGTTTTGCCGAGGCTGGTTGGTCGCTGGTGCTGTCCGGCCGTCGCGGCGATCGGCTCGAGGCGCTGAAGGCCGAGCTGTCCGACAAGGTGGCCGTGCACACCGTCGTGCTCGATGTGCGTGACGACGAAGCCGTGGCGAAAGCGGTGGCCGAATTGCCCGACGCCTTCAAGCGCGTGCGCACGCTGGTCAACAACGCCGGTCTGGCGCTGGCGCCACAGCCGGCGCAGAAGGTCGAGCTGAAAGACTGGCATACCATGATCGACACCAACGTCACCGGTCTGGTCAACGTCACGCATGCGCTGCTGCCCACACTGATCGAAGTCGGTGAGGGCGCCACGATCATCAACGTCGGCTCCATCGCCGGTCAGTGGCCGTACCCGGGCAGCCACGTCTACGGCGCGTCCAAGTCCTTCGTCAAGCAGTTCAGCTACAACCTGCGCTGCGATCTGCTGGGCACCGGCGTTCGCGTCACCGACCTGGCGCCGGGCATCGCCGAGACCGAGTTCACGCTGGTGCGGACCGGCGGCGACCAGACGGCCTCCGATAACCTATATCGCGGCACCACGGCGTTGACCGCCGAGGATATCGCCGAGCAGATGTTCTACATCGCGACGCTGCCGGCGCACATCAACTTCAACCGTCTAGAAGTGATGCCGACGCGTCAGGCCTGGTCGGCCTTCGCCATCGATCGCGACGACTGAGCCAGCCCTGGCCGTGCCCGTCACGGTACACGGCTTAAAAACGACATCGCCCCGGCCAGCTGGCCGGGGCGATGTCGTTGAGGGGCCGGTCTCCGACTCAGTCGGTGGTCTCTTCCGGCAGGGCGTAGGCAATCACATAGTCGCCGGTCGGTGTCTCCATGAAGTGGTGGCCGGTGGCGACGATCACCACGTATTGGCGTCCATCCGCTTCATAGACCATCGGGTTGGCCTGGCCGCCAGCGGGCAGCGGTGCCTGCCACACGGTTTCGCCGCTCTCAATGTCGATGGCGCGGATCAGGTCGTCGGTGGCTGCGGCAATGAAGATCAGACCACCGGCGGTGACGGCGGAGCCGCCGTTGTTGGGCGTGCCGATGTCGATCGGCAGGCCGGAACGGATGCCCCAGGGCCCGTTGGCGCGCGCGGTACCGAGTGGGCGATCCCACAGCGTATCGCCGCTGGCCAGATCGATGGCGCGGATGTGACCGTACGGCGGCTGCTTGCAGAGCAGCCCGGTGTAGGGCACACGCCAGCCGGCGTTGACGTTGATCGCGTAGGGCGTGTTGGCCTGCGGATCGCCGGCACCTTCGGCGCCGCCGCTATCCTGCTCGAGCTCCTCACGCGGCACCCAGCCACGCTCGTTGGCGACATCGCGCGGCACGAACTCGTTGTAGTTGGGCATGTCGTTGTAGTTGGCGATCATGACGCCGCGTTTGGGATCGATCGCCACGCTGCCCCAGTCGGAGCCGCCGTTGTAGCCAGTGTACTGGACCCATGGCTGCTCGGCGGTCGGCGGCGTGTACATGCCTTCCCAGCTGGCCTGGCGATACTGGATACGGCAGAACAGCTGATCGAAGGGTGTCATGCCCCACATGTCCTTCTCGTCGATATCCGGCTGGCGCAGGGTGGCGTAGTTCGAGAACGGCTGTGTTTCGCTACGCTGCTCCGGTTCGGCCCCTCCCTGCGGCACCGCGCGCTCTTCGGCGCCGCCGCCCAAGAGCTCGCCGGTTTCGCGATTGAAGACGTAGATCTCGCCCTGCTTGGTCGGCATCACTAGCGCCGGTACCTTGCCGTCTCCGGTGGGGAAGTCGATCAGCGTCGGCTGCGAGCCCGGGTCGTAGTCCCAGACGTCCTTGTGCGCGGTCTGGAAGTGCCACTTTGGCAAGCCGGTTTCGACATCGAGCGCGATCATCGAGCTGGCCCACTCGTTCTCTTCCGGCGTGCGCGAGCTGCTCCAGTAATCCGCCGCGCTGTTGGCCATCGGCAGGTAGACGAGCCCCAGCTTGCTGTCGCCGGCGGCGGTCGTCCACATGTTGGGCGAGCCGCGAACATAGGTCTCGTCGCCGGTCAGTGGCTCGCTGCGATCCGGACGGCCGGCATCCCAGGCCCACAGCAGTTCGCCGGTTTCGACGTCGTAGCCCTTGATCACGCCGGAAGGCGGATAGCGACGCTGGCCATCGAGTACCTGGTGGCCAGTCACCAGCACGCCACGTACCACGACAGGGGCGGAGTTGATGGAGACGTAGCCCGGCGGCGTCTCGCCCATGTTGCGCTTGATATCGACCTGGCCATTGTCGCCGAAGCCGGTGCAGGGCTCGCCGGTCATGGCATCGACCTCGACCAGGCGGCCGTCGAGCGTCCCGGAGATGATGCGCGCCTGGCAGTTCTGATCGCGGTTGGTGGCAACGTCGGTCGCCTCGGCAGCTGAAGTATCGTTCTGCTGATCGTTGCTCTCGGTCGTGTCGCTGTTGGCGACCTCCATGCTGGCGTCGTCGGCCGAGGAGGCGTCGCCGTCGTCGGCGGTTTCCGGTACCTCGTAGTAGGTCACGCCGCGGCAGGCCGCGGTGTAGGGAACCGCGTCTTCGGAGACCTGCGGGTCGTAGCGCCAGTTCTCTTCGCCGGTGGCGGCATCCAGAGAGATCAGGATATTGCGTGATGTGCAGAGGAAGACGTTATCGCCGATCTTGAGCGGCGTGGTCTCCGCGCCCCAGCGGTGATCGAGCAGGTCGCCGGTGCGGTATTGCCAAGCCACTTCCAGGTTCTCGACGTTATCCGGTGTGATCTGCTCGATCGGCGAGTAACGCGTGGCCGCCGAATCACGCCCGTAGGCGCTCCAGTCGCCGTCAGCCGGGACGTCGGCCGGTTGCGCATCGCCGACGTCGGTCGACAGCGAACGGTCGGCGACCGCGGGCACCGGATCGAACTGCTGGTAGCCGCGTCCCGGCAGGAAGGCCAGCGCGCCTGCAACCACCAGGCCGAGGAAAAGGACACCGGCAGTGGCGAATCCGGCCTTGCGCGAGGGGCCTCCGGCGAGCGCCGGTGAGACCAGCGCGACCAGAATCGCAAGGATCAACATGACATCGAGACGCGGGATCCAGCGCCAGTAATTGAGCCCTGACTCCCAGGCGCTCCACAGGAAGGTGCCGATAAAGACGATGGCGAAAATCCACAGTCCGGAAGGCTTGCCGCGCAGTAATTGAATGCCGGACAGCAGTGTCAAAACGCCGGCGATCAGGTAGTACCAGGAGCCGCCAAGCACGGCTAGATAGACGCCGCCGGCTGCCAGTATCAGGCCAATCAGCGTGAGTAGGATGCCGACAATCCTGGCCAGCAGTTGCCCGCCGCCGCCGGCGGATAAAGATGAGGCCACCGTATTCTCTCCCTTGAATATCGATCTTTTTGGCATGGCGCCAACGGCGTCGCGATGGCGCAGGGTTGTGCGACAAGGTGTCGCATATCTTCATGGTAGACCCAGACAAGGCGTTAGGCGAGGCATTGGCGCCAATCTGTCAGCGTCCTGCAGGTACGCTGACAGGGGCATGCGGTCAACGTTTGTCGATATACCTTTATTGAAAGAGGGTTTAATAGGGTTTTGGTCTTTGTTACGGTGTAAAAGCGACGCCATCGACGAGGAAAATTATCGAGATTGAGCCAAACGCCTTCAAATTCGTAAGCAAGGGAACAATAACGTGAATTCCTATAAAATCTTCAAGTCCTTGGGTATCACCTTGGGCTTATTGACTTGTGCGCCGGGGGCATTTGCCCAGTCGACGCAGGACAGTGAAACCATCCAGCGACGTCTGGATGCATTGCAGCAGGAAGTCCAGCAGCTGCGTCAGCAGCTCGCCGATCAGCAGACGACTCAACAGGCCTCGACTGCGGAAACTCGCGAAATGGCCGAGGAAAATCGCTCGTTACTGGATGAAGTCGGTACGCCGCAGTTCAGTGGTCTGGTCGAACTGGGTTATACCTTCAACGACTGGAACGAGGCTGACAAGGACACCACGGGGGATGTCGATTTCGGCAAGTTCATCCTCGGCATGTCCGGCGGCGAGGGGGACCTCTCCTACTCCTTCCAGTACCGCTTCTATGATGGCTATGACTTTCTGCACCATGCTTGGGCGGCCTATCAATTCGGCGACAACGATAGCGTCAAGCTGGGGCTTTTCCAGACGCCGTTCGGCAACATGGATTACGGATATCTCAGCTTTTACGGCACGCTGCCCTATCTGGCAGGCTTCAATGACAACCAGAACGCCGGGATCTCGTGGGAGCACAGCCAGGGCGCCTGGGATACCTCGCTGGCCTTTTTCAAGAGCGATCAGCTGGGCGATTCCAACGATCATTATGGGGCCAACGCTGTCGGCATGACTGGCACCGCTACCTATGATGCCAATGGCGACTTGATCGATCGTGGTAACCAGGGCAATACCGAAGAGAACCAGCTTGCGGCCCGTATCGCCTATACCTTCAATGACGGGACCGACTACACTACCGAGGTGAACCTGTCGGCCAAGGGCGGTCAACTCTACAACAACCAGACCAACGACAGCGGCGATAGCTGGGCCGTGGCTGCCGGCCTGAACGGCAACTACGGCAACTGGACGACCCTGCTGCAGGCGACCACCTACGAGTTCAATGCCGAGAACCCTGACGAATCGGTCTCCGGCATCTCCGACAATGCGGTGGAAGTCGGCTCGTTCGGTTTCAACTTCCTGATTCCGGCCGAAGCGCAGATGTACTCGGCGAGTCTCGGTTACAGCATGGATGTGAATTGGGGTGCCGTCGATAACCTCTTCTTCTATAACGACTTCAGCTATATCGATCCGACCGATGATTATTCGGCAATCAACGGTGGCTTCGGCGATATGGATGATCCGATGCTCAACGATCTGGGTGTGAAGGTCACGGCCGGCCGCTACTACGCCTGGTTCGATGTCATCACGTCCAAGAATGCGCTGAACTACATCGGGCCGGTCGACGACAACTGGCATACCAGCTTCCAGAGTCATTTCGGCATCACCTACTGATCGCTCGCTCGATGGCCTTCGTCGCAACGCCCCGCTCGGACTTTCCGGCGGGGTGTTTTCGTTCCGGGAGATGGCTGAAGACCCGCGCTGGCGGCCTGTCCGGGGTTGCGCAGGAGATTCCAGCGACGAACGTTGGGCCGTTCGGTCGCGTTTAAACAGCGCTGATTGCAGGGCCGTTGTCGGCAAATAGTTGTCGTATATTTTATACAAAAGGCATAGTGTCGAAATGTAACATCGCATGGCAGGATGACCTGTCGCCGAGTGTGACAGGTCGACCCGGAAGGGCGCAGCGCCCGTCCCCTTTGCAGTTCGAACAATCACAAATGCGCTGAAGGGAGAAGTTGCTGTATGAGTCAATTCCGCAATCTCATTGTCTCCACCGCCTTGCTTGGCCTCTCGGTCAGTTCGCTGGCGATGGCCCAGGAGCCCCCCATCACGCTGGGCGTGCAGGTGCCGACCACCGGGTCGGAAGCCACCTACGGCCAGGACATGTTCAACGCCATGCAGCTGGCCGCCGAGGAGATCAACGCCGCCGCGGGCGGCCTGCTGGACGGGCGTCAGATCGAGTTGGTGACCGGTGATTCGGCCTGCGATCCGCAGCAGTCGGTCAACGCCGCCAGTCGGCTGGCCTCGCGCGAGGTGGTTGGCGTGGTCGGCGGCTACTGTTCGGGCGCGACGCAGCCGACGCTCAAGACCTACGGCGACGCCAACATTCCTTTCGTGATCGTGGCGGCCAACTCGACCCAGTTGATTCCCGCTAACCCCGGCAACGCGGTGATGATCAACTCTACCGGTGACGATCAGGCCAAGACGGCGCTCGACTTCTTCGAGGGCAAGGGCATCGAGAGCCTGGCGATCGTCAATCAGGGGGATGCCTACTCACAGGATCTGGCCAACTTGACGCGCGACGCCTGGACCGAAGCCGGACACGAGGTTGCCGCGTTCGAGTACGTCAACAAGGGTGAGCAGGATTTCTCCGCGCTGGTCAACAAGATCCGCGGTTCCGGCGCCGATGCGGTGTTCTGGACCGCCTACTATGCCGACGGCGGCCTGCTGGTTCGTCAGCTGCGTCAGCGCGGCTTCCAAGGCACGATTGCCGTGGGCGACGGCTCCAATTCACCGAAACTCTTCGATATTGCCGGCCAGGCCGCCGAAGGCGTCTTTGCCTTCTCCAACCCTACGGCCGATTTCCTGCCGGCCGCCGAACAGTTCATCGCCGACTACGAAGCCGAGTTCGATAGCGCGCCGGGCCCCTACGCGCCGCTCGCCTACGATGGCCTGCAGCTGATGGCCTGGGCGATCGGCAAAGCCGGTTCGACCGACGCCGACGCCATCATCGAGGCGCTCAACAGCGCCGACGGCCAGGAGTGGTTGGCGGGCCCGATCTCCTTCACGCCGCAGCATACGCTGGCGCGCAGCAACTTCGTCGTGCTCGAGGGGCAGGGCGGCCGGTGGACGCGCTACGCGCCCTAGGCGCGTGGCAGCCTCGTCGGGGCAGAAGCCCCGGTTCGACATCGGAATTCGCGGGCGGTATGCGGCGACAGGCCGTGGCCGCTCGCTCCGATGGCCGCTCAAGCTGTCCAGAGATGCTCACTCATGACCTGGTATGACTCCCTGCTGCAGCAGCTCGTCGACGGGCTGGTGCTGGGCGCCTTCTATGCCCTGGTGGCCCTTGGCTACACCATGGTGTTTGGTGTCATCAAGCTGCTCAACTTCGCCCACGGCGATCTCTACATGACCGGCGCCTTCGCCGGGTTCGGTGGCCTCTCGCTGGTCTCCGGCGTCCTCGGCGCCGGCTGGCTCGGCATCTTCGTCGCCATGCTGCTGGCGATGCTGGCGGTGGGCTGTCTCGGTGTGGTGATCGAGCGCGTCGCCTACCATCCGATGCTGGGCGCGCCCAGGCTCTCGATCCTGATCACCGCACTGGCGGTCTCACTGGTGCTACAGAACGCTGCGCTCTCGTTGACCGGCGGCCAGTACACCGCGTTCCGGACGGATCTCGGCTTCGGCGGGCTCAATCTCGGCAACCTGTTCCTTTCCTACAACCAGATCGTGCTGGTGGCCACGGCTGGCGTGCTGATGATCGCGCTGGAGCTGTTCGTCTCGCGGACCGCTTACGGTCGCGCCATGCGCGCGGTGGCGATCGACAAGGAGATGTGCCGGATGCTCGGCATCAATGTCTCCGCGGTGATCGCCGTGACCTTCTTCATCGGCTCGGGCCTGGCGGCGGCGGCCGGCACCATGGCCGGCGCCTATTACGGCAGCATCTGGTACTTCATGGGCTTTCTGATCGGGCTGAAGGCCTTTACCGCGGCGGTGATCGGCGGTATCGGCAGCATCACCGGCGCGATGCTCGGCGGGTTGATTCTCGGTCTGCTGGAGTCCTTCGGTACGCATATCCCGTTCATCGGCAGTGAATGGAAGGATGTCTTCACCTTCTCGATCCTGATCCTGGTGCTGGTACTCAAGCCCACCGGTCTGCTGGGCAAATCCGAAGTGGAGAGGATGTGACATGAGCGACTCATCGAACCCACGCCCCTCGCCCCCAAGATCTTCCTCTCAACGCGAACCGGAAGCGCGGCGGCCATGGCAGCGCCTGATCATCGCTTTCGAGTCGCCCGGGCCGCGGCGCGCGCTGCAGGCCACTATCGTACTGCTGCTTATCGTGATGCCGTGGATCTCCAGTCAGTACACCACCGTCATTCTGACCAACGCGCTGCTCTACGTCGTGCTCTGTCTGGGGCTCAATATCGTGGTTGGCTACGCGGGGCTGCTCGATCTCGGCTACGCCGCGTTCTTCGCCGTCGGTGCCTATACCGTCGGTATCCTGACCCAGCAGTTCGGGGTCAATTTCTGGGTCGCGATTCCGTTCGCGCTGGTCGCGGCGGCGATCGCCGGGATCATCATCGGCGGTCCGACGCTGCGCCTGCGCAGTGACTATCTGGCGATCGTCACCCTCGGCTTTGGCGAGATCGTGCGCTTCACCGCGCGCAACCTGGAGATCACCGGGGGCGCCAGCGGGCTGTCGCATATTCCGGAGCCGTCGCTGTTCGGCTGGCGGATCGATAGCGCGATCGACTTCTACTACGTCTTCGTGGTGCTGGCGATTCTGGCCTATGTCGCCAGCCAGCGGTTGTTCGATTCGCGGCTGGGGCGCGCCTGGCTCTACGTGCGTCATGACGAGGATGCCGCCGAGGCGATGGGGATTAACCGGGTCCGGATCAAGCTGGCGGCCTACGTCATCGGCGCGATCTTCGGCGCCATCGGCGGCATCTTCTTCTCGGTCAACCTGGGCGCTATCTCTCCGGAGAGTTTTAGTTTCCAGCAGTCGGTACTGATTCTGCTCGCCGTGGTGCTGGGCGGCATGGGCAAGATTCCCGGCGTGATTCTCGGTGCCTTCATCGTGGTACTGGGCCCGGAGCTGCTGCGCGAATTCGATACGCTCAGGTTGCTGATCTTCGCCGTCCTGCTACTCGCGATCATGCTGTTTCGGCCGAGCGGGATCTGGCCGGAAAAACGCGCCTGAGGAGATCCACCATGCTGCTACGACTCCAACAGGTCGCCCTGAGCTTCGCCGGCAACACCGTCCTGCACGATGTCGACTTCGGCGTCGAGCCCGGTCGCATTCAGAGCTTGATCGGGCCCAATGGTGCGGGCAAGACCTCGATGTTCAACGTCATCACCGGCTTCTATCGCCCGCAGCGCGGCGACATCACCTTCGATGGCGAGCGCCTGGTCCGCCAGGAGCCGCATCGCGTCACGCAGATGGGCATTGCGCGCACCTTCCAGAACGTTCGTCTGTTCCGCGAGATGTCGGTGCTCGAGAACGTGATGGCCGGGCAGCACTGTCGCTCCCGTGCGGGGGCGCTGTCGGCGATTCTGCGGCTGCCGAGCCAGCGCGCCGAGGAGCAACGGATTCTCGAGACGAGTCTTGCCTGTCTCGATTTCGTCGGCCTGCTCGAGCACCGGGACCGGCTGGCGACCAACCTCGCCTACGGGCATCAGCGGCGGGTGGAAATCGCCCGGGCACTGGCGACCGAGCCGCGACTGCTGCTGCTCGACGAGCCGGCGGCGGGGCTCAACAGCGGCGAGAAGCAGTCGCTGATCGGATTGATCCGACGGATCCGCGACGAGCGTGGCGTTTCCGTGCTGCTGATCGAGCATGACATGAGTCTGGTCATGAACGTGTCCGAACGGATCAGCGTGCTGGATCACGGCAGACTGATCGCCGAGGGCGCGCCGCAAGCGGTGCAGAACTACCCGCGGGTGATCGAAGCCTATCTGGGGCAGGACGACGAGGAGCTGACATGGTGAAGGACGCGAGGCCACCGACGGTGGCGGAGACGGCCACCGAGCGCCCCGGGCGAGTCCGTCTACGGCTGCGCGAAATCGAGGCCTTCTATGGCCAGATCCAGGCGCTGCGCGGGATTTCGCTGGACGTGCACGAGGGCGAGATCGTCACCGTGCTCGGCAGTAATGGCGCCGGCAAGTCGACAACGCTGAAGACAATCTCGGGGCTGGTACGGGCCCGGCAGGGCGAGGTCGAGCTGGAGGGAGAGTCGATCACCCGGCTCGCGGCGCACGAGATCGCGCGTCGGGGCGTGGTGCACGTGCCCGAGGGGCGGCGCATCCTGCGCGGGCTGACGGTGCAGGAGAATCTCGAACTGGGCGCCTTTACGGTCAAGGACCCGGCGCTGCGCCGGCAGCGACTGGAGGACGTCTACGCACGCTTTCCCATCCTGCACGAGCGCCGCCATCAGGACGGCTCGCTGCTCTCCGGGGGGCAGCAGCAGATGCTGGCGATGGGGCGGGCGCTGATGCATGGCCCCAGCGTCATGCTGCTCGACGAACCCTCGATGGGACTGGCGCCGAAGCTGGTCACCGAGATCATGCGCATCGTCAAGCAGCTCAACGAGGCGGGAACGACGATTCTGCTGGTGGAGCAGAACGCCCGGCTGGCGCTGCGTCTGGCGGACTATGCCTACGTGATCGAGAACGGCGAGATTCGCCTGCACGGTGCCGCCGCAACGCTGCGCGAGGACGCCTCGATCATCAAGGCGTATCTCGGCCTGGGCGAAGAGAGCTAGTTGCCTACCGGTTCGGGGCGGTGATCCGGCTTGATATGAGGGCGCTCGGCCATGATGCGGCCGAGGCGTTCCAGTGCCAGTGTCAGGCGCTCGATCAACCCCTCCAGCAGGACGCGCCGGTCGGCAGGCACATTGCCGTGATCGGCGATCGCGGCTTCGAGCTTGTGACCGGCCTCGCGGATGCCCGTCGGCTGATGGCCGTTGGCGCTTGCCTCGAACCCCTTGGCCAGTGCACTTAGCAGCTGGCGATGCGCGCGTCGAACCAGTGGATGGGGGGCGTCGTCGAGACGCGCACGCAGGCGTAGGACGGCACTGCCGACATCGAGCCCGGTCAGTCCGAGAATGAACAGGTGACGCTGGTCCTGCGGCAGCATGTCGTCGTGCTGGGCCAGTTGCAGCATGCGATCCGCCATGTGGCCGCTGAAACGGCTCTCCGCGTCGCTCACCGAACGCCGCGGGAGATGATGGATATCTCTCGAGATGGCGCGAATCAGCCGTCGCCGCCGCAGGCGCGTGCCGAGCCCCGGCAGCAGCCGGAATCCCATCACCACGCAGCTCAGGCCGATGATCACGGCGACCGCCCGGTTGGCAAAACTGTCGAACGAGAAATCCATGTCGTTGCCGGGCATCGTCAGCAGGATGTTGAAGATGGTGAAAGCCAGGCAGTAGCCCATGGTCGCGGGATTGGTCGCGCCCATGAGGCCGAGAAACAGTGGTGTGCCGAAGAGCATGGCCAGCATCGGAAAGCTATTGGCTTGGGAGAGCAGGACGTGGCCGAACAGAAAGGCGCTGGGAATCGCCGCTAGCATACCCTTGTAGAACATCATGGTGATCGCCACCGGATTGTCGCGGCTGGCGAAGAACGATGAGAACAAGGTGCCCAGCAGCAGCGCGATCATGGCGCTGTTCCAGGCAGTCAGAATCCAGAATATTGCCAGGCTGCCGAACACCAGCCCCGAGCGAAGGGCATTGATGCCGGCGGCCAGGTGATCGCGATGCCAGGCGAGCGAAGTCGAACGCAGGTTGTAGCGCCCGGGTGAGGCGATCGCCTCGCGCGCGTCGAGCATCACCATGGCGTGACCGATCGCTTCGCGCAGACCAAGCCGTATCCGCCGGTCGAGCGGGGCCATGCCCGCTTCATCGCTTTCGTGAACCAGATGGCGCAGTGACTGCAGCTCCTTGCGCGCCTTGGGCACCCCCTTGACGTGCTCCGCCTCGCGAAACCCCTGCGCCACGCGCTGCGAGACGTCGAGACTGCGCGAGGAGAGCCGATCGGCGTGGTCGTGCATCAACTGGTGAAGCGCTTGCAGCGTGGCCAGGAAACGCAGGGTGCGCCGGGTCAGCACGTGGGTGGCGCGTACGCGCCCGGGCCCTTCGGGGCCCTCGAAACGTGCCGCCTGGCTATCGGTCTCGAGCGTCGTCAGGGGGCCGAGGCTGCCGCGCAGGGCCTTCTGCATGGCGGGTATGTCGTCGCTGGCCTCCAGTCGCAGGGCGGCGTTCTCGAATGCTTCGTTGACCACGTTGTCCGCCTGGGTCGCCAGGTGTCGGCCGACGTGGGTTGGCCAGAGCAGCGAGCTGACGAGCGTGGCGCAGATCGCGCCGAGACCCAGTTCCGACAGGCGGGCGATCGCGATATCGAAGATGCCGCCGGGCGAGCTGCCATTGGAGATCACCACGATCAGCATGGCGGTGACAGCGGCCATCAGACAGCCGTAGGTGTAGTTGTTGCGCCACAGCGAGCCGACGTAGGTGCACAGCATGATCCACGCGGTCAGCGTGATCAGCGCCGGTACCCGCGCCTGGGCGAACAGCGCCATGATGATGATGCCGGCCAGCGCGCCGGTCAGCGTGCCGCCAATCTGGCAGATCCCCTTTTCGATCACCATGCCGCTCATTGGGCGGACCTGCAGGAACGCTGCCGAGATCAGCGCCCAATAGGGGCGATCCAGGTCGAACCAGAGCGCCAGATAGAGCGCGATCATCATCGCCAGCGTGGTCTTGATAGCGAACTTGACCGCTGTTGCGCTCGGCGTCAGATAGGTCTCGATCAGCGGCGGCATGGCGATTACGGTGACGTGGCCGGGGTGGCGTCGCCATTGTCGGCGTTGCCAGCCGTGTCACCGGACTGGGCGTGCTGTGTCGGCAGCCGGTCAGCCTCGCCATTCGCCGGCGAGGCCGTGGTCGCTTGCGAGGGGGGCCGTTCGACGCGCGTGGCCTCGTCTTTTCCGGTGTCGGCACTCGCGTCGACGCGCACCGTCGCGGTCATGCCGGCGCTGAGCAGGGTGTCGTCGGGCACGTCGTCGAGCGTGATGCGCACCGGGATGCGCTGCGCCAGCCTGACCCAGTTGAAGGTCGGCTGCACCTGCGGCAGCAGCTGATTGTTGAGACTGGTGTTGGTGTCGGCGATACCGCGACCGATGCCGGCCACATGGCCGCGCAGGTGAGTGTCGCCGTTCATGAGGATGACGTCGACGGGCGCGCCGACCTCGATCGACGACATCTTGGTCTCCTCGAAATACCCCATCACGTAATACGAGTCCGACTGCACCAGCGCCATGACCGGATTGCCCTGGTTGACGTAGTTGCCGGCCGCCAGCTGCAGGTTGAGCACGTGGCCATTGATCGGAGCGACGACCCGCGTGCGCTCGAGATCGAGTCGGGCCGCCGCCAGATCGGCCTGCGCCTGCTTGAGATCCGCCGCCGCCACCTTGCTGTTGATCTGCGCGATCTGACGGTCCTCTTCGCTGATCGAACGATTGCTCAACTGATTGCGCCGACGGGCCTCGGTCTGGCGCAGCTGCAGCGTGGCCTCGCGGTTTTCCACGGTGGCCTCGGCCTGTTCCAGTGCCGCCTGATAGCGCGCGTCGTCGATCTCGAACAGCACATCTCCCTGGCGAACCCGGTCGGTGTCGTTGACGTTGAGCGCACTGACCCAGCCGGAGACATCCGGCGCGATGGTGACCACCTCGGCGCGGACGCGGGCGTCGCGTGTCCAGGGTGTATACAGATAGTAGTTCCACAGCCATAGGCCGGCCGCCACGGCAATGGCGACGACGACGAGGGTCAGCAGGATTCGGAGCGAATGGCGCATCAGGAACTCTCGAGCAGTACGGTCAGCAGAAAGGTGATACCGGCGGTGAAGAGCACGAACAGGGAGATATCGAACCAGGCTTCATACCACAGGGCACGCTGGCCGATCAGCCAGTGCAGCAAGGTCCGCGTCACGACGGTGGCGACGAAGCCGAGGATGGCATAGAGCAGCAATGGGCTGACGAGAATCCCGCCAACGGCAATTTCCTGAAGACCCATACCGTCCCTGTGGGTAGTCATTGGAGTCGAAGAGGCGGCTGATACTAGCACGCGCCCGAAAGGCTGTCAGACAGCGCCGGCGGGCGGCGTGTGCCTCCCGCTTCGGCAAGTCTAGCTGGAAACGGCGAGTTCGGGCGCGGGCGTGATCGCGGATTTCCACGCCTCGGGTACGGCGTGCCGCAGTTGCTCGAGTAGCGCCACGATCTTGCGTGGCTGATGGCCGTAAGGGTAGAGCAGCATGATGGGCTGGGCCGGGGCCTGCCAGTCGGCGAGACAAGGGACCAGCGACCCCGGGTGATGGCGCAGGCGTGTCTGCGCCATCCAGTGCGGCATCAGACCGAGCCCCTGACCGCGGGCGATGGCATCGGCATGCAGCACCATCTGGTCGACCTGCAGTCGAGAGGTCGAGACCGGTAGCGGGTGCTCGCCGTAGTCGGGATGGTGAAGCATCACCCCTCTCTCGGCGTCGCCGAGGCGATCGATCCAGCGATAGTGGCGCAGATCGCGCGGGTGGTGGGGCGTGCCATGGCGCTTCAGGTGCTCGGGGCTGGCATAGATGCCATAGGTGAGCCAGCCAAGGCGCTCCTGGCGCAGGCCGCATTCACCGACCTCACCCAACCAGACATGAACGGCACTCGCATCCGGGGCGACCGGCGGCGCCGGCAAGTTGCGCAGGGTGATTCGTGCCTGCGGATGTCGGGCCAGAAAATCTTCCGCTTGCCGCGCCATCCAGCCGCGGGCGAGCGCCGAATGCACGGCGATGATCACCTGGCCGCTCACTTCGGCGCGCAGGTCGTCCAGCGCCAGATGGCTGCGTTCGGCAACGCGCAACATTTCCTGGGCGTAGTCCAGAAACAGGCTACCCGCTTCGGTTGGCAGCAGCCGGTTGGCCTGACGCCGCAGCAGCGGCTGACCCAGCTGTGTCTCGAGATGGGCGATACGCCGGCTCAGGGTCGACTTGGCTACACCCAGGCGTCGTGCGCTTAGGGTCAGGCTGCCACTGCGCATGACCTCGGTGAAGGTCGCCAGGGCTTCGAGATCGTACATGCGTTGCCGCTCCTCAAGAAGCATCGGTCCATTCGGCGTGGTCTGCGTTAGGCGACCGCGCCGAATGGCCGTGACGGGCTGGAATCGATTTGGCGTTGCGCATCGCGCAACGCGCTGTCTCGCAACGTTACCAGAAGAATATGGAAGAATCTAAATGATAAATATTCGTATTAAATTTCTCGGCCGTGAGAAATCGCCCCGTTCGAGGGCTTGTTCTACAAGGGAACCTCCATGACGTTGTCAACGCCAATCCGCCTTTCCTCTCTGGCGCTCGCGGTGGCTGGCGCCGCCGGCTTTGCCGCACCTGGCCAGGCCGATGAGTCGCTCGACCCGATGGTCGTCACCGCCGCCGGCTATGCTCAGCAAGTCGCCAGCGCGCCGGCCTCGATCAGCGTGGTCTCGCGCGAGCAGTTGGAAGATCATCAGTATCGCGATGTCACCGATGCGTTGCGCACCGTTCCGGGCGTCATCGTGACCGGTGGCGGGGCGGGATCCAGCGGCGCCGACATCAGCATTCGCGGTATGCCGGCCCAGTACACGCTGATTCTGGTCGACGGCCGTCGCCAGTCGACTCGCGAGACGCGGCCCAACGGCAGCGCAGGCTTCGAGCAGGACTGGTTGCCGCCGCTCCAGGCGATCGAGCGGATCGAGGTGATTCGCGGGCCGATGTCGACACTCTACGGCTCCGATGCCATTGGCGGTGTCATCAATATCATCACGCGCAAGGTGGCCGATGCGTGGCACGGCAACCTGCAGGTCGATGCCACGATTCAGGAAGACAGCGATTCCGGCAATGAACAGCAGACTCAGTTTTACGTCTCCGGCCCGCTCAAGGAGGGCCTCCTCGGCCTGCAGGTAAATGGCCGCTATTCGACGCGGGAAGAAGACCACATCATCGATGGCTACGAGGAGAAGGAGCTGCGCAACGGCACGGCGCGCCTGTCGCTGACCCCGAGCGAGAATCACGACTTCACCTTCGAGGCCGGGCGCACCGAGCAGGAGCGTCAGTCCCGCGTGGGCGTTTCGGCTTCCGAGACCGGCTGCCGCGGGCCGTGCGAAAGCTCCGACAACGATTTCAGCCGTGAGCATTTTGCTGTCACGCATACCGGACGCTGGGGTATCGGTACCAGCGACTCCTACATCCAGCGCGAGACAGCAGAGAACAAGTCCCGCGACATGGAGATCACCAATACGGTGGCCGATTCGCGCCTGGTGATGCCGTTCGCCGCGCATATCCTGACCGTCGGCGCCAACTACGAGAAGCAGGAGCTGGACGACGGCAGCAGCAACGATCTCGATACCGGCGTCGACAGCGTCGAGGTCTATCAGTGGGCGCTATTCCTCGAGGACGAGTGGTTCCTGACCGACGATTTCTCGCTGACCGGCGGCGTGCGCATGGATGACAACGAGAACTTCGGCACCCACTACAGCCCACGCCTCTACGGTGTCTGGAGCATGACGCCGAACTGGACGCTCAAGGGTGGGGTTTCCTCCGGCTATCGCTCGCCCGCACTGCGCGAGATCACGCCGGGCTGGGGCCAGGTCAGCCGCGGCGGCAATATCTACGGCAACCCGGATCTCGAACCCGAGACCTCGCTCAACCATGAGCTGGGGCTGGTCTACAGCGGCGACGACGGCATGAGCGCCAGCGCCACGCTGTTCTACAACGAGTTCGAGGACAAGATCACCCGCGTCGGCTGCCCGATCGATGTTTGCACCGACGGGGCCAACAATTTTGGCGCTGATCCGACCTATCGCATCAACGTCGACGAGGCGGTGACCCAGGGCGTCGAGCTGTCGCTGGCCATGCCACTCACCGACACGCTGTCGCTCAACTCCAGCTACACCTTTACCGACTCCGAACAGAAGTCCGGCGAGTACGAGGGCAAGCCGCTGACCAAGCTGCCGCGGCATCTGGCGACCGCGACGCTTGACTGGGATCCCAGCGGCCGCCTCAGTGGCTGGTCGCGCGTCACCTATCGCGGCGAAGAGAGCGAGCCGACCGGCGGGCGCTCTGCGAGTTCGCTCAAGGCGCCGTCCTACACCTTCGTCGATGCCGGCGGCAGCTGGGAAATCGCGCCCCAGGCCAGTTTCCTGTTCGGTGTCTACAACCTCTTCGACAAGGAAGTGGACTACGACGACTACGGCCTGACCGAAGACGGTCGCCGCTATTGGGTCGGCATCAACCTCGAGTTCTGAGACGCCCCGATTACCGCGTCGATGCTGCCGACTAGGTGTCATCGACATCAACCGCACTACTGACCATCAATCCGGCGCCGTGCAGAGGCGGTGCCATCTCGACGGAAAAGGGAAATTGTCATGCAGTTGCGTTCTCTACGCCCTGGTATTTCACGATTCGGCGCGGCGCTGATGCTGTTCGCGCTGAGCGGCGTGCTCACGACCGCCCAAGCGCGCACGCTGGACACCGCCTATGGCGAGGTCGAGATCGACGGTCAGCCGACACGGGTGGTCACGCTTTACGAAGGGGCACTGGATACCGCGCTGACCGCTGGCGTCACGCCGCTCGGTGCGGTCGCGACGCGCGGCGGTGAAGGCGTCGCCGCCTATCTGGGCGATGCGGCGGCGGGCATCGATATCGTCGGTACCGCCCGCGAGACCAACATGGAAGCGGTTGTCGCCCTGCGTCCGGATCTGATTCTCGCCTCGTCGCGCCTGTCGCAGGCACAGTACGAGCTGCTTTCACGCCTGGCGCCGACCATCGTGCCGACGACCGAGGGGTTCGAGCCGGATGCCTGGAGGGACGAAGCACGCCTGTTCGCCAGTGCGCTGGGACGGGAAGCCCCGGTAGACAAGGCGCTTGAGGAGATTGATAATCGTTCACACTCTCTCGCCGCACGCCAGCCGCGGACGGCGCCCGAAGTGACGCTGGCGCGCTGGATGCCGAACGGGCCGATGGTGATGTCCACGCGGCTGTTCGCCACCGGCATGCTGGCCGCCGCCGGTTTCACGGTCGAGGATGGCGGCGTGGTCAACGAGGGCCGGCCGCACAGCGATCCGCTAAGCCTCGAGAACCTGGCGCGCATCGACAGCGACTGGCTGTTCCTCGCCACGCTCAACGACGAGGGCGACGCGGCGCTGGACGCCGCCCGGCAATCGCCTGCCTTCGCGCGCCTCGACGTCGTCCAGCGTGATCGGGTCGTTCCCGTGGATGGTCAGCTATGGACCAGCGCCTCGGGGCCGATCGCGGCTTCCCGCGTGCTCGATGATATCGAAGCCGCCATGGCGCAATGATTCGGACTGACAATGACTGATTCCCGTGGCTGACCTGGCTGCCCCGCAACGATACCCGCTGCCCCGGCTGATGCTGGGGCTGCTGCTTTGTCTCGCGCTTATGACGTTGGCGAGTCTGCTTTTCGGCGCTGGCGATGTCGGGCCTGCTGCCGCCTGGTCGGTGCTGACCGGAACCGGTGGCGAGGAGGCACGATTTGTCGTCGAATCACTGCGTGCGCCGCGCACGGCGGTCGGTATCGGTGTCGGCATGGCACTGGGCGTTGCCGGCGCCCTGATTCAGGCGGCGGCGCGCAACCCGCTGGCCGAACCGGGGCTACTCGGCGTCAGCGCCGGTAGTGCCCTGGCGGTGGCCATCGCGCTGGTGCTGGGCGCCAGCGCCGCCACGCTGCGCGTCTCGGTAGCGCAGCTGGGGGCGCTGGCTGGTTGTCTCTTCGTGCTGGCGGTGGCTCGACTCAACGGTGTCGGCGGCGATCCGGTGCGGCTGGTGCTTGCCGGTGCCGTGCTTTCCGGCCTGCTGGGCGCGCTGACGTCGCTGATTCTGCTGGTCGACCAGCGCTCGGCCGACGAAATTCGCTTCTGGATCGTCGGCAGCCTGGCCGGACGCCGTCTCGATGACCTGCAGTCGATGCTGCCGAGTCTGGCGGCGGCCGGCGCGCTGACCCTGGCCGTGGCGCGACCGCTGGCCGCGCTGGCGCTGGGAGAACGGGTCGCGGTCGGGCTCGGCCATCGGCCGCGGCTGGTCCGGTTGCTGACGGTCGTGGCCGTGGCGCTGCTGGTCGGTGCGGCGACCGCCGTTGCGGGGCCAATCGCCTTCGTCGGTCTGGTGGTGCCGTTCGCAGCGAGGGCGTTGGCCGGGCCGGATATTCGCCGTTCACTGTGGCTGGCGTTGCCGCTGGGGCCGATCCTGGTACTGGGCGCGGACGTGCTGTCGCGACTGTTGGTGGCGCCCTCGGAGATGCCGCTCGGGGTTATCACGGCACTGGTCGGCGCGCCGGTGCTGATTGCGGTCGTCCGCGCACATCGGCTGCCAGCGGTGTAATGTCATGAAGACTCGAATGCTCTCTCTGCCTCAGTGGCGCGCTCGACGCGCCGACGCCGTGCCGGCACCCCAGGGCACCTGGCGGCTGGCGGCGCGTATCAGCGGTCGCGATCTCTCCCTGCTGGTCGACCGTCGGGCGGCGCTGGCCAACCTCGGCCTGTGCCTGGCACTCGCCGTTGTGGCGCTGCTCTCGCTGTGTCTCGGCAGTCTACCGCTAGATCCGCGCACGGCGCTCAATGGGCTGCTCGGCCAGGGCGATGTCATGGACGTCTTCGTGGTCCAGGCGCTGCGGCTGCCGCGCCTGGCCGCGGGGCTTGCCACCGGCGCGGCATTCGCGCTGGCCGGCTGCCTGATGCAGACGCTGGCGCGCAACCGCCTGGCGACGCCTGGCATCGTTGGCATCGACAACGGGGCCACGGCTTTCGCGGTCGCCTCGGTGATCGGTGTCGGTACCAGTCTCGCGCCGCCACCGATGGCGCTGGTCGGTGCGGCGACCGCGACCGCCGTGACCTTCGCGCTAGCCAGCGATATCGGCACCCGCGGTTATCGTTTCATCGTTGCCGGCATCGGCGTAGGTGCTGTCTTCGGTGCGCTGACGCAACTGATGATGGCGCGAGTGGCGATCGATGCCGCTAATGCGGCCTATCCCTGGACCGTGGGCAGCCTCAACACGCGCGACGCGTCAGCGGTACTTTGGCTCTCGGCGGGTCTGCTGGTGGCCTTTGTCGGGGCGGCCGGGTTATCTCGGGCGATGACGGTGTTGCGTTTCTCCGATGCGGTGGCGCGCGGGCTTGGCTATCGCGTCAAGGCGTGCCGTTATCTGGCGCTGGCGATTGCCGTTGGCCTGACCGGGTTGGCGGTGGCCGTGGCGGGGCCGGTCGGGCTGGTGGCGCTGATCGGACCGGAGATCGCACGCCAGCTGTCGTCGCCGCGAGGCGTGCCCCTGACGGCGTCGGTGCTTGCGGGCGCTCTGGTGATGACCGCCGCGGATCTGACCGGGCGCCTGCTGCTGGCGCCGATCGAGGTGCCGGTGGGCATCGTCACGGCGATTGTCGGCGCACCCTTTCTACTCTGGATCCTGCTGCGTCCCTCGTCGAGGTTTGTTTCATGAGCGTCCTGTTGTGAGTGTCCTGTTGTGAGTGTCCTGTTGTGAGTGTCCTGTCATGAGTTTCACGGTATGAATGCCCCCTTAGAATCGGCGGCGCCGCTCGCGGCCAGCCAGCTCTCCCTGAGTTACGGCCACGGGCGCACGCGTCGCCGGGTGATCGAGGCGCTTGACCTGACGCTCCCGGCTGGGCAGGTGACGGCCATCGTCGGGCCCAACGGCTGCGGCAAGTCGACCCTGCTGGCGAGCCTGTCGCGGTTGCACGCGCCGGATGCCGGCGCGGTACTGCTCGACGGGCGTGATATCCAGCGCCTGCCGGCCCGGGAGATGGCTCGCCGCCTGGCGCTGCTGCCGCAGGAGACACAGGCGCCGGAAGGGCTGACGGTGGCCGAGCTGATCCGCTTCGGGCGTCAGCCGCATCAGGGCCTGTTCCAGCAGTGGTCGGCGGAGGACAAGCGGATTGTCGATGCCGCACTGACCGCCGCGGATCTTCACGCCTTGGCGGATCGCCCGCTGGATGCCATGTCCGGCGGCCAGCGCCAGCGTGCCTGGATTGCCATGGCGATTGCCCAGCAGACGCCGTTACTGCTGCTCGATGAGCCCACTTCCGCGCTCGATCTGGGGCATCAGCTCGAGGTCTTCGAGCTGATCCGGGCGCAGGCTGCCGCGGGCAAGACGCTGGCCATGGTGGTCCATGACCTGGTCAGCGCCTGCCGCTATGCCGACCATCTGGTGGCGATGCTCGACGGCCGCATCATCGCCGCCGGGCCGCCGCGCGAGATCGTCAGCGAGGCGCTGGTGGGCGAACTCTACGGTATCGCTTGCACGTTGATCGAGGACCCAGCGACCGGTAGCCCGGTGCTGACCAACCTGCGGCCGCTGCGTTAAGCGGTTCGTCGATCGCCTAGGGTGACGCGATATCGTCGCTTTCGGCAGGCGCCGCGCGATGTAGCGGGCGGTTTCGAGGTATCGGCATCGTCTCGATACAGCAGCGATTGCGTCCTTCGTGCTTGGCGCGATAGAGCGCCCGGTCGGCGCGCGTCGCCAGTTGTCTCAGACTTTCTCCCCACACATGCTGGGTAACGCCGATGCTGATGGTGATCGTCAGCGGTGTGTGCTCGAGCTCGACGATGGGGGAGTCGGCCATAGCCGCTCGCAGTCGCTCGCCAACGATGGCTGCCCTGTCCAACGCCGTCTCCGGCAAGACGACCGCGAACTCCTCGCCGCCGATACGTCCAGCAAGAGACGCATCGCGCAGCGTGTCGCGCAGCCGTTCGGCCATGGCGCGGAGCACCTGGTCGCCGACGGGATGCCCCCATTTGTCGTTGATGTTCTTGAAGTGGTCGATGTCGATCAGCAGCAGGCTCAGTGGCGTATGGCGCTTGGCGTGCATCTGGCGGATCGTCGCCCTTAGCAGTGCGCGCCGGTTACAGAGGCCGGTCAGGGCATCGGTCGAGGCGAGCGTCTGCAGCTTCTGTTCCATCTGCTTGCGCCGGGTGATGTCCAGGCTCCAGATCAGCCACGCGGATTGTGCGTTGACCTGTAGTGGCCGGGCGCTGATCAGGGCCCAGTAGGGTGCGGCGGGTGCCAGCCTGGCTTCGATCTGATGCAGTGCTTCGCCGGCGTCGAGTCGCGATACGAGCTGCCGGTAGTCTTCCGGGGTGACGAACAGCGCCTCGAGCTGGAAATCTTCGAGGCGAGTGGCATGGGCGCACGCCAGCAGCCTGTCGCTGGCATAAAACACCCGCCGTTGGTCGGCGCTGATCAAGGCCGCCTCGCTGGGTGTCGATTCCAGGATCGTGCGCAGCAGCGTCTCGCGTTCATGCAGCAGTTGGGTGCGGCGCTGGACCCGGCGTTCGAGCGAGCCATTGAGCGCTTGCAGGGCATCCGCGAGTCGCCGTGAGCGGCGCTGGCTACTCAGGATCTTGAGCGCGAGGACCAGGCACCCCGTGGCCAGCAGGACCAGCATCCCGGTGAGCCAGTGAAAAGTCCGTTGTAGCGATTGCCGCTCATGGTCGAGCTTGGCGGCAACGGCGATGTTAGAGACCACGATCACATCGTGCGCGGGGCGCAGCTCGTCGGGAAGCGTGCGCAGCATCTCCTGCGCTACCACGCGTGCCGCGCCTTCCTTCTGCCAGTCGAGTGCTGCCATCCAGCGCTCGCTGCGCCGGTCGAGGCGTTCGATGGTAGCGGCGATTTCGGGTCGCGGCTCCGGCAGGTAGTCGAAGACCCGCGTATGACGGAACGGATCGAGCGTATTGCGCATGACGCCCAGTGTCAGGATCAGTCGGGCGGCATCGGCTTCGCCGGCTTCGACTCCCCGGGCGGTCGTCTCGAGGCGCTGCAGCTGGTTGTAGAGCTGATATGCCTGCCAGACCTCGGTGTGCAGGCCGGGGGCCGCGTACTCGTCGCTTTTCTTGGAGATCAGCGCTAGCCCCGCCAGGGCAGCCACAATCAGCGCGGCGGCGAGGGCGATCAGGGCAATGATCGGCCAGCGACGATGAGTGGCCGCGCTCGACGGCGGGGAGCCACTCACGGCAGCCGGAGCTCGCTCAGTTGCCACACGGTGCGGCTGTAGTAGGTTCGCTCGTGGAGCTCGGGGTGGCTGGCGTAGGGGTACATCAGGACCAATGGGCCGTAGGCATCCACGGCCAGATAGTGTCCGTTACGACGGTAGGCTACGATCGGGTCGTAGCGCTCGAGGTCCTGACGTGGGATCACGTCGCTGTAATCATCCAGGCCGACCGCGAGCAGGCGCGCCGGAGGCGGTATCGGCAGCGTAGCCATCAGGCGGGCTAGCGAAACGCCGTACCAGCTTGCCTCGGGGTTATGCGTGTCGGGGATCGAGCCATGGACCTCTCTGCCCGGCAGTGCCTCGAGCGCCTCGAGCGTCAGCGTCTCGCGCGTATTGCCAGCGGCATCGACGATCCGCAGCAGCGGCATATCGGTCGGATAGGGCGGTTCATCGGCATCGGCGAGCGCCGAGACGGCGAAAAGCCCCGAAAGGACGAGCAACAGGAGGTACCGGAGGCCTCGGAAGAGAAGTCGTGGCATGAGAGCTGTCTCGATATTTTTAGCCTTATCGGCAGCGGTGCCGGTTTTCTGGATCTTTGGCCGACATCCGATGAGATGGTCTATCAGGCATTGTCGTCACTGCCCAGCACGCGTGAGAAACGTACGATCTCGGTATTGCGATTGGCCCAGCCCAGATGCTGCCAGAAACGGTGAGCCGCGTGGTTGTCGGCCAGCGTATCCAGATGCACTTTTTCGATGCCAATGTCGTAGAGCGCGTTCAGCGAGCGCTCGACCAGGGTCCGCGCCAGCCCCTGCCCGCGATAGGCCGGATCGACCATGACGTGCTGGAGGTAGCCGCGGCGGCCATCGTGGCCGGCCATGGCACAGCCGACGATCTCGGCGCTATCCGGCAGGCCGGCAACGAAACTCAAGTCGGGGTTGCGCTCGAGATAGCGCCGCGTGGCCTCGAAGCCGTCGGCCGTGCGCAGGACCACGCCAGGCGTACGCTGCATCATAACGATAAAGGCCGGGTGGTCATCGAGGGTCATCGGTCGGATATGAGGGATCGCGGGGGCGGTCATGCACGGGATTCCTGGATGCGGGGGCGGCGAAAGCGAATATTGATCACGGCCAGGCCGGCAATCACCATGAGCCCGCCGAGTATCTTGGCCAGCCCGAGCGGATCATCGAGCAGCCAGACGCCGAGTATGACAGCAAATACCGGCATCAGCAGCGTCAGCGGCACCACGCGGCTGACCGGGTGTTTCTGCAGCAGCCAGTACCACATGCCGTAGGCGGCGATCGATGACATCAGCGCGGTGTAGACGACTGCGCCCCACCCGGTCCAGCTCGCCTGGGCGAGCGCCTGCCACTGGTTGTCCTCGAGCAACGCGCTGCCGAGCGCCACCAGCGGAATCGCGAACAGCGACAGCCAGCCGGTCATGGTCAGCGGGGGAATGGGCGGTGCCAGCTTGATGATCATGGTCGAGGCGGCCCAGAAGAAGGCGCTGGCCAGCAACAGGGCGGTGCTGGCCGGGGGCGGCAGCGAGGGCCCTCCGGCCAGCACCACCACACCGCCGAACGCGAGCGCCAATCCGGTCAGGCGGCGGACGCCGAGTTTCTCCTTGAGAAAGATCGCCGCGAGCAGCGTGGCGAATGGCGTCCCCATTTGTACCAGCAGCGCGCCAGTGCCGGCTTCCGCTTCCTTCAGGCCCAGAAACAGCAGCGGAAAGTGCAGGCCGCCGAAGGTCACCGACAGCAGCAGAATCCAGGGCAACTGGCCGCGGGTCAGGCGCGTGAACGGCACGATCAGCAGCGCGACCAGCGCGAAGCGCAGCGTCGTGACCAATAGCGGCGGGAGGTCCTCGATGCCGACCTTGATCACGATGATGTTGAACGCCCAGATGGCAATGACGCCAAGGCCGATCAGCAGGTGCTTGAGAGGCAAGTTGTCGCTCCGTCTCGTGAAAAGGAGGCGGCGGCCCTTTCTCGAGCGCGCCGCGCTGGCAAGCCGGCGCGCGGCACGGCACGATAGAGTAGCGTGAAACGGCGGGAAATTCCGAGTGCGATGCCGCCAGGCCTCGCCGGTCTGCGCACGTCGATTCATCAGCCTTGGGGAATGCATCATGCAGGGAGCGAAAAGTCACGGCCGTCGCCGGTGGGGTAGGCAACGGCCGCTCGCGCGGGTTGTCGGCGTGCTGGTGCTCGCGGGTCTGGCCGCGGTGGCGCAGGCGGCAAAGCCCGCGCCGGAGATCGAAGCGGGACGGCTGACCGTCGCCGGCGAGCACGTATTGCAGATCGAGGTCGCGCGTACCGCCGAGGCGCGCGCGCGCGGCCTGATGGAGCGCGACTCGCTGGCCGACGACGCGGGTATGCTGTTTGTCTACGCCAGCGACCAGCCGGCGACCAGTGCCTACTGGATGTATCGCACGCGAATTCCGCTGGATATCGCGTTTGTCGATGGTGACGGCGTGATTCAGTCGCTCAAGACCATGCCGCCCTGCCGGGCGGAACGTTCGGCGGCGTGCCCGATCTATCCGGCCGGGGCGCCATTTCGAGCGGCGCTTGAGACCAATGCCGGCTATTTCTCGGCGCACGGTGTAGACGTCGGTGACCGAATCACGCTTGACGCGTGGCTTTCTCACTGACGACTCGCGGGGCCGGCGTGTCATGACATGGGGGGGCCAGTCCCGCGCGGGAGGCCAGGCCTGGCGATCATTCTCGCCGTGCATGAGATATGCGAATAACGAGACTTGAGAGTTTGCCGATGGCAATTTTTCAGCCACGGCAAGGTCGGCAAGAAATGCCCGCATGAAGCGGCTGCTTCCACTGTCGCTCACGACAGTGGCGGCGCGCCGAAGTGGGCGGTGTCTCGGGGATCGGGCCTGGCATGGGCCGGCCTCTGTTTCTCGCCGCGCCGTCACGCTATATGATGGCGCGCCGTCAGGATAAGCTATGTTGCATAAAGTGAGGTGACGGGCGTGGTGCGAAATCATCAACAACCCTGACGCACGCCAAGCGCTCGTTTGCACGGGGTCGGGGAGACCGACCACACAATAAACGGTAAATCCGAGGTATGCGCATGAAACGCCAGGCATTAACCGCCGCTGTACTCTCCTCCGCCCTGCTGGGTGCCACCGTGGGCGCCACGCCGGCGATGGCCCAGGAGCAGCAGTACATCACCATCGGGACCGGTGGCCAGACCGGTGTCTACTATGTCGTTGGACAGTCGATCTGTCGCATGGTCAACCGCAGCGCGGAAGAGACCGGCATTCGCTGCAACGCGCCCTCCACCGGTGGTTCGGTCGCCAACATCAACGGCATCAAGTCCGGCGAGCTGAACATGGGCGTGGCGCAGTCCGACGTCCAGTACAACGCCTACAACGGCGAGGCCCAGTTCGACCAACCGATGGAGAACCTGCGCTCCGTCTTTGCCGTGCACGGCGAGCCGCTGACGATCCTGGCGCGTCAGGACGCCGATATCCATTCGCTCGACGACCTGCAGGGCAAGCGTGTCAACATCGGCAACCCGGGCTCCGGCCAGCGCGCCACCATGGAAGTGCTGATGGATGCCAAGGGCTGGGATACCAGCGTTTTCTCGTTGGCCTCCGAACTCGGGGCGGCCGAGATGGCATCCGCCCTGGCCGACAACAACATCGATGCCATGGCCTACGTGGTTGGTCATCCCAACGGTGCCATCCAGGAAGCGACCACCACGGTCGATGCCAACCTGGTGCCGCTGGACGGACCGGTCGTGCAGGAGCTGGTCGATGCGCATCCGTACTACAGCATGTCCACGATCCCGGGCGGCATGTACGAGGGTAACCCGGACGACGTCGAGACCTTCGGCGTGCGCGCCACCTTCGTGACTTCGGCTGATGTCGACGACGAAGTGGTCTATCAGGCGGTCAAGGCAGTCTTCGACAACTTCGATCGATTCAAGCGTCTGCATCCGGCGTTCGCCAACCTCGAGCCGGAAGACATGATCAGTAACGGTCTTTCCGCGCCGCTTCACGACGGTGCCAAGCGCTACTATCAGGAACAGGGCTGGCTGTAAGCGTCCCCGGGACCTGTTGCCGCCGGCGGGTGTACACCCGTCGGCTGGTCGGCGCGGTGGCTGTTTCCAGCCGCCGCGCCTTTGAATCGGCCCCCGGGTCGTTTTCCTCCCCGGCCGCGACCGCCAGGCGATGTTGCCCACCTCGACACTCGCCGACCGGTTGCCCTGTCAGGATCTACCCATGACGGACAACAAGACTTCTGGCCCCGATCAGGCCGTGCTGGATGAACTCGCTGCCGCCGATACCGGTGGGCGCAAGCTGAGCGGGTTTCCCAACCGACTGCTGCTGAGCGTCGCGGCGCTCTGGTCGCTGTTCCAGCTCTGGATTGCCTCGCCGCTGCCGTTCGTGTTCGGCTTCGGTGTCTTCAGCGCCACCGAGGCGCGCTCCATTCATCTCTCCTTCGCCGTGTTCCTGGCCTTCATGGCCTATCCGGCGCTCAAGCGCTCGCCGCGCGAGCGCATGCCGATCCAGGACTGGGTGATGGCGCTCGTGGCGGCGTTCTGCGCCTCCTATCTCTACGTTTTCTACGATCAGCTCGCCAGTCGTCCCGGTGCGCCGATCCTGCAGGATGTCATCGTCGGTATCGTCGGCATCGTGCTGCTGCTCGAGGCGTGTCGCCGTTCGCTCGGCCCGCCGCTGACGATCATCGCGCTACTCTTTCTGATCTATTCGCTGGCCGGCCCCTACATGCCGGGCTTTCTGGCGCATCGCGGCGTCAGTCTCTCCGGTCTGGTCAACCACCAGTGGCTGACCACACAGGGCGTCTTCGGCATCGCGCTCGGCGTGTCGACCAGCTTCGTGTTCCTGTTTGTGCTGTTCGGCGCACTGCTCGACAAGGCCGGCGCCGGCAACTATTTCATCAAGGTTGCCTTCTCGCTGCTCGGCCACTATCGCGGCGGCCCGGCCAAGGCGGCGGTGGTCTCCTCAGGGCTGACCGGTCTGATCTCCGGCTCTTCGATCGCCAATACCGTGACCACCGGTACCTTCACCATTCCGATGATGAAACGCGTCGGCTTCAGCGCGACCAAGGCGGGGGCGGTCGAGGTTTCCTCGTCGGTCAACGGGCAGATCATGCCGCCGGTCATGGGCGCGGCGGCCTTCCTGATGGTCGAATATGTCGGGATTCCCTATATCGAGGTGATCAAGCACGCCTTCCTGCCGGCAGTGATCTCCTACATCGCACTGCTTTATATCGTCCATCTCGAAGCCATGAAGGCGGGCATGCGCGGGCTGCCCAGCGGTAACCCCCAGCGTCCCTGGCTCAACAAGATCATCGGCTTCCTGACCGGGCTGGTCGGTATCATGGCGCTGGCGCTGGTCGTCTATTACGGCATCGGCTGGCTCAAGCCGGTGCTCGGCGAGGCTGCCCCCTGGGTGATCGGTGGCGGTGTGGCGCTTGTCTATGTCGGGCTTCTGAAGCTGGGTGCCAACTACCCGGAGCTTGAGGTCGACGACCCTAACCAGGAGGTCACCAAGCTGCCGCGAACCAAGCCCACCGTGCTGGTTGGGCTGCACTATATCCTGCCGGTCGTGGTGCTGGTCTGGTGTCTGATGGTGGAGCGTCTCTCGCCCGGGCTGTCGGCCTTCTGGGCCACCGCTTTCATGATCCTGATCATTCTCACCCAGCGGCCGATCGATGCTTACTTCCGCGGCAAGAGCGATTTCGTGGCGGACGCCCGCCGAGGTGCCATCGATCTGTGGGAAGGGTTGATCGACGGAGCGCGCAACATGATCGGTATCGGCATCGCCACGGCGACGGCGGGTATCATCGTCGGCGCCGTGGCGCAGACCGGGGTCGGTCTGGTGCTGGCGGATCTGGTCGAAGTGCTGTCGATGGGCAACCTGCTGCTGATGCTGTTGCTGACCGGCATCCTGAGTCTGATTCTGGGCATGGGGCTGCCGACCACGGCCAACTACATCGTGGTGTCCGCGCTGCTGGCGCCAGTCATCGTCCAGCTGGGCGAGCAGAACGGGCTGATCGTGCCGCTGATCGCGGTGCATCTGTTCGTGTTCTACTTCGGCATCATGGCGGATGTCACGCCACCGGTCGGGCTGGCCTCGTTCGCGGCGGCAGCGATCTCCGGCGCCGATCCGATCCGGACCGGTTTCCAGGCGTTCTACTACAGCCTGCGGACCGCGGCCCTGCCGTTCCTGTTCATCTTCAACACCGACCTGCTGCTGATCGACGTCGATCTCTGGCACGGCATCCTGATCTTCATCGTGGCGACCTTTGCCATGCTGATCTTCGCCGCCGCCACCCAAGGCTTCATGCTGGTGCGCAGCCGATGGTACGAAAGCCTGCTGCTGCTGCTGGTCGCGTTCACGCTGTTCCGTCCGGGTTTCTGGATGGATATGGTTGACGCGCCTTACGAGACGATGCCAGCGACGCAGTTCGAGCAGGCGCTGGGCGAACTCGATCCGGACGATCATCTGATGGTGCGAATCGATGGGCTCGATGCCTATGGCGCGCCGACCAGCTTTGTCATGCAGGTGCCGGCCACCGAAGGCGAGACCGGCAGCGAACGCATGGCGAGCCTGGGGCTGCATCTGATGCAGGAGGATGGCCAGGTGCTGGTCGATATGACCGACTTCGGCAGCCAGGCGGAGAAACTGGGCTTCGATTTCGACCAGCAGATCGTCGAGGTGCGCGTGCCGCGTGATCAACTGCCGAAGGAGTTGATGTGGATCCCGGCGCTTCTGCTCTTCGGCCTGATCGTCTTGCTGCAGCGACGACGACGCGAACCCGGACTCGCAGAAGGCACCACCGCCGCGTCTTGAATCGAACGGTCGGCCTCCGGCTGGCCTCTCGTTTCGACAACCGACGGCCGTCAGCGATGACGGCCGTTTCTTTTGGCCACTCGCCTCCGATGGGCGTCGAGAGAGAGGCGACTCAGGGCGATTCCCGGTCGCGCGGCCGACGATCATTCCCCCTACAGCGTCCTGCTCCGCGTCGGCGAGCACGCCAGACATGACGCCGCCCGCCGCCATCGCTTACTCTCTGTCAGGTCACCGCGGCGTCGACTGGCTTACCTTCGAGCGCCGCGTGCCCGTCCGCAACTCGCCCAGCGGCTGTGTGATCGCCACGTGCTTGCCGGCGACAGGCGCCGCTATCGCCCTCGGTTACAGGAATCGGCATGCCTCGACTGTCTTCTCTTCATCGCTATCCCATCAAGTCCACCGCCGGCGAGTCACTCACGCAGGCCGAGGTTGCCGAAGAGGGGCTGGTCGGCGACCGCCGCTTCATGGTGGTCAAGCCGGACGGCACTTTTCTGACGGCCCGAACGCATTCCCAGCTGCAGCGGGTTCGGGCCATTTTCGATGGCACGCGTCTCACGCTCACACACGACGCTTTGCCGCCGCTCGACGTCGATCGTGCCGAATTCAGCGGCGTCCCCCTGAAGACCGAAGTCTGGGGCGATGCCTTTACCGCGACGCTTGTGCACGCTTCGCTGGACGACTGGTTCTCGCAGGTGGCGGGGGAACCCGCGCGACTGCTCTGGGTCGGCGAGCGATCGCCGCGCTACCGCGACAACCTCGGGGTGCGTGTCAGTTTTGCCGATGGCTATCCGCTGCTGCTGATCTCCCAAGCATCGCTGGAGGATCTCAATGCGCGTACCGACGGCAGCCACGTGATGGCGCAGTTTCGCCCCAATTTGGTTGTCGACGGCACCCTGCCGTATGCCGAGGATACCTGGCAGCGTATCCGGATCGGAGAGGTGACCTTTCGCGTCGATGCTCCCTGCGCGCGCTGTGCGATGGTCACGGTCGATCCTGCCAGCGGCGAACGCCGCACCGACAAGGAGCCGCTCAAGACGCTGGCCGGCTATCGACGCGGTGAGCGCGGGAAGGTCTACTTCGGCCAGAATCTGGTGGCTGAGAATACCGGCTGGATTCGGGTCGACGATCCGCTGGTGATTATCTAACCCCCTTCTGTTATCGACTTCTCGACCCGTCAACATGAATCGTCAATGAACGTTACCAGCGAATAATGTTCATTCACACTGGATTCCAGAAAGGGTTTTACTCATTCATGTTGGCGTCAGGTTATCCTCTTCTCTGTTACATTAAATTTTATTGAATTAACGATGTTTTTGGCGTTTCAGCCAAGCGGTTAACAAGGCTTTCATATGTCATTCATGCGCGAGTCCGGCTCGGCGTATTCGCTCTCATATAACGGCCATTCGAGGCGCTTTTCCAGCGCTTTTCCAGCGCTTTTCACGGTTTTACAGCGCGATAGCTTGACTCGCCCTTAGCCGGGGGCCTATCGCATGACAGTTATAGGTCAACATACAATCACGTTCGCTTACAAAATTTGCTGTTAGCAAATCGGTTTTTCCTTGTTCGCTTTTCCACTTCCCTTTACGACTTTAATCGAAGCCTGAACCGCCGCGACACGAACAGGAACGTTACGAATCCGGCAGGGGTTATCGAGTCGCCGATGTCAGGCATTCATTGCGTTGCCGCGGCATTGGCCAATCGCGACATTCTCATTCGATAAAGCATAAAGGGAGTGCTGGACATGCAATTCTTCGATCGCTTGATGCTCGAAAATCGAGCCTGGGCCGATGAGATGGAGGCCGCCGACCCCGGCATCTTCGAGAGATTGCACGAAGGGCAGGCGCCATCGGCACTGTGGATCGGCTGCTGCGACAGCCGTGTACCGGCCGAGCAGATCTGCAACGTCAAACCGGGTGAACTGTTCATCCATCGCAATATCGCCAACCTCGTCCACGAGACCGACGACAACGCCGTCAGCGTGCTCGAATACGCTCTCAACGCGCTGAAGGTCGATCACATCATTGTCTGCGGACATCGCGGTTGTGGGGGGATACAGGCCGCGGTAAGCGGCGGCGAGGCATTGGCGGCGCTGCCGAGCGTCGAGCGCCATCTGGCCCCGGTCAAGCAGCTGGTGGTCGAGCGTAGCAAGGAACTTGAGTCGTTTTCCCGGCTCGGCGACAAGGTCGACCACGTGGTCGAGCTCAATGTGACCGCGCAGGTCGAGAGGCTGGCGCGCATGCCGCTGGTGCAGGAGGCATGGGCCGCGCGCCGTCGCCCGACGCTGCGTGGCTGGGTCTACGATCTCGCGAGTGGTCGGCTCGAGGAGGTCTGTCGGCGGCAGATCGACGAGACGAGTCAGCGTGCCGACGCGGGCGCAGACGACAGCCAATGGCGGCAGGCCGTGGCCGGCTGACGAGCGTTACCGCCCGAGACTCATGGATTCGAGGACACGACAATGACGACATCGACACACGACAACGGTACGACGCTTTCCCTAAGACACCTGCCGCGGGATCTTCCCGCTGGCATCGTCGTTTTCCTGGTCGCCATTCCGCTTTGCCTGGGCATCGCATTGGCCTCGGGGGCGCCGCCCATCGCTGGCCTGGTGGCGGGCATGGTCGGGGGGCTCATCGTGACAGTGTTCAGCGGTTCGGCGCTCTCCGTCAGCGGCCCGGCAGCGGGCTTGACCGTGATTGTGCTTGAGGCGATCGCCGATCTTGGCAGCTTCGCCGCCTTTCTGGTAGCGGTGATCCTGGCGGGCTGTCTGCAGCTGCTGATGGGGATCTTCAAGCTAGGCCGCATCGGTGCCTTTGTGCCGACGTCGGTCATCAAGGGCATGCTGGCAGGGATCGGTTTGATTCTGGTGTTGGGACAGTTCCCGATGGCCCTGGGGCATCCCCTGAACGACATGCCGGCCATCACCGAGCCGGCGGCGCTTTTCAGCGGCGTTTCGCCGCTGGCGATCGGTATCGCGCTGTTCAGCCTGGCGCTGCTGGTACTGTGGGAGCGTCCAGCGATCAAGCAGCATCGTGTGCTGTCGCTGGTTCCCGGGCCGCTGCTGGTCGTGCTCGGCAGTATCGCCATCGATCGTCTTGTCGGCGGTGCCTTGCCAGCGTTGGCCCTGGGTGCAGAGCACCATGTGCAGCTTGGCGGTCTGGCCGGCCCCGGCGACCTGGTCGCGCAACTGACGCATCCCGACTGGGCGATTCTCGCCAACCCGGCGGTCTATACCGTCGCGTTGACCATCGCGATCATCGCCAGCCTGGAGACGCTCCTGAGCCTCGAGGCGATCGACAAGCTCGATCCGCTCAAGCGGCATTCTCCGCCGCATCGTGAGCTCAAGGCGCAGGGAATCGGCAACATGGTCTGCGGATTGGTCGGCGCGCTGCCGGTGACCGCCGTCATCGTACGCAGCTCGGCGAATGCCGGCGCCGGTGGCCGGACGCGACTCTCGAGCATGATCCACGGCGGGCTTCTGCTGGTCAGCGTGGCGTTTCTGGCCATGTGGCTGGAGCTGATTCCGTTGGCGACGCTGGCGGCGATTCTACTGCATACCGGCTACAAACTCGCGCGGCCGGCGCTCTTCGTATCGCAGTATCGTGAAGGCAGACGACGCTTCGTGCCCTTTACCGTCACCGTGGTGACGATTCTGGCGACGGATCTGCTGATGGGTGTGCTGGTCGGGCTGGTTTGCAGCCTCTATTTCCTGCTCAAGTCCGGCTATCGCTCGGCGATTGCCTGTACGCGACGCGGCGATCACGTGCTGCTCAAGTTCCAGCAGGATGTCTCGTTCCTGAATCGCGAGGAGATGCGCCAGTGTCTCGACACGGTGCCGGACGGCGGTGAGTTGATTCTCGATGCCAGAGGTGCCAACTACGTCGACCCCGACATCCGTGAGGATATCCAGGCGTTTATCGCGCAGGCGCCCGAGCGAGACATCGTCGTGGAGTTGCGCGACATGGAGGGCCGCTCCGGCACCTATGGGCCGGAGGCGCCCGCCGACGGGATGGCGCGCGCCGTCTGAAGCGCATGACCGCAACACCGTTCTTCTGGGCCGCCGTCGCTGATTTTGGCGGCGTGGCCTGACTCCTCGCCTGATTCCTCGCCACGGCCACCGCCCGCTTTCCCGGACGGTGGCCTTTCTAGGTCAGCATTTTCCGCAGGTAGACCCGATCAAGGCCGCGCTCCCGGGCGTGGTGCGTCTCGACGTAGCCATAGTGGCGGTAGATCGCACGATTCTCGTGCATCTGCTCTTGGGTATAGAGCGTGATGCTGCCCAAACCGAGTTCGCGCGCACGCTGCTCGGCGAGCTGCATCAGCCGTCGCCCGATGCCGCGGCCCTGGTGGCCGGGGGCGACGGCGACGTTATCCAGCAGCAGCGTGTCGTCGTGCGGGATCAGCACCAGCAGGCCACCGATAGCTTCGTCGTCCAGCAGCAGGGTGACGTAGCCCGCGGCGATATAGGCTGCATAGTCGTCGCGCATCGGCCCGGGCACGGTGCCGATGCGCTCGACGTAGTGGCCGTAGGCGGCGTTGACCAGTGCTTCGACCCGGGGACGGTCGGCGGCTGTCGCGAGACGCAAGGTGATCATGTCGGCTCCGGTGCGAAGGGGGTATCGGTGTCGTCGGCACCCAGCTGCACGATCTCGTCGGGCGAGCCTTCCGGCGTCAGCCGGACATGGCCGATCCCGGCGCGGTTCCACAGCCGTTCGCCGTGGGCGGCCCGTTCGGGACGAAACGGCTCGATCAGCATGCGTCGACGCTTGGTCAACACATTGAGTGGCGACCAAGGGGCGTAGAGCCAGCGGTTGAGACGGTCGAACACGTCGAGCAGGGTATCGGGGAAGGTATTTTTCAGGCCGCTGCTGGTGACCTGCCACATTCTGGGGGCGTGCTGGCGCTGACGAATCGTGATGGCATAGACAAACGAATAGTGCACGTCGCCGGAGAGGATGACGTATCGCTGCGGCGTGCGGCTGTGGCGCAGGATGTTGAGCATGGTGCGTGCGGCGCCGGGATGCGCCATCCAGTTCTCGGCATCCACCATCAGCGGTTTGCCGAACCAGGTGAAGAGGCGCTGGATGCCTTCGATCAGCTTGACGCCGAAGATCGGCGCCGGCGAAACGATGACGACCGACGACTGCCCGAGCAGGTCCTGCTGGAACTCGCTCAGCGCCTCCCAGTCCATCAGGCCGGAGGGGCGGTGCGGGTGACGTTCGCTGCGCCAGCGGCGGGTGCGGGTATCGAGCACCACCAACCGGGGCTCGACGTCGAGCGTGTATCCCCAGCCGGTAAAACGCAGCAGGTCGGTGATTAGCCGATCCTGCGCCTCGCCGTCGAGGTTGCCCTCGGGGCTGCCGGTCGCCAGCCAGCGCTGGCAGTGCGCGAGCGGTTCGCGCAGCCCGTCGGGGTCGTTGCCCCAGCCCTGGCACAGCAGATAGGCGATCAGTGCATTGCCCACGATCCGGCGCGAGAACGGGTGACCGTAGACCGCGTGCTCCCAGGCGGCGGTCAGGTTCCAGTCATCGGTAATGTCGTGATCGTCGAAGATCATCAGCGTCGGCAGGTGGGCAAGCAGGCGGGCAACCTGGGGTAGTCCGGCGACGAAGGCATCGATGTGCTGCTGCTCCGCGTGGTAGCGCGCTTGCTCGTCCGCTTCGAGCGTCGGCGGCTCGACTGCGATCAGCGACCACGGGGTCGGCGACCAGACCAGCAGATACATCGCCATCACCTCGGCGCAGGTGATCAGGTGGTTATCGGCACTGGCGGTGGTGAAGATGGGTTTGCGCACCCCGCCGAAGAACTTGTCGCGTAGCGCCTCGGTGGATTCGACCGCAGGCAGCAGTTCGTCGCGGTGATAGTAGGTCTCGTCGCGGGCATAGAGTTCGCGACCGGAGGCGATCTCGGTCCCTTCGAGACTCTCGTCGTAAAGTCCGAGACGGGCAATCAGCGCATGAATCGCCCTGAGCATGGGGCCGGCGACATCGTCGGCGTAGATCTGGTCGCCGGTCAACAGCAGGGCGGCCGGTCGCTGTGTGGCCTCAGCCTGTCGCTCGGCAAGCCAGCGATCGGCGCGCACGAGCCCGTCCGGTGCCGGGCAGTGCGGCTTGCGGCAAGACCCATGGAGCAGGTCGTCGTGACGCGCGCGCAACACGAAGTTGGGCAGCGTCTCAGCGGTGTAACAGAGCCCCGGCCCCCAGTCGCGCATCGAGCGCCATTCCGCGGCGTTTCCCTGCTGGGCGGTGTCTCCCTGCTGGGTGGCCGAGTCGCGATCAACCGCCTCCCTGATCGCCAGGTCGTAGTGAATCCGACGGTCCTGCGGCAGCGCCTCCGCCAGCGTCAGATCGATCAGGTGAAGCCAGGCCCGTTCACCGATGCGCAGGCGGGTCGTCGCCTCCTCGAGCCCATGTGTCGTCGAGCTATCGGCCGTGAGCGTCAGCTGCAGGGCGAGCGGGCGACTGGTGACCAGCCACAGCACCAGACGACGCGGTGTGGCACGACGCAGGATCGGGCCGGCGATAACGGCGGGTAGGTCGGCGAGACGGGAATCATCCATGCAGCGGTCGCGGTGGGCTCCGGGCAACGAATCAAGAGGTTCCGGTCAGCATACGTGAGCCGGTGGTTGCCGGCCACGGCGGCGTCAATCGCGCCGCTTGAGCGTGCGCTCGATGACCTCGAGGCCCGGCGTGTATTCGCCTCGCACCGCCTGCAGCGCGTGCCTCAGCGCCTGTTCGGCGACCCGATCGTGATCCTGCGGCAGCGAATTGACCCGGCACGGCAGAAAATCGAGCAGACGGTCGTCGCCGAACGTGGCCAGGCGCAGCGACGTGGGTAGCGGCGACTGCGCCAGCAGAATATCCAGCAGTCCGTCCATCAGCGTATAGGAGGCGGTGACGATGGCGTCGGGCAAGCGGTCTTCGGCCATCAGCTGTCGGAACAGGGCAGTGCCGCTGTCGCGATCGTAGCGTTCGCCGCTCAGACAGCGGAAACGAGACAGTGCCAGCGTCTCGACCGCATCGAGAAAGCCGCGCCGGCGCTCCACCGAGATCGACAGGTCGGGTACCGCATCCAGCCACACCACGTGGTTGACGTTCTCGACCAGCACCGAACGGGTCAGCGTCTCGCCGGCGGCACGGCCGTTGGTGACCACATTGATGAAACGTGCCGGATCGAGAGGCCGGTCGATGGCGATGATCGGCAGCCCCTCGGCCAGCAGGCGCGGATAGAAGGTGTCTTCCGGCGGCAGGCTGCTGGCCACCAGCAGGGCATCGCAGCGCTGCGCGCGCAGCGACAGCGCCACTTCGCGCTCGCTCGCCGGATCATCGTCGGAGCCGGCGATCAGCAGCTGGTATCCCTGGCGCCGTGCGCCGTGCTCGAGTCGCTTGGCCAGGCGCGCGTAGCTGCCGTTCTCCAGGTCCGGCACGATCAGCCCGAGCGTGCGGCTGTCGCCACCACGTAGCGCCGCTGCCTGCGCGTCGATGCGATAGTCGTGGGCCCGCGCGATCTCGAGCACCCGCGCCACGGTCGATTCGCTGATGCGTCGCGCCCGCGCCTGACCGTTGAGCACGTAGCTGGCGGTGGTCCGCGAGACGCCGGCCAGGCGCGCGATGTCGGCGAGCTTCATGCAAGGTTCCTTGTGCAGCAGTTCCAGTTGCCGTGGCTTCAGGGGCTGACGTCCGCGAGGACGAGCGCAAACGAAAGACTTGATCGGGCGCGCGTTGCGCGTTGCCTGGCGGAGTCACCATACCCTGTGAGGCCGGCATGGCACACACGATTTTCGTCGTTTCTCGTCGCGGTATTCCCCCGGCTGTTACCGTCGCCAAGGCCGTGCGTCGAAGGTCTAGCTTGTCAAAGTGACGCGCAGCGGCGACGATAAGGATACTTTAGGTGACACGATTCAGCTTGCGTTGGCAAGGGCTCCGTTAGGTCATGTCCGCTACGCTGTCTCGGTGTGCCGTCGGCGGCATCGAACCCGCCACGAAGCCGCGTGATGGCTCCGATTGACCATCACGAGCGGGGCGGTCTCAGGATCGTGACGACCAGGCCGACTTTATGACCAGGAGAGAGCGCCCATGTTGACCCTTCAGCCGCAGGATGCGGCACTAGACTGCCGTGCCGACGACTGGCAGGACGCGTTGAATCAGGCGGCCGCGTCGCTGCAGGCCGCCGGTCTGGTCGAGTCCGGCTATCGCGATGCGCTGCACGCGCGCGAGGCCCAGGGTTCCACCTTTCTCGGCAGCGGCATCGCGATTCCCCATGGCACCCCGGAGAGCCGTGATCGTATCTACCGCACCGGCGTGCGCCTGCTGCAGTTTCCCGAAGGCGTCGAATGGCACGACGGCAACCGCGTCCATCTGCTGGTGGCCATCGCCGCGTCCAGCGACGAACACCTGGACGTGCTGCGTCGACTGACCCACGTGCTTGACGACGAGAGTGTTGCCGAGCGCATCGCCGGCGCCGACAGTGCCGAGACGATGATCGGACTGCTCGACAAGCCCAAGGTCCGTGCGCGCCTCGATGCCGACACGCTGTGTCTCGGATTTCCGGCGCGCGATCGTTTCGAGCTGGCGCTGGCGGCCGCCGCACGCCTGCGTCAGGCCGGCTGCGTCGACGCCGGTTTCGTCGCGGCGATCAACGAACAGGAGCCGGTCGCGCTGGGGCAGGGTCTGTGGCTGGTGAGCGCGGCCGCTGGTGTGCATCAGCCGGCCCTGTCGCTGGCCACGCCCGAGCGCGCCTTTACCGGCTCGCGCGGCCCGGTCAACGGCGTGTTCTGCGTGGCGGCCCAGGGCGATGCGCACGGTGAGCTGCTGGTGCGGCTGGCCGAGCTGCTTGATGGCGGCCAGGCGGAGGCGCTTGTCGACGCCGATGCCGACGGCGTGCTGGCACGGCTGTCCGGCGAATCCAGTCAGTCCGAGACGGCCCGCGTCACGCTGCTCAACGCTCATGGCCTGCACGCGCGCCCGGCCAAGATTCTGGTGCAGGCGGCGCGCGAGCAGTCGGTGCCGGTCCGGGTCCGGCTGCTCGAGGGCGCGGCCGAGACGGTCTCGGCCGCGAGCCTGACCAAGGTGATCGGCCTCGGCGCCCGGCGTGGTCAGACGCTGGTTTTCTCCGCCGAGGGCGAGGGCGCGTCGGCAGCGCTGGCCACCATGGTGCACGCGGTGGAGGCGGGGCTTGGCGAGTCGGTGCGGCCGCTCTCGGAAGGTGGCGCCCATGGCGGCCCGCGGGCGGCAACGGTCGCTGACACGTCGATCGCCAGCGACACATCGCTGCCGACGCCGTTCGAAGCGGACAGCGCGCTGCCGGCCACCGCCGCGTCGCCGGGCCTGGCGATCGCGCCGGCCTTCATTCTGCGGGCGCCGGATTTTAACTACCCGGAACGGGCTCGCGATCTGCCGGCCGCCCGGCAGGGGAGCGCCGAACGCCAGCGCGAGCGTCTCAACGAGAGTCTGGTCGAGGCGCGACATCAGCTGAATGCGTTGATTGCGGCGGCGCAGGGCGGCGATGTCGCCGAGATCCTCTCCATGCATGCCGAGATGCTGGACGACCCCGAGCTGCATGAAGCAGCCTTCGAGGGGATGCGCGACGGTCAGAGTGCCGAAGCGGCCTGGTGGGATGCGATCGACACCGCCGCGCGCGCCCAGGAAGTGTTGGCCGACCGGCTGCTGGCCGAGCGGGCCGCCGACCTGCGCGACGTCGGCCGACGCGTGCTCGGTGTGCTCTGTGGCGTGGCGATGCCGACACCGCCGGATCGCCCCTACATTCTGGTGACCGACGACATCGGCCCGTCCGACGTGGCGCGCCTGGATACGGCGCAGGTGCGCGGCCTGCTGACGGCACGGGGCGGGGCCACCTCGCACAGTGCGATTCTGGCGCGGGCGCTGGGGATTCCGGCGGTGGTCGGTGCCGGTGAGCGCGTGTTGACGCTCGAGGACGACGTCGAGCTGATTCTCGATGGCGATCTCGGTCGTATCGTGGTCAAGCCGGCGAGCGAGCGTCGCGATCGTGCCGAGCTGCGGCTCAAGGAGCTGGAGCGGCTGCAGCGCGAGGCGCATGGCCAGCGCTTCGACGAGGGGCGCACCGCCGATGGGCGGCGCATCGAGGTCGCTGCCAACCTGGGCAATACGGCGCACGCCGAGGACGCGGTCGAGCATGGCGCCGAGGGGGTCGGCCTGCTGCGCACGGAATTCATCTTCATGGCGCATCCGGAAGCGCCGGATCTCGACACCCAGATCGGCGAGTACCGACGTGCCTTCGATGCGCTCGACGGCCGGCCGTTGGTGGCGCGCACGCTGGATGTCGGCGGCGACAAGCCGCTGTCGTACTGGCCGGTACCGGCGGAGGACAACCCGTTTCTGGGCCTGCGCGGCATTCGCCTCGCGCTGACCCGGCCCGAGGTGCTCGAAACGCAGCTGCGGGCGCTGCTGACAGCGGCCGGCGAGCGGCCGCTGCGGATCATGTTCCCGATGGTCAAGGACGTCGACGAGTATCGCCAGGCGCGGGCGATCGTCGACCGCCTGCAGGCGGAGATCGGTGCCGGCGACGTCCAGGTCGGCGTGATGATCGAGATACCCTCGGCCGCACTGCTGGCGCCGAGCTTGGCGGCAGAGGTCGATTTCTTCTCCGTGGGAACCAACGATCTGACCCAATACACGCTGGCGATCGATCGCGGCCATGCCGCGCTCTCCTCGCAGGCGGACGGCCTGCATCCGGCGGTGCTGAGGCTGATCCAGATGACCGTTGACGCCGCCCACGCCCACGGCAAGTGGGTCGGCGTGTGCGGCGAGCTGGGGTCCGACGCCGCGGCGATTCCGGTGCTGGTCGGCCTCGGCGTTGACGAGCTGTCGGTCTCGGTGCGCCAGGTGCCGATGGTCAAGGCACATCTGCGAGGCCTGACCACGACCGTTGCCCGCCAGCATGCCGAGACGGCGCTGGCGCAGTCGACCAGCCAAGCGGTGCGCGATGCGCTGGAGGCGCTGTAATGGAGACGCCTGCAGCCGCCGTCCTGGTGGTGACGCTCAACCCGGCGCTGGATCTCTCGATCCGCTTGCCCCAGCTTGCGCCCGGCACGGTCAACCGCACCGAGTCGACCACGCTCGAGGCGGCCGGCAAGGGGCTCAACGTCGCCCGAGTGCTGGCAGCGCTGGGGCGGCGTGTCACGCTGGCCGGCTTTCTGGGCGCCGATAACGACGACGCTTTCGTGCAGGCGTGTCGGCGCGACGGCATCGAGGATGCCAGCCTGCGCGTAGCGGGGGAGACGCGAATCAATGCCAAGATCGCCGAGGCGGATGGCCGCGTCACGGATATCAACGGCCCCGGCTTGTCGGTCAGTGCAACCGACCTGATGGCGCTGCGCGAGGCGCTTCTGGCGCGCTGCCGGCGCGAGCCGCCGGCAGCGGTGGTCGTGACCGGCAGTCTACCGCCGGGCGTGACGCCGGCCGCGCTGGCCGCCCTGGTGGCGGCGCTCAAGGACACCGGCTCGCCGGTCTGGGTCGATACCAGCGGAGCGGCGCTGATCGCCGCATTGGCGGTACCGCCGACAGCGGCCAAGCCCAACGAACATGAGCTGGCGGACTGGGCGGGTGAGCCGCTCGCGACGCAGGCGGCCCAGCTGGCCGCCGCGCGACGTTTGCATGCGGCCGGTGTCGATGACGCAATCCTGTCGCTCGGCGCTGCCGGGGTGATCTGGATCAGCCGGCGCGGCGAGTGGCTGGCGTCGCCGCCGACGGTCGAGGTCGTCAGTACCGTCGGTGCCGGCGACACGCTGCTGGCGGCCCTGCTGGACGGCGTGATCGCCGGCCGCGAGGCCCCCGAGGCACTGCGCTTCGCGGCGGCGCTGGGGGCCGAGGCGGTCAGGCATCTCGGGGTCGGCGCGCCGCAGGCGGCGGATTTTGCCGCATTACATCAACAGACGACGGTGAGCCGGCTCGACGAGGCGGTGGATCGCAGGGGGAGCGCATGAACGTCATTCTGATTACCGCCTGCCCGAGTGGCATGGCGACGACCTTTCTGGCCGCGCGCCGGCTGGAGCAGGCCGCCGCACGCCGAGGTTGGCAGGCCGAGGTCGAGATGCACGGGGAACTGGCGGAGGTCACGCCGGTATCGGCCGAGGCGATCGCCGCCGCCGACCTGATCGTGGTCGCCGCGGAACGCATACCCGAGGCCGCGCGCTTCGCCGGCAAGCGTCTCCATCGCGCGCCAGTGCATCAGGCGCTACCGGACCCGGACGCGTTTCTCGAGCGTGCCTCGCGCGAGGCAAGCGCTTTCACCGGCGCCGATGAGGGCACGGACGCGGCGGCGAATACCGGGACTCGCAGCGGCGAAACCCGCGCCGAAAGTGGCGGCAAGCGTATCGTCGCGGTGACGGCGTGCCCCACCGGGGTCGCGCACACGTTCATGGCCGCCGAGGCGCTGGCCCAGGCCGGCAAGGCGATGGGCCACCGTATCCACGTCGAGACCCAAGGCTCGGTGGGGGCGCAGAATCCGCTGAGCGAGGCCGATATCGCGGCGGCGGATGTCGTCCTGCTGGCCTGCGACATCGAGGTCGACGACAGTCGCTTTGCCGGCAAGCCGATCTACCGGACCGCGACCGGTACGGCGCTGAAGCAGCCGCAGCAGACGATCACTCAGGCACTCACAGAGGCGCAGGTCGAGTCCGCAGAGGCGCGACCGGCCGCCGCCGAAGGTCAAAGCCGTGGCGCGCGCAAGAGTGCCAAGGAGCGAGGCCTCTACAAGCACCTGCTGACCGGGGTCTCGTTCATGCTGCCGATGGTGGTGGCGGGCGGGCTCTGCATCGCGCTGTCGTTTGTCTTCGGTATCGAGGCGTTCAAGCAGGAAGGAACGCTGGCGGCGGCGCTGATGCAGATCGGCGGCGAGACCGCTTTCGCCCTGATGGTGCCGGTACTGGCCGGCTATATCGCCTACTCCATCGCCGACCGCCCGGGCATTGCGCCGGGCATGATCGGTGGCATGCTCGCCTCGAGTCTGGGGGCGGGCTTCATCGGTGGCATCCTGGCGGGCTTCCTCGCCGGCTATTCGGCGAAGGTGATCACGCGCTACGTCAAGCTGCCGGCGAGCGTCGAGTCGCTCAAGCCAATCCTGATCATCCCGCTGCTGGCGAGCCTGTTCACCGGGCTGGTGATGATCTATGTCGTCGGCGCACCGGTGGCGGCGATTCTTTCGGGGCTGACCGATTTTCTCAACAATATGGGCTCGACCAACGCCGTACTGCTCGGTGTGCTGCTCGGGGCCATGATGTGCTTCGACATGGGCGGTCCGGTCAACAAGGCCGCCTATACCTTCGGTGTGGGGCTGCTCTCCAGCGAGACCTACATGCCGATGGCGGCGATCATGGCCGCCGGTATGGTGCCGGCGATCGGCATGGGGCTGGCAACCTTCCTGCGCCGTAGTCGCTTCTCGCAGCCGGAGCGCGAGGCCGGCAAGGCATCGTTCGTGCTGGGGCTCTGCTTCATTAGCGAGGGGGCGATCCCGTTTGCCGCCAAGGACCCCCTGCGGGTGATTCCGGTGTCGATGATCGGCGGCGCGGTCACCGGCGCGATGTCGATGCTGTTCGGCATCAAGCTGATGGCACCGCACGGTGGTCTATTCGTGCTGGCGATCCCCAATGCGGTGAATCTGGCGCTGTTGTACCTGCTGGCGATCGCCGTGGGGTCGTTGATTACCGGCGCGGGTTACGCGCTGCTCAAGCGCGGCGGGGATGCAGTCGCGACGGCGCCGACCGAGGCCGGTCAGACTGCCTGAGAGCGGGGCCTCGACGGCGAGCGAGATATTCTACGCTGAAGGTTGCCGCTCGCGCCGCAGGCGGGAACGGTCGACTGGATGCGGCGGAGGTCTCATGAGAATCCACTGGCAGAACGAGCGTCTTGGCGTCGTCGAGGGCGATATCACCCGGTTCGACGGCGACGCCATCGTCAATGCCGCCAACGCCACGCTACTCGGTGGCGGTGGCGTCGATGGCGCCATCCACCGCGCTGCCGGTCCGGCGCTGCGCGAGGCGTGTCGTCAACTTCGCCAGCGGGCGTGGCCGGAAGGCTTGCCGGTGGGGCAGGTCGCGCTGACGCCGGGCTTCGCCCTGCCGGCCGACTGGGTAATTCATACGGTAGGGCCGGTCTACGCTCGCGGCGAGGATCGCGCCGGGCTGCTTGCCGACTGTTATCGCCGCGCGCTGGCGATGGCCGCCGAGCGCGACTTCCGGCGCCTGGCATTTCCCGCCATCTCCACCGGCGTCTACGGCTATCCGGCCGAGGCGGCGGCGCGCATCGTGGCCGACGTCATGCGTGAGGCGCTACCGCGTTTGCCGAGGCTCGAGGTCACGTTGGTGTTCTATGCAGCCGCCGATGCCGAGACCTTTCTGCAGCATGCTGAAATAGACGGCGTTCGCTGAGCGCGTCTCGTCGCCATCCTACTGCCTTGCCGCCGGTCGTTATTCCTCCGGCTGATACTTGTAGCCGACCCCGTAGACCGACCGGATGATATCGCGCTCCGGCCAGATGTCGGCGATCTTGCGCCGCAGTTTCTTGACATGGCTGTCGACCGTGCGCTCGGAGACGATGCGGTGGTCGCGGTACATGTGGTCCATCAACTGGTCGCGGGAGAAGATTCGTCCTGGACTCTGCATCATCACCTTGAGCAGTTGGAATTCGACCGCGGTCAGGCCCAGGTCCTCGCCGCCGGCCAGCGCGCGCCAGCCGTCCTCGTCGAGATTGATGCGATCACGCTCGGCGATCTCGCCGCCCGGGGCGGCGGCGCCCTGAGTGCGGCGTAGCACGGCCTTGACCCTGGCGACCACTTCGCGCGGGCTGAACGGTTTGCAGATGTAGTCGTCGGCGCCAAGCTCGAGACCGAGCAGTCGATCGACCTCTTCGACGCGGGCGGTGAGCATGATCACCGGCAGGGCGGGGAAGCGTTCGCGAATCTGGCGGCACAGGGTCAGACCATCGGTGCCCGGCAGCATCAGGTCCAGCAGAACCAGCATCGGCGGATTCTCGTCGAGGTAGCCCATGACCGCGTCGCCATGGTCGAGATGATCCGAAGCGTAGCCGCTCTTGGAGAGATAGTCGGCGATCAGCCGCGCGATCTTGGGTTCATCCTCGACGATCAGGATAGAGTCATTCATCAGGCCGGCTCCATGATGGCGGGCGAAGCATTCGCCACTTCCAGGGGAAAAGAGAGCGTCCAGCGCAGTCCGCCGAGCGGGGAGGCCGACGGCACCAGCGTGCCACCTTGCGCTTCGATCAGTGCGCTGGCGATCGACAGCCCCAGGCCGCTGCCGCCGCTGCGCCGGTTGCGCGAGCCCTCGACGCGATAGAGGCGTTCGGTCAGGCGCGACAGCTCGTGCTCGGGCACGCCCGGCGAGGTGTCTTCCCAGACCACCTCCGCGTACTGTTGGCGCTGGCGCAGGGTAACTCGCAGCATGCCGGGGTTGTCGGTGTAGGCGAGCGTGTTCGAGAGCAGATTGTCCCACAGCTGGCGCAGGCGCTGACTGTCGGCGCGGACCCAGAGGGATTCGGTCTCGAAGACCAGTTCGAGGCCGCGGTTCTCCAGTCGCAGACGGCTGTCCTCGAGGCGTTGGGCCAGAGATTCCGCCAGATCCACCGGTACCAGATGCATGTCGAGGGCACCGGCGTCGCTCTGCGCCAGCAGGCGTAGATCCTCGACCAGGTGGCCCAGCTGGTCCACTTCCTGCTGCAGCGAGCCCAGGTTGTCCGTTGTCAGCGGTCTGATGCCATCTTCCATCGCTTCAATCTCGCCGCGCAGGACCGCCAGCGGCGTGCGCAGCTCATGGGCGATATCGGCGACCCAGCGCTGGCGTGCGCGGCGATTGGCCTCGAGGGTCTCGGCGAGCTGATTGAAGTCGGCCGATAGACGCGAGAGCTCGTCGCGGCCGCGTTCGGAAAGCCTGACGCTGTAGTCGCCCAGTGTCAGTCGACGCGTGGCGAGCGTCATGGAGCGCGCGCGCCGCCCAAGCCACCAGGCCAGCCCACCGGCGAGCAGCAGCGAGGCGAGGAAGAGCGAGCCGACGATGATCATCAGGTTGCGCTGCTGACGCTCGAGAAAGATCTGGTCCATGCGCGCCATCAGACGTTCCGGCGGCAGGTAGCCGAGCTGCCCGACCAGCTGGCCGTCGCTGCGGATCGGCACGAAGTGGGGCTCTGGCGGCGGCGGCATGCCGGGGTCGGGTGGCGGCGTGTCGAGCAGCGGCTCGCCGATCACCGGGTTGCTCAGTTCATCGAGCAGGACGTAGCCGCGGGCGTCGCTCAGCTCGCGGTCAATACCCTGAGGCGGCCGCCGCTCGCTCGACCACAGCTGGCTGCGGACCAGGCTCTGCCAGGCCCGCGGATTGTCGCGCAGCCATTGCCAGCTGCCGCGGCTGGCCCACTGTTCGCCCAGCGCGTTGGCCAGTGTCTCGGCGCGTGTCGCCTGGCTCCGCTCGAGGTAGTTGACGAAGCCTTGATCCAGGCTGCGCGAGACGAAGACGAACACCAGACCGCTGATCAGCACGTTGGTGATCAGGATGATGGCGAAGAGCTTGAGGCTGAGACGTGACAGCCTGGGCCAGTCACGTCGTCCGCTGAGCGATAGGGACATCGGGTCGATCTTTTTCACGAGCTGGGACAGGGTCTCCAGTGTGTCGCATGGGACGGCAGCGACGGTTCAGGCAATGGGCAAAGATTGTGGAGATTGGTGCGGCGGCCGGTCAGCCGCCATCCGCCCACGAGACCTGTCGGCCCTGCCAGGCGAAGTCGACCGGCCAGTGTGGCTGGGTGCTGGCGTCGAAGCTGGCCCACAGCTCGGCGAAGGTGCGGCCGTCGCGGGGATGGCGGCGAGTCGGCAGCAGCTCAGCCAGCGGGTGCAGCACGAACGCGTAGCGGGTGACATCGGTGCGCGGCAGCGCGATGTCGTCTGTCGGCTCGGCGGCGCGATCGCCCCACAGCAGCAGGTCGATATCCAGCGTGCGCGCGACAAACTTGGTCGGGCCGTCGGGCCGCCCGTTGTCGCGCTCGATCGCCTTGCACCGGCGCTCAAGCGTGCCCGGCGGCAGCGCGGTCTCGAATGCCACGACCAGATTGTAGAACGTCCGGGGGTCGTCGAAGCCAACCGGTGGACTTTCGAACACGCGCGAGATCGCCAGCGATGAGTCGCCGGCGAGCGTCTGCAGCGCATCGAGCGCCCGCGTCAGGTGGTGGTGGCGCGCGATATTGCTGCCCAGGCCGAGTACCGCCAGCGGCATCAGTCGGCCTCGCGCTCGATGCGCACGCCGACCGCACGCGCCGCGGCGACCGCGCCGGGTTTGCGTACCGTCAGGCGTACGCGGCGGACGCCGAACTCGGCGATCAGCAGAGCTGCGACCCGTTCGGCGAAGGTTTCGACGAGGCCATGGGCGTTGGCATCGGCAAAGGCGCTCAGGCGCTCGCAGATGGCCGCGTAGTCGAGCGTGTGCGACAGGTCGTCGTCGCGGGCCGCGGCGCGGATATCGGTCGCCAGCTCGAGATCCAGCTCGAGGCGCTGGCGAATGACGCGTTCCCAGTCGTAGACGCCGATCACGGTCTCCAGGGTCAACCCTTCAATCAGTACCTGGTCCACGCGCGCTCCTCTTCTTTTTCCGTGCAGTCTTGGTCAGTTCAGCTTTCAGTTCAGCCATGGCCCGGGTCGTTCACCCGATGGTCGGATGCCGGGCGGCACCGATGGCGTCGATTGTAAGCCATGAGAGTGGCAGAATCAGGCGTCGAGACGCGGCGGCGATCGCCGATGTCGTGCGATTCGGGAGAGACATCTTGCCACCGGTACTTGTCACCGGCCTGCTGATGGGGGCCGGCTATCTCAGCGGCTCGCTGCTCGGCGCGATCTGGGTCTGCCGCCTCTGGGGGCTGCGCGATCCGCGTTGGGCGGGATCGGGCAATCCCGGCTTCTCCAACGTCCTGCGCGCTTTCGGCTGGCGTCCGGCGCTGGCGACGCTACTTATCGATGCCGCCAAGGGCATGCCGGTGCTGTGGCTGGCCGGTACGCTGGCGCTGGGTGTCTGGGCCCAGGGGCTGGTAGGGTTGAGCGTGCTGCTGGGCCATAGCTGCCCGATCTGGCATCGCGGGCGAGGGGGCAAGGCGGTCGCCAGCGCCTTCGGCGTCTTGCTGATGCTGGCGACGCCCGTGGCGCTGATCTGCGCCGTCGGCTGGTTCGTGCTGGCCTGGCGCGTGCGCACGGCCGCGGTGGCCTCGCTGGCGGTCGCGCTGATGGCACCGCTCTTGAGCTACTGGCTGGTGCCGCCGATGACCGGTGTCATTTGTGTCTTTTCCATGCTGGTGCTGGTGCGCCATGTGTGGAACTTCCGGCTATGGCGCGCGCACCGGCGTGAAGCCGACGACAGGATCATCACGGTGGCCGTGCCGGGAGAAGAGGATGCGCTTGGCGACTCGCCCCCCGGCGAGCACGCGAGGCCCGGTAGCGATGTTGCGAGCCGTGAGCCTAGGCCACCGGAGGCGTGAGTTCGGCCAGCGGCCAGCGCGGTCGCGGCTGCAGGGTGGCCGTGCGTTCGCCGGCCAGCAGGCGACAGGCTCCGGCATAGGCGATCATGGCGCCGTTATCGGTGCAGAATCGGCCGCGCGGGTAGAAGGCGCGCGCGCCGAGCTTCGTCAACGCGGCATCCAGTCCATCGCGCAGGCGGCGGTTGGCGCTGACGCCGCCGGCCACGACCAGGCGCTCGCGGCCACTCGCCTTGAGGGCACGTCGACACTTGATGACCAGGGTGTCGACGACGGCATCCTCGAACGCTCTGGCGACATCGGCGCGGGCCTGGTCGTCGAGCGCGCCGTCGGTTTCCAGGCCGCGAAGCGTGGTCAAGGTATGCGTCTTCAGGCCGGAGAAGCTGAAGTCGAGCCCCGGACGGTCGGTCATCGGGCGCGGAAAGCGGAAGCGAGTGGTGTCACCCCGTTCGGCCAGCGCCGCCACCTGCGGCCCGCCGGGGTAGGGCAGGTCGAGCATCTTTGCCACCTTATCGAAGGCTTCGCCGGCGGCATCGTCGACGGATTCTCCCAGCAGTCGATAGTCGCCCAGGCCTCGAACGTCGACCAACTGTGTATGGCCGCCCGAGACCAGCAGCGCGACGAAGGGAAAGGCGGGTGGCTCTGCTTCCAGCATCGGTGCCAGCAGGTGCCCTTCCATGTGATGGACGCCGAGCAGGGGGATGTTCAGCGCCCGGGCCATGCCGTGGGCGGTACAGGCGCCGACCATCAGCGCGCCGACCAGACCGGGGCCGGCGGTATAGGCGATGGCGTCCAGCGCCTGCTTGGCAAGGCCTGCCTCGGCGAGTACCTGGTCGACCAGTGGCAGCAGCTTGCGCGTGTGGTCACGGGAGGCGAGCTCCGGTACCACGCCGCCGAATTCGGCGTGCAGCGCGACCTGACTGTAGAGCGCATCGGCCAGCAGCCCGTGATCGGTGTCGTAGAGAGCGACGCCGGTCTCGTCGCAGGAGGTTTCGATGCCCAGCACGCGCATGATGGTTGCGTCCGTCGAATGAGGTGGAAACAGTAGAAGGGCCGCCATTCTACGCGTGGCGGCAGGCATTTGCATGAGTCTGCCGCCGCTCCTCCCAAGACCTGTACGACAAAAGCCGTTTGCAATGGCCATGGGCGAGGACTAGAATACGCTGCTCTGCAGGACTGGGTCGTGCGCCCATAACAGATTCCCGTTCGTCGGGAAAGACTCGGGAGTACGGCACGAAAGGCTCAAGTCCTTGTCTCACAAGGGCCTCGGCCGTTGGTCGCGCCGTCCGAATCCCGCGTCGTCGGTGTGTGGCGTGCGTTCAAACCGAACTCAATTCCCAAGGTAGGTGAGTGCTTCATGCCTTCTGTTAAAGTACGCGATAACGAGCCGTTCGACGTCGCGCTTCGTCGCTTCAAACGTTCCTGCGAGAAAGCCGGAGTTCTGTCTGAAGTCCGTCGTCGCGAAACTTACGAAAAGCCCACTGCTGTCCGCAAGCGCAAGGCCGCGGCTGCCGTGAAGCGTCACGCCAAGAAGCTGCAGCGTGAGCGTAAGCGTTTCGAACGCTTGTATTGATCCGTACTGGAGGCGACGTCAGTCGCTTCAGAGGGACCAGCAAACGGCCGCCGTCATGGTGGCCGTTTGTTTTTATCCCGCACCGCCATCGCAGTGTCCTATCTTCAGCATGGATCCTGCTGCAGTACGCAGCTTGTCATCATGAATTTTATGATCACGGATACCGCCGACTGACCTGACGGTCGGTCTTCCGGGAGCGTCTCGACGACATGGCCGGACAGATTTCACAGCGCTTCATCGACGACCTGCTGGCACGCACCGATATTGTCGAGGTGGTCTCCGAGCGGGTGCAGCTCAAGAAGAGCGGTCGCAATCACTCCGGGCTGTGCCCCTTCCATCAGGAGAATTCGCCCTCGTTCACCGTGAGCCAGGACAAGCAGTTCTATCACTGCTTCGGCTGCAGCGCTCACGGCAATGCGCTGCGTTTTCTGATGGAGTACGACAACCTGCGTTTTCCGGAGGCGGTCGAGGCGTTGGCCTCGCGTGCCGGCATGCAGGTGGAGCGCGAAGGGGGCGACGACCCCGGTGCCAAGCAGCGTCAGCAGAAGCGTGAGGAAGGCGTCAATCTGCTCGAGCTGGCTTCGGGCTTCTTTCGTGAGCGGTTGGCGTTGGGGCAGGGACAGGAGGCTCGGGCCTATCTCGAACGGCGAGGGCTCAGCCAGGACGTGATTCGCGACTTCGGGATCGGTTACGCCGAGGACAACTGGGAGTCGCTCAAGCGTTTCCTGCTCGACAAGGGGATTGGCGAGCCGGTGCAGGTGGAGTACGGCCTGCTGGTCCATCGCGAGGAGACCGGGCGCACCTATGACCGTTTTCGCGATCGCGTGATGTTCCCGATTCGCGACTGGAAGGGGCGCACCATCGCGTTTGGTGGGCGAGTGCTCGGCGATGCCAAGCCCAAGTATCTCAACTCGCCGGAGACGCCGGTCTTCCACAAGGGGCGTGAGCTCTACGGGCTCTACGAGGCGCGCCAGGCCAACCGTCAGCTGTCGCGCCTGCTGGTGGTCGAGGGCTACATGGATGTGGTCGCGCTGGCGCAGTTCGGGGTGCGCAACGCCTGCGCGACCCTGGGGACCGCGCTGACCTCGGACCATCTGCAGCGGCTGTTTCGTCTGGTCGACGAAGTGGTGTTCTGTTTCGACGGAGACAATGCCGGGCGGCAGGCGGCGCGTCGCTCTTTGCAGACGGCCCTGCCGTCGATGATCGACGGGCGTCAGGTACGCTTTCTCTTTCTGCCGGACGGGGAAGACCCGGACACCCTGATTCGCCAGGAGGGGCGCGAGGCGTTCGAGGACCGCGTGACCTGCGCCAGCCCGCTCTCCGAGTTCCTCTTCGAGCAGGCGGCCGAGGGACGCGATCTCAAGCAGGTCGAAGGGCGGGAGCGCTTCGTGACCGCGGTGCTCGAGGCGCTCAAGCATCTGCCCGAGGGCGTACTGAAGTCGCTGCTGCTGAAGGAGCTTTCGACGCGCAGCGGCATCGAATCGTCGCATTTCAGCGACTGGCTGGCCACGCATGCGGCCTCCGAAGCGCGTCGTACGTCGCGTCAGGGGCAGCCACCGGCCTCTGGCAGCGAGGACGCCGGCTATGCGGCGCTGATGATCGACGCGGCCGAGGATGATGCGCCTTCAGGCGTGCCGGCGTCGGTCGATAATGGCAATAATCGTGCAAGACAGCGAGGGTTGCCAGCATCTCGCGCGGGAGCTGCTACGCTTTCCCTGAGCCTTCCGGCGCGAATCTTGCATCTCTTGTTGCATGAGCCCGGACTGGCGGAAGGATTGCCGCAGACGCTGGATTGGTGCCCCGAGACGGTGCCGGACGGCCCGCTCTGTCGTAGCGTGGTGCAGCTGTTGCGTGCGGGGCGCTATCGTAGTCCGCAGGTGCTGCTGGCGCATTTTCATGGCACGCCTGAGGGCGAGCGTCTCAATGCGCTGGCACGCCGCGAGCTGGAGATCCCGCGCGAGGTGCGGGCCAGTGAACTGGATAACTGGGTGCGCCATCTCGAGCGAGAGAGCGAGCGACTGTCCCCGGTCGAGGAGTACCGCCAGCTGCTTGAGAAGTCGCGTCAGCCCGGGGCGCTGAGCGCCGAGGAGAAGCAGCGTCTGCGTGAGTTGATTGGCAAGCTGGCAACGTGACAGTAGGGCGTTGTCGATCCTCGGTCTGAGGCTGGCCAAAGGTTATGGCGTTGTCGGCGTGGGGCGAGCACGCTCAAAGGCGAGGAGTTTTGACGCCGCGTTCCTGTCGAACACACCGAAAAAAATCGATCAGTGAGAGACCGATATTGCCGTGCAGGGAAGCGTGAAGTGGTGGCGAATATTCGCGACTGGCAAGTAGAAAAACGGTTGAAATGGCAGCGATCGCCACCAGATAGGTTTACCAAAGGGTAGCCGGACACACTAGCACACCTGGCAGGCAAGGCAACAGAAGCTGGCAGCAAAAAGCGATGGCACGCTATACTAGCGGGCTTCACGGGGCGTCGCGCTGCCACCCCAGGTGCTTCATTCTTCTTCGTCGAGTAGGGTTTCTATGGCTGGAAATGCACAGCAGTCACGTTTGAAGGAGCTGATCGCACGCGGTAAGGAGCAGGGATTCCTGACCTATGCCGAAGTGAACGATCATCTCCCCGAAGATATCGCCGATCCCGATCAGGTGGAAGACATCATCTCCATGATCAACGACATGGGGATCAACGTCGTCGAGGAAGCGCCTGACGAAGATACCCTGATGATGTCCGACAACTCCACCGACGAGTCGGCGGCGGAAGAGGCTGTCGCGGCACTGGCGGCGGTGGAGAGCGATGTCGGGCGCACGACCGATCCGGTGCGCATGTACATGCGCGAAATGGGGACGGTCGAGCTGCTGACCCGCGAGGGCGAGATCCTGATCGCCAAGCGCATCGAGGAAGGGCTGCGCGAGGTGATGTCCTCGTTGGCGTACCTGCCTGGCGCGGTCGACTCGATTCTCGAGTTCTACGACCAGACTCAGGACGAAGAAGCCCCCGGCCGGCTGTCCGACCTGTTCTCCGGCTTCATCGATCCCGACGAAGGGATTCCCGGCGTTGCCGAAGTCGAGATGCCCGAGGAGGAAGAGCCCAGCCTTTCCGGCGATGACGACAGCGACGACGACGAGGAAGAGAAGGACGAAGAGGACGAGGACGACAACTCCAACGAGGGTGGTCCCGATCCCGAAGAGGCGCGGGTGCGCTTCGAGCAGATTCGCGAGCAGAATGAGTCCGCCAAGGCGGCGATTGCCAAGCACGGCCGCGACTCGACGGAAGCCGGCGCCGAGCTGGCGCGTCTGGCCGAGCTGTTCTCGCCGATCAAGCTGTCGCCGAAGCACTTCGAGCGTCTGGTCGGCCAGGTCCGTATCAGCGTCGAGCAGGTGCGCGAGCAGGAGAAGGCGATCATGCAGGTGTTCGTCAAGCAGGGCAAAGTGCCTCGCAAGACCTTCATCAGCGCCTTCCTCGGTCACGAGACGACCGAGACCTGGTTCGAGGACTTCGTTGCCGGCCACGCCAAGTATGCGGACCGCCTCGAGCCGTTCCGCGGCGACGTGCAGCGGGCGCAGCGCAAGATCGGCTTCGAGCAGGAGATGGTCCAGCTCAACGTCGGCCAGCTGAAAGAGGTCAATCGCCGCCTGTCGATCGGCGAAGCCAAGGCGCGTCGTGCCAAGAAGGAGATGGTCGAGGCCAACCTGCGTCTGGTGATCTCGATCGCCAAGAAGTACACCAACCGTGGCCTGCAGTTCCTGGACCTGATCCAGGAGGGCAACATCGGTCTGATGAAGGCCGTCGACAAGTTCGAATACCGTCGCGGCTACAAGTTCTCGACCTATGCCACCTGGTGGATTCGTCAGGCAATCACGCGTTCGATCGCCGACCAGGCCCGCACCATCCGTATTCCGGTGCACATGATCGAGACGATCAACAAGCTCAACCGCGTGTCGCGCCAGATGCTGCAGGAGATGGGGCGCGAGCCGACGCCGGAAGAGCTGGGCGAGCGTCTCGAGATGCCGGAAGACAAGGTGCGCAAGGTCCTGAAGATCGCCAAGGAGCCGATCTCCATGGAGACGCCGATCGGTGACGACGAGGATTCGCACCTGGGCGACTTCATCGAGGACAGCACCATGGTGCTGCCGATCGACTCCGCCACCGGCGAAGGGCTGATCGAAGCCACCCGCAACGTGCTCGGCGGCCTGACCGCGCGCGAAGCCAAGGTGCTGCGCATGCGCTTCGGTATCGACATGAATACCGATCACACGCTGGAAGAGGTCGGCAAGCAGTTCGACGTCACCCGCGAGCGTATTCGCCAGATCGAAGCCAAGGCGCTGCGCAAGCTGCGCCATCCGTCGCGCTCCGAGCCGCTGCGTTCGTTCCTCGACGAATAATCTCTCGGGAAGCGCAAGCCAAAAAAGCCCCCAAGGTCCTCGGACCTGGGGGCTTTTTTTAGTCATGGAATCTGCTGTGGCTCTCTTTAGCTGGGTGAGTCATCTGCCGACAGTCGGGCTGCGCGGCTGGCCTGCAGCGTCCGTGTCAGCAGGGCGCGCAGCGCGGCCGGGCGCACCGGCTTGAGCAGCAGCTGATAACCGGCGCGCTTGACCTCTTCGGCGACTTCCTCGGTGCGATCGGCAGTGATGACGATGCCGGGGACGTCGTGGGCACAGAGTTCCTCTAGCGCTTCCAGGGCCATCATGCCGGTGACCTCGTTATCGAGGTGATAGTCGGCAAGAATGGCGTCGGGATCGCCGCCCATGTTGCGGATCGCGGACTTGGCGCCGCCGATCGACGTGGCCGTGAAGACCTCGCATTCCCACCCCTCCAGCATTGCCTTCATGCCCTCGAGGATAAGCCGCTCGTTGTCGATGCACAGGATGCGTGTGCCGATGAGCTTGTTGCCGCTGCGGCGTGGTGAAGTCTCCTCCGGACTGGCTGCGCCGCGCCGCTCCGCGACCAGTGGCACGGAGACCGAGAAGACCGTGCCGGCATCGACCCTGGAGCGCACGCGAATCGGATGATCGAGCACCCGACTCATGCGCTCGGCGATCGACAGGCCCAGCCCCAGACCGCGTTCGCTCTCCTTGTGGCGCGAGGCCTGATCGAGACGCCGGAACTCCTGAAAGATCTCGCTCAGCTTGGAGTCTGGGATACCGGGGCCAGTATCCCAGACTTCGATGATCACCCGGTCGGTATGGCGTCGGCAGCCGAGCAGCACACGCCCCTGCTGGGTGTAGCGCAGGGCATTGGAGAGAAAGTTCTGCACGATGCGCCGGAGCATCTGGGCGTCGCTCTCGACCCACAGACTGGTCGTGACCATTTCCAGATCGAGCCCGCGGTCGTCGGCCATGACCTCGAATTCGGCGCGCAGCGGATGCAGGATGTCGGCCAGCGGGAACTGGCTCTTGCGCGGCGTCAGCGCCCCCGCGTCGAGTTTGGAGATATCGAGCAGCGTGCCCAGCAGCTCTTCGGCGGCCTGCAGCGAGTTGTCGATATGGCCGATGGTGCGTCGGTGGTCGGCGTCTTCCATCTGCTGACCCAAGGCCGAGGTAAACAGGCGAGCGGCGTTCAGTGGCTGTAGAAGGTCATGACTGGCGGCGGCCAGGAAGCGGGTCTTGGAGGCGTTGGCGTCTTCCGCCGTCTGCTTGGCCTGTCGCAGCGCCTGCTCCGCTTCGGCGCGAACCCGGTTCTCCTGGCGCAGGGCGGCGTTGGCCTCGGAGAGCGCCTGGGTGCGCTCACGCACGCGCTCCTCGAGGTTTTCGTTGGTTTCGCGTAGCGCGATTTCGGCGAGGCGCCGCTCGGTGATGTCCTGATAGAGCGCGAAGAAGCCGAGAATGCGGCCCCCCTCGCCGAAGTGCGGCGTATAGGTCACCAGCATGTAACGCACGCCGCCGTCGCCGTCGTCGAGCGAGATCTCGAAGGTCACGCGTTCGCCATTAAGGGCGCGCTGCATCCACGGGCCGCGCTGGCGGGCGGCGGCCGGCGGCATGACGTTATCGACACGCTCGCCGATCACCGCGTTGCGATCGATCCCCATGGCCGCTTCGTAGGCACGGTTGGTGAAGAGGTAGCGGCACTCCTTGTCGAAATAGGCGATCAGCGCCGGCACGTTGTCGGTGTAGATACGGATGTTGCTCTCGGAGCGGATCAGCGCTTCCTCGGTGCGCTTCTGCTGGGTGATGTCCTGATAGGTGTAGACGAAGCCGCCGCCCGGCATCGGATTGCCGAGCACCTCCAGCACCGTACCATCGGGGCGATAGCGCTCGTAGCGGTGGGGCTGGCCGCTGCGGATGTTCTCGATCAGCTGCTCGACGTGTTCCTCCGGGTCGCCGGGGCCGTACTCGCCATTGTGGGCGTTGTAGCGGAAAACCTTCTCCATCGGCGTGCCGACGCGGATCAGGTTGTCGGGGAAGCGAAAGATCTCCAGGTAGCGCTGATTCCATACCACCAGGTTGAGATTCTGGTCGACCACGCCGATGCCCTGATTGATGTTCTCGATCGTCGCCTGCAGCAGGGCGCGGTTGAACTCGAGCACCTGGGAGGCCTCGTCGACGATCGAGATCACGTCCGAGATGCCGATGCCGCGCCCCTGCAGCGCTGAGTTGACCACGATGCGCGCCGACGAGGCACCGAGTACCGAGGCGAGCAGGCGTTCGGTGAACTGGATCACGTCGATCGAGGCACGTGCGTTGTTCTCCAGCGACTTGGCATTGCGCCTGGCGTAGTCCTCGAAGGCGCGCTCGACCTGGGAGTGGCCGAGGAAGCGCTCGCACAGCACCTTGAGATCGTTGACCGTGGTCGCACCCGTCCAGGGGCGGTTGACCGTGGTCTGGCGGGTCTCGATGCTGTCGACGAACAGCGAGGCCTGGATGCGCTCGACCACGCGTTGCGGCGTCAGCTGTGAAATGAAGATGTAGAAGAACAGGTTGAAGCCGAGCGAGAGCATGACGCCGTGGGCGAAGCTATCGGTGACGTCGAGCCCGAACAGGTGCAGCGGCGAGAGCCACTCGACCCCCAGCGGGCCGCCGGCCAGCCAGGCGTCGGGCAGCAGTCCGGCACGGATCAGGGCGGGCATCAGCAGCGTATAGGCCCAGATGGCGAAGCCGACGTTGAGCCCGGTAACCACGCCGAGTCGATTGCCGCGCTTCCAGTAGAGCCCGCCGAGCAGCGCCGGCGCGAACTGCGCGGCCGCCGAGAGCGACAGCAGGCCGGTGGCGGCCAGCGAGCTGTACTCCGCCACCAGCTGGTAGAACAGGTACGCCAGCGCCAGGATGACGACGATGGTCAAGCGTCGCGCGCGCAGCACCAAGCGGCCGTAGTCGCGCGATGTCTCCTCGAACCAGCGCAGGCGGAACAGCGCCGGCAGCACGATCTCGTTGGAGATCATGATCGAGTTGGCCACAGCGGCCATGATCACCATGCCGGTCGCCGCCGACAGGCCGCCGATGAAGGTCAGCATGGCGAGCCACGGCTGGTCGGCGACGATCGGCAGCGCCAGCACGTAGCTGTCCGGAGACACGGTGTCTCCGGGGAAGAGTGTCAGCCCGGCGGCGGCGATGGGTAGCACGAAGAAACCGATCGCCAGCAGATAGACCGGGAACAGCCAGCGTGCGCGGTTGGCGTCGTCGGTATGGGTGTTCTCCACCACCGTGATGTGAAACTGCCGCGGCAGACAGAAGACCGCCAGCATGGCGAGCAGCGTCTGGGTCCAGAAGCTGGTGTCGAGATTCTGTTCGGTCAGCTGCTGCTGCAGTTGCAGGTAGGTGTCGGCGCGGGTGAACAGCGTGCCCAGCCCGTCGAACATGCCCCAGGTGACGTAGGCGCCCAGCACCAGAAAGACCACCAGCTTGACCACCGACTCGAAGGCGATGGCCTGGATCAGCCCCTCGTGGTGTTCGGTGGCATTGGTGTCCCGGGTGCCGAAGAGAATCGCGAAGGCGGCCATGAAGATGGCGATGTAGAAGGCGGTGTCGTCCACCACCGGGGCCTTGATCGTGTGGCCATCGCTGGTCATCACCTGGAAGGCGGTGGAAACCGCCTTCAGCTGCAGGGCGATATAGGGCAGCGTGCCGATCAGCGCAATCAGGCTGGCGAACGCCGCCAGCGACTGCGACTTGCCGTAGCGCGAGGCGATGAAGTCGGCGATCGAGGTGACGTTCTGTCGCTTGGCCACGCGGATCATCTTGCCGATGACCGGCCAGAACAGCAGGAAGGTCAGTACCGGGCCAACGAAGATGCTGGCAAACGACCAGCCGGAGGTGGCTGCCTGGCCGACGCTGCCGAAGAAGGTCCAGGAGGTGCAGTAGACTGCCAGCGCCAGACTGTAGACGATCGGTCGGCGGCTGGCGGGCCCGTGACGGCGGGCGTGACGATCCCCGCGCCAGGCAATGGCGAACAGGGCGACGACATAGAGCAGCGCCACGACGATCAACAAACCGCCTTCGAACATGATTCCCCCAGATGGTGCCGGCGTTCCCGACGCCGCTTGCTTGCCTTCTTGTCGCCCGACTCAGTGTGCCAGCCCGGACCGTGGGCCGATAGGCGCGTTCACGACCGCTCGTCGGTGCCGGTCCATGCCGCCTGCGGCTTTGGGCTGATAGACCAAGGTTCAGTGTCTCGGATAACCCTGTAGGCTTTTGATTGAAAAGGAAAATAACACTATTTGGAAAGCATTTTCCGAATACTCGACTAAAGTCCGCTGCCGGTAGCGCGTGCGCGTGACTTAGGCTCGCCCATGCAGTCTTGCATAACAAATCGTTGATTTCCCGAAAGCAAACGCAATGGGCAGGGGAGAGTCATGACGGGGAAAAACAGACAGGACTACTGGAAAGCCAACATCCGCTTGATCGCCACGCTGCTGGTGATCTGGTTCATCGCATCCTACGGCTTTGGCGTGCTGCTGGTGGAACCGCTCAACGCCATCCACTTCTTCGGCTTCAAGCTCGGATTCTGGTTCGCTCAGCAGGGGGCTATCTACATCTTTCTCGTGCTGATCGTGGTCTACGCCTGGTCGATGAACCGGCTGGACCGGGGACACGACGTGGAAGAGCAGTAACGCGGACATCGCCGGCCGGTACGGCGCCGGGCTCGATAATCAGAAAAAAAGGATTCGATGATGGATGTTCAACTGCTGACCTATCTATTTGTGGGAGGGTCCTTCGCCCTCTACATCGGTATCGCGATCTGGTCGCGAGTCGGGTCGACCAAGGAGTTCTACGTCGCGGGGGGCGGCGTCTCTCCCGTGGCCAACGGCGCGGCGACCGCCGCCGACTGGATGTCGGCCGCCTCCTTCATCTCGATGGCCGGGATCATCGCCTATTCGGGTTATGACGCCTCGGTCTATCTGATGGGCTGGACCGGCGGTTATGTTCTGCTGGCGATGCTGCTCGCGCCCTACTTGCGCAAGTTCGGCAAGTTCACGGTGCCGGACTTCATCGGCGACCGTTACTACTCCAACGTGGCACGCACCGTGGCGGTCATCTGCGTCATCTTCGTCTCGTTCACCTACGTGGCGGGGCAGATGCGCGGTACCGGTATCGTCTTCGCCCGTTTCCTCGAGGTGGACGTGGACATCGGCGTGGTGATCGGGATGGTGATCGTCTTCTTCTACGCCGTGCTTGGCGGCATGAAGGGCATCACCTATACCCAGGTGGCGCAGTACTGCGTGCTGATCTTTGCCTTCACCGTGCCGGCGATATTCCTGTCGATCATGATGACCGGTCACGTGCTGCCGCAGACCGGGTTCGGGGCCACGCTGCTGGATGCCGCGGGCAACGACAGCGGCGTCTACCTGCTGCAGCGCCTGGACCAGCTGGTGACCGAGCTGGGCTTCAGCGAATATACCTCCGGCACCAAGTCGACGATCGACGTGTTCTTCATCACCGCGGCCCTGATGTGCGGCACGGCGGGCCTGCCGCACGTTATCGTGCGCTTCTTCACCGTACCGCGCGTGCGCGATGCGCGCGTCAGTGCCGGCTGGGCGCTGTTCTTCATCGCCATCCTCTATACCAGCGCGCCGGCCGTCGGGGCCTTCGCCCGGGTCAACCTGATCGAGACGGTCGACAACACCGCCTACCAGGCGCTGCCGGACTGGTTTCACAACTGGGAGAACTCCGGACTGATCGCCTGGACCGACAAGAACGGCGACGGTGAGGTGCAGATGGCCGCCGGCGACCCGTTCAGCGGCACGCCGGCCTATACAGGCGAGCGTGGCGAACACGGCGAGCGGCTCCTGAGCAACGCGCCGACCGATAACGCCGGCGAGGTCTACATCGATCGCGACATCATCGTGCTGGCCAACCCCGAGATCGGCAATCTGCCGGCCTGGGTGGTTGCGCTGGTCGCCGCAGGGGGGGTGGCCGCCGCCCTGTCGACCGCGGCGGGGCTGCTGCTGGTGATCTCCTCGGCGATCGCCCACGACCTGCTCAAGAAGCAGCTGAAGCCCGATATCTCGGAGAAGGGCGAACTCCTGGCGGCGCGTATCGCGGCGGCGGTGGCTATCGTGATCGCCGGTTACTTCGGCATCAACCCGCCGGGCTTCGTCGCCCAGGTGGTGGCCTTCGCCTTCGGTCTGGCGGCGTCGAGCTTCTTCCCGGTCATTCTGATGGGGATCTTCTACAAACGCATGAACAAGGAAGGGGCGATTGCCGGCATGCTGGTGGGGCTGATCTTCACGTTCAGCTACATCGTCTACTTCAAGTTCATCGCGCCTGAAGCGAATACCGCCGAGCATTGGTGGCTGGGGGTATCGCCCGAAGGGATCGGGACCTTGGGGATGATCTTCAACTTCGTCACGGCGCTGGTGGTCTCCCGCTTCACCGCCCCGCCGCCGGAGTCGATCCAGCATATCGTCGAGGATATCCGGGTGCCGCGCGGCGCCGGCGGTGCAGTCGACCACTGAAGGCACGTCGCTCCGGCCTGGTGGCCGGAGCGACGCCATCGAGGGGGCAGCCATGCTGACGGCCGACCTGAACCGACTCCCTTTCACGCTGCTCGATTCCGGGCAGCGTCGTCGTCTCGAGGCAGGGCTGGACCTGGGCTATTACGCGGTCGGTCAGGTGCTGCTGGAGAGCGGTGCCGAGCCGGAAAACGTCTACCTGATCCACAAGGGGGAAGTGGTCGAGGAGGACCCGGCCCTGAGCGGTGAAGCGGCGTGGATCGGCCACTATGCCGCCGGCGATCTGTTCGGCGCCATCAGCGTGCTCAACGGGCGCAGCCGCTATCGCTTTCGGGTCGAGCAGGAAGCGCTCTGTCACCTGCTGCCGGCGGCGCTGTTCCTTTCGCTTTGCGAGGGTTGTCCGGCATTCGCCGAGTATTTTCAGCAGCGCCTGGCCGACAAGACGCAGCGGCTGCTGGCGCGGCGCGGCGCCTTCGGCGCGACGCTGGCCGGTTTCATGCTCTCTCGGGTGCGAGCCTGCCTGCGCCCGCCATTGGTGCTCGCGGAAGCGGTGCGCGTCACCGACGCCGCCGCGGCGCTGCGGGAGCGGCGCGCTGACAGCCTGCTGGTCGGCGCGGGCGAGGCGCTGGGCATGGTGACCAAGACCGATCTGCTGGAGGCGCTGGTGCACGCGCGGGTCACGCCGCAGTCGCCGCTGACCGGCTTGGGCACGCGGCCGCTGATCGGTGTCGATATCGACGATTATCTGTTTAGTGCGCTGGTGACGATGACGCAGCATCGGGTTGCGCGACTGGTGGTCTTCGAGAACGGCGGCGTCGCCGGCATCGTCGAGCTGCTCGACGTGCTCGGCCAGTTTTCCAGCCGTACGCATGTCGTCGGCCTGCAGATCGAGCAGGCGCAGGACATGGCGGCGCTGGTGGCGGCCGGCAGCGGCCTGACCGCGTTGGTCGAGGGGCTGATGGCCCAGGGGGTGAAGCTGCGCTTCGTCATGGCGCTGCTGTCGGCGCTCAATGCCCGGCTAATCCAGAAGGCGTTCACCTTTGCCGTGCCGGAGACGCTGCAGGCGCAGAGCTGTCTGCTGGTCCTGGGTAGCGAGGGGCGGGGCGAGCAGGTATTGAAAACCGATCAGGACAACGCGCTGATTCTCGCCGACGGCGAATCCTGGGCCGGCCGAGAAGCCGCCGACCGCCTGACGGCCGCGATGCAGCACTTCAGCGACCAGCTGGCGCAGCTCGGCTATCCGCCTTGCCCCGGGGGCATCATGGTTTCCAACCCGGCGTGGGTGGCCAGCGAGTCGGCGTGGCTCGGCAAGATTGCGCGCTGGGCCTCGAGCCGAGATGCCGAGTCGTTGATGCAGTTGGCGATTCTGCTCGATGCGCGAGCCGTGGGGGGGCAGGTCGCGCTGCTGGACGCCCTGCGCGAGTCGCTGTTCCGCCACTGTGCCGACGATGAACTGTTGCTGTCGCACTTTGCCCGTGGCGCCTTGCGTTTCGGTTCGCCGCTACGGCTGTTCAGCGGCCTGCGCCGCCGGGAAGAAGAGGTCGACGTCAAGAAGGCGGGTATCTTTCCGATCGTCCACGGCGTCAGGACGATGGCGCTGGAGCGACGCGTGACGGTGACCTCCACGTTCGATCGGCTCGAGGCGCTGGTTGTGGACGGTCGTCTCGATCGTGCGTTCGCCGACGATCTGGCCGAGGCGCTCGGGTTTTTCGCCGAGTTGCGTCTGCGGCGTCAGCTGGCGGCAATCGATACCGGCGCCTCGCCGGCGGCGGCGACGGCGTCGGTGATCGTCAGTCGGCTGAGCGGCTTCGAACGCGATCTGCTGCGGGAATCCTTGCATACGGTGAGAGCGTTCAAGCAGCGCCTGACCCATCGCTATCACCTCGAGTACTGAGCGAGTCACGGCCGATGGGGCGAGCACTGGAGATCTGGCAGGACACTCAGTTGCCGTTGCTGACCCGGTGGCGGCGCCGGCGTGACCGCGCAACCTGCGACCTGCGCTATCGTCATCTGTTTACGCCGGGCGACACGCGCGAATGGGTCTCGCTCGATTGTGAGACCACCGACCTCGATCCGCATCGCGCGGAACTCGTCACGCTAGCGGCAGTCAAGGTCGTTGACGAGCGGGTGCTGACCAGTAGCGCGCTGGATCTGCGCCTGCAGCCACCTGACAGCCTGAGCGGCGAGTCGATTCGCGTGCACGGCCAGCGTCATGTCGATCTGGAAGGCGGCGAGGCGCTGTCGGAGGCGCTCGCCCAGTTGCTCGAGTTTATCGGTAACCGCCCGCTGCTGGGCTGGTGCCTCGATTACGACCTGGCGGTGATCGACCGCCAGCTGCGTCCGCGGTTCGGCTTCTCGCTGCCCAATCGGCGGCGCGATGTTCGGCGCGACTATGTGCGCTACTGGCGTCGCAAGCATCCGGACGTGACGCCGGATCTGCGTTTCGAACAAGCGGCGGCGACGCTGGACGTGCCGATAATCGGGCGGCACACCGCGCTCGGCGATGCGGTCACAACCGCGCTGATGTCGCTGCGCCTCGCGCGTGAAGCGTGACGTCGGCACGAGCGAGGCGAGCGCGCGATCATACGACAGTGGTCCGAGGAGGGACGCCATGGGGTGGGTGGAAAACGGCATGCTATTGCTCGGCCTGATGGTCGTCTGCTTGAGCTATCTGCACTACGTGCGACGTACGCACGACCTTCGCGGCGTGCTGCTGTTCTGGCAGCGGCGCATGGCGCTGACGCCCGGCGAGTTCAAGCTGCAGCGGGCGGGGATCGTGGTGCTGTTCGTCGGCATCCTGATTCGCTATCTCAACCTGACGCTCTGGGGCTGAACAGTGGGCCGCCGCGCCTGCCGGTGCTTCGCCAAGCCGCGAGGCGGTGTTAGCATAGGTGCCCCACGAACGACACCCGCGCAAGGCGGCGTCGCGACGGCCCGTTCCGGGCCCTCGGCGTCGAGCGCGAAAGAGCGAATTCATGCAACAAGCCAGCGACTCTCTCGACAACCGGCTCTCCGGTGCCGCCGATGGCAACGCCGAAGCGTCGGCCAGGGCGAAGCGCGAGTTCAACAAGCTGCAGAAGCGGCTACGGCGCCAGGTCGGCAACGCGATCATCGACTACGGCATGATCCACGACGGCGACAAGGTGATGGTCTGCCTCTCCGGCGGCAAGGACTCGTACACCATGCTGGAGATTCTGCTGAATCTGCAGCGCAACGCGCCGGTGAGCTTCGAGCTGGTGGCGGTCAATCTCGATCAGAAGCAGCCGGGCTTTCCCGAGCACGTGCTGCCCGAGTATCTCGACGCAAAGGGCGTGAATTACCACATCCTCGAGCGCGACACCTATTCGGTGGTGAAGGAGAAAACGCCGGAAGGCAAGACCACCTGTGCGCTCTGCTCGCGGTTGCGGCGCGGCTCGCTCTACGGCTTTGCCGAAGAGATCGGTGCCAACAAGGTGGCGCTCGGCCACCATCGCGAGGACATTCTCGAGACGCTGTTCCTCAACATGTTCTTCGGGGGTTCGCTCAAGGCGATGCCGCCCAAGCTGCTCTCCGACGACGGCAAGAACATGGTCATCCGGCCGCTGGCGTACTGCCGTGAAGCCGATATCGCCGAGTTTTCGCGCCAGATGGCCTTTCCGATCATCCCCTGTAACCTGTGCGGGTCGCAGCCCAATCTACAGCGTCAGAACGTCAAGGAGATGCTGGCGGAGTGGGAAGCGAAATACCCGGGTCGTCTGGAGACGATGTTCAAAGCGGTGACCAATGTGGCCCCATCGCAGCTGGCCGATCGCGAGCTATTCGATTTCGAAGGCCTGGAGGCGAAGCAGCAGCGACTTCAGGAGACGCGGATAGATGCATTCGACCTGCTGGCCCGCGAAGCCTGACGCGTCGAAGCGGCGGGTGGTGCCGAGCGGCTTGTTGGTGCGCGGCCAAGATGGCGTGAGAGAAGCCCGCCGGCGCATAATCGTCGGCGGGCTTGTCGTCGGCAGCGTATTGTCAGGTCGCGCGTGTTGTCAGATCGCGTAGGCTCGCCGGCCGTTAGGCCAGCGGACCTCCCCTTATCGTCTTGCGCATGCCATCCATGATACGGGTGCCATCCTCCTGCGCGAGCTCGGCATACCACGCCTGCGTGGCCATCGCGTCGGCGCCATGGGTGGTTTCGGCGCGTTTGCGCGCGCGCGTGACGATCTCCCCCACGCGTGCGGTACGCGCGGTGTCGTAGGCCGTCAGTGCGGCGGCGAGATCGCCGTCGGCGGCATCGAGGGCGCGAGCCAGTACCCAGGCGTCCTCCATCGCCTGGCAGCCGCCCTGGCCCAGGTCCGGTGCCATGCCGTGGGCCGCGTCGCCGAGAATGGCGGCGCGCTCGCCGATCAGCGTTTCCAGCGGTTCGATATCGTGGATTTCGACGCGGGCCATGGCGGCCGGATCGAAGCGCTCGACCAGCCTCTGTACCGGCGCTGCCCAGCCGGCAAAGTGGGTGCTCAGCTCCTCGCGGTAGCGTGACGGATCGTTGGGCGTCTCGGGCGGCAGCGGCACGTCGAAGAAGCAGTAGAACTCCGGCTTGTCGGCATCGCCGCTCATCGGCATCAGCGAGACGCGCTGATGGTCGCCGACGTACTGTGCCCAATCTTCCAGCGGCGCCAGGTCCGTCGTGGCCGGCACGCGCACGTTCCAGTTGACGTAGCCGCAGTAGCGCCGCGGGACCGGGCGGCCCAGGGCTCGCTCGCGCAGTTTCGAGCGGGTGCCGTCGGCGATCACGATCAGGTCGGCGCGGCGCGTCGAGCCGTCGTCGAAGCGGGCGCTGATGCCGTCGATATCGGCGGTGTAGTCGAGACAGGCGCGTCCCAGGGTGACATTGTCGGGACCGACGGCCTCGAGCAGCGTCTGCTGCAGCGTGGCCCGGGCGATCGGGCAGGCGCGTTGTGCCACATCGTCATAGAGTGGCTGCAGGCTGAAATCGGTCAGCGGCGTGCCGTCGCGCGTCAGGTAACGCATGCGGTTCATGCGTCCGCTGGCTTGCTCGATAGCGTCGCCGATACCGAGCGCCTTGAGTATCTTGACGCCGTTGGACCAGACCGAGATGGCGGCGCCAACCGGGCGCAGTTCGGCGACGCGGTCGACGACCTCGACATGATGGCCGGCCTGCTGGAGCGCCAGCGCGGCGGTAAGCCCGCCCATGCCGGCGCCAATGACGAGTACGTTCAACGTCATGGGAAAGTGTCCTGAAGTGTTGTCGTTGGAATAGTGTTGTCGTTGGAATATCGCCGTTGGCCTGTCGCCGGGCAGGTGGACTCAGGCATCAGGTACGCGGCCACGGACGCCGGGAGGACGTCGGCGATCGGCGACCTGACCGATCGTTCAGGTTTTGATCATCCTACGCATAAACGGTCTCCAGAGGGAATCCCCGCCGATGCGCGGGATCGAGTTCATGACGCGAAACTGACAGCAAAGAGCGAATGACAGATGCACGAAAAAGCGGCGAGCGATAGCGGTGGCGCGAGTGTGGCGGAGCGTGCCAGCAAGGCGCTGGCATCGAGCGACGGGCTGCGTGAAGCGCTTGCCAACGGCGATGATCGCCTGCATGGCGGTGTGGACGAGGGCGCCGAGGTCCCCACGCTGGGTGGCTTTCGCGTGGCCGGCAAGCCGCATGTCGGGCGTCTGATGCTGTGCCACGGTGCGGGCGCCGGCCATGATAGCGAGTTCCTGACGCGGCTACGCCAAGGGCTCGCCGCGAAGGGTGTTCAGGTCATCGCCGTGGAGTTTGCCTACATGGCGAGGATACGCCGGGAAGGGCGCCGTCGTCCGCCGCCCCGGGTCGAGTCGCTGGTCAACGAGCTGGCGATCTGGCAGCACGCGCTGCTGTCGCTCGCGCCCCGAACGCCATTGTGGCTCGGCGGCAAGTCGATGGGTGGGCGTGTGGCGAGCCTGCTGGCCGCGGCGCCGGCTCCCGGTCAGGATCCGGCCGGGCTGGTGCTGTGCGGCTATCCGTTTCACCCGCCGGGCAAGCCCGAGCGTACGCGTCTCGATCACTGGCCGGCAATCCGCTGTCCGCTGGTGGTGCTGCAGGGGTCCCGAGACCCTTTCGGGCGTCGCGAGGAGGTCGAGGGCTATACCCTGCCGGCACACACGGAGCTGCACTTCCTGGCCGGAGGCGATCATGACTGGAAAACGCCTCGCCGCGAGTCGGAAACCCAGTCTTCGCTGCTTGCGGCGGCGGTCGATCGCGTGGCCTCACGGCTGGCGAGAGCGGACTTCGGAAAATGATCGATCGAGCCAAGAAAAGCTGTTGACTTTCAAACGGTCACAGGTAGAATGCAGCGCCACGTGACCAGACGGGTGGTTAGCTCAGCTGGGAGAGCACCAGCCTTACAAGCTGGGGGTCACAGGTTCGAACCCTGTACCACCCACCATCACCTTTCGAGGTGTTTTGGATCACGTGATGGAATGATGCGGACCGGTAGTTCAGTTGGTTAGAATGCCGGCCTGTCACGCCGGAGGTCGCGGGTTCGAGTCCCGTCCGGTCCGCCAGTTCCACCGACACTTTTTAAAGTGTCATTTGCAGTCGCGTAGTTGGTATCGTTGGTGTGCGTTTCGACTCAGACCCGATGCTTCGAGTGGACCGGTAGTTCAGCTGGTTAGAATGCCGGCCTGTCACGCCGGAGGTCGCGGGTTCGAGTCCCGTCCGGTCCGCCACACTTCGCGTTTGCCCGGGTTTGACGTTTGGGTGGTTAGCTCAGCTGGTTAGAGCACCAGCCTCACATGCTGGGGGTCACAGGTTCGAGTCCTGTACCACCCACCATCTTGATCAAGATGGTGTTTATGCGGACCGGTAGTTCAGCTGGTTAGAATGCCGGCCTGTCACGCCGGAGGTCGCGGGTTCGAGTCCCGTCCGGTCCGCCATCGACGTCTCCCTCCTTCCTGGTTTGATCTGTTGGCCATCTCGGTCACTTTCCTTTGTTTTTCCGAGTTCTGTATCGGCGTTCCGAATCCCGTAACGGCCACCTCGGTCGAGCTACGGTATTGCTATGTTCCCGTCACATGGCTATCAGCCTCGATTCGACGTGTCGCGCCTCCGTTTCCCGAATGTCATTACGACGATGCCGCTTTGGTGGAATGGTGCTCGGCGTGGCGTGCGCTAGACTGGCATTCATACATGCGTTTGAAAATGCATTGCGCACCTCGCTTTCGCGTGTCTGCCGCCAGTCGGAGAGGGCTACTGCCGTGTCTCGTTTTCCCCATCTTTTCCGGCCGCTCAAGGTCGGTCATTTGACCCTGCCCAATCGCGTAGTGATGGGGTCGATGCATACCAATCTCGAGGAAGCGCCTAATGGCTTCGCGCGGCTCGCCGCGTTCTATGCCGAGCGTGCGCGTCAGGGCGTGGGGCTGATCGTGACCGGCGGGATCGCACCGAATCCGGAAGGCGGGGTATTCGAGGGGGCAGCGAAGCTGACCGACGCCGCCGAAGCGATGCGACATCGCGAGGTCGTCGAAGCGGTGCATGGCGAGGGCGGTCGGCTCTGTCTGCAGATTCTGCATGCAGGGCGCTACGCCTACTCACCGAAATCGGTAGCGCCCTCGGCGATCGCGGCGCCGATCAGCCGTTTTACCCCGCATGCGTTGGAGGCCGGCGAGATCGAGGCGCAGATCGAAGACTTCGTGCGCTGTGCCGCGCTCGCCCGGGAAGCTGGCTACGACGGTGTCGAGGTGATGGGGTCGGAAGGTTATCTGATCAATCAGTTTCTGTGCGCGCGGACCAATCGGCGCGATGATGCCTGGGGCGGTGATGCGGCGCGCCGCCGAAGGTTCGCGGTCGAGATCGTGCGCCGGATCCGGGTGCGCTGTGGCGATGATTTCCTGCTGATCTTCCGGCTGTCGATGATCGATCTGGTCGAGGAGGGCAGTACCCGAGCAGAGATCGTGGCGTTGGCCCGGGCGATCGAGGCGGCGGGGGCAGATGTCATCGACAGTGGGATCGGCTGGCACGAGGCGCGTGTGCCGACGATCGTCACCAGCGTGCCGCGAGCGGCGTTCGCGGTGGCAACGCGAGCGGTGCGGGCGGCGGTGGCGTTGCCGCTGATCACCACCAACCGCATCAACATGCCGGCGGTGGCCGAGCGCGTGCTGGCCGACGGCGATGCCGACCTTGTGTCGATGGCGCGCCCGTTTCTGGCCGATCCGGCGTGGGTGGTCAAGGCCGAGCAGGGGCGCGAGGCCGAGATCAATACCTGCATCGCCTGCAATCAGGCCTGTCTCGATCACACCTTCCAGGGCAAGCTGACTTCCTGTCTGGTCAATCCGCGCGCCTGTCACGAGACGGAACTGGTGCTGGCGCCGGTGGCAGAGGCGGAGGCCAAGGCGATCGCGGTAGTCGGAGCCGGGCCGGCCGGTCTGGGGGCCGCGGTAGCCTGCGCCGAGCGAGGCCATCGCGTCACGCTCTTCGAGGCCGAGGCGGCGATCGGTGGCCAGTTTCGCCTGGCGCGGCGGATTCCGGGCAAGGAGGAATTCGCCGAGACGCTGCGCTACTTCACGACCCGGCTGCGCCAGCTAGAGATCGATGTGCGCCTGGCCACGCCAGTGACGTCGACGATGCTCGAGCCTTTCGACGAGGTCATCGTCGCGACTGGCGTCAGGCCGCGCACGCTGGCGTTGCCGGGAATCGACCATCCGAGCGTGATCGATTATCCGAGCGCCATTCGCGAGCCTTCTCGCGTCGGGTCGCGTGTCGCGATCATCGGTGCCGGCGGCATCGGGCATGACGTGGCGGAGCTGCTGTCGCATGTCACTCCCGGGGCTTCCGGCACCGGCGAGGCGCAGACGATCCCGGCCTGGTGCGACGAGTGGGGCGTCGATCTCGAGGTGAGCCGGCCGGGCGGGTTGAAGCCGCGAGAGGCGCCACCGGTCTCGCGCCGGATCACGCTGCTGCAGCGTAGTTCGGGCAAGCCGGGCGGCGGACTGGGAGTGACGACGGGCTGGGTGCATCGGGCGACGCTGCGCGCGCGTCGGGTCGAGACGCTGGCCGGTTGCGAGTATGTCGCAATCGATGATCGAGGGTTGCATCTGTCGGTGGCGGGCGAACCACGCCTGCTCGAGGTCGACACGGTGGTGATCTGCGCCGGGCAGGAGTCGCGCAACGCGCTCTTCGAGACATTGCTGGCGGCCGGAGCCAGCGCCCATTGTATCGGCGGGGCGCGGTTGGCCGCCGAGATCGATGCCAAACGCGCCATCGACGAAGGCGTGCGGCTGGCCGCCAGGCTTTAATGGTGGCGTAGTGCTGGCATGGCTCGTTCAGGGGCGCCCGGGTAGCGTTGAGAAGGCGTGGAGGCAAACGCCGGCCGTGCTGGGGCACCCCCGGGGCAGATGGTAGACTTGCCGACCAAGGAGCGCGTGCCCGCGGCGGCCACCCCGTCGTCAGTGGCGATCGCGCTTTTCGTGATTCAGGCCATCCGACCTGGCCCTCGGACATCGTCGGCGCGGCCATCTACCGCTGGTCGTCGACGGTCTCCCGATGGAGGGATCGTACAAGGACCCGCCCCATGACCTCTGATTGCAGCCCTCGCTTCGTGGCGAGTGACAACACTTCGGGTATCTGCCCCGAAGCCCTCGATTACCTGATCCAGGCCAATGCCAGCGACGATCTGGCTTACGGCAACGACGTCTGGACTCACCGTGCCGCTGACCGTTTCCGCGAACTGTTCGACTACGATTGTGATGTCTTCTTTGTCTTCAACGGCACCGCCGCCAACTCGCTGTCGCTCGCGGCACTCGGGCAGAGCTATCACAGCGTAATCTGCCACGAGCTGGCGCATATCGAGACCGACGAGTGTGGCGGCCCGGAATTCTTCTCCAATGGCTCCAAGCTACTGACCAGTTCGGGCGAGGATGGCAAGCTGACGCCGAAAGGGATCGAGCGCCTGGTGACCCGGCGCAGCGATATTCACTACCCCAAACCGCGCGTCGTCTCCATTACCCAGGCGACCGAGGTCGGGACGGTGTATACCCGCGAGGAGCTGCTGGCGATTCGCACGGTCGCGGACAAGTACGACCTGCGGGTGCACATGGATGGGGCGCGCTTTGCCAATGCCTGCTGCGCGCTGGATGCGTCGCCGGCCGAGCTGACCTGGCAGGTGGGTGTCGATGTGCTCTGTTTCTCCGGTACCAAAAACGGCTTGCCGATGGGCGAGGCGATTCTGTTCTTCAATCGCGACCTGGCGGAAGACTTTGCCTATCGCGCCAAGCAGGCAGGGCAGTTGGCGTCCAAGATGCGGTTCATCGCCGCGCCCTGGCTTGGGTTGCTGGAAAGCGGCGCGTGGCGGCGCAACGCCGAACACGCCAATGCCATGGCGCGCTACCTGTCGGAAGGGTTGGCGGGGCTGCCGGGCGCTTCGCTGATGTTTCCCACCGACGCCAATAGTGTGTTCGTCAGTCTACCCGAGCCGGTGATCGCCGGATTGCGTGCTCGCGGCTGGACCTTTTATACCTTTATCGGCGCCGGTGGCGCGCGTTTCGTCTGTTCCTGGAACACGACCACCGAGCTACTCGATCAGCTGCTGGCCGATGCTCGCACGGCGTTCGAGAACGTCTGATCGTTCGGTGCCGTCGGCTCGGTTGGCGGGCGGCACCCAATGACGAGGCCCAGGTCGGTCTTGGAATTAATGCTCGTCGGATTCTTCTTTTTTTTCCGTTGCTTATGAATGCAAAGCGTCAAATGGCGGCTTTTTCGGCGCAAATTCCCCGTGCATCGAAACCGGATCGTGGTAGCGTGTTCTAAAAGCGTATATTCCGACGCTGCGTTGAAAAGACTCGCAAAATGGGTCTGTCCGACGCTTCGTGCATCTGTCTAGGCTGATAGTCAGCTAGCCCGGCTGGCAGGGCATATGCCTTGTACGGTTGGGGGTCACGACCAGGAGGCTTCCATGAGCATCTTCGACCACGTGCAGAGCCGTTACGAGCGGGTTCAACAGGAAGAAATGAGCCTGCAGGAATACCTAGAGCTGTGCCGGAAGGAGCCCAGCGTCTATGCCAGCGCGGCCGAACGCATGCTCACCGCGATCGGCGAGCCGCAGACGATCGACACGGCCAAGGACCCCCGTCTTTCGCGTATCTTTTCCAACAAGGTCATCCGTCGTTATCCTGCCTTCGCCGAGTTCTACGGCATGGAAGAGGCGATCGAGCAGATCGTCGCCTACTTTCGCCACGCCGCGCAGGGGCTCGAAGAGCGCAAGCAGATTCTCTACCTGCTCGGACCGGTGGGTGGCGGCAAGTCCTCTCTCGCCGAGCGTCTCAAGCTGCTGATGGAGCAGGTCCCGTTCTACGCGATCAAGGACTCGCCGATCTATGAGTCGCCTTTGGGGCTGTTTTCGCCGGAAGAGGATGGCGAGCTGCTCGAGAAGGAGTACGACATTCCCCAGCGCTATCTGCGGGGGCCGATGTCGCCGTGGGCCGCCAAGCGACTCAAGGAGTTCGGTGGCGATCTCTCCCAGTTCCGCGTCGTGCGCCTTCATCCCTCGCGCCTCAATCAGGTTGCCGTCTCCAAGACCGAGCCGGGTGACGAGAACAACCAGGATATCTCCTCGCTGGTGGGCAAGGTCGACATTCGCCAGCTCGAGCTCTACTCCCAGGACGATCCCGATGCCTACAGCTTCTCCGGCGGCCTGTGCAAGGCCAACCAGGGGCTGATGGAATTCGTCGAGATGTTCAAGGCGCCCATCAAGGTGCTTCACCCGCTGCTGACTGCAACCCAGGAGGGTAACTACAACCCCACCGAAGGCATGGGGGCGATCCCCTTCGACGGCGTCATCATGGCCCACTCCAACGAAAGCGAGTGGCAGCAGTTTCGCAATAATCGCAACAACGAGGCATTTCTCGATCGCGTCTACATCGTCAAGGTGCCTTACTGTCTACGCGTCTCCGAAGAGATCAAGATCTACCAGAAACTGCTCGAGCACTCCTCGCTCGACGAGGCGCCCTGCGCGCCGGATACGTTGCGCATGCTGGCCCAGTTCTCGGTGCTATCGCGACTCAAGGATCCGGAAAACTCCAGTATCTATTCCAAGATGCGGGTTTATGACGGCGAGAATCTGAAGGACACCGATCCCAAGGCGAAGTCGATCCAGGAGTATCGTGACGCGGCCGGCATCGATGAAGGAATGGACGGGCTCTCGACCCGTTTCGCGTTCAAGATCCTGTCGAAGGTCTTCAACTTCGATGCTCAGGAGATCGCTGCCAACCCGGTACACCTGCTGTATGTGCTGGAGCAGGCGCTGGAGCGTGAGCAGCTGCCCAAGGAGACGCACGAGCGTTATTTGCGCTTTATCAAGGAGTTCCTGGCGCCGCGCTACGTCGATTTCATCGGCAAGGAGATTCAGACCGCTTATCTCGAGTCCTATACCGAGTATGGCCAGAACATCTTCGATCGCTATGTCACCTACGCCGATTTCTGGATCCAGGATCAGGAGTATCGCGATCCGGAGACTGGCGAGCTGTTCGACCGTCAGGCGCTCAACGAGGATCTGGAGAAGATCGAGAAGCCGGCGGGCATCTCCAATCCCAAGGACTTCCGGCATGAGGTGGTCAACTTCGTGCTGCGCGCGCGGGCGCACAACAATGGCATGAATCCGAGCTGGCAGTCCTACGAGAAGTTGCGGGGGGTGATCGAGCACAAGATGTTCGCTAACACCGAGGAACTGCTCCCGGTGATCTCGTTCAATGCCAAGGCGTCGGCCTCGGATCAGCGCAAGCACGAAGATTTCGTCGACCGCATGGTGAGTCGCGGCTATACCGAGAAACAGGTTCGGTTGCTCTCCGAGTGGTATCTGCGGGTGCGCAAGTCGCAGTAAGCGTGTCGATGTCATCGTGACGGCTGGCCTTCGCAGCCGTCACCAGAGACGGGCGCCGCGGTCAGGCGCCTGTCGCAGCCAGTCTGCGGCCAGTCTGCAGGAGGTGCCATGAGCTATTTCATTGATCGACGCCCCAATGCGCGCAACAAGAGTGCGGTCAATCGGCAGCGCTTTCTGCAGCGCTACCGTTCGCATATCAAGCGTGCGGTCGAGGAGTCGGTGAATCGCCGCTCGATTACTGACATGGAGCGTGGCGAGAAGGTTTCCATTCCCACCAAGGATATTTCCGAGCCGTCATTCCAGCACGGGCCTGGCGGGCGACGCACGATTGTCAGTCCGGGCAACAAGGAATTTGCCGAGGGCGACCGACTGCGGCGTCCCGGTGGCAGTGGTGGAGGTGGCAGCGGCGAGGGGCAGGCGTCGAACCAGGGCGAGGGAATGGATGAATTCGTGTTCTCGCTGTCGCGAGAAGAGTTCCTCGATTTCGTCTTCGACGGCCTGGAGCTGCCGCATCTCGAGCGCAAGCAGCTGCGCGTGCTGGAGGAGACGCGACCGGTGCGGGCGGGGATTTCCCGCGAGGGCGTGCCGGCGCGGATCAATATCGTACGCTCGATGCGCGAGGCGCAGGCGCGTCGAATCGGTATGCGGGCGCCGCTCAAGCGAGCGCTGCGCGAGGCGCAAGAGGCGCTGTCGCAAGAGGAGCGCAAGGACCCGGTGCTGCGCAATCCGGCGCGAATCGACGAGCTGAAAGCCGAGATCGCGCGGCTGGAAAAGCGGATCGAGGCGATTCCGTTCCTCGATACCTACGACCTGCGCTACAACCACCTGACCAACCAGCCGCTGCCGTCGAATCAGGCGGTCATGTTCTGCGTCATGGATGTCTCCGGGTCGATGACCCAGGCCCACAAGGATATCGCCAAGCGCTTCTTCCTGCTGCTTTACCTGTTTCTCGAGCGCAACTACGAGAAGGTCGAGCTGGTCTTCGTGCGTCACCACACCGTGGCCAAAGAAGTGGACGAAGAGGAATTCTTCTACTCCCGCGAGACCGGCGGCACGATCGTTTCCAGTGCCCTGCAGCTGGTCGATGACATCATCACGGCGCGCTATTCGCCGGAGCAGTGGAATCTATACGTCGCACAGGCGAGCGATGGCGACAACTGGGATGATGACTCGTCGACCTGTCTTCAGCTGCTCGACGAGTCATTGATGCGCAAGCTGCAGTATTTCACTTACGTCGAAATTACGCCGCACGCGCATCAGGCACTCTGGGAGGCCTACGACACGGTCAGGTCGGCTTACTCGGAGCGTTTCGCCATGCAGCAGATCGTTCAGGCGGATGACATCTATCCTGTCTTCCGCGAGCTTTTCCGTCAGCGCACGCAAAGCTGACGTCGGTGCCGCCACCGAGGAGAGATCGATGACGCGACGCAAGCCCATAGCCACCGGTTCGGACTGGAGCTTCGATGTGCTCGAGCAGTACGAGCATGCGATCGCCGAGCTGGCCCGCGAGTATCGGCTGGACACCTATCCCAACCAGATCGAGATCATCACCTCGGAGCAGATGATGGACGCCTACGCCAGCGTGGGTATGCCGATCGGCTACCATCACTGGTCCTTCGGTAAGCAGTTCCTGTCCGTCGAGCAGGCCTATCGTCGCGGTCAGATGGGGCTGGCCTACGAGCTGGTGATCAACTCCGACCCCTGCATCGCCTACCTGATGGAAGAGAATTCGCTGATGATGCAGGTGCTGGTCATTGCCCATGCCTGCTACGGTCACAACTCGTTCTTCAAGGGCAACTACCTGTTTCGGGCCTGGACCGACGCCTCGGCGATCGTCGACTACCTGGATTTCGCGCGCAAGTATGTCGCGCAGTGCGAGGAGCGTCATGGTGTCGAGGCGGTCGAGCAGCTGCTGGATGCCTGTCATGCTCTGCAGAACTACGGTGTCGACCGCTACAAGCGCCCGTCGCCGATCTCCGCCGCGGAAGAAGTGAAGCGTCAGGAGGAGCGCGAGGCCTACCTGCAGACCCAGGTCAATATGTTGTGGAGCACGATACCGACGCCAATGAGCGAGCGCGCGCAGGAGCCGCCGCTGGATAGCGAGAACGATCCGTTGGGCCTGCATCGGCATGGGCGCTATCCCAGTGAGCCTCAGGAGAACCTGCTCTATTTCCTGGAGAAGAACGCACCACTGCTGGAGCCCTGGCAGCGCGAAATCGTGCGTATCGTGCGCAAGCTGGCGCAGTACTTCTATCCGCAGCGCCAGACGCAGGTGATGAACGAGGGGTGGGCGACGTTCTGGCACTACACGCTGATGAACCGCCTGTATGACGACGGCCTGATCGACGAAGGCGTGATGCTCGAGTTTCTGCAGTCGCATACCTCTGTCGTTACCCAGCCCGGTTTCGATAGCCCCTACTTCAATGGCATCAACCCCTATGCCCTGGGCTTCGCGATGTTCAGCGACATTCAGCGCATCTGCCAGACGCCGACCGCCGAGGATCGCGAATGGTTTCCGGAGATCGCCGGTAGTGACTGGCTCGAGACGCTGCATTTCGCGATGCAGAACTTCAAGGATGAGTCGTTCATCCAGCAGTTCCTGTCGCCGAAGGTGATTCGCGATCTCAAACTGTTCAGTCTGGTCGACGATGACCGTGACGATAGTCTGCAGGTCGAGGCGATTCACGATGATCGCGGCTATCGGCGAATTCGCGAGGCGCTCTGCGTGCAGTACGCGCTCTCCGCCCGGGAGCCCAATATTCAGGTGTGGGAGGCGGATATTCGCGGCGATCGTTCGCTGACGCTGCGACACGTCCAGGATCGCCGGCGGCCGCTGGGGCAGAGCCTGTTCCCGGTGTTGCGTTATCTCCACCAGCTGTGGGGCTTCCCGATTCGACTCGAGTCGGTGGAAGGCGGGGATGTCGTGCGCCGCTATCAATGGCCGATTCCGGAGCCGGCGCGGGAGTCGGCTTGAGCGGGTCGTGGCGCGGGGCATGGCTCCTTTCATCGGATACCGAGGCGTTAAGATGCGCTATGCCCCGCTCGTGACCGAGTATGGTGAGATGCTGCTGATTGGCGACGCGCGAGGCCTGCACGAACTGCGCCTGCCCGAAGGCGCGTGCTCGCCGACACCGCCGTCGGATGGCGTGCGCGATGATGCCCTCTTTGCCGGGGCGCGTGCAGAGCTCCAGGCCTACCTGGCCGGTCGGCGTCACAGCTTCAACCTGACGTTGGCGCCGCACGGCAGTGCGTTTCAGCTGCAGGTCTGGCAGGCGCTGCTGCGGATTCCCTACGGTGAGACCGTAACCTACGGCCAATTGGCCGAACGGATCGGCAAGGCCGGCGGTGCACAGGCGGTGGGTGGCGCGGTCGGGGCCAATCCGCTGCCACTGCTGATTCCCTGTCACCGCGTGGTTGCGGCGCGGGGGCTGGGCGGCTACCGCGGCGGTGAGTCTCTCAAGCAGGCGCTGCTGACGCTGGAGGGCGCAGTGCCGCGAAGCTGATATACTTCCCGCCAGTCATGCTGTCACGCTGTCATGCTTTTCGTGCGCTTGTGCGCCGCCGGTGGGAGAGGGAAATGCAGAACGCCGTTATTCTGATCAACGTCGAGAAAGGCGCTATTCGCAGCGTCGCCGAACGCCTGGCGGACCTCGATGGTATCAGCGAGGTCTATTCGACCTGTGGTCGCTACGACCTGGTCGCCATTGTCCGCACCCGGGATTTCGAGTCGCTGGCCACGCTGGTCACCGAGCGATTGAACAGCGTTGACGGCATTCGTGACACCGAAACGCTCAATGCGCTGCAGGTGCATTCGCGCCATGATCTGGACGCCATGTTCTCCGTCGGTCTCTAGGGGGCGGGGTGGCGCGTCGTCAAAAGCGGGGGTTGCTCGGCCAGCTGGCCCGCTCCTCGCGTGTCGGTTTGATCTTTGTCGTCGTCGTCAGCGGGCTGTGGTACTGGCACGAAGGTGGCGTGCGCGATCGTATCAGCTGGATGGGCGTTCCCGACTGGCAGTGGGATGACTTTCGCGGCTGGAACCGGGTGCTGCGCAACGACGGATTTCTGGTCGGATGGTCGGATTTGCGGGCCGAGCCGCTCTGGGTCGGCTATAGCCTGCATCGGGTCGAGGATCCGCGCAGTCAGCCACGTCCTGACCGTTTCACTCAGGACTGGCGCAGCCTGTGGCCGATCACCAGCGAAGATTACACCGGTAGCGGCTATGATCGCGGGCATCTGGCCCCGAACTACGCGATGTCCGTGGTCCACGGGCGCGAGGCCCAGCTCTCCAGCTTTCAGATGACCAATATCACGCCGCAGCGTCCCAAGCTCAACCGACAGCTGTGGCAGCGGCTTGAGGAAGCGGTGATCGATGACTTTGTGCCGCGTTTCGGCGGCGTCTGGGTCATCGCCGGTCCGGTCTTCGACGACCAGTGGCTTCACCGTATCGGCTTCTCTCAGGTGCCGATCGCTTTCTACAAGATTTTGATCGTGCCCGGCGAGACACCGCGAGCACTAGCGTTTCTCATGCCGCAGGATGTATCCGGCAACGAGCCGCTCGATCGCTTTCTGGTGTCCATCGACGAGATCGAGGCGCGTACCGGCCTGGATTTCTTCCCGCAGCTGCCGGCGGAGACTGAGCGCGAGCTGGAAAGGCGCGTCGACGCGTCGGGCTGGGGGCTCGAGGCGGTGTCGCGGCGGCCGGGGCGCTATCAGTAAGTGCGATAGGAAATCGGGCAAGGCGCTGCTTCCAGCGGCGTCTATCTCGACCGGCGGCTCTCCCGAAGGTATATGCCCCGTGTGAGCTTCCTCGCGTCGAAACGCGGCGAGCTATCTTGCAGGGCTATCTTGCCTCGCTATCTTGCAGGCGGGCAGAAGCGATCGACTGACGGCGGCCAGTGCTGGGCAGTGATCGTTATGAAAAACACGGGATAGCCTGGGGAGCGGGGTGTTGGGGTTGCCGGTCGGCTGGGAAGAGATCGTTCGGATCGAGATCAAGCGTGCGGGATGTCACATGACACATGGTGCCCAGGAGAGGACTTGAACCTCCACGTCCGTAAGGACACTAGCACCTGAAGCTAGCGCGTCTACCAATTCCGCCACCTGGGCGTGTCATGAGCATCTCGAGAGGATGGTGCCCGGAAGAGGACTTGAACCTCCACGTCCGTAAGGACACTAGCACCTGAAGCTAGCGCGTCTACCAATTCCGCCATCCGGGCTCTCTCTGGCACCTTGGCGCATCGAGCTGTGTGTCGATGGTGCCCAGAAGAGGACTTGAACCTCCACGTCCGTAAGGACACTAGCACCTGAAGCTAGCGCGTCTACCAATTCCGCCATCTGGGCCAAGGCGCGATGCATAATACCGACTCTGCGGCTGAATGCAAGCGTCTCTTTTATCTCGGCATATCCTGTTTTGATGTGGCGTCGTTGGTCGTCGAATCGGCGCGTCATGGCAGCGTGACGACGGGCTGCCGCGTGCATGCCGGCGAACGCTTTCGTCAATCTGCCGCGCCGAATCGATGGTTACCGTTCACGGCATGGTTGGGTCGCGCAGGCGTGACCGCTATACTTGGCGCATGAATCCAAAAAGATTGAATGGCTCAGGCCGCCCGCCGCGTGATCCCCACCTCGACGCAAGGACGATAGTTTCATGACTCAATGGACGTTGGACGACGATCCGCAGGCGGCGCGCGAAGCGCAGAAGTACGATAACCCGGTCCCCAGTCGCGAGTACCTGCTGGCTCGGCTGGAAGCCTATGGCAAGCCGATTACCCACGAAAACATGAGCGCCATGCTGGGGCTCGAAGACGAGAACCAGCAGGAGGCGGTGCGCCGTCGCCTTGCCGCGATGGAGCGCGATGGCCAGATCCTGCGCGATCGCAAGGGTGCCTATGCGTTGATCGACAAGCTCGATCTGATCAAGGGGCGCGTGCAGGGGCACCGCGATGGTATGGGGTTCCTGATTCGCCACGATGGCGTCAAGCCGGACCTCGTGCTGCCGCCGCGTCAGATGCGGCGTGTGTTCGACGGTGATGTGGTCCTGGCACGCGTCAGCGGCCGCGATCGCCGCGGCCGTGACGAGGCGACCATCGCCGAAGTCCTGGCACGCAACACCCAGTCGCTGGTCGGTGTCTTCCGCCAGAACAGTGCCGAGTTTGCCGTCCTGATTCCGGAGAAGTCGCGGATCAGCCAGGAAGTGATCATTCCGCACAGCGCCAGCCTGGGCGCCAAGGACGGGCAGATTGTCTCGGCGAAGATCACCCAGCAGCCGGAGACGCGTAAGCAACCCGTCGGTGAGGTGGTCGAGATTCTCGGCGAGCGGATGGACCCGGGCCTCGAGATCGATATCGCGATCCGGACGCATGACATTCCCGCCGAATTTCCGCCCGAGGTGAAGGCGCAGATCGACGGCATGTCGGATCAGGTGAAGGAAGAGGACAAGGTTGCTCGCATCGACCTGCGCGACACGCCGCTGGTCACCATCGACGGCGAGGATGCCAAGGATTTCGATGATGCGGTCTGCGCCTGGAAGACCAAGTCCGGCAGCTGGAAGCTGATCGTCGCCATTGCCGACGTTTCGCACTATGTGAGAGGCGGCAGTGCGCTGGACGGTGAGGCCTACGTCCGCGGTAACTCGGTCTACTTCCCGGGCCAGGTCGTGCCGATGCTGCCCGAGCTGCTTTCCAACGGGCTCTGTTCGCTCAATCCCCACGTCGATCGTCTGACGATGGTGTGCGAGATGAATATCTCTCAGAACGGCACCATCAGCCGCTACAAGTTCTATGAGGCGGTGATGCGCTCGCACGCGCGTCTGACGTACAACGATGTCGGCACGATCCTGCAGGCACCGGAGAGCGAGGAAGGGCAGGCGCTGCGCGAGCGCTACCGTGACCTGATTCCGTCGCTGGAGAATCTGCACAGTCTCTACAAGGTGTTGCGCAAGGCGCGCGAGGCTCGCGGCGCGATCGACTTCGAAACCACCGAGACGCAGATCGTCTTCAATGACGAGCGCAAGATCGAGAAAATCGTGCCGCGCACCCGTAACGATGCGCACAAGCTGATCGAGGAGTGCATGCTGGCGGCCAACGTGGCCACGGCGCGCTTCCTCGACAAGCACGACCTGCCGGCGCTCTATCGAATCCACGAAGCGCCGGCGGCGGAGCGTCTGGAAAACCTGCGTGTCTTCCTTGGCGAGCTGGGGCTGACGCTGGGTGGCGGCGACGAGCCGTCGCCGAAGGACTACCAGGCGCTGCGCGAAGTGATCAAGGATCGCCCGGACGCCGATATCATCCAGACAGTGATGTTGCGTTCGATGAGTCAGGCCGTCTATTCGCCACATAACGAAGGGCACTTCGGCCTGGCGTATCAGGCCTATGCTCACTTCACCTCGCCGATTCGTCGTTACCCCGATCTGCTGGTACACCGGGCCATCCGCTCTGTGGTGCGCGGGCCGCGCCAGACGCAGACTGTGATGCGCGCCGAGGCGGCGCCGGTCGAGAAGCCTTCGACCTGGTGTCCTTACACCTTCGAGCAGATGCTGGAGCTGGGCGAACATTGCTCGATGACCGAGCGGCGGGCCGATGATGCCACCCGTGACGTGACCGACTGGCTCAAGTGCGAGTTTCTCTCCGACAAGGTGGGCGAGGTCTACGAAGGCACCATCGCGTCGGTCACACAGTTCGGTATCTTCGTGCGGCTCGACGAGGTTTATGTCGAGGGGCTGGTGCATGTCACCTCGCTGCCATCCGACTACTACCACTATGAAGCCGAGAAGCATCGCCTCAAGGGCGAGCGTAGCGGTGTCGCCTATCGTCTCGGCGATGGGGTGACCGTTCGCGTGGCGAGGGTCGATCTCGATGACCGCAAGATCGATTTCGATCTTGCCGATGCCGCGCCGCGCCATCGACGCACGCCGCGCAGCCGCAAGCCGGATACCGGCGCCGACGATGCGGCCGCCGCCAGCGGCGGTGAGTCGACATCGGCGCGCAAGCAGCGTCCCGGCAAGCGTGAGCGCCAACAGGGCGGAGAGACGAATGAAGGGGGCAGCGGGCAGCGCCGTTCGCGTCGTTCGCGTCAGCGCAAGGGCAAGCGCTGATGGCGCGCGGTGGCAACCGTCCCTCGCGCCGTGGCGCCGCCGCGCCGCGTGAGACCATCGATACGCCGGCCGGGCTAGAGCCGATCTACGGTGTCCATGCGGTTCAGGCGCTGCTCGAGCGAGAGCGTGCGCCGCGAGAGCTCTGGATACAGCAGGGGCAGGCCGAGCAGCGTCTGAGCTCGCTGCTCGAGGCTGCGGTGGGTGCGGGAAGCGTAGTCAAGACGGTGCCGCGCGAGACGCTGGACGCGCTCTCTGGGCGGGCGGCCCACCAAGGGGTTGTCGGCTTCTGCGAGCCGCTGTTGCCGGAAAGCGAGACCACGCTGTGGTGGCGGCTGGAGCAGTGGGGTGAGCCCGAGCCGCCGCTGCTGCTGATCCTCGATGGCGTCACCGACCCGCACAACCTCGGTGCCTGCCTGCGCAGTGCCGACGCCGCCGGCGCGCACGGCGTGATCGTACCCAAGGACAAGTCGGCGACGCTCAACGCGACCGTGCGCAAGGTTGCCTGCGGCGCAGCGGAGACGGTGCCGCTATTCCAGGTGACCAATCTGGCGCGCAGCATGGAGAAGTTGAAGCAGCTTGGCGTCTGGATCAGCGGCACCGCCGGTGAAGCCGAGACGCTGGTCTACGATGCCGACTTCAATGGCCCTTGCGCGCTGGTCATGGGCGCCGAGGGCAAAGGGCTGCGCCGCCTGACTCGGGAAGCTTGCGACAGCCTGGTCAAGCTGCCGATGGCTGGCAGCGTCTCGAGTCTCAACGTCTCGGTGGCCGCGGGGATCTGTCTGTTCGAGGCCGTGCGTCAGCGCCGTCTTGCCCCGACCGGTTGAGCTTGCACTGCCCCTTCTCGATCTCTACAATTACGCGGTTCTGTGGGCAGGCTCTGCCGACAGAGCCGCGTTTTCCGTGCGTCCGGGGTTATCCGGCGCGCAGGGAGACGTCCCGAGGTCCGACTATCCGGCACCGACCGTCGTGAAAGCGAGGTGGTGATCCGGTATCGACTCCTTGCTTCTCGTGGCCCGCATCAGTGACGCCGCGCAGAAGCTGCCAAACCGAAAGGAGCTAACATGCGTCATTACGAAATCGTGTTCATGGTCCACCCGGACCAGAGCGAGCAGGTTCCGGCCATGGTCGAGCGCTACACCAGCCTCGTTACCGAGAACGGCGGCACCGTGCATCGCCTCGAAGATTGGGGCCGCCGTCACCTGGCTTACCCGATCAACAAGATCCACAAGGCTCACTACGTGCTGATGAACATCGAGTGCAGCGGCGAGACTCTCGACGAGATCGAGAACATCTTCCGCTTCAACGACGCCATCATCCGTAGCCTGATCGTGCGCAACAAAGAGGCCGTTACCGAAGCCTCGCCGATGATGAAGCCGGCCGAAGACAAAGGCCGTCGTCGTGACGACAAGTCCTCCGAGCGTGGCGATCGCGAGCGTTCCGAACGTTCCGAAGCAACGACCGAAGCTAACTGATTCGATTTCACGTTAAGGAGAGACTCTCATGGCACGCTTTTTCCGTCGCCGCAAGTTCTGCCGCTTCACCGCCGAAGGCGTGAAGTACATCGATTACAAAGACATCGATACGCTGAAAGCCTACGTCACCGAAACCGGCAAGATCGTCCCGAGCCGTATCACCGGTACTCAGGCGCGCTACCAGCGTCAGCTGTCTACCGCGATCAAGCGGGCGCGTTACCTGGCGCTGCTGCCGTACTCCGACAGCCACCAGTAAGTCCGGGGCCGATAACTCCCGAATCACGGTAGAGACAGCGAGGCGTCATGCTGGCACTGGCACGTTGGATCATGCGCGGAACGCCCCAGGCGGTAGCGGCGGCCGCACTGACAGCGCTGGTGCCCTGGCTGTTCTGGTTCAGCGCGGCCGTGGCCGGCCTGGTCACGCTGCGTCGCGGTCTGACCACGGCGACGCCGGTACTGCTCGCCGCCGCGCTGCCTGCCGGCTGGTGGTGGATGCAGGGCGATGCGGTACCGCTGGCAAGCATCCTGCTGGTGACGCTGATGGCCACGGTGTTGCGCGCGCGCATGCGTTGGCCGGAAGCCCTGATCGTCGGCAGCGTGGCCTGCATGGTGCTGGTCCAGCTGGGGGTCTTCGTGCCGCCCGGCGGTGCCGCGCCGCTGCTGGCCGAGCTGCGTAGCAGTTCCGGCGAGGTCGCCAGCATGCTGGATCAGCTGGCTGCCCAGGGGATCGACACCGAGCTGATGGCGACATTGGTGATCGGTGGCGTGACCGGGTTGATCGTGCTGCTGGCGGGTATCGCCTGTCTCGCGCTGGCGCGCAGCTGGCAGGCCGGTCTCTACAATCCCGGCGGCTTCCGCGACGAGTTTTACGCGCTGAAGCTCTCCCGCAAGCAGTTGCTGCTGCTGGTCGGGGTGACGGCACTGGGCATGGTGTTTGCCGTTCCCGCTGCCGGGTTGCTGGCCTGGGTGCCGCTGCTGATCGCCGGCGTGGCACTGGTTCACGGGTTTATCGGCTTGAAGGGTATGAGCGGGTTCTGGTTGGTCGGTTTCTATGCACTGCTGCTGACGACCTGGCCCACGATTTTGATTGTACTGCTGTTGGCGCTGGTGGATACCTTCGCGGATTTCCGCGCTCGCCTGACACGCAGTGATTGACGAGAGGTTCACGAGAATGGAAGTCATTCTGCTCGATAAGATCGGCAAGCTGGGCGGTCTGGGTGACAAGGTCACCGTCAAGCCCGGTTACGGTCGCAACTATCTGATGCCTTACGGCCTGGCCGTGCCGGCGTCCAAGGAAAACGTCGAAGCGTTCGAAGCACAGCGCGCCGAACTCGAAGCACAGGCTGCCGACCGCAAGGCGCAAGCCGAAGCGCGTGCTGCGCAGCTGGCCGAGATCGAGCTGTCGCTGGTCGCCAAGTCCGGCGACGAAGGCAAGCTGTTCGGCTCCATTGGTCCGCGCGATCTGGCGGAAGCCATGGCGCAGGCCGGCATCGACGTCGCCAAGAGCGAAGTTCGCATGCCGGAAGGCCCGATTCGCCAGACTGGCGAGTACGACATCGCGCTGCAGCTGCACGCCGAAGTCGAAGCCAGCGTGCGCGTTGTGGTCGTCGCCGAGTAATCGCGACAAGACACGCGGCAACGCCGAGTGCAAGGCACGCAGGGTTTACGCCCTGCGTGCCTTTTTCATGACCGCCGTTTCGTTGAGCCCGTGTCGCTGGCGTCTGGCGACGGGTTCGGCGTGGTCAGTCTCGTGTCTGACTGCGTAGAATAAGCGCCGAGAAGCGGCGCACCGAAGCGCCAGCGAAGGGTAACGTCAGGTATGAACGAACGCGTCGATAACGATCAGGAAACCGCCCAGCTCAAGCTGCCGCCGCACTCGCTGGAAGCGGAGCAGTCGGTGCTGGGCGGGCTGATGCTCGACAACTCCAGCTGGGATACCGTTTCCGAACGGCTGGTAGCGGATGACTTCTATCGTCACGAGCACCGGCTCGCCTTCAATGCGATGGCGGAACTGGCCGAGGCGGCGCATCCGCTCGACGTGGTCACGCTGTCGGAGGCGCTGGAGCGCCGCGACCAGCTGGAGAGCGTCGGTGGGCTGGCCTATCTCGCCGAACTGGCGCGTAACACGCCGTCGGCGAGCAATATCCGCGCCTACGCCGATATCGTCCGCGAGCGAGCGACCCTGCGCAAGCTGATCCAAGCGTCGCGGCAGATCGCCGACAGCGCCTATTCGCCGGAAGGGCGCCCCTCCGACGAACTGGTCAACGAGGCCGAGCGGCTGGTGTTCCAGATCAGCGAGTCGCGGCCCAAGTTCGGCGGTCCCCAGGGGATGAGCCAGCTGCTGACCAAGGCGGTCGATCGCATCGACGAGCTCTTCAACATGAAGGGCGAGATGACCGGTATCTCCACCGGCTTTCGTGATCTCGACGAGATGACGTCCGGCCTGCAGCCCTCGGATCTGGTGATCATCGCGGGTCGTCCCTCGATGGGTAAGACCACCTTCGCCATGAACCTGGTGGAGCACGCGGTGGTCTCCAACGACAAGCCGGTCATTGTCTTCTCGATGGAGATGCCGGCGGAGTCGCTGATGCTGCGTATGCTCTCCTCGCTGGGGCGCATCGACCAGACGCGGGTGCGAACCGGCCAGCTGGAGGACGAGGATTGGCCACGGCTGACGTCGGCGGTCAATCTGCTCAAGGACCGCCAGCTGTTCATCGACGACACGCCCGCCCTGTCGCCCAACGAGCTGCGTTCGCGTGTGCGGCGTATCGCCCGTGAGCACGGCAATATCGGCCTGGTGATGATCGACTATCTACAGCTGATGCAGGTGCCGGGGCTGTCCGAAAACCGAACTGCCGAGATCTCGGAGATCTCCCGTTCGCTCAAGGGGGTGGCCAAGGAGTTCGGCTGCCCGGTGGTGTCGCTGTCGCAGCTCAACCGCTCGTTGGAGCAACGCCCGAACAAGCGCCCGGTGATGTCGGACCTGCGTGAATCGGGGGCCATCGAGCAGGATGCCGACGTTATCGCCTTCGTCTATCGTGACGAGGTCTACAATACGGACAACCCCGACAACAAGGGGCTGGCCGAACTGATCATCGGCAAGCAGCGTAACGGCCCGATCGGCACGGTGCACATGGCCTTCATCGGCAAGTACACCCGCTTCGAGGATCTGGCGCCGGACAGCTACGGCCAGCACTACGAATGACGTTCGCTGCGGCGGGCACGTAATCCCAAGGAGTTGAGTTATGGCAGGCGGTTTTCAGCGTGGTCGTCGACAGCGCACGCCCAAGATCGAGATTCGCGGTCATCTGGAGAAAGTGGAGCGTGAGGGCCCGTTCAAGGAGTGGCTCGGCATGCCGGATCTGTATCGTCACTGGTTGACGGTCGATGGTGAACTCTACAGCTATCAGACCGAGGACACCGAACTTCCGGTCGTCGTCGGCGACCGAGTGGTCTTCCGCTGCAAGGAGACCAAGGCCGGCAAGTGGATCGATCGCAACTCCCTGGGCAAGGCGATCGATCCCTCCGAGTTTCAGTGAGCCTGCCGGGCTGACGAGCGCCTCGCGGGGCGGGTCTCATCGGCATGCACTGTTAATCGATGGCTGCCAGCGGGCGGGAGTCGGCCTATGACGCGCTTTCCCGCTGGTCTCGAGCCTTTCCCATCGTCCATCCCCCGACGATGTCTCAGGTCGCGCGAGGCCAACCCGTTGTCCCAGTTGCCGGGCAATCGGCCGATACGTGACACGCTGGAGTGCGGTCCGCGCCAGATGCCGCGCGCCGTTGCCAGCTATCTCGACCGAGATCACTTCACGTCCTTCAACTCACTCCCTTCAGCGATGCGTCGGGACTCTTCGGCGTTGCTTCAAGTCGGTAGCCACGTGCCGTCAATGGTCGCGCCGTGGCTAGCCTGCGAGCCGTCGGTGAGGCCGATTCGGCGCGGAACACGCGGACTGAAACATAATCTTAATAATTGTGCGGCTCAATGGGCCGAATCGCCGGTTCGTGTGACGACGTGTGCTGACCGGTGAGCATCGATGGCGGTCCGGCAGGGAGTGCCGAGCGCCCAGCGCAGGAGGGCAGCGCCGTCTACACTCAGTTCATCAATCGGAGGGAACCATGGAAATCAAGGAACTCAAACAGTACGCCCGACACCACGACAGCTTCGAGATACGCGTGATCGCGCATGCCGGCAGCCGTTACTATCAGGTGATGCTGGAGTCGGCCGAGGGCAAGACCCATCTGCTGACCCAGCGTGACAAGCCGATGCTGTTCCGCGCCCTGGACGATGTCTATGCGGAATTGCGGCGGGCCGGTATTCACCGTGCCTATCTCGTGCAGCAGGTCGCCAACGACGAGATCGTCGGCCACGAGCCGCACTATCACGATCCGCTGCGCTCGCGGATGCCGCTGGTCTTCTAGGTCGAACCCCGGCCGACGCCGCTCGCCCACGCGCGGTTTTCCCTCCGGCAAGTCGAGCAGTCACTTGCCTACCGTGGAGGGAAATATCCTCCCTCTATCTTTCCTCGCTTGTCGGTGCCGATATCGCGATCGTTTCACGCTCGTTGGTAGCCCTGAGCGTGCGCGCCCTGTCCGTAGGGGGCTTCGAACTTCAGGCTGCGCAGGAACTGTTCCGCCTGATCGAGGATGGCCTGACGCTTATCGTCGTGCATCTTGTCCCAGCTGCCGTAGATCAGCTTCATGCGCTGATTGTCCCTGAGTCGATCCCGATGCTTTTCCAGAAAGTGCCAGTAGAGGCTATTGAAAGGGCAGGCGTGCTCGCCGGTCACCTGCTTGACGTCGTAGCGACACTGGCGGCAGTGATCCGACATCCGGTCGATGTACTTGCCGGAGGCGCAATAGGGCTTGGAGCCTAGATAGCCGCCGTCGGCATAGAGTGTCATCCCCAGCGTATTGGGCAGCTCCACCCACTCGAAGGCGTCGGCGTAGACTGCGAGATACCAGTCGCAAAGCGCCGCCGGCGAGACCCCGCAGAGCAGCGCGAAGTTGCCGGTGACCATCAGCCGCTGAATATGATGCGCATAGGCGTTGTCGCGGGTCATTTCCAGCGCGCGGCGAAGACAGCGCATCTCGGTCTTCCCGCTCCAGTAGAAGTCCGGCAGGCCGCGGCGCGCGTTCAGACGATTCTCCTGCTTGTAGCCGGGCATGCGCTGCCAGTAGATGCCACGCACGTATTCGCGCCAGCCGAGAATCTGACGGACGAAACCTTCGACCGCGTTGATCGGTGCCTTGCCGCTGCGCCACGCCTCGATGGCGGCATCGCACACTTCCTGCGGCAGCAGCAGGCCGATATTCAGCGAGGCGGAGAGGCGTGAATGGAAGAGCAGCGGCTCGTTGTCGCTGATCGCGTCCTGGTAGGTGCCGAAGTTCGCCAGGGCGTGGTCGATGAAATGGCGCAGGTCGCTTAGCGCCTGTCGTCGCGTGACGGCCCAGTTGAAGCCATCCAGAGTGCCGAAGTGCGTGTCGAAGTGCGTCTCGACCACGGTCTTGGTGGCCTGCGTGGTCTCATCCATGCGGTGTCTCGGCGCCGCCGGCGGGGCGAGATCGTCTTTGAGGGGCTGGCGGTTATCGTGATCGAAGTTCCATTGGCCGCCGACGGGTTCGCCGTTCTCCATCAGTAGGCCGGTGCGCTTGCGCATGCCGCGATAGAAGTCCTCCATGCGAAAGCGGCGACGTCCCTCGAGCCAGGTGTCGAACTCCTCGAGAGAGCAGTAGAAGCGATTGTCCTCGTGAAGGCGCCAGCGCGTGCCGCGCGCCTGGATCTGTGCGAGCAGACGCCACTCGCCGGGATGCGTCACGCGGATCTCGTCGCAGCCGTACAGTTCGGCGAGACGTTCGGCTTCGGGGATCAGGGCCTGCAGGTTGTCGTCGTCTTCGAGACCGCTGTAGTGAACCTGATACCCTTTGTCGCGCAGGCTATCGGCGAAGTGACGCATGGCCGACAATATCAGCAGGATCTTCTGGGGATGGTGGGGTACGTACTCGCCCTCCTGCTGGACCTCGCATAGCGCGATCACCGCATCCTCGGGCGCCTGGGCGATCACCTCGAGCGATTCGGTCAGCTGGTCGCCCAGTATCAGGATCAACGGTCGGGACATGAAGTTATCCATAAATTATACATATAGAAATCATCGTATAAGGTTATCGGGCCAGTGCAAGTCGCCGGTGGTAGAATGCCGGCCTTAGACGCAGGGATAAGGAGTGGTGGTGATGGCAGCCCGTTATGGAGTCCTGCTGGCGAATCTGGGTACGCCCGAGGCGCCGACGCCAAAGGCGGTCAGGCAGTACCTGGCCGAGTTTCTGGGTGACCCTCGGGTCATCGACGCGCCGCGCTGGCTCTGGTGGCCGATTCTGCACGGCGTGATTCTGCGCATTCGTCCGCCCAAGGTGGCCAAGGCCTATGCCTCGGTGTGGCAGGAGGAGGGATCGCCGCTGCTCGCCATCGGCCGGCGACAGCAGCGCGCACTGACGGCGCGCCTCGCCGAGGAGACGGGAGACGCGATTCCGGTCGAGCTGGCGATGACCTACGGCAAGCCGAGCATGGAGGAGGCTGGGCTCAAGCTGCGCGAGGCCGGCGTCGAACGCATCCTGGTACTGCCCCTCTATCCGCAGTTTTCGCGCACCACTACCGGGGCCGTGTTCCAGCGTCTGGCCAAGGCACTGGCGCCGTGTCCGCACCTGCCGGAGTTGCGCTTCGTGCGTGACTATCACGATCACCCGGACTATATCGATGCGCTGGCGGCGAGCGTGCGCGACCACTGGGCCCAGCACGGGGATCGCGGCCGTCTGCTGATGTCCTATCACGGCATCCCCAAGCGCTACGTCGACAACGGCGATCCCTATTCGCGTCACTGCGAGACCACCAGTCGGCTATTGGCCGAGGCGCTGTCGCTCAACGACGATGAGTGGTTCCAGAGCTATCAGTCTCGCTTCGGGCGCGAGGAGTGGCTCAAGCCCTACACCGACGAGACGCTCAAGCAGTGGGGAGCCGACAAGACCGAGTGTGTCGACGTCATCAGCCCGGCCTTTGCGGCCGATTGTCTGGAGACGCTCGAGGAGATCGATGCCGAGAACCGGCACTATTTTCAGGAGGCCGGCGGCGGCCGCTATCGCTATATTCCCGCGCTCAACGACCGGGCCGAGCACATCACGCTGCTGGCCAATCTGGTCCGCCAGCATACCGACGGCTGGTAGGCGACGAGCGGCGGCCTGCCCGCTGTGATGCCAGGCCGCCATCCCTTTCTCGGCCCTGCCAAAGCAGCCCTGTCAGATTCGCCGTTTACGGAAGCGGCGAATCGCCTTGCGGTTCCTCTTCCAAGGTGTGCTTGGGGCGCTCGCTTTGCAGTTCGATCGGATTGCCGCGGGTGCGCGGGTCCGGCTTCAGCTTGTGATGCAGCGCGCTCTTGGCCAGCATGTGCGACGACACCGGCGCCGTGATGAAGGCGAAGACGGTGATCAGCAGCTCCTGGATGACCGGCCCCTCGCGCAGGCTGAAATAGATCAGCGACCCGATCAGCGTGCAGCCGACGCCCAGCGTGGTGGTCTTCGATGGCCCGTGCAGGCGCATGTAGAAGTCCTTCAGGTGGGTCAGGCCGAGTGAGCCGATAAAGGCGAAGGCGCCACCGGCGATGAGCGTGAGGGCGATCACGCCCTCGAGGATGCTGTCCAGCATCGTTCCCTCCGATTGCCAAGGCAGTGCGGTTGCCTCGGCGGTTCGATTGTCGGTGCGATTCGATCGTCAGTGCGATTCGACCGTTGCGGTGATGCGACCGTCGGCGCTATTCAATGATGTCGCCGCGCAGCAGGTACTTGCACACCGCAATGGTGCTGACAAAGCCGAGCATGGCGATCAGCAGTGCCGCCTCGAAGTAGTCCTTGCTGCCGAGCCAGATGCCGAACAGCACGATCAACGCGATCGAGTTCATGTACATGGTGTCTACCGCCAGGATGCGATCCGGCAGGCTGGGCCCGATCACGGCGCGATAGAAGTTGAGCGCCACCGCCGCCGAGAAGAGGGCGAGGGCGATCCACAAGGCGGTATCGATCATGACTCGAAGATCTCCATCAGAGGGCGCTCGTAGCGCTCGTGAATCTCGTCGATCAGCGCCTGGATATCGCCGACATCCAGCGCGTGTATCAGTAGCGTCTTGCCATCCAGCCGCAGATGCGCCGACACCGTTCCCGGAGTCATGGTGATGGTGCTGGCGAGCACGGTGATCGAGAAGTTTTCCTTGAGAGTCAACGGATACTCGACGAAGGCCGGGCGCATGCGGCCGCGCGGGTCGAGGATCAGGCGTGATACCTGCAGGTTGGCGACCACGATGTCCTTGAGCACGCGCAGTACGTAGTGAATCAGCTTCAAGGGGCGCTTGATTGTCGGCTGGCGCTCCCAGAACGGCCGCGCGACCAGGGGAATGACAATGGCTAAGACGCCGCCGAGAATCCACTGCCCCGGCGAGATGCTGTGCTGCAGCAGGAGCCAGACCAGCAGCAGCAGCAGCGAAAGCACCGGCATCGGCAGCCAGCGAGTGGGAGGAATCATGATTCACCTCCGTCGACGGGTGGTGGCAGGATCGCCTCGAGGTAGGCGTCGTGGTTCAGCAGCTGCGCGGCGCTGGCATCGGTGAAGGCAGTGATCGGCCCGGCCAGAATCGACAGCAGCGGCGACGCGCCCAGCAGCAGGATCAGTCCGATCAGCATGGTGGTCTTGAGGCGCGGTCCGTCGCTGTCACGCTTGCCTGCCTTCCAGAAGACCGTCGAGCCGCTGCGCGACATCGCGATCAGCCCGGCCAGGCTCGATAGCAGCAGCAGCGACCACAGCCATGGCTGTTCGCTCGGTAGCGCCGCGTCGAGCAGCAGCGCCTTGCCGATCGCCCCGGAGAGCGGCGGCAGGCCGATCACCGTGACCGCGCCGAGGAAGTAGAGCAGCCCCAGCAGCGCCGGCTGGGTCACGCCGCGTCCGGGTACGATGCGCGCGCCAGCCTTGCCGCGCTGCTCGCCGATCGCATCGGCGAGCAGGAACAGGCCGCCGCTGACCAGCGTGGTGTGAATCATGTAGTAGAGCAGGGCACCGATCGGCGCCTCCCGGTTCATGCTGACGCCAACCAGCAGCGTGCCGACCGAGATCAGGATCAGGTAGGCGACCTGGCCGCGTAGATCGCGTGCCGAGAGTACGCCGACTCCGCCGAGGGCCAGTGTTGCCAGGGCGAACCACCATAGCCACGGCTGCACGAAGTTTGCCAACTCGCCGGCGCTGCCGCCGAAGATCAGGGTATAGACTCGCAGGATGGCGTAGACGCCGACCTTGGTCATGATCGCGAACAGGGCCGCCACCGGTGCAGGTGCGCTGGCATAGGCACGCGGCAGCCAGAAGTAGAGCGGCAGAATCGCGGCCTTGAGCCCGAAGACCACCAGTAGCAGGAAGGCGCCGGCCTTGAGCAGGCCGAGGCGTTCCGGATCGAGCGCGGCGACCTTCTGAGCCATGTCGGCCATGTTGAGCGTGCCGGTGGTGCCATAGAGCACACCCAGTGCGATCAGGAACATCGACGAGCCGGCCAGGTTGAGGGCCACGTAATGAAAGCCGGCCTGGGTTCGATCCTTGCCACCACCGTGCATCAGCAGCGAGTAGGAGGCGATCAGCAGCACCTCGAAGAAGACGAACAGGTTGAAGATATCACCGGTCAGAAAGGCACCGTTGATGCCCATCAACTGCAGCTGGAACAGGCCGTGGAAGTTGCTGCCCTTGCGGTCGTCACCGGCGCAGGCATAGGCCACGCTGCCCAGCGCCAGGAAGCTGGTCAGGCAGACCATGAGCGCCGAGAGTCGATCCAGCACCAGAATGATACCGAACGGCGGCTGCCAGTCACCCAGGGCGTAGTAGGTGATCTGGCCGCTGGCGCTTTGATGCACCAGCAGGGCGCTGACGATGAAGAGCAGCAGCGTCGAGGCCAGGGCAATGGCACGTCGCGGCAGCACGACGGAATCGCGTCGCACCAGCATCAACAGGCCACTGAGCAGCGGCAGGAGGATCGGCAGGATAATCAGATGCTGCATTACGACCGCTCCTCCTTCGGCTCTTCCGCGCGCTGGTCGTTGACCTGATCGCTGCCCTGATCGCCGCGCACGCGCATGGCCAGGATCACCGAGAAGGCAGTCATGGCGAATCCGATGACGATGGCGGTCAGCACCAGCGCCTGCGGCAGCGGGTCGGCGTAGTAGTCGACGCCATCTTCGATCACCGCTGCGCCGTTGGTGGTCAGCCCACCGGTCGAGAACAGGAACAGGTTGACCGCGTAGGAGAGCAGCGTCAGCCCGACCACCACGGGAAAGGTGCGGCCGCGCAGCGCGAGATAGAGCCCGCTGGCGGCGAGAAAGCCGGTCACGGTGGCGAAGAGCGCTTCCATCAGACGGTCTCCTTGTCGTTCTCTTTGCTGGGGCGGTGCGGCGTGGTCAGCTTGCCCAGGTTGGCCAGGATCATCAGCGTGGCGCCGACGACCGTCAGGTAGACGCCGAGGTCGAACAGCATGGCCGTGGCCAGCTCGATATCGCCGATGTAGGGGATATGGAAGTGGCCGAAGGCCGACGTCAGGAAGTTGTGGCCGAAGGCCCAGCTACCGAGTCCGGTCAGGGCGGCGATCACCACGCCGGTCACCGCGATCGGCTGGTACTGGAACGACAGTCGCTGCTGTGCCCATTCGACGCCACGGGCAATATAAAGCAGGATCAGTGCGACTGCCGTGACCAGACCGGCGATGAAGCCTCCGCCGGGTTCGTTGTGGCCGCGCAGGAAGATGAACACCGACACCAGCAATGCGAGCGGCAGCACACTCTGCGAGACAGTCGCCAGCAGCATGGGGTGGAGGTCGTTCGACCACGGGCGGCCCTCGCTGTCGCTCGACGGCATGAACAGACGCAGGCGATTGAGCAGCTTGTAGATGCCGATGGCGGCGATACACAGCACGGTAATCTCGCCCAGCGTATCGAAACCGCGGAAGTCGACCAGGATGACGTTGACCACGTTATGGCCGCCGCCGCCGCTGACGCTGTTATCGAGGAAAAAGCCGGAGATGCTCGACAACGGGCGGGTCAGGAGTGCGTAGTTGAGGCTTGCCACGACACCGCCGAAGCCGGCCGCGAGCAGCATGTCGCGTACGATACGCGCGCCGCTCGACTCCTTTGGCGTGCGCTGCGGCAGGAAGAACAGCGCCAACATCAGCAGAATGACCGTGACGACTTCCACCGCCAGCTGGGTCAGGGCCAGATCGGGTGCGGAGAAGCGCGCGAAGGCGAGCGAGACCATGAGTCCGACGACCGACAGCATCATCAGCGACACCAGTCGTCGGCGATGCAGAACCGCCGTGCCCAGACCCGCGAGAATGGTGATCGCGGCGCCGATCATCAGCAGGCCGTCCAGCGATTGCAGTTCACGCGACCCCTTGAGCTGGTCGATATCGAGCAGACCGCTACCGGTCAGGAAGAGCACGGCGATGATCAACCACAGCATGTAGCGTTGCAGCGAACCGTTCTCGAACCGGTCGATCGTCAGCTGGGTCCAGGCGAACAGCCGGCGCACGTTGTACTCGAAGGTCATCAGGGCGTCGCGCTGCGGGAACTGTCGCTGGAAGGCGAACAGGTTGCGTCGGACCGCGTACAGGGCGATCCCGCCGGCCAGTGCGATCACGCTCATCAGCAAAGGCAGGTTGAAGCCGTGCCAGATCGCCAGGTGCAGTTCCGGACGCGGCGGCAGGATCGTGGCCCTGGCTGCGGCCTCGAGAATGCCGGTCACGGTCAACGCCGGCAGCAGCCCGATGATCACACAGAGCGCCACCAGCACGAGCATCGGGAAGCGCATGAAGAAGGGCGGTTCGTGCGGCGATTTGGGTAGCTCTTCCGCTTTGGGACCGAAGAAGACGTTGCGTACGTAGCGCAGTGAATAGGCGACCGACAGCAGGCTGCCTACGGTCGCGAGGACCGGAATCAGCCATGCCAGGCCGCCGAGGATGCTGCTGTCCAGCGTCTCCGTCAGCATCATCTCCTTCGACAGGAAGCCGTTGAGCAGCGGTACGCCGGCCATGGAGGCTGCGGCCAGTGCCGCCAGCGTCGCGGTCATCGGCAGTTGTCGACGCAGCCCGCTCAACTTGCGGATGTCGCGGGTGCCGGTTTCGTGGTCGACGATCCCCGCCGACATGAACAGCGCTGCCTTGAAGGTCGCGTGGTTGATGATATGGAACAGGCCGGCGACCACCGCCATCTGGCTGTCGAGCCCGAACAGCATGGTGATCAGGCCGAGGTGGCTGACGGTCGAGAAAGCCAGGACCCCTTTGAGGTCGTACTTGAGCAGGGCGAAGTAGGCGGCGTAGATCATCGTCACCAGGCCGGTGAGCGTCACGATGTAGAGCCACAGCTGCGAGCCGGCCAGCGCGGGATGCAGGCGTGCCAGCAGGAAGACGCCGGCCTTGACCATGGTCGCCGAGTGCAGGAAGGCCGAAACCGGCGTCGGGGCGGCCATGGCATGCGGCAGCCAGAAATGGAACGGGAACTGCGCCGACTTGGTGAAAGCGCCGAGCAGTATCAGCAGCAGGGCGGGCAGATAGCGCGGGTCGGCCTGAATCGCCTCGCGGCTATCCAGCACGGTCTGCATGTCGAACGTGCCAACGATATGCCCGATCAGCAGGAAGCCGGCCAGCATCGCCAGGCCACCCATGCCGGTAACCGCCAGCGCCATGCGGGCGCCACGCCTCGCCTCGCTCTGCTGATACCAGTAGCCGATCAGCAGGAACGACGACAGGCTGGTCATCTCCCAGAAGATCCACAGCAACAGCAGATTGTCGGCCATGACGATGCCGATCATCGACGTCATGAACAGCATCATGTAGGCGTAGAAGCGCGGCATGCTGTCGTTCGGTGACAGGTAGTAGCGGGCATACAGGATGATCAGCAGCCCGATGCCCAGAATCAGCAGCAGAAAGAGCAGCGACAGTCCGTCGAGGCGAAAGGCGAGGTCGAGCCCCAGCTGCGGAATCCAGCTCATGCTAAAGCGATCCACCTGCCCATCGATCACCCCTGGGGCGTGATAGAGCACGATGCCCAGCGCGATCGCCGGCAGCAACGCCGTGCTCCAGGCATTGAGGGTGCGATGGCGATTGTCGCTTAGCAGCGGTATCAGGCTACCCAGTAGCGGCAGCAGCACGATCAGCGGCAGTGACATGAAATTGTCGCTCTATAGCTTGGGCCAGAGGTCGCGCACGGGGGAAACGGCACACGGCGTGCCGTCTCGCTCGGGCGTATCGGTTTCTTGCATGCAACCGGCCTGAGGGTCGCCGCTGCCCGACTCAGTGTATGCGATGTACTGGGCAGCGCACGGAGTCGCGAAAACGGCTGTCGGGCCGATGCATGGGCCTGGTGATCTTATCCGCGCAAGGCGGTACGGGCATTCGTCGGTCAACGAATGTCGGTAGCGAGCGGCGAGCGTCCGGCCATCATTTCAAGGTGTCGGCAGGCTTCCGCTACGCGTTCAGGCGTGCCGGGGCGGATCGGTCAGATAGGGACGGCGGGTACCGCGAGGTGCCAGCATCCAGGCAGGGGTACTGTCCTGAACGGCAATCGTGCCGGCAACGAACGGCAGAGTCTGGGCACCGATACGACAGGTCGCGCATGTCAGCGCCAACTGGCTAGGCATGTGGCCCGGCATGGTGTCTCTCCTCCTTTCAAACACGCTCGGTCATTGTTGGATGAAGCTAAAGCCGTTGAAAAGACTAGCTATTTTGACGGCCCGAGCGATAGCGATGAACCGACTGTATCACGCCGGTATGCGCCTAGCCATAGGGTCGCTCACGGGGCCGTGCCCAATGGTGCACCGGGGGGAATGACTCGCTGATTGTACATTGAGTTGTCGTAAGTCGAGGTTTTGTACAAATAACGTGACCGGCTTACACTGGAATCCTCTTTCACTGTTGGCAGCGATACCACTGCCCGGACCGCTTCGGGAGGCGCATGGACGAAAACTGTGATCTGATCTGGCTGCGCCGGGATCTCAGGCTGATTGATAACGACCTGTTCGCGTGTCAACCGCGAGCGCAGGCGGCGGCCTGTGTCTATGTGCTGACGCCCGACTGGCTACAGAACGACGCGCTGGATGCCGATCATTGGCGCTTCCTCTGGGAGAGTCTGATCGATCTGCGTGGCAACCTGCTGACACGGGGGAGCGATCTGCTGGTGTGTGTCGGTGAATCTGACGAGCTCCTGCCCCATCTCATGCAGCGCATGGGGGCGACGCGTTTGATCGCCCACGAGATGCTTGGTCACAACGAACGCCGGATCACGCAGCGTGTTCGCCAGGTCGTGCCGGCGTCCCAGCTCTGCTTGCTGGCCGGCTCGTCGCTCTACCGGGTGCACGATGACGCGCCTCGCCGCATCGGCGATGCCGAGAATTTCGAAGTCTTCAGCGCGTGTGCCTCGCAGCTGACAGCGAGCCGGCCGGTCTCCGACACCCTGCCGGTTACCTTGCCTCCCTGGCCCGAGGATGCACCGAGAGGCTTGCCATCGCTGGAGACGCTGTCCCTGCCGCGCCGGCCGGATCGCGATGTCAATGGGCCGCGTGGCGGCGAGGATGCCGCTTGGGCGTGTCTACGCCAGTTGCAGACGGGGGAGCGGTGCTGGAGCGTCGACACCGCAGGCGCCTTGCTGCGCTGGCAGGGGCTGGGATGCCTCTCGGCGAGACAGCTCATGGCGAGCCTTCAGGAGGTCTCGCCGGATGGCGGCGAGTCCGACGCGGCGCGACAGTGGTTGCGGCAGTCGCTGCTGTGGCAGGAGTATCTGCAAGGGGTGCATGGCGCCGGATCGATACGCCACGGTGTCACGCGCCCCGTTGTCGATCCGCTCGGGGGCGGTCTGGCGCCTGCAGGCGGCGCGCTCGAGCGTCGTCTGGTGGCACGCTATCCGGCCAGGCCGACAGAGGCACCGGCCGAAGCCGCCGAGAAGGGCGCCGACGCGGCCGCCCGCGGCTCCTGGTACGATCGCTACTGAGGCGGCTTTTCCGATCGGTGCGATGCGCTACACTGGCGCCTGACGTCGGCATTCCGGCCGGCTCAGGAACTCTGCTCCCAGTTTCCGTCTCCCGTATCTGTCACCAGTACCTAGAGCATCAAGGAAGTGCTACCCGTGAAGCGTTCATTCTCCTGCAAGGCCCCCGTCACGCTATCGCTCTGTTTCTCTCTGGCCCTGCTTGGCTGTCAGAGCATGGCCGATACGTCGACGTCTTCGCGCGATACCGACGAGGCGGTGTCCGCGCCAGCGTCGTCTGAGTCGACCGACGAGACCGCGTCGGCCGACGTCACTGGCTCGGCGCAGGCTGATACCGGTGTCGCGGATGATACCGCACGCGATCCGGCCGGCTTTGAGGCGTGGGTCGACGCATTCCGTCGCCGCGCTGCCGCTGAGGGGATCGACCAGGCCACACTGGCAGAAGCCTTCGACCGGGCCAGCTTTCAGCCGCGAATTCTCGAGTACGATCGCTCGCAGCCGGAGTTCAGCCGCCAGGTCTGGAGCTACCTGGATAGCGCCGTGTCGGCCTCGCGGATCAGCAACGGGCGCGAGCGCCTGCAGGCGCACCGGGAGACCGCTGATCAGGTGGCGCAGGCATATGGGGTGCCCGGCGAGATCATCGTCGCGATCTGGGGTGTCGAGAGCAACTACGGCAGTAACTTCGGCAATTTCGAGACGATCGATGCGCTCTCGACGCTGGGGTTCGACGGTCGTCGGCAGTCGTTCGCGCGCGGTGAGCTGATGGCCGCGCTGAAGATCCTGCAGAACGGTGATATCGACCGCGATCGCATGCGCGGTTCCTGGGCCGGCGCGATGGGGCATACCCAGTTCATTCCCAGCAGCTTTCTTGCCTACGCGGTCGACGAGGACGGTGACGGACGGCGTGATATCTGGGGCAGCATCCCTGATGTGATGGCCTCGACCGCCAACTATCTGGACGCCTCTGGCTGGCAAGCCGGCAAGCCCTGGGGTGTCGAGGTGACGCTGCCGGCCAATTTCGACTATTCGCAGACCGAGCTTTCCGTGCGTCGCGATACGGCGGCCTGGCGTGGACAGGGGGTCGCGGCCGTCGGCGGCCAGGCGCTACCGGACTTCACGCAGGCATCCGTGATCGCGCCGGCCGGCGCCAAGGGGCCGGCGTTTCTAGTCGGCCACAATTTCCGCGTGATCATGCGCTACAACGCCTCGACCAGCTATGCGCTGGCGGTGGCCACGCTCGCCGATCGTATCGCCGGCCGGCCGGGTATCCAGGGCGACTGGCCACGCTCGGAACCGGCGCTTTCGCGAGAGCAGATTCGTCGGCTGCAGCAGGGCCTCAACGCTCGCGGTTTCGAGGTGGGCACGCCCGACGGTCTTGTCGGTCCCAATACGCGCGCCGGATTGCGGGCCTATCAGCGCAGCATCGGCGTCACGCCGGATGGCTATCCCACCCAGGCGCTGATCTCCCGACTGAGCGAAACCTGAGCGCTCGACGAACGGTTCGGCGGGAGGGCCGCCGAAGTCTCGCTCCCGGCCGGCGAACGTGTGACCGGCGGAAATGGCGTGCCTTTTGCGGCCATTCCCGGCCATCGTGACCGGGAGGGCGATGGCACACTGTGGCGCGACTCCCCCCTGTGCCGAACCGAATGACGATCGGTTCGTCGCGCCACGCTGAGGAAGCCATGGGCGTACAACGTTTCATTGCCGGCAACAGTCGTGAGGCCATGCGTCAGGTACGCCTGGCGCTCGGTGACGACGTGCTCATCCTGTCCAACCGCACTGTCGAAGGCGGGGTGGAGATCGTTGCCATGGCGGAGCAGGAGCACGAGCAGACGCTCTCGAGCGTTCAGCCTGCCGCGGCGGATCTCGCGTCCGGGGCCGGCGAATCCGAAGCGCCAGTGAGCGAGACGCCGATGGTGGAGACGCTGCAGGCGCTCAATCGTCAGCTGCTCGACGACGTGCGCGAGATGCTGCAGTCGAACCGCTCCGAGGGCGCGCGCGGGGAAAGCCAGTCCGTCTCGCCGAGACGTGGACTGCGTCAGCAGCTGATCCAGGCCGGATTCAGTGCCGCGTTGGCCGACGAACTGCTGCAGGATCTACCCGATGAGCTGCGCGATGCCGCGGCCGACAGCGCGCCGGCGCAGGCCTGGCTGCGACGCCAGCTGCTGGCACGCCTGCCGCGGCTCGAGGACGAAGAGGCGCTCTTCGCCGAGGGCGGCGTTTTTGCGCTGGTCGGGCCGACGGGTGTCGGCAAGACCACCACCACCGCCAAGCTCGCCTCACGCTACGTCATGCGCCACGGCCCGCGCGATGTCGCCCTGGTCACGACCGACAGCTATCGTATCGGCGCCGCCGAGCAGCTGCGCATCTACGCGCGGCTGCTCGGCACCGAGGTCCATGCGCTGGAGGAGAAGGGCGATCTTGGCGATCTGCTGACCCGCCTGACTCAGCCGCGCCGCTCGTTGCTGTCGCGTGGGGGCGGCAAGCGGCTCACCGTGATCGATACCGTTGGCATGAGCCAGCGCGATCAGCGGCTGGTGGGCGAGATCGAACGGCTGGCGGCCGGACCGGCGCCGGCCCGCCGCGTACTGGTGCTCAATGCGGCCAGCCATGGTGATACGCTGGCCCAGGTGATCGATGCCTGGCAGCGCGCCTCGGTGGAGGCCGGGGAGCCGCTCTGGGGCTGTGTGCTGACCAAGCTGGATGAGGCGGCGCGTCTCGGCAACGTGCTCGATGTCGTCATGCGTCATCGACTGCGTCTCTGCTACGTGTCCCGCGGGCAGCGGGTGCCGGAGGATCTGGCGCTCGTCGATGCCGAAGCGCTGCTGGACGAGGCGCTCTCGCTGGCGGACGAGTCCCCGTTCGTCGCCGCCGAGACGCGCGAGTTGCCCGCGCAGCAGGCGCGCCAGCAGGCACTGTCACGCGGCATTCTGCGCCAGGGTGACGCGTTGTCGACGACCCTCGAAACGCTGCGTCAGCACAATCTGGGCATGACGCTGCTCGAGCAAGCCTGGCGTCGCGCGGATCAGACTGCCGGCGATTTCGGTCGTCTGATGGCGGACAAGACGCAGCAGGGGCTGCTCGCCTCGGCCGAGACCGCGCACGCGCTCTACTGGTCGCGTGATGCCAGTGTCAGCGGCGCCGATCAGGCGATGCCGCTGGTGTCGCTGGATCATCACGGCATGCCGCAGCCGCTGGTTTGGCCACGCCACCGCCTGCCGGCGGGCGAACCGGCGCGACTGGCCTGGGCCGAGGAGCTGGACGTCGGCTGGCATCTGCTGACCCAGTTGCCGGCCGTCGACGTGCTGGCTGGACTCGATGCCCGCGGGCGCGGCTGGTTGGCAACGACGAGCGGTAGCCGGCGCGTTCGTCACGCCGGCGAATGGTTGCCGCTGTCGCAGGCGGTGACGCTGGGCGAACGTCTCGAGACGCTGACCGTGCGTTATCAGGGGCGGCGCGCGGCGTTACAGCTGACGCGACTCGATACCGGGCTGAGCCAGCGTCGTCAGGACGCCCATAGCTTGCCGGTGGTGGCCTGGTATGGCGAGATCGTGGATCACGACGACGGTCGCCGTCTGGCGCGCCGCTACTGGATCAGCAGCAGTCAGGCCGGTCTCGATGTGCCGTCGCGACTGCCGCAGGTTCTGCTGGTCGAGGGATTGCCCACGCTGACACGCCAGGCCGACACGCTGCTCGCCGAACGCGGCCTGGTCACCCAGGATCGCGCGCTGCGCTGGCAGCTGGCGGCGACGTTGGCGGCGCTGGCGCTACGTCTCGGTGGCGAAGATGCCGCCTGGGCCATGGATGTCAGGGCGCGGCTCTCCGGCATCGCCCAGCGGCGCTGCGGGCGACGCCCCAAGGCGCTGCTGTCGGCGCTGATGGACACGCTGAGCGCGCACGACGCACTGGCGCGTGCCGGCGTGACGACGACCGTGGATCCGGCGGTCGCGGCGTGAGCGACCAGGCTGCCGGGCTACGTGCGCGGCTGTCGCCGGATGCCGTGCCGCTGCGAGTTATCGGCGAGCCCGGAGACGACGCCCTCATGCAGGCGCTGGCCATGATGCCAACACGCGCAAGTCACGGCTGGCGCGTACTGCGCCAGGGGGAGCGGACCGCCGGTAAGGTGGCCTGGTTGGCCTGGCTCGATGCCGAGCAGCTCGACGTCCCCGATCTCTATCGCCGGCTCAAGCTGGCACAGGCAGAGCAGGGCCCGGCCGGCCCTGTATTGCTATGGCTCTACGACGGACGTCGCCAGGGGCTTCCGCAATCGGCGGATGCCGCCACTGATCGTCTGATCGACAACCTCGGCGTTACCGTCGAGCGCTTTCTGGGATTTGCCCTGACCCGCGATGTCGGCCGCTGGTATCGCGGAGTCACCGCCACTCGTTGCCAACTCTCCTCAGCCGTCGGCCAATAGGGCCGGGGCGCGGGACGACGCACGGCTCGTTTCGCGCTCGTCCTGCTCCAGCGTCGAGGTCAGGCGGCCGATCGCGGCCACGACCTCGCTGGCATGACGATGCACCTGCTGGATGATCTCGCCGGTATCCCCGACCAGCGAGACGCCCTGATCGACGTGCGAGAGGCACTCCTGCATATCGTCGTTGGCGAGTGTGGTGAGTCCCTGAAAACCGCTGATCACACCGCTGATATCCTGCGTGGCCTGCGCGGCGCGCTCGGCCAATTGGCGCACTTCGTGGGAAACGACGGCGAATCCGCGGCCGTGCTCGCCGGCGCGGGCCGCTTCGATCGCGGCGTTCAGCGCCAGTAGGTTGGTCTGCTCGGCGACCCGGCGGATGGCGCCCAGGTGGGTATCGATCTCGTCGGATTGCTGACGCAGGGTCGAGAGGTGCGTCGAGATCGACTCGATGGTCTCTGCCATGCGGCGAATCTCGCGCATGGCCTCCTCCAGCAGTTGGGCTCCGCGCTGGGAGATCTCTTTCGTCTGTGCCGAGATATCGTAGGCCATGCCCGCACTCTGCGACTCCGCCTGCTGCTGCTGGACGCGTGCGGTGATATCGCTGGCGAACTTGACCACGCGCACCAGGTTGCCGCGCTCGTCGCGAATCGGGTTGTAGGTGGCTTCCAGCCACAGCTCCTCGCCGTTGGCGCGCACGCGCTCGAACTGGCCGGTAAAGAACTGCCCTTGGTTGAGCTGGCGCCAGAAATCGCGGTACGCGTCGCTGGTTGCGTAGGTCTCCGTGCACAGGCGACGGTGGTTGCTGCCGATCAACTGGTCACGGCGGTAGCCGGTCACTGCGAGGAAATTGTCGTTTGCCTCGAGAATGGTGCCCTGGAGGTCGAATTCGATGCTCGCCATCGAGCGATTGATGGCCGACATGCGGCGTTCGTCATCCGCCGCACGGCGCGCACGTGGTGTGGCGTCGTTGGCCAGCTTGGCAATGCGCGTCACCCGGCCGTGTCGGTCCTTGACCGGGTTGTAGCTGGCCTCGAGCCAGAGGGTTTCGCCGGTACAAGTCCGGCGTTCGAAACGCCCGCGCACATACTCCCCACGCTGTAACTGGTCCCGAAACCGGGCATAGGCCTCGCTGTTGGCGTAGGCGTCGCTGCATAGCAGCCGATGTGGCTTACCGATTAGCGCGTCGCGGGAGTAACCCGTCAGGGCCAGAAAGTTGTCGTTGGCTGCGATGACATTCATGTCGGTATCGAACTCGACGATCAGCGACGAGCGGTCAAGCGCTTCGAGAAAGGCGTCGGGCGAGGAGCCCCTGAGGCGTTTCAGCATGCTGAACTCCCTTTTTGCGTGAGTCGGGATCGCACTCCTTGCGAATCGCCGGCGAGGTTGACTACCCCATCAAGATAACGGCACTAAGTAAAGTTTTGTTATTCATTTTTTTCAAATAATTTCTATTCTTGCAAATGTTTGCAATTCGGCCGGGCGTGAACGTCGATAGGCGCCGGCGGCTAAACCTTTCTTCTGGCGTGGTTTTTTGAGGTCGCCGCCGCCAGACGGCATCAGCCGGCGCGGTTGGTCGCTGGTGTGTGTGTGAGCCCATCTGCCGGGGTGTCGGCTTTGATGAGAAAATCAGGAGAGAAACCGGGCATGGTGAGCGCGTGTGCTGTCGAGTCTTTGGCACACGCGGTCTAGGGAATCGACTAGAAGAGGCGAGCCAGCAGGGCGGTGACGGCCGTTTCCACACGCAGAATGCGCTCGCCGAGATGCACGCCTTCGAAGCCCATGGCCAGCAGGCGCTCCACCTCATAGTCGACGAAGCCCCCCTCGGGGCCGATGGCGAGCAGCGTCGGCGTCGCGATGGCGCGTGGGCAGGTCTGAGCCATGCCGGGGTGTGCCAGCAGGCCACGCCGTCCTGCCAGCAGCGCGGGTAGGCGGTCTTCCACGAAAGGTTTGAAGCGGGGTTCGAGGCGAACGTCAGGTAGTCGGGTGTCACGTGCCTGCTCGAGCCCCAGCAGTAGATGCTGACGGATCTTTTCCGGCTTCAGTTCGGGAGATTGCCAGTAGCTCTTTTCGACGCGGCGCGTGTGCAGTAGCGTCAACTGCTTGACCCCGAGCGCAGCGATATGTTCCAGCGAGCGTGCCAGCATGCGCGGTCGGGGCAGGGCCAGGAGCAGGTGGACGGGCAGCGGGGCCGGCGGATCGCGATCCAGCGTGTCGATGCGAAAGCGTGCCGCCGACGTCGTCAGCTCGACCAGTTCCCCGCGGCCGAGCTTGCCATCGAGAGCGCCGAGGGTAAGGCGGTCGCCGACGGCAGCCCGGTGGACATCGGTCAGATGGCGTAGGCGGCGCGGGTCGCGCACGCAGGCGTGGTGTTCGTCCAGCCACTCGTCGGGCTGCAACAGGATCAGGTTCATGGCGACGGCAGTGCGGTTGCGAATGCGGGTGGCGTTTCGGGCGGTTATTGTGCCTGAAGGCGGCGGCGTGCGGCACGCCTTTCTGACATAATGGCGGTCCTGTTTGTCTCTCATTTTCATAGGCGGGCCGTCACTTCTTGATCGGCGGGCCGCCACGGCTCGGCAGAAGAAGGTTAGCGATGAAGGTTCTGATCATTGGGGGTGGCGGGCGTGAGCATGCGCTGGCCTGGAAAGCGGCGCAGTCGGCGCAGGTCGAAACCGTCTTCGTGGCACCCGGCAACGCCGGCACCGCGCGGGAGCCGAAACTGACCAACGTCGCCATCGATGCCATGGATATCGACGGGCTGATCGCCTTTGCCCGGGACAATGCGGTTGCGCTGACCATCGTCGGTCCGGAGGCGCCGCTGGTGGCCGGTGTGGTCGACGCCTTCACGCAGGCGGGCCTGGCGATCTTCGGACCGACGGCCGGGGCGGCGCAGCTGGAAGGCTCGAAGGCGTTCACCAAGGATTTCCTGGCGCGCCATGCCATTCCAACGGCGGCTTATCAGACGTTCGGTGCGGTATCGCCCGCGCTGGCGTATCTGGCCGAACAGGGCGCGCCGATCGTGATCAAGGCCGATGGTCTCGCTGCCGGCAAGGGCGTCGTGGTGGCGATGACCGAGGCGGAAGCGGAAGCGGCGATTCGCGATATGCTCGAGGACAACGCCTTCGGTGACGCCGGTGCGCGGGTCGTGATCGAGGAGTATCTCGAAGGCGAGGAGGCGAGCTTCATTGTCATGGTCGACGGCGAGCACGTGCTGCCGATGGCGACCAGTCAGGACCACAAGCGAGCGGGCGACGGCGATACCGGCCCGAATACCGGCGGCATGGGAGCCTACTCGCCGGCACCGGTGGTCACGCCCGAGGTGGACCGTCGTATCATGGACGAAGTCATCCGGCCGACGGTCGCCGGCATGGCGACAGAGGGGCATCCCTATACCGGTTTCCTCTATGCAGGGTTGATGATCGATGCCGACGGCGCGCCGAAGGTGATCGAATACAATTGCCGTTTCGGTGATCCGGAAACACAGCCGATCCTGATGCGTCTGCAGTCGGATCTGGTGACGCTTTGTCAGGCGGCGCTGGCGCAGCGGCTCGATCAGGTCGAGTGTGCGTGGGATCCGCGCGCGGCAGTTGGCGTGGTGCTCGCTGCCGAGGGGTATCCGGGCAGCTATCGCAAGGGTGACGAAATCACCGGGCTGGATGTTGCCGAGACCGCCGGCTGCAAGGTTTTCCATGCCGGCACGCAGACCGACGACGATGGTCGCGTCGTCACCAGCGGCGGGCGTGTGCTATGTGTGACCGCTCTCGGCGAGACGGTCGGTGCCGCCGCCGCGCAGGCCTACGTCGGTGTCGAAGCGGTGCGCTGGGCTGGCGCCGGCTATCGGCGCGACATTGCCCATCGCGCGATCGCTCGCGAGCGTCGCGACGACTGAGCGGCCGCGCCGGCGCGGACTTTAACGACAAGGAACTGCCGCCATGCAGCGAATGACGCCATACGCAGGGGCGCCGAGGCCCGTCTTTTTCAGGAAAGGCACGCCGGCAAGTGACGACGGGGAGACGCGACATGTCGCGTGAGTACCCGATCATCGCGGTGACGGGGTCGTCGGGGGCCGGCACGACCACGGTCAAGCGCACCTTCGAGCGCATGTTCGCCCGCGAGGACGTGCACGCGGCGTTCATCGACGGCGACGCTTTTCACCGCTATTCGCGTGCCGAGCTGGCGCAGATTCTGCAGACGGAGCCGGAGCGCAAGGCCGCGCTGTCGCATTTTTCGGTCGATGCCAACCAGCTCGACCGCCTCGATACCTTGTTCCAGGAGTACGGTGAGAGCGGCAAGGGGACCTACCGCCACTACATTCATGCCGAGGACAAACGCATGATCGAGGCGGGCTGGCAGGTCGGGACCTTCACCGACTGGCAGCCGATTCCCAGTGGCACGGATCTGATGCTCTATGAGGGCCTGCATGGCGGGCTGGTGACGCACGAGGTGGATATCGCCCGCCACGTCGACATGCTGATCGGCGTGGCGCCGACCATCAATCTGGAATGGCTGCAGAAGATCGATCGCGACACCAAGCTGCGCGGCTACTCCCAGGAGGCGGTGATCGACACCATCCTGGGGCGCATGCAGGACTACGTGCGCTATATCCAGCCGCAACTCTCGCGCACTCATATCAACTTTCAGCGCGTGCCGACAGTGGATACGTCGAACCCGTTCGAGCTGCAGGACGTGCCCAACGACGGGGAGTCGTTCGTCGTGATCCGCTTCCGTGATCCGGGGGCGGTCGACTTTCCCTCTCTCGTGACGATGATCCATGATGCCTTCATGAGCCGGCCCAACACCCTGGTCGTCCCCGGCGCGCGACTGTCGCTGGCGATGGATCTGATCCTGGCACCGCAGGTGCGGCAGCTACTCGCTCAGCGACGATTTCGCTGACGCTTGCCCGTTCGGGCGCTTTTTACCGTTCGACGCGCGTGGCCGGGCGCCACGCGCGCACCCCATCGAGGAGGGACCCCATGGAACCGACGCTGTTCAGCAAGATCATCGATCGCGAGATCCCCGCCGATATCGTCTACGAGGACGACCAGGTCCTGGCGTTCAACGACATTAACCCGCAGGCGCCCACCCACATCCTGATCATCCCGAAAAAGCCGATTGCCACCCTGAACGATATCGAGGAAGCCGATCTCGCGCTGATCGGGCGGCTGCAGTACACCGCGGCCCGCCTGGCCAAGGAGCTGGGATTCGCCGATGACGGCTACCGCGTGGTGATGAACTGCAACGAACAGGGGGGGCAGACGGTCTATCATATCCACATGCACCTGCTCGGCGGGCGGGCCATGCAGTGGCCGCCGGGCTGACACGCCCCGCGACCGATCCTTCACGCCGTTGCCAGGAGGCCTTCATGGACCGCAGGATGACCCACGCCGACAACCTGATCCATCAGTTCGACACCGTGCTGCGCACGCTCGTGCCCAAGGCGGCGCAGCCAAGCCGGCCCTCGCCCGCCAATGCGCAGCCCGAGGGGGCGATGGATGAAGAGCAGCGCCGCCACGTGGCGGGCCTGATGCGCATCAATCATACCGGCGAGGTGTGCGCCCAGGCGCTCTACCAAGGCCAGGGCATGGCCGCCAAGCTGACCGAAACGCGAGCCAAGATGGAAGAGGCGGCGGCCGAGGAGATCGATCACCTGGCGTGGTGCGATCAGCGCCTGCAGGAGCTCGACGACCGCACCAGCTACCTCAACCCGATGTTCTATGCCGCGTCCTTCGGTCTCGGCGCGCTCGCCGGTGCCGTCGGTGACCGTGTCAGCCTCGGCTTCGTGGCCGCGACCGAGGAGCAGGTCGGCCATCATCTGGACGCCCATCTGAAGAAGCTGCCTATCGATGACAAACGCTCGCGCGCCGTGCTGGAGCAGATGCGCATCGACGAAGCGCAGCATGAGCAGTGGGCGCTGGAGTCCGGCGGTCAGCGCTTTCCGCTGCCGGTGAAATGGGGCATGCGTCTGGTCTCGAAGGTGATGACCAAGAGCGTCTATCGGCTCTGAGCATCGCGCTCGAGTGTTCGTGGTGTATACGCAAAACGCCAGCGATGCAGGTCCGCATCGCTGGCGTTTTACCTTGGCATCTCACGCTGGCATCCCGGTTACCCCGGGGCAGGAGATCAGGCCTCGACGATCTCGTAGTCGTGCGTGATCTCGACGCCGCCATTGGCGAGCATCAGCGAGGCGCTGCAGTACTTCTCGGCGGAGAGGTCGACGGCGCGTTTCACTTGCGCGTCCTTGAGTCCCTTGCCGGTGACGGTGAAGTGAACGTGGATCTTGGTGAAGACGCTGGGCGTGGTGTCGGCGCGCTCGGCTTCCAGCGTGGCGACGCAGTCGGTGACGTTGGCGCGAGCCTTCTCGAGAATCTGGATCACGTCGTAGGAGGTGCAGCCGCCCAGGCCCATCAACACCATTTCCATCGGGCGCGGGCCAGTATTTCGGCCGCCGTTATCCGGATTGCCGTCGATCACGACACTGTGGCCGCTGCCGGACTCCGTCACGAACTGGCGACCGTCGGTCCATTTGACTGTAGCTTTCATGAGAGACATTCCTTAGTAAACGGGTGGGGATCGATGGCGCAAGGATAACATCGCCGTCGCCACCTACGCCTGTGTCAGCCGCGTTTCCAGCTCCGCCAGTCGTGCCGGCGTGCCAACATCGACCCACTCCCCTCGGTGGTGATAGCCGCCGACGCGCCCGGCCTGCATTGCCTCGACCAGCAGCGGCGCCAGCTTGACCGGTTCGCCGTCCGGCAGCGGGGCGATCAGCGCGGGGTGGATCACGCCGAGCCCGGCATAGATCAATCGCGGTTCGCCGTCGGCGTGCAGGCGCCCGGCCCGATCCAGATGAAAGTCCCCCCGGCGATGGAAGTCGGCGGTATCGACCATGACGAGCGAGGCGAGATCGCCATCTGCGAGGGCCAGTCGCGAGAGCGGAAAATCGGTCCAGACATCGCCGTTGACTAGCGCGAAGGGGCTGTCGCCGAGCTGATCGAGCGCGTGGCGCAGGCCGCCGGCGGTTTCCAGCGGGGTTTCCTCGAGGCTGAAGGTCAGCGAGACGCCGTAGCGACCGCCGTCGCCCAGCGCCTCGATGATCTGCTCGGCGCGGTAGCTTACGTTGATGACGATGTCGCGGAAGCCGGCGGCGGCCAGGCGTTCCAGGTGGTGAACGATCAGCGGCTTGCCCGCGACGGGCAGCAGCGGCTTGGGGCAGTGGTCGGTGAGCGGGCGCATACGCGTGCCGAGTCCGGCGGCCAGAATCATCGCTTTCATGAGGCGGTCCCTGGTGCGTCGTCTGAGGCGGTCCCCGGCGCGTCGTCTGAGGCGGGCCCCGGCGCCTCGTCAGTAGCGCTGGCCAGGCGGGCCTCCATCGCCGGGCGATAGACCGTCTGCAGCCACTGGCGGAATTCGGCGAGAGCCGGCAGCGCGGCGAGTCCTTCGTCGAGGTGTTGATAAAAGTGCGGCAGGCGCTCGAGGTAGCCGGACTTGCCATCGCGCAGGCACAGCCGGCAGAACTGGCCGAGTATCTTGAGCTGGCGCTGGGCCCCGATTGCCTCGACGGCGGCGCGAAAGCGCTCGCTGTCCAGGCTGGGCGAGAGCGCGCCGGAGGCCACGCTGCGCTGGCGAAACGCTTCGATCCATCCTGCCATTTCCGCCGGCGTCCAGCGGTGATAGCGGCCGCGCAGCAGCGAGACGAGGTCGTAGCCGAGCGGCCCGGCCAGCGCACCCTGGAAGTCGATGATCCAGAGCGCGTCGTCATGGATCATCAGGTTCATGGCGTCGAAATCGCGATGTACCGTGACGCTCGGCAGCTCGGCGATCCTTGCGAGCAGGTGCTGTTTGACCCGGGGCCAGCTCTCGGGCGTCTCGATGCCTAGCCAGCGGGTCAGTCCCCAGTCGGGAAAACGCTCCATCTCTTCGTCGAGAAAGGCGGACGTGTAGGGCGGCAGCCTGTGCGTCGGCGCCCGACACTGGATGTCGTCGAGCAGTGCCAGGGCGCGGGCGGTGCCATCGTGGGCGCCGCTGTCGCTGTCGAAGTGATGGTGCAGGCTGTCGTCTCCCAGGTCGTCGAGCTCCAGGAAGCCCTGGTCCAGATCGACGGCGTGGATCGCCGGCACGGGAAGGCCGGCGTCGTGCCACGCCTGCCCGATCTCGACGAAGGGTCGGCTCTCCTCGAGTGCCGGCGGCGCGTCCATGAGGATGCGTGTGGTGCCGTCGGGGAACGCGACACGCCAGTAGCTGCGCAGGCTGGCATCGCCGGCAACGCTTTGCAGTCGACACGCTTCGGGGGACAGGCGATGGTGCCCGGCAATCCAGGCGCGCAGGGTTTCGAGACGCGAATTCATGCAGCCTTCCGTTTGCTTTCGAGGAGTCTTAAGGCGAGTTGACGGGCCGGACATGGCACCGCATGCTGGAGCCCTCCAGAAGCGCGCCACGTCGTGCGTCGGTGCAGCGCGGCAGATGAATCGAGACCCGCGCGCCGCCGGCGTCAGTGTGTCGCGTTTGCCCGGCGGCGCCAAATCGTGGCGTCGACGATGGCAGGCGAACGAACAGGGAACGACCTCGCGGCAAGCCACGGCGAGGTCTGTATAATACCGACTTCACTCGGCAAGGACATTGAGGACATGGGCAAGCGACTGGTCTGGACTGCCCTGACTGGCCTGATCTCATCGACGGCTCAGGCGGCACCGCCAGCGCCGCTCCCCCCGGATCAGCTCGATTGGGTTCCCTGGGGTGACGCGGCGCCTTCCGGCGCGCTGTGCGGCGGCCGCTACATCGAGCCGGGCTATCGGCTCCCCGCCGGGCAGACACCGGAAGAGGTGCTGTCCAACTCGGCCTCCGCGGAATATGGCGACAACGGCGAAACGATTCTCGGCGGCGAGGTAGTGCTGCGGCGTGGCGATGGCCAGCTCGAGGCGCCGCGCGTCCGCGTCAATGCGGCCCGCGATACCGCTTTCGCCGACGGCCCGGTCACGATCCGTTATCCGGGCATGCTGGTGCGCGGTGGCGACGGCCAGGTCTCGCTCGACAGCGATGCCGCGCGGATCGACGATGCGCACTACGTGATCCACGGCCAGCACGTCCGTGGCGATGCTCAGGCGATGCAGCGGCTCGATGACGGCCGCTACCGCATGACCGAGGCGAGCTTCTCGACCTGTGCCCCGAACAGTCGCCTGTGGCAACTGGTCGGCAATGACGTCACCATCGATCGGGAACAGGGCTACGGCACGGCCACCAACGCGCGCCTCGAGATGGGCGACGTACCGGTCTTCTACTGGCCGTGGGTGCGCTTCCCGATCGACGACCGGCGTCAGAGTGGTTTCCTGTGGCCGACGGTCGGTATTTCCAGCGATGGGCTCGACTACTCCCAGCCTTACTATCTCAATCTGGCGCCCAACTACGACGCCACGATCACGCCGCGCACGATTTCCGAACACGGTTTCATGCTGGGCGGCGAATTCCGCTATCTGTTCGGCAGCGATCAGGGTTCCATCGAGGGCGCCTATCTGCCCAACGACAACGGTAGCGATAGCGAGAACCCCAACGATCCCGACAACGCCTTCGACGGCGAGGATCGCTGGTACGTCGACTACGAGCACTACGGTTACGTCAACGACCGGGTGGATTATGCCCTTGAGTATGGCGCCGCCAGCGATGGCCGCTACTTCGATGACTTCGGGCGCGACTTCACCGAGAAGGATACCGAGTACCTCAGCCGGCTCGCGCGCCTGAGCTTTCGGGATTCCACTTGGTACCTGGACGCTCGCGCCCAGGGTTACCAGCGCATGGACTATCCGCTCGACGAGGACGATCGCCCCTATTATCGCCTGCCGAGTTTGACCGCCAACGGGCGCTGGCAGCAGGACAGCGGTTTCTATCAGGAGTGGAATTCCAACGCGACCTACTTCTGGCGCGATCTGCACGGTGTCGATAGCCAGGGGCGCTGGTACGACGAAGAGGACGAGCGTTTCCGCACGATTCGCGAGCGCGAGGCGGCCAACGGCTCGCGCGTCAACCTGACGCCGGCGATCGGCTGGCGGGCGCAGCCTAGCTGGGGCTTCCTCGAGCCGCGCTTCCAGCTGTGGCAGACCAATTACAACCTGGATTACGACAATCGCGAGACCGACCGTGACGAGACGCTGTCGCGCACGGTGCCGGTCTACTCGGTCGACTCCGGGCTGATCTTCGAACGCGACATGGCCGCCTTCGGCAGCGACTGGCGTCAGACCTTCGAGCCGCGTCTCTACTATGCCTACGTGCCGGAACGCGACCAGTCGGAGTTTCCTGACTTCGACACCGACGAACGGGCGATCTCCTGGAACCAGCTCTGGTCCCCCTATCGGTTTACCGGCTCCGATCGCGTCGGTGACGTCAACAAGGTCTCCTATGGTGCGTCGACGCGTTTTCTCGAGGACGACACCGGTCGCGAGCGACTGTCGCTGTCGGTCGGCCAGAGCGCCTATTTCGAGGATCGCAATATCGACATGAACGGCGACCCCGATACGCTGCCGAGCAAGGAGAACAACTACGCCGACTGGTATCGTGCCACGCGGGACCGCTCGCCGGTGATCACGCAGCTCGAATGGCGAATCAACGACAGCTGGCGTACGCGCTACGAGTGGTTCTACGACGAGCAGGAGTCGCGTACCGAAAAAGTCTCCGCCTACGCCCAGTATCAGAGCACGGCAGGGCATGTGTTGAACCTCGGCTACCGTTGGCAACTCGAAGGGTTCGATCCCTCCGGGGATGATGTCGAGGATCGCCTCGGCTACAACCGCGAGGATTTCGACGTGTCGTTTGCCTACAAGGCGACACCGTCGCTGGATCTGATCGGCCGCTATCTCTACGACAACACCAACAAGCGCGATCTGGAAAATCTGGCCGGGGTGCAGTTCAACAGCTGCTGTAGCGCGGTGCAGGTCGTCTGGCGCGAGTGGGTCAAGGATAACGATACGGCCAATACCATCGACGATGACTACACCGATCGCGGGATCTTCCTGCGCTTCGTGTTCAAGGGGCTGGGCGGTGTCGGCCAGGAAGCTGACAGCTACTTCGCCACGGCCGTGCCCGGCTACCGCGCGACCGAGTTCTGATCGCGTTCCCGGCCGCGTGCCTCGGTGCGCGGCCATAGCCAGTCGATATAGCCAGTCGATATAGCCAGTCGATATAGCCAGTCAATCAAGCAGGGGGCGTGGCCATGACGGTACGCCCGACGAGCAAGCAAGAGAGGTAGGCATGCGTCTTAGAATGTGGATTCCCCTGGCGCTGGTGATGTTGCTGTCGCCGCTGTCGGCCATGGCGGAAGTGGTGCCGCTGGACCGGATCGTCGCCGTGGTCAACGACGACGCGATCATGCAGAGCCAGCTGCGTTCACGCGTCACCCAGGCGCGCGGCCAGCTGCAGAGCAACGACATCGCGATGCCTTCCGAGGCGGCGCTGCAGCGTCAGGTGCTGGATCGCATGATCGTCGAGCAGATCGAGCTGCAGATGGCCGAAGATGCCAACCTGAGCGTCGACGAAACCCAGCTCAACACGGCCATGCGTGGCATCGCCCAGGGCAACGGGCTCGATCTCGACCAGTTTGCCGATCGTCTGGAGCAGCAGGGCCAGACGCTGGCCGAGGTGCGCGAGCAGGTGCGTCGCGAACTGCTGATTCGTCAGGTCCAGCAGAGTCAGGTCGCTAGCCGCGTGACGGTCTCCGACCGCGAGGTCGACCGGTTCCTCGAACAGCGCAGCGAGAACAGTGACGTTGCCTATCATCTGGCCCAGATTCTGGTCGCCGTGCCTCAGTCGCCGACGCCGGAGCAGGTCACGCAGGCCCAGGCCGAAGCGCAGGACCTCTATCGTCAGCTGCAGCAGGGCGCGGACTTCCAGCAGCTCGCCGTGGCCGAGTCCGACGGCGCGCAGGCGCTGCAGGGCGGTGACCTTGGCTGGCGGCCGGCGACCCAGATCCCGACGATTTTCGCCGACGTGATCCCGGCGCTCGCCGATGGCGAGGTGAGCGAGCCCATTCGCAGCCCGAGCGGTTTCCACCTGGTCCAGCGTCTGGGGACCCGAGGCGGCGACGGCGGTCAGCTGACGCGCGAGCAGGCGAGCCAGGCGATTTTCCAGCGCAAGGTCAGCGACGAGCTCGAAGCCTGGACCCAGGAGATTCGGGCCAGCGCCTACGTCGACAATCGTCTCGACGACGACAACGGCTGACGCCGCGCACCACCGGGAGAGGGCCGATGACGCAGCCCGCAAACGCGCCTGAAGACGCCGCACCGCGGCCCCGAAAGGGGAACCCGGTGTTGGCGTTGACCACCGGCGAGCCGGCCGGCATCGGCCCGGAGCTGGCGCTTGCCGTCGCACGCGATTGGCAGGGCTTGAGTGTCCCCGTGGTGGCGGTGGGAGACCCGGAGCTGCTTGCGGCGCGGGCCGAACGGCTCGGCTGGTCGATTCGCCTGCCGGTACTGCGGGCAGGCGAGCCGGTGCCGGCGCCGGTCGATGGCTGCCTGCCTGTCTGGCCGGTCGCGCTGAATGCGCCGGCCACCGCGGGGCGCCTGGATCCCGCCAATGCCCGCTATGTGCTGCGAACGCTCGATTTGGCCATTGCCGCGTGTCGTGAAGGTCGCGCTGGAGGCATGGTCACGGCACCCCTGCACAAAGGGGCGATCATCGACGGCGGGCATCCCGGCTTTACCGGGCATACCGAGTATCTGCGCGATGCGTGCGGCGTCGAGGACGTTGTCATGATGCTGGCGACGACGCGCACGGCACGGCCGCTGCGGGTGGCGCTGGCGACGACGCATCTGCCCCTGGCACGGGTGGCAGAGGCCATCACGCAGGCCGGCCTGTCGCGTATCGTTCGCGTGCTCGATGCCGAGCTGCGCCACGCGTTCGGCATCGAGCGTCCGCGTATTCTGGTGGCCGGCCTCAACCCGCATGCCGGCGAGGAGGGGCACCTCGGCCGCGAGGAGATCGAGACGATCACGCCGGCGCTGGAAAGCCTGCGCGAGGCGGGTATCGACGTCGTGGGGCCGCTACCCGCGGACACGCTGTTTACGCCACACCATCTCGACCGCGCCGATGCGGTTCTCGCCATGTATCATGACCAGGGGCTGCCGGTGCTCAAGTACGCCGGTTTCGGTCAGGCAGCCAATATCACTCTCGGCCTCGGCATGGTCCGCACCTCCGTCGATCACGGCACGGCGCTGGACCTTGCCGGCAGCGGCCGTGCCGATGCGGGCAGCCTGCGGGTGGCGCTCGACGTCGCCCGGCAGATGTCGGCCCGCGCTCATTGAAGGAAAGCCAGTTTCATGTCCACTCGACCCCCGATGCCTCGGGCGCGCAAGCGTTTCGGCCAGAACTTCCTCCGCGACACGGGCGTGATTCTGCGCATCGTTCGCGCGATCGCGCCGCGCCCGGGAGATCGCCTGATCGAGATCGGCCCGGGCCAGGGCGCGCTGACCGCACCGCTGATCGAAGCCGCCGGCGCGCTCGAGGTGATCGAGCTGGACCGGGACTTGATTCCCGGTCTGCGCGTGCAGTTCTTCGACTATCCGCAGTTCGTGATTCACGAGGGGGATGCGCTCAAGTTCGATTTTCAGGCGCTGGCCGCGCAGGATGGCCGACCGCTGCGGGTCGCCGGTAACCTGCCCTACAATATCTCCACGCCGATCATCTTCCATCTGCTGGCGGCGCGCGGTGCGATCGCCGATATGCACTTCATGCTGCAGAAGGAAGTGGTGGAGCGTCTTGCGGCCGAGCCGGGCGGACCGGACTGGGGGCGGTTGTCGGTCATGACCCAGTACTACTGCCAGGTCGAATCCCTGTTCGTGGTGCCGCCCGAGGCCTTCGTGCCCCGGCCCAAGGTCGATTCGGCCATCGTGCGCTTGACGCCGCATGCCGAACTGCCCGCGCCAGCACACGACGAGGTGCGTTTTGCCGAAGTGGTCAAGGCCGCCTTCGGCCAGCGCCGCAAGACGCTGCGCAATAACTTCAAGGGCATCATCGATGCCGAGGCGCTGACAGCGCTTGGCATCGATCCGGCGCGTCGGCCACAGACCCTGCGCGTGGCCGAGCTGGTCGCGATCAGCAACCATCTGACGGAGAGCGCTTCATGAACGAGATGGCCGAGGCCATCACGGTCGACGTCGAACCGACGTTTCGTGAAGAGGAGTCGTCCACCGACGACAAGCGTTACGTCTTCAGCTATACGATCACCGTGCACAACCACTCCGAGCGCAGCGTGCAACTGCTGTCACGCTACTGGAAGATCACCCAGGGCCATGGCAAGGTTCAGGAGGTGCGCGGTAACGGCGTGGTCGGCAAGCAGCCGACGATCACCGCCGGCCACAGCTTCCGCTACACCAGCCGAGCGGTGCTCGAGTGTCCTGTCGGCGTCATGCAGGGCAGCTACACCTGCGTCGACCTTGGCACCCAGCAGTCATTCGACGTCGCCATTGCACCGTTCCGCCTGGCTTCCCCCAATCAGGTTCACTGACACGGTCGGCGCTGCCTGGCACCGGCGGTGACACCCTAGACACTTTCATCCGCACCAGGAGCAGACGCGAGCGATATGGCCACCTACGCAATCGGCGACCTGCAGGGCTGCTACGCTGAGTTTCAGGCACTACTCGAGCGGCTGGATTTCTCCGCCTCGCGGGATCATCTGTGGCTGGCCGGCGATCTGGTCAACCGTGGGCCCGACTCGCTGGGCTGTCTGCGACGCTGCGTGGCACTCGACGGCGCCGCGAGCGTGGTGCTGGGCAATCATGACCTGCACTTGCTGGCGGTGGCGAGAGGGCATGGCCGGTTGAAGCGCCATGACACCCTGATGGATATTCTCGAGGCCGCGGATCGCGAGCCCATGCTCGAGTGGCTGCGCCAACAGCCGCTGCTGGTCGCCGACGCTGAACGCGGTATGGTGATGACCCATGCGGGGCTGCCGCCGCAGTGGTCGCTCGAGGAGGCGCGCGCGCGGGCGACGGAGGCGGAAGCGGTGCTGCGCGGCGACGCGGTGGATGACTTTCTTGCCCAGATGTACGGTAACGTGCCGGCTCGCTGGGACGCCGCTCTGGCCGGTATCGACCGCCTGCGAGCCATCGTCAACGTCTTCACGCGGATGCGCTTCATCGACGCCGAGGGCACGCTCGATTTCGCCGCCAAGGAGGGGCTAGACAGCGCCCCGGCGGGGTTTGCGCCCTGGTTCACTTACCCGCGCGCCGATGAGCTGACGCTGCTGTTCGGCCACTGGGCCGCCCTGGAGGGGCGGACACCGGGTGCACGGGTGGACGCCCGCGCGCTCGACACCGGTTGCGTCTGGGGGCGCGAACTGACCGCGTTGAACCTGGAGAGCGGAGAGCTGATCGCCGAGCCGGCGCGTCGGACCCCATCCTAAGCCGCTCGTCGGTCGCCAGCCGTACATGCGCCTGATAGCCAACGCCTCAGGGCCGAACAGGCCGATGCCGACTCGACCTATCGCTATCCCGGCGATTGAGATCCGGCCGATTGAGATCCGGGGCATCGATACCCGGGCTATCGGCACCCAGCAGACTATCGACACCCAGACCCATGAACACCGACAGGGAGCGCATGATGCCGCCATCCTACGAACATCTCGACTCCGCGACGCTGGCCCACTGGCTGGGGGAAGCGCGCGCGCTCACGCTGGTCGATATCCGTGATCCGCTCAGCTACTCCCAGGGCCATATTCCCGGCAGTCGCCACCTCGATAACTCCAACGTTGCCGAGCTGGTCGAGAAGACCGCGAGCGATACGCCGCTGGTGGTGGTGTGCTACCACGGCCACTCCAGCCAGCAGGCCGCGGCCTGGCTGTCGGCGCAGGGCTTCGACGAGGTCTACAGCCTGGACGGCGGCTTTGTCGATTGGGCCCACCGTCATCCCGACCGCGTCGAGCAGCCCTGAGCCAGCTCACCTGAGGAGTACGCCATGAATGCCAGTAGCGATGCCCTGCTCGCGGGGCTCGATGTCTATCTGGTCGGCGGAGCGGTACGCGATGCGCGTCTTGGCTGGCCGGTCGGCGATCGTGACTGGGTTGTCGTCGGCAGCACACCCGAAGAGATGCGCCGTCGCGGTTTCCGTCCGGTCGGTCGCGATTTTCCGGTTTTCCTGCATCCGCAGACCCAGGAGGAGTACGCGCTGGCGCGAACCGAGCGCAAGCAGGGGCATGGCTACACCGGCTTCGAAGTGCATGCCAGCCCAGACGTGACGCTGGAAGCGGATCTGGCACGGCGGGACTTCACCATCAACGCCATGGCAGAGACCCCGACGGGCGAGCTGGTCGATCCTTATGGCGGCCTTCGGGATCTCGAAGCTCGGCGCTTGCGCCACGTCTCGCCGGCCTTTGTCGAGGATCCGCTACGCGTGCTGCGGGCGGCCAGATTCCTGGCACGCTATCGTGGGCTGGGCTTCGAGATTGCGCCGGATACGCTCGCGCTCATGCGTCAACTGGCGGCGAGCGGTGAGGTGGCTCATCTGGTGGCCGAGCGGGTCTGGACCGAGACGCAAAAGGCGCTGTCGGAGGTCGATCCTGCGGCCTATTTCGAAACGTTGGCTGCGTGCGGTGCGCTGGCCGTGCTGATGCCGCCGCTGGCGACCTCCGAGCTGCCCGCGGGGCTGATCCGCCTGCAGCAGGTAGCCGAGGATGATGACCAGGCACAGTGGCGTTGGGCGCGGTTGGGCGAAGCGCTCGACGACGAGAACATCGACATGCTCAACGATGGCGTGAAGGCGCCGAATGGCTTTCGCGAGGCGATGCAGCTGGCAGCGCGCTCGCGACGGCTGCGGCTTCGTATCGGTGGCGCTGCCCGCCATGAGGCGGAAGTGCGCGCGGCCGCCATCATGGCGTGGCTCGACGCCATCGATGCCTGGCGGCGACCGGAGCGCGTTCCGCCGCTGCTGGCGCTGATCGCTCACGACGATGGCCCACTGGCGGACGATCTCGCGCTGGCCTGGCGTCTCGCCGCCCAAGTGCTGCCGCGCGCGCTGCTCGATGAGGGGTTTCGTGGGCCAGCGCTGGGCGAGGAGTTGGTGCGTCGGCGCGAGCAGACCATTCGCGAGGCGCTGTAACCGGAGCCGTGAGGCGTGAAAGCGCCGACGACGGCCACCTTGAGACGGCGTTCGGCAGATGGCGAACGCCAGAACGCCCGCTGTGGTCTCCCACGGCGGGCGTTCCGGTTTCAGGGGCGGCAGCAAGAGTGTCTGCCGGTGTCGGGCCCCTGGCTCGGCCCAACGGACGGGTTAGACGAACAGGCCGATCAGTAGTGCCATGGCCAGCCCGGTCAGGCCGATGAGCGTCTCCATCACTGTCCAGCTCTTGAGCGTCTGGGCTTCGGTCAGCCCGAAGTAGCGATTGACCAGCCAGAAGCCGGAGTCGTTGACGTGGCTCAGTACCGTCGCGCCGGAGGCGATCGAGATCACGATCAGGCCGAGTACCGGGCCTTCCAGGTTGAGTGTGGAGATCACCGGCGCCATCAGACCGGCGGCGGTGATCATGGCCACGGTGGCCGAGCCCTGGATCACGCGCACGGCGGTGGAGATCAGGAAGGCCAGCAGGATCGGCGGCAGGGCACTATTGGCCATGATGTCGCCCATGACATCGCCGACGCCCGAGTCGATCAGCACCTGCTTGAACACGCCACCGGCGCCGGTGACCAGGATGATGATGCCGGCCGGCTCCAGCGCCTTGGTGGCGACCTCCATCACCTTTTCCTTGGCCATGCCCCGGCGAATGCCGAGGCAGTAGAACGCCAGCACCGTGGCCAGAATCAGCGCCACGAACGGATGACCGAGGAAGCCGAGCACGGCAGTGACTTGGCTGTCCGCCGGCAGCACGGCGCCGGAGACCGTATTCAGCACGATCAGCAGCAGCGGCAACAGGGTGATCGAGACGATCAGCGTGAAGCTGGGCTGGTTGGTAGTGTCCGTGGTGGCTTCCGGCAGCTCCATGTACTCGGGGATCTGGGCATCGATACGCTGACTGATCCAACGCCCGAACAGCGGGCCGGCGATGATCATCGCTGGCAGACCCGTGAGCGCGCCGAACAGGATGACATATCCGAGATCCGCGCCGACCAACTCGGCGACCGCGATCGGGCCGGGGGTCGGCGGAATGAACGAGTGAGTGACGGCGAGGCCGGCCAGCAGCGGAATGCCGTAGTAGAGCAGCGAGCGACCGGTACGCCGGGTCAGGGCGTAGATCAGCGGCACCAGGATAATGAAGGCGACGTCGAGAAATACCGGGATGGCGACCAAGAAGCCGGTCAGGCCCATGGCCCACTGCGAGCGGTCCTCGCCGAAGCGCGACAGCAGGGTGTTGGCCAGCCGGTCCACGCCCCCGGAGACTTCCAGCATCTTGCCGAACATGGCGCCGAGACCCACCACCGTGGCCACGAAACCGAGCGTGCCGCCCATGCCTTTTTCGACGGTATCCAGCAACGTATCGACGCTCATGCCGGCGCCGAGGCCGGCCAGCAGACTGACGACCAGCAGGGAAACGAAAGCGTGCAGGCGCAGCACGAGGACAAGCAGGAGCAGCAGCACGATGCTGAACGCGGCGACCGCGATCAGCCGGTAGGTGGGGTCGCTCCATAGGCTCTGCAGGGGGGCGAGAAGGCTATCCATGACGGCTCGAAATCCTTTGTCGGGGTTCGCCAGGTTGGGCGGTAAGGCCAGCCGGTGCATCGCGGCCTTCGGCCGGGCATTGGCTTGCCGGTACTTAGCCTTTAGTGGCGTTGTGCTTCGCATTGGCTATGGCGACAATGATGTTACCGGTAACAGATTGCGGCCAACAATGCGCCTAAAGGTGTAGAGACAAGCACGAGTCGATTGTCTAGGCCGTGGTCAGATGACTGTTCAGACCTGATCGGGGAGCGAGAAGTAACTCATGAGTGCAAAAAGCGGACGACGCATCGTCGTGATGGGCGTGTCGAGCTGTGGCAAGACCGAGGTGGGCAAGCGCCTGGCGCAGGCGCTGGGCGGTCGCTTTCTCGATGGTGATGACTTCCACTCGGCCGAGAGCGTGGCCAAGATGTCGCGCGGCGAACCCTTGAACGATGAGGATCGTGCCGGCTGGCTGACGCGACTGGCGGGCTTCCTGAGTGAGTCGCGGGCCCAGGGCGAGACGCTGGTGATCGGTTGCTCGGCGCTCAAGCGGCGCTACCGGGACACGTTGCGCAAGGGCGATCCGGCGCTCGCCTTCGTCTATCTTTCCGGCGCTCGCGAGCTGCTGCTGAAACGTATCGAGGCGCGTCAGGATCACTTCTTCAAGGGCGAGGCGATGCTCGACAGCCAATTGGCGACGCTCGAGGTGCCGGGCGACGACGAGGCGGTCACGGTCGACATTGCCGGCACGCTGGACGAAGTCGTGACCACGGCGCGATCCGAGCTGGAGACCCGCGAGCGGCGTCTGTCGGCGGTGTAACGCGTGGCACTCGGTGGTGATGATCGGCGAGAGGCGGGTGGCGCGGGCATCCGCGGGATCACGCTCGTTATAGACTGCCGCGATGCAGCACCTCGAAGCCGACATCCTCGCGACAGGGCTCGCGGGGCCCGCCCTGCAACCGTGTCAGCAAGCGTGCCGCGATGCGGTCGCCGATGCGCCGTCGCGGCGTCATCACGGTGGCCAGGGCGGGGGCCGTCGCCTCGGTAATATCCAGGCCGTTGAAGCCGGCCAGCGCCAGCTGAGCGGGAACTGCCAGGCGTTGCCGCTGACACTCGAACAGGGCGCCGGCAGCCAGATCGTCGTTGCCGCAGAAGATACCCTCGAGATCCGGCCAGCGCTCCAGCATCGACGCCAGCATCTCGCCACCGAGCCGGTACGACGAGGGATGCGGTGTGGTCAGGCAGCGTTCGGTGGAGAGCCCTGCCTGGGTCAGCGCTGCCTCCCAGCCCGCCATACGCAGCTGCGCCCGATGGTCCATGCGGGCGCCCAGAAAACCGATCCGTCGTTGTCCCCGGTCGAGGAACGCCTGCGTCATGGCGGCGCCGGCCGCGTGCTGGTCCAGGCCGACGTTGATGTCGAGCGGCGTGTCGGTCAGCTCCAATGTCTCCACGACCGGCAGCCGCGCGCGTTCGATCAGCGCCAGGGCATGTGCCGTGTGGCGCGTTCCCGGCAGAATCAGGGCATCGACACCGTAGCTCAGGTAGGTGTCGATCAGGCGTTCCTCCTCCAGCAGTGAGTAGCCGGTATGCCCGATCAGCACCTGATACCCGGCCGTGCTCAGGCCCTCCTCGATGCCGCGCTGGATCTCCGAGAAGACCGCGTTGGAGAGCGATGGGATCAGCAGTGCCACGCTGTGGCTGCGGCCGCTGGCGAGTGCGCCGGCATGGCGATTGGGGATATAGCCGAGTGCCGCGATCGCTTCCTCGATGCGCAGGCGCAGATCGGTGGAAACGCGCTGAGGCTCGCGTAGGGCGCGCGATACGGTGATCTTGGTGACGCCGACCCGGTCGGCGATATCCTGAAGGGTGACACGTCCGGAGGATCGACGCGGCATGACATTCCCTTGACGCTGTTGTTCTGGTTGGCCAGAGAGTCTGGTGGCTGCCGGAGAGCCCGTTGCGACGGGGCGCGTCGAACGCGACGCAGGTTACCGGTAACTTCGATAAGCCTATCATGGCCGTCAGGCCATCACCGTAGTGCGAAGGTCGCAGAGGTGGTCGTCGTGCGCCCGCGGTGCACGACGGCGGACGCGCTTAGAACGAGAGCAGCAGCAGGGTGAGCGGCGGGGAGAGCAGTGAGAGCAGAAACCCGCTGACGATAGCGAGAGGTACCACGGTGATACCGCCGTATTGCTGGATGACCGGCAGCGTCACGTCCATCGCCGTTGCGCCGCTGTAGCCCACGGCAAGCGGCGGCTGCCGCCGGATGAACAGCGGAATCAGCAGGAAGGCCAGCAGTTCACGAGCGAGGTCGTTGAAGAAGGCCGCGCCGCCCAGCACCGGCCCGAGCTGGTCGCCGATCAGAATGCCGGAGAGCGAGTACCAGCCGAAGCCGGCCGCCATGGCCATGCCCTCGTTCCAGGGCAGCGACAGCAGCGGCGCGGCGATCAAGCCGGCGAGCATGGAACTGACGAAGAGCGTCAGCGCGGTGGCCAATCCCAGCCGGTTGAGCAGAATCTGGCGCAGACCCAGGCCGGAGTTGCGCAGCTGACAGCCGATCAACCCAAGTAGCAGATAGAGCGTCCAGGTGGCGAGCGTATCCGCGCCGGCGGCGATCGGCCTGTCGAATTGCAGGGCCAGCGCGCCGATCGCCATGCCCAGCGCGACCACGCCGGCGAGCTTCAACGACCCGAACAGCGCCTGCAGCTTGCCGGCGGCGGGGCCGTCGTGCGCCTGTTCGGTCAGCTCGAGCGGCCGACCCGGCGGACGTCGGCAGAGCCAGGCCAACGCCATCAAGTTGAGCGGCGTAATCACCGCAAATAGCGTGATCGCCGTGGTGCCGATCCGCGATAGCTGCCCCGCCAGATTCTCCAGCCCACCCAGGCCGACGCCCATCAGCAGCAATATCACGTAGACCGAAGCGTTGACGCCCCGATCGATGGCACGCTTGAGACCTTCGTGACGGAGAGGAATCAGATATCCCACGATGAGTGGCAGCAGGATCCACAGCAGGCCGAGCAGCATGGCGGTCTCTTTTCAGCGAGGTATCGAAACGCAAAAACGGACGCCGATGTTTCGGCGTCCGTTGCAGCAGGAAACGCTAGAATAACTGCCGTCGGCAGGGAAGACTACGTCAGAGGTTACGGTGCGTCGGTGCTTTCCTCTCGCTGTAGCCGGGTCAGGTCCAGGTGACTCTTCTCTTCGCCGTCGCGCACGTAGCGCAGCTTCAGCAGCAGCCCCGGTATCTCGCGGTGGAACGAGAAGTAGAGATGGCGATCGCGCTTCTCCGGATCCCAGGTATCGACGGTCACGCCGGGAAAGTCGCCGGCCGGCGTGGCAATCGTTGCCTGCGATTCCACACGGTAGTAGAGCGTTTCTTCCTCCCCCTTGTGGTTCTGATACTGCAGTTCGCAGGGCGAGACCTGCGAACTGGCGCAGCGGGCATCCGGTGCCTGTCGCGAGAGCGCGAAGAGTGCGGTTTGGCGATCCGGCAGCGCCGCTAGTTGTTCGCGATCGCGGTGGTACTCATCACCGATACCGGCCAGCGAGTAGGTGCTGCGATAGTCCAGCGCCTGTACGGTGTCGCCTTCCAGGCGAAACCGTCCGCGTTCCTCGCCGCTGGCGATCGCGATGCTGGCCTGCATCTCGCTCTCCCACACGTCACCATCGTGGCTGAGCCTATGCGTGATGGTGGCATCCGGCCAGCCGCTGATGTCGAGATGGTATTGCGCCGCGAACGGCGCGGGGCGCTCGGCAGCCTGCGCGAGCGGCATCATCAGGCCGATGAGCAGCGCCAGGCTACCCGATAGCCAGGTACGGGGAATCTGTCGACGTGCCAGCCACTCCGGCATCGCTTACCTCCTGGTCGGATCGCTTTTCCGGATTGACGCGTGATACCGCTGAAGGTTCCCGAAACGCCGCTCATGCTTGGCGATCAATATCCCGCTTCGGGATCGATGGTCGCGATGGGCTTGCCCATGGAGAGAGCGTCCAGCGCGTCGGCGACCTGGTCGGCGGCGGCGCCAAGTGGCGTCGGGCCGGCCATGTGCGGGGTGATCAGAATTCGCGGATGGCGCCAGAGCGGGCTCTCCGCCGCCAGCGGCTCCGTGGGGAAGGCGTCGAGCAGGGCGCCGCGCAAGCGACCCGAGGTCTCGTCGTCGCCACTGCCGAGTGCCTCGAGCAGAGCGGTCTCGTCGATCAGCGTGCCGCGGCCGGGGTTGATCAGGCTCGCACCCGCCGGGAGCTTGGCCAGGGTCTCACGATCGATAAGGTATCGCGTCGCCGGCGTGTCGGGTAGCAGCGTGACCAGGGTCATCACCTGGCCGAGCAGGGTGTCGAGCCCCGCGTCGCCATGATGACAGCTGATGCCCTCGATCTGCTTGGGGGATCGGCTCCAGCCGTGAACCGGGTATCCATCGGCGGCCAGCATCTGCGCGACACGCGTGCCGATGGCGCCGAGGCCCAGCACGCCGACCCCCCAGTCGGGCTTGTCGATCAGCGGCTGCTCGCGCCATTCGCGGTTGGCCTGCTGGCGCCGGTAGCAGTCGAAATCGCGCTGAAAGTGCATGACGCCGTAGCGCGCGTAGTCGCCGATCAGCTCGCCCATGCCGGCATCGCGCAGCTTGACGATGGGGATGTCGCGTGGCAGCGAGGGGTTCTGCAGCAGCGCGTCGACGCCGGCGCCGAGATTGACGATGCCCTGGAGCGTGCGCTGCTCGTCGAAGATGTTGGCGGGCGGTTTCCACGCGACCAGATAGTCGGCCTGCGGATTGTCTCGCTCGGCAGCGACGATGAATTCCGCCTCGGGCAGACGCTCGGAGAGAATCCGGCGCCAGTTGTCGGCATCTTGATGATAGATAAGAACGCGCATGGGGGCTCCGTCTCGGTATTGGTCTTGTTGATGGCCTGGAAGGGGCCGGTAGCGACATGATCGCAGCTCGTGCGGCGCGAGAGAAATCGCGGGACGCTCCCGCCTAGTAGACGATCTGCAGCATCGGCGGCGGGGGTTCCTGCAGCAGGCGTGCCAGAATCTCCAGCCCGTTCTCCAGGCGCTCGAGATCGCTTTCGGCGCCGAGACTGATGCGCACGCGGCGCGGCGGGGTGGCGTGCTCGACCACGAAGGCCTGGGCGGTGGTGATGGCAACGCCCTCTTGCAGAGCCTGCTGCTGCAACTCCTCGGCGCGCCAGCGCTCGGGCAGACTCAGCCACAGATGCAGGCTGCTCGGACGCGCCTCGATCCCGTGGCCGGCGAACTTGCGGGCGGCCAGCGACTGACGTTCGGCCAGGAGCTGGCGCTGCTCGTGGGCAAGCGTATCGACCATGCCGCTGGCCAGCCAGTAGTCGGCCAGCTCGAAGACCAGCGGTGTGGCCATCCAACTGGTCGCGCGCAGCCGTGGCAGGGCGTGATGCATCTGGCCGCGCGGCACGCTGAGATAGCCGGCGCGCAGGCCGGGAACCGTCGACTTGGTCAAGCTGGTGACGTGAAAGGCCTGCTCTGGCAGACGCGCGGCGAGCGGCGTCAGCCCTTCGGGTTCGAGCAGGGCGTGGACGTCATCCTCGATCAGCCAGACATCGTGGCGAGCGAGAATCTCGGCGATGCGGTCGCGGCGAGCATTCTCCATGGTCGCGCCGGTCGGGTTGAGCTGCGTCGGCGTCAGGCAGACCGCCCGCGGGCGGAAACGTCGAATGGCGGCTTCGAGCGCTTCCGGTATCACGCCCTGACCGTCGATCGCCACGCCGCGCAGTTGAAAGCCGAGAGTGCGGGACAGCGAGATCAGCCCGTGGTCGGTCAGCGTCTCGGTCAGCACCACGTCGCCGTGCTGCACGACGGTGGCGATCGCCAGCATCAGCCCGTGGGCGGCGCCGTTGCAGAGCAGGCGATCCTCGACGTCGCCGGGCACCTTGAGACGCTCGCGCAGCCAGGCATCGGCGCGCTCCCGCTGATGGGGCAGGCCGGCGATCGGGCGACAGGCGGCGATGATATCGGCATGAGCGCTCTCCGCGAGTTCCGCCAACGCGCGGCGGAAGCGCAGGTGATGGGAGGGCGGACAGACCGGGTGGGCGATGGAGAGATCGATCAGGGTGTCGTCGGCCAGTGTCGACGGTGCGCGCAGATACTCGTTTTCCGATTCGCTGCCGGTATCCCGGATCCAGGTACCGCTGCCGACTCGGGCCTGTAGCAGCCCGTGTTTCTCGGCCTGGTCGTAGGCACGGGAGACCGTCTGCACGCTGACCCCGAGACGCTCCGCCAGGTCACGGTGGGTAGGCAGGCGCGTGCCTGGCGCCAGGGCGCCCAGGCGCACGGCCTCGGTCAGGGCGCGGGCGATCGCGAGGTACTTCGGGCCCCGGCTGTCGAGGTAGGGCGTCAGGTCGATTGTCATGATTCAATAAAGCCTTTGACGGCGCGCTGCGCGACGATGCTACTATCGTATCGATGCATTGACCGATAATTGTCATGGTTTCAGAGTGAATAAATCATGACAATTTCACACCCGGTCGGCAAGCGGCAGGTCACCGTCCCGTTCCTTCCCTCGGACGCCGGTGCCCTACAATTCGGTTCCGTAAGTCGAGTGGCCCATGTTTCAGGTTTCCCTGCCTTTTACACGTGAAGAGTATGCCAGCCGTCTGCACAAGGTGCGGGTGTCGATGGCGAGTCGTGGTCTCGATGTGCTGGTCGTCAGCGACCCTTCCAATATGGCCTGGCTGACCGGCTACGATGGCTGGTCGTTCTATGTACACCAGTGCGTACTGGTGGGGCTGGAGGGAGAGCCGGTCTGGTACGGTCGTCGACAGGACGCCAACGGCGCCTGGCGGACCTGCTGGATGGACGCCGAACGGGTGCGCTACTACCCGGATCACTATGTCCAGAACCCGGAAATGCATCCGATGGAGTATCTCGCGCAGTCGGTACTGCCGGAGTATGGCTGGCACACCGGCAGTGTCGGGCTCGAGATGGACAACTACTACTTCTCGGCCAAGGCTTACATGAGCCTGGTCAAGGAGCTGCCGCATGCCTCGCTCTCCGATGCCACGGCGCTGGTCAACTGGTGCCGGGCGATCAAGTCGCCGCAGGAGATCGCCTACATGCGCACCGCGGCGCGTATCGTCGAGGGCATGCACACGCGGATCATCGAAATGATCGAGCCGGGTCTGGCCAAGAGCAAGCTGGTCTCGGAGATCTACCGGGTCGGTACCGAGGGCTGGAGCGATGGAGAAGGCAAGGTGCACGGCGGTGACTATCCGGCGATCGTGCCGCTGTTGCCGACCGGCAGCGACGCCGCCGCGCCGCACCTGACCTGGGACGACACGCCGTTCCGCGAAGGGGAAGGGACTTTTTTCGAGATCGCCGGCTGCTACAAGCGCTATCACGCCCCGCTGTCGCGCACGGTCTTTCTGGGCAAGCCGCCTCAGGACTTCATTCGCGGAGAATCGGCGCTGCTCGAAGGCATCGATAACGGCCTCGCCGTGGCCAAGCCGGGCAATCGCTGCGCCGATATTGCCCTGGCACTCGGCGCGGCGATGGACAAGTACGGCTTCGACCGCGGCGGTGCTCGCTGCGGCTATCCGATCGGCATTAGTTACCCGCCGGACTGGGGCGAGCGCACCATGAGTCTGCGTCCCTCTGATGAGACGATTCTCGAGCCCGGGATGACCTTTCACTTCATGCCCGGCATGTGGATGGACGACTGGGGCCTCGAAATCACGGAGAGCATATTGATCACCGAGAATGGTGCCGAGCCGTTGTGCAATTTTCCGCGCCAGCTGTTCGTCAAGTAGCGGGGGGGAGCGGGCCGGGCGCTAACGTGTCTCCCGCGCCCCGACCTCCAGTTGTAAACGATTTCCTATCGTCGGCCGCTATCACCGACGTCTTCACCGACTGTGCCAGGAGAGATCATCATGTCCGCCGCTCTGCGTCCCAGCCCGATCAGCGCCACCGTCGACTTCGACGCCCAGGGCGTGCAGCACGGTTTTCTCAAGCTGCCGATCTCCATCGATACGTCTGCCTGGGGTGCCGTGATGATTCCGATCACGGTGGTCGCCAACGGCGAGGGCCCAACGGCGCTCTTGACCGGCGGCAATCATGGTGACGAGTACGAAGGCATCACGTCGTTGATGAAGCTGGCCAGCACGCTGGAGGCGAAAGACGTGCGCGGCCGCGTGATCATCGTGCCGATGATGAACACGCCGGCGGCCGAAGCCGGCAAGCGAACCTCGTCGCTGGATGGCGGCAATCTCAATCGCAGCTTTCCCGGCGATCCCGACGGTGGCCCCACCAGCCAGATCGCCGACTATTTCAGTCGTGTGCTGGTACCGATGTGCGATGTCGCGCTTGACCTGCACTCCGGCGGGCGCACGCTGGATATCGTGCCGTTTGCCGCCGCGCACCGGCTCGATGACCTGGATCAGGAGGGGGCGAGTCTCGCCGGCGCGGTGGCTTTCGGGGCACCTTACGCCATGATGATGTTCGAGCTCGACGCGACCAAGCTCTATGACACCGCCGTCGAATCCCAGGGCAAGACCTTCGTGACCACCGAGCTGGGCGGCGGTGGCACCTCGACGCCGCAGAGTCTGGCCATCACCGACCGCGGCGTGCGCAATTTCCTGATTCACTACGGCCTGATCGAGGGTGAGCTTGAACTGCCCGACCAGCCGCTGATCAACGTCGATATGCCGGATGCCAGCTGTTACGTGCAGAGCGAGCACACGGGCCTGCTGGAGCTGACGGTGTCGTTGGGCGAGATGGTCGAGGTGGGCGACGTGCTGGCGCGCGTCTACGACATGACGCGTACCGGTGTGCCGCCGGTCGAGTATCGTGCCGAGCGCGACGGTGTCGTGATCGCCCGGCGCTTCCCGGCCAAGGTCGGTATGGGGGACACCATCGCCGTGGTGGCCGAGGTGGTCGAGTCGCTGGAACGTGATCCCGCCCGATGAAGCTCGACCGCTACGACCTGAAGATCCTCGAGATACTGAGTCGCGATGGCCGGATTACCAAGTCGCGGCTGGCGGAGGCGATCAGCCTCTCCGTCAGCCCGTGCTGGGAACGGGTCAAGCGGCTCGAGAAAGCGGGGGTGATCGAAGGTTACAGCGCGCGACTCAACCCGGAGGCGCTGGTCAAGCGCACGCCGGTCTGGGTCCAGGTCGAACTCAAGCAGCATAACGCCGAAAGTCTGGCGCGGTTCGAACAGCGTGTGAACGAGACGCCGGAAGTCGTCGAGTGCTTCGCCATTGGTGGCGGCATGGATTATCTCGTCAAGACCGAAGCCGACTCCATCGATGCCTATCAACGCCTGATCGACGCCTGGCTGGTGTCGGATCTCGGTATCGAACGCTACTTCACCTATATCGTCACCAAGGCCGTCAAGCGGCAGGGACCGCCGGCGCTGCCGACGGTAGATGACTAGCGGTTGCTCGCCATGACCTGACCACACCCGACCCCACCCGGCCCTGGCCGGGTGGGGTCGTTCTTGGCGGGCCATTGGCGACCAGCGTTCAGCCGCGACTGGCGTCATCCAGTGTCTGGAGCGCATCGGCGTCCAGCTTGAGATCGCATGCCACCTTCAGCGCATCGAGATGATGCGGCTTGCTCGCGCTGGCGATCGGTGCGGTCACCGCCGGCTGCGCCAGCAGCCACGCCAGCGAGACGGCCGCGGGCTGGGTGTCGTAGCGCTTGGAGACCGTGTCGAGCGCCTCGAGAATGCGCATGCCCTTGTCGTCGAAGTACTTGTCGACGAAGTCGGCGCGGGCCTGGCCCTTGGCATCTTCCCGCGAGCGGTATTTGCCGGTGAGAAAGCCGCTGGCGAGCGAGAAGTAGGGCACCACGGCGATGTCGTGCTCGCGACAGACCGGGGCCAGATCGCGCTCGAAATCCTCGCGGTCGTAGAGATTGTAGAAAGGTTGCAGACAGCGGTAGGCGGGCAGGTTCTTCGCCTTGCTGACCTCGAGCGCTTTGGCCAGACGGCCGCCGGTGTAGTTGGAGGCAGCGATCATGCGGATCTTGCCCTGTTCGATGAGCCGGTCGTAGGCCTCGAGCGTCTCCTCCAGCGGTGTTTCCTGGTCGTCCTGGTGAGAGAAATAGACATCCAGGTAGTCCGTCTGCAGCCGGGTCAGTGACGCCTCGATCGCCTGCATGATGTAGGCCTTCGATAGACCGACCTTGCCGTCGCCAAGATCCATGCCGACCTTGCTGGTCAGCACCACCTCGTCGCGACGACCGCTCTGCTTGAACCACTTGCCCAGCACTGTCTCGGATTCGCCGCCCTGGTTGCCTTCCGCCCAGCGTGAATAGACGTCGGCGGTATCGATGGCATTGAAACCGGCATCCAGCCAGGCGTCGATCATGGAGAAAGACTGCTTGTCGTCGAGTGTCCAGCCGAAGACATTGCCACCGAAGACGATCGGAGCGGTCTGAATATCCGGGTGGCCCAATGAACGCATCTGCATAATTCACTCCTTCCGTGGGAATTGCCAATACCGGGGATCGGATCGGTGCCTGGTCGGTCGCTCGAGCCGAGTGCCGCGATGACGCGGCGATCCTCCGGTGATGGAGAACGCGTCTAAAAATCGTAGCGACCGGTAGCGGTGTCAAACGAATCGGGCTTTCGACGGTGTCGTACAGCGCGCCGCTCGCGTCTGATGCAGCTGCCAAAAAAAACCTCACTCCCGCGGCGGCATTCCAAAAAAAACGCACCCTTTTCCGCATGGGACAAAAAATCTCGGCGCGGGGATCGGCGTAGTCTGGAGGCAGTCGACGGGGCCAAGTGCCTCGTCGTTTCTTTTCCGGCAATGGCCTCGTTCCGCCGAGCGTCCTGTCCCGCTGAAACCGAGGAGGCGACATGAAACTCAATGATCCGCGCTTGTTCCGCCAGTACGCCTACATCGATGGCAAATGGACCCACGGCAGCGAAGGCCGCGAGGAGGCCGTCGTCGATCCGGCCACCCAGGAGACGATCGGCCACTGTGCGCTGCTCGAGGCGTCGCAGATCACCGAGGCGGTCACCGCGGCCGAGAACGCCTTCGCCGAGTGGCGGGCGATCAACGTTCACGAACGTGCCGAAACGCTCAATGCCTGGTATCGCCTGCTGCACGAGCACAAGGAAGACCTCGCCTATCTGATGACGCGCGAGCAGGGCAAGCCGCTCCAGGATGCGCGTGGCGAGGTCGACTATGGTGCGAGCTTTATTCAGTGGTTCGCCGAAGAGGCCAAACGCGCCTATGGCATGACCATTCCCAGCCATATCCCGAACGCTGCCCTGGGCACGATCAAGGAACCGGTCGGGGTGGCGGCAATGTTCACGCCGTGGAACTTCCCGCTGGCGATGATCACGCGCAAGGCGGGTGCGGCGCTGGCCGCCGGTTGCCCGGTGATCGTCAAACCGGCCAACGAAACGCCTTACTCCGCGCTGGCGCTGGCGGAACTGGCCGAGCGGGCCGGCATTCCGGCCGGTGTGTTCAACGTGGTCACCGGCGACCCGGCGACCGTGTCCGAAGTGCTCTGCAGCGATAGCCGTATCCGCAATATCTCTTTCACCGGCTCGACCCGCGTCGGCAAGCTGCTGATGCGCCAGAGCTCGTCGAGCGTCAAGCGAATGTCGCTGGAGCTCGGCGGCAATGCGCCATTCATCGTCTGCGACGACATGGATCCCGATGCTGCCGCGAAGGAAGCGGTCGCGGCCAAGTTCCAGACCGCGGGGCAGGATTGTCTCGCCGCCAACCGCATCTTCGTCCAGCGCGGCATCTATGACGCCTTCGTCGAGCGCTTCGTCGCGCATATGGAGGCGCTCACCGTGGGCAACGGCCTGGAAAACAACGATATTGGCCCGCTGATCCATCAGCGCGCGGTAGAGTCAGCCCAGGGCATCGTCGAGGACGGCGTCGCCAAGGGGGCGCGTCAGTTCGGTGGCGAGCGCCAGGCGCCGGGAGCGAACTTCTTCGTGCCGACATTGCTGGCCGACATTACCCCGGAGATGCGCGTCTTCCGCGAGGAGACCTTTTCGCCGGTAGCGGGTATCGGTGTCTTCGACAGCGACGATGAAGTGATCCGGCTCGCCAACGATACCGAGTACGGCCTTGCCGCCTATGTCTACACCAATGATCTGCGGCGAACCTGGAAGCTGATGCGCGGACTCGAATACGGCATGGTCAGCGTCAATAGCGTGAAGATGACCGGTGCGCCGATCCCGTTCGGTGGCATCAAGCAGTCCGGGCTTGGCCGCGAGGGCGGCGCGGCGGGGCTCGAGGAGTATCTCGATACCAAGTATTACTGCCTCGGCAATATGCCTTCTGCCTCGAACTCTTGAGGGGCGAGGCTTCTCATGCGGGTATTTACCAAGGGTCATCCTGACCGCTGCGCCCGCAACGGATCGCCGCCGGACACTCTGATTGTTATCCAAGGCGGCGTTTCTCTTTGGTTAAGGAAAACGGTATGACCGATACGCGCTCTCTGATCGATAACGATCGCCAGCATGTGTTTCACGCTTCCACGCATCTGCGCGACTACGCTCAGGGCGATGCGCCGGGCCGCATCATCACCGGCGGCAAGGGGATCTCCATCGTCGATCGCGACGGTCGCGAAATGATCGATGCCTTCGCCGGGCTCTACTGCGTCAACATCGGCTACGGACGCACCGAGATCGCCGAGGCGATCTACGCCCAGGCGAAGGAACTCGCCTACTACCACACCTACGTCGGCCACTCGAACGAGCCGTTGATCGCGCTCTCCGAGCGGATCGCCGGGCTCGCCGGCAACGGGCTGAGCAAGGTCTATTACGGTCTCTCCGGCAGCGACGCCAACGAGACCCAGATCAAGCTGGTGCGTTACTACCACAACGTCACCGGCCAGCCGCAGAAGAAAAAGATCATCGCGCGTCAGCGCGGCTACCACGGCTCCAGCATCGCCGCCGGTTCGCTCACCGGTCTGCCGGCGTTCCATCAGCATTTCGATCTGCCGATCGACGGCATCCTGCACACCGAGGCGCCCTACTATTACAGAAGGGAGCGCGGTGAGATGAACGAGCACGAGTTCTCGGCCTACTGCGCCGAGCAGCTCGAAGCCTTGATCCAGCGCGAAGGGCCCGAAACCATCGGTGCCTTCATCGGCGAGCCGGTACTCGGCACCGGCGGCATCATCCCGCCGCCCGAGGGCTACTGGGAGGCGATCCAGGCGGTACTCAAGCGCCACGAGATCCTGCTGATTGCCGACGAGGTCGTCAGCGGCTTTGGCCGGCTCGGTAGCCAGTTCGGTTTCCAGCATTACGGCATCGAGCCAGACCTGGTCACCATCGCCAAGGGACTGACCAGTGCCTATCAGCCGCTCTCCGGCGTTATCGTCGGCGAGCGCGTGTGGAAAGCACTCGAAGCCGGTACCGGCGAATACGGCCCGATCGGTCACGGCTGGACCTATTCCGGCCACCCACTCGGCGCCGCTGCCGCGATGGCGAACCTGGACATCATCGAACGTGAGAACCTGGTGGGTAACGCTGCCGAAACCGGCGCCTACTTCAATGCGCAGTTGAAGAAGGCCTTCGGCGAGCATCCGCTGGTCGGCGACGTGCGCGGCGAAGGGCTGATGGCGGCGCTAGAGTTTGCCCCGGAGAAGGGCGAGTACACGCCGTTCGACCCCGCGCTCAAGGTCGGCGCTCGGGTCGCCGCGGCGGCGATGGAAGAGAATCTGATTGCCCGCGCAATGCCCAACGGCGACATCCTCGGCTTTGCGCCGCCGCTGGTCATCGACCGGGGCCAGGTGGACGAGGTGATCGCGCGCGCCAAGCGCGCCATCGACCGCGTCACCGACGAGCTGACACGAGAACAGGCGCTATAGCCGCGAGCGATGCCTGTTGGCGGCATTGGCTTGGTGCGACCGCGCGGGTTTGATGCGACCGTGCGCCTGCGGCAGGGTGAAAACCCTGCCGTTGTCTTTTGACCGATCCGGGAGTCTGCATGTCGGAACCCGTCACGCTTCACGATATCTATCTGGCCCGAGAGCGCATCGCCGGTCAGGCGGCGCGTACGCCACTGATCCTCTCTCAGAGTCTGTCGGCACGCTTCGATGCCGAGGTCTATCTCAAACTCGAGACGCTGCAGCCGAGCGGCGCATTCAAGTTACGCGGGGCGCTCAACAAGATAGCCTCGCTATCGCCCGAGCAGCTCGAACGCGGTGTGACCACTGCCTCCACCGGCAACCATGGTCGCGCGGTGGCGTGGGCGGCGAAGCGGCTCGGCGCGCGAGCGATCATCTGCTTATCCGAGCTGGTGCCGGCCAACAAGGTGGCGGCCATCGAGACACTGGGAGCGGACGCGCGCGTGATCGGCCGCTCCCAGGACGATGCCTTCGTCGAGGCGCGCCGGCTGGTGAGTGACGAGGGCATGGCGCTGATCGAGCCCTTCGACGACCCGCTGATCGTCGCCGGGCAGGGCACCATCGGTCTCGAATTGATGGAGGATCTGCCTGGCCTCGACCGCGTGCTGGTCGGTCTCTCCGGCGGCGGGCTGCTCGGCGGTATCGGTCGCGGTGTGAAAGGCATCAACCCGGCCGTCCGCGTCACTGGGGTCAGCATGGAGGCGGGCGCGGCGATGATCGCCAGTCTCGACGCCGGCCATCCCGTCGAGGTCGAGGAGGTCGAGACCTTGGCCGATTCGCTCGGTGGCGGCATCGGGCTTGATAACCGCTGCACGTTCGAACTGGTGCGCGAGGTAATGGACGATCACCATCAGGTCGCCGAGGCTGCGATCGCCCGCGCCATGTGGGACTTCTTCGAACACGAGAAGATGCTGGTCGAGGGCGCGGCCGCGGTCGGGCTGGCCGCCCTCGAGGCACACCAGATCGACATCCGCGGCGAGAAAGTCGCGTTGATTGTCTCCGGCAACGGGGTTGATGCCGGCACGCTCGCCAGGGCCAAGACGTTGCTGGATTATCCGTCGCGCTGAAGCGCGCGATTCGAACCGCTTCGCCCCGTCGTCGGCAAACCGCAAACGAAAGGACGCAGGAGTCGCTCATGGAGCTCTATCACCGCGAACAGATTCAGAACGTCGTCACGCTCGATCATGCCGCGCTGGCGGCCGTCGAGTCCGGCTTCCGGGCGCTGGGCGAAGGTCAAGTCGTGCAGCCGCCGATACTGTCGATGGCGATCGAGGAGGCCAACGGCGAGGTCGATGTGAAGACCGCCCATATTCAGGGCAACGCACGTTTCGCGATCAAGGTCAGCCCGGGCTTCTTCGACAATCCGAAGCTCGGCCTGCCCAGTCTTAATGGACTGATGATTGTCTTCTCGGCCAAGACGGGGCTGGTGGAGGCGGTGCTGTTCGACGAAGGCTATCTCACCGATATCCGCACCGCGCTGGCCGGCGCAATTGCCGCCAAGCACCTCTCGCGAACCGACAGCAAACGCGTCACCGTGCTCGGCGCCGGGTTGCAGGCCGAGCTGCAGATCGCCGCGCTCAAGCTGGTGCGAAACATCGATACACTTGACGTCTGGGCGCGGGATGTCGCCAAGGCCGAGGCCTACGCCGCCCGAATGCAGGAACAGTACGGCCTGACCGTCGCGGTACACACGGATATCGCTTCCGCCTGCGCGGGGGCGGACATCATTGTCACCACCACGCCGTCGCGAGCGCCGTTATTGAGCGGAGAGCATCTTCGCGAGGGCGTACACGTCACGGCGATGGGCTCGGACAGCCCGGAGAAACGCGAACTCGATACGTCGGTGATGGAACGGGCCGATCACTTCGTTGCCGATACCCGCGCCCAGAGCGAAAACAACGGTGAATTGAAGGCCTACGCCGCGCACGAGCCGCCGTTCACGGTCAACGAGCTGGGCACGGTGATCGCCGGCGATGAGCCATTGCGCCGGCGTGACAGCGACATCACGGTTTGCGATCTGACCGGTACCGGCGTGCAGGACACCGCCATTGCCGGCTTCGCACTGGGGCGGCTGACAGGGGAGCGTTAGCCCTCGCCCTTCTGACGTTTACCGTTCATCGGCACTGGCGCGATGCCGGGGCCGGTGGCGGAGCCGACCTGATGCCACTGGCGGCCGTCGCGTTCGATTAGCTCGAAAGCGCCGCGCGGGCCGTCTTCGCCCGCCGCATAGCCCTCGATCTCGGGGGACGCATCCCAGGCATCGAGAAACGGCTGCACCGCACGCCAGCCGTTCTCGATGGTATCGGCACGCTGGAACAACATCTGATCGCCGGTCAGGCAGTCGTAGATCAGCGTCTCGTAGCCGGTGACGGCAGAAAGATCGAAAAAGTCCTGGTAGGCGAAGCCCATCTTGACCGTATCCATCTCCAGCTCCGGCCCCGGCCGCTTGGCCTGGAAGTCGAACCACATGCCTTCATTGGGCTGGATCTGGATGATCAGCCAGTTCGATGCCATGCGATCCACTTCGGTATCGCGGAACTGGGCGTACGGTGCGGGCTTGAAGCAGATGGCGATTTCCGTATCGCGGGCGCTCATGCGCTTGCCGGTTCGCAGATAGAACGGCACGCCGATCCAGCGCCAGTTATCGACCATTACTTTCATGGCGACGAAGGTTTCGGTCTGGCTCTCGGGGGCGACGCCTGTCTCGTCGAGATAGCCTGGTACGGGCTGGTCCGCCATCCGCCCCGCTTCGTAGCGCCCGCGGGCCGAGTTGGCCGCGGCTTCCTCGACACGCCAGGGCCGAATGGCGTCCAGAACCTTGGCCTTCTCGGTACGCAGCGCGTCGGCGCCGAACGCCGCCGGCGGTTCGATTGCGACCATTGCCAGCAGTTGAAACAGGTGGTTGGGCACCATATCGCGCATGGCGCCGGCGGTATCGTAGAAGGCTGCGCGCTTCTCCACGCCGACGGTTTCGGCTGCGGTGATCTGGATATGATCGATGTAGTGATTGTTCCAGAAAGGCTCGAACAGCACATTGGCAAAGCGCGAGACGAGGATGTTCTGCACCGTCTCCTTTCCCAGGAAATGGTCGATCCGATAGATCTGGCTCTCCTTCATGACCGAAAGCAACTGGGCGTTGAGCGCTTTGGCCGATTCGAGGTCGTGCCCGAACGGTTTCTCCACCACCAGACGGCGATAGGCCCCTTCGGGCTCGGTCATGAGTTCGGCACGGCCGAGCTGGCGCGCGATCTCGCCGAAGAAACGAGATCCGGTGGCGCAGTAGAACAGCGCACTGTCACTGCCGCTGTCGCGGATGATCTCGCCGATACGGTGATAGATATCGGTATCGGTAAAGTCGCCTTGGATGTAATGCAGTCGTGTCTCGAGCTGCTGCCACTGTGTCTCGTCCAGTTCGCTGTCACGCCCCTCGGCATGGGCACGCGCGGCCTTGTCGGCGATAAACGCCTTGAGGTGTCGGCGAAAGCTCGCATTGTCATGGTCGGCAATATCGATCCCCACGATCTGCATCTCGCGGGCGAGCAGGCCGTCTCGGTCGAGATTGTAGAGTGACGGCACCAGCAGGCGTTTCACCAGGTCCCCACTGGCGCCGAAAATAAACAACGTGGTGGCACCGGCGGCCGGCGTGGCGATGGGACAAGACGCGTGCGTATCGGGCATGAGCGCTGAACTCCGGGCGAAGGTGAGGGGCGGTATCGGCAGACAACAGATGGATAACGCTGGTTGAAGCGTAGACAAGGCGGCGCGGCATCGCCGGCCCGACGCCATGGCGCGATGTCTTCTACAGTCTGAGTCGATGTCCTCGCCACGGCGGCGACGTCGTGAACGACGGCAACGAGAACGGGAGACGAACACCATGCGAGACATGACACAACGACAGGCAACGAACCCACGCGAACTGACGCTGCACATCGGCCATGACGAGCTGGTGATCCGCCAGCGCTATGAAGTGTTGAGTATTGCCAACGATATTCTGATCGGCCTCTGGTTCGTCATTGGCAGTGCGCTCTTCTTTCAGGAATCCACCACCTACGCCGGTACCTGGCTCTTCCTCATCGGCAGCATCGAGATGCTGATTCGCCCGCTTATCCGTCTGGTGCGCCGTGTCCACCTGCAGCGTCTCAATCCGGGTTCGGCGGCGGCGGCGGGACATGATTTCTGAGACAGGCATCACCGGTAACGTTGCGTACGCCTCATCCCTGACTAGGCTTTCCAGCAGGAACCCGAGAATCACAGGATGTGGAGGTCTCTTGAGCGATACCGATCTGGGCACGCTGGACGCCGGACGTCTGGCAGCTCTCTATCAGGCCGGCGAGGCGTCGCCGCTGGAAGCGACGCGCGCCGCGCTGTCACGCATCGAGCGCTTCAATGATGCCGTGAACGCCTACGTTTATGTCGATCATGAAGGCGCGGAACAGGCGGCCAAGGCTTCGGCACGACGCTGGGGGCAGGGCAAGCCCTTGAGTGCCATCGATGGCATTCCCGTGTCGATGAAGGACCTTGCCGAGGTGGCCGGGATGCCGGCGCGCGACGGCTCGCTGACCACCTCGGATGCGATCTGCGAAACCGACTGCCCGCCGGCACGCATGTTGCGCGAGGCGGGGGCGGTGATCCTCGGCAAGACGAATACGCCGGAGTTCGGCTGGAAGGCCGTGACCGACAACCGCGTCTTCGGCGCCAGTTACAACCCCTGGGATACGCGCCTGACGCCTGGCGGCTCCTCCGGCGGGGCGGCCGCTGCCGCCGCGCTTAACATGGGCGTGCTGCATCAGGGCGGCGATTCCGGCGGCTCGATCCGCATTCCGGCGGCCTTCTGCGGCGTCTTCGGCTTCAAGCCCACCTACGGCTGGACCCCGCAGTGGCCGCCGGCGACCGAGCCGTCGTTGTCCCACATCGGGCCGATTACCCGGAGCGTCGAAGACGCCGTGCGCATGCTCAATGTGATCGGCCGCTACGACTATCGCGACCCTTACGCCACGCGCGGCCAGCCGGAGGATTGGGGCGCGGATGTCGGGCAGGATCTGCGTGGCCTGCGTATCGCCTTCTCGCCGACACTGGGGTACGCGGAGGTCGACGACCAGATCGCGGCCCGCGTGCGCGAGGCCGCCGAGAACCTGGAGAAGCTGGGCGCCGAGGTCGAGGAGATCAATCCGGGCTTCGACTCGCCGATCGATATCTTCCAGAAACTCTGGTTTACCGCCTCGCTGGACTTCTGGTCGAAGTGTAACGACAAGCAGCGCGAGCAGCTCGACCCCGGGCTGGTCGCCAACGCGCGCACCGCCGAGCAGTGGAGCGCGCTCGAGCTGTTCCAGGCGCTGGGACAGCGCGCCAACTTCACCGAGTGTCTCGAGCGTTTCAATCAGCGTTATAACCTGCTGATGACACCGAGCGTGCCGATCGCGCCCTTCGAGGCCGGCCATGAGGTGCCGCCGGGCAGTGGCATGCGCGATTGGGAAGAGTGGGCGCCGTTCTCTTACCCGTTCAACCTGAGCCAGCAGCCGGCCGCCTCCGTCCCGTGCGGCTTCACCGAGCGCGGACTGCCGGTCGGTTTCCAGCTGGCCGGCGGCAAGCACGATGACGTGCGCGTGCTGCGCGCCTGTCACGCCTATATGCAGGCGCATCCGCCGCGTTATCCGCGTGTGCCGGATCCGGCGGAACTGGCCTAGGGGCTTGCGATAGGCTCGGGCGTTCGGACCCGAGCGTTGTCTCTCATGAGCGTGCCGGTGCCGTGCGCTGAACGCGAGGCATCGGCTGCTTTGTCATCGCCCGTTCGACGGGCTTTACCGGCCGCCTTGGCGGCCCTGCGGAAGGAGTCGCAGCATGAGCCAGAACGTTGCCGAAATTCTTGTCGAGACCTTTGCTCAGGCCGGCGCCAAGCGCTGCTACGGCGTGGTCGGCGATACCATCAACCACTTTACCGATGCGATCCGTCGCAGCGACATGGACTGGGTTCACGTGCGCCATGAGGAAGTCGGCGGTTTCGCCGCCGGCGGCGAAGCTTACCTGACCCGCGAGCTGACACTCTGTGCCGGGACCTGTGGCCCCGGAACGCTGCACTTCGTCAATGGCCTGTTCGAAGCGCACCGCAGCGGCGCGCCGGTGGTGTTGATCGCCTCACAGGTGGCGACGGCAGAGACAGGTGTCGGTTTCCCGCAGGATGTCGACCCGCGGCCGATCTACGAGCAGTACAGTGTCTTCTGCGAGGCGGTGATCAATCCCGACCAGGCGCGTCGAATGGCGGCCCTGGCCGCCCAGGCGGCACTGGCGAAGAACGGAGTGGCGGTGCTGATCGTGCATGGCGATCTGTTCACCCAGACGCCCAGTCAGGATCTGCCCTATCGGGCGCACCGCTTCGAGTCGGTGGTCAGGCCGAGCGCCGAGGCGCTGGCCGAGGCCGCACGGCGTCTCAACGCCGGCGGCAAGATCTCGATCTATGCCGGATTCGGCTGCGAGCACGCCCGGGAAGAGGTGTTGGCGCTGGCGACCAAGCTCAATGCGCCGATTGCCTGGACGTCGCGGGCCAAGGATTTCATCGAGCCCGATAACCCGTTCGAGGTCGGCATGACCGGGGTTTTCGGTCTGGCCGGGGGCTATCACGCGGTGGCCGACTGCGACACCCTGCTGCTGCTGGGTTGCAGCTTTGCCTGGAGTCAGTTCTACCCGGAGAAGGCGACCATCATTCAGGTCGATATCGATCCGATGCAGATCGGCAAGCGTCACCCGGTCGATGTCGGCCTCGTCGGCAGCGTGCGTGATACCTGTGCGGCGCTGGCGATGGTGGTCGATGCGCAGGAGGACCGTCAGTGGCTGGAACGCTGCCGCGAGCAGTATCACAAGGCGTTGCACCAGGACGAACACGAGTCGCGCGATGATGACCTGATTCACCCCCAGGCGCTGACGCTGGCGCTGAATGCCGCCGCCCGTGATGATGCCGCGTTCACCGCCGATGCCGGCAGTCCGATGGTCTGGATGCTGCGCCATATTCATGCGCATGGCGAGCGGCGCACCTTGTCGAGCCTCGTTCACGGCACCATGGCCAACGCCTACCCGCAGGCGATCGGAATCCAGAAGGCGTTCCCCGGACGTCAGGTGATCGCGATGTGCGGCGACGGCGGCATGACGATGCTGATGGGTGACCTGCTGACGCTGAAGCAGGAGCAGGTGCCGGTTAAGATCGTGGTGTTCAACAATAGCGCCCTCGGTTTTGTCGAGATCGAGCAGAAGGTGGAAGGGCTGCTCGACAGCTACACCGATCTCGATAACCCGGATTTCGGCCTGCTGGCGCAGTCGATCGGCCTGTGGGGGCGCCGCGTGGAACAGGGCCATGAGCTGGATCACGCGATCGCCGAATGGCTGGCGCACCCCGGGCCGGCGGTTCTCGACGTCAAGGTCGATCGCATGGAGTTGGTGATGCCGCCCAAGGTCGAGGCGGGGCAGGTCGCCTCGACGGCACTCTATTCCGGCAAGGCGGTGCTAGACGGCCGTATGAGCGACGTGGTGGACCTGGTCAAGAACAACTTCCTGAAGTAAACCTGGCTGAAGTGAGCCGTGCCTGATGCGAAGCGCCTTCAGCGCTCATGGCACGAGGCCGACGCGGGCGGATCGCAGGAAGACGCTCAGGCCCGGCGCTGCCGCGGCAGCGCCGGGCAAGCACTTGGACCGAGGAGGAGGGAGCATGCCGACCCCTGATGAGGGCCGCCCGACGCTGCGTAGCATGCGGCGCCTGACCGACGTATCGCCGGCCACTGCACGACCTGTTACCGCGCGGGAAGGCGCCGACCTGCTGACGGATCGTGTCGGCTTCGCCGAGCGTTTCCTGCGCGGCGCTGTCGTGCCGTTGCCGGTGCCGACCGGCGAGCGGACCGCAGACGTGACACCGATACCGGGGCGCGACGATGGCCGGCTCGACTACACCCATTTCTCGTTGGTCATGTCACGCTCGCGCCGGCTGGCGATGTTTACCGCGCTCAACCTGGACGGCAGTGCCCTGGTCGGCGTGCCGCGAGATGACAACTGGCGTCTCGACCCACGGCTGGCGCCGGCGCAACAGATCGACAACGCACTCTACGCCCACAATCCGCTGGATCGCGGGCACCTGGTACGGCGCACTGCCGTCAACTGGGGAGCGGAAGCCGAACAGGCCAACGCCGACACCTTTCACTTTACCAACTGCACCCCGCAGATGGCCGGGTTCAATCAGCAGACCTTGGCTCGGGCTCGAGGACTACCTGCTCGGGCACGCCCGCGCCGATGCCCAGCGCCTGTGCATTTTTACCGGTCCGGTGTTCCGGGAGGGCGACCGTCGTTATCGCGGTGTCCAGATCCCCGAGGCTTACTGGAAGGTGGTGGCGTTCATGGCCGAGAGCGGGCGACTCTCGGCCACGGCCTACATGATCGAACAGACCGATGACCTCGATGCGCTGGGCTTCATGTTCGGTCAGTACAAGACCTATCAGCGCAGCGTCGCCCGGATCGAAGCGTTGACGCAGCTCGATTTCGGCGATTTGGCCGAGTTCGATGGATTTTCCAACGAGGAGCGCGAAACCGGCACGCGAATCGAAGCCGAGATTCGTGGTCCTGCGGATATTCGCGTGTAGCCGGCACATCGCGGCGGCGCCTCGTCGGCTGTTCGATATCGACGAGTGCGGCAATGCGTCTCCCGTCGACAGTGGCATCGTTCAGCGACCGAGCTAGCTTGAGAGGGGGCGTTCCCCACTCTGTGCTTTCGGGAGGTCGAGATGCGAAGTAACGGTTTCCTCTGCGCCACCTGCGGTATCCAGTATCCACCGAGCGAGACGCCGCCAGCGCACTGCGCGGTCTGCGAGGACGAGCGCCAGTTCGTGCCGGTCGAGGGGCAGCGCTGGACCACGCCGGGCGAGCTGGCGGCGGGGCACTGCAATGCCTTTCGCCATATGAGCGAGGGGTTGATGGCCCTCTCGACCGTGCCGCGCTTCGCTATTGGCCAGCGTGCCTTTCTGCTGCGCACGGCACACGGCAATCTGCTGTGGGACTGCCTGTCGCTGCTGGACGAGGCGACGCTGGAGATTGTCGAGGGGTTGGGTGGCATCGACGCTATCGTACTGTCGCACCCACACTACTTCGCCACCATGGCGGCGTGGGGAGAGGCCTTCGACTGCCCGATCTACGTCCATGCCGCGGACCGCGACTGGGTGGCCGTCGAAAGTCAGCACATCATCTTCTGGGAAGGCGATCAGTTCACTCCGCTTGCCGGGCTCGATGTCTATCGTGTGGGCGGCCACTTCCCGGGGGCTTGCGTGCTGCACTGGCCCGAGCACGGCACGCTGCTGACGGGCGATACGTTGCTTGTCACGCCGGATCGCATGGCCTCGTTCATGTGGTCCTATCCCAACAATATTCCTCTCGGTGCCCGAGAGGTGGAGCATATCGGCGCGTGCCTGCGCCGGCTGCAGATAGAGCGGGCATATTCGGCCTTTGCCGGTCGCGAGATCCTGCTCGAGGCTGGCCGGGTGATCGAGGAATCGGTCCAGCGCCACTGCCGGGCCATTACCCAAAGCTGACGCCTGTGTGGCACCGGTCACGTCGTCCCGGCAACCGATATCAGGTCATGAAATTCCTGGCGACCAACGCCAACGCCCCTCGAGAGAGGGGCGTCGGTGCGGCACTTGAAGGTATGGTACCTGACAAAAGTGCGCTATCTGGCGAAGCCGGGTCAGGCGTGCGCCTGGGCACCTTCCTCGCTGGCCGGGTGGGGGTTGATCACCCGCGAACCGCGGAAGCCGTAGAAGGCTATGAAGAGATAGCAGAGCAGCGGCAGCACGAAGGCGTGATGGATGCCGACGGTATCCGCGATCGCGCCCTGAGCGACGGGCAGGATGGCGCCGCCGACGATCGCCATGATCAGCAGGCTCGAGGCCTTGCTGGTCAGCGGCCCCAGCTTGGCGATGCCGAGCGTGAAGATGGTCGGGAACATGATCGAGTTGAACAGGCCGATGGCAACGATGCTCCACATCGCGAGATGACCGGAGGTCAGCATCGTGGTCAGCACCAGCAGCGCCGCGACGATCGCGAACAGCCCCAGCAGCAGGCTGGGTCGGATCTTCTGCATCAGCGCGGAGCCGATGAAGCGACCGATCATCGCACCGCCCCAGTAGTAGGCGACGTAGCTCGCGGCCGTGCTCTCGCTCATGCCGCCGATCTCCGGCAGCGAGAGGTAGTTGATCATGAAGCTGCCGATGGAGACCTCGGCGCCGACGTAACAGAAGATGCCGATCACGCCGAACAGTACATGGGGGTGGCGCAGGGCCTCCATCGCGGAAACCGTCTCGGCCGGGGTGTCGTCACCTGCCTGGTCCTTGAAGTTGGGCAGGTTACACAGGTAGATCACGATCGCGAGAATGGCGAGGACACCGGCCAGCAGCAGATAAGGCATCTGCACGCTTTGGGCCTGTTCGATGCGGTAGGCCAGGCGGTCGCCCTGGGAGAGTTCGGCAAGCTCGCTTGCGCCCAGCACGGTCGCGCCGAGAATCAGCATGCCGCCGAAATAGGGGGCCACCGTGGTCCCCAGCGAGTTGAACGCCTGCGCCAGATTGAGCCGACTGGAGGCAGAGTCCTCCGCCCCGAGCAGGCTGACATACGGATTGGCGGCGACCTGCAGCATCGTCACGCCGCTGGCGAGGACGAACAGGGCGCTAAGGAAGAGCGGATAGGACGGCGCCTTGGCGGCCGGATAGAACATCACTGCGCCGACCGCAGCGATCAGAAGCCCCAGGCTGATCGCATTCTTGTAGCCCACCTTGGCCAGCAGCTTGCCCATCGGCAGCGACATGATGAAGTAGGCACCGAAGAAGGTGAACTGAATCAGCATGGTCTGGGTGTAGTTGAGCGAGAACACCGCTTTCAGGTGCGGAATCAAGATGTCATTGAGACAGGTGATGAATCCCCACATGAAGAAGATCGTCGTGACGACGACCAGCGCACTACGATAGTTGGGCCGTTGCGTGCCTGTCATGGTCAAAATCCTGTTGAATGTGCGTCCGTCGAGGCCCTGCATCAGGGCGGTTCGTTATCCGTGGTTCAGCCTTCGTTGCCGCGAGATTAATCGTGTCAGCGCCAAGATTGGCGCCGATGATGCCCGAAGGGAGCCTGCTTATAAAGCGTTCCAGTAATAGTTAGAACGATAAACGAATCGACGCCAGTCGGCGGTTGGGCCTTGGTGGTATTGACGATCTCGAAGCGGCGTGTGCGTTTATTCGTCAACTTTCATAAATAGCGGAAGTGAGAGAAGAGAAAATTTGTAATGGGCGCTTTATGAAGTCTTTTTATTTGTAAATTTACGACGTGAAGCAGTGGCATCTTTCCCGACGGCGCACGGCGAATTTGTCAAAATCCGACGCTACTATCCTGATTGATAGCGTCGTGAGGTCGGTGCAGAAACGCCCTCAGGATCGCCAAACCGTTGTCCAGGACATCGCTTGTCGGCTGCGCGGACGCCTCCTATACCTGTTTCAGCGACAGTCACCAACTCAGGGAAAGAGAAGGAGAAGTTCGCCATGCTGACGTTACTGTCATGGTTGTTTGTACTGTTGGGTATCGGCACGGCCATCTCGATTGCGCTGGACGTGAGGCGCTGTCCGCAGCCTATGGCCATCATGAATCTGACCTGGCCGATCACCGGGCTCTACATGCCGGTGATCGGCTGGTGGGCCTACCGGCAGATGGGACGTACTTCGCGCTCAGCCCCGCAGCATCAGGGCCATGCCAGTCATGGCGACGAGGCACCCGATCAGGCGTCGCACGACGACGCGCACGCTCATCGGGGGCACGCGGATCAGGCTCGCTCGCCCCAGGCAGACTCGCACCAGGCCCATCACGGCGAGGCGCATGCCCATCATCACGGCACCGACAAGCCCAAGTGGCAGGGTGTGTTCGTTTCCGCCACTCACTGCGGTGGCGGTTGTACCCTGGGCGATGTCGTCACGGCGCCGCTAGCCACGGCCACCGGTTTTGCGCTGTTCGGTTCGACCACGGCCGGTCATTTCCTGCTGGCCTTCATCGGTGCCTATCTGTTCGGTGTGCTGTTTCAGTATCTGCCGATCCGGGCGATGAGCGGTGCCGGTCCGCTGCAGGCGTTCAAGGACGCGATCAAGGCCGATACGCTGTCGTTGATCGCGTTCCAGATCGGCATGTACGTGTGGATGCTGATCGCCCTGAACGCCTGGCTGGGAGAAATGAACGCGTTCAACATCCACTTCTGGTTCATGATGCAGATAGCCATGCTGATCGGCTTTGCGACCTCCTATCCTGCCAATTGGCTGCTGATCGATCGTGGCATCAAGCACGCCATGTAGGGTGGAAGGCGGCGGCAGGCAAGGCCGTGGCCGATATCGGCATCGCAGGAGGTACTCATGACCGCTCCCGACACCCAGGTATTCGAGGTCGACGAGACGGCCGGTTATCCCAATTCGTCGCTGCCAGTGCTGATCTACCGTCGTATTTTCGAACCCTCGTCATCAGCGCTGGCCGAGCGTTTCGAGACCCTGTTTGCTGCTCACGGCTGGGTGCCCGAGTGGCGTTATGGCCTGTTCGCGTTCGACCATTTCCACTCGACCGCCCACGAGGCGCTGGGCGTTTTTCGTGGTTCGGCGCGAGTTCGGCTCGGAGGCCCGGCGGGAGGGATGTTCTTGATCGAAGCCGGCGATGCCCTGGTGTTGCCGGCGGGTGTCGCGCATGCGGGCGTCGAGGTAGAAAGCGACTTCTCCATGGTGGGGGCTTATCCGCCTGGGCAGACATGGGCGGTGGAACGGGGCGACCCTGGCGGGCTGGCGGCAGTACAGGCTCGCGTCGCGGCGGTCAGTCGACCGCCGGATGATCCGGTCGGTGGATCGCTGAACGTGCTTTGGCTGCTTTGAGGCGAACGGCATGATCAGCGTACCAGTTTGCGACTTTAGACGAAGGCATGGGTTGGCTATAGTTAGGAGACTATATTTCTAGCCGGAGTGATACCGATGTCCGATTCTCGTCATGTTGCCGTGCTGGGCTTGGGAGCCATGGGGCATGCCTTTGCCGCCAATCTGGTGAAGTCAGGCTTCAACGTCAGCGTCTGGAACCGCTCGTCCGGCAAGGCCGATGAGCTTGTCGCCCAGGGGGCTCGAGAAGCTGCTTCACCGGCGGAAGCGGTCCATGAGGCGGCTGCCGTGATCGCGATGTTGCCGGATCTGGCCGTGACGCGCGAGGTTCTGCTGGGCGGTGGCGCTGCGCTGGCCGCCATGGCGCCGGAAAGCGTATTGATTCAGATGGGAACGCTCGGGGTGACCGAGACGGACCGTTTGATACACGAAGTGGCCGAAGTGCGCGATGACGTGACTTTTATCGATGCCCCGGTCTCCGGCACCAAGGCGCCGGCGGAGCAGGGCACGGTGGCGATTCTTGCCAGCGGTGATCGCGCTGCCGCGACGGTGGTCGACCCGATCTTCGAGGTTCTCGGCAAGAAGACGCACTGGTTGGGCGAGGCAGGCCAGGGCGCGCGCATGAAGATCGTGGTCAACGCCTGGCTGGTGGCGATGATGCAAGGCATCGCCGAAACGACACAGTTGGCCGAGACACTGGGTTTTTCTTCCGACGATCTGTGGCAGGTGCTCGATGGCGGGCCCCTGGCGAGCCCTTACGTGAAGGTGAAGCTGGATATGATTGCCAGCGGCGACTTCGATCCGCAGATGGCGCTGCAGTGGGGCCTGAAAGACGCTGGGCTGGCGCTGGAGGCGGGCGGGGAACGCGGCTTGCCCTCGCTGGCACAGATCCGCAATCTCTGGGCCGATGCGGTCAGCGACGGGCGTGGCGAGGAGGATATCGCGGCGATCTACGACTATCTCAAGGCCAAGCGAGGCTAGCTCAGAGACAGCGAGCGAGTATGGGCTCGCGCCAACCGACGGCGCCCGGCGAAAAACCGGGCGCCGTCGCGCGTTGACCGTCTCGGAGGGGGTATCTCGAAGAGGTCGTCTCTAGGCGGGCATCGCGAAGCGCTTGTCTCGGGGCGCTTGTCTTGGGACAAGCGCTTCGCGCGTCAGGCCTGGGTTCAGATGGTGAGACCGGTGGTCTCGTCCAGCCCCAGATGAACGTTCATGTTCTGCACGGCGGCGCCTGCCGCGCCTTTGCCCAGGTTGTCCATCCGCGAGACCAGCGTCACGCGCTCGGCGTTGCCGAAGACGAATAGATCGACCCGGTTCGTGTCGTTACATGCCTGCACATCGAAGAAGCCGCCCTGTAGATTGCCCTCATCCTCGAACGGCATTACACGGACAAACGGCTCGTCGGCGTAATGTGCCCGATAGATATCGAGCAGACGTTGCGGCGAGGGGGCGCGGGGCAGGTCGGTGAGGTGCAGCGGCACGCTCACCGAGAGCCCCTTGAGGAAGGGGCCGACGATCGGCGAGAACAGCGGTTCCCTGGCGAGCCGCGCGTGCTGGCGCATTTCCGGTAGATGCTTGTGATGCTGGCTCATGGCATAGGGGCGCGGTGCCAGCCGCTGGCCGTTCGAGTTCGCTTCATAGTCGGCGATCATCTGCTTGCCGCCACCGCTATAGCCGGTCAGCGAGGTCGCTGTCAGCGGATGGTCCGCCGGCAGCACCCCGGCATCCACCAGCGGACGCACCAGCAGAATGAAGGCACTGGCGTGGCAGCCGACATTGGCGATGCGTTTGCTCGCGCGGATGCGTTCACGCTGCGCATCGTCCAGCTCCGGCAGGCCATAGACCCAGTCGTCTGCCGTGCGGAAGGCGGTGCTGGCATCGATCAGGCAGGTGTCGGGATTCTCGACCATGGCCGCTGCTTCGCGCGAGGCGGCATCTGGCAGACACAGAAAGGCGATGTCGGCGGCATTCAGCAGACGCGCACGCTCGGCCGTATCGCGACGCTTGTCGCTGTCGATGCGCAAAAGCTCGATGTCGTCGCGTGCGCCGAGATATTCGAACAGGCGCAGGCCGGTCGTACCTTCCTGCCCATCGACGTAGACTTTGAATGTGTCCTGCGTTGCCATGCCCTGATTTCCTGCCGGTTGACGATCACCCTATTGTGCGGATTTCGCATCAGCTTGTCATGCCGCCGGGGCGCGGCTGCGCGATCGCGTGGCGTGCCTGCAAGGCTGCTGCGCAATGGGTCAGGCGCCGGCAGGCCTCCTGCAGCCGGCTGGCCTCCACGGTCAGGCTGAGCCGGACGAAACCGGCCGCCGAGGCGCCGAAGGCATCGCCGGCAAGGACCGAAACGCCATAGGCGTCGAGCAGGTGGTCGGCGAAGGCCTCGGCGCTGAGTCCGGTGGCACGGATATCGACCATCATGAACATGCCGGCGGCGGGCGACAGCGCTGTCACCACGTCGCTGTCGGCCAGGGCGTCCAGGACCGTATCCCGTCGCTGACGATAGGTGTCGAGCATGTTGTCCAGGACCGCGGGGGGCTCGCGAAGGGCGGCGATGGCCGCATCCTGGATGAAGCCGGGGCTGCCGTAGAGCATGCAGAGCGCGAGATTGACGAGATGTGCGGCTAGCGCCGTCGGGCCGACCACCCAGCCCAGTCGCCAGCCGGTCATGGCGTGAGACTTCGACAGGCTGCTGACGATCACGGTGCGCTCGCGCATGCCGGGCAGCGCATCCGGGCTCCGATGCTCGCCATCGAAGATCAGGTCGGCATAGACGGCATCGACGATCAGCCAGAGGTCGTGTGTGCGGCAGAGCGCGGCGATCGCTTCCCAGGTAGCCGGGGACAGACACTGCCCGGTTGGATTGTGCGGGCTGTTGAGCAAAATCGCCCGTGTCCGCGGTGTGATCGCTGCGGCGAGTCTCTCGGCCTCCGGCTGAAAGTCGGCCTCGGCGGCAAGCGGTACCCAGACCGGCTCGGCACCGGTTGCTCGGATCACGGCATCATAGGTGACGTAGGCCGGCTCGGGCACGATCACTTCGTCGCCGGTCTCGAGCAGGCACTGTGCCGTGGCATAGAGGCCGCACTGGGCGCCGGCCGTGACCATGATCTGCTCGGCGTCGGTCTCTGCATGGCCGCCGCGTTCTCGGTGGTGGCGGGCGATCGCTTCGCGCAGTAGCGGCTTGCCCTGCACTTCCGCGTAGTGCGTGGCGCCACCGCGCAGGCTGGCGATAGCGGTCTCGACGATCGGAGCTGGCGTCTCGAAATCCGGATCGCCTACCGAGAGAAGGATCACGTCGTCGCCTCGTGCCAAGCGCTCGCGGGCACGGAAGTGGATGTTCCAGGCGCTGGCGCCTTTGCCGGCGATTCGCTGCGTCAGTGACGAGTAGTGCATGAGGACTCCGGTCGTGATCGGCGAATAAGAGAAGGCGGTAAACGGCACCGACAGGCTATCGCGCCCTTGCCGTTGGCAACAGCGCAAGGGGGCTCTGAGTCGCCAATGGCGATGGCGCGTGACGCGATCCGCGGGGTCTCCTTAAACTCAAGCCTTAAACTAAAGTTTTATAGTTGAAGGCTCGAGATCGTCGGAGGATGGATTCGACAAACGTCGATGTGTCGCGACGTAAGAGCGATGAGGAATTCATGAACGAGGTTGCACAGCAGCGCTGCCAGCTGCCGGACTGGCGCGAGCGGCTGATGAGCGCAGACGAAGCGGCGGCATTGATCGAAGACGGCATGGTCGTCGGCATGAGCGGATTCACGCGCGCTGGCGAAGCCAAGGATGTACCGCTGGCGTTGGCGCGTCGCGCCGAGCGTGACCCGCTCCAGATCACGCTGATGACCGGCGCTTCGCTGGGCAACGATATCGATGGCATTCTGAGCGACGCCCATGTGCTGGCGAGGCGCATGCCGTTTCAGGTCGACCGCCACCTGCGCGCTGCGATCAATCGCGGCGAAGTGATGTTCATTGACCAGCATCTTTCCGAAACGGTGGAGCTGTTGCGCAACAAGCAGCTTGGCAAGCTCGATGTCGCGGTGATCGAGGCTGCTGCCATCACGGCCGAGGGGGGCATCGTGCCGACGGCCTCGGTGGGCAACTCGACCAGCTTTGCGATTCTCGCCGACAAGGTGATCGTGGAGCTCAACCTCGCGTCGCCGGAAGCGCTGATCGGACTGCACGATATCTACGTGCCGGGCATGCGCCCCGACCGCCAGCCGATCCCGGTGACGGCGCCGGATTCGCGCATCGGCACGCCCTATATTCCGGTCGACCCGGACAAGATCGCGGCAATCGTGTTGACCCACGGTCACGACAGCCCCTCCACGGTGACGCCGCCCAACGAGGCGACGCGGGATATCGCCCGGCATCTGATCGGTTTCTTCGAGCACGAGGTCGAGCAGGGGCGGCTGACGTCGTCGCTGCTGCCGCTGCAGGCCGGGATCGGCAGCATGGCCAACGCGGTCATGCATGGGCTGATGGAGGGCCCGTTCGAGAATCTGACGATGTACTCCGAGGTGCTGCAGGACAGTACCTTCGATCTACTCGACAGCGGCAAGATGATCTTCGCCTCGGGCAGCTCGATCACGCTCTCGTCGAGCTGTGGTCAGCGCGTCTGGAACCATTTGGAGCGCTACCGCGACCGCGTGGTGCTGCGACCGCAAGAGCTCTCCAACCAGCCCGGCATTGTCCGCCGGCTGGGCGTCATCGCGATCAATACCGCACTGGAGTTCGATATCTACGGCAACGTCAACTCCACGCATGTCAACGGCACGCACATGATGAACGGTATCGGTGGCTCGGGGGATTTCGCTCGCAACGGCCAGCTGTCGGTCTTTATTACCACCGCCACGGCGAAGGCGGGCGATCTCTCCAGCGTGGTGCCGTTTGTCAGCCATGTCGATCACAGCGAACACGACGTCGATATTCTGGTCACCGAGCACGGCCTGGCCGATCTGCGTGGCTTGGCGCCCAGGGAACGAGCGCGGCGGATCATCGATTGCTGTGCCGATCCCTACTACCGGCCGGCGCTGGCGGCATACTTCGAGGCCGCCAGCGAGCGCGGCGGCCACACCCCGCACTGTCTGGAACAGGCGCTCTCCTGGCATATCACCGCCCGTCGCGACGGTTCGATGCGCAGCGTCGTCGAGGCGACGCCGACGCCAGCGCCCGTGGCGGACGACCACGTCTGAGCGATTAGCCGCTGTGGCCAACGACAAGGGCCCCGTCCAACTGGACGGGGCCCTTGTCGTCGACAGGCGGCCTCGGTCAACCGTGGCCGCTGGCGTCGGGACGCTACTCTTCGAGACTGGATTCGACGGCGGCCAGGCCGGGTTCGCCGTCGCGGGTGGTGATGCCCTCGAGGAAGGTCGCGACACGCTCGGGATGGTTCTGCAGCCACTCCCGTGCGACCTCGTCGGCGTCGCGCTCCTGGCGGCTGTAGCCGTCGATGAACGCGCTCTGCTCGTCGGCGGTCAGCACGAACTGATCCAGTAGCTGGCGCAGGTTCGGGTTGGCGTCGGCGAAGGCCTTGTTGACGATGGTGCGCACGTCGCTGGCCCCGTTGTCCGGACCGTAGACCGCCTCGGGGTCGTCGAGAATGCGCATGTCGTAGGCCGGTGCCATCCAGTGCGGTGTCCAGCCGTACCAGACGATCCAGCGCTCGGCGTCAAAGGCAGCATTGACTTCGGACAGCATGCCCGGGGTCGAGGATTCGAGAATTTGCCAGTCGCCCAGGCCGTAGGTGTCGTTGTCGTGAGCGTCGTTGATGAACTCGCTGACGGTGGCGCCGGATTCGATCGAGTAGAAGCGTCCACCGAACTGGTCGCGGTGCGCATCGAGGTCCTCTGCACTGTGTATGCCGGCATCATAGACGTAGCCGGGTACGGCGAAGCCCATCTGCGCGCCGGTGACGTTGTTGCCGAGATCCACGACCTTGCCGCTGCTGACGGCCTGGTCGTAGCTCTCCTGCTGGGCCGGCATCCAGCCGCCGAGGAAAATATCGCTATCGCCGGTCTGCAGGGTCTGGTAGCCCACGGTGCTGCTCAGTTCCTGCACCTCGCTCGAGTAGCCGAGCGCGTCGAGCATCTGGCTGAAGAGTTCGGTCTTGACGGTCACGCCCGGCCAGGGGGGCACGATGAAGTTGGCGCTGTCCGCTTCGTCCTGTGGTTGGGACTGAGCCTGGACAGCGATCGGGGCAGCGATGGTCAGGGGCAGCAGGGTCGCTGCCAGGAGCGCTTTGCGCAGTGTCATGGAGACTCCTTCTCTTATTGTCGGCGTTCGGGGCGTGATATCAGGCTCCCTGAACGCTGGGCAGCCCGGCGCCATCGAAGGGCGGGCGTGCGAGTACCCGCTCGAGCATGGGCATGAAGTGCTCGAGCGGCTGGGTATCGTAGTCGGGATCGAACGAGACCTGGTCCCATTCGTCGCAGAAACGCACGGTGCGCGCGTACGCGGGATGATCGCGATACGCCTCCCGGGCGTGGCGATCCAGGCCGTAGAAGTGGCGGTAATGATAGCCCTGAAACAGCTCGTGATGTCGCACCATCCACAGATTCAGTGGATCGACGAAAGGTTCGAGGATCGCGGCGGCTATCTCGGCGTGATTGTCCGGTGCCAGATCGTCGCCGATATCGTGCAGCAGGGCGCAGACGATGGTTTCCTCGTCGGCGCCGGCGCGTTCGGCGCGGGTCGCGGTCTGCAGGCAGTGCGTGTAGCGGTCTACAGGGTAGCCGTGGGTATCGCCTTCGAGCCGTTTGAGGTGATTGACCACGCGAGGGACGACGCCCTCGCGATAGTCGCGGAAGTGGCCGTCGATTTCTCGCCAGTCGTCGGACGTGCTGTGATCGAAGCGGGTGAAGGTGGCGCTCATGCGAAAGCCTCCTGCCGGGCGGTAGTGGAACGGCGCAGCACCTCGCGGCGGCTGGCAGTCGTATCACGGTCAACGTAGCCCTGGCGCAGATGGCGCACGCCCTGGGTCAGGTGGAACGCCGTGCGCCCATGCAGCAGCCGGTAGTTGTCCATGATCAGCATCTCGCCCGGCGCGAGCTTGGGCGTCAGTGTCAGCGCCGGCGACGTGATCAGCGCAAAGAACTGCTGCCGCGCGGCGTAGTAGCGCTCCAGGCTTTCGGGTGGCAGGGCCGGGATGCGTTCAGTGCGATTGTTGTAGCGAACGCGTACCACATTACCGGCGCTGTCGAGCTCGATCAGCGGCCCCTCGCTCTCCAGATGGGCGCTGTCGTCAACGTAGCGGAAGCGGGTCGGCGTGCGGGTCAGGCAGTCGAAGGCCGCCGGGTCTTGCTGGCGTAGCCGCTCGGCAGCCATGAAACCGTCGGCGAGGGTACTGTCGCCGCCGCTGTCGGCGTTGCTTAGGCAGTGCAGCCAGATATAGCCGGGGATCGGGTCGCGGTAAGGGTTGTCGGTATGCGGTTCCAGCCCGCGCTGGGTCATGGTCAGGTCGAACGCCTCGGCGATCGACTTGACGTCGGCAATGCCGCCCCAGTTGGTGCGTCGCAGCGGCCCCAGACGGCTGACCAGCGGCAGCATGCCTTCCTCCTCGAGCGGCACGCCACGTACCTTGACAAAGCCGTAGCGCTCGAGCGATTCCAGCATGTCTCGCAGTGCCTCGTCGTCAGCGACGGCGGCCTCGAAGTCGGCTTCCGGCAGGGTCTCGAGCGAGGCATCCCAGTGCTGGTGCGCGGGTGTCGATTCCGCGGTGATCTCCAGCGCCTCCAGCGTAAAGCGCGCCTCGTGCCCATCGCTGAACGTTACCGCCAGATGGTGGCCGTCGCAGCCGGCGTCGAGAAGGTGCAAATCCAGGGGTAGCGCGGCCGCTTCGATCAGGCGCTGCCCCGTGCGTGGATCCAGGGTTTCCGGGTCCGGGGCGCGTTCCCGCAGCCACAGGGCCTGCAGGTGGTGTTCTCGGTTGTCGTGGACCAGGCGCAGCTGGCGGCCTTCGGTACCGGGGATAATCTCGACGAACGTGTCCATGGCGGCTCTCTCGAACTCTCGGGTCTGGCACTACACTAGGCGGCTTCATCGGTTATAATTTGATTATTCTGGCCGTATTTGTGATGTTATTCGCCATGACCGATCAGCCGACGCCGCAATGGCTCTATCCCCGACCCGATCTACCGCCGATCCTGTCGCCCACCGAAGCGGATGTCACGGTGAATTTGTGGCTGCTGCCCAAGTTCTCGATGCTTTCGCTTTACGGGCTGCTCGAACCGCTGCGGGTGGCCAACCGCTTCGGGCGGCCGCTGTTTGCCTGGCGTCTCTGCTCTGCCGACGGTAATGCGGTCACGGCGAGCAATGGTGTCACCGTGGATGTCGACGCAGCGCTGGGCGATGCTGCGATCTTCGACAATCTCTTCGTCATCGCCTCCTACGAGGCCGAGGCGACGGTCGCCGCACCGCAGTGGGCAATGTTGCGCCAGGTTGCGGCCCATGGCGGGCTGCTTGCCGCCCTCGATACCGGTGCCTTTATCCTGGCCCGTGCCGGACTGCTCGAAGGGTACGAGGTCGCGCTGCACTGGGAGAGTCTGCCGGCGTTCGCCGAGGAGTTTCCCGCGCTCAGCGTCAGCGACGCGCGCTACTGCTTTGATCGCCAGCGGCTGACCGGCGGCGGCGGCGCCTCGAGCCTTGATCTGATGATGGCCTTCATCGAGCGCGAGTACGGGGCGAGCCTGGTCGCGGCGCTGAGCCGGCAGCTCGTGCATGCCCGACGCGAGGCAGAGGCCGACATCGCCGCACCCGATTACCGCCCCCGTAGCGTGCGGCGCGCCGAATCGATCATGGACGCCAACTTGGCGCAGCCGCTGCCGATTCCGGAAATCTGTGCGCGGATCGGTCAGTCCCAGCGCCAGCTCAATCGACTGTTTCAGCGCTACTGCGGCGAGACGGCCAAGGGGCGATACCTGTCGCTGCGTCTCGACCGGGCGCAACAGCTCCTCGCCGACAGCCGGACCAGCGTGACACAGGCGGCGCTGGCGACTGGCTTTCCCCATCTGGCCCACTTTTCCCGTGCCTATCGAACGCGTTTCGGCGAGACACCTAGCGTCACGGCCAAGCGCGGGCGCATGCCGACCTGAGAGACGAGCCCGGGATCGCTAGGGGATCACCCTCGATATTGAGTGAGCGCTAAACGTCAATTTGGTGGCGTTTAATGTCAACTTTGGCGATCCGTCACTCCCCACAATGAGGCCATCGTCACGTCCCGAGCGGACGTGTTCCCCTGTCGCTCGTCGTGCAGTCGGCGAGCTCGGATAGAGAGAGCCTCATGAATCGCGACGTCATTCTGACCTGCGCCGTCACTGGTGCCGGCGATACCGCCGGCAAGCACCCGGATTTGCCGATCACGCCTCAGCAGATTGCCGAGAGCGCCCTCGATGCCGCCCGCGCTGGTGCCAGCATCGTTCACCTGCACGTACGCGATCCGGAGACCGGTGGCATCAGTCACTCGACGGATCATTTCCGTGAAGTCGTCGAACGCATTCGTGAATCTGACGTGGATGCCGTGATCAACATCACCGCCGGCGGCGGCGGTGACCTGTTCCCGGAAATCCGTGACGGCGTGATTCACGGTCTGGAAGGCACCGATCTACAGACGGCCGCCGAGCGCCACCACCCCGTGGGCGAGCTCTTGCCGGAGCTCTGCACGCTGGATTGCGGCAGCCTCAACTTCGGCGACATGGTCTATCTGAACACCGCGGACTGGCTGCGCGAGCATGCACGTTTGATCCAGCAGGCCGGGGTCAAGCCGGAGCTCGAGTGCTTCGATCTGGGGCATGTCTGGTTCGCGCGTCAGCTGGTCGAAGAGGGGCTGATCGACGGCGATCCGCTGTTCCAGCTCTGCCTGGGCATTCCGTGGGGCGCTGAAGCCGACACCGAAACCATGCTGGCGATGCGCAACAAGCTGCCGGCCAACGCCCTCTGGTCGGCGTTCGGCATCGGCCGTCAGCAATTCCCGATGGCCGCTCAGTCGATGATCCTGGGCGGGCACATGCGTGTGGGCCTGGAGGATAACCTCTATCTGAGCAAGGGCGTGTTCGCGACCAACGCGCAGCTGGTTGAGCGTGCCGTGACCATCGCCGAGAACCTCGGCGGCAAGGTGCAGACCCCGCAGCAGACCCGGGAAACCCTCAAGCTGCGTCAGCCCTGACAGGGCACAAGAACGCCCCCGCGACGCCTGAAACGGCGTCGCCGTGAGGCGTGCCGCCATCTCGAACTCCCCCTTTTCTAACGTTTACCGAGGTCTCGATGAGTACCCCCCAACTTCCCCGCCGGATCGCCGTCATCGGCACTGGCGTCATCGGTAATGGCTGGATTGCCCGCGCCCTGGCGGCCGGCTGTCGAGTCACCGCTTTCGACCCCGATCCGCAGGCGCCTGCGCGCACCCGCGCCTTCGTTGAGCGTGCCTGGCCGGCGCTTGAGCGTCTGGGCCTGGCCGAAGGTGCCGATCCCAGCGCGATCACCTTTGTCGACTCGCTGGCCGCCGCGGTCGAGGGTGCCGAGCTGATCCAGGAGAACGTGCCCGAGCGCCTCGAGATCAAGCACGCAACGCTGGCCGAGCTAGATGCGCTGGCCGCGCCGGAGGTGGTAATCGGCTCATCGACCTCCGGGATCAAGCCGAGCGATCTGCAGCGCGTCTGCAAGACTGCGCCGGGCCGCGTGATCGTGGCGCACCCGTTCAACCCGGTCTATCTGCTGCCGCTGGTGGAGCTGGTCGGCGGTGAGCACAGCGCCCCCGAGACGCTCGAACGCGCGCGCGGGCAGTATGCGGCGCTGGGCATGCGCCCGCTGGTGGTGCGGCGCGAGATCGAGGGTCATGTGGCGGATCGTCTGATGGAAGCGCTATGGCGTGAGGCGCTGCACCTGGTCAATGACGGCGTGGCGACTACCGAAGAGGTCGATGCCGCCGTGGTCTACGGCGCCGGTCTGCGCTGGTCGCTGATGGGGACTTTTCTGACGTTCCATCTCGCCGGTGGCGATGGCGGCATGCGCCACATGCTGCATCAGTTCGGCCCGGCGCTGAAGCTGCCGTGGACCAAACTGGAAGCGCCGGAGCTGACCGACGAGTTGATCGATCGTGTCGCCGATGGCTGTGAGTACCAGGCGGCCGGCCGCAGCGTCGCCGAGCTGGAGACGCGCCGAGACGCGTTCCTTACCGAGCTGCTCGAACTGACCCAGAAGTACTGGCCGGAAGCCGAAGGGCTCGACGGGCGGATTTGAACAAAGGAACGGATCTGATGACAGCAACGATGCTGACCACCGAGGTCGCCGAAGCGTGGGTCGATTACAACGGTCATATGAACGATGCCGAGTACGCTCGCGTCTTCTCGCTGGCGGTCGAGGCGCTGATGGATCGCCTCGGTCTCGACGAGGCGGGGCGCACCGCGCACGGCTACACGATCTACACCCTGGAGACGCATCTCTGCTATCGCCAGGAGGCGCATCGCGGCGAACAGCTCGACGTGACGTGCCTGCTCCTCGACAGCGATGCCAAGCGGCTGCATGTGCTCTTCACCCTGTGCAACGCTGCCGGCGAGGTGCTCGCGACCAGCGAGCAGATGCTGATGGGTATCGATGTCGAGAGCGGCCGGCCGGCGCCGTTTCCTGCCCCGGTCGTCACCGGTATCGAGGTGTTGCCTCGGGCCGGTGACGAGTGGCCTTCAGCGGCCGGTCGCCGGATCGGCATTCGGCGCTGAGGGGCCGTCAACTCGGAAGATTATCCGCTGCGGCCGCCAGCGGATGATCGACGACAACCCAATCGCCCCGCCGAACTCGGCGGGGCGATTGGGTTCTGACGCTTCAGCCCGGCTCAGGACGAGAGCGTCGCCCGGCGCTTGGCGCGCCATAGCATACGTAGCCGCGATCGGGCTTCGTCGCGCTCCAGATAGCAACCCTGGAGCCAGCGGCTGCCGCCCTGGCTGACGTCGAAGGCATCGCGGGCGTGCAGCAGGCGCCGGTTGTCGAAGATCACCATATCGCCCGGCGCATAGCTGAACCTAAGTGCGAATTCGGGCTCGCGCAGCAGCCGCTGCAGCGCCATCAGTGCCGCGTAGGCCGGCTCGATATCGTCGAACGGCGCCATCAGCGGTCCGCGCAGGAAGTCGGCGATGCGTACCTCATTGAAATCACCGTTGGCGTCCAGCTTGATCATCGGATCGAACCAGACATGGTCACTGGTACGCGAGGTATTGGCGTAGCACCAGTGTACGCGGGTGAGCGTCGCGAAATGCGTGGGGTGGCGTTCGCGCAGCGCAGCGGCCACGGCAAACCCGTCCATCATCACGGCGTCGCCGCCAACCGTGTCGTTCTCCAGGCAGTGAAGCAGTTGCAGGCCCGGCTGATACTCTCGTGTCGGCAGGTCGACGTGGGGTGGCAGCGCGATCGAGGTGTAGGCGTTGGAGTCCGGATCGGGCTTGGCGCGCACGTCGAACAGGTGGCCAAAATTGGTCGGTCGCGGCGGTCCGATCCGCCGCGCGATGTTATCGAGACTGCCGGGCTGGGTCGGGAGACCGCGCAGGCGGACCAGGCCGTCGCGGAAGAGCGTCTCCAGCGCCTGTTCCAGCAGCGGGTCGACATCGGCGACATCGCTCTCTTTGTCCATCCAGCCGGCGGCATCGAGCGTGGCGGGTTCCTGGCGATCAGCGCCATGCCAAATTTGGGGCGCGACCAGCGGTGCATCGTGAACGGGCGAGTTGTCGTAGTCGTGTGCGCGCAGCCAGCCGGGATGGAACGAGAGCGTGCGGTTCTCCGGTGCAAACGTCAGCGTCACTGCGCCGTTGGTCTCAAGTCGTGCGTCGGTCAGCGTCGGCCAGTCGGCGAGGCACGACAGGTCGAGGATTCGCTCGCGGGTCGCCGGGTTGACGGTCGTGTCGTCCGCGGCGTTCTCGCGCAGCCACACGCTGTGGTAGCGGCTGATGCGGCCATCCTGCCAGGTCAGCGTCAATTGATGCCGGTCATGACGCACGTCGGCGATGTCGACGTCGACCGGCCAGGCATCGTAGTCCGGCGTCGCGGGCAGGTCGGCCGCGTCGCGTTCGAGGCGGGCGGTGGAGGGGGCGTTCATGCGGAGCTCCTGGCTGACGGATATCGAAAAGGTGATGTCAGCGTGGCTCAAGCCCGAGCTGGAGATTTGATACCAATCGACGGATTGTTGCGTTTATTGGCCATCGATCGGTCGTGCCGACAGGCGGCGCGCGGCGCTAGGCGAGTGGCCGAAGTGCTGGCGATAGGCACGCGAGAAGCTGGAGGCGGAGGTAAAGCCGCAGCCGAGCCCGATGCTGAGCACGTCGCGGTCGGTCTCTTCTAGCAGGTGACGGGCGCGATCCAGGCGCAGTTCGAGATAATGATCGCGCGGACGCTTGCCCAGTTCCTGCAGGAAGAGACGCTGCAGCTGGCGCGGTGACAGGCCGATGCGTGCGGCCAGCGTGGCCATGCTGAGGGGCTGTTCGAGGTGTTGCTCCATCAGGGCGACGGCGTCGACCAGCGGGCGGTGGTGCGTGCCCAGGCGCCGCGTCAGTGGCAGGCGCTGCGGGTCCTGGCGTGGGCGAAGCCGAGCGTGGATAAGCTGTTCGGCTACATCGTCGGCCAGCGCCTGGCCATGGCGCTGGGCGATCAGGCTGAGCGTCATCTCCATGGCCGCGGCGCCGCCGGCACAGGTGAAGCGACGCGTGTCGATCTCGAACAGCGACTCGACCGCGTCCAGATCGGGAAAGCGTTCGCGAAAGGCGGGCAGACTTTCCCAGTGCAGTGTCAGACGGTGGCCGGCGAGCAGGCCGGCCTCGGCCAGCAGCAGCGGGCCGGTGTCGATACCGCCGAGGAGGCAACCGGCGCTTGCCTGACGATGAAGCCACTGCGTCAGCCGGCGCGAGAGCTCGCGGGGCGGTTCGAATCCGGCGCAGACCGCGACGGTGGGCAGGTTGGGGGCATCGGCCAGGCCGCAGTCGACCAGTAACGTCATGTCGTTACTGGCCGTGACCGGTTGCCCATCTACGCTGATCAAGGTCCAGCGATAGAGCGCCTGCCCTGCCAGCCGGTTGGCGATACGCAACGGCTCCACGGCGGAGAAGAACGCCATCATCGAGAAGCGCGGTACGAGCAGAAAACCCACGGGCTCCGGCAGCGGACTGGTGTAATCGACACGCATGTTTTGTCACCCCGGTTTTACAAAACAACACAATGATTTGTCTCGGAATTTTTCCGGTTTCATGCGCTCATAGTGACAAAAAAAGCACGCTGAAACACTTGGACTAAGGATCTCACACATGCAAACACCGGTACTCGCCTTTGACGTGTACGGGACGCTGGTCGATACGCAAGGCGTCACCGTCACGCTGAGCGCACGGATCGGCCAGGACGCGACGGCTTTCGCCGAGCGCTGGCGCGACAAACAGCTCGAATTCGCCTTTCGGCGCGGCCTGATGGGGGCGTATGCCGACTTCGCCCAGTGCAAGCGCGAGGCGCTCGATCTGGTCGACCAGGAGCGCGGCACGCGTTTCAGCGAGGATTTCAAGCAGAGCTTGATGGCCGCCTATCGCCGTCTGCCCGCCTTCGATGACGTGCCACAGGCGCTGGAGCGTATTCGCGCGCTCGGCGTGCGCTGCGTGGCCTTCTCCAACGGCAGTCGCCAGAGCGTCGAGATGCTGTTCGACAACGCCGGCCTGCGGGCCCTGTTCGACGATATCGTCAGTGTCGAGGAGGTCAGGCGCTTCAAGCCGGACGCGGTCGTCTACTCGCACCTGCGCCGGCGCACCCACAGCCGCCCCGACAATACCTGGCTTGTCTCCAGCAACCCCTTCGACATTATCGGCGCTCGCTATGCCGGTCTGCGCGCTGCCTGGATCCAGCGCAATCCCAAGCAGCCGTTCGAGCCCTGGGGCGACCCGCCCGACATGATGGCGCCAGACCTGGGAGCACTGGCCGAGCAGTTCCAGGTGCAATTGAAGCGCGAGGGACATCTGGCGGGCTAGGACGCAGGGTAAGCGGCCAAGCGTTCGGGTCTGGAGCTGGCGCGTTGAGGGCGTATCGGTCGCACGCTAACGGCGGCTACTTGTCGTTGCATGCGCTACGCTCAAGAGATGCGACGCTCACTACCCGCCGCGCCTAGCCGCCTTGGCAGCCGGGCGATCTGGCTTCTCTGTCTGCTGCTGGGGGCTTCTCTGGTCCTGGCGCAGGCCCCCTCTGCCCGGCAGGGGGTCGTGATGACCCTAGCGGACGCGATCAACCCGGCCACGCGAGACTATCTCGAACGTGGCCTTCGGCATGCCGAAGAGAGTGCGGCCGAGCTCGTCATCATCGAGCTCGACACGCCCGGCGGCCAGGTCGAGTCAATGCGTCGTCTCGGTCAGGCGATCCTTGCCGCCGACGTGCCGGTAGTCACCTGGGTGACGCCGGCCGGCGCCCGGGCCGCGAGCGCCGGCACCTACCTGCTCTATGCCAGTCACGTTGCCGCGATGACGCCCGGCACGCACCTCGGTTCGGCGACGCCGGTCTCCTTGACCGGTGACGATGGCGAAAGCGAGCAGGCCAACGCCGGTGCCATGCGGCGCAAGGTCGTCGAGGATGCGGTCGCGCAGATTCGCGGCTACGCCGAGCACCACGGCCGCAACGCGGCGTGGGCCGAAGAGGCGGTGCGCGAGGCCGCCAACCTGAGTGCCGAGGAGGCGCTATCACGCGACGTCATCGACCTGGTCGCCGCCGACCGTGATGACCTGCTCGGTCAGCTCGATGGGCGAACGGTGCAGATGGCGAGCGGTGAACGCCAGCTGTCGACGCAGGCGCTTTCCTTGACTCGCGAGCCGGCCGGCTGGCGTACCGCGCTGCTCTCGTTGATCGCCGATCCGGTCATCGCCTACGGCCTGCTGCTGATCGGCATCTATGGCCTGATCTTCGAGCTGGCCAGTCCCGGCACGCTGTTTCCCGGTGTCATCGGCGGGATCAGCCTGCTGCTCGGGCTGTTCGCGTTTCAGGTGCTGTCGATCGATCTCGCCGGGCTGGGGCTCGTGCTGCTGGGGTTGGCGATGATCGTCGGTGAAGCCTTCCTTCCCAGTTTCGGCGTGCTCGGCGTCGGTGGCATCGCCGCCTTCATTTTCGGTTCGATACTGCTGATGGACGAAGCCAACAGCGCGCTGGCCTGGCCACTGGTTGGCGGCACGGCGCTCGTCGCCGCGGGCTTTCTTTTGTGGTGCGTACTGCGACTGGTAAGTGTGCGCCGGCGCTTGCCCAAGACCGGGCGTGAAGAGATGGTCGGTGCCGAGGCGAGGGCGCTGGGTGACTTCCGCCACGGGCGTGGCAAGGTCATGCTGCATGGTGAGCGCTGGCAGGCCCGGGCTGTGGAAGTGGCTGGCAGTGGTGCACCGATCGTACCGGTGCAAGAGCTCGAGATACGCGATCGCCAGCGCCTGCGCGTGCTCGCCGTTCACGGGCTGACCGTCGATGTGGCGGTCTATGCCGAAACGGAGACGCTCGAGAGCGATTTGTCTCGTCGCGTTAACCCGCGAGTCGACGACGATACCGGCGGTTGAGCAGTGCGTCCGACGGCGGTGTGGACCGTCACGATGCGATGGCGCGGACCGTCGCGCTATAGAGGAGACGACCGATGTTGGCCTATCTGATTCCTGTCGTACTGCTGATCCTGCTGCTGGTGGCCTCGATCCGGATCCTGCCGGAGTATCGGCGTGGCGTGGTCTTCTTTCTCGGCCGCTTCCAGAGCGTCAAGGGGCCGGGACTCTTCTTCTTGATTCCGGTGGTACAGAAGATGGAGGTAGTCGATCTCCGGGTGATCACCATGGATGTGCCGGAGCAGGACGTCATCTCTCAGGACAACGTCACGGTGCGCGTCAATGCCGTGCTCTATTTTCGCGTGGTCGATCCGGAGCGGGCGATCATCCAGGTCGAGAATTTCGTCAATGCCACCAGCCAACTGGCTCAGACCACGCTGCGGTCGGTACTCGGCAAGCATGACCTCGACGAGATGCTTTCCGAACGCGACAAGCTGAATGACGATATTCAGGAGATCATCGACACCCAGACCGAGGTCTGGGGTATCAAGGTCGCCAACGTCGAGATCAAGCATGTCGACCTGGACGAGAGCATGATCCGGGCCATCGCCCGGCAGGCCGAGGCGGAGCGAGAGCGCCGGGCCAAGGTGATCCACGCCGAGGGCGAGATGCAGGCGTCCGAGAAGCTGCTCGAGGCGGCCAATGTGATGTCTGCCAACCCGGCGGCGCTGCAGCTGCGCTACCTGCAGACCATGAGCGACATGAGCAACAAGAACGCCTCGACCATCGTCTTTCCGCTGCCGCTGGACATCATGGAAGCGTTCAAGGCGATGCAGGGAATGGGCGGTAGGGGCGGCGACACGCACGATGGCCACCGCGACGAGCCGTCGGCAGGGCCTTCTGCGGGTGGTACCGGCGAAGACTAGCGTGGGGGCCGTCGCCAGTGGCCTTTGCTCGTGATGCCGCCGGGCGCTTTCGAGCCAATGCGGAATGTGTATGCTGAGGGTTTCCCGACGACACGATCCGGAGACCCCGCTTGGCCACCTCACCATCCGCCTCTTCTTCACCATCCGCGTCATCGTCTACCGCGAATCCGCCCTCGGCGCTCGCGATCTTCGATCTCGACGATACGCTGCTCGACGGCGACTGCACCCAGCTGTGGCTCGAGTGGATCATCGATTGCGGCTGGGTCGCCGACGGCGAGGCGCTGTTGGCGCAGATGCATGACCACGATCGCCAATATCACGCCGGCACGCTCGACATGACCGCGCATCTACGCTTTACCTTGGCGCCGCTCAAGGGGCGATCGCGCGATTCGGTGCGCACCCAGGTCGAAGCGTTCGTGTCACAGTCGGTGCGTCCGCGACTGATGGCTGGCGGCGTCGAGCGTCTGCAGCAGCATGCTCGCGATGGCCATGCCACGCTGGTGATCTCCGCCTCCATGCATCATCTGGTCGCGCCGATCGCGCGCGCCATCGGCGCCGACGGCGCGCTCGCGACGCTGCCTGAGTTCGACGCCGACGATCGCTTTACCGGCGAGCCCATCGGTATCCAGACCTATCAGCGCGGCAAGCTGGAGGCCTTCTCCGCCTGGCTGGACGCCCACGATACCGGTTTCGCGGCCGGCTGGGAGACCTGGGGCTACAGCGACTCCTTCAACGATCTGCCGCTGCTGGAGTTCGTCGACTATCCGCACGCGACCCAGCCTGACGCGCGCCTGCGCGAGACGGCCGACGCGCGCGGCTGGCCCATACTGCAGTGGCGCTGATGCAGAGGCAGTGGCGCTGAACGACGACCCCAGCCAGGGCCCGATCGAAAGGGGCAAAGCGCGTCGCTATCGACTCGATTGAAACAACTCATCTAGCGGGAGCGTTGCGTCCCGGCCGCCTCGCGGGTAATTTATCAACCTAGGTTTAACTTGATAACCGGGGCATATAAAAGTGCCGGTCGGTCAATCCATTCCGAGAGGCCTACGTGTCAGATATTCTCGCCGACTCCCGCCGTCACAGCGACGCCGCGCCCGACGCGCGCCGGCGCCGCTCGGCGCTGACACGGTTTCTGCCCTTCTTCGGCCCGGCACTGATCGCGGCGGTGGCCTATATCGATCCGGGCAACTTCGCGACCAATATCGAAGCCGGTTCCCGCTATGGCTATACGCTGCTCTGGGTCGTGCTGTGGGCCAATCTGATGGCGATGCTGATCCAGACGCTCTCCGTGCGCCTGGGGCTCGCCACCGGGCGCAATCTGGCCGAGATGATCCGTGACCGTTATCCGCGTCCGCTGGTCTGGTGCTACTGGGTGCAGGCGGAGCTGGTGGCGATCGCCACCGATCTGGCGGAATTTCTCGGCGCGGCGCTGGCGTTCAATCTGCTGTTTGGCCTATCGATGCTGGAAGGGGCGCTGCTGACCGGCGTTATCACCTATGCGGCGCTCTACATGCAGCGCTTCGGCTTCCGCCTGCTCGAGGTGATCATCGGCAGCATGCTGCTGGCGGTGGCGGCCGGTTTCGTGGTCCAGATCATCATGGGCGGGCCGGCGGCCGCACCGGCGCTGGAAGGCATGTTGCTACCGCAGTTCCCGGATGGTTATGCGGTCTTTCTGGCCGCAGGCATCCTCGGGGCCACGGTCATGCCCCATGTGATCTATCTGCACTCGTCGCTGTCGCAGCGGCGCATCCCCACCCGAACCGACGCCGAGCGTCAGCGTGCGATGCGCTACTACCGTTGGGACGTGATCATCGGCATGGGGATTGCGGGCATCATCAATCTGTCGATGCTGGCACTCGCGGCCGCGGTCTTCTTCGACAGCGGGTGGACCGGCGTGGCATCGATCGAACAGAGCTATCAGCTTCTTGCGCCGCTGATGGATCGCGATCTCGCCAGCACGCTGTTCGGTCTCACGCTTCTGCTGGCCGGGCTCTCCTCGTCGATCGTCGGCACGCTGGCCGGGCAGGTCGTGATGCAGGGCTTTGTCGGCTTCACCATCCCGATCTGGCTGCGTCGGCTGTTGACCATGCTGCCGGCCATCGTGGTGATCATGCTCGGGTTTCCCGAACAGCAGGTACTGGTCGCCAGCCAGGTGGTGCTGAGCTTTGGCATTCCCTTCGCGCTGATTCCGCTGATCCAGTTCACCGCGCAGCGCGGCATCATGGGCAATCTGACCAACCGGCGCGGGGTGACGCTGCTTGCCTGCGGCGCGGCGGCGATCATCATCCTGTTGAATGGTTATGTGTTGGCCTTCGAGTTGCTGTAGGCTCTGCTAGTCGTGGCACAATGGCCGGTTCCGGCCGCCGCGCCAACCAATAGCCCTTGATGAGAGCGCCATGTCTGTCACGCCAGGCCCACGTTATGCCCGCTTCGAGCGCACGCGTCTCGATCACCAGCAGGAGCTGGTGGAAGACTACGTGGAAGAGATTGCCCAGCTGCATCGCGATCACGGCGAAGCGCGCGCCAGCGATCTGGCCGAACGCTTCGGCGTCAGCGCCGCGGCCGTCTCCAAGGTCATCGCGCGGCTCAAGCGCGACGGTCTCGCCGAGGCCCGTCCCTATCGGGGCGTCTTCCTGACCGACAAGGGTCGCCATCTGGCCGAGAAGGTCGAGGCGAGACATCAGCTGGTGCTGTCCACGCTGGTCGCACTGGGCGTGCCGCCGCATGTGGCCGAAGCCGATTCCGAAGGTATCGAGCACCACTGCAGCGACGCCACGGTCGAGGCGATGAAGCGTTTTCTGGAGACGCAGAACTAGCCTCGGCGGATGATCCGCTGCGGATTCGATGGTAGACTCCGCGCCCTCGACACTGACTGAATCCCCGCGCGTCGGCCTTTTCGACGTGCTCACCTGGGCTGGCCACATGCAGCAAGCTGACCTCCGAACTACGCCACCCTAGCGGTTTGCCCCCCTTCGCGACGTGCGTCGTCGTCCCGATCGTCGTGGAGCGCTGGTCTTCGCGGCGATGATTCTCGTATCTTACGTTCAATTCGTCATGACCTGTCTCGCACCAAGCTGCGCGTCATCGGTGCCGTCCCTCTGCCGTCAGGCGAGTGCGTCGGCCGATCACGAGACGTGGCCCGCCACGATAGGCCGCCAAAGCAACAAGGGAACTCCCATGCTCGAGTCGATAAGACAACAATGGTTCTCCAACGTGCGTGCCGATGTGCTCGCCGGCGCCGTGGTCGCCATGGCGCTGATACCGGAGGCGATCGCTTTCTCGATCATCGCCGGTGTCGACCCCAAGGTGGGGCTCTACGCCTCCTTCTCGATGGCCGTGGTGATCGCCTTCGCCGGTGGCCGTCCGGGGATGATCTCTGCCGCGACCGGTGCCACGGCGCTGTTGATGACCACGCTGGTGCGTGATCACGGGCTGCAGTACCTGCTGGCGGCGGCGCTGCTGACCGGGGTACTGCAGATCGTGTTCGGCTATCTCAAGCTGGGCAATCTGATGCGCTTCGTCTCGCGTTCGGTGGTGACCGGCTTCGTCAATGCCCTGGCGATCCTGATCTTCATGGCCCAGCTGCCGGAGCTGACCGGAGTGACCTGGCACGTCTACGCGATGACGGCCGCCGGCCTCGGCATCATCTATCTGTTCCCCTATCTGCCGGTGATCGGCAAGGCGCTGCCATCGCCGTTGGTTTGCATCGTGGTGCTGACGGCGGTCTACATGCTCAGCGGCATGGACATCCGCGCGGTGGGCGACATGGGCGAGTTGCCGGATTCGCTGCCGGTCTTCCTGTGGCCGGATGTCCCGCTCAATCTCGAGACCCTGATGATCATCTTCCCCTACTCGCTGGCGATCGCCGTTGTCGGCCTGCTGGAGTCGATGATGACGGCGACGATCGTCGATGAGCTGACCGATACCGACAGCGACAAGAACCGCGAGTGCAAGGGACAAGGGCTGGCAAACTTCGTCTCGGGCCTGTTCGGCGGCATGGGCGGGTGCGCGATGATCGGCCAGTCGGTGATCAACGTGAAGTCCGGCGGCCGCACGCGCCTGTCGACCCTGGTGGCCGGCGTTTTCCTGCTGATTCTGGTGGTCTTCCTCGGCGACTGGGTATCGCAGATTCCGATGGCGGCGCTGGTGGCCGTGATGATCATGGTCTCGATCGGGACCTTCAGCTGGGAGTCGATCCGCAATCTGCGACGTCATCCGCTGTCGACCAACGTCGTCATGCTGGCCACCGTCGTCGTCGTGGTCACCACGCATAATCTGGCGATCGGCGTGCTGGTCGGTGTCCTGCTGGCCTCGCTGTTCTTCGCCAACAAGGTCGGTCAGATCCTCTACATCGGGAGTCGCATGGACGACGACGGCCGGACGCGAAACTATGCGGTCGTTGGGCAGGTGTTCTTTGCCTCCACGACCCGCTTCACCGCCGGCTTCGATTTCAAGGCCGCCGTCGAGCGCGTGGTCATCGATGTCTCCCGCGCGCACTTCTGGGATATTACCGCCGTCGAGGCGCTCGACAACGTGGTGATCAAGTTCCGTCGCGAGGGTACCGAAGTCGAGGTGGTCGGTCTGAATCAGGCCAGTGCCACGCTGGTGGACCGCTTCGCCGTCCATGACAAACCGGAGGCGGTCGAGAAACTGATGGGGCACTGAGCGGCCATCGGTCACGCCCCGGAGAGAGTGATCCGGGGCATTATCGCAGGGGGGACGCGTCGGCGCGCGATCACCGGCAGGCGTCACGATGAATCCAAGGAGAACGCCATGAGCGAACGTCAGGTACTGGCCTGTATCGATGACTCCCGGCATGCGCTGGCGGTCTGTGCCGCGTCGGCCTGGGCCGCACAGCGCCTCGGTGTACCGCTGGAGCTGATGCACGTGCTGAGCAAGGGGCAGTCGAGCGGGCCAGCGGACGCCAGCGGCCAGATCGGTCTCGGCAGCCGCGAGCATCTGCGCGAGCAGTTGACCGAGCTCGATGCGCAGCGGGCGAAGCTTTCGCAGCAACACGGTCGCGAGCTGCTGGCGGCGGCGCAGGCACAGGTCGAGCGCATCGCGCCGACGACGACAAGCACGATTGCCCTGCGTCATGGCGACCTGATCGAGTCGCTGGTCGAACGCGAGCCGCAGTCCCGACTGGTCGTGCTGGGCAAGCGCGGCGAGTCCGCCGACGAGGCACAGGGTCACCTCGGCAGCAATCTCGAGCGAGTCGTGCGCACGCTGCATACGCCGATTCTGGTCGTACCCGAGTCGTTCGCAGCGCCGACGCGGCTGATGCTGGCCTTCGACGGTAGCCGGACCACGCGCAAGGGCGTCGAAATGATTGCCGACAGTCCGCTGCTTAACGGTCTGGTCTGCCACGTGGTGATGGTCGGGGCGGGAACCGACGACCAGCGCGCCCAGCTTTCCTGGGCGCTGGAGACGCTACGCGAAGGCGGCGTCGAAGCGGAGGGGGAAATTCTCGCGGGTGACGTCGACGAACAGCTATCGGACTACGTCGATAGCCGGCGCATCGATCTGACGATCATGGGCGCCTATGGCCACTCGCGAATTCGCCATCTGCTTGTCGGCAGTACCACGACCGCGATGCTGCAACAGTCTCGTGCTGCGACGCTGATCCTGCGCTGACAGTCGGACGCGCCTTCGCCGTCGGCGGTGGGCGCGTGTCGTGCCCCGCTCGGTATGTCGTCATTCGCCGTATTGAATTCGCAACATCGGTCGCGCCTGGGGGTTACTCGTCGTCGCGCGGCGGCGGGGCGGGGCGATGGGCGAGGAAGCGAGAGAGCTTATCCGTCTGGCTTTCGCCGATCTGGCAGAGCTGCCAGGCGATATCGGCATACTGCATCAAGGTCGGCAGCATCAGCTGCAGCCGGTGGTGGTCGTGCTCGTGGCGCTTGGCCTCGTCGTCAAGCCACTCGAACAGCCGTGCCAGGCGCGTGTAGTTGACGTCGCCGCGCCCGCGGTTGCCGCGTAGCGCATCGATCGCCAGGCAGCGCATCACGCTACGCTTGTTGGGATCGAGGCTCTCCTTGTCGAGCAGTGCTTCGGTGTGGCGCACGAACTGCCCCATCAATTGCGACAGTTCCGCCGCCTCGAGCTGGTGGCGCACGGCCTGCTGACTGTCGGTGAGCGCTTGTTGCTGGCGCGAGAGCCCGCGAACCAGAATGACCAGCTGCACGCAGAGCCAGCCTGCCAGTACTAGCGCCAGCAGATAGAGCCCCAGGGGCGCCAGCGCCTCGGCAGGCAGCGGCCAGCTCAGGTCGCTGGCGAGAATCCCGCCGCCCGCCATGGCCAGCAGCAGGATCACGATCAGGGCGATGGAGACGCCGGATTTCATAGCCAAGTCCATTGCGAAGGCGTTAGCCGCCGATAGCGTGATCTATCGGCTTGCGCTGAGGTTTCTTGAGCCTGTCGGCGCGGCGACTACCCATTTCCCTGTGATGACCGCTGCGACTAGAACATGCCGCCGTTGACCGCGATCACCTGGCGGGTGATGTAGGCCGCATCCTTCGAGCACAGAAAACTCACGGTGCCGGCGATCTCCTCCGCCTGACCGGTACGCTGCATCGGGATCAGCTTGCGCACTTCGTCACGCGACAGCGCATCGGTCATGCGCGTGTCGATCCAGCCCGGCGCGACGCAGTTGACGGTGATCTGGCGCTTGGCCAGCTCCACCGCCAGCGCCTTGGTGGCGCCGATAATCCCGGCCTTGGCGGCACTGTAGTTGACCTGCCCGCGATTGCCGGTTAGCCCCGACATGGACGATAGGGTGACGATGCGCCCGGGGCGGCGGCGCTGGATCATCGGCATCACCAGCGGGTGCAGCACGTTGTAGAAACCATCCAGGTTGGTGCGCAGCACGCTGTCCCAATCCTCGCCCTCTAGCGCCGGGAACGGCTTGTCTGCGGTGATCCCGGCGTTACAGACCACGCCGTGATAGCAGCCGTGCTCGGCGATATCGGCTTCAAGCTGTGTCCTGACCGTCTCACGGTCGGTGACATCGAAGTGGATCAGTCGCGCCTGGCGACCCTCGGCCTCGACCGCCGCGCGCACCCGTTCGATGTCCTCGCCGGGTCGCCGGCAGTGCAGCGCCAGGTCGAAGCCGTCACGCGCGAGACGTAGGGCGATAGCTTCGCCGATGCCGCGATTGGCGCCGGTCACGAGAATGGTGTCGGAAGTCGTCTCTTTCATGCAGCCTCGAATACGAAATCGCCGCGCTCAGGCATCGCCGAGCGCGGGCAGGGAGTCGGGACGATAAAGCGTCAGGGTGCCTTCGGCCAGCGGTTCGGCGCCCTCATCGTCATCGCGCCACGCCAGCCGCCCACTGACCTGAGTGACCCCGTTGTCGGCAACGAAGTCGAGTGAGGCGACAACGACGATCTCGCGACCGAACGGCCAGTGTGCGAGGCGGCTGCGGTAGCGGCGGCTGCCGAGCAGCAGCCCGGGCGTGACCGGCTCACCGCTGGCGGCCGCGCGATAGCCGCCCCAGGCGGCGACCGTCTGGGCGATCCACTCGATGCCGACCCAGGCCGGGATGCCCGCCGCTTCGGCGAACAGGTCCTCGGGCTGTGTCAACGCTGTCGCCGTGGCGCTGTCATCGTCGACCGCGATCAGCTGCGCCAGCAGACACATGCCGCGGGCATGAGGGACCAGCGGTGCCACGGGACACGGCAGGACCGGGGCGAGCGGTGCAGGCGTGGGAGGGGGGGGAGCGAAAGTAGCCAAAGGTCGAGATCACGCGTCGTCGGTCAGGGTTAACAGCAGGCTGGCGTTGTTGCCGCCGAAGGCGAAGCTGTTGCTCAGGGTGCGGCGGGGAGCTCGCGCGGGTACCTCTGCGGCCAACACCAGCGGCAGCGGCGCCAGATCCGGGTCGTAGTCGCCGTCGAAACGGTGCAGCGGAAGCCGTCCCCGAGCCAGTGTCAGCCAGCAGAAGGCGGCCTCGAGGGCGCCGGCGGCGCCCAGCGTGTGTCCGGTCAAGGCTTTCGTCGAGCTGCAGGCCGGAGGCGTCGGAAACAGCGCCGTCACGGCGGCGGCTTCCATACTGTCGTTGAGCGGCGTGCCGGTACCATGAAGATTGAGATAGTCGATGTCGTCGACGTCATAGCCGGCCATGGCGAGCGCCTGGCGCATGGCGTCGACGGCGCCGCTGCCATCCGGTCGCGGTGCCGAAATATGGTGGGCGTCGGCACTCTCGCCGATGCCGGCGAGCTGTACGCCGCCGCCTTCCGGCGTGACCACGAACAGCGCCGCCGCCTCACCCAGGTTGATGCCGTCGCGCTGGCGCGAGAAGGGCAGGCAGGGATGGGCGCTCACTGCATCCAGGCTGGCGAAGCCGTTGACGGTGAGCTGGCACAGGCTGTCGGCGCCCCCGGCGATCACCGCATCGCACTGGCCGCTTTTCAGCAGGCGCCGTGCGCTGGCGAGGGCGCGGGCGCTGGAGCTGCACGCGGTGGAGAGGGCGTAGCAGGGGCCTTCGAGACCCAACCGGTCGGCAACGAAGCGCGCCGGCGCGCCGAGTTCCTGACGCGCGTAGGCGAAATCCTCGGGCAACGCGCCTTCGTGGCCGCTGGCGGCGATGGCTTGTTCGGTCTCGCCAATGCCCGAGGTACTGGTACCGATCACCACGCCGATCCGCTCGACAGGCACGCGTGCCAGCAGCGCTTCCAGGGCGGGACTGAGCCGGGCCAGCGCCAGCGCCAGCAGACGATTGTTGCGTGAGCGATGGTCGCGCGGCCAAGCGCTGGCGTCGGGTAGCGGCTCGTCAACCCGGCCCAGCGGCAGCGCGCGGCCGGGCGTGAAGGCATCGCTGAGGGGCAGATGACGTTCGCCACTGAACAGGGCGTCGGCGATGGTCTCCAGGTCGCTGCCGAGCGAGCAGACCACACCCGGGCGAGAGAGGCGGCAGGGGAAGGTCGATGTCATGGGCTGCCGTGCTCCTCCAGCGGCGTGATCGTCAAGCGGTAGCCGCCCTGGCGGTCATCCAGCGTCAGCGGCTGGCGGTGCCGGGGATCTGGCGGCGGGGTGATGCGCGCGGCCAGCCGCGCGTGATAAGTGATCTCTCGGGCATGCCGATCTTCGCTGACGTCCCAGGCACTGCCGGCAAATGCCTCGGTGAGCGTTGGCAGCGGCCACAGGCTCCACTCCAGGCGTGAGGCGAGCCAGGCCGGCGGTATCGGCAGCGGCGGTTCGCCGGGGGCGTCGCCGGCTTCGAAGCGGGCGCCTTCGGCATCGCGAACCAGCGTCGTCAGACGCTGGCCGTAGGGCGTCACCAGCACGGCACGCAGGGCTGCCGGCGTGATACGGATCACGGCCATCAGCGTGCGCGTCTCGCCGTCGTCGGGCGTGAAGGCGAGTCGGGCGCGCAGCGTCTCGTTGGTGGCGGCAGCGGCCAGCGGTGGTGAGGGCGAGACCGGCGGTGTCAGGCTGCAGGCACTCACGGCGAGTAGCAGTGCGGCGAGCCCCAGGCCGCCAAGCTTGCGACGTAGGGTGGTTCGATGTCTTTCCTGTGCGGTGGCAGTCACCCGGTCGATCACGTTCCGACTCCCTGCGTTTCGCTATCGTCGCCCGTCTTTCGGCGCAGGTGGCAGAGCGCCGCCAGCGTGTCGATGTGTCGGCGCGAGGCGCTGGCGAAGGGATTGCTGCGGTCCCAGGCATAGCCGGCCAGAATCGCGCTGATACGGGCACGGATCTCCGCTGGCGCATCGTCGTGGAAGATGATCGTCTGCAGGCGGCCGTCGTACCAGGCATCGACGAAGGCGCGGAAGGTCTCGATTCCCTCGCGCAGGGGGCGCTCGAACGCCGCCTCCCAGTCCACGGTTTCGCCGTCGAGCACGCGGTCGACCAGCGGTGCCGCCAGGCTGGCCGAGCGCAGGGCGATGGTGACGCCGGAGGAGAAGACCGGATCGAGGAATTCACCGGCATTGCCGAGCAGCGCATAGCCCGGGCCGTGCAGGCGGGAGACATCGGCGGAGTACCCGTGCAGTTCGCCGACCGCCCGCAGCGGCTCGGCGTCGGCGAGGAGTTCGGCAAAGCGTGGCTCGGCGTCGACCCACGCCTGCCAGCAGGCCGCGGGAGTGTCGCCGGCGGCGGCTAGCGTCGCGTCGTCGCCCACCACGCCGACCGAGGCGCGGCCGTCGCGGAAAGGGATCAGCCAGTACCAGATGTCGGGCTGCTGCGGATGCACGCCGATCAGGATCTTCTCGCGGTCGTGCCGCGGGTCGTCGGTGCGTATCTGCACATGGGTGAAGAGCGCACTGCGGGGCGCCAGGCGGGCGTCGCGCTCGAGCTGTTCGAGACGCGCCAGCACGCGGCCATAGCCGCTGGCATCGAGCACGAATCCGGCGCTCAGGGTTTGCGTCTCGCCAGTCTCGTCGCGCAGCGTGACCGTCGGGCGAGTCGCGTCGGCGACAAACGCCTCGACGCTGACGCCAAACCGAACCTCGACGCCCTTGGCGCACGCCGCGTCGATCAGGCGCTGATCGAAGTCGGCACGCTCGACCTGGAAGGTGGTGCCCCAGCCCGGGGTGAACTTCTCGCGAAAGTCGATGGCCGTTTCGTGGCCGTTCCGGGTGAAGGCGGCGCCATTCTTCGGCTGGTAGTCGGCGGCGATGACCGTTTCCAGCAGGCCGGCCTCCTCGAGGTGGCTCATGCACTGTGGCAGTAGGCTCTCGCCGATGGAGAAGCGCGGGAAGTGGCTGCGCTCGAGTACCAGGACGCGGCGCCCGAGGGTCGCCAGACGTGCTGCAGCTGCGGCGCCTGCGGGGCCGGCACCGATGACGATGACGTCGACGTCAGACATGTGTGCGCTCCTCGTGACTGTCGGTCGAAGGGGGACGCACCCAGGGCACCAGTAGCCAGACGCTGGCCAGGCCGATCAGGCAGGTCAGGCCCAGGTAGTGCAGTGCCGGGGTAGCGCTGAAGGCCAGCGTGCCGAACGCCAGCAGGCTGGTGAGCGTGGACAGCGTGATCGCCAGCCAGGCCGACGGCCGGCGGGCGTGCTCAACGTTGAAGATACCGGCATCGAGCCCGATCCCCAAGACCAGCAGCAGGCCCAATTGGTTGAAGAGGTTGAGCGGGACACCGGCGATGGCGAAGACCGACAGCACGATCAGCGTAGCGCCGAAGGGGGGCGCCACCACCCGCCACGCTCGCCGGCGATAGCGCCAGGCCAGGCCAAGGCTCATCAACGCCATGGCCAGCGCGACCCAGCCGGCGGTGTGGCGGCGCAGCTCGCCGAGCAGCAAGCCGATGCGCTCGACACGATCGACGTAGGTCACGCCGTCGCGGGTCTCGGCCAGGGTCGTCAGGCGGGCATCGACCTCGGCACTGCGCTCGCCCTGGAGTACCACCGTGGCAGCGACGTCTCCCGCCGGCGTCTCGCCCAGCCAGAGTCGCTGCTGAAACTGACCCAGCGGCGTCTCCAGCCAGGCGGCTATCGTCAGCGGCGTGCTCTCGTCGAGCGCCACTCGGGCACGTTCGGGTAGTGTCGATGGCAGCCCGGCGCGCGCGACCAGTGTCTCCAGCGGCACGGCGTAGAGCGTGCGGACACGCGCCAGATTGCGCTGCTGTTCGGCCAGTGTCGGCACGGTGTCGGCTAGCGACTGATAGTCGATCGCCAGGCCGTCCGCGATGGCCGCGTCGAGGGCCGTATCGAGCTCGCCGAGACGGGCCAGCAGCGCCTGTTCGTCGGCGGCGCGCACCAGGAAGTAACGGCTACCGGTATCGCGGTCGAGCAGGCGCTGAACACGGGCTTCGCTCTGCATCAGCGAGGCTGGCGAGGGGTTGAGCAGCTCAAGACTGTCGTCGCTGTCGAGGCGCCAGGCACACAGGGCGATCAGCAGCACAGCGGCGATCAGGGCGACCCGAGGCGAGAGACGTCGCCGCGGCTGGCTGAGCCGCCACCAGCGCTCGGCCAGCCGCGCGGTCGCCGGATTGGCGCGCAGGCGGAAGCGTGGCAGCCACAGCACCACGGTCAGCCAGGCGCCGATCAGCCCGAAGGCCGCGAAGGCGGCCATCTGGCGCAGGCCAGGCATGGGCGTCAGCGCTTGGGCGACGTAGGCGACCACGCTGGAGATCAGTCCCAGTGTCAGGCTCGGCAGCAGCCGGCGCAGGCGGAAGGCCGTTCCCTGGATGGCGCGGTCGCACTGCAGGTGCAGCACGTAGTCGATGGCGATGCCGATCAGGCTGGCGCCGAAGGCCAGCGTCAGCAGGTGCAGGCGACCGAATACGCCGAGCGTCAGTGTCAGGGCGAACAGCGAGCCGGCTAGCAGCGGCAGCATCAGCTGCAGCAGCACGCGCGGTGACCGGAAGACGAAGCCGATCAGCAGCAGCACGCCGACGAGCGATGCCGCGCCGATGGTGGAAATTTCGTGGCGTGCCTGGCGCGCGCCGGCGGCCGCGTGAAACACCAGTCCGGAGCGCAGCAGCTCGGCATCGGGATGGGCCTGCTGAAACGCCGTCAGCGTCTCGTGCAACGCCTGCTGTAGCGGCAGTGAATAGGGAGAGCCGTCGAGCTGACCGATCAGCACGCTGAAGCGCTCACCGTCGGCGTCTAGCGTCAGCAGGCCGTCGGCGGCGCGGATCGGACTGCCAGGCTGGGTTGCCAGCCACTGATCCAGCAGGGCGAAGGGATCGGCGACCGGGTCCGGCCGCGAGGCAGGCGAGAAGAGCCGGCGCAGGGCCGGGGCGACCAGCGACTCGCCGTTATCGGTGTCAATGGCCTGCTGCACCGCCGGGGTGAGCAGCCGATAGCGCCAAGCCCCCATCCAGTCGTGCGGATCGTCATCGGCGAGGTCGAGTTCGCGCCAGTCCAGGCCGGCGAGGCGCCCCGGCGTCTCGAGTGCCTGCAGGCGCTCGGCCAGCGCGCGAGTGGTTTCGCGCCGGTCGTCGCTATGCAGCAGCAGCAGGAATCGATCCTCGAAGCCGCGCCCGAGCGAGCGGTCCGCCTGCTCGGCAAGCGGTGCCTGGCGATCGGCGGGCAGCAGCGCGGTGAGATCGGTATCCGCCGGCACGCCCTGGCGCAGCATCACTGCGAGCCAGACGGCGCAGGCCAGCAGGACGACCAGCCATAGCCAGGCGAGTCGACGGGAACCCGGATGGCTCATGCGTCGGGCGCGAGGGTGTGTTGATCGAACAGGCGGACGTGGAGTCTGTCGCCCGTCGGGGTCTGCATCTCGAGACGCTGGAGATAGCGTTCACCGCCGTTCAGGATGATGCGCTCGATGCGTTCGCGCAGGGCGGCCTCCCGCGGAATCAGATTGACCGTCCATTGCGCCGCCTCGCCCGAGAGCGTGATCGAGAAGCGCGACTCCAGCGCCTGCCAGTCGCCTTCCAGCAGTTGCAGAAAGAGCTGGGCGACCTGCTCACCGCCCGGCGGGGCCTGGTCGCCGCTGCCGCTGGTGATCGCTTCCGGCGTCAGCTCGATGCGCTCCTCGACGGGCGCCTCCAGCTGCCAGACCACGCGTTCGCCCCGCACGAAACGGAAGCGCCCGCGGCTATCGAGGGTGCTGTCGAGGTCGGCAAGATAGCGTTGCTGCTCGAAGCTGCCGGCCAGCGAGGGTGTGGCCGCGAGTCGCTGCTGGAGATCGCCGAGATCGAAGGCCTGGGCGCTGACCGGTAGCAGGCACAGCAGCAGGCTCAAAAGCAGGATTCTGGGAGACATGCCTACGTCCTTGTGATGTCTGTCGTCATGAGGATTTCGCGCGCCGGCGTCGCTCAGCGAGGCGGCGGCGTGGTTTCCGAATCGCCGTCGGGGTGTGCGTCGTCGCAGTCGAGCCAGAAGGGAAAGAAGTTGAACCACTGCAGCGGGGTCGTCTCGCACTGACGGGTCAGCCAGTCGACGTAGCGCTGCATGGCGGCGTCGAGCCAGGCGCTGCGCTCGCGTCGGCCCAGGGCGCTGGTATCGTCAAAGGGCGCGAAGTCCACGCGGTAGCCGTCGTCGTCACGAAAGCAGCCGATGGTGTAGACCGGGCAGCGTAGCAGGCTGGCGAGCCAGAACGGGCCTTCCGGAAAGCGGGCCGGATGGTCGAGAAACGACAGTGTACGGGCCCGGCCGCTGTCGCTGATCGGCACCCGGTCGGCGGCGATGACCACGAAACCGCCCTCGGCGATGCGGCGACCCAGCGTCATGGCCGTCGAGGGCGTGATTTCGCTGACCTCGATGATCTCGGGCGGATGAGGGCGATGGGTCGAGCGTGCCAGCACTTCGTCGAACTGACGGGCGTTGCGCGTATGCATCAAGAGGGTGGCGCGGAAGTCCTCGCGCAGATCGCTCATCGCCGTGCAGATCTCCATGTTGCCGACATGGGAGACGAACATCACGCCGCCGCGACCGCTGCCGACGGCGTCGAGGAAGTGGCGACGCGATTCGTCGTCGAAGCGCACGTTCGGCGGAATGCCGCTCCAGGCATCGATCTTGTCCATCAGGCTCTGTCCGAAGCTGCGGAAGTGGCGCAGGCTGAGCCAGGTGAGATGGCGTGGCGGCTGGCCATGGCGGTGCTGCCAGAGACGCTTCAGATAGGTGTGCGAGGCACGTCGATGCAGGCCATGAGCGACGTAGTAGTAGGCGATGACCAGCGTCAGCATGATCTGGAACGGCAGGCGGCCGAGCCGGCGACGTATCCAGACCATGGCGCGGATGCCGGCGGCACTGCCGGTTTCGCGGATTCTTGACCAGTGGTGAGGGTTGCTGCTTGCCGGCGTCATGGGCGCGGTTCCACGCGTTGAGAAGGAAAGTGGGTACTCACTGGCGACTTTGGCCGTCGGCCGACGAGGCCCGCGGGCGCATTCGGTGGCGAGCGAGCAGCGCGGGCAGACGCGTCAGCATGCCTCCCAGCAGGCGCAGGTGCATGCCGGCGAGCAGGCAGTTGTCGCGCCATAGGGCAAAGTGCGAAATGCCGTCGACCGGATAGTGAACGCGAACCGGCAGGTTTTCCACCCGTCCGCCCTGCCAGTACCAGCGTACCGGCAACTCGCTGTCGAGCTGCATACGGTCGCCGCAAGGATAGCGCGATAGCAGGCGGTTGGTGGCCGCGACCGGGTAGAGCTTGACGCCACACATGGTGTCGCGCAGCGTGAAGGAGAGCGTCGCCAGCCACACCAGCGAGTGCGTGATGTAGCGTGAATAGAAGCGATGTCGCGGCACGCTGGCATCGAAGCGGGGATAACCGATGCGTAGCACCTCGTCGTCGGCGCGCAGCCCGCCGAGAAAAGGGGGCAGGTCGTCAACCTCGTGCTGGCCGTCGGCGTCGACCTGCAGCACATGGCTCAGGTTGCGCGCCGCCGCACGCTCGAGTCCCGCCCGCACGGTGGCGCCCTTGCCGCGATTGTGCGGCAATCTCACCAGATCGACATCGGCGGCCTCGGCGAGCCGGTCGAGGACCGCGGCACAGGCGAGATCGCTGCCATCATCGACGAGCAGGATCGGCTGCCCCAATGTTCGCAGTCGCATCAGCGTCGGGCCGATAGCCTCGGCATGGTTGTAGACCGGGATCAGAATCGCTGTCCGCGCGGGGCTATCCATCGACATCGGTGACCTCCCGTCGCAGAGGGAGGCGGCCGCTCGCATGCTGGCCCCGGGGGCTGTCGCACTGGACATGCAGCGTGGCGCGTTCGCCGTCGTCGCGAAGGGCAAGCGTTAACGTGAAGCGGTCACCGGGCAGCAGCGGCAGCGGGAACCGCAGTCGCTCCAGGCCGCCGAAGCCTCCGGGAAGCGCGAACAGACGGCTCGCCTGCTGCATCGCCCAGTGCACCAGCGTCACGCCCGGCAGCACCGGCTGGGAGTCGAAGTGACCGTCGAGATAGAGGCAGTGCTCGGGCACTTCGAGAGAGACGCACCAGCCTGTCGCCGTTGGCTGCTCGCCGAGCCAGCGCGGGGCGCGGCGGTCGTCGAGATCCTGGAACAGACGCTGGCGGATATCCACATCGAGCTTGCCCTGCGTGTTGGTCGGCCAACTGGCGACGAATCGCCAGTAGCGCGGCAGTACCGGGGTCTCGAAGCGGGCGCCCAAGGCCTGGCGCAGGTGCTTGACCATGGCGCGGTGGCTGGCGTGGTCGTGCGGTAACGCCTCGGGTGCGAGCTGGACCACCGCTGCCAGCCGGAGTTCCCGGCGGGCCAGTGGCAGCGTCAGTGCTCGTTCGACGCTGGGGAGAGCACCGAGTGCCTGATCCATGGCGGTCAGCGACAGCCGCTTGCCGCCGATCTTGACGATCCGGTCGGCGCGACCAAGGAGGTGGAAACCGCTCCCGATGGTTTCGATCCGGTCCGCCTGTCGCTGCCATGACGCACGCTCGGCCAGGTGCGGCGAACGCAGCCAGAGGCGCTGCTCGGCGTCGGTGTCCACCTCGACAGCCGGGAAGGGCGTCCAGGCATCGCCTTGCTGTTGTGTGCGCCAGGCGATGCCGCCGGTCTCGGAGCTGCCATAGACCTCATGCACTGGCGTGGCGAAGCTGTCGAACACGGCGTCGCTCGCGTTGCGGGAGAGCGGTGCGCCGGAGCTGTGGATGCGAGTGACCGCCTCCCGTACGGCAACCCACGATAATGCCTCGGGCAGTCGGGACAATGCCGGCGGGGCGCTGATCAGCGCAACGCCACATTCATCCTCGCGACACTGTTCTAGCCAGGCGTAGAGCGTTTCCGGATAGCGGCATGACTGCGTAGCGAAGGGGCTCGACTCGCACAGCGGGCGCAGGATCGCGAACAGCAGGCCGTAGATATGCTGATGACTGACCTGGCTGATGACGCGACGCTGCTCCAGTGGCCACAGTCGGACCTGCGCCTCGAGCTCGGCATCGAGCTGGTCGAAGCGCTTGTCCAGGCGCTGCGGGTCGCCGGTCGACCCCGACGTATAGAGCGAGACGGCGACCGAGGGCAGGGGCGCCGTGCCCCAGGTGGGTGACGTTCCCGAGCCCGGCGCGGGTTGGCTGCCGAGACTGCCCAGCGCGACGCCGCTGGCCGCGAGGGAGGCGAGCGTCGCCGGTTGGTTGTCAGCGGGCAGTACCAGCTGATCGCCGCGCTCCCAGATCGCCACCATCGCGGCGCTGAATTCGATCGGGTCGGGCTCGAACAGCAGCCACGTGCGATCGGGGTTGGCGAGCGAGTCGAGATGTTGCTGCCAGGCGCCGATGCGCCTCTGCCAGGTCGCGACGGTGATCGTCGCTGCCGGCTGCCCCGGCGAGGGTGGCTGCCAGGCAAAGGCGTCTTCGGCAGGACGCTGGCGCCAAGGGCGCTGGTCGAGTCTATAGGGCATCTTGGTGAGCCTCGGCGCGGCGTTTGACGCGTTGGCGTATGCACCATTCGCCAGCAAACATCGACAGCATCAGCCCGTAGGCGATGATGCCGTTGTAGAGCGTCCACAGATCCATGTCCGCGAAGAGCGCGGTGGCCAAGGCGATACCGCCATTGAGCGCGAAAAAAAGGCACCAGGCCTGAGTCACGCGGCGGGTATAACGCACGGCGTGGGGCGGCAGGTCCGGTTCCTGGCGTCTGGCCAGTCGTTCGATCAAGGGGGGCGGGTGGCGTAACCCATGCGCGAACAGTAGCAGCAGGGCCAGGTTGATCACGAACGGCCACAGGCGTAGACCGAGCTCCGCGCTGCCCGTCAGTAGCAGCAGGCCGATCAGGGCTGCCAGCGCCCAGCCCCAGCGGCGATGGGCCGACGGCAGTCGCCACCAGGCCAGCGCCGCCAAGGCTATCAGCAGTGGCCAGGCACCGTAGCGGGGCAGCAGATAATGCACCAGCAATGGCCAGAGCAGCCCCAGGGCGCCCAGCACGATCAGCAGCAGGCGCTTGCGGCCGTCGCTTGGTGTCTCGGCAAGCATGCGTCTCACACGCCTTACTTGACGCGCCGTGCTTCGACCAGCGCGGCCAGGCTCTTCAGGTTGGCGAAGTGCTGACGCGAGGATTCGGCGTCCGATTCCAGTGTGATGCCATAGCGCTTCTGTAGCGCCAGTCCCAGCTCGAGCGCATCGATCGAATCGAGCCCCAGGCCTTCGACGAACAACGGCTCCTGTGGGTCGATGTCGTCGGCGGTAACGTCCTCGAGCTCAAGCGTCTCGATGATCAGTTCCTTGAGTTCGTGCTCCAGCGCGGTCGTCGTCATCGTATCTGCGGTCCTTCATTGAGTCGTTATCGATCGGGGCCGATGCAACCACCGGCACGCCGCCGGCTCCTTGCCGGTCTTGTTTCCGAAGAGAGCCCCGGGCCCGGTGATCGCGGGCCGATTCGGGGCTCCTGGCTCGGAGGCTGCCGCTAGCGCCTTGGTTACCTGGCGTCTTGCGGTACGCTACTGCGTGTCGCTGGCGGGCTCCCAGCACCATTCTCGGTGCGTTCGCGCGCAGCGAATGAACGCCTGCTGTCCGGTCAGCCAGTCGATGATATCGAGTGGTTGAGGCGCCGGCAGCAACGCGTGATCGGGGCCGGTCTCGAGCGATCTGTCGACCAGACGCCGGGTATCGGCGCCGGGCACGAGCCCTAGGCGCAACGCCACGGCGGCGGCAAGGGTATTCGGGGCATAGGCGGCGAAGCGTTCGGGCACCGGTTGATCGCCGAAGACCACCAGCACGCTGGATTCGCCGTCGGCCAGATAGCCCCGGGCCTCCGCCATCAGCGCACCCCACTCCGCACCGCTGGCGGCAATCGCCTGCTGGCTGCGGCGGTTGCCGCTGGCGATGGAGTAGACACCGATAGTGGCGTTGTGCACGGAGAGACCGAAACGCGCAGGCGACAGGGGATCCCCGTCATCGAGCGCGTAGAGCATCTCCAGCGTGCGATCGCCGTCGCCGTGGCGGGAGGCGTGCAGCACCACGTGGTTCGACGCCGGGTCGAGCTCGAGGAGCATGTCGCAGACCGCGCGGCCGATCAGGTTCAGGCGCCGCCGCAGCATCGCGGGAATGGCCGTACCGGCGGGCTTGTCCCGCGTGTCCAGACGCGTGTTGCCCGCCGCATCGCGATGGGGTGTCCAGCCTCGCCAGTCCTGTAGATAAAGATCCGTCATCACGCCGTATCGAACATCCAGTGGTCACGGGTTTTCGCATCATAACGGATTCGGGCCGCGACGCCGTGCAAGCAATATGCATTCGGCGAGATTGGCAGTCGTCATGGTCGGCGGGGAGGGGGCGGTGCGGATCGCTGCGCCGGGATGCAGGTTCCGAGCGCGTCACATAAAAGCGCCGGACCGGAGCCCGACGCACTCGGGAAGGACGATTCCACGAGTCAGGATAGCGTACCGCCGGCTCCCGCCGACTGATTTAACCCATGCTAATTATTGAGTTATCTCGGTGAATCTACGGCTTTTTTCGCCGTTTTCCCAGAGCCGCCCCTTTCGGTGGCGCACTTTCGGGGGCGTTATTTTGCGTGCGTGGCTTGCTGTTGATAGTGACAAGCCTACTGACGCGACCTGGCCTTGCCAAGCGAGGCAATAAAATAGTTGTACAGTTCCTGTACTGATTGCTAATCTTGGTTAGGTATCGTCGGGTCAGGATGACCAGATGGCAGGACGCCAATCACCAAGGAAGGTGGTATCGGCAGGGAAGCGGCGCGCGGCAGGACGCCACACACTCGCATCGGAAGCCGTTTTTGATGATACGCCCCCGACACGCCCGGCAGCCGCTGGGCGTTGTTTTTATTGGCGAGGGGCTTAGTTTTTTTTACTGGTGAGGGGCTTAGCGGCTGCAGGGGTCGTCCAGCGGTGCTTCACGCGGGCGGAAGCGACGCGAGAGGGCGTCGACCGCGATGTTGAGCGCCGCTGTGATCAGCAACAGGAAGAAGGCCTGGTCGAACATCAGATATTCGAAGCTGGAATCGATGTAGAACCCGAGCGTGGCCACACCCAGCATGCCGAGAATCGCCGTCTCACGCAGAATGACCTCGGCGCGGTAGCAGATCAGCGCCAGCAGGTTGGGATAGAGTCGCGGCAGCAGCTCATAGGCGTAGCGGCCACTCGCGGGCAGCCCCGGCATGCCAGGCGTCAGTCCATCCGCGTGGCGGGCAACGAGAAAGGCAATCAGCGCACCGTTGTGCAGCGCCAGCGCGAGCCACGCCGGCAGCATCGATGGGCCGAGCATCAGTAGAAAAATGAACGCCAGCATCAGTTCCGGCGTCGAGCGCAGCACGACCAGCAGCAGCCGCCCGCCGGCCCGCTGCCAGCGGTGGCCGAAATGCCGACTGGCCAGCGGCCATAGCAGTAGCGCGAGCACCAGGCTTCCGACCGTTCCCATCAGGGCCAGCAGCAGGGTGTTACCGATCGCCGGTAGCAGATCGGGGATGTCGGCGAGCCAGGCGCCCATTCCGACGATATCGCCTTCCAGTAGCGGTGCTGGCCAGAGATCGTGGCTGACGAAGCGCCATAGCAGGTCGCCATCGACGGCCGGCCAAGGCCCTAGCCAGAAGAGTGCCCCGACCAGGAGCAAAGGCAGCAGGCGTCGATGCCCCCACACTGGCAGCGTGGCGATCAGCAGATAAAAGAGCCACAGCAAGGCGCCGGCCTCGCCAAAGCGACCCTCGCGAAACGCGCTCTCCAGGTAGAACCCGAGTGTCGGCAGGCCGACAAAGCCGAGCAGCACACTGGCCCGCATGGCGCATTCGAAGCGATAGCGGGTGTAGCTCGCCAGCCGCCCCCACACCAATGGTAGCTCCGTGTAGAGAAAGCGCGAGAGCCGATCGACGCCAGGCGGGAGCGCATCGCCGGGTGCCTTCGGCGTCAGTTCCAGAATCTCCGCATAGACCTTGGCGAAGATTCCTGCGTAAGGGATGGCGAGCGCGGCGAGCGCGGTGATGGCGGAGAGGCCGAACACCTGCAGGAACAGCAGCGCCCAGAACAGTTCATGAATCGCGCGAATAAAAGCACAGAACCCCCGCAACAGTCGCGACCGATGGAACAACAGCGCCAGCGGAAAGCCCAGCAGAGCGCCGAGGAAGGTCCCCCAAAGGGCGACACTGACCGTGAGCGCGATGGCTTGCAGTGGGCTTTCCAGTGCCAGCCAGTTCGGCCAGGCGAAGCCGAGCGCCATGCGCTGCAGCTCGTGCCATGGGTCTGCGGCGGTGACGTCGAGATCGGCTAGCGGCAGCAGCAGCACGCAGAGCGCCACCAGCGCCAGCGAGCGGCGGGCGAGCACGAGGCCGGGGCTGTCGCCGCGCAGCCAGCCGGGCGCGCGGCTCATCGGGATACTGCCCGGGCGCCGTCGTGCGACGCCGCGGGGGCGGCATCCGGGTAGAGGGCGTCCAGTTGTGCCAGGGTCAGCGCATGGCTGGGGGCGTCGAGGACGACCTGGCCGTCGCGCAAGCCGATGACGCGGTCGAAATGGCTCAGCGCCAGACGGTGCTGGTGCAGGGCGATCAGGCTGGTCGCGTGGCGATCATGAATGCGTTCGAGCAGGCGCACGGCCTGGTGCGGATCGACGCTGGCCAGCGGTTCGTCGCCAAGGAACAGCTCACGGGACTGGTAGAAGGCGCGGGCGATGGCCACGCGCTGGCGCTGACCGCCGGAGAGCGTCTCCACCGGCCGGCGTATCAGGCCCTCGAGGCCAAGTTCATCGCACAGTGTCTCGATCGCTTGCCAATCCGCCGGGTAGGGGCGCAGCAGATTGCGCAGATTGCGCCAGGCAGCGTGGCGCTCCAGACGGCCCATGTAGACGTTGTGATAGACCGACAGCAGCGGTACCAAGCCGTGACCCTGCGGGCACCAGGCTGCGCGCGCGTGGAGACGCCGACGAACTTCGCCCAGCAGGGTCGACTTGCCGGCGCCGCTCTGGCCAAGCAGGGCGACATGCTCCCCGTTGTCGAACGTCAGGTCGAGCGAGGGCAGCACGACCTGGGCGCCATGGCCCAGGTCGGCCTGTTCGAACCTCAGTAGTGGCATTGGTTCAGCGCAGCAGACCGATCGATTTGCCGACCGACTCGATGGGCGCGTAGTCGTCATTGCTGGCGGGAATAAAGCCGGAGCGGGGGAAGCTCTCGAGCAGTGCCGGATCGGTCATGTCGAGCAGTGCCTGCTGGACCTTGTCGGTAAAGCCCTCGCCGTAGCGCTCGTCCGCGTCGCCTCGCAGCGTCCACTGGTAGTCGGGGTAAGTGGGCGACTCCCAGATGACTTCGACCTTGTCGGTATCGACGCGGCCATCCTCGACGGCGGCCTGCCAGACGGTGAAGTTGACCGCGCCGATATCGTAGGTGCCGGATTCGACCAGCGCGATCGTGCGCGAATGGTCGCCGGAGAAGCCGACGCGAGAGAACACTTCCTCCGGGGCCTCGTCGAAGCGCTGGCGGATGAAGTGCTCCGGCATCAGGCGCCCCGAGGTCGAGGTCTTGGCGCCGAAGGTGAACGAGTGATCCCGAACCGCGTCCGGCAGGTTGTCCTGTTCGGGTTCGATGCCGGTCTCGGTGTTGGCGATGAAGTAGCTGCTGAAGGCGGCGTCTTCTTCGCCCTGGGCAATCGCCTGCGAGCCCGGCACCAGCTGGCGCGCCTGGACGCCGGAGAGCCCACCGAACCAGGCCAGCTGGACCTGATCGTTGCGGAAGGCGGTGACGGCCGCGCCGTAGGAAGTGACCGGGACATACTCCACGTCGACACCGAGCTGCGCCGAGAGATAGTCGGCGACCTTCGAGAAGCGCTCGACCAGGCGCGACTGGTCCTCGTCGGGAATGGCGGTGAAGCGGAACGTGTCGGCGTGGGCCAGCGAGCCGACGGTCATCAGGGCCAAGACAGCGATCCAGCGAAACATGGAGGGAACCTCGATCCGTTCAGGGGGGGGCTTATGATAACCGGATTCTTGCGCGCGGATTAAGCCGATCGTGGTTGTAAGTGATCGCTGACAGGTTCGGCACTGCCGTCATGGCGTCGGCGGTGGAAACTTGGTCGGCCGCAGGCTCTCCTTGATGGTCTTCAGATGCGGCAGGAAGGACTCGCCTCGGCGCAGGGTGACGCCGGTGGCCAGCACATCGATCAAGGCCATGTGGATCATGCGCGAGGTCATCGGCATGTAGACCTCGGTGTCTTCCGGCAGGTCGATCGGCAGCAGTTCGGTGCAGACCTCCGCCAGCGGCGAGCCTTCGCGGGTCAGGCCGATGACCAGCGCACCACTGTCGCGTGCCAGGCGTGCGACGTCGACCAGATCGCGGGTGCGCCCGGTGTAGGAGATCACGACGATGACGTCGCCGGTGTGGGCGGCGGCGGCGATCATGCGCTGCATCAGGACGTCATTGTGCGCAGCGACAGGCAGGTTGAAGCGGAAGAACTTGTTCTGCGCGTCGAAGGCGGCAGGTGCTGAGGCGCCCAGCGCGAAGAAGTGAATCTGGCGCGCCTGCGACAGATGATCGACGATTCGCTCAATGCGCTTGGGATCGATGGCGCGTCGTGCTTCGTCCAGCGCGGCGATGGTCGCCCCGATGATCTTGTCGGTATAGGCGGCGGCATCGTCGTCGCTCTCGACGCTGCGGCTGACGTAGGGCGTGCCGCCCGCCAGACTCTGCGCCAACTGGATCTTGAAGTCGGGATACCCCTTGGTGTCGAAGTTGCGACAGAAACGGTTGACCGTGGGTTCGCTCACCGTGGCAGCCTGTGCCAGAGTGGCTATGCTCATGCCAATCGCTGCGTCGGGATCCTGCAGGATGACGTCTGCCACCTTGCGCTCCGAGCGATTCAGTTCGTCGACCCGCGAGCGGATACGGGCGATGAGATCATGGACGGCCATGTGGCGGGGTCTCTCCTAGAGGCGAATGGTCGGATCGAGCGGCGCAGGCCCTGCATCCTAGCCTGCGAGGCGGGGTGCGCCAAGTCGATGGCGGCAGGGGCATGACCCGAGGCCGACGACGCGCGCTATACTGGTGCGCGCGGCGGTAATTTTGTTACGCGGTCGCGTGTCAAAATGTGCGGGAATGGCGTATTTTATTCGTAAATTAACGACTTTGTCGGAGGGAGGCAATGACTCGAGAGGCAACGCCCAATGTGGACATGGCGCTGTTCGGAGCGCTGGGCGACCTGGCGCTGCGCAAGCTGTACCCGGCGCTCTACCACCTCGATCGGGACGGCTTGCTCGGCACCGAGACTCGAATTCTCGGCCTGGCGCGGCGCGAGCACGATGCCGATAGCTTCCGCGATACCGTCATGGGAATGCTCAAGAAGCGGGTCAAGAGCCACGAGCTCGAACAGACCTGTCTCGAGCGCTTTCTCGCCCGGCTTGACTACGTCCAGCTCGACTTCGACACGGTGGACGGCTACGACAAGATTCGCGACTGGCATGCGCAGAGCCCGGACGAGACCTGTCCGCTGACCATCTACCTGGCCGTACCGGCGAGCATCTATGGCGCGATCTGCGCCAACCTCGAGCAGAGCGGCAGCCTCGACGAGGAGTCACGGGTCGTGGTCGAGAAGCCGATCGGTTACAGCCTGGAGTCCTCCCACGAGATCAACGACGCCATCGGTGCGGTCTTCCCCGAGTCCCGCATCTATCGCATGGACCATTATCTCGGCAAGGAGACGGTCCAGAACCTGATCGCGCTGCGATTCGCCAACCCGATGTTCGGCAATCAGTGGAATCAGAGCCAGATCTCGCATGTCGAGATCACGGTCGCCGAGCAGGTCGGTATCGAGGGGCGCTGGGGGTACTTCGACAAGGCCGGTCAGCTGCGCGACATGGTGCAGAACCATCTGTTGCAGCTGTTGACCATGCTGGCCATGGATCCGCCGGCGAATCTCGACGCCGACGCCATTCGTGACGAGAAGGTCAAGGTGCTCAAGGCGCTCAAGCCGCTCGAGGGCGAGGCGCTCAATCGACATGTGGTGCGCGGGCAGTATGTGGCCGGTGCCATCGATGGCGAGAACGTGCCTGGCTATCTCGATGAAGACGAAGCCAACACCTCGAGCACCACCGAAACCTTCGTGGCCATGCGTCTGGAGGTGGCCAACTGGCGCTGGGCGGGCGTACCGTTCTATCTGCGCACCGGCAAGCGCATGCCGGAGAAGCTGTCGCAGATCGTCATCCACTTCCGTCAGCAGCCGCACTATATCTTCGATCCCGATCAGCGCAATCTGGCCGCCAACAAGCTGGTGATCCGACTGCAGCCGGAAGAGGGGATTGCGCTGCAGGTGCTGACCAAGGACGGCGGGCTCGACAAGGGCATGCGCCTGCGCCCCGGTCCACTGCATCTGGACTTCAACCATGCCTTCCCCAAGGCGCGTATCCCCGATGCCTACGAGCGCCTGCTGCTGGAGGTGATGAAAGGGCAGCAGTATCTGTTCGTGCGCCGCGACGAGGTCGAGTACGCCTGGAAGTGGGTCGATCAGCTGATCGATGGCTGGGAGAAGCGCGATATTCCGCCGCGCCGCTACCCGGCTGGTTCCTGGGGGCCGGTGGCGTCGATCGCCATGATCACCCAGGACGGCCGCTCCTGGTATGAAGACTACTGAGCGAGCTCGGGATCAACTGGCCCGGCAACTGGCGGAGAGTGCCGCGCTGGCGCTGGGTCAGGATCTCGCCGAACGCGAGCGGGTGCTGCTGGTGGTCGCCGGCGGCACCTTGCCGCTGGCTTTCTTTCGCCATCTGGCGCAGCAGCCGTTGGCTTGGTCACGGGTCGACATCACGCTCACCGATGAGTGCTGGGTCGCCGAGGATCATGCCGACAGCCAGGCGCGCCGGGTGCGTGAATCGCTGCTGGTGGGGCCCGCCGCCGCCGCTTGTTTTCATTCGCTGATCAGCGACGACGCCACCCCCGAGCAGGGCGTGGCGTCGATCGCGACACGGGTCGAGGCACTGCCGTGGCCGGCCAGCCTGGTGGTACTCGGCATGGGCAGCGACGGTCATACCGCCTCGCTGTTTCCGGACAGTGCCGAGCTGTCGCTTGCGCTCAGCAGTGACGAAGCGGTGGTCGCGACGCGTTCCCCCAGTGCGGCGCATCCGCGCATTACCCTGAGCGCTGCGCGCTTGCACTCGGCGCATCGTCATGCCCTGCATATCGTCGGCGAAGCCCAGAAAGCCGTGCTAGGTCAGGCTCTTGCTGGCGACGATGTGCGCGAGCTGCCGATCCGCGCCTTTCTGACCTGTCCGCTGACGCTCTACTGGGCACCATAACGCGGTGTGGCGCGCGCCTTTGCGTGTCTCGCCAACAAGGAGTCGAAGATGTCATCCGTTACCCAACTGCCCGCATCGCAGACCGCACGTCTCGATGCCATCTGTGCCTCGACCAGCATTATTCCCGTGCTGGTGATCGAGAAGCTGGAACACGCCGTACCGCTGGCCAAGGCGCTGGTCGACGGCGGCCTCGGTGTGCTCGAGATCACGCTGCGCACCGACTGTGCCGTCGAGGCCATGAAGCAGATCCGGGAGGCGCTGCCGCAGGCGACGATCGGGGCGGGAACGGTCCTCGACGTCGATCAGTATCGGCAGTGCGAGGAGATCGGTGTCGATTTCGTCGTGACGCCGGGTACCACGCCGGCGCTGTTCGCTTACGCCGCCAACAGTGAGGTGCCGCTGCTGCCGGGCGTGGCGACCGTTTCCGAAGTGGTGACGGGGCGTGAATTCGGCTTTCGTCGCTTCAAGTTCTTTCCGGCGGAAGCCAATGGGGGCGCCAAGGCGCTCAAGTCTTTCGGTGGGCCGTTGCCCGAAGTGAAGTTCTGCCCGACCGGCGGTGTCACGGTGGACAATGCGGCGGATTATCTAGCGTTGCCCAATGTGATCTGCGTGGGCGGTTCCTGGATGGCGCCTCAGTCACTGATCGACCAGGAAGACTGGGCCGGCATCACCGAGCTGACGCGCCAGGCTACCCAGCGCTACCCGCGCTGATAACGGGTCGGCCCGGCGCGGGTGCCGGGCCGGCCGAACAGCGGCGACCGACCGTGATGGGCGACGAGGCCCTGCCGCGCTCGACCGCTCGTGTTCCTGCCGTCAGTCCTCCAGGCGTGACAGAATCCTTTGCCCGCGCCGCGATCGCCGCGTGCGACGCATCCCGGCGGATGCCACTTTCCAGCCGACGACGCGGGCTACGCCAACCGCCATGCCGGAGGCGGCCCCCCACAGTAGCGCCTGGCGCCACTGGACGTCGTCGCGATCCGGGTTGACCGGCGGTTCGAGTGCGCCGCGGCGTGCGCCCTGCTTGAGACTCTGACGCGCCAGCACGCCGGTCAGTACCGCCGTGCCGGTTCCCACGAGTGTCCATAGTGTCTCTGGCTTCATAGTGGCCTCCTGCCGTTTGCCTGAAGTGATGCAGACAGTCTGGTCTATCCTGGCGCGACGCTCCAGTCGCGAATCGACGCTGGCCTGCGCGAAATCAGGTGCGCTCCACTGCGGTCGCCACGCCTTGTCCGCCGCCGATGCAGAGGGTCGCCACGCCGCGCTTGGCATCCCGACGCTGCATCTCATGGAGCAGCGTGACCAGCACGCGGGCACCGGAAGCGCCGATGGGGTGTCCCAGTGCAATGGCGCCGCCGTTGACGTTGACGCGCTCGGGCGACCAGCCGAGCTCGCTGGCGACCGCCAGCGTCTGCGCGGCGAAGGCCTCGTTGGCTTCGATCAGGTCGAGCTGCTCGACCGACCAGTCGGCCCGGGCAAGGCAACGCCGGGTCGCCGGTACCGGGCCGATGCCCATGGTCGCCGGATCGACGGCCGCGCTGGCGCAGGCGCGTATGGTGGCCAGTACCGGCAGGCCCAGGGCGCGGGCGCGCTCGGCGCTCATGATCAGCAGCGCGGCGGCGCCGTCATTGATCGAGGAGGCATTGCCGGCGGTGACCGTGCCGTCGCGCTGGAAGGCTGGCTTCAGCTTGGCCAGCGATTCGGCACTGATTCCGTCGCGGGGCTGCTCGTCGCGGGCGACCGTCACCGGATCGCCACGGCGTTGCGGGACGTCGACAGGGGTGATTTCGGTGTCGAACCGTCCGGCATCGCGCGCGGCCAGCGCGCGTCGCTGGGACTCGGCGGCGTAGGCATCCTGCGCCTCGCGCGAGAGGTTCCAGCGTGCGGCGACGTTCTCGGCGGTGATGCCCATGTGGTAGTCGTTGAATGCGTCCCATAGGCCGTCGTGGATCATGCTGTCGAGCAGCTCGGCATGGCCCATGCGCAGTCCCGTCCGCGCCTTGGGCAGGACATAGGGCGCGAGGCTCATGCTCTCCATGCCGCCGGCGACAATGGTCTCGGCATCACCGCAGCGGATCGCCTGTGCGGCAAGATGCACCGCCTTCAGTCCCGAGCCGCAGACCTTATCAATGGTCATGGCCGGAACGCCCTCGGGCAGGCCGGCGGCGATCGCCGCCTGACGGGCCGTGTTCTGTCCCAGGCCGGCACGCAGTACGTGGCCCATGATGACTTCGTCGACCGTGGTGGGGTCGATCTCCGAGAGCACGCGGCGAATGACTGTCGCGCCGAGATCGACGGCGGGGACGCTGGAAAGCCCGCCCTGGAAAGTGCCGATCGGCGTTCGCGTGGCGGCGACGATCACGGCATCGCGATGACTGTTTGCAGTGGCATCAGGCATGTGTCACCTCCCGCTGATCGAGCAGCTCGCAGCCGGTGGCTGTGCGGATCTCCTCGAGCGTGACGTCAGGTGCCAGTTCGATCAGCGTCAGGCCCTCGTCGGTGATATCCATGACGCCCAGGTCGGTGATGATGCGGTCGACCACGCCAACGCCCGTCAGCGGTAGGGAGCAGGCGTCGAGAATCTTGTGCTCGCCCTTGGCGGTATGCGTCATCAGCACGACCACGCGCTGAACACCGGCAACCAGATCCATCGCGCCGCCCATGCCCTTGACCATCTTGCCGGGGATCATCCAGTTGGCGAGATCGCCATGGCAAGACACCTGCATCGCGCCCAGAATCGCTAGATTGATGTGGCCGCCGCGAATCATCGCGAACGACTCGGCGTTATCGAAATAACTGGAGCCGGGCAGGGCGGTGACGGTCTGCTTGCCGGCGTTGATCAGATCGGGGTCGACCGTCGCCTCGGTGGGGAAGGGTCCAATGCCGAGCAGGCCATTCTCCGACTGCAGCCAGACATCCATGCCCTCGGGAATGTAGTTGGCGACCAGAGTCGGCTGGCCGATACCGAGGTTGACGTAGTAACCGTCCTGCAGCTCGTCGGCGGCGCGTGCCGCCATCTGTTCCTTGGTCCAGGCCATCTCAGTTCGTCTCCCTGAGCGTGCGTTTCTCGATGCGTTTCTCCGGGGTCGGGTTGTGCACGATACGATGCACGAAGATGCCCGGCAGGTGAACGTCGTCTGGATCGATGGCGCCAGTCTCGACGATCTCTTCGACTTCGGCGATGCAGATTTTGCCGGCCATCGCCGCCAGCGGGTTGAAGTTGCGAGCGGTCTTGTTGAAGCGCAGGTTGCCGGCGCGGTCGGCGACCTGTGCCTTGATCAGTGCCACGTCGACCGGCAGGCCGCGTTCCATCACGTAGTGCTCGCCGTCGAATTCGCGCACCTCCTTGCCCTCGGCGATCTTCGTGCCGTAGCCGGTGCGGGTAAAGAAGGCCGGAATGCCTGCTCCACCGGCGCGTAGCCGCTCGGCCAGCGTGCCCTGAGGACAGAATTCGAGCTCTAGCTCGCCGGAAAGGTATTGGCGCTCGAACTCCTTGTTCTCACCGACATAGGAAGAGAGCATCTTCTTGATCTGGCGTGATTCGAGCAGCAGACCGAGACCGAAGCCGTCGACGCCGGCGTTGTTGCTCGCGACGGTCAGGTCGCGCTTGCCACTATCTCGCAGCGCGCCGATCAACGCCTCGGGAATGCCGCAGAGGCCGAAGCCGCCGACGGCCAATGTCATGCCGTCCTCGATCAGTCCATCGAGCGCCTCGCCGGCGCTGGGAAAACATTTGTTCATCATGCTTCTCGCTTCTGGGGTTCTCGGCGTCGCCAAGGAGCATTATGGCGCCAAACCAGTTTACGAGTTTGCATGAAGCGACGACGTTATACCTTGGGCGGTCAGCGGCGCTTCATGCCGGCAGGGCGCTATCTCAAGGTGGCAGGGAATGGCGGGTTCGACAATGGCGATGCGGCGGGCGTCGTAGGGAGGGCGAACGGCGAGCGCTGGCCCGGCATGGGGCGGCACAGGTGCCGCCCCATGGTCGAGTCGGTCGGGATCAGGTCGGCAGGTTTTCCAGGTCGGCCTCGCCGGGCAGCGAGACGAAGGCGCCGGCTCGGGTGGCAGCAAACGCCCCGCAGCGACCGGCGAAGCGCAGCGCCTCGGAGAGTCTCGCCTCGTCGGCCAGCCAGGCGGTCAGGGTCTCGCAGGTGACATCGTCGCGCGACAGGGAGGCGAGCAGGCCGCCGATGAAGGCATCTCCCGCAGCGGTCGTGTCCACGGCGGCAACGCTCGGTGGCGTGACCTGAAGCTGGCGGTCGGCGAGGTGTGCCACCACCGGCCCCGGGCCATCAGTTACCACGATGAGGCGCGTGCCGCGCGCCAGGCGCAGGCTGATCCACGCCTCGGCGCTCTGCTCGCCGCGCAGCGCGTCGAGCTCCTCGGTAGAGAGCTTGACCAGGTGGGCGCGCTCCAGCAGCTGCTCCACCAGGGCGATATCGACCTGCCCCTGCGGCCAGAGCGGTGGGCGCAGGTTGGCATCCACGCTGATCAAACAGCCGCCACGTCGGGCGATGCTGGCAAGATCCAGTGTAGTGCGGGCGATCGGGGTGTCGGTGAGGCTGTTGCTGCAGAGGTGCACCAGTGCCGGCTCGGTGAAAATGCCGGCCGGCAGGTGTTCGCGCCGGTAGAGCAGGTCGGCCGCGGGGGGGCGGTAGAAGTCGAACTGGCGCTCGCCATGCGCGTCGCGAGAGACGAAGGCGAGTGCCGTACGCGCTTCTCGCGTGCGCACGATGTGCTGGGTATCGACGCCGTAGCGTTCGAGCTCTTCGACCAGGAAGTCGCCGAAGCGGTCATCGCCGATCATGCCGAGAAAGCAGCTCGGCAGCCCCTGGCGGGCGCAGGCCACGGCGGCATTGGCGGGAGCGCCACCCGCGTAGGGGGTGAAGGTCTCGGGCGCGGTATCGTCGCCCAGACGACTGGACAACATGTCGACGAGGGCTTCGCCGAAAGCGATGATAGGGGTCATGATAGGTCGACTCTCTCCTCGACTCTTGCCGGTGGAACGGAGCCCTCCGTTCCGGTGAAGGCACCGGCCCGCGGTGCGGCGATGCGCAGTACCACCGTGTTCTCTCTGTCTGGATGCCGAGGCAGTCTGGATACCGAGGCCTCGCGTGAGGCCGGGTCGTGATCGCGGTCGGCATCGATGCACTTCGGTCGCCTGGTGCGCGTCACGTCCCGCTGTCGAGATGCGGGATGACCGCGCAGGCCCTCGAGACGGGGCGGCAAGCCGTCGCGGTCAGGGCACCCGGTGGCTGCGGGCTTCCTCGAGCAGCGCGAACCAGGTGGGGCGATCGATCTCGAGATTACTGCTCAATAGCAGGTTGTCGATACGACGCTCGTTCAACGTGCCGATCACGGGGACCGGTGAGCCCGGCAGGCGACGCAGCCACGCCAGCGCCAGCCCGGCGGTCGTGGAGTTGAGCTGCTCGGCCAGGCGCGACAGCGCCGTGCCCAGCACATCCTCGAAGACCGAGCCGCCGCCCAGCGGCGACCACGCCATCGGCGCCAGTCCGTCGGCGAGGATGGCGTCGTAGAAGCCGTCGAACAGCGCGTCCGGATGGGCGAGCGACAGTTCCAGCTGATGCACGCCCAGGCGGTGATGCATGGTCGCCTGCAGCCGCCGCCATTGCTCGGGGAGAAAGTTGGAGATGCCGACGGCGCCGACCTTGCCCGCATCGATGGCATCGTCCAGCGCGCGGGCGGTGGCTTCGGCATCCATCAGCGGATCGGGGCGATGCAGCAGGAAATGGTCGAGACGCTCGACGCCGAGCCGCGACAGCGAGCCGTCGATGACGCTTGTCAGATAGCGCTCCGAGGTGTCGTAGTGCTTGACCCCGAACGGCGATCGGTCGCGACTGGGCAGCACGATGTCGCCCTTGGTGACCACGCGTACGCGGGACTTGAGTCCCGGGCGGCGGGCCAAGGCTTCGCCGAAGCGCTTCTCGCCCTCGTGATTGCCGTAGCTGTCGGCATGATCGAACCAGTGCAGCCCGCGCTCCACGCGGGACTCGAGCCAGTCGCCGAAGCGGTCGGCGTCGTCGAACTCGGGGCGTTCGTTGAGCCGCATCATGCCGAGGATGAAGGGGGAGTCGAAGATCAGGTCGTCGCTCACGCCGAGGTCGCCTCTCGTGCGATGGTGGTGGCCAGCAAGTGTTGAGCATCCGGCACCAGCCACACCGGGTCAAGTCGGGTGCAGGCGGCCTCGACGCAGAGAAAGCGCTGGCCGGCATCGGCTGGCGTATCGCTCGGCAGGTCGCTGCCGGGGTGCCACACCACCGTCGAGTCGCTGCCCTGCTTGGTGATCGTGAGGCGCCGCTGGCCGTCGTCGAGCACGACCGGTCGATGCGACTGGTAGATCCGGTCGAGGGCGCCACGGATGCCGAGCTCGCCCAGTTGATCCTTCTCGGCGAAGCGCTCGAGCTTGTCCAGATAGCGGGCGCCGGCGAGCCCTTCCACGCGGCATCGGTGGGTGTCGGCAACCGCGAAATAGGTGTGCAGCGCGCCGGTCATCTTGACTGGCGTAGTCCCGGTGTGGCGGGTAACCAGCTCGACGCTGAGATGACGCGCATTGGCATGGACCACTGCGCTAGGCGTCAGTTCGTCGTGCAGGCGAGTCAGCGGCGAGAGATGGATCTCCACGCCGTCGCCGCTGACGTCCTCGTCGACCGCATCGACACGCCAGTCGGCCGTGCGTGCCGGTCCGTGCATCGGCCCCTGGCCATCGGGAGATTCATCGGCGAACCATGGCCAGCAGAGCGGAATGCCGCCTCGGATGGCCTTGGGCAGCGGCTGCGGAGTCGGTGTCACCCAGAGCCAGCCATGGTCGTCGTCGGCCGGACGGTAATGCAGTACCTGCGCGCCTTGCAGCGAGATCGCGAGTTCGCCCCAGGTGTCGTTGATCAGCAGGAGCGTGCGACCTTCCCACTCCGCCTCGCGCTGGCCATCGGTCGTCTCGATCAGCTCTCGGAGCGTATCGGGGATCATGTCACTTCCTCGTTATGCAGAGCTTCCGCCGCGCCCAGTAGGCCGGTCCACGGCGCTGTCACCACCCATGTCGGGATGCCGGCATTGTAGGCACTCAGGCGCCCTTTGTCGGCAAAGGCGCGGCGGAAATCGCTGCGCGGGAGCCACTCGAGGAGTCGTGGCAGAATACCGCCGCACAGATAGACGCCGCCGAGCGCACCGAGCATCAAGGCCGCATCGCCGCTGGCGCTGCCGAGTATCTTGAGAAAGCGCATCAGGGTTTCCCGGGCGACGCGGTCGCCGGCGCGCGCGGCACCGGTCACCTCGGCCGGGGTGTTGTAGTGCGCGGTCACGTTGAGCAGGGCCGCGTGGGCGAGATAGAGATCGAGAAGCCCCTGGCCACAGAGCAGGCGCTCGAGCGAGACCCGGCCGTAACGGGCGCGAAAGTAGTCGAGTAGTTGCCGCTCGCGCTCGTCGGTCGGAGCGAACGTGGCATGACCGCCCTCGGTGGTCAGCGGAATCCAGTGGCGCTGGCTGGGGACCAGCCCGGCGACACCGAGGCCGGTACCGGGACCGATCACCAGGCGCGGGTTGCGTGGTTCGGCCTCGCCCTCGCCGATCTTGACCAGGTCCTTCTCGTCGACATGGGGCACGCCGAGCGCCTGCGCGGTGAAATCGTTGATCACCTTGAACGTCGCCATGCCCAATGTCTCGGCGACTTCACGCTTCGAGAATGCCCAGTCATTGTTGGTCATCTTGACCCTGTCTTCGTGCACCGGACAGGCGAAGGCCAGGCAAGCCTCGCTCGGTGTCTCGGCGCCGACGCGCTCGAGATAGGCCTGGATGGCCTCGACCAACCCGGCGTAGCGCGCGCAGGGCAGCGTCTCGATGGACTGCAGTTCCACGCTGCCTGGCATCACCAGGGCAAATCGTGCGTTGGTTCCACCGATATCGCCAATCAAGGCGGGAGTTGTCATGTATGCCCTCCGGGCAGATCGGCGGCGTCGAAGCCCCCAAAGGTGGCTGCCCCATCCTCGGCGCCGCCCACCAGCTGTCGGAAGCCGGCGAACAACTCGCGCCCCATGCCGTGATGATAGTGATCCAGATCGCAGCTCGCCGGTTCCCGCTCGGACCAGGTCTGCGCATCTACCAGTGCCTCGAGCACGCCGTTGTCCGGATCGAGCCGAACGACGTCGCCGTCGCGCAGGTAGGCCAGCGGCCCAGCGTCGACAGCTTCCGGCGTGACGTGAATGGCAGCGGGTACCTTACCAGAGGCGCCGGACATGCGCCCGTCGGTGACCAGCGCGACCTTGTGGCCGCGATCCTGCAGGACCCCAAGGAAAGGCGTCAACTGGTGCAGTTCCGGCATGCCGTTGGCGCGGGGGCCCTGGAAACGCACCACCACGATGATGTCGCGATCCAGTTCGCCACTCTCGAACGCGGCCTTGACCTGGCTCTGGTCGTCGAAGATGCGCACCGGGGCTTCCACCAGGCGGAACGCCGGCTTGACCGCTGAGACCTTGATCACGCCGCGCCCCAGGTTGCCATCGAGTACCGCCAGCCCGCCGGTGGGGGCGAAGGGGCGAGCCACCGGTCGCACGACCTCCTCGTCGAGGCTCTGCGATGTGCCTTCGCGCCAGGTCAGGCGCCCTTCGTCGAGGAACGGCTCCTGCGTGTAGGCGCGCATGTCGGTGCCGAAGGCGCTGTGGACATCGGCATGCATCAGTCCAGCGTCCAGCAGTTCGCGCACCAGCAGGCTGACGCCGCCGGCCGCATGGAAATGGTTCACGTCGGCCTGCCCGTTGGGGTAGATGCGCGTGAGGCTCGGTACGACGCTCGACAGCTCCGAGAAATCATCCCAGGTGATGGTCACACCGACGGCCGCCGCCATCGCCACGAGGTGCAGGGTATGGTTGGTGGAACCGCCGGAGGCCAGCAGACCGATCATCGCGTTGACGATCGCATGGGCGTTGATCTGGCGATAGAAAGGCCGGTAATCGCCGCCCTGTTCGCTGTTGCGGATCACCTGCTCGGTACTGAACTTGGTGATCGCGTCGCGCAGCGGTGTGCCGGGGTTGACGAACGAGGTGCCGGGCAGGTGGAGGCCCATCATCTCGAGCATCAGCTGATTGGAGTTGGCTGTACCATAAAAGGTGCAGGTGCCAGGGCTGTGATAGGACTCCGACTCCGCCTCGAGCAGGGCGTCACGGCCGACCTTGCCTTCGGCGTAGAGCTGGCGGATACGGGATTTTTCGGCGTTGGGCAGGCCACTGGGCATCGGCCCGGCGGGGACGAAGATGGCCGGCAGGTGGCCGAAGCGGGCGGCACCGATGAATAGGCCTGGCACGATCTTGTCACAGACGCCGAGATAGAGTGCGCCATCGAACATGTTGTGGGATAGCGCGACCGCGGTCGCCATGGCGATGACATCGCGGGAGAACAGCGAGAGTTCCATGCCCGGCTGGCCTTGGGTGACGCCGTCGCACATTGCTGGTACGCCACCGGCAAACTGGGCGGTGCCGCCCATGCCGCGGGCCGCTTCCTTGATCAGCTCGGGAAAGTGTTCCAGCGGCTGGTGGGCCGAGAGCATGTCGTTGTAGGAGGAGACGATCCCCACGTTGGCACTGTTCATCAGCTTCAGACTGTTCTTATCGGCAGCGCCGCAGGCGGCGAAGCCATGTGCCAGGTTGCCGCAGGAGAGCTCGCCACGGTGCACGCCGCGGCGGTGCTGCTGCGCCATGCGATCTTCATAGAGCCGACGACGATCCGCGGAGCGATCCTCGATACGCCGCGTCACACGGTCGATGGTGGGGTTGAGCGTCATGGTCTGCCTCATCGAGCTGTCAGGGTATTTGGTAAACTTACCAAAAAAATGCCCAGTTGTTTGCCGATACGTCCTTAGTCTTAGGCTTTAGAAGTAATATTCTTTCACGTTTCAATGTTCTAGACTGGGGGTAGTCTGGCGGTTGTCGCCGGCCGACCCGGCCGGCGTGCCGCCTCTATCTCACTGCCGTAGTCACGTCATCATAAGGAGAGCAGCATGACCTTGCGTGTCGCCATCAACGGATTTGGCCGCATCGGCCGCAACGTGCTCCGCGCCCTTTACGAAAACGGTTACCGCGACAAGGTCGAGGTCGTGGCGATCAATGACCTTGGGGACCCCGCGCTCAACGCCCACCTGCTGCGTCATGACAGCGTGCATGGTCCCTTCGGCTTCGCGGTCTCCCACGACAGCGATACCTTGAGCGTAGACGGTGACAGCATCCGCATCCTGTCCGAGCGTGATCCGGCACAATTGCCGTGGCAATCGCTCGACGTGGATCTGGTCATGGAGTGCACCGGCCTCTTCACCAAGCGCGACGCCGCGGCCAAGCACATTGAGGCGGGTGCCGGACGCGTGCTGATCTCCGCACCCAGCGGCGATGCCGATGCCACCATCGTTTTCGGTGTCAACGAGAACACGCTCAAGGCCGAGCATCGTGTCGTTTCCAACGCGTCTTGCACCACCAATTGCCTGGCACCGGTCGCGCAGGCGCTGCAGGATTCGGTCGGTATCGAGAACGGCCTGATGACCACCGTCCACGCCTACACCAACGACCAGAACCTGTCCGACGTCTATCATAAGGACCCGTACCGGGCGCGTAGCGCGACCCAGTCGATGATCCCGACCAAGACAGGGGCCGCGGCGGCGGTTGGCCTGGTGCTGCCGGAACTCAACGGTAAGCTCGATGGTCTGGCCGTGCGTGTGCCGGTGATCAATGTCTCGCTGGTCGATCTGACCTTCACCGCAGGGCGCGACACCAGCAAGGAAGAGATCAACGAGATCGTCGAGAAGGCGGCCGCGGCTTCCCCGGTTCTCGCGGTCAACGCCCAGCCGCTGGTCTCGATCGATTTCAACCATGATCCGAACTCATCGACGTTCGACGCCAACCACACGCGTGTCAACGGGCGCCTGGTCAAGGTGATGGCGTGGTACGACAATGAGTGGGGTTTCTCCAACCGCATGCTCGATACCGCTCTGGCCATGCAGGCTGCCAACTAAGCGCCATTCGATACCTGGCTGGAAAGGCCGCCGAGCCTTTCCGGCCTCCCTCCGGCGACAACCTCTGTTGTCGCCTGTTCATCGCCACCACTGGCCCGTTCTCGACGGTGCTAAAGGGTGTGTGAGCCCTCTTGGCATTGACTGCCCGCCTGTCGCCAATTGCCGACGATTTTGCCCGTCGGACGAAGTGGTGTATTTTTCGCGCTCAAGTCGGCTGATCAAGCGTCGATAAGCCCTGTAGGATATGAGCCCATGTCGCATGACGAGTGTGCCGCGGGCTTGGACTGACCGGGCTGACGCTCTAAGGTGGAGTCGGCAAGATCCGGTTTTTCCATCTATCTTCTCTTTCCATCGAGGTCGGCGTCGTCATGCAGGACACGATCACCAACGCCCATCGCCTGATCGGCGAGAATATTCGTGAACCCGGCGAGGCGCGCTGTGGCCGTATCGTCGGGGTGGATCAGTACCGCGCCCAGCCCGTCATTTTTGTGATCTGGCAGGGGCAGGAGGGTATCCACCGCTTCGAGCTGACATTCGACGAGCTGGGGCAGTTGGCAGAGGCCTGCATCGAAAGACAGGATCGAGGAGCCCGACGCGAGTCGACGGTCGATCAGCACGACGACGCGGACGCTTCCCGCACTTTTTCACGGCGCCGAGTGGGTTCCCGCTAGCGGCGTCAGTTCATTTCCCTGCCGCCATGCCGCGGCTTGATGAGACCGGAGTGCATGGAACGATCGGATGCCTTCGAGACCGGCGATAGCGCGCTGGGCGTGAAGACGCAACAGTGGTTGCAGGCGCTGCCGGCGACTGCCTATGTCACCGACGCCGGCTGGTGGTTGGGGCAGGTCTCGTTCCTCGGGCATTCGGTGGCGACACTGGCGCAGCGTCCCTCCGAGGAGTTCCTCGCGCATCCCGAACGGTGGCTGGATCAGATTCCGGAGCTGGCACGTCGGGCAGCGCTCGAGCAGCTGCAGAACGCCCAGGTCACCGGTGAAGCCCGGGTGACGCTGCGCTATCGGCTCGTGCGTCCGGACGGCTCCGAGTGCCAGATCGAGGACTCGCTCTCCATTCAGCGCGATGCCGGCGGCGGCATCACAGCCCTGGTGGGTCTACTGCGAGAGGCCTCGGAGCGGAGCGACGACGAGGCCGATACGCCGGACGAGCGCTCGCTGCTGGCCCATGTCGGCGATCTGGTGCTGACGCTCGACGACGAGCTTCACTGTGTCGAGGCGCTGGGAGCCGCCAGCGAGCTGCTGGGTATGCCGGCAGCACAGCTGCAGTCCCAGTCGCTGTTTGGCCTGATGGCGCCGGAGGACGGTGCGCGGGTACAGCGTACGCTGCTCGACCACGCGGCGGAGGGGCGATCCGCGATGCTGGAAGTTCGCCTGCGTCATTTGCGTGGCGGCTATCGTTGGTTCGAGATCCACTTCTCCCCGTATGCCACGGTCTCGGCGGCTACCCCAGGCTGGGTCGCCATCGCCCGGGACATTACCGAGCGTCGCCATCAGTCGCTGCAGTGGGACGCCTACACCGCGACCGATGAGTTGACATCCGCCCTCAATCGGGAAGCCTTCATGGGGCTGCTGCGCCATGCACTTTCGCTCGAGGGGGGCAAGCTGCGCCTGACGCTGATACTGTTCGACGTCGACCACCTATGCGATATCAATCAAGCTTGGGGCCGCGAGGGCGGTGATCTCGTGCTGACCTGCATCGGCGAGATGTGCCGGGCGACGCTGCGTGAGCGTTTCAGCTTCGGCCGGCTCGAAGACGATACTTTCGCCCTGCTCCTGAGCGGCAAGTCGCTGCAGGAATCCGCGTCGATCGCCGAACGCCTTCGCGAGCGGTTCGCCTCCACCCGAGTCGAGTTCCATGGTCACTGGCTCTCCTTCTCGGTTAGTCTGGGGGTTGCCGAGCGGCGTGCCGACGAGTCCGCGGAGAGCTTTCTGCAGCGGGCCGACGGTGGCCTGCGTGGCGCCAAGGCGCACGGGCGTGATCGAGTGCAACAGGCGCTCTGAACCGAGTCGACGTCCGCGTCGTGACAGTCTGAATGAAGGAGAAAAATGCATGGGACGACTGTTGCTGGTCGCACTGTTGAGCCTGATCTGCCTGCCCGTCTGGGCCGATGAAGTCGAAGGTCCCCATGTTCAGGGAGAAACCTTCGAGTACTCGACCGGAGGCCAGACCTATCAGGGATATCTCGCCTATAACGCGGCCGACGACGAGCCGCGTCCGGCGGTGCTTCTGGTTCATGAATGGTGGGGCCTGAACGACTATATCGAACACAAGGCGGACCAGCTCGCGGCATTGGGTTTCGTGGCGCTGGCGGTCGATATGTATGGGGACGGCAAGGTGGCCGATCACCCGGATCAGGCGCAGGCCTTTTCCAGCCAAGTGATGTCGGACTGGCCCTCGGCGCGCGCACGCCTGGAAGCTGCCATGGAGGCGCTGCGCCAGCATCCTGCGGTGCGCGAGGACGATATGGCGGCGATCGGCTACTGCTTTGGCGGTGGCGTGGTGATGAACATGGCGCTGGCCGGCATGCCGCTGGACGCGGTGATCAGCTTCCATGGCAGCCCGACGCAGGCGGTCTCCAATCCTCAGCCGTTCGAGGGGCTAGTGCGTATCTACAACGGCGCCGCTGACCCGCTGGTCGATTCGCAGGCGCTCGCCGACATGGCCGGCGAGCTGGAAACGCAGGGTGCCGACGTCCGTGTGGTGCAGTACCCGGGGGCGAAGCATGCGTTTACCAATCCGGAAGCGGATGCGCTGGCGGCCGAGTACGACCTGCCGCTTGGCTACGATGCTGCTGCCGATGCCGCCTCTTGGCAGGCCGCGCTGCTGGCCCTGGACAAGGCGCTGAATCAGTAGGTTTTCCTAGAGGTTACCTTGCGAAGCGGGGCGCCTCGCGAAATAACGCCAGCGACAGATGTCGCTGGCGTTTTGCGTTGGCGTGACCGCCGTCAAGCGCCCTGGGTCGAGCGATCAGGGGGCATGGCTGAGCGCGAGCACTCGCTTGGCCAGTGAGATCATCTCCGGCTCGCCGGTGTGCTTGTCGGGGACGTCGGAGAGCTTGATCACCGGCAGCCAGTGTTGCCCCTCCGGCTTGGCCTCGACCATCTTGATAACCATGTTCATCGGCGTCACGCCAACGTCATTGGTGAAATTGGTGCCGATACCGAATGCCATGCCGATGCGACCCTGGCAGAACGTCTGGATGCGCTCGACACGCTCTGGTGTCAGGGCATCGGAGAAGATGATCGTCTTGCTGCGCGGGTCGATGCCGAGGCGCTCGTAGTGGGCGATGGTGCTGGCGGCGAAATCCAGGGGGTCGGCGCTGTCATGGCGCACGCCGTCGAAGAGCTTGGCGAACTTCTTGTCGAAGCTTTCGAAGAAGGCCCGGCTGGTAAAGGTGTCGGTCAGTGCAATACCGAGATCACCGCGATAGACGTCGACCCAGTGCTCCAGCGCCAGGCTGTTGGCCATCTTGAAGCCGAAGCGAGCGCCGTGGAACATGAACCACTCGTGGGCATGCGTGCCGATTGGCTTGACGCCGTGGCGCATCGCCAGCAGCACGTTGCTGGTGCCGCTGAAGGCGTTGCCGCCATACTGACGCAGGGCACCGACAACGCGGTCGTGGACATCGAACGAAAAGCGTCGGCGGGTGCCGAATTCGGCGATCTTCAGGCCCAGTCGACGATAGTGTTCGATCTTCTCCCGCGTGCGCTGCGCCACGGTGTCATCGGCTGTGCGTTCGATGCCGCGCAGGCGATACCAGAGTTCGCTGATCAGCGCCATCAGCGGCACTTCCCACAGGATCGTGCGATACCAGAGCCCCTCGATCACCACCGACAGGGCGCTGCCCTCCTGCTCGATGACCACCTCGGCGGGGTTATAGCGAAACCCGGCGAGGAAGTCGAGATAGGTCGGGTCGAGGTAGGGGCAGGTCTCCTCGAGGTAGCGTTTCTCGGCGTCGCTCAGCGTGAGTTCGGCCATCGCGTCGACTTCTCGGCGCAGGGCTTCGCCGAACCCCGGCGGAAAGGCGTGGTCGCCACGGTTGATGAAGGCGTAGCGGGCCTGCGCATAGGGGAAGCGCTTGATCACGGCATTCTGCATCGTGATCTTGTAGAAATCGTTATCGAGAAGCGAAGTCAGCATGAAAACTCGTCATCAGCATGAGCGAAAGTCGCGCGGGTAAGAAGAGAGGGCACCCCGCGGTCCCGGGCGGCTTTAAAGAAAGGCCATGACGCCGAACATTGTCGCCACGAAACCGCCGAACAGCAAAAGTCCGGCCAGCGAGAGCAGGATCAGCAGATATCCCAGGATCAAGCCCGCCAGTGCCCAACTGTCGCCGGACTCGCGACGATGACGAATTTGACGGCGGGCGAGATGGCCGCAGACCACGCCGCCCAGGGCGGCAGGTGGGACTAGCGTGCCCAGCACGCTCAGGGCAAAGGCCGCGAGTGCCATGAGATTGGTCGGCCCGGCCGGGGCCGGTGGCTGAGGGGGAGACGGAGCCGGGGTCATGGGCGGAGCATCTCTCGATCTTGACTGTCGCGACAGTATCGCATGCTTGCTCGCGGGGCTCGAAGTTTTCAAGATGCTAAGCTGGCTAATCACGCTGGATGGCAAGTGTGATGGGCGTGGGCGGGAATCGCTATTCTGCGGAGGCACGGCATGACATTTCAGGTGGAGCGTATAGGCAGTCTCACCACGGTGGCGCCCGAGGGCTGGAACGCCGTGGTCGGCGATCGCTACCCTTTTCTGCGCCACGAGTTTCTTGCCGCGCTGGAGGCCTGCGGTTGCGCCACGGCGGCGACCGGCTGGGCGCCGGATCATCTGGTGGTGCTCGCCAATGCAGTGCCGGTCGCGGTGCTGCCACGCTACGCCAAGGCGCACTCCCGCGGCGAATACGTGTTCGACTGGTCCTGGGCCGACGCCTGGGAAAACGCGGGGGGCGACTATTACCCCAAGTCGCTGTCGGCGATTCCGTTCACGCCTGCGACGGGCCCCAGACTGGCGGTGGCCGAGGGCGTCGATCGGCGTGCGGTGGTCGAGGCGCTGGCCCCCGTGATCCGCGAACGTGGCTTGCCAAGCTGGCATCTGCTGTTTGCCGACGGTGACGAGGTGGACGATTGGCAGGCTGCTTTCGGCGCGCCGCTGATGGAAAGGAATGCCGTTCAGTTCGCCTGGCACGACGATGGCTATGGCGACTTCGACGGGTTTCTGGCGCGGATGAACTCGCGCAAGCGCAAGGAGATTCGGCGTGAGCGACGCCGGGTCGCCGAACAGGGCTTTGCCTTCGAGCGCCTGCGTGGCGAGGCGATCGATGATGCGGCCCTGGCGCAGTTCTACCGCTGCTACTGCATGACCTATCTCGAGCGCGGGCAGCGCCCCTACCTCAACCTCGAGTTCTTCACGCGACTGCGCGACGCCATGGCCTCGCGCCTGCTACTGGTGCGTGCCAGCGTGGCCGGGCGGGCGGTGGCGGCAGCCTTGTGTCTCGAAGGCAGCGATACCCTCTACGGGCGCTACTGGGGCAGCGAGGTGGAGGCCGATTTCCTGCATTTCGAGACCTGTTATTACCAGGGTATCGAGCACTGCCTCGAGCGCGGGCTCGTCCGCTTCGATCCCGGTACCCAAGGCGAACACAAGCTGTTTCGCGGTTTCGCACCGACGCTTAGCCGTTCGCTGCACTATCTCGAGCACAGCGGCTTTCGCGAGGCGGTCGAGGATTTCTGTCACGAGGAACGTGCCCACGTCGAGGCTTACCTTGATGCCTGCCGACAGCGGCTACCCTTCAAGGCGCACGACGCCTGAGCGCAGACGTGTGCCGGGATGCTATGCTCGATAGCCGCTCGCCGTGCCAGGCGGATTGTCGCGATCAAGGACACCAACCCGATGGATTTTCTCAATGAAGCCGCGGTGCTGCTAGGGGCTGCGATCATCGCGGTTCCGCTCTTCCAGCGCCTAGGCCTCGGCTCGATACTCGGCTACCTGTGCATCGGGCTGCTGGTCGGTCCTTCGATCAGCGGCTTTATTTCCGAACCGGATGCTGTACTGCATTTTTCCGAGTTCGGCGTCGTCATGCTGTTGTTCATCATCGGCCTGGAACTCGAGCCGCGACGGCTGTGGTCGATGCGCAAGCGGCTGCTGGGGCTGGGGAGCGCGCAGCTTGCCGGCTGTGCAGCGCTGCTGACGCCGATCGGTCTGCTGCTGGATCTGCCGCCGAGTATCGCGATCTTTCTCGGTCTGACGCTGGCGCTGTCGTCGACCGCATTCGCGCTGCAGGTGCTCAACGAGCGCCGCCAGCTGGCAACGCCGCATGGTCAGAGCGCCTTCGCCATGCTGCTGTTTCAGGATCTGGCCGTGATTCCGCTGCTGGCGCTGCTGCCGTTCCTGGCCGGCCGAGCCGACGCCGCGCCGGACGATGGCTGGGTCATTGCCCGCAGCATCGGCACGGTGATCGCGGCGATCGCCTTTGGGCGACTGGTCTTTCCGCGTGTGCTGTCGCTGATCGCACGCAGCGATGCCCACGAGATCTTCACCGCCGCGGCGCTGTTTCTGGTGCTGGGCATGGCGATGGTCATGGAATGGGCCGGTCTGTCGATGGCGCTGGGGGCCTTCCTGGGGGGGGTGATGCTGGCGGATACGCCCTATCGGCATGAGCTCGAGGCCAATATCGAGCCGTTCAAGGGGCTGCTGCTGGGGCTGTTTTTCATCGCCGTCGGCATGTCGGTCAATCTGTCGCTGGTCATGCAGAATCTGCTGCTGGTCGCCGGGCTCGCGGTGGCGATGACGATCGCCAAGATGCTGGTACTAGGGCTGATCGGCTGGCTGGCGAAACTGCCGCGTACGGAGATCCCGCGACTCGCTACCATTATCGCCCAGGGCGGCGAGTTCGACTTCGTGCTGCTGACCGCGGCAGTGACGGCGGGCGTGATCGACCAGCGCATTGCCAGCCTCTGTATCGCCGCGGTGACGATCAGCATGGCGGCGACACCTTTTCTCTATCAGTTCGGCGAGAAGGTCGGCAATCGGCTGCGCGAAAGCCGGCCTTACGATACCGATTTCGGTGACGATACCCCGCCTGTGATCATTGCCGGACTGGGGCGCTTTGGCCAGATGGTCGGGCGTACCCTCAAGATGCAAGGCGTCAGCTTCACGGCGCTCGATCCCAATATTGCCCAGGTCGAGTTCATTCGTCGCTTCGGCTCGCGGATCTTCTACGCGGATGCCACGCGGCCCGACCTGTTGCGGGCGGCAGGAATCGACAAGGCTCGGCTGCTGGTGATTGCCGTCGACGGCGAGCACGCGGCGTTGACGATTGCCCGGGTGGCCAAGACGCATTTTCCGCATCTCACCGTGTGCGCGCGGGCGCGTAATCGTCACCATGCCTGGCAGCTGATGGAGGCTGGTGTGGACAGCGTGGTTCGCGAGACCTTCGCCTCGAGCATGGAGATGAGTGTCGAGGTGCTGAAGGGGCTGGGCTATCCAAGTGGCAACGCCATCAACGCGGTCCGTACCTTCCGCGATTTCGATAACCAGTTGCTCAAGGACACCTATACGCACCGAAACGATACCGAGCAGTTGATGGCGACCGAGAAGGCCGCGATGGCCGAGCTGAAGTCGCTATTCCAGCAGGAACTGAACCGGGGGCGCCAGAAGGGAGCGATGGCAGGCGTGACCGACGAGGCGCCGCCAGCAGCTTCGGAGGACAATGATGACCACGCAGACTCAGAAACCGACCCAGAGACAGATGCAGACGCTGATACAACGCCTCGCCGCGCTTGAGCTGCCTGTCGATGAACTGGCGCCGCTTGGTGGCGGCGATAGCGGTGCCAGCGTGTGGCGAGCCAAGGGCGAGCGTGACCTGGTCGTCAAGCGCGACGAGCCCGCGCGTATCGCCGGCGAGGCGGATGGGCTACGGGCGCTGGCGGCCGCCAGTCGATGCCTGATCGTGCCGGAAGTGCTCGCCGAGGACGCGGACCTGCTGGTGATGACTGCGCTGGAACGCGGCGGCCGACGGGATCCCGTGGCGCTCGGCGAGGGTCTGCGTCAGTTGCACGTCGACTCGCGAAGCTCGGAAAAGGGGCACGGCTGGCCCAGGGACAATGCTTGTGGGTTGACGCCGCAGCCCAATGCGCCGCTGGACGACGGTCGGCGGTTTCAGCGCGAGCGACGCTTGTGGCCGCTGATGGCCCTGTGCCGGGAGCGCGGTCTGCTCGATGCGGCCCTGGCGGCGCGGATAGCACGGGTCGCCGAGACGCTCGAATCGTGGTTGCCCGACACCCCCGCCTGTCTGGTGCACGGTGATCTGTGGTCCGGCAATGTGATCTTCACGCCCCGGGGGCCGGCGATGATCGATCCGGCGGTATATCGTCACTATGCGGAGGTCGACGTGGCGATGCTGACGCTGTTCGGCGATCCCGGCGCGGCCTTTCACGAAGCGTACTGGGATGGTGATTGCCCGGACGACTGGTCGCGCCGGGAAGCGTTGTTTCAGCTCTATCCGCTACTCAACCACCTCATCTGTGTTCGGGACAGGCTATCGACGTGGCGTCGAGCGAGCGGTGTCGCGCGTGCTCGACGCCTGAGTTGAAGCCAGGACCTACAGGCCTACAAGGTGAGGCTAGCGCCAAGGTGAGGCTAGCGCCCGGGTATCAGGCGGTGGGTGGGGTGCGCAGTATGCGGGCAAAGAACGTGTCGATCATGCGCGGGCCGACGTCGCCGATATCATAGCTTTCCGGATCGCGCAGCCAGTCGTACATGAGCCCCGCGAACATCGACATCAACATGCGGGTGGCGATCTCCGGCGAGATGCTCTCGGTCAGCGTGCCGCGCTCGCGGGCCTGCTCGAAGCGTTCGACCATGGTGTCGTAGCACTCGCTGGCGAGCTTTTCGTGCAGCGCCTGCACGTCGACGTCGCTGGCGACCTCGCAACGATGGAACAGAATGGTATGAACGCGGCGGGAGCGGGGGCGCTGGAGTCGCTCGATGGCGTGCAGCGTGGCCCGTCTCAGGCTTTCCAACGGCACGTAAGGGCAGTTGGGATCCTCGACTTCGTCAAGAAGTTGGCGCAGGGGGGTCTTGACCCGCTCGAGCATGGCATGGAACAGGTCGGACTTGTTCTTGAAATGCCAGTAGACGGCGCCACGGGTCATACCGGCTTGGCGCGCAATCTGCTCGAGCGAGGTCTTGGAGACGCCGCGTTCGAGAAAGATGACTTCCGCTGCGTCCAGCAGCGTTTCTCGGGTGGCCTCGGCTTCGGCCTTGGTGCGTTTGGGCATGGGCTGTCGATTCGTGAGCGTGGCGTTGACTGGCTACAGGGCGTCTGACAGCGAATTGTTGAATAGTGCTTGCAGCCGTGTCGAAGCAGCATACCGCATTCGTCACAAGTTTACATTCACGTATGTATGCTTGTAAGCTCTCTATCATCAACCTAGGTATAACCTTCCAGGACGGATACACATGCGCCCTTACAAGATGAATCGTGCCATGGCTCTCGGTGGCGCGATAATGCTCTCTTTTGCTCTGTCGGCCTGTGGCGGTGACGACCCGTCGGAGCAAAGCAGTCAGCAGCAAGGCGGTCAGGAACAGCCGCCCACTCCGGCCGAGGTCCTGCAGGTACAGTCGCGGGATATCGCGCTTTCCAAGCAGTATCCGGCGCAGATCCGCAGCAATCGTGAAGTCGTCGTCATGGGCCGCGTCGAGGGTATCCTTGAGTCGCGTCACTACCGCGAGGGCAGCCTGGTCGAGGAGGGCGACAAACTCTTCACCATCGAGCCGGCGCCATATCAGGCAACCGTCGAGCAGCGCCAGGCGGACGTACAGAGCGCCCAGGCGGAAGTCTATCGTGCCCAGCGTGATGCTGACCGCTACGAGCGTCTCTACAACCAGAATTCCGTGAGTCAGCAGCAGCGCGATCAGGCCCAGGCCGACCTGCGCACCGCGCGTGCCTCTCAGGCCCAGGCGCAGGCAGCACTGCGCAGTGCCGAGATCGATCTCAGCTATACCGAAGTCAATGCGCCGGTCAGTGGCATGATCAGCCTGAGCGAGGTCAATGTCGGTAATCTGGTCCAGCCGCCGCAGGAGCTGGCAACGATCACGCCGTTGAATCCTATCGAAGTGCGCTTCTCGCTGCCGGCCAGCGATGCCGCTGCGCTTCGTCGTCAGCGTCAGCAGGGCGATGAGGAGGCGGCCAACATGGCAGTCTTGACGGCGCCCGGTACCGAAAGCGCGACACAGGATGCGCTGGAGCTCGAGGGCACGGTCGACTTTCTGGGGTCGCGCGTCGACGAAGCGACCAGCACGGTGCAGGCCGAAGCCGTGTTCGAGAATGACGAGCAGCTGTTTCTGCCCGGCCAGTTCGTGCGCGTCTCCTTGCCGCAGGTCAAGCGCTACGACGTCTTTGCCGTGCCGGCGATCGCGGTCACCGAGGGCCTGAAGGGCCCGCAGGTCTATGTGGTCGACGACGAAGGCAACGTCGAGGCGCGTTTCGTGTCGCTGGGCGAGGTTGCTGGCGACTGGCAGATCATCACCGGTGGTCTCGAGTCCGGCGATCGGGTCGTCGCGACCAACATTGCCAGCGTCTCCCCGGGTGACAAGGTCGATGCCCAGTCGTTCAGCGGTGACGTGCCCGAGCCGCAGGACAACGCCGGCGAGAATCCGTCACAGGTCGACGGCGCCCAGGGTGGCGAGGGCGTCGAAGGTAGTGAAGGTCAGGCGTCGGCATCTGAGCGTTCGCAGCAGGACGGGAGCCAGTAACGCATGAATGTCTCCAGCGTTTTCATCAGGCGGCCGATCTTTGCGACCGTCATCTCGATCATCATCACGCTGGTCGGCGTGATGGCGATGCGGGTGCTGCCGATCGAGCAGTATCCGCAGGTGGTCCCGCCGACCATCAGCGTATCGACCAGCTATCCGGGCGCCAGTGCGCAGACGGTGTCCGAAACGGTGGCTTCGACCCTGGCGCAGGAGATCAACGGCACCGAGGACATGATCTATCTGACCTCGTCGAGCTCCGACAGCGGTCAGATGTCGATGACGGTCTACTTCGCGATAGGCACGGACCCGCAGACGGCGACGATCAACGTCAACAACCGGGTGCAGCGGGCGCTGTCGCAATTGCCCAGCGAGGTCCAGTCCCAGGGCGTCACGGTCGAGCAGCGCTCCTCCAGCGTTCTGATGTTCATCGGGATCACGTCGACTTCCGATGCCTATGATTCGCTCTACCTGACCAACTACGCCAACATCAACGTTACCGACTCGCTCAAGCAATTGCCGGGCGTCGGGCAGGCCGAGGTATTGGGGAGTCAGGAATTCGCGATGCGGGTGTGGCTCAACCCCGACAAGCTGGCTCAGTACGACCTGACGCCGGCGGAGGTCTCCTCGGCGATCCAGGTGCAGAATACGGTGGTGGCCGCGGGTAAGGTGGGGGGCGAGCCGCAGCGTGATCCGGCGCCTTACACCTATACGATCACCACCCAGGGCCGCTTCAGCGACGTCGACGAGTTCCGCGACATCGTCTTGCGTACCAATGCCGATGGCTCGTCGTTGCGCCTGGGCGATGTGGCGCGCGTGGAACTCGGCAAGAACAGCTACGGCATTCAGGCCTACGTCAACAACGCGCCGATCGCACCGATCGCGATCTATCTGCAGCCGGGTGCCAACGCACTGCAGGTCGCGGGCGAAGTCAAGGACGAAATGGCGCGGCTGAAAGAGCGCTTCCCGCCGGGGCTCGACTATCAGATTCCCTACGACACCACGCTGTTCATCAACGCGTCGATCGAGTCGGTGGAACACACCTTCGTCGAGGCGCTGCTGCTGGTCGCGGTGATCGTGTTCGTCTTCCTGCAGAGCTGGCGCTCCACGCTGGTGGCGATGTCGGTGGTCCCGATCGCCGTGGTGGGCACCTTCGCCGGCATGTACCTGCTCGACTTCTCGATCAACCTGCTGTCGCTGTTCGGCATGATACTGGCGATCGGGATCGTGGTTGACGATGCGATCGTGGTCATCGAGAACGTCGAGAGGATACTCGAGGAGGACGAGGAGGCGACGCCGTTCAGCGCCTGTCTGGAGGCGATGAGGGAGGTCTCCGGGGCCGTCATCGCGACCGCCTTTATCATGACCGCCGTCTTTGTGCCGGTCGGCTTCATGAGCGGCATGACCGGCCGCATGTACCAGCAGTTCGCGATCACCATCGCGATGTCGGTCGCCATCTCGGCCATCGTCGCCCTGACCTTCACCCCGGCGGTCAGCGCCCTGTTCCTCAAGCATCAGGAGCGGGCCAAGCAGTCGAAGCTGGTGCAGGTCATTCGCAAGCCGTTCGACTGGTTCAACAAGATATTCGACAAGATCACCGACTTCTTCATGCTGCTGACCAACCTGGTCATTCACCAGGTGTGGCTGGTCGTCGTCGGCATGGCTGCGGTCGCGGTTATCTCCTGGTCGCTCTACAGCAACCTGCCGAGCGGGCTCTTGCCGACCGAAGACCAGGGCATCGCGATCGCCTCGATCTCGCTGCCGGCCGGCTCATCGGTGGCCCGGACGGATGCCTACATCCAGCAGTTGAGCCAGCGTCTGCAGGACGAGGTGCCCGGGGTCGAGTACGCCGTGGGCGTGCCCGGCTACGATATTCTGTCGAGTTCGCCAAACACGGCCAAGGGCGTCATCTTCATTGCCTTGAAGCCGTGGGAGGAGCGTGACATCAGTGTCGATCAGCTGATCGGTCGGGTCATGCAGATGGGCGCCGAGATTCCCGGTGGCCAGACTATCGCCTTCAACATGCCGCCGATCCAGGGGCTATCGCCGACCGGCGGCTTCACCGGCTATCTGCAGTCCTTCGACGGTGCCTCACCGCAGGAGTTGTCGGATGCGGCCAACAAGGTGATGCAGGCCGCCGGCGAGCGTCCGGAAATCGGGCAGGCGTTCTCGACGCTCGACGTCAACGTTCCCTCTTACGAGGCTGACGTGGATATCGAGAAGGCACGCAGTCTGGGCGTGGATATCGGCGATCTGAACACCACGCTGTCGAGCACGTTCGGTAGCTCGTTCGTCAACTACTTCACGCGCTCGAGCCGCAACTTCCAGGTCTATCTGCAGTCGGACGACAATTTCCGTCGCAACCCGGAAGATATCGACAAGGTCTACGTGCGCGGCGGCGATGGCCAGCGGATCCCGCTCTCCGAGCTGGTGACGCTCACCCGCAGCAAGGCGCCGACCGTCATGCAGCGCTATGACGTCTACCCGGCCGCACAGTTCTCGGGTGGCCCGGCGGCAGGCTACAGCTCCGGCGAGGCTGTCCAGGCCATGCAGGAAGTGGTCTCCGAGACGCTCGGGGCCAACTATGGCATGGGCTGGTCCGGCGAGGCCTATCAGCAGGTCAACGTTGCCAGCGGTGCGGCACTGGCCCTGACGTTCGGCGTGGTCATGATGTTCCTGATCCTGGCGGCGCAGTACGAGAGCTGGACACTGCCGCTGGCGGTCGTGACGGCAGTACCGTTCGCCTTCATCGGTGCCGTGCTGGCGGTACACCTGGCCGGACTGACGACCAGTGTCTACCTCCAGGTCGGATTGCTCGTGGTCGTCGGACTGGCGGCGAAGAACGCGATCCTGATCGTCGAATTCGCCGAACAGCAGCGCCAGAACGAAGGGCTTTCGGTGATCGAAGCGGCCAAGACCGCCGCGCGCCAACGTTTCCGCCCGATCGTCATGACCTCGCTGGCGTTTATTGGCGGTACGCTGCCGCTGGCACTGGCCAGTGGCGCGAGTGCCGCAAGCCGTAATCAGATCGGTACGCCGGTGGTCGGCGGCATGATCTCGATCACCCTGCTGGCCACGATCTTCGTGCCGGGCGCCTATGTGCTGATCATGCGCGTCACGATGTGGCTACGGTCGAAAACACACAAGGACGACGACCAGAAGCAGATCGAAAGCCATTGATCCGCTCGCGTCCGTACCGCGCGATCCGCCGAGTGGGTGCGACAAATTAACCACTCGGCTGGTCATGCCAAGGCAACCCTCTAAATGGGTTGCCTTTTTTTTGTGCCGACGACAGGCATAGCGGACCGAGTGACAGCGCGCGCTTTGACGCCCCGGAAGCGTTGGCATATATCTGTTCAGGAGGGCCGCAGAGGAAGGTGCTGTTAAGGCCGGCCCGTCTCGATCGACATCATCCGACCTGCGCGCCCACGGGCACAAGAGATCCTCTTCGCGTTCGCGACACTCGAGGTCGACGCCACGCGGACCCTGTCAACGTGTTAACGCGCGTTATGGCAAGAGTGGGGACAGCCGGCGCAGGATGTCGAATCGGTGTTGGCTAATGCACTTACATGCTGGTGACTGGCTGTTCAGGAGGCTGGACATGACGCAGGCGGCAGTTCGAGTCAGAAGAAAGGAAACCAGCCGGCAGGGGGAGAGCGTACCCGGTTACGCGATACCCGCCGACCCCGCGGAGCCGCGCTCATCGACCGGCCCTTCGGTCGCGCCGATGTCGGCCCACCGTCGTCACGTGCTCTTCGTGACCACCGAGATCGCGGATTTCATCAAGGCTGGTGGGCTGGGGGATGTCTCCGCCGCGCTGCCGCGCGCGCTCAAACCCACCTACGACGTTCGCGTGCTGATGCCCGGCTACCGACAGCTGCTGTCATCGGGCCGCCCCATCGTGACGGTCGCCAGGCTGCCCGCCGTTCACGATCTCCCCGCTTGCGAGATCGGTCGCCTGCTCTGCGAAGACGGCCTGGTGATCTATGTGGTGCTCTGCCCGTCGCTCTATGACCGCGAAGGCAATGCCTATGGCGACGAACTGGGCGAAGGGTGGGACGACAACGATATCCGCTTTGCCAGGCTGGCCATGGCCGCGGCAGCCATCGTCAACGACCCTGCGTTGCTGGACTGGCAGGTGGACCTGCTGCATCTCAACGACTGGGCAACGGGGCTCACGGCCGGTTACGTGAGGTGGTTGGGCAAGCGCTACGTTCCCTCGGTCTACACTATTCACAACTTGGCCTATCAGGGGGTCTTTCCGGTCGAGCGGCTGTCGGCGCTGGGGATTCCGGCCTCGGCGTTCCATATCGATGGCGTCGAGTTCCACGGCCAGCTCTCCTTCATGAAGGCCGGCCTCTCCTACGCTTCCCAGGTCACGACCGTCAGCAGCAACTATGCGCACGAGATCACGACACCGGCTTTTGGCTGCGGGCTCGAGGGACTGCTGGCAAAACGGGCGCTCGAAGGGCGTCTCAGCGGCTTGCTCAACGGTATCGACGACCGTTGGGACCCGCGTACCGATCCGCACCTGTCGCCGAACTTCGGCATCAACGATTGGCACGGCAAGCGCGCCAATACCCAGCGCGTACGCCGTTTGTTCGGCCTCGCGCCCAGCAGCGGTCCGCTGTTTGCCGTGGTCTCCCGATTGGTGGCCCAGAAGGGGCTGGATCTGACCGCGCAGGTTGCCGAGACTATCGTGCGCCGCGGCGGGCAGCTGGTGGTGATCGGTCGCGGCGAGTACGTCATCGAGCAGTCGCTGATCGAGATGGCGGCGCGCTACCCCGGTCAAGTCGGGGTCAATATCGGCTTCGACGAGGGCGAGGCGCGCCAGATCTATGCGGGCAGCGACTTCCTTCTCATGCCATCGCGTTTCGAGCCGTGCGGCCTGAGCCAGCTCTACGCTCAGCGCTTCGGTTCGCTGCCGGTGGCCCACCGTACCGGCGGTCTTGCCGATACCATCCAAGATGGCATCAATGGCCTGCTGTTCGACGAGATGACGCTCGAGAGCTACCGCACCACGGTGTCGCGCGCCTTCGATCTATTCCGGGCCACGGATCTCTTTTATGCCATGCGGCGGGCGGCGATGGCCGGCCGACTGCACTGGCGCCAGGCGGTGGTTCCCTACCGAAGTCTCTATGCGGAGCTGCTGTCGGAGGCGACGGTACGTAGCGGTGATACCGTCGAGCTACGCTGATGAGGCAAGACGTTGTCGCCACCAGCGATCCCGGTCGGGAAGGTCACGCCCGCGCGATGGCGATCTCCGTGCTGCTGGCAGCGAGCGTACCGACGGGGGCGGGCCAGGCGGGCGACGTTTGGCCGTGGGACGACGATGCCTGGATGCGCTCGCGGGCGGGCCGGCACGGCGGAGACCTGCCGCTGTCGCTCTACCGCCTGGATGCCGCCGACTGGTATGCCTCGCGCTTCTCGTTGCCGCTCGATTGGGACCGGTTGGCACAGGAACTGGTGCCCTACGTCGCCGATCTCGGGTTCACGCATATCGTGCTCGATGCGGCGCTGATCGAACAGCCACCCGCCATCGTCTGCCAGTTCGTCGAAACCTGCCACGTGGCGGGTGTCGGCGTGCTGGTGCGACGCCCGACCACGATGGCGCCGTTGGCCTGGCAGCGCTGGTGTCGTCAGTGCCATGTCGATGGTAGCGAGGAAGCGGCGGCCGACAGCGGGCTCGACGGGCGGGAGGGCGCTCTAGCCGCCGAGAGTGCCCCACCCGATCACTATCGACTGTTTCTCGATGCCGCTGCCAGCGATACGGTCGCGCTCCGCGTTCGTTCCCGCTGGGCGAATGCTTGTCTCCGTTATCTGGCCGATGGTCCGGGCGGGCGTTCGCGACAGCACGAGGCGTGGGTCGCGGCGCTGACGCCGGGCGATGCCGACCGCAGCATCCTGATGCAGCTGCCGGAAACACCGCTGGCGCTGGGCCAGTGGCGGCTCTCCGTGGCCGGCAATTCGTGGCAGCGGTTCGCGGCGCTGCGTGCCTGTCTGGCACTGATGTGGGCGTTGCCCGGCGACAAGTTGCTGGCCATGGGCGTCGAACTGGGACAGGTGCTGGCGCCGCCAAGCGATCGTCCGCTGCACTGGCCGCTGCTGTTCGAGAATGCCCATGCCGGTGTGCTCCGGCTGGTCGCGGACCTCAATCGTCTTTATGTCAACGAGCCGGCGTTGCAGGTACCGCCGGACGAACGCCTCGGCTTCGAATGGCTGATCGACGACGACCGCGACAATAGCGTCATCGTGTTCGCGCGCCACGCCGAGAGCGGGCATGCCACGCTGATCTGCCTGAGCAACTTCCAGGGCTGCGTGCATCAGCGTTATCGCCTTGGCGTGCCCTATGCCGGCTGGTGGCGCGAGATCTTCAACAGCGACAGCGTCTTCTATACGGGTGACAACATCGGCAATGGCCGTGGTGTGCGCGCGGAGCCGATCCCCAGCCACGGTCATGCGCACTCGCTCGATGTGAGCGTGCCGCCCATGGCGACGCTCTTCCTGCGTCACGAGGTATGGCACGGAGCGGCATCATGAACCTGCCTTCGGGAGCGTCAGTGTCGGACTTCCTACCCACCTATGGTGCCAATCGACTGGCCGATGGCCGGTTCCGGTTTCGGCTATGGGCGCCGGACGCCGTGAAGGTCGAGCTCGAATGCGAAGGAGAACGACCGCTTCCGATGCGGCCCGTCGGTGAGGGCGACTTCGAGCTGACGCTGTCGTGCGAGCCGGGTACGGCCTATCGCTATCGCGTGCATGTCGATGCCGACGGGGCCGGCATGGCCGTTCCCGATCCGGCCTCCCGCGCGATGCGCGAAGACGTCGATGGTTTTTCGCTGGTGGTCGATTCGCAGGCCCATGTCTGGCGCGAGACGGCCTGGCGAGGTCGGTCGTGGGAAGAGAGCGTGATCTACGAGTTTCATCTCGGCGCCGGTGGTGGGGTCGAGGGACTGCGCGAGCGCCTGCCCGCCCTGCGCGAGCTGGGCGTCACGGCGATCGAACTGATGCCGATTGCCGAGTGCCCGGGGCGTCGCAACTGGGGCTACGACGGTGTCCAGCCCTACGCGGTGGCCTCGCACTACGCGACGCCGGCGGCGCTCAAGGCGTTGATCGACGATGTGCACGCAGCCGGGCTCATGATCTTCCTCGATGTCGTCTACAACCACTTCGGGCCGGATGGCAATTTCCTGCCCCACTATGCCAGTGCCTTCTTTCGCGACGATCTCGAGACGCCCTGGGGCGGGGCGATCGATTTCCGTCGGCCTCAGGTGCGGCGTTTCTTCATCGATAACGCGTTGATGTGGCTGCTTGAGTATCGCTTCGACGGCCTGCGGTTCGATGCCGTCCATGCGATCAGCGAGCGCGATTTTCTGGTCGAACTGGCGCGCACGCTGCGCGAGCGGGTCGACCAGGATCGGCACTGCCACCTGATTCTCGAGAACGAGCACAATCAGGCCAGCCTGCTCGATCCGTCGCTGTTCGATGCCCAATGGGCCGACGACTGGCACAACGTGATGCACGTGCTGCTGACCGGCGAGCGCGAAGGCTACTACATCGATTTTGCCGATGATGCCACGGCCAAACTGGCGACGGTGCTGGGCGAGGGCTTCCTGTTTCAGGGGCAACCGTCACGCAAGGGTGAAGCGCGCGGCGAGCCGAGCGCCCACCTGCCACCGACCGCGTTCGTCAATTTTCTGCAGAACCACGATCAGATCGGCAATCGCGCCCTTGGCGATCGGCTGTCGACCCTGGCCGACCCGGATTCGCTGGCGGCCGCGACCCTGCTGCTGCTGCTCTCGCCCGGTATTCCGCTGCTCTTCATGGGTGAAGAGTGGGGCTCGACGCGTCCTTTCCTGTTCTTCACCGATCATCGCGATGCGCTCGCGGATGCGGTACGCGAAGGGCGACGGCGCGAATTTGCCGATTTCAGCGCCTTCGAGGATCCCGAGCAGCGGGCGCGGATTCCCGATCCCAACGCCGGTGCAACCTTCGATGCCTCGCGGCTCGACACGGGCGAAGCGGCGCTGCCGGTACATCGGCGCTGGCATACCCGGTTTGCCGCCTGGCTGGCATTGCGCCACGCGGAAATCGTGCCGCGCCTGGCGGGGAGTCGCGCGCTGGGCGCGACGGTCCTGGACGAGCACGCGGTTCAGGCGAGCTGGCAGTTGGGCGACGGCAGCCGGCTGACCATTGCGCTTAATCTGAGTGCCCACCGGGTACCTGCCGAGCCCGGCGCAGGCCGCCTGCTGGCGTGCTCGCGCGAACCGGCGCCATCGGTCTCGCTGTCTGGCGGTCTACCGGCGCGCTGTGCTGTGGCCTGGTTGGCACCCCAGCCGGCCGAGTCCGCGTCGGTGCGGCAGGTAACCCGGACGGAGGAGGGCGCATGACGACGCGCGACGATACGCTGCGAACGCTGGCCGAGAACGTGGGTTTGATGTTGACGTGGACCGACAGCAGCGAGCAGCCTCGCGAACTGCCACCGGAGCGTCAGCGTGACATGCTGACTCGTCTCGGCTGGCCGGCGAGCAGCGATGCCGAGGTCGCCGAGAGTCTGGATCGCTGGTACGCCGCGCGGCATCCCACGCAGGTACAGCAGTTGCCGCCGCTGTTGATCGCCGACCAGGGTTGCGGCTACCGGATCGGTCTGGCTCGCCCTGAGGGCATCCATTTCGTCCTGCACCAGGAGGATGGCGCGACGCTGGAGGGGCGACTGGACGCGACGGGATGCCTGCCACCGGTGGCTGTACCGGGTTACCACCGGCTGACCTTGCTGCAAGGCGATGGTAAAGAGGGTGTGAACCTGACGCTGGCGGTGGCGCCATCGCGCTGTTTCGGGATCGCCGATCTTCCCTCTGCTTCTTCCGCTTCCCCATCGCCAGCTGGCGCACCCTGGGGCATCACGGTTCAGCTCTACGCGCTGCGTCGGGATGACGATGCCGGCATCGGCGACCTGCAGGCCCTGGCATCGCTGTCGCAGGCACTGGCCGCGCAGGGCGCGGATGCGCTGGGCATCAGCCCGGTTCATGCCCTGTTCGGTGCGCATCCGGAGCGTTTCAGTCCCTATTCCCCCTCTAGCCGGCTGTTCTACAACGTCTGGCACGCCGCCCCCGAAGGCATTTTCGATGACGAGACGGTGGCGCGGGCCACGGCGCCCTTCGTCGAAGAGATGGCGGCGGCCGCGAGAGGCGATCTGATCGACTGGCCGGCCAGCGTCAAGCTGAAAATGGCCGTGCTCGAGCGCCTGTTCGTGCAGCTGCAGCGCGACGAGTCCGCGATCGAATGGCGCTCGCGTTTCGTCGCCTTTCGCCGCGATGGCGGCGACAGTCTGGAACGCCACTGCCGCTTCGAGGTACTGCTTGCCCATGCCGACGATCCGGATTGGCGCCGCTGGCCCGATGCCTGGCGGCGTCCCGACAGCGCCGAGATCGAGGCCTTTGCCGAGACGCATCGCGAGGCGGTGACCTTTGTCGCCTTTTTGCAGTGGCTGACGGCGGTTGGGCTCGAGCGTGTCCAGCAGAATGCGCTCGAGGCGGGCATGGCCATCGGCTTGATTGCGGATATCGCCGTGGGCGCCGATCCTGCCGGCAGCCAGGCCTGGAGCCATCCGGAGACGCTGCTTGGCGGCTTCAGCGTGGGCGCGCCGCCTGATGCCTTCAATGCCTTGGGACAGGACTGGGGGGTGGCCGCGTTCTCGCCGGACGGCCTGCGTGCCTCGGGCTACCGTGGCTTTATCGACATGCTGCGCGCCGGCTTTGCCCATGCCGGCGGCGTGCGTATCGATCATATTCTCGGCTTTTCGCGGCTATGGCTGGTGCCCGAAGGGGCATCCGCCGACGCCGGGGCCTACTTACGTTTCCCGTTCGACGATCTGATGCGGCTGCTGGCGCTGGAGTCCTGGCGGCATCGAGCCATCGTGATCGGCGAGGATCTCGGTACGGTCGAGCCGGGACTGCGCGAGCGACTCGCCGCGCGTGGCGTGCTGGGCATGAGCGTGCTCTGGTTCGAGCGCGAGGGCGACCACTATTTGCCTCGAGAGGCCTGGCGGCGCGATACCGCGGCGACGACCAGTACCCATGATCTGCCGACCGTTGCCGGTTGGTGGGAGGGCCGTGATCTGGCGTGGCGCGAGCGCCTGGACCTGTTGGCGCCGGATGAGAGCGCCGAGTCGCTGCAGGCGATGCGCGAGCGCGATCGTCGGGAACTGGTGAGCTGCCTGGGTCACGGACTGAAGTCGCAGAGCCCGGCCGAGGCGGTGGTCGATGCCGCGCTGGAACATGTGGCGGCCACGCCGACGGCACTGGCACTGCTGCCGTTGGAAGATGTGCTGGGGCTGGAAGAGCAGGCGAACCTGCCCGGAACGCTGGAAACTCATCCCAACTGGCGGCGTCGGCTGCCGGTGGCCGCGGAGCGCTCGCTGGCCGAGCCCGGTATTCGCGAGCGGCTGGCAAGAGTGAACCGACACCGGAGTCCGACGCGATGAGGGCGCTGCGGGCGACGGTCCGTCTTCAGTTGCATGCCGGGTTCGATTTTGCCGCCGCACAGGCGCAGGTCGATTACTACGCGGCGCTTGGCGTCAGCCATTACTACCTGTCCCCGATTCTTGCCTCGAGACCCGGTTCGCCGCACGGCTATGACGGAATCGATCCGACGCGCGTCGATCCGGAATTGGGCGGAGAGGCCGGGCTCGAGCAACTGGTCGCAGCCCTGCATGCGCGCGAGATGGGCATTATTGCCGATATCGTGCCCAACCATCTGGCGGTCGGTGCGGACAACCCCTGGTGGCAGGATGTGCTGGCGCTGGGCCGCGAGAGTCGATACGCCGGCTGCTTCGATATCGACTGGGCACAGCCGGGTTGCGACGGCAAGCTGCTGCTGCCGTTTCTCGGCGACCGCTACACCGAGGTGCTGTCGCGGGGCGAGCTGGTGCTCTCGTGGGCGGCGAGCCGGCAGCGTTTCGAGGTCGTCTATCACGACCATCGCTTCCCGATCGCCCCGGACCAGATGGCCGAGGTGATCGACGCCGAGGTGCCGGCTTCCGGTCTGCGGGAGGACGATCCTCGCATCCGGACGGCGCTGCTGCGCCACGACGCGAGCCACACGGAGGGCCGCGCACGCCTGCATGCGCTGCTCGAGCGCCAGGCCTATCGGCTGGCCCACTGGCGTACGGCCAACGACGCGCTCAACTGGCGGCGCTTCTTCGATATCACGGAGCTTGCCGGTGTCCGCGTCGAAGACGAGAGCGTGTTCGATCTCTCTCATGTCTATCTGCTGTCGCTGGTCGAACGTGGCTGGATCGACGGGCTGCGCATCGATCATATCGATGGCCTTGCCGATCCGAAGGGATACTGTCGTCGCCTGCGGGCGCGGCTGGATGGTATCGCGGCGCAGCGCCGCGACGGTGACTCGCTGCCGATCTTCGTCGAGAAGATCCTCGGCGGGCACGAGGCGCTTCATGACGACTGGGGCGTGGATGGCACGACTGGCTACGAATTTCTCGATCTCGTCTCCGGGGTGCAGCATGACCCGGCCGGGCAGACGCCGTTGCAGGCGTTGTGGCAGTCGGTCAGCGGCCGGCCGGCGGATTTCGCCGTCGAGATCGCACGCGCACGACGCGAGATGATCGCCGGGCCGTTGACCGCCGAGTTTGAGCGTGCAGTGGCGGCGATTGCTGTGCTGGCCATGTCGCAACCGGCGACACGCGAGTTCAGCGTGCCGGCAATACGGCGCGTGCTGGGCGCACTCGCGGTCGGCTACCCGGTCTACCGCGGCTATGCCGATCGACACGGCCGACCGGCAGCGGACGAAGGCGATTTTCAGGTCGCGCTGCGCCGCGCCGAGGCGGCACTCTCCGCGGCAGATGCCGCCTGGCTGCCGACGCTCGACGACTGGCTCGGCGCCAGGGCGCCGGAGGTTGTCGAGGCACCTGAAAGCGACTGGCGGCTGACGGCCATCGTGCGGTTTCAGCAGCTGACCTCGCCGCTGGCGGCCAAGGCGGTCGAGGATACCGCCGGCTATCGCTCGGCGGTTCTGCTGTCGCGCAACGATGTTGGCTGTGAAGGGGACACGTTTGCCTATTCGATCAGCCGGCTGCACCGGGCCAATCGGGACCGTCTGGCACATTTTCCGCTCTCGCTGCTGACCACCGCGACACACGATCACAAGCGCGGCGAAGACGTTCGCGCCCGGCTTGCCGCGATCAGTGAATATGCCGACGAGCTGGCGCCGCAGTTGCGTGACTGGGCCAGTGACGGCCGACTTCACGATGCGCCTGAGCGGCCAAGCGGCGGAGACCGGCTGATGCTGCTACAGCTGTTGTTGGCGGCCTGGCCGATCGGGCTCCGGCGTGATGATCGGGAAGGGCTCGAGACCTTTGCCGAGCGACTGGTGGCCTGGCAGCGCAAGGCGATGCGCGAGGCCAAGCTGGCAAGCCACTGGCTGGCGCCGGACGCGGCCTACGAACAGGCCGGCGAGGATGCCGTGCGCCGGGCGCTGGCGGGAGATGAGCTGACCCATGCCCTGGCCGGGCGCGCGGCCTGGCTGGATCTGCCGGGGGCGATCAATGGCCTGACGCAGACGGTCCTGCGCCTGTGCGCCCCCGGCGTACCGGATCTCTATCAGGGCACTGAGTTCTGGGATCTCTCGCTGGTCGATCCGGACAATCGCCGCCCCGTCGACATGGCGGCACGCCGGGAAGCGCTGAGCCAGGCCGAATCGCCGGCCGCTGCCTGGCGTCACTGGCGGGATGGCGGCGTCAAGCAGGCGGTGATAAAGCGCCTGTTGACGTTGCGTCGGGATCATACCGATCTCTTTCGCGCGGGCGACTACCTGGCACTCGAAGCCCGTGGCAGCCGAGCTCAACACGTCATCGCCTTTGCCCGATGCTGGCAGGATCTCGTGATGATCGTGGTCGCTCCGCGTTTCTCCCGCGGCCTGCTGGGCGCCGAGCCCGAAGTTATCGCAGACGAATCTGCTGCCGGGCAGCTCGATTGGGGCGACACCGTCATCGATCTAGCGGGGCTCCATGACGCCGCGGGCATGTCCGCCGGTGAACTCGAAGGATGGCTGACCGACGATGCCTGGACGATGACAGGCGGCGAACTGTCTTTGTCACGCCATCTGGCTCGTTTTCCCTGTGGTGTCTGGGTGACAAGGCGTTGAAACCGCGACGCTGAAAAGAGCGGGTATGTCGAACACCGCGTCTCGGCGGCGTGAGCCAGCCGGCAGAGAGGCCGGGCACACCGATATGGGGAGCGCGATAGGGAAACGACAGGGATGGCTAAAGATCTTGCCAAGGAGCGCACCATGCAGAGGAGTCGATCATGATGAGCAGTCGCGAACAGCGTGTACGGATGTTGGCCTATCGCCTGTGGGAGTCGGAGGGCCGCCCCGATGGACAGGAGGCGCGCCACTGGGTGATGGCGGAGCGCATCGTCGAGGCCGAGAACGCTCGCGAAGAGGAACAGGAGTGGCAAGCGGTCCGTGATGAGCCATCGCCGCTGGAGGGCGAGGACCCCACGGCGGAGCCTGACGAGATCGGCATCGACGAGTCACGGCTGCCGCTCGACGACCCCGAGACGGAGGCGCGCAAGGAAGCGGATACCGGTGTCGAGCCGACACCGCCACGCAAGACTCGCGCGGGTCGAGGCAAGTCGACAGCGAGTCAGTCGATGAAAAGCAAGACGGGAGAGGAAAGCGGCGGCGAGAAGCGCAAGCCCGTGGCGAAACCGCGCAAGCGGTCGCCCTCGGGGGAGGGTGACAAGAACGTCTAGGCAGTTGCCTGTCGACGGCATTGGGCTGTCCGACGAGGTTTTGGAGATACGATATGAGCGACATGCGGTGGGGCCGGGAGTCGGCCGAGAGCAAGGCGGTCCAGGGAGGTGTGCTGCAGCGTTCGCGCATTCGCGAGGGACTGCCGTATCCGTTGGGCGCGACCTGGGATGGCCTGGGCGTCAACTTCGCCCTCTTCTCGGCCAATGCAACCCGCGTCGAACTCTGCCTGTTCGACGAGAGTGGCGACACGGAGATCGAGCGCATCACGCTGCCCGAGTACACCGACGAAGTGTGGCACGGCTATTTGCCGGACGCCCGTCCGGGGCAGCTCTACGGCTACCGCGTGCATGGGCCCTACGAGCCCGAGGCCGGGCATCGTTTCAATCCACACAAGCTGTTGATCGACCCTTGCGCCAAGCAGTTGGTCGGCGAGCTGAAGTGGGACGATGCGGTCTATGGTTACACCATCGGTCATCGCGACGGCGACCTGAGCTTCGACAAGCGTGACAGCGCCCCCTTTATGCCACGCTGCCGCGTTATCGATCCCGCTTTCACCTGGGGGCGGTCGAGCGAAATCCTGGTGCCCTGGAGCAACACGGTTATCTACGAGACGCATGTCCGTGGCTATACCATGCGCCATCCGGCGGTGCCCGAGTCGCTGCGCGGCACGTTTTCGGGGCTCGCGGTCCCGGAGGTGATCGAGTACCTCCAGTCGCTCGGCGTCTCTTCGCTGGAGCTAATGCCGGTGCACGCGTTCGTCGATGATCGTCACCTGCAGGAGCTCGGGCTACATAACTACTGGGGTTACAACACGCTCTCCTTCTTCGTGCCGCATCCGCGCTACATGGCGACCGACGATGTCAGCGAGTTCAAGCAGATGGTCGCACGGTATCACGCCGCAGGTATCGAGGTTCTGCTGGACGTGGTCTACAACCATACGGCGGAGGGTAACGAGAACGGCGCGACGCTCTCCTTACGCGGGATCGACAATGCGTCCTACTATCGCCTGATGCCCGATTCGCCGCGTCACTACATCAACGATACCGGTACCGGCAACACGCTCAATCTATCCCATCCGCGCGTGCTGCAGATGGTGACCGACTCGCTGCGCTACTGGGCCGAGGAGATGCGTGTCGATGGCTTCCGCTTCGATCTGGCGACCATTCTGGGGCGCGAGGACGATGGTTTCGATGAAGGTGGCGGCTTTCTCGACTCCTGCCGACAAGACCCGGTGCTGTCGCAGTGCAAGCTGATCGCCGAGCCATGGGATTGCGGCCCCGGGGGATATCAGGTCGGCAAGTTCCCGCCAGGCTGGGCGGAGTGGAACGACCGTTTCCGTGACGACATGCGCGCGTTCTGGCGCGGCGACAATGGCCAGCTGCCGGCGTTCGCCAACCGGCTGACGGCATCGGCGGATCTGTTCAATCACCGCGGGCGCAAGGCGTTCTCGTCGATCAACTTCATCACCGCCCATGACGGCTTTACCCTGCGTGATCTGGTCAGCTACAACGACAAGCACAACGAGGCCAACGGCGAGGAGAACCGCGACGGTCACGAGAACAATGTCTCCTGGAACCACGGTGTCGAGGGCGATACCGACGATGCCGAGATTCGCGAGTTGCGGCTGCGCCAGATGCGTAACCTCATGGCGACGCTGATGCTCTCCCAGGGGACCCCGATGCTGCTGGCGGGAGATGAATTCGCGCGCACGCAGGGCGGCAACAACAACGCCTACTGTCAGGATAGCGAGATCGGCTGGGTGGACTGGAATCTCTCCGAGGAAGGGAAAGGCCTGCTGGCATTCACTCGCTTCCTGATTCGGCTGCGGCGCCAGTATCCGATTCTCGAGCGAGGGCGCTTCATGACCGGGGCGCTCAACGAAAATCTGGACATCAAGGATGTCACCTGGCTGACGCCCGAGGCAGAGGAGATGGCGGTCCAGCACTGGCACGATGACGCTCGCCGGGCGATCGGCGTGATTCTCAACGGGCACGCACAGCCCACCGGAATCTGTCGTCCCGGCAACGATGTCACGGTGCTGCTCGCGATCAACGCCAGCGATGAGGACGTGACCTTCACGCTCCCGGATGTGCCGGGCGGCAACGAATGGCTACGACGGGTAGAGACCTTCGACCCGGGGGCAGCCGATGTGCATTGTGCGATGGGCAGCGAGTATCTGGTGAGAGAGCGGAGCCTGTCGCTGTTCGAACTGGTGGAGGACGGCGATGGCCCGCTACACGCCTGATCGTGCCGTTGCGACCGATGCGGAGGGCTGCTGATGTCGACACGAACGTCGAATTCCACGCGGGACACACGGTCTGCGCCGACGATCGATCCCGCGGATCTGGTAGCGCTGTCGCAGGCCACCCACGGTGATCCTTTCTCGGTACTGGGGCCCCACGCTCGCGCCAACGGTGGCGTCGAGGTGCGCGTCTACGTGCCCGGTGCCAGTGCCGTGTCACTGCTCGCGCGCGAGAGTGACCGCTTACTAGGGGCGTGCGAGTCGACGTCGCTGGATGGCCTGTTCGTCGGCCAGCTCGAGCCCGGTGCGCCTTATCGACTGCAGATCTGCTGGCCGCATCACGAGCAGGTCGTCGCCGATGCCTATGCCTTTCCACTGCTGCTGGGCGAGACCGACCTCTATCTTATCGGCGAGGGTAGCCATCGACAGCTTGGCGGGTGTCTGGGCGCTCAGGCGATGTGTCTCGAGGGTGTCGACGGTGTGAGGTTTGCGGTATGGGCGCCTAACGCCCAGCGCGTTGCCGTTGTCGGCGATTTCAACGGTTGGGACACTCGGCGCCATGGGATGCGCTGTCGTTTCCCGGCCGGCGTATGGGAGATCTTCGTGCCGGGCATCGGACCCGGCGAGCGTTACAAGTTCGCCTTGATCGACGTCAACGGTGAACACCTGCTCAAGGCGGACCCGGTGGCGCTGTCGACCGAGCCGCCACCGTTGACTGCCTCGGTGGTCGCCGATGCCGCGCCGCTGACCTGGCACGACGAGGCATGGATGGCATCGCGTCACGACCGGCAAGGGGCGTCGGCGCCTATCTCGATCTATGAGGTACATGCCGGTTCCTGGCGCAAGCATGGCGGCGACGATGGCGCTATCTACCGCTGGCAGGAGCTGGCCGAGGCATTGATTCCCTATGTGGTCGAGATGGGCTTCACGCACATCGAGCTGATGCCGATCATGGAGTACCCCTTCGGCGGTTCGTGGGGCTATCAGCCGCTGTCATTGTTCGCGCCTAGTGGGCGATTCGGCTCGCCCGCGGCCTTTGCCGCTTTCATCGATGCGTGTCATGTGGCCGGCATTGGCGTCATTCTCGACTGGGTGCCCGGACATTTCCCCTCCGATTCGCATGGGTTAGCTCGCTTCGATGGCACGGCACTCTACGAGTATGCGCATCCGTTCGAGGGCTATCACCAGGACTGGAATACCTACATCTACAATCTCGGCCGCCGCGAAGTCCACGGCTTTATGCTCGCTTCGGCGCTGCACTGGCTGCGCCACTTTCATCTCGACGGCCTGCGCGTGGATGCGGTTGCGTCGATGCTCTATCGCAACTACTCCCGCCAAGAGGGGGAGTGGATACCCAACCGGTATGGAGGCACTGAAAATCTCGAGGCGGTCGCCTTTCTGCAACACCTCAACGAGGTGGTCCACGATGAGGTGCCGGGGGCCATGGTGATCGCCGAGGAGTCGACGGCCTGGCCGGGCGTGACTGCTCCGGTGTCGTCCAATGGGCTCGGCTTCAGCTACAAGTGGAACATGGGGTGGATGCATGACAGCCTGGATTACATCGGCCGCGATCCGCTCTATCGCGGGCACCACCACGATCAGCTGACCTTCGGCCTGATCTACGCTTTCGACGAACGCTTCGTGCTGCCGATTTCCCACGACGAGGTGGTTCACGGCAAGGGCTCGCTGCTGGAGAAGATGCCGGGTGACATCTGGCAGCGCTTCGCCAATCTGCGTGCCTATCTCGGTTTCATGTGGCTCCATCCCGGCAAGAAGCTGCTGTTCATGGGTTGCGAGCTCGCGCAGTGGCGGGAGTGGAGCCATGATCGCGAGCTCGACTGGGAGCTGTTGCAGCAGCCGGAACATGCCGGTATCCGTACGCTCGTCGGCGACCTCAATTCGCTCTACCGCGAGTGCCCGGCACTACACGAACGGGACTGCGAGTCCGATGGTTTTTCCTGGATCATCGGCGACGACCGTCACAACAGCGTTTACGCTTGGTGGCGTCACGCCGCCGACGGTGGGCGGGTGCTGGCCGTGGCCAATCTGACGCCGCGGACCCTTGAAGGTTACCGTATCGGCGTGCCGCTGCCGGGGCGTTGGCAGGAACGCTTCAATACGGATGCCGTGCGCTACGGTGGCAGCAACGTGGGCAACGGCGGCGGCCTCGAGAGCGAGCGCGTGGCCGCTCATGGCGAGGCGCAGTCACTGGTGGTGACCCTGCCGCCGCTGGGGGTGGTACTACTGCTGCCGGCCGGTGCGGCGGGCGAGTAGCGCTCGGGTCACGCCGTTGGTCCAGCCGAAGCCATCCTGGAGTGGATATTCGCCGCCGGTGGCGAAATCCGCGCCCGGGTAGAGCACATACTTCTCCACCAGCTTGTGCTCTCGCTGGTACAGCTCCTGCACCAGGGAGAGCCAGCTGTCCGTCAGCGTCTCCGCCAGAGCGGTGAAGCCATAGCGATGGAGTCCTTCGATCGCCATCCATTGCAGCGGCGCCCAGCCGTTGGGATGGTCCCACTGCTGATGGCTCTCGGTGATCTCGGTAGTGACCAGGCCGCCCGGGGACAGCAGGCGGTTGGCGATGATATTGGCGACGCGCTCGGCCTGAACGTCCGAGGCCGCCCCGACGAACAGCGGTGCGACGCAAGCGGCGGTCAGATGTGGACTGTGGCCGCCGCGTGCCAGGTCGTAGTCGTAGTAGGCGCCACGTTCCTCGCTCCACAGGTAGCGATCCATCGCTGCTTGCCGCCGCCGGGCGCGTCGGCGATAGGCCGCGGCCTGCGTATCGTCGCCGGCCGCACTGTGCAGACGACTTAGGCTGTTCTCGAGGTGGTAGAGCAGGGCGTTGAGTTCAGGTGTAATGAAATCGGTGGTGCGAATCGTGCTCAGGTCCTGCACGTCGTCCAGCCAACGGCCGCTGAAGTCCCAGCCACTCTCGGAGCCGGCGCGCAGGTCGCGAAACAGTGTTTCCGGGGGGCGCCGACAGCGCTGAGCCATCTCGATGTCTTCGCGATAGGACTCCTCGCGCGGCGTATCTCGATCATCCCAGTGACGATTGAGCCAGCTCTCTTCGTCCATTCGTACGCAGCGTCGATGGCGCGCTCCCGGCGCCAGCTCGGCCTCGCCGTTCATCCAGTAGGCATACTCGCGCTCGAGCTGCGGCAGATAGTCGAGGGCCTGTCGCAGGTGGCGGGACTCCAGCAGCTCGACCATCATCGAAAAGAAAGGTGGCTGTGAGCGGCTCAGGTAGTAGCTGCGGTTGCCGTTAGGCATGTGGCCATAGCGTGTGATCAGTTCGGCGCAGTTGTCAGTCACCGCACACAGCAGTTCGGTCTGGTTGCTGGCTGCCAGCCCCAGCATGGTGAAGTAGGAGTCCCAGTAGTAGTACTCGCGAAAGCGACCGCCAGGCACGACGTAGTCGTGCGGCAGCGACAGCAGTGACGACCAGCGTGGATGCTGGTGTGAATTGCGTGTCAGCACCGGCCACAGCTTGTCGATATGTGTGGCAAGCCCGTCGGTTGGCTGCGATTCGTAGCCCTGGCCGGGCAGCAGATCGCTGTCGAAGTGGCTGGCGACGAAGCGTTCGAGATCGAAGTCGGGGCGGTCGCGCGCCGCCTCGTAGGCCGCCATGATCTCCGCCGGTGACCGGCGCGGGATGCAGTCGGCGAACGTCTTGGAGTCCTGGAAGATATGGGCAAGCGCCACGGCCTCGAACAACTCGCCGTAGCGGTCATGGGGGGTGACAGCCGCCTCCTGGTGGCGGGCATCCGGAGAAAAGGGCGTGTGGGGCGCGTCTAGCATCGGTAAGTTCCCTGTGTCTCGAGAGGGCCGTCGATGGCCGGCCACTGCCTCACTCTTCGTACTGCCATAGCAGGCCGCCGTCCACCGGTAGCGAGGCGCCTGTCATGTAGGCGGCGTCGTCGGAGGCGAGAAAGGCCACCACACCGGCGATATCCTCGGGCCGGCCGAGCCGGTTGAGGGGAATGTTGCCGAGCAGGTGGCGCAATTTCTCGGGATCTTCATCCAGCGCCGCATTGATCGGCGTTTTGATCGCGCCGGGAGCCACACTGTTGACGGTGATGCCGAGAGGAGCCAGTTCCACCGCCAGGTTGCGCGTCAGCATGCGCAGACCGCCCTTGCTCATGCAGTAGCTGGTGAAGCCGGGAAAGGGCAGATCCTCGTGCACCGAACTCATGTTGATCACCCGCCCGCCGCGGCCGGTGTCTTTCAGATGGTGCACGAACGCTTGGGTCGTGAAGAAGACACCTTTCAGGTTGGTCTGCATCACCCGGTCGTAGTCGGCCTCCTCGACCGCCAGGAACGGCGATTCGATTTCCAGTCCTGCATTGTTGACCAGAATATCGAGCTGGCCCATCGCGTTGATGCTCTCCGCGATCAACCGCCGGTTGGTATCGACGTCGGCGATATCGCCGGTGACGATGGCCGCACGACGACCATGGGCGCGCACGCGCTCGGCCGTCTCATCCGCACGTGCCGAGGGCTGGCTGCCACTGACAACGACATCGGCCCCCGCGGCGGCCAGTCGTTCAGCGACCGCTCGTCCAATACCTTGTGTGCTGCCCGTAACCAGGGCGACTTTGCCTGTAAGCTGCATGGCTCTCTCCTTGAGTCCGCTGCCGATTGCTGTTGACGCCCACGCCACGGCGTCATGGCTGACACGCGGTGGTGAGCGCGGAAGGGAAGTGACAAGGGTAGTATGCGCCTTTCGGCGATGACCGCGTCCGACCGGGTTCGAGGCCCACGCGCCATGGGTTATCAAGTCACGGGTCGTCGCGTCGACGGGTGCCGTCTTTCCAGCGCCCTCTCTCTGAAGGTAGAGCAGCTTGGCGCACAGGACCAAGGTCTCACGCTGTCGCCTGTCCGTTGTGGTGTGTCGTCTCGAGTAGCATCATGGCGGACGGCAATCATCGACGGTGACGACGAGGACAGGGACAGGAGTCGACGTGAGAGGAATCCGGACTTGGGGCAGCGCGCTCCTAGTGGTGCTGCTGCTGGCGGTGAGTCTGCCGGTGATGGCGCAGTCATTGACGTCGCTGATGGGCGGTGGCAGCGGTGAAAATGCCAGCGCCAGCGATGGCAAGGCGCCCGTGGCTTCACCCGAGGAGTTGCGCGCTTCGCTCGATCAGATCATCGCCACGCTGGAAGACGGCGATCAGCGTCAGGCGCTGCTGGAGAATCTCAAGCAGCTGCGCGAGGCCACCGCGGCGGAGGCTGAACGCGATCCCGCTGCTGGTGGGCTGCTCGGAGCGCTTGCCCAATCGTTCTCCTCGCTTGAGGCCGAGAGCGTCGAAAGCCCGCTCTATTATTGGGCGGATCGGGCTGGTCAGGCGAACGATGAGATCGTCGAGCTGCTGAGCAGCCGTGACCACCTGCCCGGACTGCTACTCGACCTGCTTTGGGTCACGGCACTGTGGGTCGGGGTGACGCTGGTGCTCGCTGTGGTCTGGCGCGCGGTGGTGCGCCGCCTGGGCGTCTCGCTGGAGATGCCGGCCGAGCCGTCGACGTGGATGCTGATCCGCCATATCGTGCGGCGTGTCGTGCCGCTGGGGATCGGTTTCGCCGTCGCGCTGGTGGCCGTGCACCGCTTTTCACATGACTCGGTCGGTGTGACGCTGGCGATGGTGCTGGCGTACGTGACGCTCTGCGGCACGGTCTTCGCGGCCATCTGCGAGATCGTCTTTTCTCTGTTCGCCAACGGGCATCGCCAGACGGCGCTGCGGATTCTACGCCGGCGCGGGGCACGCTGGCTATTCGCGCTCGGCGCACTGGTCGCGCTGGGCGATGCGGCGAACGCGTCGGCATTGGTCGGGCCGCTGGGCGAGGGGATCACGGCCTTTCTATCGCTGTTCGCCAACGTTTGCGCCGCGCTGCTGCTGGGCGCCTTCGTGCTTATCTTCCGTCGCCCGATTCGCCATCTGATCCGCAATCGCCCCTACAGCCAGCGCCAGGAGCGGCGCACGACCACTGAGCTGATCCGCGTTTTCAGTCGCGTCTGGCACATTCCAATTCTGATCATGGTGGCGGTATCGCTGGTCGCCATGATCTTCTCGGCGGAAGACTCCCGTAGCGCTTTCCTGCGTGCGGTGGTCACGGCGGGGCTGATGATTGCCACGCTGGTCGTCGCGGGGTTGATTCATCGGCGCCGAGAGAGCGCGATGGACAAGAGCGCCTCCGAATACTGGACGCGGCTGCTGCGACTCGGTTTCACGCTGGCGCATTTGCTCTGCTGGCTGGTCTTCGCCGAACTGGCCATGCGCGTCTGGGGGTCGTCGCTGTGGGCGGTCGGTGGCTCGGCGGGCATCAGCCAGCAGATCGCCAAGAGCGTGATCGGGCTGGGTGTGACCTTTCTGCTGGCTTGGCTGGTGTGGATTCTGGCGGATACCGCCATCAAGCATGCGCTGCTTCGCAGCAGCCGGCGGCACGGCCGTCGTGTCAACGCCAGTGCGAGGGCTCAGACCATCACGCCGCTGCTGCGCAATACCGTTTTCATCACCATTGCGGTAATCGCGGTGATCATTGCCCTGGCCAACCTCGGGGTCAACGTGACGCCGCTGCTGGCAGGCGCCGGGGTGATCGGTCTGGCGGTTGGCTTCGGCGCGCAGACCCTGGTACAGGACCTGATTACCGGCCTGTTCATCCTGATCGAGGACTCGCTGGCGATCGACGACTTCGTCAATCTGGGGGCTCACATGGGCACAGTGGAGGCCCTCAGTATTCGTACGGTGAAGTTACGTGATCTCGACGGCATCGTGCATATCATCCCTTTCAGCCAGATTCAGGGGATCCAGAACTATTCGCGCGAGTTCGGGGTGGCGCTGATGCGCGTGCGTGTTTCGCATCACATTCGGATCGACGAGGCGATCGAGATCGTGCGCCAGGTGGCTGACGATCTGCGCAACGACCCGATGATGCGTCACCACATCTGGTCCGCGCTCGAGGTGCAGGGTATCGAGAGCTTCGATGCCGGTGCTGCAATCCTGCGCATCCGTATGCGTACCGCCCCGGTCATGCAGTGGGATGTGGCGCGCGCTTTCAATCTTCGGCTCAAGCAGCACTTCGACGAGGCCGGTTATGATCTGGCGATGCCGAGGATGAGCGTGGTCATGGAGCAGAACGCGAAGCCGGCTGGGGGAGACAGTGGCACGCGCGAGCCGGTCACGGCGCCCCGGGCGCCGGACCCCGAATAGGTCGGCACCCTTAAGTTTGGCGCCAAACGGTCGATAGACTCGCCGATTAACAACAAAAAAGCTCGGCAGGAGCGACATGATGGGCGAATCGGTGGCGGCGATCGATGCGCTGTGGGTCATCCTGAGTGCCATTCTGGTATTCATGATGCAGGCCGGATTTCTCTGTCTGGAAGCCGGCGTGACCCGTAGCAAGAATGCCATCAACGTGGCGATGAAGAACGTCTGCGACTTCGCGGTCGCGATGCTGGTGTTCTGGTGTGTCGGCTTTGGCATCATGTTTGGCGCCAGCTACAGCGGCTGGTTCGGGAGCAGCTTCTACTTTCCCGAGTTCGGCGGCAGCGACACCTTCTGGCTTGCCGTCTTCTTTCTTTTCCAGGTGATGTTCTGTGCCACGGCGGCAACGATCGTCTCCGGTGCCGTGGCCGAGCGCATGCCTTTCCTGGCCTATCTGGTCATTGCGCTGCTGGTCAGTGGACTCATCTATCCGGTCTTTGGTCACTGGGCCTGGGGCGGGGCCTATACCGGCGATCCCGGGTGGCTGGCGCGACTAGGTTTCATCGATTTCGCGGGGTCGACCGTGGTCCATAGCGTCGGCGGCTGGGTCGCCCTGGCGGCAGTGCTGCGCATCGGGCCGCGGCGCGGGCGCTTTGTCGCCGGAGAACCCGCGAAACTGATGCCGGCCGGCGATCTGCCGCTGGCGATGCTCGGTGTGCTGATTCTGTTTATCGGCTGGTTCGGTTTCAACGGCGGCAGCACGCTGGCGTTCGATGCCACCGTGCCGGGTGTGCTGATCAATACCGTGATCGCCGCCGTGGCGGGTGTCACCGCCGCGCTGCTGCTGGGGTGGCGGCTGCGCGGGTTTGCGGAGGTTCTCTATGCGCTCAACGGCGCGATTGCCGGTCTGGTGGCGATCACGGCCGGGGCGCATGAGCTGTCTGTCTCGGCGGCGGTCTTGACCGGTGCGCTCGGTGGGGTGCTGATGGTGCTCTCCAGCGAGTGGCTGCTCAAGTGGCAGATCGACGATGCCGTGGGGGCGATCCCGGCGCATCTGGTGCCGGGGATCTGGGGCACGCTCGCCGTCGGGCTGTTTGGCGACCCTGAGCGGCTCGGCACCGGGTTAGGTTGGCTGGCGCAGTGTGGCGTGCAGCTGCTGGGGATCATCGTCTGCGGACTCTGGGCCTTTTTGGTGAGCTGGCTGCTGTTCGGTCTGATCGGGCGCTGGCTACCGTTGCGCGTGTCCGGCGAGGCGGAGGAGATGGGGCTCAACATGGCCGAGCACGGTGCCCGCACTGAGCTTTTCGAGCTGCTCGAAACCATGCGTCAGCATGAGGAGAGCGGCGAGATCGGGGGGCGGGTCGCTGCCGACCCGTTCACCGAGGTGGGGCAGATCGCATCCAGCTACAATCGCGTCTCGGCAGCACTGGAGCGGGCCACGGCCCGAACGCAGGTGATCATGCGCAATTTACGCGACGGCATGCTGACCTGGCGCGCCGACGGCGTGCTGACGGCCCTTAACCCGGGCGCCGAGGCGTTGTTCGGTGTCAGTGCCGGCGAGGCCATCGGCAAGCCGGTCGCGGGCCTGATTCGTGGGCAGGTGCCCAGTCCGGGACAGCGTCGGGAGCTGCGTATCCGTACCGCAGGCGGCACGCGCTCGCTGGAGATTCAGGTGAGTGAAGGTGCCTCCGGGTCGGACGCGGAGTTCGCCGGCATGGTGCGAGACATCACCGACCGCAAGCGAATCGAGGAGCAGCTGAATCGCGAGCGGGAACTGGCGCTGGTAACGCTGGCCTCGATCGGTGACGGCGTCATCACGACCGATCACAGCGGCCTGGTGACTTTTCTCAACGCCGAGGCGGAGCGTCTGACAGGCTGGACGTTGGCGGCGGCGCGTCAGCAGCCGGTCGGGCAGATCTATTCGTTGCTCGACGAAGCGAGCGAACGCCATGTCGACAATACTGCCCGCCAGGTGCTGGCCAGTGGCAAGCCACTGGTCGGACATGAGTCGCGTCTGCTGGTCGCGCGGGATGGCACTCGGCGGCCCGTACAGGATTCGGCGGCGCCGATCCGCAGCCGCAGCGGTTATACCATCGGTGCCGTGGTGGTCTTTCAGGACAAGACCCAGACCCGCGAGCTGACGCGCAAGCTCAATCATCAGGCGTGTCACGATGCCCTGACTGGGTTGGTCAATCGGCGCGAGTTCGAGCGTCGCCTGCAGCTGGCGCTGGTGCCGTCCACCGGCCGGCACGTGCTCTGCTATCTGGACCTGGATCAGTTCAAGATCGTCAACGATACCTGTGGCCATATGGCAGGGGACGAGCTGCTGCGTCAGCTCGCGGTCCTGATCGTCGGCAGGTTGCGAGAGTGTGATCTATTGGCTCGGCTGGGCGGCGACGAGTTCGGTATCCTGTTCTTCGACTGCCCGGTAGAAAAGGCTGTAGGCATCGCCGAGACGATTCGCGAAGCGATCGAGGACTTTCGCTTTGGCTGGCAGGGGCGGACATTCTCGCTCGGCGTGAGCATCGGGCTGGTCGCGCTGGACGCGAACGGCACCGCCACACTGGGCGATCTGCTGGGCGCCGCCGATGCCGCCTGCTATGCGGCCAAGGAGGCGGGACGTAATCGCGTGCATGTCTACCAGCCGGACGATCGCCTGCTGCTCGACCGCCACGGTGAGCTGCAGTGGGTCCCTCGCCTGCAGGCCGCGCTGGATCAGGATCGACTGCGGCTCTACGCGCAGTCGATCGTGTCGGTGGCCGGCGGGCAGGCCCCGCATCACCGCGAGATTCTGGTACGTCTCGAGGAAAACGGGCGCCTCTATGCCCCCGGCAGCTTCATGCCGGCCGCCGAACGCTACAACCTGATCGTGCGCATCGATCGTTGGGTCGTGAGCAATACGCTGGCCTGGCTGTCCGATCGCTGCCGGCGCCAGGGGCCAACGTCCGGGGATACCTGGTCGATCAATCTGTCGGGGGCATCGCTCTCCGACGAGCGATTCTGCGCGGACCTGGCGCAGTGGGTCGAGAAAGCCGCATTGCCCGCTGGCACCCTCTGCTTCGAAATTACCGAGAGTGCCGCTATCGCCCGGCTTTGCGCGGTGACGCAGCTGATGCGACGGCTGCAGCGCTGGGGCTGTCTTTTCGCGTTGGATGACTTCGGGGCCGGTCTCTCTTCGTTTGCCTATCTCAAGCAATTGCCGGTCGACTATCTGAAGATCGACGGCGCCTTCATTCGTGATATCGACAGCGACCCGATCAATCGGGCAATGGTCGAGTCGATCAATACGGTGGGGCATACCATGGGCCTGAGGACGATCGCGGAGTTCGTCGAGACGCCGGGCATCATGGCGCAACTGGCGCAGCTAGGCGTCGATTTTGCCCAGGGGTATCTGATCGACCGCCCCCAGCCCTTGGAGACCCTGTCCGACGTCAGGGTGATGCCGCGCTGAACATCATGACGGGTTTCCCGTCGCGAGGCGGAGAGATTTCAGTCTTTACGCCGCTGGCACGGCTTGCATACTGATGTTCATCGTCCTTACCCCGGCGCTTCAGTACTCTCCGGTCTTAAGTACTCTCGGTCTTCAGCACTCTCGTCGCTGCGTGGTCCTGCCCGGTGTCGCACGTCTTTAGCCTTGTTTAGCCTTAGGTCTCGTCCACCAATCGCCAATGGCGAGGTGATCTCATCTAAATTAGTCTTTGTGTTATTAGGTAATCAGAAAGTATCTATTGATTTTCAGATAGACAAAATGTAACTTTAGGTATGTCTTCTGAAGTGTTTTGATGCCGGGCTTTCCAAGCGCCGTGCAGCACCAAGATGAACAGTGCGGGAGTCTCCCGCTTCGAGGTGGTCAGCGACCGTTTGAAGGGGCGGCGCATGGTAACCCGAATCATGCCGGCAGCGGACGACAACAGCGCCATAGGCGGTCCCATCCGGTCATTGACGACTTGAAACAGGTGAGGTGCGCAATGAGTCTTTTTACCTTGGGTGGCATCATCGTGGGGTTCGTCGCTTTCGGTCTGTTTGTCGCGCTGCGGCTGTGCAGCAGCGATAAGGCACCGCCGACGGCGCGCGATCGGGTGCAGGAGCCGGTGTCGCCGACGGACGGCGTGGGGCATCGCATCTGACGGGTCCGTTGCCCGGTTCTCTCCCAATAATCGGTCGGCAGCCAGAGCGCTGCCGTCTGTGTTGTCGCAACGCTCTTCTATCGTTCTCCCGCGTTATCTTTCCCGTCGTTCTATTGCCTTGTCGTTCCGATTCCTGTCGTGCCGTCCCTGCCTTTCTCGGCAGCGGCCACGAGCGTTCTAGCGCCATGTGCTGACGGCAAAGCGTGCGACGCAGCCCGTCACCGCGACTTCCACGTGATGAAAACGCTCATGCAACGCCGCCTGCAGCGTTGTCAGGTCGTCCGACGCATTGTCGAAGATACCGCGCGCGTTGTATTGGGCCATCACCTGTTTGGCCAGCGCTGAGCGGGTAACCCCCTCCGACAGGATCGTGGCGCCGAACAGAACACTATCCGGTGTCATCAGCGGGCGAAGAGGATCGAACGCTCGCGCCTTTTCCCTCATCGGCCCCGGCAGACAGTGCAGCAGGTAGTTCATGGCGATCGAACGGAAGGGCGCTTCGTCCGGAAGAACGGGGCCGGCGAGGATATCCGCGCGATGCGAAGTTGGCCGGTAACGCGCGACCCGCCTGGCGGTATGGGCCAGCGAGTCGGCGTTGAGATCGAGCAGGTGCAAACGCGGCTGCGGCACGGGGAAGCGGCAGCGGTCGAGGAAATAGCCGGTACCGACACCGATATCCAGGTGGTTGCCGCTGACATGACGCTGGTAGTCCGCCAGCAGGACGGTCGCCGGGCAGCGCCAGAGCAGGCGATTGGACGCGTGCACGACCAGTAGATCGTAAAGACGCAGGTTACGGCGCGTGTAGATCGCCTGGCCGGCGGTGGTGGACCGCGTGTTCGGTGACATCTTGCGGACTCCTGCAGGTGCTGGCGGCGATCTCTCGTTGAAATTGTCGCGCGGTCTCTATGCCTGCATCAGTGTCGCCGCTTTTCCCGGGCAAGAACAGCTGGCGCCGGGCCAGGAACCGCTGGTGGCAGCGCCGGGGCGGCGCCGTTTCCGGCATCGGGTGGCCAATTGTGGCAAGGTAACGGCGCTATTATCGCCTGGAGGCCCGCATGCAACTCAATGAAATTCCCTTCGGTACCACCGACTGGTCCGAGATCGAACCGACCGAACACCCGGGCGAGACCGGCAAGGCGCTGTGGAGAACCCGCCATTTCGGTGATCTACGCGTCAGGATGGTCGAATACACGCCGGGTTATCTCGCCGATCACTGGTGTTCGAAAGGACACATACTGCTCTGCCTCGCAGGCGAGCTGGTGACCGAGCTGGAAGATGCCCGCGTGTTTCGACTGACGCCGGGGCAGAGCTATCAGGTTGCCGACCACGCCGAGGCGCACCGCTCCTCGACCGAACAGGGGGCGACGCTTTTCATTGTCGACTGAATCCATGAACGTTGGTGGCGGATCGTCGAGGTCTGGCGCGTCGTTCCGGGCGGGGTTCAGCGAGCCGCGTTGTCGCGAGACTCGCCCTGCAGTACCCACTCGCGGAAGGCGCGCATCGGCTCGGTCAGATGGCGGTGGCGCGGTGCCAGCAGGGACAGGCGGCCGCGGCTGGGCAAGGTTTGCGGCAAGGCGTAGACCAGGTTGTTCTGGGCGAGTTCGGCGGCGAGCAATCGAGTCCAGCCGAGCGTCACGCCCTGGCCGGCCAGCGTCGCATTCATCAGCAGCTGAAAGCTGTTGGCGCGCAGGGTGTGCGCCGGCGGCTGCCATTCCAGTCTCAGCGTGCGATACCACAGTTCCCACGTCAGCCAGTCGTGATAATGATCTTCAACCACCATCAACGTATGACGGGCGAGCAGGTCGGCGGGATCGGCGATGCCGCCGTGGCGTGCCAGGTAGGCGGGGCTGCAGACTGCGGCGACCGTCTCGCTGTCGAAGATGGCATCAGCCTGGAGGCCGGGCGGATCGACTTCGCCGGGCACGTGGTAGTAGATCCCGAGGTCGAACTCGGCGAGGTCGAGACGACGCGGGTCTTCGACGGTGAGAATGCGGATCTCGATGCCCGGGTGGGCACGCTGGAAGTCCGGCAGCTGGCGGGCGAGCCAGATCGAGGCAATGGTCGGGCTGGACGCCAGGGTCAGCTGGCGGTCGTCGCCACGCCGTCGCAAGCGGGCGGTCTCGTCGCGCAGCTCGCGGAGCAGACTCTGGACCACCCGGAAATAGTGCTCGCCGGCCGGTGTCAGGCGTAGCCCGTCGTACTGACGCTCGAACAGCGGCCGGCCGAGGTCATCCTCGAGCCGCTTGATCTGGCGGCTGACAGCGCTCTGGGTGAGATGCAGTTCGCTGCCTGCCTGGGTGAAACTCGCGTGACGGGCAGCGGCCTCGAAGGCGCGCAGGCACGCCAGCGGCGGGAGGGCGTCGCGCGTGGACATGAGTGTCTCCGGAGCCGATGTTATCGGCTCCGGAGCATAACATGCTCGGCCGCTGTCGCCCCTCGACGTCTCGGTGCGTCGCTTCGGCGTCAGATCGCGGTGCGCGGAATGTCTCTTTCCCACGTCTTGTGACTCACTTCTGTGTGTCCCTCGCAGGCGATCTGTTCGGCGCGCAGGTAGAACGTCGTGGCGTCGCATGTGAGCCAGTAGCGACTGATGACTTCCACCGCAAATTGTGCTGCCGGATCGCCTTCGTTGCGGCGGGCGCGGTAGACCCACTCGATCTCCGCACGGGTACGCGAGGCCTCTGTCGGGTGGCTGGTATAGATCTCCTTAGCCTTCTGCTCGACGCGCAGGCCGTGGTCCTCGAAGCGGATGTCGCCCATGTCGTCCTCGACGGTGATGGTCACTTCGCCCGAGCCCACGTCTTCGCTGATCGTGCGCTTCGGTTGACCCGGTCGCAGCGTCTCGACGCGACAGGGCGTGGCGCTCTCCGGCGATTCGAACGGCATCGGGATGTAAGGTGCCTTGCAGAGCGGTAGTTCGAGCGTCGGCGTGCCTGCCGCGAGCGTCAGATCGGCGCGCTTTTGCGGCGACCAGACCAGCGGAAAACAGGCGCTCGAGAGTGCCACGCGCAGCCGGTGGCCCTTGGGCAGACGGTAGCCGATCAGGTCCAGCGGTACGCGCACGCGCATCGTCTCGCCCGGCGTCGGCGGCGTGATCGTGCCAGGATCGTCGCGCAGATTGAGATTGAGAGTGCCGTAGGTGATCAACGCGCTTTCGCCGCTTGGCGCGACGTCGCACAGGCGCACGTGGAGCTGGCCGCAATCCTCGTCGCTGGCGATCTCCACGTCGAGCGTCGGCTGCCCGAGAATGTCGAGCCCCTCGTGATAGGGAGCGGAGTCGAAGGTCAGCGAGAGGCCGTCGTCGCGGCGTTGATCCGGTGGGAAGTCGGCGCCGAACCATAGCGGAATGTACTCGCCCTGCAGCGAGCCGGCGGTCAGCGGGGAGGCGATACGGCGCGCGGCGGTCAGCGAGCCCTGGCCCAGACCGTCGTCGCCGAGCGTCAGTCGCTCGATCGCGACTTCATCGGCCGGCGCTGGCCAGGCAGAAGTGCGCACCCACTCGCCCGGACGCTCGAGATACTTCGGCGCTGGCGGCACGCCATCCTGGAGATAGAAGGTGCACGGTGGTTCCGCCATGATGCCGGTCTCGGTACCCTTGAGCCAATGATCCCACCAGCGCAGCGCCTCCTGCAGGAAACCGATCGCCGGGTCGGGAATCGCGAAGTGCGGATACTTGTGCATCCAGGGCCCGATCAGCGCCTTCTTCGGGCAGGAGAGGTGTTCCATCATTCGCGGGATAGTGTTGATGTAGGAGTCCGCCCAGCCGCTGACCATATAGACCGCGGCGTCGATTCGGCCGAACTCCTGGTGATAGCTTTCACCGATGGAGCCGTGCTTCCAGTAGTCGTCGCGGTGTTGATGGGTGAGCCAGGGCTCGGCCAGCAGCGGCATGTTGTCGAGCCGATGCTGCCACATCTCGCGCCAGCGCTCTCCGACGAGGGCCGGATCCGGCACCGCGGCGGAGAAGTCGAGCATGGTGGCGGCCCAGCCGAGATTCTCGAGCAGCATGTTGCCGCCCTTGTAGTGGATATCGTCGGCATAGCGGTCGTCGGTGGAGCAGAGCGTTATAATCGCCTTCAGCGGCTCGGGGCGCAGCGCGGCGAGCTGCAGGCTGTTGAAGCCGCCCCAGGAGATGCCCATCATGCCGAGCTTGCCGTCGCACCAGGGCTGTGCGGCGATCCAGTCGATCACCTCGAGCGCGTCGGCCTGTTCCTGCGGGGCGTACTCATCCTCCATCAAACCACCGGATTCGCCATTGCCGCGCATGTCGACGCGGATACAGGCATAGCCGTGGCCGGCGAAATAGGGGTGCGTGAGCTCGTCGCGGACCGCCGTGCCATCCCGTTTGCGATAGGGCAGATATTCGAGAATGGCCGGTACTGGCTGGTTCTCGGCGCCTTCCGGCATCCAGATCCGCGCGGCCAGGCGGGTGCCGTCGGCGAGCGGAATCCACTGGTTTTCGATTTCGCGAACGCGGTGGGGAAAGTCCTGCTTGATCTTCATGAAGGCTTCTCGTTGCGAGCGGGTGTCGGGTCGGCGGCGGTGTTCGTGGGGCCGACGAGGCGAGCGGGATTCTGCAACCAACGCCATATCGAACCGGTCGCCAGCAGCACGATCAGCATCGCCGGCAGACCGCCGAGATTGGAGAGCATCTTGACGCCGTCGATGCCGACAAAGCTGACCATCACCCAGGAGACCACGCCAACGATCACGCCCCAGATCACCTTCATGGTGACCCCGGCGTTAAGGTCGGAGTCGGCGGTCAGGCCGCGCGTGCAGAGGTTGCCGATGGCATCGGTCTGGGAGTCGGCCGCGGTGACGTAAGAGACATAGGCGATGAACAGCAGTAGCGGAATCCAGACGCCGGAGAGCGGCAACTGGCGGAAGAGTTCATAGAGTACGTTCTCCACGCCGCGGTCATTGAGCACGGCGTGGAGGTCGGTACCGCCGAGCGTGTCGAGATGGGCCTGGAAATAGAGTGCCGTGCCGGAAAAGATCAGAATCCATACGCAGGCAAACAGCGCGGGATAAAGCAGGTTGACGCGCAGGAACTCGCGCACCGTATAGCCGCGCGAGATCTTGCCCAGAAACAGTGCCGCGACCGGTGCCCAGGCGAACCATACCGCCCAGTAGAAGATCGACCACCACTGCGGCCATTGATCTTCTCCGGCGGCGCCGGTGAACAGGCTCTTGGTGAAGAAGTTATCGAGATAGAGACCGAACGACTCCACACCTAGCGCGAGGCAGAACACGGTCGGCCCGACGATGAACATGAAAATGCCCAGAATCGCGAGCAGAACGGCGTTGAGCGACGACAGTCGGGCGATCCCCTTCTGCAGGCCGCTGGCGGCGGAGATGACGAAGGTCACCACGATAATGGCAATGACGACGCCGAGCCGGAGCGGCGTGGTTTCGCCGCCGAGGTACTGGCCCGCGCCACCGGCCAGCGTCAGCGCGCCGGTACCGAGCGAGGAGGCCATACCGGCGACCAGCGCGTAGAGCGAGATGGCGTCGATCAGCCCGCCGAAGCGTTTCACGCGGGGGCCGAGGATCGGCTCCAACATGCTCGAGATCGAGAAGCGCAGACGCAGGTTGTAGAAGGCGAGCGCGAAGATCAGCGCCGGCACCGCGTAGATCGCGTACGGCGTGAAGGACCAGTGCAGGAACATGGTTGACATCGCGAAGCGCATTGCGTCGCCCGACCCCGCCTCGAGACCCGAGGACGCGGGCGGCCCCATGAAGTGGTAGAGCGGTTCGGCGGTGGTCCAGAACAGTACGCCGACCGCTAGCGTGGTGCATAGCGTGATCGAGAACCAGCGCAGGCGCGAGAGCAGCGGCGTGGCGTCCGGGCCGCCGATACGGATCTGGCCGAGCGGCGAGAAGTAGACGATGACCGCGAGCACCAGCAGGTAGACGCTGCCGAGACTGAAAAGCCACGAGAAGTTATCGAGAATGGCCGAGTTGAGGGCGCTGGCGGTCGCCAGGAAGGCGTCCAGATCGATGTAGCTGGCCACCACCGCCACCAGTAGCACCAGGAAGGTCGGCCAGAAGACCAATGGCCGGAGCGAAGTCTGCATTACCCATCTCCTGCTTATCGTTATCATTGAGCGTCATGCGTTCCCGCAGCAAGGGGGCGCATGCATCTGAGTCATGGCTTTATACCCTAACCGTTGATGGCCCCCACACTTCAAACGCTGGATGTGAATGGGGTCATGATTTCTACGCATAGCTCAAGCGCGACAAGCCTGGCGCTTGGTTGTCATTCACCCGAAGGAAAGTGTCCGAATGGAACCTGAAGACCTCAAGAAGCTGGTGACCTGGAAGATGCCATTCGGCAAGTACGAGGGGCGGCTGCTGGCGGATCTTCCCGGCCCCTATCTCAACTGGTTTGCGCGTGAAGGTTTTCCGAATGGCGAGCTAGGTCGCCTGCTGGCCCTGATGCAGGAAATCGACCATAACGGCCTGTCGCCGCTGTTGGAGCCCCTGCGGGGACGCCGAGATGGCGTCAAGCGTTGAGGCGGGCGGGAGAACGAAGGCGTGTCTGCCGGTTTCGGCAGCGATAGAAACGACGCAAGGTTTTACGCCGTGAGCCGACCCAACAGAAAAGCGGCGATCAGCAGAGCGACCACGCCCAGCAGGCCCAGTCTCAGGCGCCAGCGTCGCTGGCGCTGAGTAAGCACGGCCTCGAGTTTCTGTATCAGCTGCTGTTGTCGGGAGACGGTGGGTGGTGGCTGGGTGAAGTCGCTGGCCACATCCCCCTGCCAGTGCGGCGCATGCGTCAAGCCCAGGCCGACACGCAGGCTGCCCAGGTCGTTGAGCAGTGCATGGAGCTCGTCGTACTGCATCCGTCGGGATGTCGTGCCGAGCACTGCGGCGGCGTCCGCCTTCAGCGATTGGTGGTCGCAGCGTTTGAGCGCCGCTTCCAGTGCGGCGGGCGAGGCATCCTTGGCAATACCGAGCCGGCGATAAAGGTCACGCATCGCGCATCAGGAGATCGTAGGCATTTTTGATACGCTGGAAACGCTGAGAGGCGAGGCGCAGGCGCCACTCGCTCTGGCCGTGGAAGCGATCCGGATGATGGCGCTGAGCCAGACGGCGATAGGCGCGCTTGATATCGATGCGGGAGGCGCTGTTGTCGAGCTCAAGCTCTAGTAGTGCCAACCGAACCCGATAAGGCGGATGGTCGCCATGGGCACCGCTCTGCGCCTGTTCGCGCTGCCGCTGACGGGCTTCTTCGTAGCGTTTCTGATCCTGCTGGCGCTGCTCCTCTCGCCGCCGGGCCTCCTCGCGGGCCCGACGCTCGCGTTCTTGTGCCAGGCGCGCTTGTTCGCGCTCATGCGCGGCGTGGGCCTCGGCTTCCTGCTGGCGCTGGCGCGCTTCGGCCTGCTGGCGTTCCTGGTCGCGCTTGTGCTGACGCGCTTCGCGCTGGCGTTCCGCCCGTTGCCGGGCCCGCTCGCGCCAGCCGCTGCGGATCGCGCTTTCGGTGTCTGCCGTGGCGCTCGAGGATTCCGCTGAGGCCGCCTCGTTGCTATCGCTCGGGGCGTCGGCCCAGTAGGCGTGGCGGCTCGGGTCCCCTGGCGCTTCGAGAGGATGGCCTGTGACTTCCTGATAGAGGTGCGAGAAATCCCCGGGCGCGACGCTGATCAGGTCGGCCAGGAACCGCAGGATATGGTGATTGCGTAGGCTCAGAGCCCCATCGCTGGTGGCCAGCACGATTGCCTGACGCAGAAAGGCCGGCCGGGTCGCCGCGTTATCGCGCAGCAGGACTTCGGCGGCAAGTTGGATATCGCCCAGGTCCGTTCGTCTTGCCGCTTCGATCAGGGTCACGAGATCCTGAACGTGGTGCACGCGCCGAGCGAGGCTCTCGAGGTAGCGGCGATCCTCGTCGAGAGCCTGGTACTTGTTGACGAAAACCCAGGCAAGCAGCAGCAGCTCGGCGCTTTGGCGCTGATCCTGACTTTTCAACAGCAGCGTTTCGAAGGGCGAAAAACGGGCTAAGGCCATCGGTGATCCCGAATGATGTGACGCGGACACATCGAATGAGGGTTATTTGTCACCGAGTATAACCAAACCGTTGCCCAGATGGTCTCCCGAGAAGCACCGGGTTCGCTCCCGTTTTGCGCGCGTGCGCGTGGCGCGAATCGACTCAGGTCATACCGGAGGAACGGTCGAGATTTTCCGGGCCGAAGGAATCGGGCAGCAGGGCGTCCATGGTGTAGCGCTTGAGAGGAGCACCATCGCCATCTAGCACGATGATCTCGGTCTCGGCGGTAGCGAATTCGCGGATGCGCTGGCGGCAGTCGCCGCAGGGCGTGCAGAGATGTCTGCCGGGGCCGATCACGTAGATCGCGCGAATCTGGCGTTCGCCGCTGGAAATCAGTCCGGCGATGGCACTGGCTTCGGCACAGAGCCCCTTGTAGTTGGCGCTCTCGACGTTGCAGCCAGCGTAGTGCGTGCCACTTTCACTGATCAGCACGGCGCCGACCGGGTGGTCGGAGTAGGGCACGTAGGCATTGTCGCGCACCCGGAGCGCGGCCCAACGAATGGCATCCGGCACCTGGATAGCGTCAGTCATGCGCTGTGCTCCCCATCGTCTTTCAACAGACCTTCCAGCGTCACCGTCATCATCTCGGCGAAGCCGGTCTGACGCGTCTGCGCGTCGAGCGCTTCCTCCTTCAGGATATGGTCGGAGACGGTGCAGACCGTCAGCGCGCGTGCGCCGAACTCGGCGGCGACGCCGTAGAGACCGGCGGCCTCCATTTCGACGCCAAGGATGCCCAGGCGCTTCATGGTCTGGAAGAACTCGCCGTCCGGGGTATAAAACAGATCCGCCGAGAACAGGTTGCCGACCTTTACGGCTGTGCCCCGCTCGCGAGCGGCATCGACCGCGTGTCGGGTGAGATCGAAGTCGGCGATCGCGGCGAAGTCGTGACCGTTGAAACGGGTGCGATTGACGCCGGAGTCGGTACAGGCGCCCATGCCGATGACGATATCGTTGACCGCGACATCGTCGCGCACCGCGCCACAGGAGCCGACGCGTACCAGGCGTTTGACCCCGTATTCAGTCACCAGCTCCTTGGCATAGATCGAGAGCGATGGAATGCCCATGCCGCTTCCCATGACCGAAATTTTTCGTCCCTGGTAGATGCCGGTGAAGCCCAGCATATTGCGCACGCGGTTGACGCAGGTGACGTCCTCGAGGAAGGTCTCGGCGATGAATTGGGCCCGCAGCGGGTCGCCGGGCATCAGCACGGTGTCGGCAAAATCGCCCTCGCGGGCTTCGATATGCGGGGTGGGCATCAGGTTTCTCCCTGTGAAGCGGATTCGAAGAGTGATCGGCCGTAGTCCATCGCGCTCAAGCCGAAGTAGTCAGCGAGCGTCTGGCCGATATCGGCATAGGTGTCGCGGGCGCCGTAGCGACCGGCAGGCAGGGCATCGCCGGCGATCAACACCGGTACCTGTTCACGGGTGTGATCGGTGCCACGCCAGGTCGGATCGTTGCCGTGGTCGGCCGTCAGGATCAGCAGATCGCCAGGCGCGAGCTTCGCCTGAATCTCAGGCAGGCGACGGTCGAAGGCTTCCAGCGCCGTGGCGTAGCCTTCGGGATCGCGGCGATGGCCGTAGAGGGTGTCGAAATCGACGAAGTTGGTCATCACCAAGGTGTGGTGGCTCGAGGCGGCGGCATCGTCCATCGCGGACAGCGTAGCCTCGAAGAGGGCGTCGTGGCCGTGGGCCTTGCGCACTTCGGTGACGCCGCAGTGGGCGTAGATATCGCCGATCTTGCCCACGCCGAGCACGGTGCCACCGCTGTCATGGAGTTTCTGCAGCACGGTCGGGGAGGGCGGTTCGATCGCGTAGTCGCGGCGGTTGCCGGTGCGCTCGAAGGTGTTCGCCGTCTCGCCGACCGCGGGTTCACCAATAAAGGGGCGCGCGATGACGCGGCCGATGTTGTAGGGCATCAGCAGCTCGCGGGCGATATCGCATAGGGCATAGAGCCGCTCGAGTCCGAAATGGGTTTCGTGTGCGGCGATCTGGAAGACTGAGTCCGCCGAGGTGTAGACGATCGGCTTGCCGCTGGCGATGTGTTCCTCGCCCAACGCCTCGAGGATCGGCATGCCGGAGGCGTGACAGTTCCCGAGCACGCCCGGCAGTCCGGCACGTTCGACCAGGGCCGCGAGCAGCGCCGGTGGGAAGCTGTTCTCCGGCTCGGTGAAGTAGCCCCACTCGAACAGCGCCGGTACGCCGGCGATCTCCCAGTGGCCCGAGGGTGTGTCCTTGCCGGAGGAGATTTCACGTGCGCAGGCCCAGGCGCCGGCGACGGCTTCGTGACCCTCGCCCGTCGGTGCCGTGAAGCCGGCCGCCCATTCGCCGGTCGCCAGCCGATGCGCGTGGAAGAGACCGAGCTTGGCCAGGTTGGGCAGGGCAAGCGGCCGACCGGCCTCGGCGCGAAAGCGGGCGATATGGCCGAGGGTGTCGGCACCGTCGTCGCCGAAAGCCGCGGCGTCTGGGGCATTGCCGATGCCGAAGGAGTCGAGCACTAGGAGCGTGGCGCGACGGGGTGATGTGGATGATGTCATGACAGGTCCTCTTGATGCGAAGTGAGATCATGCGAGAGGACGTCACGCGACATCGGAGCACGCGGGTTGGGGGAGACGGTCGCGTGAATCAGTGGCGGCGATTCGACAGGTGCGTCGCCCAGCGTGAAGGCCGCCCTCAGGCGCCTGGTTACGGCCTCGGCGTCACTGCGGCTTGCCGCGTGAATTCGCAGCAGTGGCTGGCCGGGTGCGACCTTCCGGCCGATCTCGGCGATCCGCGAGAGTCCGACGCGGTGATCGATGGCGTCTCCGGGATTGCGCCGACCGCCGCCGAGCTCGACCACGCCGAGGCCGAGCTGGCGCGTGTCGATCGTCTGGATGACGCCGCTGCGATCCGCCTCGAGATCGATGACAACAGGCGCCGCCGTGAGGTAGTGCTCGGCACGCTGCGCCAGATCGTGGGGGCCACCGAGCCCGTGAACCATACGCGAGAACCGCTCCAGCGCTTCGCCGCTATCCAGGGCGTGATCGAGACGCCGCTGTGCGTCGTCGGCGTCGTGGGCCATCCCCGACTGCAGCAGCATCTCCACGGCGAGCGCCTTCGTGACCGGATACAGGCGGCTGTCCTGCCCCTCGCCGCGCAGGAGACGCAGCGCCTCGGAGACCTCGAGTGCATTGCCGGCGCAGTCGGCGAGCGGCTGATTCATGTCTGTGAGCAAGACGCTGGTACGTGTCCCCGCCCCGCAGCCGATGGCGGCGATCGCGTCGGCCAGCTCGCGGGAGGCTGCCGGGGTCGGCATGAAGGCACCGCTACCAACTTTCACGTCCATCACCAGCGTTCCCAGCCCGCAGGCGAGTTTCTTGCCCAGGATCGAGGCGACAATCAGCGGGATCGACTCCACCGTGGCGGTAACGTCGCGCACCCCGTAGAGACGCTTGTCGGCCGGGGCGAGCGAGCCGGTCTGGCCGATGATCGCGATACCGACGTCACTGACCAGACGGCGGAAGCTGTCGTCGGCGGGGGCCACGTCGTAGCCGGGAATCGATTCGAGCTTGTCCAGCGTACCGCCGGTATGCCCGAGACCGCGGCCGGAGACCATCGGTACGTGGCCACCGCAGGCCGCGATCCAGGGGCCTAGCACCAGAGATGTCAGATCGCCGACGCCACCGGTGGAGTGCTTGTCGAGCACGGGGGCTGCCCGATCGAGACCGTCCCAGCGCATCACCTGGCCGGAGTCGCGGATCGACTCGGTCAATGCCACCGCTTCGTCGTGAGCCATGCCGTTGAGATAGATCGCCATGGCGAAAGCGCCAATTTGCGCATCGCCGATGCTGTTGTCGGCAATGCCGCGCATCATCAGGTCAAGCATTTGCCGATCGAGTGTCTGGCCGTCGCGCTTACGACGAATAATCTCCTGGATCAGCATGGTGTCCTCCGCTCGGTGGGCTGCGGTCGATCGCGGAAGCGTGACCGCCGTAGCCGGAAACGTCAGTGTGGGCGGCTTCAGTAAGGCGTATCGACGGCGCCGGCGTCGCGGCCATCGAGCGTCGCCAGCAGGGCATCGAGCAGGCCCGAGGCGCCGAAGCGGAAATGTGCCGGCGTTGCCCAGCCCTCGCCCATGATATCGGTGGCGAGATCGAGATAGGCGCGGGCATCTTCCGCCGTGCGGATACCGCCGGCGGCCTTGAATCCGACATCACGACCGCTGTCGCGGATCGCGGTGAGCAGCAGCTCGGCGGCTTCAAGCGTGGCGTTGACGGCGACCTTGCCGGTGGAAGTCTTGAGGAAGTCGGCGCCGGCGTCGAGCGCGATATCGGCGGCCTGGCGAATCAGCGCCGGCGTCTGCAGCTCACCGGTTTCGAGAATGACCTTGAGCGTCCGGCCCGCGCAGGCGTCGCGACAGGCGCTGACCAGTGCGCGGCCGGCTTCGGCGTCACCGCCAATCAGGGCCTTATAGGGAAAGACGACATCGATCTCGTCGGCGCCGGCCGTGACAGCGGCCCGGGTCTCCCGGCTCGCGCGCTCGACGTTGACGCAGCCATCGGGAAAGTTGGTCACCGTCGCGATCTTGACCGCCTCGCGAGTACCGGCCTGACGCAAGGCTCGGTCGGCGGTCGCGATGAAATCCGGATAGACGCAGACCGCAGCGGGCGAGCCGAAAGGCGTCGCCGTGCGCGCACAGAGCGCGGCGATCCGTGTCTCCGTGTCGTCATCGTTGAGCGAGGTCAGGTCCATCAGGCTGAGCGCCTGGCGAGCAGCGTGCTCCAAGGGTGTCATTGCGTTATCTCCCGGTAAGGTGGGTTCGGGCGCCGCGCCTTGCGGCATCAGGGCCGGGCAGGGAGCAAGCGCCGCTACCCGCGTAGCGGCGTGGCGTGACGCCCCAGGGTCAGGCGGTGCCGGCCAGCGACAGGAAAATCCCTGCCAGCGTCGCCGACATCAGGTTGGAAAGGGTGCCGGCGAGTACGGCCTTCATGCCGTAACGGGCGATTTCCGGTCGGCGGCTGGGCGCCATGATGCCGAGGCCGCCGAGCAGAATGGCGATCGACGACAGATTGGCGAAACCACACAGCGCGAACGACAGGATCGCCGCAGTATGCGCCGACATCGCCTGTCCGGTCTCGGCGACCATGGCATCACCGCTGATGTAGGGCGCCAGATTGATATAGGCGACGAACTCGTTGACGACCAGCTTTTGACCGATGAACGAGCCGGCCAGCGTGGCTTCGTTCCAGGGAATGCCAAGCACGAACGCGAGCGGCGAAAAGAGCCAGCCAAGAATCATCGACAGGCTCAGGGAATCGACGCCAAACCAGCCGCCGACGCCGCCGAGGATACCGTCGATCAGCGCAATCAGGCCGATGAAAGCCAGTAGCATGGCGCCGACATTGGCGGCCAGCATCAAACCGGAAGAGGCGCCGGAAGCGGCGGCGTCCAGCACATTGGCCGGTTTGTCTTCGGCATCCATGGCGTCTTTTACCTGGCCGGTATGATCGTCCGGCGTTTCGGTCTCGGGCATCAGAATCTTGGCGAACAGCAGCCCACCAGGCGCGGCCATGAACGAGGCCGCGATCAGATACTCCATCGGAATGCCGAGCTGGGCGTAGCCAGCCAGTACCGATCCCGCGACGGAAGCGAGCCCCCCGCACATGACGGCGAACAGCTCGGATTGGGTCATCCTGGCCAGGAAGGGGCGCACGACCAGAGGGGCTTCGGTCTGGCCGACGAAGATGTTGGCGGTGGCGGAGAGTGATTCGGTACGCGAGGTGCCGAGTACCTTTTGCAGGGCGCCGCCAAGAATGCGTACCACCCACTGCATGATGCCGAGGTAGTAGAGCACGGCCGTCAGTGAAGAGAAAAAGATGATGATCGGCAGCACCTTCACCGCAAAGACGAAGCCGACATTGGCCGGATCGGCGAGATCACCGAACAGAAAACCGATGCCGTCGTTGGCATAGCCGATGACTTGACTGACGGCGCCGGAGATGGCGCCGAGCACATCTTGCCCAAAGGGCACATAGAGTACGAAAGCGCCGATGCCGGCCTGAATGGCAAAGGCACCGGCCACGGTACGAATACGAATCGCCTTGCGTGCGCTCGAGAAAAGCAGCGCGATCAGCAGGAGTACGACCACGCCGATCAGACCCATGAGAAGTGTCATGTTGTTGTCCTTGGTATTGACCTTGCTGGTAAAACTCGTGAATGGACCGCTTGGTCAAGCGGATGTTCCGACAGTGCCATGGTGAACCCTGGCCACTTCAGACCGTTAGGCGACAAAAGTGGGTGGCAATGCGACCCGCTCGCCTCTCGGCTTGCGAGTCAAATCTGGCTCGCGACTGCTGCGATGTTGCGTGACATCCAGCCTGGGAACGACACGCGATGTCGGCCTCACCAATAGTGAGAGTTTTCTATCATTTTTGTGTTTTGAAAGTCACTTCTTGTTTTTAACGGTAGCCAAACTTAGAGTACCGAAAGGTTGACTGATCGGACAACTTTGGTCAGTTGGCTAGTACTGCCGTGACCTGTGGGCGTCATGGCGGGAATGTCTGGCGGCGGGGCGACGCGCGGTTATGACAAGGCGCTTCGCATATGCCAGAAGGCAATCATGGCGATGTCAGAAAAATCACAATCTCAACCGTACCTGCCACAACAACAAGTAGGGGGATGGCATGATGGAAGGTTCCGAGCGCGCGACTTATCGGTCCGCGTCACGCTTTACCGGAAGAGCCCGTCGGCTCACGCTGGGAATGCTATTGGCAAGCGTCGCGCTACCCGTCTGGGCGCAGGAAGAGGGCGAAGCGCCGGTCATCGAGCAGGAAACGCCCGCCGAGGGCCCGAGCGCCGAAGACCAGACCGCCGATGGTCCCTATCTCTCCGACTGGTATCACCAGAACCTGACGGTCATTGGCAGCAAGAACATTCGCTTCGGACCGCAGCAGATCGACGATATCTATCTCGAATACGAGTTTTTCGGCCGCAAGGGGCCGTTGGACCTCTACGGCTATATCGATTTTCCGAAGTTCTTCGGGGTAGGCAACCAGGCGGATAGCGGCATCTTCGATAAAGGGTCGCCGGTGTTCATGGAGCTGGAACCGCGTCTGTCGATCGACGACATGACGGGGCAGGATCTGAGCTTTGGCCCGTTCAAGGAGTGGTTCGTCGCCTTCGACTATATCTTCGACTGGGGCCACAACACCGAGAATCGCCAGAATACGCTTTATGCCGGCCTGGGTACCGATATCGAGACGGGCTCGCCGCTCGGGCTCTCGTTCAATCTCTACAAGCGCCGTCAGTGGGAAAACTATGGCGCCGCCAACGAGCACTCCTGGGATGGCTACCGTGCACAGCTCAACTACTCCTACCCGCTAGGGACTTTCGATAACGGTGCGTCGCTGGTCTATGTCGGCTTCACCAATCACGATTTCGGCTCTGACCTGGGTGATGGCGACCCGACACGTACCAACGAGTCGACGGTCGCGACCAACGTGCTGCTCTATCAGTTCACGCATCTGCGCTTCATGGCCGTGGCTCGTTACTTCCACAACGGCGGCCAGTGGAACGACGGTGAAATGGCGCCGTTCCCTAACGGTCATGGTGACAGTTTCGAACTGCGCTCCACGGGCTGGGGCTACTACTTCGGCGTCGGTTGGCAGTTCTGAGCCCAGGCGCTTTTCGATGCATGGATTCTCCGTTGTTCATGCATCGTCGGTTCGACAGAGGCGGGGCGCCGTAAGGCTCCTCGCCTTGATTGTTATGGGTGCGTCACCATCGGTTGGCCTGCGGCGCTGCCCGAGCCATTGACTCCTCCCGGGAGCCATGCACTACTGGCGTCTTCCATGGCAGGACTCAACATCTTGACCCAAAAGACAATTCGACCGAAGCCGGTGGTCGATCTCCAGCAGGATTCGATCCAAATGCAGGCAGTGGGTGGGCGATGAACGGACGCAGTGCCGAACGACTGGAGCAGCTACGTGAGCAACTCCGACAGCGGGGCGCGCTGCCACTAGCGGAAGCTGCGCGGCTGTGTCGGGTTTCGGAAATGACCATTCGGCGTGATCTCGCCGCGAGCAATGGCGCCATCGTTTCGTTCGGCGGTCATCTGGTCATGGCCGACAACCCGCAATTTGCGGCCGCCTACAATTTCAGTGCCCAGCAGGATCGCTACGCGCAGGCCAAGCAGCGGCTATGCGATGCCGCGCTGGCGATGGTGGAAGAGGGCGATACCCTGTTCATCGACTGCGGCACCACGCTGATGCCGCTGTGTACGCGCCTCCCTCGCGAGATGACTGTCACCATCGTCACCTATGCGCTCAATGTCGCCAACGTACTCAGTCAGCGCGACATGCCCAACATGCGCCTCGTGGTGCTGGGAGGGCTCTACTATTCCGCCTCTCAATCCTTCGGTGGACAGGATGTGACCGCGGCGATTCGTCGGCTGGGGATCAACAAGGCTTTCATCTCCGCCGCCGGGGTCGATGCCGAGAAAGGGGCCAGCTGTTTTCACTTTCATGAGGTGGCGCCGAAGCAAGCGGCTATCGAGCATGCGCAGCGCCGCATTCTGGTGGCCGATGAAAGCAAGCTCGACGTCATGCGTGCGGCCTTCTTTGCCGATCTTGTCGATTTCGATCATATCCTCATCAGCGGCGCGCCGGGACGGGCCTGGTTGGAAAAAGGCATCGATGCACCCGCGTCGCGGGTGACCGTGGTCTAGGTCTTCGTTTTTTAATAGGTCTTTCTGCGTCATTTTTCCTATTTTCAATATGGAGAATTCAGGGCGTCGCAGGGGTAGGATAGCCGGACTTCCTATCGAACAGACTAAGCGAGAAAACGATGTCCACACAGAATCTCCCTCTCCAGGCGCCGGCCGACGGGGCCTTCTATCCCGCTGCCATTGTCGGCTTCGAGGCCGCTGACGTCGGCCGCTATGCACTGCGTTCGCCGGCCTCCGGCGAGGTTATCGCCGAGATCGCCGATTGCGGCAGCGAGCAGGCGAAGCTGGCAGCCGACAACGCTCAGCGCGGTTTCGAGTCCTGGCGCCAGACCACGGCCTTCGAGCGGGCCACGCTACTCAAGGCTTGGCACCGAGCCATGCTCGAGGCCAAGGACGTGCTGGCGCTGACCATGGCCCGCGAGATGGGCAAGCCGATCAGCGAGGCGCGGGGCGAAGTCGACTACGCTGCCAGCTTCCTCGAGTGGTATGCCGAGCAGGCGAAGCGTATCGACGGCGATATCCTGCCGGCACAGCATCGGGAAAAGCGGCTCTCCGTGCTGCGCCAGCCGGTTGGCCCGGTGCTCGCGATCACGCCCTGGAATTTTCCGGCGGCCATGATCACGCGCAAGGTAGCCCCTGGACTGGCGGCCGGCTGTTCGGTCATCGTCAAGCCGGCCGAGCAGACGCCGGTGACCGCGATTCTGCTGGCACAGTTGTGGCAACAGGTCGGTGGCCCGGCGGAGGTCTTTCAGGTCATCACGGCAGAGCGTCCGGCCGAGATCAGCGATCTGCTGATGGCGGATGCGCGTATCCGCAAGGTGACATTCACCGGTAGCACCCCGGTCGGCAAGCATCTCTACGCCAAATCCGCCGCGACGATGAAGCGCATGTCGCTGGAACTGGGTGGCCATGCGCCGTTTCTAGTCTTCGATGATGCCGATATCGATGCCGCGGTGGCCGAGGTCATGGCAAGCAAGTTCCGGAATGGCGGCCAGACCTGCGTCTGCACCAATCGCGTCTATGTGCAGCGTGGCATCTTCGAGGCCTTCGCCGAACGTCTGGCAGCGGCCGCCGATGCCCTGCGCGTCGGCCAGCCCGAGGACGAGGCGACCCAGGTCGGCCCGCTGGTCAGTCAGGCCGGACGCGACAAGGCGCAGTCGCATATCGACGATGCCCTGGCGCAGGGCGCTCGCCGGCTGACTGCGGCGCGCGATCTCGAGGGTTTCTTCGTGGCACCGACGGTGCTGGCCGATGTGACCCCAGCCATGCAGATCATGCAGGAAGAGACCTTCGGCCCCGTGGCGCCGCTGGTGGTCTTCGACGACGAAGCGGAAGCGGTTGCCGCTGCCAACGACACCCCGTTCGGTCTGGCAGCCTACCTGTGGACGCGCAATCTGGGACGGGCGCACCGTGTCTCGGAAGCGCTGGACTATGGCATCGTCGGCGTCAACGACGGTGCGCCCTCCGTGCCGCAGGCGCCGTTTGGTGGCGTCAAGGACAGCGGTATCGGTCGCGAAGGCGGTCGCTACGGCATCGATGAGTATCTCGATACCAAGTTCGTCTCCACGCGTCTGGACGGCTGATGGCCAGAAGGGACGACGACACGTCACCGGCACGATTGCCGGTGACGCTCGATCTGGCGACGGCGCTGGTTGAGACGAACCTGCGCCATGCCCGCGTGGTGGCCGGCGAGCGCTCGCTGGACCGGCCGTTGCGCTGGGTACACATGGTCGATCATCCCGATATCACCGCCTGGGTACGGCAGGGGCAGCTACTGCTCACGACCGGCTATCACTGGCCCGAAGAGCCCGCCGCCGAACGCGCCTTGATCGAGGCGCTGGTGGAGAAAGGGCTGGCCGGCGTGGCACTTGCCGTACCGCGCTTCCTCTCTGCCTTTCCCGAGGCCTCGCGTCAGGCCGCCATGGAGCTCGACTTCCCGCTGCTGGAGATTCCCTGGGACGTACCGTTCAGCCAGATCACCGAGGAGGTGCACGCCTGGCTGATCGCGCGTCAGGGACAGTTGATCGCGCGGGCGGAGCGGATTCACCGGGATCTGACGCGTTCGGCCCTGACCGCCCGCAATCTGGGGGATATCGCAACGGCACTCAGTCGGCTGCTCGAGCGCGACGTCCTGTTTACCGGCTGGGAGGGCGAGTGGCTGGGCGGTAGCGCCGCACGCGATGCGATGCGTCTGCCGAGCGCAGCGATGCATGCCGCTGCCCGGCGGACGCGCGATATGACCGGGCGTTCTCTTGGCGAACCGCCCGATCAACGCATGCTTGCCTGTCCTGTGCGCATTCAGGAGGTCCCTGCCGCGACGCTGTGGATCGATGAGTCCGACTCCCGGGTCAGTGAGCTGGAGCAGCGGGCGGCGGAGCAGGCCGCCTTGATCTCCGCGCTGCACCTGTCTCATCAGCGCGCGCTGCAGGCGCAGGAGACGCGGCTCGGCTATGCCTTCGTCGACTCCCTGCTCGAAGGGCGTTTCGAGCCCACCCCGGCGGCGCTCGAACGCGCCGCGCTGCAGGGGTGGGACCCCGAGGTCCGCTATCATGTCTGCGCGATCCTGCTCAACGAGCCGGTGCCGCTCAGCCGCGATGGGCTGCTGCGACGTGAACGCTGGGAACAGCTGCTGGGCAATCGTCTGCAGGCGTTGGGGTTGCCGCCCTTGATCTCGGTCTCGCTAAATCAGCTGCTGTTCCTGGTGCGGGCGGAAATGTCCACCGCGGACCTGTGGCAGCAGCTCAGTGACGGTGAGGCGGCAATGGCGGTCAGCCGTGAGGTGCAGGGGGCCGCAGCGATCGCCGAAGGCGCCGATGATGTGGCACGGCTACTGCCGTCGCTTCGTCCCGGGGAACGACGGGATTTCGAAGCGCTGCTGTTTTCCCGTGTACTGGAGGGCGATCACGCCGCCAGGGAGCTCTTCCTGGCGCGCCTTTCGCGAGCGCTGGGAGAGGGGAGCCGGCGGCAGAGCCGTCTGGAAACGCTGAACGCACTGACGCAAAGTGGTTTCCAGCTGGCCCAGGCGGCCCGCGCACTCGATATCCACATCAGCACGCTCCGCTATCGTCTCGAGCGGCTGGAAGCCGCCCTCGCCATGGATCTCAATGACCCGGAGATGCGCCTGCAGCTACAGGTGGCGATGCGGCTGCTCGATGACGACGGTGGTTGAACCTACAGCCTAGGCTGCTGCGATCAGTTATCGGGGCGTGGATTGCCGTAGGCTTGCTGACGGAAAAGGGCGATCATCGGCGGTCACCGGTTCTCTTTTCACTCTGCTTCACGGGAGCGCTTATGGAAATGCTGCATGGTCTGATCGTCATCACCCTGGTGCATCTGCTGGCGGCGGCCTCTCCGGGGCCGGACTTCGTGCTGGTGACGCAGCAGACGCTCAATCACGGCAAGCGCGTTGGCCTGCTTTGCAGTCTTGGCATCGCGCTGGGGCTGTTGGTGCATATCACCTATTCGGCATTCGGGCTGGCCGCGGTGATCGCGAATTCCGAATCGCTGCTGTGGGCGATCAAGCTGGCGGGTGGCGCCTACCTGCTCTATCTGGGCATCTTGGGGCTGCGTGCGCGTCCGGCCGATGCTGAGCCGGCCGCTGCTGCCTCCACCGGTCGATCGTCGCGCTCGGTGCCGAGAGTGATCGGCATGGGGTTTCTGTGCAATGCGCTCAATCCCAAGGCGCCGATCTACTTCGTCGCGCTGTTCACTATCGTACTGTCGCCCGACATGCCGCTTTATCAGCTCGCGATCTATGGTGCCTGGATCATGCTGCTTCAGCTCGGTTGGTTCTCGGCGGTGGCGCTCCTGCTTTCCACGCCGCCGATCCATCGTGCCTTTCAGCGCTTCAGCCACTGGATCGATCGCGTGCTCGGCGTGGCAATGATCGCGTTGGGGATCAAGGTGCTGACGACCCGTCTATAAACACCAACTATAAGCACTAACTATAAGCACTAACTATAAGTACTAACTATCAGCACCAAGGATTTCATGCCGTCGACTTTCCCCTGGGCGCCGTTTTCGGCATCCTGAGACGCATCCACTCAATAGGCCGTGTATACCATCGGCCGACCATCGACAAGACGAGGATCGTTCGTGAAGACTTGGTTGCAAGCTCTCCCCAAGGTCGAACTCCACCTTCATATCGAAGGGTCTCTGGAGCCCGAGCTGATGTTCGCGCTGGCAGAACGCAACAATATCGCGCTGCCCTATGCCTCGGTGGAAGATGTCCAGGCCGCCTATGATTTCAGCGACCTGCAATCCTTTCTCGATCTCTACTATCTCGGCATGCGCGTGCTGCGAACCGAACGAGATTTTTACGATCTGGCGATGGCCTATCTCGAGCGTGCCCATGGCGAGGGGGTCGTGCATGTCGAGCTCTCCTTTGACCCGCAGGCGCATCTGAGTCGTGGCGTCGAGCTGGCGGTGCCGTTCGAGGGGTTACGTCTGGCGATGCGTGAAGCCGAGCGTCGCTGGGGAATGACCACAGCACTGATCATGAGCTTCCTGCGGGATCGCGATGCCGAAGAGGCGATGGCGGTGCTGGAGAAGGCCGCGCCGTATTATGAGGTGATCGATGCGGTTGGCCTCGATAGTGCCGAGATGGGCAACCCGCCGGCGAAATTCGCTGAGGTGTTCGAGCGTGCCAAGGCACTCGGCATTCCGCGGGTGGCGCATGCCGGTGAAGAGGGGCCGGCAGCCTACATCAGCGAGGCGCTGGATGTGCTGGATATCTGCCGGGTCGATCATGGTGTCGCCTGCCTGGAGGACGCGATGCTGGTCGAGCGCCTGCGCAAGTCCCAGGTGCCGTTAACGGTCTGTCCGCTTTCCAACGTTCGGCTAAAGGTGGTCGAGACGCTACGCGATCATCCGCTGCCGACGATGCTGGCCCATGGCGTGAAGATCACGCTGAACTCGGATGACCCGGCCTACTTCGGGGGAGGCGTGCTGGATAATTTCGTGGCCTGTGCGGAAGCCTTCGACTGGGATCGTGACACCTTCCGGCAGCTGGCAGGCAATGCCATCGAGGTGGCCTTCATGCCGGAATCGCGGCGTCAGGCATTGCTCAAGCAGCTCGCCGCCTGCTGATACGTTGCCGTTACACAGCACAAGGCCCGGCCAATCGGCCGGGCCTTTTCGTTCTGCGGTTCTTAGGCGAGGCCCATTAGCGCGAGCGTGTCGTTACCGGTTGTACAGGGCGGTAAGATGCCGTGCCGTCACTCGACGCCAAGCGGCTGTTCGGTCCGGCTCGACAGCGCGGCAAGAAACGGTGTCAGACGCGCGAGCGCTTCCTCGGCGAGTGCGGGATCGATCGCAAAGCAGATACGGAGATAATCATCGCCCTCCGGACCAAAAGCGCTGCCCGGCGCCACGCCAACTTTCGCTTCACGGAGAATGCGTTTGGCCATGTCGAGGCTCGAGCCGACCAGGCCATGCACTTTGAAGAAGAGATAGAAGGTGCCCTGAGGAGAAAATACGGTCACGTTCTCCAGCGCCGACAGCCCGCTCACCAGAATATCTCGTGATTGCCGGCAGCGTTCGACCTGTTGGCGGATGAAGTCGTCTCCCTGGGTCAGGGCGGTGTAGCACGCCTTCTGGATGAAAGGCGCGACGCCGGTGGTGTTGTACTGGCAGAGGCGCGCGAACAGCTGATCCATGCCCAGGGGGAAGACAACCCAGCCGGCGCGCCAACCGGTCATGCACCAGTTCTTGGAAAAGGTGTTGGTGACCAGCAGTTTATCTTCGGGAGTGCAGAGCTGCAGGAAGGAATCTGCCGGGCCGCCTCCGTCGTAGACGAAGTGGTTATAAACCTCGTCGGCGACGATCCACAGTCCCTTCTCTCGACAGAAATCTCTCAGTCGCACCATATCCGCCTTCGGCATGCGCCAGCCGGTCGGGTTGGAGGGCGAATTGATGAAGATGGCGCGAGTGCGTTCGGTGACGCGGGCGAAAAGCTTGTCCAGGTCTAGAACGATCTCGCCGTCATCATGGAAATCGAAGGCGATCGGTACGTTGACGCCACCGACGATCTCGATCACCTGGCGTGCGTTCGGCCAGGCGGGGGTCGGCATGATGACTTCGCTGCCCTCGTCGAGAATCGCCTGCATCGCCATGACCACGGCATTCATGCCGCCGATCGAGATGCAGAAGCGTTCCGCCGCCACGTCGACCTGCCAATGGCGCCGGTGATAGTCGGCCAGTGCTCGGCGCAGTTCCGGCGTCCCCTGGGAATAGCTATAGCGCGTGTCATCGGCACTCAGGGCATCCACGGCCGACTGCTTGATGACATCCGGTGTCGGCAGGTCTCCCTCTCCGATCCAGAGTTTGACCACCGAGGCATCGTGCCGCGCGAGGTCCGCGACCGCGACAATCTGATTGTCCGGCATGTGCTGGACACGAGAAGAACAGAAAGCACTTAGCGTAGCGGGGATAACGTCAGACATGGGCGGCTCGTAGCGGGTGGCAGGGGGAAGGTGGCGATGACTCGATCATATAACGGACACGATGGGCATGCTAACCGGGCGCGGGGAACGTCAAGTTGCCGCTAACAATAATTAACACTTCGAATTTGCTAGGCCTTGTAAAGCATGCGATACGATTAATGAAAATGTGCCGGTTGATTAAGAAAATTGTATTGAAACGGGACACCAAACGGTTACTTTTCGCGACATAAGGCCGGATTCGTCTTCTTTGGTTTGCCGAGGTCAATATCGATGGCTGCGCTTGTTACTGTCGTTCGGGTAGATGGCACCGTTTTCCTGACGGAACCTAGAAAGCTGGTAGTCCAAGGTATGGCCATACCTGAGGGCGCCGTGCTGCTGTCTGCGGATGGTGGGCGCCTTGTCCTGGCTGATGGTGGCGTCCTGCCGTTGGCTGCCGGGGAATCGGCGACATTGCAGATTGTCGATGGTGTGGCGACCTGGGAGACTGCGCCGCTTGGGATGCCTGTCGACGAAGAGGTCGCCGCGCTGCAGGCGGCAATTGCGGCCGGTGCCGACCCTAGCGCCATTCAGGAAGCGCCGGCTGCCGGTGCCGGCGCTGAAGGTGGCGGCGGTCTCGCAGACGGTGGTGGCTTTTCGTCGCCCTTCGATCTGGCCCGCGTCGGGCGTGTGGAAGCCAGCAGCTATCGCTATGACGCCGCGTTCGAGGGGGCGGTCCCCGAGATCACCGTCACGCCTGCCAGCTTCTCTCCACAGGGTGGCGCGGCGCCCGTATCGGCCAGTCCAGTGCTGCCCGATGACGAGGACAGCGTCGCGCCAGAGGACAGCGTCCAGCCAACGATCACGATTCGTCTGGATGCGATCGCGGTGGACGATATCGTCAATCGCGCGGAGTCCAGTCAACCACTCGTGCTTGCGGGGCAGGGAGGCGGTGACGCGATCGCGGGTGACCGTGTCACTGTGACGATCGGCGGGGTAGCCTATGAAACCGTGCTCGGCCAGGATCTGCGTTTCTCGATCACCGTGCCCGGCGGTCTGCTCGCCGACAACCTTTCGGCGACTGCCACGCTGACGCACGGGGTAGGGGATACGACGGTTACCGCGACATCCGTCCGGCCTTACGCTGTCGATCTTGAGCCGCCGGTGCTTAGTGTCAGCCTCGATGCTATTGCCAGTGATGATTTATTGAATGCCAGCGAGGCTGGCCAATCCCTGATTCTGTCCGGGCGCGTCGGCGGGGATGCGCGTGTCGGCGATACGGTCACTCTGCTGGTTGGGAGCGAGTCGTACTCGGCAACTGTGAACGCCGATCTGACGTTCCGGGTCGCCGTGGCTGGCTCAACTCTTGCCGCCAATTCGGGCGCCGCGGTCACCGCCGTTATTTCGCAGGCCGATGCGGCAGGCAACGTCGGCACCGCTACCAGCAGCCGGGCCTATACAGTCGATACGGCGGCCCCGCAGCTCTCCATCGCACTGGACGCCGTTAGCGGCGATGACGTGATCAACGCGGCCGAGGCCAATCAGACGATCCCCGTTACCGGCCGCGTGACGGGCGAGTACGCCGCGGGCGACAGCGTCACGGTGACGGTTGGCAACCAGAGCTATACCGGCGTGCTCAATGCTGGCGGTGCATTCAGCATCAATGTGCCGGGGAGCCAGCTTTCGCAGAACAGCGCCATCAGCGCTGTCGTTTCTCACACCGATGCCGCCGGTAATAACGGTAGCGCCAATATCGCCGCGAACTATGCGGTTGATACCCAGGCACCACAAGTCAGCATCACGCTTGACAGTGTGACGAGCGACAACCTGGTCAATGCCGTCGAAGCGCGAGGCAGCGTCAGCGTTACCGGTCGTGTCGGCGGTGATGTCGTTCAAGGTGATACCGTCACGATCAGCGTGGGCGGACAGAGCTATACCGTTGCGGTCGGTGCTAATGGCACCTTCGCCGCCAATATCCCTGGCAGCGTGCTGACCAATGCCGGCGCTGGCAGCATTCGCGCCGCTGTCTCTCACGCCGACGCTGCGGGGAACATCGGCCAGGCGGAGACGACGCACGGGTATCGTATCGATGTCGCACCACCGGTTGCGGCGGCGGATGTCGGTAGCATCGACGAGAATGGCGTTCTCTCCATGACGGCCAACCAAGGGGTTCTGGCCAATGATCGTGATGCCGATACGGCTCGCGAGGCGCTGGTGGTCAGCGCTGTTAACGGCGCCGCCGGCGGTATCGGCCAGCCGGTCGTCGGCTCCAACGGCGGTACCTTCACGCTAAGCAGCGATGGCGCCTATCGCTTTGACCCGGGTACGGCGTTCGATCGTCTTGCGGTGGGGCAGACCGAAACCACGCAGGTTCGCTACACGGTCAGTGACGGACAAGGTGGCAACGCCACCTCGACGCTGACCATTACCGTCACCGGCACCAACGACGTACCGGTTGCCGTCGCTGACACCCGGACCACCGGGGAGAACGCGGTTCTCACTGGCCAGGTTCCGGCGGCGACCGACGTCGATGGCACCATTGCCAGCTACTCACTCGACTCCAATGTCGGCACGGGCAACGGCGGCCTCAGCTTCAACAGCGATGGCAGCTACACCTTCACGCCGGGCACCGACTTCGATGCCCTGGCCGCGGGCGAGAGCCGCGACGTTACGTTCAGCTACACCGCCACCGATAACGATGGTGGGGTGAGCGAACCGCAGACGGTGACGATCACCGTCACTGGCACCAACGATGCGCCGGTGGCGGTCGCCGATACCCAGACCACCGACGAGAACACCGTTCTTACCGGCCAGGTTCCGGCAGCAACTGACGTCGACGGTACCATCGCCAGCTACTCGCTCGACACCGATGTGGGGCCGGGCAACGGTAGCCTCAGCTTCAATAGCGACGGTTCCTACACCTTTACGCTGGGCACGGACTTCGACGCCCTAGCCGCGGGTGAGAGTCGGGATGTCACGTTCACCTACACCGCGACGGATAACGATGGCGGGGTCAGTGCGCCGCAGACAGTCACCATTACTGTGACCGGTACCAACGACGTGCCGGTGGCGGTTGCCGACACTCAGACCACCGGCGAGAACACCGTTCTCAACGGTCAGGTCCCGGCGGCAACGGATATCGACGGCACGATTGCCAGCTACTCGCTCGATACCGACGTGGGCACTGGCAACGGCTCGCTCGCCTTCAACAGCGACGGCAGCTACACCTTCACGCCGGGCAAAGACTTCGATGCGCTGGCCGCCGGCGAAAGTCGCGATGTCACGTTTACCTACACCGCCACGGATAACGATGGTGGGGTGAGTGCGCCGCAGACCGTGACGATCACCGTCACCGGCACCAACGACGCGCCGGTGGCGCAGGCTGCGACGGCTACGACGGAAGAGAATACGGTCCTGACTGGCCAGGTCCCGGCCGCGACCGATGTCGATGGCACCATCGCCAGCTACGCGCTCGACACCGACGTCGGCGCGGGCAATGGCAGCCTCAGCTTCAACAGCGACGGTAGCTACACCTTCACGCCGGGTGCCGACTTCGACGCCCTGGCCGCCGGCCAGAGCCGCGATGTCACGTTCACCTACACCACCACGGATAACGACGGCGGTGTCAGTGCGCCGCAGACCGTCACGATCACGGTCACCGGTACCAACGACGCGCCGGTGGCGGTTGCCGATACCCAGACCACGGGCGAGAACAGCGTTCTGACTGGTCAGGTTCCGGCGGCGACCGACGTCGATGGCACCATCGCCAGCTACGCGCTCGACACCGATGTTGGCTCGGGCAACGGTAGCCTTAGTTTTAACGCTGACGGTTCCTATAGCTTCACGCCGGGCACAGACTTCGATGCGCTGGCCGCCGGCGAGAGTCGCGACGTCACGTTCAGCTACACCGGGACCGATAACGACGGCGGTGTTAGCGAACCGCAGACCGTTACTATCACCGTCACCGGCACTAACGATGCACCGGTGGCCGTTGCGGATACTCAGACGACCGTTGAGAACACCGTTCTCACAGGTCAGGTGCCGGCGGCGACCAACGTCGATGGCACTATCGCGGGTTACGAGCTGGCGATGGATGTTGGCACGGGCAACGGCTCGCTCGCCTTCAACAGCGATGGCAGCTACACCTTCACGCCGGGAACTGACTTCGACGCGCTGGCCGCAGGCGAAAGCCGTGATGTCACGTTCACCTACACCGCCACGGATAACGATGGCGGTGTGAGTGCGCCGCAGACCATCACCATTACGGTGACCGGCACCAACGATGCGCCGGTGGCCGTTGCCGACACCCAGACCACCGACGAGAACACCGTTCTTACCGGCCAGGTTCCGGCGGCGACCGACGTCGATGGCACGATTACCAGCTATGCGCTCGACACCGACGTTGGCACTGGCAACGGTAACCTCAGCTTCAACGCCGACGGTTCCTACACCTTCGACCCGGGCACGGACTTCGACGCCTTGGCTGTCGGCCAGAGCCGCGATGTCACGTTTAGCTATACCGCCACGGATAACGACGGCGGGGTGAGCGCGCCGCAGACCGTCACCATTACGGTCACCGGTACCAATGATGTCCCAGTGGCGGTTGCCGATACCCAGACCACCGGTGAAAACACGGTCCTCGCCGGTCAGGTGCCGGCGGCGACCGACGTCGATGGCACCATCGCCAGCTACGCGCTCGATACCGATGTGGGTACGGGCAATGGCAGCCTCACGTTCAACGCCGATGGCTCGTATCGCTTCGATCCGGGTACGGACTTCGACGCCCTCGCTGCGGGCGAGAGCCGCGACGTCACGTTCAGCTATACCGCGACGGATAACGATGGTGGAGTGAGTGCGCCGCAGACCGTCACCATTACGGTGACTGGTACCAACGACGCGCCGGTGGCACAGGCTGCGGTGGCTACGACGGAAGAGAACACCATTCTCACCGGCCAAGTCCCGGCGGCGACCGATGTCGATGGCACCATCGCCAGTTACTCACTCGATACCGACGTGGGTCAGGGCAACGGCAGTCTCAGCTTCAACGCAGATGGCTCGTATCGCTTCGATCCGGGTAGCGACTTCGATGCCTTGGCCGCGGGTCAGAGCCGCGATGTCACGTTCAGCTATACCGCGACGGATAATGCCGGGGATGTCAGTACGCCGCAGACCGTCACGATTACCGTCACCGGCACCAACGACGCGCCGGTCGCGGTTGCGGATACCCAAACCACCGGCGAGAACACGGTCCTCACCGGCCAGGTGCCGGCCGCGACCGACGTCGATGGCACCATTGCTAGCTACGCGCTCGACACCGATGTCGGCACGGGCAATGGCTCGCTGACTTTCAATGCCGACGGCTCCTACAGCTTCGATCCAGGCACTGACTTCGACGCCCTCGCTGCGGGCGAAAGCCGCGATGTTACGTTCAGCTACACCGCTACCGACAATGCCGGAGCCAGCAGCGCCCCGGTGATGGTGACGATCACCGTCACCGGTACCAACGATGCGCCCGTGGCGGTTGCCGATACCCAGACCACTGGCGAAAACACGGTTCTCACCGGCCAGGTGCCGGCGGCGACGGACGTCGACGGTACCATCGCCAGCTACTCACTCAAGACTGACGTCGGCGCTGGCAATGGCTCGCTGGTCTTCAACGTCGATGGCTCCTACAGATTCAACCCAGGCACCGACTTCGATTCGCTGGCCGCGGGCCAGAGCCGTGACGTCACGTTCACCTACACCGCGACCGACGACAGCGGTGCGGTGAGTGCACCGCAGACCGTCACGATCACCGTGACCGGCACCAACGACGTGCCGGTGGCTCAGGCGTCGACAGTAACGACAGAAGAGAACGCCGTTCTCACCGGCCAGGTTCCGGCGGCGACGGACGTCGATGGCACGATTGCGAGTTACGAGCTGGCGACGGATGTCGGCGCGGGTAATGGCTCGCTCGCCTTCAACAGCGACGGCAGCTACACCTTTACGCCGGGCACCGACTTCGAAGCGCTGGCTACGGGCGAGAGCCGCGATGTCATATTCAGCTACACCGCGACGGATAACGCCGGCGGTGTTAGCGAACCGCAGACCGTCACGATCACCGTTACCGGCACCAACGATGCGCCAGTGGCGGTTGCCGATACCCAAACCACTGGCGAGAACGCGGTTCTCACTGGCCAGGTTTCGGCGGCGACGGATGTCGATGGCACTATCGTTAGCTACTCGCTCTACACCGACGTTGGCACGGGCAACGGCAGCCTCAACTTCAACGCTGATGGCAGCTACACCTTTACGCCGGGTGCGGACTTCGACGCCCTGGCCGCCGGTCAGAGCCGCGACATCACGTTTAGCTATACCGCGACCGATAACGACGGCGGGGTGAGCGCGCCGCAGACCGTCACCATTACGGTCACCGGTACCAATGATGTCCCAGTGGCGGTTGCCGATACCCAGACCACCGGTGAAAACACGGTCCTCGCCGGTCAGGTGCCGGCGGCGACGGATGTCGATGGCACCATCGCCAGCTACTCGCTTGAGACCGACGTGGGTCAGGGCAATGGCAGCCTCAACTTCAACGCTGATGGCAGCTACACCTTTACGCCGGGTGCGGACTTCGATGCGCTGGCTGTCGGCCAGAGCCGTGAGGTCACGTTTACCTTTACAGCGACGGATAACACCGGAGCTAGCAGCGCACCTGCCACGGTGACGATCACCGTCACCGGCACCAACGACGTGCCCGTCGCTGTGGCGGATACCCAGACCACCGGCGAGAACAGCGTTCTCACCGGCCAGGTCCCGGCGGCAACGGATGTCGATGGCACCATCGCCAGCTATGCGCTCGACACCGACGTGGGTCAGGGCAACGGCTCACTGGCGTTCAATGCCGACGGTTACTACACCTTCACGCCGGGCACCGACTTTGACGCCCTGCCGGCGGGTCAGAGCCGCAACGTGACGTTCACCTATACCACCACCGACAACAACGGTGGGGTGAGTGCGCCGCAGACGGTCACGATTACCGTGACCGGTACCAACGATGCGCCGGTCGCTGTGGCGGATACTCTGACGACTGGCGAGAACACGGCTCTCACCGGTCAGGTCCCGGCCGCGATCGATGTCGATGGCTCTATCGTCAGCTACTCGCTCGAAACCGACGTGGGGCAGGGCAATGGCTCACTGGCCTTCAACGCCGACGGTTCTTACACCTTCACGCCGGGCATGGACTTCGATGCTCTGGCCACAGGCGAGAGTCGAGACGTCACGTTCACCTACACCGCGACGGACAACGATGGCGGGGTCAGTGCGCCGCAGACCGTCACCATTACGGTGACCGGCACCAACGACGTACCGGTTGCGGTTGCGGATACTCAGACCACCAGCGAGAACACGGTTCTCACCGGCCAGGTGCCGGCGGCGACGGACGTCGACGGCACCATCGCCAGCTACTCTCTCGAGACTGATGTGGGACAGGGCAACGGCTCGCTCGCCTTCAATGCTGACGGTTCCTACACCTTCGATCCGGGCGCCGACTTTGATGTCCTCGCCGCAGGCGAAAGCCGCGATGTTACGTTCAGCTACACCGCTACCGACAATGCCGGAGCCAGCAGCGCCCCGGTGATGGTGACGATCACCGTCACCGGTACCAACGATGCGCCCGTGGCGGTTGCCG
>NZ_JAKQZC010000005.1 GCF_023736115.1 Salinicola avicenniae
TGGATCTGGTCGATTATTCCGAGGCTCGGTTCAACGAGATCGTCGCCGAGTACCGTGAATTCGCCGAGAAGCTCGACGCGAAGGACATCCGCTTCGTGCCGATGTCGGCGCTGGAGGGCGACAACGTCGTCAACAAGAGTGAGCATCTGTCGTGGTATGCCGGTCCCGCGTTGCTCGAATTGCTCGAGACGGTCGAAGTGGCCCACGACGCCAATCTTTCCGACCTGCGCCTGCCGGTGCAGTACGTCAACCGCCCGAACCTCGACTTCCGTGGCTACTGCGGTACGCTGGAAGCGGGCATCCTGCGGCCGGGGCAAACGGTCAAGGCGTTGCCGTCGGGCAAGCAGTCGACCGTCGAGCGAATCGTGACCTACGACGGTGATCTCGAGGAGGCCTACCCCGGGCAGGCGATCACCGTGACGCTGACGGACGAGATCGATATCTCTCGCGGCGACTGGCTGGTCGCGGCGGATGCCGAAGTCGCTCAGTCGAGCGCGTTGGAGGCGGATATCGTCTGGATGCACGACACCGCCCTGGAGCCAGGGCGGCTCTACGACTTCAAGATCGGTACCCAGGAGATCGCCGGTAAGGTGGCGAGTATCGACTATCAGATCGACGTCAATACGCTCGAGCAGCGCGAGGCGGACCAACTGCCGCTCAACGGCATCGGGCGCTGCCGTGTGGAGCTGACGGCGAGCGTGCCGCTGGATGACTACCGCAAGAGCCCGGGGACCGGCAGCTTTGTGGTGATCGACCGCCTGACCAACATTACCGTGGGGGCGGGTCTGATTCGCGGGGCGGCAGAAGGCGCCGCGATCAGCGGTGAGGTCGACTGGCAGGCCTTCGAACTCGAGTTCAATGCCTTGATCCGCAAACATTTCCCGCACTGGGAAGCCAAGGACATGCGCGCCTTCCTCAAGTGATCGCGAGGCCGGCCGCACGGCGGCCGGCCTTTGAATGACTCGCTTTCGATCTCGTCATCGGCTAGCGCCGCTTTCTCAAGGAGGGAACCCATGAGCCTGCTGATCCAGTCTCGCTACTATCTGAAGAAGAATCGCCTGGCTCGCTCGCTGATTCTTGGCATCAATGATCGCCTGCCGCTGGAAGTGAAGGACAAGCTCTTTCGCAATCTGGTCAATCCCTATTCGGAGCAAGAGACGCGTAACAAGGTCATTTTCGTCCACGTGCCGAAGACCGCCGGCAACAGCATCTTCCAGGCGCTGTTCGGGGTACCTGCCCACGGCCACGATGAGGCCATGAAGTACCGTCGCTATGACGCCGCCAAGTTCGACGAATACTACAAGTTCGGCTTCGTACGGCATCCGCTGGACCGGCTGGTGTCGGCCTTTGTCTATCTGCAGAAGGGCGGTATCGGCCGCTACGACGCGGCCTTTCGCGACAAGTATCTGTCGCGTGTCGAGAACTTCGAGCAGTTCCTGAAACTGATGGCGCGCGACAAGCGCTATCGCCGCAAAGTCATGCAGTGGATTCACTTCCGCCCGCAGGTCGCCTTCCTATGCGATGCGCAGGGACAGCCCGCGGTCGATTTTGTCGGTCGCTACGAGAACATCGAACAGGATTATCAGCGTATCGCCGCGGATCTCGAGCTGGGTGAGGTATCGCCGCTGCAGGTGGTCAACCGGACCGAACGCCAGGATTTCCGCCAGTACTACAACGATGAGCTGGAGGCGATCGCCGGCGATCTCTACGCCGACGACCTGCGCACCTTCGGCTACTGAGGTTTCCGTCAGGGAAACCCCGGCGCCGGCACCCCCTCGCCGTGCGCCTTTCGCTCTGGATTCTTCGGCCACGAAGGCAAGATTTCTCGCATGAAATGCTATCTCCATCTCGGCGTCCACAAGACGGCGACTTCCAGCCTGCAGAAGAACGTACTGGAAACCCTGCCGGAACAGTACGCTTACCTGGGGGTTCGTTACCCCCGCGCGACGCGCCAGTGGCCGCTCTACACGTCGCTGATCCATGCCGTCTGCCGGGCCGGCGTCGATGAGTTTCTGCATGACGCACCGGCACTGCGTGAGCAGCTCGAAGCGGCCGGCCGCGAAGTTTCCGGTGACGAAGCTTCCGGTGGCGTGGTGATCTCCGATGAACTGCTGTCTACCGGCGGGGAGGAGTTCTTCGGCGGCCAGACGACGGTGCGCGAACGGCTGCAGCGGCTGGGGCATCTGCTGGCCGGCTTCGAGCTGCGCGTGCTGGTCACGATCCGCCGTCAGCCGGACGCCATCTATTCGCTGTTCGTGCAGAAGTACAACTATCTGCCGTCGCGCTATCGCGTCTTCGAAACCTTCTATCAGGCATCGGATCTGCTGGCCTACGACTATGCCGCCTATGCCGAGGCCATCGCCGAGGACCTCGGCACGCGCGCCATCTTCCTGGCCGATTTTCACGATATCCGCTCGGGCCGCTATCTCGCTACCGTTGCCCGTTGGCTGGAGCGCGACGCCGTCGCGACCCAATCGCTGACGCAGGAGAAGAAGCGGGAGAAACGCGGTGGCGGCGTCGAGATCGATCGCGTCTCGCTGGGCTATCGTCTGAAACGCCTGCTGCCGACCGGTCTGGTGCATCTGCTGGCACGCTCGCGACTGGGTCAGGCCGCGCTCAAGCCGCTCTATCGCCGGCTCGAGCGCGTGAAGACCTCGCGTACCACCACGTTGCCGGCGTTGTCGCCGGACATGGCGGCGCGTATCGATCGCGACTTCGAGGCCTCCAATCGGCGTCTGCACGACCGCTACGACATCCGCTGGCACAGCTGAGCCGGTGGTATCGCGCTAACGGAATAGCGAGTGACATCTTGGTAATCAATGCAAAACGGCTGTTCGTGGCGGTGCTGATCATCTTCGCCATTGCGTTGCCGAAGTCGGGTGTCGCCGTCGGTGGGATCCCGCTCAATACCATCTATCTGATGATCGCCATGTCGTTCCCGGTGCTCTTCATCAAGGCGATGCTGGGGACCGGGCAGCTGGCGCGACAGGACCGCTACTCGATCTACATCTGGCTGCTGGTGCCGTTCTGGCTGCTGTTTCTGGCGGTGACGCTGATCAACGGGATCGCCAATATCGGCGTCTATGTCGGCTATGTCATGGCACTGATCATGGTGCCGATCTTCTTCTACATCTGGTCGAAGCGGCTATCGCCGGAAAATCTGCAGTATCTGCTGGTCTGCCTGCGCAACTGCATCCGCTTCGCGATCGGCTTCGGGTTGTTCCTGTTCGTCTACAAGATCGGTACCGGTCAGTATCTGTCCGTGCCGCTGCTGACCACGACGCTCGGTGCCGAGAAGACGCTGGAAGCGAAGATGAACGACCGCGGGGGCATCTTCAAACTGTTCTCGACCTACAACAACGGCAACATCTACGCGGTCTGCATGATCATGCTGCTGCCCGTCTACACGGCGATCGAGAAGAGTCGAGTCTGGGTGCTGCTGCTAATGCTGACGATCATGCTGACGCTATCGCGTACCGCCTGGGCGCTGCTGCTGGTCTACTGCGTGTTCGAGTATCTGGTGTTCAACAAGGCGATCTCGGTCAAGAAGTTGATTCTGATCTGTTTCGCGCTGTGCCTGGTGGTGCCGGGGATCATTGGCCTGCTGGGGCTGATGGGACGGGATATCACTTTCCTGTTCGACAGCAAGCTTGGGGGGCGGGCGGCGTATCTGGAGTATTTCTTCAATGCGGGACTCATCTCGCAGACGCCGCTCTACTGGTCTTACGAGATCCCCTACGTCTCCATCGCCGAATTCGTCGGGTTGATCGGCCTGCTGCCGTTCCTGATGTTCTTCTCCAACATCGTGATGGCTCGCAGCCTGTTCGACGTGAGCCGACCAGTCAGTCGAGCGGCTTCCATCGGCTGCGTCATGTACTGGGTGGCGACGTTCTCGGACGCCGCCCTGGTGCTGGTACCGACCTTCATCATCTATTGCCTTCTGGTAATGCTCTCCTTCAGTGAGTGATCCCATGAAAATCATGCATGTCTGCGAGACGGTGACGGGCGGTATCGCCACGTACCTGAACAACGTCGTGGCCGAGCAGGCGAGTCGCCCCGAGGTGCAGGCGGTATCCGTGCTGCTGCCCGGCGATCAACTTGAGGAGATCGTGCTACCGCGCAGTCCGGCGCTGGACGACAAGGTGCGGCTGCATGCCTTCGCCGGCGAGAAGCGACTGCAGCGGCTGCGTCACCTGGCGATGCGCCTGCCGCGTGCCATCGCCGAAGATGGCCCGGACGTGGTTCACGTGCACAGCACGTTCGCCGGATTTATGTGCCGGGCGTTGCCGGTATCGTTGCGCGGGGCGCGTCTGATCTACCAGCCGCATGGCGTCGCGTTCGACCCGCACCGAATCACCGGCGCGAAGCGCCATGTGATCCAGTGGGTCGAGCGCGCGCTCTACGCGCGGACCGACGGCGTGGTCGCGATCTCGGCCTACGAACAGGCGCTGCTTGCCGGGGCCGGCATGGGCGAGAGAACGCAGCTGATCAAGAACTGCGTACGCGATACGCAGGAGCCGGTCGCCGAGGGGTCTAAGGAGGATTTCTATCTGTTCGTCGGGCGTTTCGATCGTCAGAAAGGATTCGATCAGCTCTACGCCTGCTGGGGCGAGGATCGCCCCATGCTCAAGGTCGTCGGTGGCAACGTCGTCGATGCCGACACGAGCTTCGCACCACGCGACAACATGGCGTTTCTCGGCTGGCTCGATAACGCCACGCTGGACGGGTTGATCGCCCGCGCCAAGGCGCTGATCGTGCCGAGCCGCTGGGAAGGCTTCGGGCTGGTGGTTCTCGAGGCCTATCGCAATGCGACGCCGGTGATCTGCTCGAATCGCGGCGCGCTGCCTGAGCTGGTCCGCGACGGCGAGACCGGATTCGTGTTCGATTTCGACGATTTTTCGGCGTCGCTCGCCTCGGTGATGGAGCGCTTCGATGCGAGTGATCAAGCGGCCATGGGCCAGCGCTGCCGCACCTGCTACGAGCGGGAATTCTCGCCGGCCAGCATGAATACCGAGCTTCTCAAACTCTATCAGGACAATGGACAGGTCTATGTATAGCCACGTGCTCATCAATATTTCGAACCCCGAAGACTATCGCTTCTTCAAGCGGGTCTTCGCGGCGCCGAATGCCAAGGGCTGCCGGATCGACTTCGTGGCCAACAACCTCATCATGTATGTCTATCTCAAGCTGAAGCGCGAGACTGTGTTCATGCCGCGCCGCCGTCAGGGGCGTACCTGCCGAGAGAACAATTTCAGCATCCTGACCGGGCGGTTGACGCCGGCACAGGCCAACCGGGTCTACTCCGGATTCTTTGAGTTCATCGAACGCGAGCAGCCGAAACACGGCTGGGATCTCTATATCCTGCCGAGCGGGCGTCTGGCATCGCAGTCGGCGCTGGCCGACTTCGCACGCGTCCACGGCATCGACCTGCTCTACACCGGGTACGGCAATATCGGCAACAAGACTTTTGCCGATCCGCAGGGCACCGACATGCAGTCCTATCTTTATGATCATGTCGAGGTACTGGATACGTACCCGGTCGATCTGGAAGCGTTCCGTCATTGGAAGCGGGAGTACACCACGGCACGGATGAAGAAGCATGTGATCGGCCAGGCGCGAAAGCTGGATTTCAAGACGGTCCTGCAGAAGTTCGTGCAGGTCGTGGGTTGTCGCCTCGAGGCGCTTCTCGGCTACGCCGGTGAAAACGCCTACGGTTTCGACGAACTGAGCAAGCTGCGCAAGGCCGACGACGTGGCGCTCGACAGCATGGCGTGGGATACCCCGTACCTGTTTTTCCCGATGCAGGTGAGCACCGATGCGCAGATCATTCTCAACTACCACAAGGAGAGCGTGATCGACGGGCTGAAGGACGCCATCGCCATGGCGCGGGAAAAGGGGCTCAAGCTGGTGATCAAGCCGCATCCGGCGGAGATCAACCAGGCGATTCCGTCGATTCTTTCCCGACTTCGCGACGAGCACGGCTTTCTGATCGTCAACGAGAACACCTTCCAGCTGCTAGACAAGGCGGCCGAAGTGGTAACGATCAATTCCACGGTCGGTCTGGAAGCGCGCCTGCTCGACAAGCCGGTTACCTTCCTCGGCAATACCTTCTATGCCCAGTTCAGCGAGTCGCGGCTGGCCGCCTATATCGATCACTATCTGGTGAACGAAGACTATTTTCAGGATACTCCTTTCAGCGAGGCAAACTTCGCCAAGCTGATGGAGCGCGCAAGATTGCATGTTCTAGACCGCAGTAAAGTGGCCTGATGAAAAGCGAGGTAGCTTGATGAAAACCGTTCCGATTGCCGGACTCGAGGTGGCGAATGACGCCCCGTTCACGCTGTTCGGCGGCGTCAACGTGCTGGAGGATCTGGAGAGCACGCTCAAGGCCTGCGAGGCCTATGTCGAGGCGACGAACAAACTCGGCATTCCGTATGTGTTCAAGGCTTCCTTCGACAAGGCCAACCGCTCGTCGATCCACTCCTTTCGCGGGGTCGGACTCGATGAAGGACTGAGAATCTTCGAGACGCTCAAGCGCGAATTCGGTGTGCCCGTGATTACCGATGTACACGAGATCGAGCAGGCCAAGCCGGTGGCGGAAGTGGCCGATGTTCTGCAGTTGCCCGCTTTCCTGGCCCGTCAGACCGACCTGGTCGTGGCGATGGCGCAGACCGGTAAGCCGATCAATATCAAGAAGCCCCAGTTCCTGAGCCCCGGCCAGGTGAAGAACATCGTCGCCAAGTGCGCGGAAGCCGGTAACGAGCAGGTCCTGCTGTGCGAGCGGGGCAGCTGCTTCGGTTACGACAATCTGGTCGTCGACATGCTCGGCTTCCGCGAGATGATGGATGCCAGCAGCAACGCCCCGGTCATTTTCGACGTGACCCATAGCCTGCAGCGCCGAGAGGCGAGCAGCGAGGCTTCCGGTGGGCGCCGCCGTCAGGTACTGGAGCTGGCGCGTTCGGGCATGGCGGTCGGGCTGGCAGGGCTGTTCCTCGAGGCGCATCCGGATCCCGATCACGCGCGCTGCGACGGCCCTAGCGCGCTGCCGCTGGACAAGCTCGAGCCCTTCCTTGCCCAGATCAAGGCCATCGATGATCTGGTCAAGGGGCTGCCGGCGCTCGAGATCGAATGATGACCGACGTGGATCCTCGCGCCAGCGTCGAGCTGGTACTTTTCGATGTCGACGGCGTTCTCACTGACGGCACCCTGTTGATCGGCCCCGAAGGCGAAGCGCTCAAGCCGTTCAACGTGCGCGACGGTGTCGCCGTCGGGCTGCTGCGTCAGCACGGCATCCAGAGTGGCGTGCTGTCGGCCAAGGCGAGCCAGCCGTTGAAGACACGGGCTTCTCAGCTCGGCATGGATGTCGTCAAGGTCGGTTTTCACCACAAGCTCGAGGCGATTCGCGAGATTGCCGAGGAGACCGGGATCGCTGCGGAGGCCATCGCCTTCGTCGGCGATGACATCATCGACATTCCGGTGATGAACGTGGTCGCCGTGGCCTACGCGCCGGCCGATGCGCACCCGCTGGTGCTGGAGTCTGCCGATCACGTGACCGAAGCCTGCGGCGGGCGCGGTGTCGCGCGCGAAGTCGCCGAGTCGCTGCTGGCCGCTCGCGGGCTGTCGCTGGGCGAAATGTACGCCCACCTGCTGGGCGACCCCGACTCGCTGCGCGGCGTCGTGCAGTAACCAACCGCAGGGCGCGTCTTCCGCGACGCGCCCTGGACCGGGCCTTGCCCGGTCGCTGTCGCCGTGACCCGCCCTGGGTGACGGCGTTTATCTCATCGTCATAGTTCCAGGAACTGGCGGCGTCATCGGCCGGCCCCGTGCCGCATCTGCCGGACGTGCCGCCGGCGTCGTTGTCTTTCCGTGATCCCCGTGGTCAAGCGACCGATATCGGCAGCCCGCCTTGGGCAGCCGGCGTGCACGCTCCCGCCTCGATCACGCCATACGCGCAATCCCGGTCGTTTGGCGACCGCTTGCGTCCGCGGGGCTTGTCTCGGCTTGGCCCGGGGATCACGTCGCGGCCGGTACCGTGTTGCTCTCGGTACTCCGTCGCTTGGCATCACTTCGACCTCGAACGTCAGCGCAAGGGAGGGAATCATGAACCTGGAATATCTCGAAACGGCCCGGCAGGTCTTCGTCAAGGAAGCGGAGTCGCTGCTGGATGTCTCGCGCAAGCTGGACAACGACTTCGCGACGGCCGTCGAAACCATTCTGAAAACGCCTGGCCGCGTGATTATCTGCGGTATGGGCAAGTCCGGCATTGTCGGGCGCAAGATCGCGGCCACGTTGGCCAGTACCGGAACGCCGAGCTTCTTCATGCACCCGGGAGAGGCGTATCACGGTGATCTCGGCATGGTGACCGAGCACGACGTCTTTCTGGCAATCTCGAACTCCGGCGAAACGGAAGAAGTGCTCAAGCTGATTCCCTATCTCAAGGACAACGGCAACTATCTGGTCGGCATGACCGGCAACCGCGATTCGACGCTCGCCCGAGCGTCCCACAGCCATCTGGATATCGGGGTGGTCGAGGAGGCGTGTCCGCTGCAGCTGGCACCCACGTCATCGACAACCGCGACGCTGGCGATGGGCGATGCGCTGGCGGTCACCCTGATGAAGGCGCGCGACTTCCAGCCGGAGAACTTTGCCCGTTTTCATCCCGGGGGCTCGCTGGGACGACGACTGCTCAGTCGCGTCGAACACGAGATGCGCAGCGAAAACCTGCCAGTCGTCGACTCCGACGCCGAGGTGCTGGATGTGATTCAGGCGATGTCCCGTGGCCAGCTGGGCATGGCGATCGTTCGGCACAACGACAGCTGGGGGATCATCACCGACGGCGATCTGCGCCGCGCCGTGGAGAAGTACGGTGAGTACGTCTTCTCGCGCAAGGCCTACGACTTCATGACGCCTCAGGCCTCGCGGATTTCTCCGCTGGCGCGGGTCGAGGACGCGCTGGCCCAGATGGAGTCGAGGCAGATCAACGCACTGCTGGTATTCGACCAGGACAAGCTGGTCGGCGTATTCAAGAAATAAGTGGCCGGAAGCCGCCGGGGCATGGGTCCCGGCGAGATCCTCCGAGCCAGCTATCACATGGACGAGAGAACACGCATGAGTGACAACACCGTTTGGCATGCCCATAAGATCTGCCGGCAACATCGAGAGTCCCTGAACGGGCAGCGGTCCTGTCTGCTCTGGTTCACCGGGTTGAGTGGGTCAGGCAAATCGACCATCGCCGGGGTGGTGGAAGAGCGACTGCATGCGCTGGGCAAGCTCACCTATCTGCTCGACGGCGACAACGTGCGCAAGGGGATGAACGGCGATCTGGGCTTTTCCGACGCCGATCGGATCGAAAACATCCGACGTATCGGCGAGATGTCCCGACTGTTCGTCGATGCTGGCGTGATCACGCTGTCTGCTTTCATCTCTCCGTTTCGTTCGGAGCGCGCGGCCGTGCGCCAGCTTCTCCAAGATGGCGATTTCATCGAGGTCTTCATCGATGCGCCGCTGGACACCTGCGAGAGCCGCGATCCCAAGGGCCTCTACCAGCGCGCGCGTAGCGGCGAGATCAGGAATTTCACCGGCATCGATTCTCCCTATGAGGTGCCTGAATCGCCCGAGCTTCACGTGATCAACGATGGCACACGATCGCCGTCTGAAGTCGCGGCGACGGTGGTGGACTACCTGCGCGACCGGCGTTTCATCTGAGTCGTGCGCGCGTCCTTCGAAGATGATTCAAGGGTTACCGGTAGGGTAACGGGAGAACGAGAGTGAAAAGCCTGAATCCTGTCAGACGGCTGGCCCCACTGATCGATGTGATCGCGATCGTGCTGGCCGGTATCCTGGCCAACGAAATTCGCTTTCAGACCTCGCGGCTCGATAGCGTCAATGCGCTGGTGCTGATCGTCATGGCGCTGGCGGTGGTACTGATGAACCTGTTCGGCGGCGGCTACAGCAAGTGGCGGTCCACGCGGCTGCGCAGCCGCATCTATCGTCTCCTCTGGGTCTGGGCGGCGGTCTTTGCCGCGGTCAGCGTGCTGATGTATCTGCTCAAGCTGTCGGAGTCGGTCTCGCGCCAGTGGCTGGTCTTCACCTTCATGCTGTCGTTCTGTCTGGTGGCGGCGTCACGGGCGCTACTGATGATGCTGGCGCTCTATCACCACAGCAGCATCAAGCATCGGCGCAAGGTGTTCCTGGTCGGACCGGAGGAGAATCTGCTGGATGTTGCGCGCTCGCTGCGCCAGAACCAGGAGCAGGGCTACGCCATCGCCGGGGTCTGCCGCGGGCGGGTGCTGCGTGCGGAGAAAGCGCCGCGCAACCTGGCGCGGCGTGTGGAGAATTCCGGTGCGGACGAGGTCTGGATCTGTCTGCCGGTCTCCGAGGGCGAGCACGTCAAGGCGATCATGTACAACCTGCGCCATCTGCCGCTCGAGATCCGGTTCATTCCGCACTTCGCGGATATTCCGTTGCTCAATCATCGCGTCAGCCACATCGCGGGCACGCACGCGATCGATCTCAGCGTCAGCCCGATCTCGGGCAGCGCGCTCTGGATCAAGCGTCTGGAAGATATCGTGATTGGTGGTCTGATCCTGCTGCTGATCGCGCCGGTCTGTCTGGCCTGTGCGCTGGCGGTCAAGCTATCGTCGCCGGGGCCGGTGCTGTTCAAGCAGCTACGCACGGGCGCCAACGGCCACGATGTGCAGGTCTACAAGTTCCGCTCGATGAAGGTCCACGAGGAGTCTTCGGGGCAGGTCTCTCAGGCAACTCGTCGGGATCCGCGTATTACTCGCGTCGGTGCTTTTCTGCGGCGTACGTCGCTGGACGAGCTGCCGCAGTTCATCAACGTGATTCAGGGGCGCATGTCGATCGTCGGCCCGCGCCCCCACGCGCTGGCGCACAATGAGTACTACAAGGATCTGGTCGAGTCCTACATGCAGCGTCACATGGTCAAGCCGGGTATCACCGGTTGGGCCCAGGTGCGCGGTTTCCGCGGTGAAACCGATACGCTTGACAAGATGCAGGCCCGGGTGGAGCACGATCTCTGGTACATCAATAACTGGTCGCTGCTGCTGGATCTGAAGATCATCTTTCTGACGGTCTTCAAGGGCTTCACAGGTAACAACGCCTACTGATGGCCGGCCCGACGAAAACGAGCGACCGGCAATTCGCCGGTCGGCACCTTGCCACGAAAAGCGGTTATGCCTGATCGGGTCTGATCACCGCAACCGTCAAGTAAGGAGACAGAGATGGCACTGACGCGTCGCCAGTTTCTGCGTACCAGTGGCAGCACCTCACTGCTGCTGATGTTCCCGTCGCTCGCCGCGGCACGTCCGGCGTCGACGAGTGCCAACGGCCCCGCGACTCGGCCGCCGAGCGGCCTGCGGGTGCCAAGCGAGATGGGGCCGGTCGTGCTCCGCTAGGCAAGGGCCCGCTACGTGAGCGCCGCGAGTCGCGCGGCTTTTCAGCCTACATCTTTTCCTCCCCCCGACACTGCCCGCCTGATTTCACGCTTCACGGATAACTGCCGGTCTTCTCGACCGGCTTACCCTCACCATCGTTATTCCCTCACCATCGTTCTTTACCCTGCCGCTCCGCCCAGATGATCCTCATGCGGGGACCGCACCTTCCTGTTCTTTTCTCGCCGGCCGTCCGGCTTCACGAGCGTTCCGCTTTGGCGACCTCAATACCGAAGCGCAGTGCCGCATAGTCGGTATCGCTGCTATCGCCCCATGACTCAACGTCGACTGCCTGGAAGCGCAGGTCGCGATTGTCTCTCGCATCGAGCTGGATCGGGTCGCCGCCGGCGATCTGGTTAACATTGAAATCGACGATTCGGCTGCCGGGTGCCACCAGATTTCGGGTCAAACGGAAGGCGTGGCCGGGATGCCTGCCGGACTGACGTGCGTCGCAGAGCGCTAGCGAGACATCCACGCCCGGCGTCTCGATGCGCAGATCGTCGAGGTCGAAGATCGATACGCCTCCGTACGCGCGCAGCTGAACAAGCAGGGGGATCACGCCCGCGGGCTGTTCCACCTTCGACTGGATGGTGCCGCCTTTCCAGCAGGCGTAATTGGCACTGTTGGCCCCCAGGGCCACCAGCACATCGCCGTCGCTGGCCTGGCGTGTGAAAGTAAAGCGGTTGTCCTGGAAGTATTGCGCCTTGGCATTGCTGTGATCGCGCATATCGACGACCACGTCATCGTGCGTGATATTGCGGTAGGTGACATCGGCCCAGGAGTCGACGATAACGGCACCGAAGCCATCGCCGTCATAGAGGAACGCGCCAGTGTCGAGCGTGACGTCCTGGTCATAGTCCGGGTCCTCGAAACCGGCGAGGCGGCGGAACATCGTCTTGCCCAGGCCAGGGTCGAACTTGGGCTCGGCGAATCGGGCATGAATCGATGATGAGTGGCGTGTCTGGCGGGCGACGAAGTTCTTGATCACGTTGCCGCGGGTGGCATAGAAGATGGAGATGTTGAAGTTGGCGGCGTTCTCTGAATAGATGCCGTCGAACAGGCAGTAGGTGCAGCCTTCGAAGTCGAAGGCGGTGTCGCTGACCTCCTTGGCGCTGCAGCCGAATACCTTGACGTTGTGCGCGTTGTTGAAATAGATCGCGCCGTTGGTCCAGCGGCAGTGGACATCGCTGATGTAGCCGTCACGCAGGCGGCGCATCCAGCGCAGTTCGCCGCCCTTGCCGGGGCGCGCCGAGCCGCCCCAGCCGGAGACGTTGCAGTAGTCCATGTGGACATGGGTGGCGGAGAAATCGCGCACGAAGTTAAGCCGAATCGCATTGGCGCGCTTGCTGTCGCCCGGGCGGTAGGTATAGCGACCGGCACCGCCGGAGAGATGACTGATCCGGATGTTTTCGCTCAGATCGTCCGGCACGTCGGGATTGAAGCCGGCGAGGACCGCGTTGTCGGTCTCCGGATCATCCTTGGCGTCGCGAATCGCGTAGCGGCCATTGATCTCCAGCTCGTGAAAGATCTTGAGGCCGCCGCAGCGCACATGATGAATATCGGTATAGGTGACGTTGCGGACGTTGACCATGGCAACCGCCCCGCGCGCGAAATCGGTCGCCTCGAAGACCAGCCCGCCGAGGTGAATGTCGCGACTGAAAGCCGCGCCGAGGTCGCCTTCGGGGCGGCCATTGGCCCAGGCATCGACCACATGGGGCTCACGTAGCCAGAACAAGCCGTCGTTGAAGGCTTCGGCGACGTAGTCGCTGACGATACGGCTGTTCGATTGGGCACCGTCGCCAATCAGCTTGGTGCCGCTACGGAGGCGCAGGCGGGTGGCGCCGACGTAGAGGCCGCCGCCATAGGGCAGGTCGGGCAGGTACTTGGTCCGGTAGGGCGTGCGATCGAGTGTTTCCTGCAGCCAGGCGGATTCGTCGGTCGCGGTGGCGGAGTCGCCGCGATAATCGGCGCGAAAGCCGACTTTCAACAGATTGATATCGTGACTGTCCTGGGTGTAGGCGGCACCGTCGTCGGCCCACACCGTCAGGGCATGATAGTTGTCGTCCAACTCATGGGGGCGGGCGACCCAGGCGGTTTCGCCGGCCCGTGCCGGATCGTCCAGCGCCACTCGGCGGCAGAAATCGATATTCAGCTCGTAAGGCAGGTCGCGGTGGAAGCGGCGGCAGATCAGATGGCAGCCGTCGGGGATTCGGTCTCCTGCCTGTGCCCGCAGCGCGTTGACGGAGTCGAGCACCATCAGACGCTGGTCGAGCGCTTGTGCCAATGACTGCACACCACTGGCAGAACTCACCGCATCCTGATCGAAGAACTGCACACCGAGGCGCTGTTCACCGGCGGCGCTGACGACTTCCAGCCGGTAGTGGCCATTGGGAGCGCCGAACTGTATCTGGCCTTCGGGGCCTGCCTGAAACGGGTTGGCGAGCGGTTCGCCGCTGGCGTCCTGCAGCGTCGGCGCGAGCGTTTCGCCGTCCTCGCTAAAGACACGCACCGTGGCGCCAGGTATGACCTGACCATCCTGGCCCTGAGCGAACAGGGTTTTTACTTCCATGTCGACCGTCTCCTGTGAAGCGCGAGTGCTGGATCGATTATCCGAATCCGCACGCGGGTTGGGAGTGGAGAGTTGTTGGCGTTTTGTTAGGTAATGTCCCTAGTGCGTTGGTACCGTGCCTGGGCGGGGGAATGACGGGAGAGGGCGCGGTTGGCGAGGAGATCAGTCGGTGCGGCGCGATGAGAGCAGGGCCAGCGTCCAGCCGCACGTGGCGCCCAGCATGTCGATGCCGACATCGCTCAAGCGCGGATGGCGTAATGGGGAAAACTGTTGCAGAAATTCGGTGGCGAGCGCCGGCACCAGGCAGATCAACAGCGGCAGCCAGATCGGCAATCGTCGCAGGCGCTGGCTCAGAAGGAACGCGAGCCCGACGAACAGCGTGAAGTGCGCGACCGGCTGGATCAGGTTGCCTAGCCCCAGGCCTCGCTGGATGGCTGCCTTGGCATCGCCTGGCATCAGGGTGCCTACGATCAGGATGAGTCCCAGCCCGGCCAGGGCGCTCGTCGTCTTTGAAACTCTCATGACGCTACCTCGTTGATTCTCAGCCCTTGTCGGGCCAACCATGGACCGCTGGCCTGCTGGCACGGTTCCGTTGCCGAGTGTTGCGAAGCGTCAGGTTTTGACAATCCAGGGCTGGAGAATCAGCGTCAGACAGTCGGAATCCGACAATCAAAGTCCAAAAAGATGTATCAGTGGCGGAAGCAGGAACGCCGTTACCAGGCCCGATAGCCCCATTGCGAGCCCCGAGAAGGCACCGGCCACTGCGCCGAGCGAGGCGAAACAGTGGGCCGTGCCGAAGCCGTGCGCAGCGAGACCCATCGAGTAGCCCTGGACCGTCGGGTCGTTCACGCCGGTCAGCCGGAAGATCCAGGGGCCCACGATGCAGCCGACAACGCCTGTCAGCAGGACAAGGCCGGCGGTCAGCGAGGGGATGCCGCCGATCTTCTCCGCGATGCCCATGGCGATCGGCGAGGTAACCGATTTCGGCGCCAGTGACAGCACGGTTTCCGGCGTGGCGCCGAACAGCAACGATATGCCGACGGCCGAGACGACAGCCGTCACAATACCGACGCCAGTGCCGATCGCGATGGGCCACAGCATGCGCCGGACGCGCTCGCGATGGTCATAGAGGGGAATGGCCAGCGCCACGGTCGCTGGGCCGAGCAGGAAATGCAGGAATTGGGCCCCCTCGAAGTAAGTCGCATAATCGGTGCCCGTGAGAACGAGGAAGCCGATCAACAGGGCGATGGCGACGATAACCGGATGCAGCAGCGGTGAGCCGCCGGCCAGCCGATTGATGCGCGTCGCGACATAGAAGGCGACCAGTGTCGCGAACAGGTTGAGCAGCGGACTGGCCGAGAGATAGACCCAGATCTGGGTGAGGCCAAGATCACTCATGTATCGGACTCCCCGGTGGTCTTGCCGCGGCGTGTCAGCCGGTGGAGTGTCTGGCTGGTGACCAGCAGGGTAACGGCAGTCGAAACCACCAGTGTGATGGCCAACACGCCGAGTTCGCGGCTGATCAGTCCGAAATGCTGTATCAGCCCAACGCCAGCCGGTACGAACAGCAGCGTCAGATACTTGAGCAGGCCTTCGCCCATGGTGCGCAGGCTATCCGGCACGCTGCCGCGCACGATCAAGCCGATCAGGAGAATCAGCATGCCCAGTACCGGACCGGGGATCGGAAGGCTCAGGGCGCGGCTGATGACCTCGCCGCAGAATTGGCAGCCAAGCAGGAGGCTCATCCCGATGATCAGCGACATATGGAGATCCTTGAAGACTTTAGTCTTAGAGCAGGCATTGTACGCGTTGGGACCTGCAGGCGACGAGATGGAAGGGGCGGTTTCGTGGCGGTGTGACTGCACCATCGTGAGACGTGCACGCAACCATTTGAAAAAAAAGCCTAATGAACCGCTTTTCATTTTCCGAAACGCAAGGTAGTATACGCTGCGTTTCGCGGATGACCGTTACGGAAAGCGCGAAAAGTCGGAGCGTGGCGCAGCTTGGTAGCGCGCTGCAATGGGGTTGCAGAGGTCGCAGGTTCGAATCCTGTCGCTCCGACCAGATATCGAAAAAACCGCCATTCGGCTTCGTCGGATGGCGGTTTTTTTTGGCGCCTCGCACGCGCAGATGCTTTCCCTTGTCTATCGTCTATCGCTTGCCTGGCACCTCACGTCCGATCTTGCTGGCTTGGTAGCCGCCACCGTCGTAGTCCGGTGGCGTAGGGCGACTCACGCCAGCCAGCGGCGGGGCGACTGCGAAGGCGTGTTCATTGCGGATGCGTGTTCATATAGACGCGCACCGCATCCATGGTCGTGCGCAGATCGTCGCAGAAGGCCTGTGACGGGTCGAATTCGGCGCCGCTCGCCAGCTGCTTCATCTCGTCGCTGTGATCGGCAACCTGTCCGGACTCTCTCAGGCCGCGGGCCATGCTCGCCATCTGGTTTTGCGTAGTTTGCGGGTTGTCGCTGGCCGAAAGGTAGCTGTCGATCTGGCGAGTCTGCTGCTGGATCTGCTGTCTGAGCGTTGCCGAGCTGCAGTCGTCGGCAGCCCAGACGGGCAGGGCGAAAAGTGGCAGGGCGAAAAGTGACAGGTTGCAGATCGTCAGCCAGCGGAGAGAGCGGGAAGTGAACACGGCGGGATGGCCTCGCGACAGTGGACTAGTGATGGGAGTCCGGCCGACCCTATCGGTCGGGTGGTCTGGATCGGGTGCGCGCCACTATGCCAGCTCGGCAAGGCGGGAGGCCAGTTCGATGCGGTTCTGGGCTTGGTCGGCTTCGTGAGGTGTGTAATCAGCCGTCGACGCGGTGGTTGAGCGCCAGGATCTCGTACGGCAGGGGGCGCTGGTGGGAGATTTGCCGGAGGCGGCCTCGACCGCGCGTCAAGCGCGGGCCGAGGCCGGCGTGCCGGTAAGCTACAGCCAGAAGAGTTCGATCAGGCCCAGGCAGATCAGCGTGACCAGAACGGTGCCGACGACGTTGAGCAGGAAACCGGCGCGAATCATCGATTGAATCTTCATGTGCCCGGTGGCGAAGACGATGGCGTTCGGCGGCGTGGCAACCGGCATCATGAAGGCACAGCTGGCCGCGATGGCGGCCGGTACCGTGATCAGCAGCGGGTCGACGTCCAGCGACATGGCGAGCGCGCCGAGCAAGGGGAGAAAGGCGGCGGCGGTTGCGGTATTCGACGTCAGTTCGGTAAGGAAGATGATCACCACGACGATCGCGCCGATCAGCAGCAGTAGCGGCAGGACGCCGAAAACGCCGAGCTGATTGGCGATCCAGTCGGCCAGCCCCGAGCCGCTGATATTGCCGGCGAGCGCCAGGCCGCCACCGAACAGCAGCAGAATGCCCCAGGGCAGGCCGGATGCGTCTTCCCATGCCAGTAGCGGACGATGTCGCTCGTTGCCGCTCGGGATCAGGAACAAGGCGACGCCGGCAAACAGCGCGACGGAGGTGTCGGATAGCCAGTCGATGCCGAGATCGTTGAGCAGGGGGCGTGTCACCCAGGCCAGCGCGGCCAGCAGAAAGACGATGCCGACACGCGCCTCGGCGGCGCTCAAGGGACCGAGTTTGCTCAGCTCGTCACGAATGACGTTGCCGTCACCGTCGTCAAGCTTGAGCTGGAAGCCACCACGAGTCAGCCACCACCAGGCCGCTGCCATCATGGCGATGCTGACCGGTAGGCCAATCACCATCCATTGGGCAAAGCCGAGCTCGATGTTCTGCTCGCTGGACAGATAGCCGGCCAGAATCGCGTTGGGCGGGGTGCCGATCAGCGTGGCAATACCACCGATGCTCGCTGAATAGGCGATTGCCAGCAACAGCGCGGTCGCGTAGCGCGAGACTTCGGCGCGGTCGGCGCCGGTAAAGAGAGAGACCACCGACATGCCGATCGGCAGCATCATGATCGCGGTCGCCGTGTTCGAGACCCACATGCTGATGAAGCCGGTGGCCAGCATGAAGCCGGCAATCTGCTGTTTGGGCTTCTGGCCGACCACGTTGAGAATGCGCAACGCGATGCGTCGATGCAGGTTCCAGCGCTGCATGGCGATGCCGAGCAGAAAGCCACCGAGAAACAGGAAGATTGTCGGGTTGGCGTAGCTGGTGGCCGTGCTCTTGAGATCGGCGATGCCCAGTGCTGGTGCCAAGGGGATCGGCAGCAGCGAGGTGGCCGGGATGGGAATGGGCTCGGTCGCCCACCAGGTGGCCAGCAGCAGTGCCAGGCCGACGCAGTGCCAGGCGGCAGGTTCCATGCCGGCCGGGGCCGGCAAGAACTGTGTCAGGAGGATCCAGATCGGTCCTAGCACCAGACCGATTCGCGCGGGTAGTGCCGGGGCACTGGCCGTCTGGGCCGATGTCTCCGTCATCGTGAATTCCTTTTCTCTGCGGCAGGATGTCGTTTTATTCTACTTAAGCCGTAGGGGCTGCCGCTGTCAGTTGTGCTTAGCCTTTGGTCTAATGATGTCGGTCGCGTTCGTGTCTCGAGTCATGTCGAAGCCTCGGCGGCGATGGGAAATGAACCTGTGCAGGAGTCGCGGTGATGCGGGAAGTTCTGACAACAAGAGCGGTGCCGGTCGTGGGGGCGTCATGACGCCGTCATGGGAAGCGCTGGTCGCTCCGCTTGTGGCACTGTGCCGCGAGGCCGGCGACGCCATCGAGGCCGCGCGCCGTGGTGGAGTGGAGACTCGCTGGAAGGCGGATGAGAGTCCCGTCACCGCTGCGGATCTCGCCGCGCACCGCGTGCTGATACAAGGTCTCCCGGCACTGGGGGAGGCGTGGCCGATCCTGTCAGAGGAATCCGCGGCGATCCCCTGGGAGACACGGCATCGTTGGACGACCTACTGGCTGGTCGACCCGCTGGACGGCACCAAGGAATTTCTGCGTGGGTCCGATGAATACACCGTCAACGTGGCGCTGGTTCACCGTCAGCGTTCGATACTCGGTGTCATTGTCAAAGCCGCGACTGCCGAGGTCTGGGTCGGGGAGCCCGAGAGGGGGGCCTGGTATCAGGCGTCGGCCGGTGCGGATTGGCGGGCCTTGAGAGTGCGGGCTGCCACGCCTCCTCGATTGGTCGTGAGTCGCTTTCATCGGGGGCGTCATACGCAGGCGCTGATCGAGGCGCTCGACGGGGCAAGTGTCGAGCCGCTTGGCAGCTCGCTCAAGTGCTGTCGTATCGCCGCGGGCGAGGCCGATCTCTATCCGCGCTTCGGGCCAACCAGCGAGTGGGACACCGCCGCCGCGCAGGCGGTTCTGGAAGGTGCCGGCGGCTCGCTGGTTGATATGCGGACCTGGCGGCCGTTGCGCTACAACACGCGTGAAACCTTGCTGAATCCGCCTTTTGTTGCCTGTGCCTCCTTGTCGGCCGAGTGGCGGCTGCAGTTGCCGATACCGGATCAGCCGTAGTGAAGCCAAGGCCTGCTTCCTGTTACTCTCTGAGCCCCTTTCAACGCGGCGCTATACGCTATGTCGTCTTTTTTAGCCTGGATTTTACTGACGCTCGCGGTACTGGTTGTCGCCGGTCTCGCGCTCTATGCCTGGCGACTGTGGCGCGAGGTCGATCGCCGTAAAACATTTCGGCAGGCGGAGATCGCGCGAGCCAATCGCAATTGTGTCGAGAGCCTGGATGCGCTCTCCCAGGCCATGATCGGGCGCCAGATCGACCTGGTCGAGGGGGCGCTGCGTTGTCGCGTGCTGCTCGACATCATCGACGGTGACCTGATCGAGCGGGAGCCCTGGCAGGTGCTGGCCGAAGTGCATCAAGAGGCGGCCCACCTGAAGACGCATCAGTCGCGTCGCGAGCTGACGCCCCGTCAACGTCACCGGGAAGACCTCGAGCGCGAGGCGATTGCTTCGCGTCATGAAGTTCGCTTGCACGAGGCGGCTCGCGAACTGCAATCTTTCTGTCGCGAACAGCAGGGAACCCCGCGCTTTCATGAAGTGAAGTAGCAAATTGCGACTTTCGTTTTAAGCAGGAAAGTCTCGCCTGACCCTGGCTGACTTTCGCCGGCGATGGCCGGTTGTCACCTGGCTCATCGGGGCGGAATTTCGCGCCTCAATCCTAGGTTTCCCTTTGCCAAACCGATAAATAGTGCTAAAAAAGAACAGTGTTTCCCGACGCGGGTTTGCATCCCGACGCGGAATCGACAATCTTGTTACGGAGCTGCAAAGAATGGGGACAATGGGAACATTGACTCCTGCTGGAATCGGTCGGAGGGCAGGCCGATGACAGCTTTCTTTGTCATTGCGAGAAAGATCCACTTTCTCTCGATGAAATCGGCTTCTATACTCGAAGCCGCTGGGTAACGCCCGTTACAACTAGCGCTGTGTGTTAAGAAGGAGTCTTACATGAAAAAATCAACGACTGGCTTGCTGCTGGGCTCTGCTCTGGTAGTCGGTCTTTCTGGTTGTGCCAGTTCCGGCATGGAATCCACCAGCAGCTCTTCCGATCAGGCTTGGTACCAGTCGCCGTTCGTCTGCGGCCTGGCCGGCGGTCTGATCGGTGGTGGTATCGGCTACGCCTCTAGCGGCGATTCCGACGAAGATACCGGTGCGGCCATTGGCGGCGTTGCCGGCGCAACGGCGGGTGCACTGCTGTGCGCCGACTACTCGTCCGACGTGATGGACAGCGACGGCGACGGCGTGCCCGACGACCGTGACCAGTGCCCGAACACGCCGGCTGGCGTGGCCGTGGACGCAGTCGGCTGCCCGCTCGACACCGACGGTGACGGCGTGCCGGACTACATGGACCAGTGCCCGGGTACCCCGGCCGGCGTTGAAGTCAACGCACAAGGCTGCCCGCTGGACTCCGACGGTGACGGCGTGCCGGACTACCAGGACCAGTGCCCGAACACCCCGGCCGGTGCGGAAGTCAACTCGCTGGGCTGCCAGGAAGACCTCGTGCTGCGCGACGTGAACTTCGAGTTCGACTCCGCCACGCTGACGTCCACCGCCGAGTCCATCCTGGACGACATCTCCGAGAAGCTGAACGCCAACGATACCCTGCGTATTCGTCTGGAAGGCCACACCGATTCCGTCGGTCCGGCAGCTTACAACAAGGAGCTGTCCCAGCGTCGCGCCGACTCGGTCAAGGATTACCTGGTCGAGAAAGGCTTCAACGCTGACAACATCACCACTATCGGTTACGGCGAAGAACAGCCGGTCGCCAGCAATGAAACTGCTGAAGGCCGTGCCGAAAACCGTCGCGTTGAACTGGGCGAGTGGGAATAAGTTTCCGCTAGCACACTTCGATGTTGAAAAGGGGCGCCTTCGGGCGCCCCTTTTTTCGTTGGCGCGCTTTTTCGTAGGTGCGCTTGCCGTGCCGTGTCTAGCTGGCAGAGACCTGTTTCAGGTATGCGGCCCTGCCTGCCGCCGAAGTCGCCATGTTGGGCGGGCGTGGCAAAGCGCGTGGCGCGCTGTTAGGCTACGTGCCGGCATTCCGATAGGAGCGCCAGTCATATCACGATCCTGCGCGCGCGAGGTCGCTGGCCAGTATGCCGGCGTATCGTGGCAGGATTGTCCCCGCTTTCTCGACGAGTTCACGTGATCCTTGGTGTGGACCACCACTGAACGTAAGGACGTTTTCATGCCCATAGTAAGTCTGCCGGACGGCAGCCAGAGAACCTTCGATCAACCGCTCACCGTGATGGAGTTGGCCGAATCGATCGGACCGGGGCTGGCCAAGGCCTGCATTGCCGGCAAGATCGACGGTGTCGAGGTGGATGCCGCCGATGTCATCGAACGTGATGCCGAGGTCGCTATTCTGACCGCGCGTGACGATGAAGGTGTCGCGATTATTCGTCACTCCTGCGCGCATCTGTTGGGGCACGCCATCAAGCAGCTCTATCCGACGGCAAAGATGGCCATCGGTCCGGTGATCGATGATGGCTTCTACTACGACATCGACTTCGAGGAGACAATCTCTTCCGAAGATCTTGAGGCGATCGAGGCGCGCATGAAGGCGCTGATCGAGCAGGATTATGACGTCGTCCGTGAGTACGTCGATCAATCGAAGGCGCTGGAAACGTTCGTGGCGCGGGAAGAGCCGTACAAGCAGGAGATCGTCGAGAGTATTCCCGAAGGCGAGACGATTCGTCTCTACCATCATCAGGAATATATCGATATGTGTCGTGGGCCGCACGTGCCCAACACGCGCCATCTGAAGGCTTTCAAGCTGACCAAGCTGGCTGGCGCTTACTGGCGCGGCGATTCGACCAAGCCAATGCTGACACGGATCTACGGGACGGCCTGGGCTGACAAGAAAGCGCTCAAGGCCTATCTGCAGCGACTGGAGGAGGCCGAGAAACGCGACCATCGCAAGCTGGCGCGCCGCTTCGATTTCTTCCATATGCAGGAAGAGGCGCCGGGCATGGTGTTCTGGCATCCGCGCGGCTGGACGCTGTGGCAGGCGGTCGAGCAGTACATGCGGGGCGTCTACCGTAGTAGCGGCTATCAGGAGATCAAGTGTCCGCAGGTGATGGATGTGTCACTGTGGAAAAAGTCCGGGCACTGGGACAATTACGCCGAGAACATGTTCTTTACCGAGTCGGAGAAGCGTGAGTACGCGCTCAAGCCGATGAACTGTCCTGGCCATGTGCAGGTCTTCAATTCTGGTCTACGCAGCTACCGCGAATTGCCCATTCGCTACGGCGAGTTCGGGGGGTGCCATCGTAACGAACCCTCCGGTGCGCTTCACGGCATCATGCGAGTGCGTGCCTTTACGCAGGACGACGGCCATGTGTTCTGTACCGAAGAGCAGATCGAGCCGGAAGTCACGGCTTTCCATCGTCAGGCATTGAAGGTCTACGAAGACTTCGGCTTCGAGGATATCGCGGTCAAGATCGCGCTGCGTCCAGAGAAGCGCCTGGGGAGCGACGATACATGGGACCGCGCCGAGGGGGCGTTGCGAGCGGCGCTGGGCAACTGTCAGGTCGAGTGGCAGGAGCTACCCGGTGAAGGTGCGTTCTACGGTCCCAAGATCGAGTACCACATGAAGGACTGCCTCGGTCGCGAGTGGCAGGTCGGTACGATGCAGGTCGATTTCATGATGCCGGGGCGCCTCGGCGCACAGTACGTCGCCGAAGACGGCTCTCGCCAGGTACCGGTCATGCTGCACCGTGCCATCGTCGGCTCGATGGAACGTTTTGTTGGCATCCTGATCGAACACTATGCTGGTGCCTTGCCGCTTTGGCTCGCGCCGGTGCAGGCCGTCGTACTCAATATCACGGATGCGCAGCGCGATTATGTCGAAAAAGTCGCGAAACGCTTGCGCGAAGCCGGATTCCGGGTCGACTCGGACTTGAGGAATGAGAAGATCGGCTTTAAAATTCGCGAGCATACGCTGCAGAAGATTCCTTATCTGCTGGTTGTTGGCGATAAGGAAGTTGAATCGGGTGCTGTTGCGGTGCGTACTCGATCCGGTGAGGATCTGGGTTCCCTGTCCATCGATGCGCTGTTGGTGCATCTGCAACAGGCAAGCCAGCCGGATTCCCATTGAGCAGCAACGTTAATCGCCACACGGAGATCTAACGATCAAGCGTAATAATCAGCGCGGGCGCCCCCAGGAAAAGCGCGCGCCCATCAATGACCGTATTCGCGCAGACGAAGTTCGACTCATCGACGCAGAGGGTGAGCAGGTGGGGGTTGTCCCCATGAACGAGGCGCTCGAGCGCGCCGAGGAAGCCGGTATGGATCTCGTACAGATTTCCAACGCCGATCCGATCGTCTGCAAGATCATGGATTACGGTAAATTCCTCTTCGAGCAGAAGAAACAGAAGTCTGCGCAGAAGAAGAAAACCAAACAGATTCAGGTCAAGGAAGTGAAATTCCGGCCTGGCACGGATGAGGGCGACTATCAGGTTAAGCTCAAGAACCTGATTCGTTTCCTCGAAGGCGGTGACAAGGGTAAGGTCACGCTGCGTTTCCGTGGTCGTGAAATGGCACACCAGGACATCGGCCGCAAGCTGATGGAGCGGATTGCCAACGACCTCGAGGAACTGGCGACCGTCGAATCCTTCCCCAAGATGGAAGGCCGACAGATGATCATGATCCTCGCACCCAAGAAGAAGTGATCCGACGGCGTTTCGAACGGGAAGCGGCGAGCTTAAGGGCTTGCCGCTTTCGGCCTCGGGTTTTCTAAAAAATCGGACCGGAGTTCTACTCATGCCGAAAATCAAGACCAACAGTGGCGCTGCCAAGCGCTTCAAGAAGACTGGTAACGGCTTCAAGCACAAGCAGTCTTTCCGTAGTCACATCCTGACCAAGAAGTCCACCAAGCGTAAGCGTCAGCTGCGTGGCATGAAGCAGGTTCACGCTGCCGACAAGCAGCTCGTCAACCGCATGCTGCCCAATCTGTAAACACTTGGTCGTCAGTCTTTAACGTCAGGAGAGTACTATGTCCCGCGTCAAGCGTGGTGTCGTCGCACGTCGCCGTCACAAGAAAGTTATGAAGCAGGCCAAGGGTTACTACGGTGCGCGTTCGCGCGTGTTCCGCGTAGCCAAGCAGGCCGTTATCAAGGCCGGTCAGTATGCATATCGCGACCGTCGCCAGCGCAAGCGTCAGTTCCGCGCGCTGTGGATTACGCGTATCAACGCTGCCGCTCGCAACAACGGCATGTCCTACAGCCGTTTCGTGGCGGGCCTGAAGAAAGCGGGCATCGAGATCGACCGTAAGGTCCTGGCCGATCTGGCCGTTCACGAAAAAGCGGCCTTCACGGCACTCGTCGAGAAAGCCAAGGCTGCGTGAGCAGGTCGTCCCGCGTCTCTGAGAGGCAGCGGATAGCCTGACCGATCAGGGGAAGAGCAGCCGCTCTTCCCCTGTTTTTTTATCTCGCATCGCCACTTCGGCAAGACCGAGGGCGCTGCGCAACGAATGACAAGCGGAGCTTGACGGATGGATCATCTTCCTGCCCTGGTCAGCGAGGCGAGCGCGGCAATCGCCGCGGCCGATAACGCCCAAGCGCTCGACCAGGTGCGCGTGCGTTTTCTGGGCAAGAAAGGCGAGATCACGGCCTTGCTCAAAGGGTTGGGGCAGTTGCCGGCGGAAGAACGTCCCGCTGCTGGCGAGCGGATCAACGAGGCCAAGCAGGCGCTCCAGGACGAGCTCGAACAGCGCAGGCAGGTGATCGAGCAGGCCGCCATGCAGGCCAAGCTCGAGGCAGAGCGAATCGACGTGACGCTACCCGGCCGTGGTGAGGTCAATGGGGGCCTGCATCCGGTGACGCAAACACTGGAGCGCATCGAGTCGCTATTTCAGCGTATCGGTTTCGATGTGGCGGTTGGCCCCGAGATTGAGGACGACTTCCATAACTTCGAAGCCCTCAATATTCCAGCGCATCACCCGGCACGGGGAATGGCCGATACGTTCTATTTCGATGCCACCCGTCTGCTGCGTACGCACACCTCGCCGGTCCAGGTGCGAACGATGCAGTCACAGGAGCCGCCGATCCGGATCGTCTGTCCGGGGCGAGTCTATCGTAGCGACTCCGATCTGACCCATACGCCGATGTTTCATCAGGTCGAAGGACTGCTGGTTGACGAGAATGTCAGTTTTGCCGACCTGAAAGGTACGATCGCCGATTTTCTGCAGGCATTCTTCGAGCGTGATGATCTCGAAGTCCGTTTCCGCCCCTCCTACTTCCCCTTCACCGAGCCCTCCGCCGAGGTCGATATCCAGTGCGTGATGTGTCACGGCGACGGCTGCCGCGTCTGCTCGCAGAGCGGTTGGCTCGAGGTGCTGGGCTGCGGCATGGTGCATCCGGAAGTCTTTCGTCATTCCGGTATCGACGCCGAACGCTACACCGGCTTCGCCTTCGGCATGGGGGCGGAGCGCTTGGCCATGCTGCGCTACGGCGTCAACGATCTGCGACTGTTCTTCGAGAACGATCTGCGTTTCCTGCGTCAGTTCCATTGAGCCCCAGCCCCAGTCAAGGAGTATCAAGATGAAGTTTTCCGAAGCGTGGCTGCGCGAGTGGGTCTCTCCCGAGCTCGACACGCAGGCCTTGGCCGATGCGGTGACGATGGCCGGGCTCGAGGTAGATGCGGTCGAGCCGGTAGGCGCCGTCTTCGATGGTGTCGTCGTAGCGGAGGTGATGGCCAAGGCGCCCCATCCGGATGCCGACAAGCTCAACGTTTGTCAGGTCGAGGACGGTAGTGGCGAGCAGGTGCAAGTCGTCTGCGGCGCCCCCAATGTCGACGTCGGTCAGAAGATTCCTTTCGCGCGTGTCGGTGCAGTACTGCCGGACGATTTCAAGATCAAGAAAGCAAAACTGCGCGGAGTCGAATCGCGCGGCATGATCTGTTCAGCCTCCGAGTTGGGGCTGGAGGAAGAGCGCTCCGAAGGGATTCACGTGTTGCCCGCGGATGCCCCGGTCGGCCAGGATTTCCGCGCCTGGCTGCAGCTCGACGACCACACGATCGAAGTCGACCTGACGCCCAATCGCGGGGACTGTCTTAGCCTTCGCGGCATGGCGCGCGAGGTGGGGGTGCTGACTCGGGAGGCTGTGACGCCACCCGCCATGCAGGCGGTTGCGCCGCAGCATGACGAGCGCTTTCCGGTGGACATCCAGGCCACCGAACAGTGTCCGCGCTACCTCGGTCGCGTGCTGCGCAATGTCGACTTGAGTGCGCCGACGCCGCTATGGATGGTAGAGCGGCTGCGGCGTAGCGGTATTCGCAGCATCGATGCCGCGGTCGACGTGACCAACTACGTGATGCTCGAGCTCGGCCAGCCGATGCATGCCTTCGACCTGGACCGGCTCAGTGACGGTGTGGTCGTGCGCCAGGCATCGGAAGGGGAGTCTCTGACGCTGCTCGATGGCCAGACGGTGGCGCTCTCCACGGAAACGCTGGTCATTGCCGACGGCACCGGCCCCCTGGCGCTTGCCGGTATCATGGGTGGCGAGAATTCCGGCGTCGCTGCTGGCACGCGCCATCTCTTCCTGGAAGCCGCGTTTTTCACGCCGCTTGCGGTAGCTGGCAAGGCACGTGAGTACGGTCTTCACACGGATGCGTCGCACCGCTTCGAGCGCGGCGTCGATCCGGCGCTGACGGCGATGGCGATGGAGCGCGCAACGACACTGCTGATGGAGATCGTCGGCGGTGAGCCCGGCCCGGTCATCGAAGCCGGTGTCGATGGCATCCCGTCGGCGATGCGCGCCAACGTACGGTTGCGTCGAGCGCGTCTCGATGCCTGCCTGGGGGTGTCGCTGCCAGCGGATGAGGTCGCGGATATCCTGACGCGTCTCGGAATGGTGGTCGAGACTGGCGAGTCCGGTTGGCAGGTGGACGTGCCGAGTTGGCGTTTCGATGTGGCCATCGAAGAAGATCTGATCGAGGAGCTGGCGCGCATCCATGGCTACAATCGCCTGCCGGTTCGCCGCACGCAGGCGCTCCTGGCACTCAAGGCCGATAACGAGGCCGAACAGCCCTTGCGTCGTCTACGCCGTCATCTGGTGTCGCGCGGTTATCAGGAGGCGGTGACCTATAGCTTCGTCTCGCCTGATCTGCAGGCCCTGCTGATGCCTGACGCGATCTCGCCGACACTGGCTAACCCGATCTCCAGTGACATGTCGGTCATGCGGTATTCGCTCTTCCCGGGATTGATCAAGGCCCTTCAGCACAACCTCAATCGCCAGCAGCAGCGGGTGCGCCTATTCGAGACGGGGTTGGTCTTTCAAGGGGAGCTGGATGCGCTGGTTCAGACATCGATGCTCGGTGGCCTGATCTGCGGGCCGCGCGCTGTCGAGGGCTGGTCGGCCGGGCGGGAGGCGGTCGATTTCTTCGATCTCAAGGGTGACCTGGAGAGCCTGCTATCGATCGGCGGTGGTCTGGACGAATGGTCGTTCGTCGCGGACACGCATCCCGCACTGCATCCGGGACGCAGCGCCCGTCTGTATCGTGGCGAGCAGGCGGTGGGCTGGATCGGTGCGCTGCATCCGGCGGTTCGCTCGCAGCTCGGGATCAAGCCGGAGGTCTATCTCTTCGAGGTAGACCAGGACGCGGTGATGGCAGGCCAGATTCCTCGTTTCCAGCCGCTCTCTCGCTATCCGGAAGTCCGTCGTGATCTGGCATTCGTGATGCGCGATGAGGTGGCGGTCGAGTCGTTGATGCAATCGATCCGCCAGCAGGCGGGCGAATGGCTGGTTCGGTGGCAGTTGTTTGACGTTTATCAGGGGCAGGGTGTGCCCGAGGGGCACAAGAGCGTTGCCTTGGGCTTGACCTGGCAGCATCCTTCGCGCACTCTCAATGACGAGGAAATCAATCAGTTAATCGCAGACGTGGTGGAAACGGCCCAGTCGCGTTTCGGGGCTACGCTGCGGAGTTGATCTGTCATCCTGCGCGAAGGGAGCCACCATGGGAGCGCTGACGAAAGCTGAACTGGCGGAGCATCTTCACACCGAGCTGGGTTTCTCCAAGCGGGAAGCCAAGTATATGGTGGAAACGTTCTTCGAGGAGATTCGTGGCTGTCTGCGCGAAAACGAGCAGGTGAAGCTCTCCGGGTTCGGCAATTTCGACCTTCGGGACAAACGGGAGCGTCCCGGACGCAACCCGAAGACCGGAGAAGAGATTCCAATCTCGGCGCGCCGTGTCGTGACCTTCCGACCCGGTCAGAAGCTCAAGGCCAAGGTCGAGAGTTTCGATGGTGAGCTGCAGGAGGAGTAGTGCTTCCTGGTGGCTGATCTGACCGCCCGTCAGCATCCGCTGGCGGGCGGTTCTGTTTTCGGCCAGGGAAGGCCTAGGCAGTAGGGGCCGGGAGGCGTAGGGCCGGGCGGGGCAGATATGCTAAGCTCCGGCGCACATGATGAACTGGCGAATGTGCGCTATGCCCAAGCTGAAAATCTACGTTGGTACCGTCTACGGCGGTGCGCTCGATGTGGCCGAACAGGTCGCCCCGCTCTTCGAGCAGACCGGCTACGAGGTAGCCGTGGTCGAACAGCCTTCCTTGCAGGATCTGGTCGACGACATGCCCGATCTGGCGCTGTTCTGCGTCTCCACCACCGGTAGCGGTGACTTTCCCGGCGATATCGTGCCTTTTATCCGCGAGCTCAAGGCGAAGACGCCGGCGCTGACCTCGCTGCGTTATGGGCTCATCGCCCTGGGTGACAGCTCCTACGCCGAGACGTTCTGTGGCTCCGGCAGGGCGCTCGATGCCTTGCTCGAGGATCTTGGCGCGCAGCGCCTGGGCGAACGTCTGGAAGTCGATGCCATGGAGACTTTCATGGCGGACGATGCGGCGCTGCCCTGGGCCGAATCGTGGATTGAAGCGCACGGGTTGCGCGCATGAGTCGCGAGGAGTCGCCTGCGACCAAGGCGCTCAATGCGACGCGCTGGAGCACCCTGTTCGGGCTATGGCTCGTCATGCTGCTGTCGCTGCCGCGCTATTGGCTGGCCGGCGACACCACGCGTCTGACGCTGCTCGCTGGTCTGCTGGTTGCCGTCGCCGTGGCGCTATTCGGATTCTGGCGGGTGATGGCGCAGGCGCAGCGTCAGCGATGTCCGGCAGCCTTGCGCCACCTGCTGGTCTGCCTGGTCATCGGTGAAGGGTTGATGCTGGCCTGGCACGTGACCGATGCGGCCGCCTCGCACTGGGCCGTCGTACTCTCCCAGGGGGCAGCGCTGGGGTTGCTGTTGCACGTGGTCGTCCGCCTGTGGCGCCGGCGTCGATAGTGCGGCTCTGGCGTGCAAAACTGGCGTGAAAAAAGAGAACGGCGAGCCTATTGGCTCGCCGTTCGCGTTTTCGCTTGGCAGTATCGTGCGGCGTATTACCCCAGCGTATAGCAGGGCACGTACTCACTGCCTGGTAGCTTCATGCGGCCTTGGGCGACGAACGAGGTTAACAGATCGTCGAGCTGGCTCATCAGCGCCGGCTCCGCATGCAGACGGAAGGGGCCGCGTGCTGCAATGGCACGCACGCCGGGCTCCTTGACGTTACCGGCCACGATGCCAGAGAAGGCGCGACGCAGGTTGGCGGCCAGTTCGTGGACGGGCTGGTCGTGGTGTAGCGCCAAGTCCGCCATGGCTTCGTGTGTCGGCTCGAACGGTTGCTGAAAACCGCGCTCGATGGTCAGCCGCCAGTTGAAGTAGAAGGCGTCGTTCTGTTCGCGACGAAATTCCGCGACTTCATTGATACCTTCGCGCATCAGGCGTGCAACGGTGATCGGATCGTCGATGACGATCCGGTAGTGGCGGCGGACTTCCTCGCCGAGCGTGTAGCGCAGGAACTCATCGATGCGATGGAAATAGTCGCGGGCGCTGGCGGGACCGGAAAAGATGACTGGAAAAGGGATATCCCGGTTGTCCGGATGCATCAAGATGCCGAGGAGATAGAGAATTTCCTCCGCTGTCCCTACGCCGCCGGGAAACACCACGATGCCATGACCGACGCGCACGAATGCCTCGAGGCGCTTCTCGATATCCGGCATGACCACCAGTTCGTTGACGATCGGGTTGGGCGACTCGGCGGCGATGATGCCCGGTTCAGAGATCCCCAGATAGCGGCTGCCCAGGCGGCGCTGTTTGGCATGCGCGAGGTTGGCGCCTTTCATTGGCCCCTTCATGGCGCCGGGGCCACAGCCGGTGCAGATGTCCAGTCCGCGCAGCCCCATGTGGTAACCCACGCCCTTGGTATAGTTGTACTCTTCCCGCGTGATCGAATGTCCGCCCCAGCACACCACCATGCTCGGTTCCTGCGCGGTCCGCAGCGTGCTGGCATTGCGCAGGATATGAAAGACGGCGTTGGTGGCGCCTTCGTTGGTGTCGAGATCGAATTTCGGATTGTTCTGGATCTCGTTATAGACGTAGACGATATCGCGCAGTACCGCCGAGAGCTGCTCGCGCACCCCGCGGATCATGCGGCCGTCGACGAAAGCGCAGGCCGGGGCATTGGAAAGCTTCAGGCGGATGCCGCGATCCTGCTGCAGCACTTCGATATCGAAATCCTTGTAGGCTTCCATCACGGCGAGCCCGTCATCCGTCGGGGTGTCGCAGTTGAGTATCGCCAGCGCGCAACGTCGAAGCAGATCATGCAGGCCGCTGGCTGAGGTGTCTCGCAGGCGGTTGACTTCGGACTGCGACAGGACTTCCAGACTTCCCTCGGGAGAGACGATGGTCGATAGCGTCTCTGGCATGGGCGACATCCTCGTGCGGCAAAGAGTACGGATAGGAAGGGTAGAGCGGGATCTCAGCGGCCGGTCCGGGCGACCGCGGTCTGCCACAAGGCGGCGATCTGGTCGCGGTCGGCCTCGCTCATGTTGTCCTGAGCGAAGGTGCTCTCCAGCCACTGCCAATAGGTGGCATCGAAGTCTTCGGGGGTGACATCGGCGGGATCGTACTCCGCCATTTCCTGCACCAGACCGATCTGGGGAATCATGTAGCCCAGCGCGAAAAGGTCCTGGTCATCGGCGTTGGCTTCCATCGCCAGGAGCGTTTCCTGGACCGATCTGGCGCGCTGTGCAAAGGGATCAGACATAAGTTTTACTATCCAACGGTTGAGGCTCGAACATGCTAGCACGTGCGGTCGGTGGACGCAGTCTGCCGCGCCTCCTCTGTGTGCGGCTCTGTAAACGGAGAAGCTCATGGGGGGGGGGGCGCCGGGCGGGCGCTATCGACCAGCCAGCAATGGGTCCATCGCACGAGGCGGTGCGTCACGCGCCATAAATTGCTATAATAATGACTCCCCGAGGTCACAATAAGGCGTTATCGGAAAGCGAGCTATCCGATAGCCTTGCCGCGTCCCGATTGACATATCCCTTGAGCGATCCGCGTCTTCATGTTCAACGCCCAATATTTTCGAACCTACATGATGCTCGTCGAGACGGGCAGCTTTACGCAGACGGCCCGTAAGCTGGACATGACTCAGCCCGGTGTCAGTCAGCATGTGAGAAAACTCGAGGAATATCTCGGGCGCTCGTTGTTGAACCGTCACGGCCGGCGCTTTTCGCTCACGGATGCCGGGCGTCGGGCCTACGATTACGCGGTCAAGCTATTCGCCGAGCATGAGCATTTCCGCCACTCGCTCGACGATGATTCGCCCGATAGCGGCGAATGCCGTATTGCCTCGCCGGGCAGCGTCGGCCTGATGTTCTATCCGTTTCTGCTCGGCTACCAGCAGATGCATCCGGGGCTGACCGTCAACTACAGCTTCGCCTTCAATCATGAGATCGCGCAGGATGTCGTGGCCGGTCGCTATGACGTGGGTGTAGTTACCGAGGTCAGCAAGCATCCCGACCTCAGCTACGAGGCGTGGCATCAAGAACCGCTCTGCCTGGTCGTGCCGGCGGATTTCGCCGGCACAAGCTTCAGCGAGCTACTGGCACTGGGGTTCGTCAACTATACCGACGGCAACAACAATGCCAGCCTGCTGCTGCGTAGCAATTTCGGCGGTGAGTTCCGCAGCATGAATCATTTTCCACGCCAGGGTTTTACCAACGAGGTTGGTCAAGTGCTCGACGCGGTTGCACGTGGGCTCGGCTTTACGGTCGTTCCGCGCCCGGTGCTGGAGACGTCTCCCTGGCAGCGTCAGGTCAAGGAGCTAACGCTGGATCAACCGGTCTACGAGACGCTGCATCTGGTGTCGCGTTCCGATGTCGAACTGCCCAAGCGCTATCGTCAGCTGCTGGACACCTTTCGCCAGCAGCGTCTCAATTCGCTTTACGGCTACAGCGAACTGCCGGCGATGGGTCCGGTCTGACGGGCGACAGGCCAGCGCCAGTGCATCGTCGACCGGGTATGTCCTAACGCCAACGGCCGCTCGAGGAGCGGCCGTTGGCGTTTCTGTCGGCGTGTGGATGCCACGCTTGAGGCCGGTGGCTCAGGAGAGCTCGCGGTAGGCATCGATCGGCGGGCAGCTGCAGATCAGGTTGCGGTCGCCGAAGACGTTGTCGACCCGGTTGACTGCCGGCCAGTACTTGGCTTCGCGTACCGCTTCCGTCGGGAAGGCTGCCAGCTCGCGAGAGTAGGGTCGTTTCCAGTCATCCGCCATGATATCCGCCATGGTGTGCGGTGCGAGGGTCAACGGATTGGCGTCCTGCGGCCATTCACCGGCTTCGACGCGGGCGACTTCGGCGCGAATGGCGATCATCGCCTCGCAGAAGCGATCGAGCTCGTAGCGCGACTCGGACTCGGTCGGCTCGACCATCAAGGTCCCGGCGACCGGGAACGACATGGTCGGGGCGTGGAAGCCATAGTCCATCAGGCGCTTGGCGATATCCTCTTCGCTGATACCGGAAGCGGCTTTCAGCGGGCGCATGTCGAGGATGCATTCATGGGCGACGGTGCCATTGGCGCCCTGGTAGAGCACCGGAAAGTGGCTCTCGAGGCGACGCGCGATGTAGTTGGCATTGAGGATGGCCAGTTCCGTGGCCTCACGCAGCCCGCGCGCGCCCATCATCTTGATGTAGGCCCAGGAGATCGGCAGGATCGAGGCGCTGCCATAGGCTGCGGCGGAGACCGCGCTGGCGCTTTTTTCGATACCTTCCTGCGGCGTCATGACGTGGTTGGGCAGATGGGCGGCCAGATGCGCCTTGACGCCAATCGGCCCCATGCCCGGGCCGCCACCGCCATGTGGAATGCAGAACGTCTTGTGCAGATTCAGGTGCGAGACGTCACCGCCGTAGTCGCCGGGGCGACAGAGACCGACCTGGGCGTTCATGTTGGCGCCGTCGATGTAGACCTGGCCGCCGTTGTCGTGGACCAGCTGGCAGGCTTCGCGAACGTTCTCCTCGAAGACGCCGTGCGTCGACGGGTAGGTCAGCATGATCGCCGAGAGGCGGTCGCGGTGCTGACTGGCCTTGGCTGCCAGGTCATCGATGTCGATATTGCCGTCGCGGTCGCACTCGACCACCACCACCTTCATCTGCGCCATCGCGGCCGAGGCCGGATTGGTGCCGTGGGCAGAGCTGGGGATCAGGCAGATATCGCGATGCCCCTCACCGATGGCGTCCTGGTAGCGGCGAATGGCGACCAGGCCGGCATACTCGCCCTGAGCCCCGGAGTTGGGCTGCATCGAGATCGAGTCATAGCCGGTAATTTCGACCAGGAAATCGCTCAGCTCGGTGATCATCTGGCGATAGCCTGTCACCTGCTCGTTCGGCGCAAACGGATGGATGTTGGCGAATTCGGGCCAGGTGATGGGGATCATCTCGCTGGTGGCATTGAGCTTCATGGTGCAGGAGCCCAGCGGGATCATCGCGTGGGTCAGCGACAGATCGCGATTCTCCAGGCGCTTGAGATAGCGCAGCATCTCGGTTTCGCTACGGAAACGCTCGAAGTTCGGGTGAGACAGGAACGGTGTCTGGCGACGGTAAGTCACTGGGATGCCACTCTGGTTCTCCGCGACCGCCTGGCGGTCCAGCTCGCTGACCGAGAGGCCATGCTCCTCGCCGATGAGGACATCGAACAGCTCGCCAAGGTCGGCGGCCGTCGTGGTCTCGTTGAGGCTGACGCCGACTTCACCGTCCCGTGGGTAGCGAAGATTGATTTCGCGGGTCAGCGCGCGGCCCTGAATGCGATGGCTGTCGACGCCGGTCAGCGTCAGAGTATCGAACCAGCTGTCGTGCTTGAGGGCGATGCCGTGCTGCTTCAGGCCCTGCGCCAGCAGCGTGGTCAGGCGATGAATGCGCGTTGCGATGGTGCGCAGCCCTTCGGCGCCATGATAGACGGCGTAGAAACCGGCGATATTGGCCAGCAGGGCTTGCGCGGTACAGATATTGGAAGTCGCCTTCTCGCGGCGGATGTGCTGCTCGCGGGTCTGCATGGCCATGCGCAGCGCGGGGCGGCCGCGACTGTCCTTCGATACGCCGATGACGCGACCGGGGAGTGAGCGCTTGAGCGCTTCACTGGTGGCGAAGAACGCCGCGTGCGGGCCGCCATAGCCCATCGGCACGCCGAAGCGCTGGGAGTTGCCAAGCACGATATCGACGCCCATGGCGCCGGGTTCCTTGAGCATCACGAGGCTCATCAGGTCGGCGGCGACACACGTCATGATCTGGCGCGAGCGGGCATTCTCGACGAGCTGTTCGATCGCCTTGATATCGCCGTCGGTGCCAGGGTACTGCAGCAGGGCGCCGAAGACTTCCTCGTCGGCGAGCTGGCCAGCTGGCGCCACCACGAGCTCGAAGCCCAGGTAGGCGGCACGGGTGCGCAGTACATCCAGGGTTTGCGGCAGCACGTCGTCGGCGACGAAGAAGCGCGAGGTCTTCTGCTTCTTGTTGGCACGGCGACACAGTGCCATCGCCTCGGCCGCCGCGGTCGCCTCGTCGAGCAACGAGGCGTTGGCGATCGCCATGCCAGTCAGATCCATGACCATTTGCTGGAAATTGAGCAGCCCTTCGAGACGCCCTTGCGCGATTTCCGGCTGGTAGGGCGTGTAGGCCGTGTACCAGCCAGGGTTTTCCAGCACGTTGCGCTGAATAATGGCCGGCAGATGCGTGGGGTGATAGCCCTGCCCGATATAGCTCTTGAAGACCTTGTTCTGACGGGCAAGCCCGCGCAGGTAGTCAAGGGCTTCCGACTCGCCGCGGGGGCCGTCCAGATCGAGCTCGCCATCGAGGCGGATGCCGCGTGGAAGGGTGCGATCGATCAGCGTTGCCAGGGAGGTCATGTCGAGCGTGGCAAGCATCTCGGTGACGTCGTCCCGGGTCGGCCCGTTGTGGCGCTGGATGAAGTCGCCGTGGTTGGCCAGGTCGGTCAGCGGGAGGGTATCGGTGGGCATAATCAGTCCAGCAAGGTGGCAATAGGAGAAGTAGGCCGCCGTCACATCAGCGACGGGCGGCCTGGCTGGTGATGATGACGTGCGATCAGCCGTCGTCTTCTTCGGCGGCTACCAGATCCTTGTAGGCGTCGGCCGACATCAGCGATTCCAGATCACCCTGGTCGGCAAGCTGCAGCTTGAGAATCCAGCCCTCGCCGTAGGGAGAGTCATTGACGGTTTCGGGGGTATCTTCGAGCGTTTCGTTGACCTCGACGATTTCGCCTGCCAGCGGGGCATAGAGATCGGAAGCCGCCTTGACGGACTCGATCACGCCGAACTCGTCGCCGGCGTCCAGCTCGCGGCCCGCCTCCGGCAGCTCGACGAAGACCACGTCGCCCAGTGCTTCCTGCGCATGGTCGGTAATGCCAACGGTAACGGTTCCGTCGCCGTTGTCCTGAACCCACTCATGGCTATCGGTATAGAACAGGTTGTCGGGAATTTCGCTCATGGGGTTTCCTATAAGAAACGTTTTTTCTGTGGAAGATATTGTGTGGGCATTATGCCTCAATCCGATGGCGATTGGCATAGGCTCACGTCTCACACTGGCTAAGACACGCGCGCGACCTGAATAGGTTGAGCCTAGATTACGCCGTCGTCCAGCCCTGCGTCGAGTGTCACTGATGCCGTCGCCAGCGTAAGGGTACGGCCGCGGTCCAGAGCCCTGGCCATGGGGTTGGCGAGCAGCCTCCGGTAGCTTGCCGCTATGGTCATCGTAGGCGTGAATGGGAGAAATGTGTTTCGTATTGGAAACACAGAGGCTTTTCGTTATCGTACTTGGCTTCGGATGCTCGCCATCGGTTGGCGCTAGCCAGGTCGTCCGGAGGCCAAGTGATTTGACCGCCAGCCAGTCAAGTCAGACGGACAGGCTCGAGATGTCGATGGTTGGCCGGTAGCCAAACCGAGAATGAGCATAAGAGAAAAAGAGAAAGAGACCATGGGCTCATTGTGAATCTTCAGTCGAATCCTCTATCGTTCCTCCGCTTTACCCGAAGAAGGCCACTTCGAGGGGCCTCACAAGGGCGCTTCGGCAGGTGGCAGGAACAATAATGCGACGATGGAGTGTGATGTGAACGAGCTCAATGCCATTTTTGGCGTCATCAACGGGGTCGTCTGGGGCCCGCTGATGCTTATCCTGCTGTTTGGCGTGGGGATCTATCTACAGGTCGGATTGAAGTTGATGCCGATTCGCAAGCTGAGGCTGGGGTTCAGCCTGCTCTGGCAGGGGCGCCGCGGTAGCGCGGAGGCTCGCGAAGACGGCGAAATCTCGCCCTTCAATGCGCTGATGACCGCCTTATCGGCTACGATCGGTACCGGCAATATTGCAGGTGTTGCTACGGCGATCGTGCTTGGCGGGCCTGGCGCCGTATTTTGGATGTGGCTGACGGCGCTGGTCGGGATGGCGACCAAATTTGCCGAAGCGGTGTTGGCGGTACGCTACCGTGAGACCGACTCTCGCGGCGATCACGTCGGCGGGCCGATGTATTACATTCGTAACGGCTTGGGCAGGCGTTGGGCATGGCTGGGCGGTTTGTTCGCGTTCTTCGGGGCAGTGGCCGCCTTCGGCATCGGTAACACCGTGCAGGCCAACTCGGTCGCCGATGCCATGGCGACATCGTTTGGCGTGCCGACCTGGTTGACCGGTCTGGTGATCATGCTGCTGGCCGGTGCCGTTATCCTTGGCGGTATCAAGCGTATCTCGCAGGTCGCCGGCAAGCTGGTTCCGTTGATGGCCGTGGCCTATATTCTCAGCAGTCTTGTCATCCTGTTCGTCAACGTCGACCAGATCGGTGGGGCGCTGTCGCTGATCTTCTCCCATGCCTTCCAGCCGATTGCTGCCAGCGGTGGTTTCGCCGGTGCCGCGGTGGCCGCCGCGATTCGCTTCGGGGTGGCACGAGGCATCTTTTCCAACGAAGCGGGGCTGGGTAGCGCTCCCATCGCGCACGCCGCGGCGCAGACGCGCAACCCAGTGCGTCAGGGGCTGATCGCGATGCTGGGCACCTTCATCGACACGCTGGTTGTCTGCACCATGACGGCGTTGGTGATCCTGACCTCGACGCATTGGCTCGAGGGGGAGAGCGGTGCCGGCCTGACCGCACTCTCCTTCGATAGTGGCATGCCAGGGGTGGGACAACATGTCGTGGCGATTGCGCTGTCGGTCTTCGCCTTTACCACGATCCTCGGGTGGTCCTTCTACGGCGAGAAGTGCTTCCAGTATCTTTTCGGTGACAAGGCGATCGTCGCCTACCGCCTTATCTTCGTGCTGGCGGTGCCGGTGGGCGCGATGGCCAAGCTCGATTTCATCTGGCTGGTAGCGGACACTTTCAATGCGATGATGGCCATTCCCAATCTGATCGCGCTGGCGCTGTTGTCGCCGGTGGTATTCAAACTCACTCGTGATCACTTCGCTGGCAGGCCAGTGCTGCCGGGCGAGGATCTGCAGCGGCGCGAGTGACAAGCGCTGCGGCGACCTATTCCATTCGAACGGAGAGACCGATGACCGACCTCAAGCAGACGCCCTTGCATGCCCTTCACCAGGAGCTCGGTGGCAAGATGGTCCCCTTTGCCGGTTACAGCATGCCGGTGCAGTTTCCGCTGGGGGTCAAGAAGGAACACGAGCACACGCGTCGGGCGTGCGGACTGTTCGACGTCTCGCACATGGGGCAGGTTCGGATTACCGGCCCGGCGCCCGCTGCGGCCATGGAGACCCTGGTCAGCGCCGATGTCGTCGGCCTGGCCGAGGGCGGGCAGCGCTATGCGCTATTCACCAACAGCGAGGGTGGCATCACGGACGACCTCATGATCGTCAATCACGGCGATTCGCTCTATGTCGTCGTCAATGCGGCTTGCAAGGAGCAGGACGTCGCGTTGATGCGTACCGGGTTGGGCGCGGATCACGAGGTGGAGGTGCTTGACCGTGGATTGCTGGCGCTGCAGGGGCCGCAGGCTGCTGACGTAATGCGCAGGCTCTGCCCGGCAGCCTGCGAGCTGGTTTTCATGCAGCATGCGCGTTTTTCGATTCTGGACAGCGATGTCTGGATCAGTCGCAGCGGCTATACCGGGGAAGACGGCTTCGAGATCTCTGTGCCGGCAGAGGATTCGGATGCGCTAGCGCGTTGGTTCCTGGCGCAACCGGAAGTCGAGCCGATTGGTCTGGGCGCTCGGGATTCGCTGCGCCTGGAGGCCGGTTTGTGTCTTTACGGCCATGATATCGACGATACCACGACGCCCGTCGAGGCAAGTCTTGTCTGGGCCATCGGCAAGGCGCGCCGCGTCGGTGGGGAGCGCGAAGCCGGGTTCCCCGGGGCGGATCGCGTGTTGCACCAGCTTCAGGCGCGCGATCATCGCCGGCGCCGTGTCGGGCTCTTGGGTGAAGGGCGTGCCCCGGTGCGCGAGGGTACCCGACTGCTCGATGTCGAGGGTCGCCAGGTCGGACAGGTGACCTCCGGCAGCTTTGGTCCCAGCGTAGGTGCGCCGGTGGCCATGGCATATGTGGATGTCGACTCGGCCGACAAAGGGACGACGGTCTATGCCGACGTGCGTGGCAAGCAGCTGCCCATGAGGGTTAGCGCCATGCCATTTGTCGAGGCGAACTACTACCGCGGGTAAGCGCCCTTTTTTGTAGTTTATACCGTTATCCATTGCGGCCTCATTCGACGAATGAGGCCGTTTTCTTTTCTTGTCAGCATGACCGTACCAGTGCGCGTCGATCGTGCCGGCGCAGGCTCTGCTGTTGAGGATCAGAGACTGGCCGGGGCGTACCGACACGCCAGGTCTCGGTCAGACTGGCGTGAATTCATCTCGGTGGCGAAAGGACAAGGCTTGGCGAGTTGGCCGAGCCGAAGAGACGCGAGGTATCCCGCCGATGGGCAATCAGCGTACGCAGCGGAAAGTCAGGTTGATTCGGACGCCGTCGATGGCGCGGGGCGCAAGCGCGTGCTGCCAGCGGGCCTGACAGCCGGGCCCCATAAGCAGGAGGCTGCCGGTGGGCAGCCAGACATTGAAGGCGTTGCCCGGGCGCCTGTCTTTTTCGCGAAACCGCAGAGGCCGCTCGCTGCCCAACGAGATCGAGGCCACGATCGGATCGTTGCCCAGTTCCGGCTCGTCGTCGCTGTGCCAGCCCATGCGCTGCTCACCGCCGTCGTAGCGGTTGATCAGCACGCTGTTAAACCCGTCGCGCGGCAGGCCAGCGGCGCGTAGGGCCTCATCGATCCGTGGGCGGAGTGCATCGATTTCCGGGTGCCAGCTCTCGGGTTCCAGTGTCCTGCCGGAATAGCGGTATCGCGCATCGGTATCCCCCATCCAGCACTGCGAGCGCGGAATGCGATGTGCTTTGCCATAAAGGCGGATGGTTGGCGAGGTCCACGGAATCTCCTGTTCCAGGCGTTGCTGCAGCGTCGTCGCGAGTGCGGGGGATAGAAATCCAGGCAGCAGTGCCAGCAGGGGATCAGCGTTGATACGTTGCCAGCCGCCGCACTGGCCCTGGGGCGATGACGCCGAGGTGGGTCCTGAGCGCCTTGAGGTCACAGCCATTCCGGCATCAAGGCGAGGCTGGCCCAGGCGAGTAGGGCGCCGATAACGCCGCCGACCATGACGTCGCTGAGGTAGTGGAGCCCGAGAACAACCCGTGAGGCGGCGATCAGGCAGGCTAGAGGAAAGACGATAGGCAGCAGGACGGGCGTCGTGGCCGTGGTCAGCAGGGTGAACAGTACGGCATGGAGCGTATGGCCACTGGGAAAGCTGTAGCGATCCACCGGAGGTACGCTACATGGGATCGTCGTGAACGTGACGAAGGGGCGCTCGCGGCAGAGTCGCGTCTTGAGCAAGCGATAAAGCAGGGCGGAAATGCTCGCGGTGAGGCCCCACCAGGCAGCGACGAGCCAGCCACGGGGCCCGAGAAAAATCGGGTGGACCAGCGCCACCACGACCCAGGCCGGCCAGTCGCCGAGACGGCTGGCCCAGCGGAACAGCCATAGCGTTGGTGGATGCCCGGAGAACGCCGCCAGACGATGACTCAGTCGGCTTTCGTAGCGGTCTAAGCGTTCAAACGTGAGACGTGGAGTGCGCTGCGACATGCTGGGGCCTCTGAACCTGGATCAGTTGAGCAAGGAAGCGGTCGCCGACACGTGCCCAGTCGAGCGTGGCCGCCCGCTCTCGGGCTTGCCTGCCGAGCCGTGCGTAGGTGGCCGGCTGCCGGCATAGTTCGCTGGCGGCGTCGAGAAAAGCCTGGTTGTCGCCCGGGGGGATCAGGCGGCCGTTTCGTTGGTCGACAATCAGCTCGCCGGCGGCGGCGTGTTCGAAGGCGACAACGGCGAGGCCACTGGCCATGGCTTCCGGTACCACGTTGCCGAAGGTCTCCGAGAGTGACGGGAAAACGAAGATGTCTGCGCTGGCATAGTGACGAGCTAGCGCGTCGCCGTTCTGGAAGCCGGTGAAGATTGCCTCCGGCAGTCGCCGAGTCAGTGTCTTGCGTGCCGGACCATCGCCGACCAGCACCTGTACCAGCGAAGGATTGCTGCGCTGCATGGCAGCCATGGTGTCGGCCAGCAGGTCGATGTTTTTCTCCGACGCGAGACGCCCCACGTAGAGCGCTACCGGCTGATGGGGGCCAACTCCCCAGGTCCGACGCAGGTCGTCGTCGCGATGGGCCGGGGCATAGCGCGCCGCATCGACGCCGCGCGCCATGATCGAAACTTGGTGATAGCCGCTGCGCTCCAGCGACTGTTTCTGGGCGGCCGTGGGCACCAGCGTAGCGTCGCAGCGATTGTGGAAGTACCGCAGTCCGGCGCGCGCGATCGGTACGCTCCAGCCGAGGTGATAGTTGGCTGCGTACTGGTCGAAATTGGTATGAAACCCACTGACGACAGGCAGCTTGAGGCGGCGAGCGGCACTGAGCGCAGACCAGCCCAGCGGTCCCTCGGTCGCAATGTACACGGCGTCCGGCCGTTCCTCGCGCCACAGTTTGGTCAGTCGACGGCGACAGGGCAGGCCGACGTGAACGTCGGCGTAGATGGGAAGGGCCACGCCGGGTACCTGAACATCGCGCTCGACGAGGCTGTCACGTGCCCCATCCGCAGGCGTCGGTCGAATTAGCTGCAGGGCGATGCCCTTGGCGGCGAGGTGTCCGGCGAGATGGCTCAGCGTGTGAGCGACACCATTGACCTCGGGGCTCCAGGTTTCACTGACCAGGGCTATGCGCATCGTTACCACTCCCGTCCGCGGCGCCGGCCCATCGATGTTCGGTGGCCCGTCAGCCGCGCTTGATCCTGTGCTCGATCGTGCGTGTCGCCGATGACGGCAATGCGTCGGGCGTATGACGATTCCATGACACCCAGATTCAGCGTAGCACGCGTGCGGGATCGACGGGTTTGCCACCGTGACGAAGGTCGAACAACAAGTGATAGCGCTGGTTGCCGCCATCGCGAGCGATCTCGCAGAGCGGCGTGCCGGCGCTGACCTCCTGGCCGACGTTGACGAGCAGCTTGTCGCAGAATGCGTAGACGCTTTGCATGTTGTCCGAGTGGTGGACGATAACGACCTGGCCTAGCTGGCGCATGCCGCTGGCAAAGCGCACGCTGCCATTGCTGGCGGCCTTGGCGGTTGCCGCCGAAGTCGTGGTCAGCAGCATCGGTTGAAGGGTGCCGTGGGCATCCTTGCCGAAGCGGCGTGCGACCCGATAATCCGATAGGGGCCACTCCCAGTGACGTGCCGAGCCGGGTAGCGGACCAGGATCGGGCAACGTGCGTGAGGCGGGGCGCGACGATCCGCCGCTTCTGCTGGCTACCGCCGCGCCGCCCAACGGGACCTGGATCAGCTGCCCGACGGCCAGAGCCGAGGGACTGATGCCCGGATTGGCCGATTGAAGGCGTGCTGGATCGGCACCGAAACGTCTGGCGATGGAGTAGTAGGTGTCGCCACGGCGAACCTGATAACGATAGGGGCCGCCGCCGGGTGCGCGTTCCTGTCGCGATGGCAGCATCAAGCGTTGCCCGACGGCCAGCCGGCGCGAATCCACGCCGGGATTGAAGCGCTGCAGCCGCAGTAGCGGTATATCGGCACGCTGGGCGATTTTGCCCAGCGTGTCGCCGCGCTGAACGGTGATCCAGCCGTTATGTCCCTGACTGAAGCCGCCGCTGCTGGCGCAGCCGACTAGCAGCATCAGTCCCAGGAATAGGAGGAAAGCGCGTGATCTTTTTCCTGCCACAGAGAGTTCAACCATAGATAGAAACGTTCCTTGTAAGCGGCATCGTCGTGTCGGCCGTCCTGCATCCAGGCAGGTTGTTCGAGCGAGCGAGCGACGATCGCGATCTCGCCTTCGCGGCCACACAGGAAATCCCAGAAGCGGGGCGCGGGTCGGCGATAGTGCAGCGTGACATCCAGAATCCCGTCCAGCCTGGGTCCGAGCAGGCCAATGACCTGGGCGATGCCGCCAGCCTTGGGGCGCAGCAGGTGGTGGTAAGGGCTTTGCTGTTGCTGCTGCTTGGCCGGCGTGAAGCGCGTCCCCTCGACGAAGTTGTAGATGCACATCGGCATCTCGCGAGCGTGATCGCACATGCGCTGAGTGGCTTGGCGGTCGCGCTCTGCCAGTTTCGGATTGCGCGCGAGTCGTTCGCGACTGTAACGACGCATGAAGGGGAATTCGAGTGCCCACCAAGCCAGGCCGACGATCGGCACGAGGATCAGCTCGCGCTTGAGAAAGAACTTGGGCATGGGCAGGCGGCCGGTGAAGACGTACAGCATGACCAGAATATCGGTCCAGCTGCGATGGTTGGCGATGACCAACCACCATTGGCGAGTGGTGAGCGTTGAGGGAATCGAGGCATGAATCTGTGGATGAATCCAATAGCGGATCCAGACATTGTTGGTACGTATCCAGGCCAGGGCCACGCGGTGCAGTCCGCCAAGAACCCACAGGCGCCAGCGACGGGTCGGTGTCAGTAGCTTGACCAGGGTCAGCACGGTCAGCGGGACGCCCCAGAACAGGGTGTTGGTCACCAGCAGCAGAATGCTGACTGCCCCCTTGAGGCTCGACATGCCATTCTCCATCAAAGACTTGAAGCAATGTTACTGGAATGTCGCGGAGCTGCACAGCGCGTCATCGGGGCTGGCTTTTGTCAATGGCAAAGCGGGGGCGTTGCCCGCATCATGCCATGCTGTTGATATGAGTTTCCTGGTTGTCGAAAAACTGACCAATTTGAGAGGGGTCGCCTCAGGATCGCCCGTCGTTACGGTCAGCCACTGGAAATACACAGCGTTATCCACAGAAGATGTGAATAATTCGTTGCGCTTTGGAGTCATCCGAGAGACTGGATGAATAGGCTCGGAAGGGCCGCGGGAACTTGTTAGACTGCCGGCCCTTTTTCGGTGGGGACCTGGGCGCTCGATCGTCGGCGATGTGTCTGCGCTCACCCGTCGTGATCCTCAGTGCTCGGAGACCCCTTTGCGTTCTTTGCCCGCGACTCTTCCCATTCTCTTCCTCTGCGAGATCAGCTTCCTGCTGGGACATGGTCTGATCATGACGCTGCTTGGGGTGCGCATGTCGCTGGAGGCCTTTCCATCGCAAATGGCAGGCCTGCTGATGTCATGCTTTTCGCTTGGCTTTGTTGCCGGCAGCTATTGGTTGGAGAAGCGTATTCGCAGCGTCGGGCATATCCGTGTCTTCGCGGCCTGTGCTGCGCTGCTGGCCGTAACCGCGATCCTTCATGGCCTGTGGGTCAATCCTTGGGCATGGCTGGTCTGGCGGCTCTTCGGGGGCGCCGCAACCGCGGGCCTGCTGATGGTCATGGAGTCCTGGGTCTCCGGGGAGTCGACCAACGAGAACCGCGGTCGGATCCTGGGCTGGTACCTGGTGATTTCGACACTCTCTTTGGCCGGCGGCCAATGGATGCTCAACATGGCGGACCCTGGCACCTTCGTGCTGTTCTCCGTTGCCGGGATCCTGTTTGCGCTATCGCTCGTGCCGCTATCGATTCATCGTATCCATGGCCCGCTGCGCTCGAGCCATGATGTTTCCGCCAAGATTTCGTTGCGAGCGCTCTTTGCCCGGGCGCCCGTTGGCTTGGTCGGGGCCTTCGTCGCCGGGATGATGGTCCAGGCCTTCTTCGCCATGACGCCCTACTACGGTCAGGAGATCGGGCTCAGCACGGCCGAGACCGCCCAGTTCATGTCGATTACCACCCTGGTGGCGCTGATTGCGCAGTGGACGCTCGGACGTGTCTCGGACCGTTTCGATCGACGCAAGGTGATCCTCTGCATGGCAGTGGTCATGACGATCTCCGGCGTCCTGATCACCGTGGCGGCGCGTTCCAGCTACTGGCTGCTGGTGTTCGTCGCCAGTTTTCACACGGCGATGTTGCATACGCTCTACTCGCTCAGCCTGGCACACACGCACGATTGGCTGGCGCCGGAGGAGACCATACAGGCCAACGCCAAGCTGCTGATGTGCTACGGCGTGGGTTCCGTGGTCGGGCCTTTCAGCGCGTCGCTCATGATGGAAACGCTGGGGCCGGACGGGCTCTGGCTGTTCCTTGGCGGCGCGGCCATGACGTTGGCGCTTTTTATCGTCTATCGATTATGGCGGCGAGAGCCGGTCAAGTCGCTTGAGGAGCAGGAGCCCTATACGCCGATGGTGCCGCTGGTCGAGTCGACGCACTATCTCAACGAGCTGGATCCGCGTCAGGGTCCGGTGCAGCTGGAGCTGGCGCTAGAGCGAGCCTGGGACGAAAAGGCGGCAGAAGCGACGGCTGACAACGCGGGGGCAATGGCTTGAGGCAGGTGACAACGGAGCTGGGGCAGGAAGCCAGCCCCTATGTCGGGAGCCCATTGTTTGGCATTCATCAACGACAAGACCCGCCAAGAAGGCGGGTGTTGTGTCTCTAGGGCACGCGTCACTCAGGAGAGGGGGCGTTTGACTCAGGCATTCTCCGGCATCAGGGCCTGATCGCGGACATACTGGTCGAACTCGGTGAAGCCGCCGATGTGAGTCTGGTCGACAAAGATCTGCGGCACGGTCTCCACCGGTTTGCCGATCGTCTTCTCCATGTCGGCTTTGGTGATGCCCTCTTCGTGAATATCGATGTAACGAAAATCGAAATCGTCGCGCGCTTCCTTGAGTTTTTCGGAAAGCTCTTTGGCACGAACGCAGAATGGGCAGCCGGGACGGCCGAAAATGACGGTCAGCATCGATGAATCTCCTGTCGGCTTCAGGCGGGGGGCCTGCCCCTGTCTGAAGGAAATTGTCGGTTCGAGAAGAATATGAGGGTTATTCTTTCGTATTAAACCCGGGCCAGCCAATAGAGTCTTGCTAAACCCGCCATTACGACGGGCTATGGTGATGTCTGGCCGATCAGTCCGTCTCGACGCGTTTGCCGGCATCCGCGTCGCGCAGCAGATTGCCCAGGGTTGCGTGGATGCCGACGGCGCTGACCAGCAGGTTCTCGCCGTAGAGGTCCGCGGGCAGGTTGTCCGGGCAGGGATAGAGATGGCCCGTTCGGGCGCCTGCCTCGCGAGCAATCAGCAACCCTGCGGCAAAGTCCCATGGCGAGACGCTTTCGTAGTAGGCATCGAGCTGGCCGCAGGCAACATGGCAAAGATCCAGTGCCGCCGAGCCATTGCGACGGATATCGCGACAGGCATGCACCACATGGTTGAGTCGCCGGATCAGCGGCGCCCGTTTGTCTCGGGCATAGGGAAACCCTGTCGCGACGAGGCTGCGCTCAAGCTTTTCCGCCGGACTGGTGCTGATCGATTGCTGATTGAGCCAAGCACCTTCGCCTCGCAGGGCCGTGAAGGTTTCGCCCAGAAACGGAGCGTGGACCACGCCGGCCTGAAGCTCGCCATCATGTGCCCAGGCGATCGAGACCGCGACATGGGCGTGGCCGTAGGCGAAGTTGACCGTGCCGTCGATCGGATCGACGATCCATAGCGCGCCGGGGCGCTCCAGTTGACTGCGGTCCGGTGTCAGCTCTTCGGTCAGCCGGGCTTCGCCCGGCGCCAGGGCTTCGAGCTCGTCGGCGATCATCTGGTCGACGGCGACGTCGACTTCCGTGACCAGTTCGTCGCCACCCTTGTATTGGTGAGAGAAATTCTGCTGCTGACGAGCCTCGACGATCATATCGCCTGCGCGGCGAGCGATGCGAACCATGTGCTGGAGGCGTTCGGCCAATTCCATAAGCGTTTCCGAGCGAGAGAATGGGGGCGAGTCGAGTGCGACCTTCGCCGTAAGCAGGATACCCAACTGCGCCTCGATCGGAAAACTTGCCGAGTGGCGGGGTGCAAGAAGCCCCGGCTTGGGGAGTCGCGGCGAGGGGCAGATCATGGCACGATCTCTGATTGATCATCAGACGCCGCCGCTGTCACCGATTGCCGCGCGTACCGGGAGTCTCAAGGCGCAGAGAGCTCGAAGGCACGCGGCTGGGCGATATGACATGCCCACTCGTCGCGATGGGGCGGCGGGCTGATTCAGCGCCGTACCGGCCGCTTCTGCAGTTTGCGCTGCAGGGTGCGTCGATGCATCCCCAAGGCTCGCGCGGTGGCGGAGATATTGCCGTCGTGCTCTTGCAGTACCTTTTGGATATGTTCCCAGGTCACCCGGTTGACGGACGGCGGGTTATCGGCGATCTCGACGTCCGCGTCTCCGCTCTCACGCTCCAGCGCTGCCAGAATCTCGTCGGCATCGGCCGGCTTGCAAAGATAGTTCACCGCCCCCAGCTTGATCGCCTCGACCGCCGTGGCGATGCTCGAATAGCCGGTGAGCACAACGACATGGCAGTCCGGCGCGATATCCAGCAACGCCGGTAGGATCTTGAGGCCGGAGTCCGATTCGAGCTTGAGATCGAGTGTCGCCAGAACCGGGGGCATCTCCCGCGCGGCATTCAGCGCCTCCTCCTGCGTGTGCGCGACGACGACGTCATAACCGCGGCGGCGCATGGCGCGTTCCATGACAAAGCAGAACTGTTCGTCGTCGTCGACGATCAGCAGGCGCTCTTGTTCACTCATCAGCGAATCCTCTTTCGACAGGTGGATGGCAGTGGCATTACAGGCTTTCACCGGCCTGGACGCGAGGTAGCTTGACCTCGGTCAGCGTGCCGCCTTCCTCATGGTTGTAAAGGCTCACGCCACCGCCGAAGCGGTTGATCGTGGCGTGAGTCAGGAACAGGCCAATGCCCATTCCCTTGCTCTTGGTGGAGACGAAGGTCTCGCCTAGCTGGTCGGCGATCGACAGGGGGACGCCCGGGCCGTGATCGCGAATATCGATCACGATCTCCTCGGCGTCCCATTCGAGGCTGGTGACGACCGAGTTCGGGCTGGCATCGGCCGCATTGTTGAGCAGGTTGATCATGGCCTGCTCGAGTGTCGCGTCGACGGCGATCCAAGGCTGCCCGCGGCGCGGCGGGATGTCGAGCTGGTGATTGACGTCCGGGCGCAGGACCAGCCAGCGCTGAATCAGATTTTCCAGCCAGGGAATCGCGCGCAGCGTCTGGGGCTTTTCGAGTCGGCGCCGGTCCGCGTTGGCCACCAGGTTTTGCAGGCGCTTCTTGCAGGTGTCAACCTGCTGGCGAAGCATGTCGATATCTTCCTGCATTGCCGGCTGATCGGCGGTTTCGTGGCGCATCTCGTTGAGCAGTACGGCCATCGTCGACAGCGGCGTGCCCAGTTCATGCGCCGTGCCGGCTGCCTGCGTTGCCACGGCCAGTATCTGTTCGTTGCGAAGTGCTGCCTCGCGCGTGCGGGAAAGCGTCATGTCCCGGCGGCGGAGGGTCTGCGCCATCTTGGAGATGAAGAACGTGATCAGACTGCCGGAGAGGATGAAGTTCAGCCACATGCCGAGCGTATGCAGCGGCACGCCGGCGAACGCCATGCCGCTCGTCAATTGGGGCACCGGCTCGTAGAAGAGCATCATGAAGGTGTAGCTGACCGCCGCGGCGAGCGCGATGATCCAGGCGTAGGACCACGGCAGGGTGGCGGCCGCAATCGCCAGCGGCACCAGCAGGTAGGTAATGAAGGGGTTGGTCGAGCCACCGGTGTAGTAGAACAGCAGGCTAAGGCCGGCGATGTCGATGAGCCAATGCAGCAGATATTCCGTGTCGGTCACGGCCCGAGGGCGTCCGAGTCGCCACCAGGTGGCGACGTTGAAAAGCCCCATCGCCACTATGATGGCGATGATCGGTAGTACGTGGAGCTGAAACTCCAACACCTCGATGCCGAAGATGATGGCAGCGAGGAAGCCGGTCCAGGTAATGCCGCGCACGATCGTCAAGCGAACCAGATTGCGATTCGGCGTCGAGAGAGGGAGCGGCTGCAACATGGTTTCTAGGGTCTCTCCGGGGCAGATAAGGCGATGTCGGTATCGACTTTCGACCGTGTCGCCGGTGCCGATCGTCTCGCTCATGTTAGCGCACGCCGAGCGCGCGCGTGAGGCCGCGGGGCGTCCGGGGACGCCTGAAGGCAGCGCCCGATTGTCGCAGGCGCGCTGCCGGAGAGCTAGATGTGGGGGCCTGAAGACGAGGAAGGGAGCCGCTGCCGCCGACGCTCGACAGTGGCCTGTCAGGGGTCAAGTCGGTCCCGACCTCGACGCCTGAGTGCGTTCGGTGGCTGTCAGGCCCGGCTGCAGTGTACGTCGTAGACGATATTGCCATTCGCCAGACACAGGCGCTGGACCGCGTCGTCGGGATTGTTGTCCACGGCCACGCCGTCAATGGTCGACTGCATGCCGAAGGCAGCTGCGTGGTCGGCCTGGTTGAGGCGAACGCTGTCGCCCTGGCGAAGCGGTGTGTCGTCGTGGTCATATCCGAGAATCCGGTTCATGAGCCTGGTTTCCTGTATCGATGAGTTGACGCCTGATGTCTGACGCCGGCCCGCGCAGATAGATAGGACGGGGAAGGCTTGAAAGGTTGCCAGAGATCGTTGCCGTTGATTCAGCGGGTTGCCGTCTCGGATGCCGGCTGTTCATGGCTTTGGAGCAAGCGGTGTGGCGGCAAGGTACGGTGCGCTACAACTCCACGGGAGCAACGCGTACAATCCCGGCATCTCCGATTCCACGCGCCCCGCGCTCAGGCGTTTGATCCTCGACGCGCGCTCGCGCTCAGCCAGTGAAGCCTTCATGTCAGATACCCAGATCGCCCAGGAAGCGGCGCTGCGCCGCACCTTCGCTATCATCAGCCACCCCGATGCGGGCAAGACCACGATCACCGAGAAGATGCTGCTGTTCGGGAATGCGATTCAGCTGGCGGGCTCGGTGAAGAGCAAGCGCGACGAACGGCATGCCACATCTGACTGGATGAAGATGGAGCAGGAGCGCGGTATCTCCGTCACCACGTCGGTCATGCAGTTCCCCTACAACGGCCGCGTGGTCAACCTGCTGGATACGCCGGGCCACGAGGACTTCTCGGAAGATACCTACCGCACGCTGACCGCGGTCGACTCCGCGTTGATGGTGATCGACGGCGCCAAGGGCGTCGAGGACCGTACCGTCAAGCTGATGGAGGTCTGTCGCCTGCGCACGACGCCGATCCTGACGTTCATCAACAAGATGGATCGCGAGACCCGCGATCCCATCGAAGTCATGGACGAGATCGAGACCGTCCTCAATATCCAATGTGCGCCGATGACCTGGCCGATTGGCATGGGGCGGGCATTCAAGGGGGTCTACCACCTCTACGACGACGTGATTCATCTTTATACGCAGGGGCAGGGCAACCGGGTCCCCGAAGACAAGCGTATCGAGGGGCTGGATAGCGCCGAGGTAGACGAGGTGCTGGGCGAGAGTGCGGCGGAAGAGTTGCGTATGGAGGTCGAGCTGGTACGCGGCGCTTCCCACGAGTTCGATCTCGAAGCCTATCGGCGCGGCGAGCTGACGCCGGTCTATTTCGGTACGGCGATGGGCAATTTCGGCGTCCGTGAGATGCTCAACGGGTTCGTCGAGTTTGCGCCGGCGCCGCAGCCGCGGGAAACCGATCTGCGCGAAGTGGTGGCCGACGACGGCCGCTTCACCGGCTTCGTGTTCAAGATCCAGGCCAATATGGATCCCAAGCACCGGGATAGGGTGGCCTTCCTGCGTATCTGCTCGGGCAAGTACGAGCGCAACATGAAGATGCGCCACGTGCGGATCGGCAAGGATGTCAAAATCGCCGATGCTTTGACCTTCATGGCCTCCGACCGTGCGCACGTCGAGGAGGCCTGGCCGGGCGACATCATCGGGCTGCATAACCACGGCACGATCCAGATCGGAGATACCTTCTCCGCCGGCGAGACCATGCGCTTCCTTGGCATCCCGCACTTTGCGCCGGAGCTGTTTCGTCGCGTTCGGCTGCGTGACCCGCTGAAGATGAAGGCGCTGCAGAAAGGCCTGCAGCAATTGTCGGAAGAGGGCGCGACCCAGGTGTTCATGCCATTTGACAACAATGACCTGATCGTCGGTGCGGTGGGCACGCTGCAGTTCGATGTCGTCGCGCATCGTCTCAAGGAAGAGTACAAGGTCGACTGCATCTACGAGCCGGTCAATGTCAATACGGCCCGCTGGATCTACTGCGATGATGCCCGCCAGCTCGATGAGTTCCGGCGCAAGGCGAGCACTAACCTGGCCTGGGATGGCGGTGACTGCCTGACTTATTTGGCGCCGACGCGGGTCAATCTGCAGATGACCCAGGAGCGCTGGCCCGATATCAAGTTCCGCGCCACGCGCGAGCACTGAGAACCGCAGCCGCGCGCGGGCGTTCGACTTGCCGCCCGAGGGAGGCTAGCTCATGCTGATGTCGCCGATGACGGTTTGGCGTTATCGGCGTAGCAGAGGCGAGCGCCCGACACCGGTCGGTCGTTCACGGCGTCGGATATCCATCACGAGGAGAGAGCACCGATGGCTTCCCAATTCCTGAAGGAGTTTCGCGAGTTCGCCGTCAAAGGCAATGTCGTCGACATGGCGGTCGGTATCATCATCGGCGGCGCATTCACGCTGATTGTGCAGAGTCTGGTGAAGAACGTGATGAACCCGCTGCTTGGGCTGCTGATCGGTGGGGTGGATTTCGCGAACTTCTTCGTCGTGCTCAAGGAGGGCGACGTTGCCGGCCCTTATCCTTCGCTGGCGGCGGCGCAGTCGGCAGGCGCGGTGACGCTGGACTACGGTCTTTTCCTCAATGCGGTGATCAGCTTTGTCATTGTCGCCTTTGCCGTCTTCCTGCTGGTACGCAGTATCAATCGCATGAAGCGCGAGGAGGCGGTGGCGCCCAAGGCCCCCACCGACAAGGCGTGCCCTCATTGCTTCATGACCATCCCGCTCCAGGCCACCAAATGTGGCCACTGCACGGCGGATCTTCCGGTGACGGACGCCTCGACGCCTGCCTAGACCGTGACTCTCGATGCTCGGCTGTTCGACGCCCACTGTCATCTCGATGACGAGCGCTTCGTCGGCGACCATGAGGCGATGTTCGCGCGCGCGCAGGCGGCGGGCGTTGAACGCTTCATGGTGCCGGGAACGTCTCGTCAACGCTGGGACGCGGTGCTGGCGCTGGGGCATCGTGACGACGTGTCGGTCGGTCTGGGATTGCATCCCTATTTTATCGAGCAACACCGGGAGGAGGATATCGAGGCGCTGGCGGCTGCGTTGCAGTGCCATGGCGGTGTGGTCGCCGTTGGTGAATGCGGTATCGATGCACGCTTCGAAGAGACACTCGCGCGTCAGTGGGTGTTGTTCGATGCGCAATTGAAGCTGGCGAAACAGTTCCGGCTACCCGTGGTCATCCACTGCGTGCATGCCAACGACCATGTCGCCAAGCGGTTACGGCAGCTGGCGCTACCGGCCGGCGGTCTGATTCACGCCTTCAGTGGTAGCGAGCAGCAGGCGAGGCGGTTCCTCGAGCTGGGCTATCGCCTCGGTCTAGGCGGTGCCGTGACGCATGAGGGCGCCAAGCGTCTGCGGCGCACGGTCCAGGCGCTGCCGGACAGCGGCTTCGTGCTCGAGACGGACAGCCCGGACATGCCGCCGGCGGGTCGCCGAGGCAGGCGCAACGAGCCGGCCAACCTGGTCGAGACGCTGGCAGTCGTCGCGATGCTGCGTGGGCAGTCTCCGGCGCACGTGGCGCGCTGTGCCTGGCGCAATACGCTCGAACTGTTCCGGCTGCCGGTCGATTAGGGCGACTGCCGGTGGAATAGGGCGGCCGTCCCTTCTCCCTTGGCCTCTCCGTTGAGCCGCGTGGCCCGGTGCCGCGAGTCTTGCGGGGCCTAGGCGGAGGTCGCTGCCACGGCGTTTTCCGGGTCGAGCCGCTCGAGAGCGTAAGGCAACGGCTGGCGCGTCAGACGGCGGCTATCGACCTCGAGCGCAGCCGTTTCCTCCACGCTCGTATTGAGCACTGCCAGCACCAGGCAGCTGTCGCCGGTGCTGACGGCCTGAAAGATTTCGCCAACCCGTTTCTCGTCGCAGCGGATATCGCTACCCACGTCAGGCGGTGTGGCGCCGTCTAGCCGGGCGATCTGCAGCCGCCGCTTGACCTGACCGCGGAAGTGAGCGCGCGCCACCACTTCCTGCCCGGTATAGCACCCCTTGCGAAAGCTGATGCCGCCCAGGGCTTCCCAGTTGATCATCTGCGGTAGCAGGCTATCGCTGTGCGCGGCTGTCAGCCAGGCGACGCCGGCCTCGATATCTGCCTGCTGCCACAGCGCCGTGCCGGCTGGCTGGTGGTCCTGGCGCAGGCGATTCCAAGTGTCGATGGCCTGCGGCGGCGTCAGGGCAAGCAGCACGCGCGGGCTTGGACCGGGCTGACGCAGCAGGACGTGCTCGGCAGTTGCCTGCATGTGCCAATCACCAGTGGGCACGCCTGCGTCGAGCGTTTCGGGGGCGCCGATGACACCCAGTAGCGCCAGGTCGTCGCGCTGGCGCAGCTGGACCTTGTAGAACGGCGCGTACTTGCCGAGCTGGGTGGCCAGCGGCTCGCACAGCGAGGCGTGCAGCAGCAGCCAGTAGCGTTCCGGCGCGACCTGCAGCAGCTCAGCGTTGGCAATCATGCGTCCTTTCGGTCCGCAGAAGGCGGTCAAGGGCGCGAAATCACCGTTGGCGTGGTCGGTGTGGGCGCTGGCCTGGCCCTGCAGAAAGCGGGTGGCATCTGCGCCCTCGCACTCGAGAATCGCCAGATGCGAAAGTGGCACCAGGTAGTGTCCGGTGGAGGTCTGCGCGTTGGCGTCAGCGGGAAATTGCCACTGGCCGGTGTCGGTCTGCGAGCCGCCCTGAGATGTCAGATGCGCCTTCCACTCGTTCATGCGAACTCTCCATTGAGGTCAGGTGTGTCGCGGCGACGACAATTGCCCCTCAAGATGGTGGCGAAGCGGGCGTATTGCAACGGCCGGTCCGGGGTCGGCGTGCTATTCTTGCCGGTTGATGTATTTCATGAGAAGAGAGAGCGAGATGGCACAGATCAACCTCACCCTGCAGGGGCTTTCCACGGCCGACGACATTAATCGTGTGACCACGGCGCTGATGATGGTCGACGGCGTCGACAGCGTGGACATCGGTCGCGACTGGGCCGAGGTCGAAGGTCGCGTCAGGCGCGAGGCACTGGTCGCGGCGGTGAAGGCTACCGACAGCCGATTTTCCGCACGCTAGGCGCACGCTCCCCTTGAAGGTCGATGATTCGGACCCTAAATACTGCCCATGAGCAAATCTTTCAAGATTCATTCGAATTACCAGCCGGCCGGCGATCAGCCGGCCGCGATCGAGAGCCTGACCCGAGGTCTCGAGGCCGGTCTGTCGCATCAGACGCTGCTGGGGGTGACGGGGTCGGGCAAGACCTTCACCATGGCCAATGTGGTCGAACGCCTGCAGCGTCCGACCATCGTGCTGGCGCACAACAAGACGCTGGCGGCGCAGCTCTACGGTGAATTCAAGTCGTTCTTCCCGGATAACGCCGTCGAGTATTTCGTCTCCTACTACGACTACTACCAGCCAGAAGCGTACGTGCCCTCGTCGGACACCTTTATCGAGAAAGACGCCTCGATCAACGAGCATATCGAGCAGATGCGCCTGTCGGCGACCAAGGCGCTACTCGAGCGTCGCGACGCTCTGATCGTGGTGTCGGTCTCCGCGATCTACGGTCTCGGTGACCCCGAGCAGTACATGAAGATGCGGCTGCACTTCAATCGCGGCGAGGAGATCGACCAGCGCAGTTTCCTGCGCCGGCTGGCGGAGCTGCAGTACACCCGTAATGACAGCGATTTCCGGCGCGGTACCTACCGCGTGCGCGGCGACGTGATCGATATCTTTCCGGCGGACGCCGAGGACGAGGGCGTGCGTGTCGAGCTGTTCGGTGACGAGATCGACTCGATCCGTCTGTTCGATCCGCTGACCGGTGAGGTTCGCGGGCAGGTGCCGCGCATGACGATCTATCCGAAGACACACTATGTGACGCCGCGCGACACCATTCTCTCCGCGGTCGAGTCGATCAAGGGCGAGCTGGCGGAGCGGCTGGACTATCTGCGCAAGCACGAGCGGCTGGTAGAGGCACAGCGTCTCGAGCAGCGCACGCTCTACGATATCGAGATGATGCTCGAGCTTGGCTATTGCAACGGCATCGAGAACTACTCGCGCTATCTTTCGGGACGCGATCCCGGGAAGGCGCCGCCGACCTTCTTCGATTATCTGCCGGACGATGCGCTGTTGTTTATCGACGAGTCCCACGTCAGCGTGCCGCAGGTCGGCGGCATGTATCGCGGCGACCGCTCGCGCAAGGAGACGCTGGTGGAGTACGGCTTCCGCCTGCCGTCGGCGTTGGACAACCGACCGATGACTTTCGAAGAGTGGGAAGGCATCGTGCCGCAGGCGGTGTTTGTCTCCGCGACGCCGGGCCCCTACGAGCAAGAGCACGCCGGCCAGGTCGTTGAGCAGGTCGTCCGTCCGACCGGGCTGCTCGACCCGGAGATCGAAGTGCGCCCGGCGAGCACCCAGGTAGATGACCTGCTTTCCGAGATTCGCAAGCGGCTGGATGTCGCCGAGCGCGTGCTGGTCACGACGTTGACCAAGCGCATGGCGGAGGATCTGACCGAATACCTCGACGAGCACGACATACGGGTGCGCTATCTGCACTCCGATATCGACACCGTTGAGCGTGTGGAAATTATCCGCGATCTAAGGCTTGGCAAGTTCGATGTCCTGGTTGGCATCAACCTGCTTCGCGAGGGGTTGGATATTCCTGAAGTGTCTCTGGTCGCCATTCTGGATGCCGACAAGGAGGGCTTCCTGCGTGCCGAGCGTTCGCTGATCCAGACCATCGGGCGGGCAGCGCGTAACGCCAACGGCAAGGCGATTCTCTACGGTGATCGGGTGACCGACTCCATGCGCAAGGCGATCGATGAGACCGAGCGCCGCCGTGCCAAGCAGATTGCGCATAACGAGCGCCACGGTATCACGCCTCGAACCGTCACCAAGTCCGTGGCCGATATCATGGAGGGCGCGCAGGCCCCGGGCCGCAAGGGCGGACGCAAGCGAACCGAGCAACTGGTCGCCGAAACCCCGGGAGAGTATTCCCGCGAGGCCTTGGGGCAGATGGATGCCACCCAGCTGACGAAAGAGATCGGCCGGCTCGAGGATCGCATGCATGAGGCGGCGCAGAACCTCGAATTCGAGCAGGCTGCCAAGCTGCGTGATCAGACTCAGACGCTCAAGGCGCGGTTGCTGGAGCTGGGCTGAGGCGAGAAATTAGGTTGAGGCGAGGGTAAGGCGTGCCAGAAGGGCCGGAAATACGTCGGGTCGCAGATCGGCTCGGCCGTATACTGATCGATCGCCCGCTGACCGAAGTCTGGTTTGCCTATCCCGAGCTGGCCCGGCAGGCCGAGGCGTTGTCGGCAGCGCGAGTGGCGGCCGTCGATAGCTGGGGCAAGGCGCTGCTGACGACCTTTAGCGATGGCCAGGTGCTCTTTTCCCACAATCAACTCTATGGTGTCTGGAAGGTGCGGCGGCGAGAGCGGCCTTCACGCAGTCGCCGCATACTGCGCGCGAAACTGGTCACCGAAACCCATGCCGCAGAACTGTTCAGCGCGTCCGATATCTCCTTGTGGACGCAGGAAACCCTCCGTGAACAGCCGTTCATCGCCCGGCTCGGGCCGGATCTCCTGACGCACGAGCTTTCCCCGGCAGCGGTGGTCGAGCGACTGCTGTCCAAACGCTTTCGCGGGCGCGGGCTGGGAGGGCTGCTGCTGGATCAGCAATGTCTGGCGGGCGTGGGTAACTATCTGCGCTCGGAGATTCTGTTCTATGCGGGCCTGCCCCCCGGTGTCCGGCCGATGCAGCTGTCTGACGAAGCCGTTGAGCGACTGGCCGGTGTGATCATCGAGACAACGCTTCAGGCGTATCGAGAGGCCGGTGTCACCAACCGGCCGGCGTGGCGTCGACCGCTGCAGGCGGCCGGACATCCCCGGTCGGTCTGGCGGCATGCGGTCTTCGGCCGGGACGGCGAACCTTGCCATGCCTGCTGCACAACCGTGGATCGTCAGTCGGTCGCCTCCCGGCGCCTCTACCGCTGCCCGCGCTGTCAACCCGACCACCCCTGATAGGGTAAAAGCACTGGCTTTCCATGATCGCGAATGCTGAATCAAAATAAAGTTATACCGTTATCTCGCGTCGACTTTATTGTCGACAACTGCCCAACCCCTGAACGTTGCGTTATCATCTCGAGCGATTCGTCATCGACCCACAGGCGATCCGACCTGTCGGGCAATCACCGTGACCAGCCAGGAGTACCGAGATGACCGTGATCCGTCAGGAAGATCTCATTCAAAGCGTCGCCGATGCGCTGCAGTACATCTCCTATTATCACCCCAAGGATTTTATCGAGGCGATGCATGCCGCGTATCAGCGGGAGGAGAATCCGGCTGCACGTGACGCCATTGCCCAGATCCTGATCAATTCGCGGATGTGTGCCACCGGTCATCGGCCGATCTGTCAGGACACCGGTATCGTCACGGTCTTCGTCCACGTGGGCATGAACGTGCGCTGGGAAGCCGAAATGAGTCTCGATGACATGGTCAATGAGGGGGTGCGCCGCGCCTACACGTTGCCAGACAATGTCCTGCGTGCCTCGGTGCTGGCGGACCCGGACGGCCAGCGCAAGAATACCGGTGACAATACGCCGGCGATCATTCACCACAAACTGGTGCCGGGCGATACGGTGGAGATTCATGTCGCCGCGAAGGGCGGTGGCAGCGAAGCCAAGTCGAAGTTCGCGATGCTCAATCCTTCCGATAACGTTGTCGACTGGGTGCTGGAGCAACTGCCGAAGATGGGCGCCGGCTGGTGCCCGCCGGGCATGCTGGGTATCGGCATTGGCGGAACGGCGGAAAAAGCCATGGAGCTGGCGAAGGAGTCGCTGCTCGATCCGATCGATATCCAGGCGTTGCAGGCACGGGGGGCGGAGAACCGTGCCGAAGAACTGCGCCTGGAGCTGTTCGACAAGGTCAATCGCACCGGGATCGGCGCGCAGGGGCTGGGCGGCTTGACCACGGTACTCGATATCAAGGTCAAGGATTACCCGACGCACGCGGCCAACAAGCCGGTGGCGATCATTCCTAACTGCGCGGCGACGCGGCATGTCCACTTTTCTCTTGATGGCACCGGCGCGGCAACGCTGCCCGCGCCGAAGATCGACGACTGGCCGGAAATCACCTGGGAAGTCGGCGAGGGTGTCCGTCGCGTCAATCTCGATACGCTGACCCCAGAGGCTGTGCGTGAATGGCAGCCAGGGGATACCGTGCTGCTATCCGGCAAGCTGCTGACCGGGCGCGATGCCGCGCACAAACGGATGGTCGACATGCTGTCCCGCGGCGAGCCGCTGCCGGTAGATATGAAAAACCGCTTTATCTACTACGTCGGGCCGGTCAACCCGGTTGCCGACGAAGTTGTCGGTCCGGCCGGCCCGACGACGGCCACGCGCATGGACAAGTTCACACGCACCATGCTCGAGGAAACCGGGCTGCTCGGCATGGTCGGCAAGGCGGAGCGTGGCCCGCTGGCGATCGAGGCGATTCGCGACAATCAGGCGGTGTATCTCATGGCCGTTGGCGGCGCAGCTTATCTGGTGGCGCAGGCGATCAAGAAGGCCGAGGTAGTGGCATTCGACGATCTCGGCATGGAGGCCATCTACGAGTTCGAAGTCGAGGATATGCCGGTGACGGTCGCGGTCGACCACCAGGGCACCTCGGTGCATCAGACCGGCCCTGCCAAGTGGAAGGAAATCATCGCCGAGCGCGTTTGACACGGGGTGGTAGTGTCGATCTCGTGGCTTCGGCAGACAAGGCGGGCGCTGAATCGCTGGTCTCGAGAGAGTTCTTTGGAGAGAGCCCCTGTGGGGCTCTCTCTTTTTTTCGGTATGATGACGCCGGAAGGCGCTTGCTCATGCCCGCGAACCGGGTGCCGGCAGGGCGTCGACGGCACACGGATTCGGGGTGGGAGACGGGTGATGGCGCACGGAAGCGCAGGGTGGCGAGCATGACGTGGATCCTCGGGGTGTTTCTGTTTCTCTCGCATGTTGCCGGTATCCTCACCGCCATCTTTGCGCTGATGTCGAGCCGTACCTCGCAGGGCGCGATTGCCTGGATCGTCACGCTGGTCAGCTTTCCCTACTTTGCCGTGCCCATCTTCTGGGCGTTCGGCCGTCCGCGTTTTTACGGTTATGTGTCGGCTCGCGGCGAGCGCGATACGGTGCTGCGTCAGGTTTTGCAGCGCTATCGTCCCTACATGGAGCCTTATACCTCGCGGCCGGAAGCGGTCAGCGGGCGTATTCGCGCGGTAGAGCAGCTGTCGATGATGCCAATGACACGGGGCAATCGGGTCGACCTGCTGGTCGATGGCGAGGCGACCTTCGAGAGCCTGTTCGATGGCATCGATCGGGCGGAAGAGTACATCCTCGTCCAGTTCTTCATCGTGCGCGCCGATGAGATCGGCCTGGCGTTCAAGCGTCGCCTGATCCATCAGGCGGAGCACGGCATCAACGTCTACTTCCTGTACGACGAAATCGGCAGTCGCGGCCTGCCGGGTGGCTATCTGCGCGACCTCGAGGAGGCTGGTGTTCGCGTTTCGGCGTTCAATTCGTCGCGGGGCTGGCGGCACCGGTTTCAGATCAATTTCCGCAACCACCGCAAGATCGTGGTGGTTGACGGTCGGGAGGGCTGGACTGGCGGTCTCAACGTCGCTGACGAGTATCTGGGGCGTGTCGAGCGCTACGGACATTGGCGGGATACCCACGTGAAACTGCAGGGGCCCAGCGCACTGGCTTTGCAGGAGGCGTTCTGGGAAGACTGGTACTGGGCCACCGGTGCCATCCTCGCGCTGCACTGGGTCGCATACCAGATCCCGGAGGCGTCCCAGCACGTTGCCATTGTGCCTTCCGGGCCGGCGGATGGGCGCGAGACCGCCAGTCTACTGGTCCAGCATGCGATCCACGGGGCGCGGCATCGGCTTTGGGTGACCAGTCCTTACTTCGTGCCCGACCATGGCGTGCAGGATGCGTTGATCCTGGCGGCGTTGCGGGGGGTGGACGTTCGCGTGCTCATACCGGAGCGGCCCGACCATCTGCTGGTGTTCCTGTCTGCCTTCGCCTTCCTGCCGGAAATGATCGCCAACGGCGTCAAGATCTATCGCTACCAGCCCGGCTTTCTTCATCAAAAGACGATGCTGGTCGATGATCACACGGCGATGGTTGGCACGGTCAATCTCGACAACCGGTCTTTTCGGCTCAATTTCGAGGTCACGGCCTATGTGCCGGATAAGACCTTTGCCGCCTCGGTGCAGGCGATGCTGGAGCAGGATTTTGCCAGCAGCCGAGAGGTGACCGCACAGGAGCTCGCCGACCGGCCGATGTGGCGAAAACTGGTCTCGCGGGCAACCTACCTGCTGTCACCCGTACAATGACGATAATGTTGGCTGACACGCCCCGAGAGGCGTGATCGCTCGAGTCGGCGCGCCAGCGCCTTGTTGGAATCACGATCGCTGAGGGAACGCATTGAATCTGGAAACGAAATGGCTCGAGGATTTCGTGGCGCTGGCCAACACGCGCAGCTTCTCGGCGTCCGCACGACAGCGGCACGTGACCCAGCCCGCATTTAGTCGCCGAATTCGCTCGCTCGAGCAGGCGATCGGCGCCACGCTGGTGGATCGTTCGACAACGCCGGTCAGCCTGACGTCCGAAGGCCAGCTATTTCTGGTCACGGCGCGCAATATGGTCGAGCAGCTCAATGACAGCCTGGCGCATCTGCGCGGCCTCGCCATGGACAACGAGGCGCTGGACATCGTGGCGGCGCATTCGCTGGCGTTGGCCTTCTATCCGCGGTGGATCTCGCGCCTGCAGAAAGGGGTCGGAGAGCTGCCAACGCGGCTGGTGGCGATGAACGTCGGCGATGCCATTCATGTGCTACGGGAAGGTAACTGCGATCTGATGCTCGCCTATCACGATCCCTACGCGACGATGCAGCTGGATGCCGAGATATTTCCATCGTTTTCGATCGGGCAGGTGAAGATGATTCCGGTCAGCGTGCCGAATGCCCAAGGCGAGGCACGCTTCTCCTTCGACGGTGAGGGCGCGATCCCCTTTCTTGCCTATACGCAGGGCGCATTTCTGGGGCGCAGCGTGCGCATGCTGCTGAAGAACGAGCCGGCGCGGATGCGCTTGAAAACAGTCTATGAAACGGCCATGGCCGAGGGACTGAAGGGGATGGCACTGCAAGGCGTCGGGCTTGCCTGGATACCCGACTTCTGCATTCGTGACGAGCTGGCGGCCGGCAAGCTGGTGCGAGCCGCGGGCGAGAGTTGGGATATCCCCCTGGAAATCCGGCTCTATCGCTGTTCGCTGGTTCACAAGCCTGGCGTCGAGAAACTATGGCGGCGGATGATGAAGTTGCCCAGTGATTTTCTGCGGGCGTGAGACCCCGAGCGTTCAGGGTCATCGTCTAGACTGCGGATAGTGCCCATGGCGAGCGGACGGACGGCCGCCGCCATGGCAACGCGGGTCGATAACGGAGACATCGAGTCTATGGTGGAGCTTGCCAGGTTCTGGTTTCGGGTGGTTCGCGACTCGGTTCAGCTGTGGCTGGATCGCAATGCCTTTAGCTACGCCGGTTCCCTGGCGTTCTACACGCTGTTCTCCTTGGCGCCCACGATCATCATTGCGGTTAGTGTCGTCGGGTTGTGGCTCGGTGAGGATGCTGCGCGCGGCGAGATCGTGGCGCGCCTGCAGGATACGCTAGGGCCCTCCGCGGCCCGCGCAGTCGAAGATGCCGTTGCCCAGTCAAGCATCCAGGCGTCGGGTATTCTGCCAACGCTGGCCGGTATCGGGACACTGTTGGTCGGGGCCACGACGGTGTTCGGGCAGATGCAGTTTTCGCTCAACACGATCTGGGGCGTGGCGCCGCATCCGGATCGCAACAGCGTCTGGCTGTTTGCCAAGAAACGCCTGCTGTCGCTGGCCGTGGTGCTGGCTATCGGCTTTGTGCTGCTGGTGTCGCTGGTGCTGGGCGTGATCCTGCGGGCGACCTTTCGCTACGCCGGCGACTGGGTGCCGGGGAGCGGATTGCTGCTGTCGGCGGCGGAGTTCGGTCTGTCGATCGTCGTCGTGGCCATGTTCTTTGCCGCGATCTTCAAGGTGCTTCCCGACGTGGTGCTGAGCTACCGCGATGTGGTGCTCGGGGCGCTGGTCACGGCCGTCCTTTTCGTCATCGGCCGCAATGCCATTGCTGCCTATCTCGCGCACACCGCGACGGCTTCCACCTATGGTGCGGCGGGGTCGGTCGTGCTGGTACTGCTATGGGTCTACTACTCCTCGCTGATCCTGTTGTACGGTGCGGCTTTCACGCGCACGCACGTGGTTGCGCGCGGGCGGCATATCGTTCCCCGCAATACCGCCGTGCTGCTGCGGCAGGAAGTGATCAAGAAGGAGGATCTGGCACATGACCAATCGGACCATCAAGGCGCTGGTGAGCGGGCGCGTTCAGGGCGTGAGCTTCCGTGAGTATGTGCGGCGAGAGGCGGAACGGTGGGGCATTACCGGTCACGCTCACAATCTCGAGGATGGGCGTGTCGAAGTGGTCGCCTGCGGTGAGGCGACCGCGATTGCCGAGCTGATCGACAGGCTGTGGTCGGGGCCGCCGGCGGCCGATGTGACCGATGTCGCTGTCGAAGAGGCGACCCTGGCGGCGCCGGCAAGCTTCACCACCGGGTAGCCTGGGTCGCCGCATGGCGGTCACTCGGCGGTTAGTGTCTCTACCATCCACTGAATGACCGCCGGCCCGTCGGCGTTCAGGCAGACATCTGCCGCGACGCTACGGGTCCAGCGGTCGTCGACGAACTGTCGCGAGGCCGGTGCCATGAGGGTCTGTCCTTCGGCCAGTCCTTCGGTGACCACGCTCAAATAGCCGCGTTCGACCTGGAACAGCTCCGGTTTCAATAGCCAGACCAGTGCACAGCTGTCGTGCGGGCAGCAGCCGTCGATGCCCTGTGCCTGCTGGTAAAAGTCTCGATAGAAGGTGTAGCTCTCGCCCAGGATCTTGCCCAGCTCGCCCTGGGCGGCGGCAATCTTCTCCATGCTGGTCGGATCGAGAACGCAGCGATGTGTGGCGTCGAGGCCGACCAGTGTCAGTGGCCAGTCTGCCTGCAAGACGCGCGCGGCGGCGTGCGGGTCATTGAAGATATTGGCTTCGGCCACCGGCGTCACATTGCCGCCTTCGCGAATCGATCCGCCCATGATCACGACGCGCTTGACCTTCGCCACCAGCGAAGGGTCAAGCTGCAGGGCAGCGGCGAGGTTGCCAAGTGGGCCGACCGCGACCAGGACAATCTCTCCCGGGCGCGCGTTGACCTGCTCGACAATGAACGCTGCCGCACTCTGTGAAACAGCCTGTGTCGTCACCGGCGGCAACGGCATGTTGCCCAACCCGTTATCGCCGTGGATATGACCGGGAGGCGGATTTTTCGGTTTGACCAGTGGCGCGGAAGCCCCTTGGGCCACTGGGATCGATTGCCCCGCCAGTTCTGCCAGCAGCAGGGCGTTGTGCGTTGCCGTTTCGATGGTGACGTTGCCGAAGGTGGTCGTCAGTCCGAGTAGTTCGATGTCGGGGTGCGCCAGCGCGATCGCGATGGCCTGGGCATCATCGATGCCGGGGTCGGTGTCGAAAATGATCGGTGTGGACATGGGTGCCTCTGAACGCTCGTGTCTGAATGGGCTTGAAAACGACGCTGGGGTGGGGCGGCTACGTCGTCGAGTGGCGCGTGAGTGCCAGCGTCGGCATCGAGCGCAGCGCTGCCTCGACGTCGGCCATCGGCGGGATGCTGGGGGCTGCGCCGGCAACCTGCACGCAAAGCGCCGAGGCGGTCGTAGCGAGACGGAGCGCGTGTTCGACATTCGCGTCGCGCTGACGGGCAGCCATGAAGTAGCCGATGAACGTATCGCCGGCGGCGGTGGTGTCCACGGCCTTCACCCGATGCGCGGCGACTTCGATATGGCAGTCGGCATGCCGGTAGTGAACGCCGTCGCTGCCAAGCGTCAGGACGATTTCGACGTCCGGCAAGCGGCCCGTGAGGGCCTCGAGCAGGGCGTCGGCCGAGGCATCGGGGGCCCGCTCCGCCAGCGCGGCGGCTTCGCCGCGATTGAGGAAGAGCGTCTGACATAGCGTCAGCGGCAGCTCGGATACCTCTGGCGTCAAGGGGGCCGGGTTGAAGGCGATGGCGAGTCCGCGCGCCGCCGCGAGACGCAGGATCGAGGCGGGGGCGTTGCATTCGTTCTGCATTAGCAGCCAGCCGCCGGGTTCGGCGCCCCCGACGAGCTTCTCCAGATCGCTTTCGGTGAAGCCGTGATTGGCACCGGGATAGAGAATGATCGCATTCTCCGCCGCATCGTCGACCTGGATCAGCGCGTGACCGCTGGGGTCGTCAGTCAGCGCGATCTGCGCGATATCGACGCCGGCTGCCTCGAGTGGCTCGAGCGCCCAACGATCGGCCTGCGCCAGTCGTCCCCAGTGGCTGACCTGACCATCGGCGCGCGCCAGCGCCAGCGACTGATTCGCGCCCTTGCCGCCCAGAACGCGGCAAAAGCTAGCACTGGCGAGCGTCTCCCCGGGCTGCACCAGATGCGGGACGCGATAGACATAGTCGATATTGATCGAGCCGTAGTTGTAGACCGGGGCGTGGTCACGGGTTGGGCGCATGCGAATGCCTCCAGGCGCGCAGGTTGTCGGCGGTCAGTTCGATGACCCGCTGACGGGCCTCTGGGGTGATCCAGGCATTGTGCGGGGAGACGATCAGGTTGAGCGGTTCCTCCAGCGCGTCGAGCAGCGCGTGGCCGTCGCGGGGAGGTTCCGTCGGCAGGGTGTCGACGGCCAATCCGCCCAAGTGGCCGTCGCGCAGGGCGGCCAGTGCGGCGTGTTCATCGATGATGCCGCCGCGCGCGCAATTGACCAGCAGTGCTCCCGGCTTCAGGGTCGCCAGCGCCGAGGCATCGATCAGCCCGCGCGTGGCCTCGGTCAGCGGACAATGCAGGCTGATCACGTCCGCCTCGGGCAGCAGCGACGTCAGCGATGGACGAGAGTCCTCGGCTTCTTTGCCGGGACGGGCGGCGAACGTCACGCGCATGCCGAACGCCTCGCCGAGCTTGGCGACGGCGCTGCCCAGTACGCCGCTACCGACGATGACCAGGTGCTTGTCGGCGAGCTGCAGCGTAGGGTGGTCGAGGAGGCAGAAGATATTGCTGCGCTGCCAGGCACCAGCCTTAACGTCTTGCTGGTAGCGGGGCAGCTGCGCGGCCAATGCCAGCATCAGCATCAGGGTGTGCTGGGCGACGCTGGCGGTCCCGTAGGCGGCAACGTTGCGCACCACGATGCCGCGTCGCTCGGCCGCCGCCATATCGATATTGTTGGTGCCAGTCGCGAGCACGCAGATCAGCTTCAGCGACGGCAGTGCATCGAGTGTCTCGGCATCGAGCACCACCTTGTTGGTCAGCGCCACCATGGCGCCGGCCAGGCGGTCGCGCGTCGCCTCGGGCGGCGTCAAGGGATGAATATCGAGATCGTCGACGAGTGCGCGTACCGGCGCCAGGTCGATATCCTCGCCAAGCGAGGCGGCATCCAGAAGAACGGCTTTCATGCGCTTTTCCTTTTTCGCGGAAGCAAGAGGCAGGAGTACGCGGTGCAGCACAGTGCGATCGAGTCCTGCAGTGCGTTGGCGTCGACGACGACAGTGGATTCCTCAACCGGTAATATTGCCCGTGACCGGTTGCTGCGCGCTATACTATGCGGCTTTCGAGCGCGGCTTGAAAAGCGGACAGGCGTCACGGTCGCGAACGACCCGCTTGGAAATTCCGGCGGCAGCCCCGATTTGACAGGCAAGCCGCGGTTTGGCGGCGACGTTGGATCACGTATCCGCGAAAGCCCGCGCGGTGCGTCATGACAGCAGGGTGGCGCTGGCGTCTTTTGCAGGGCGACACCCGTTACAGAGCGACAAAACCATGCCCATCTACGAATATGAGTGCAAGGCCTGCGGTCACCGTCTGGAAAAACTGCAGAAGGTGAGCGCGGCGCCACTGACCGACTGCCCGGCATGCGAACAGGCGGCCCTGGCTCGGCTGGTGTCGGCGGCCGGTTTCCGTCTCGCAGGCGGCGGTTGGTATGAAACCGACTTCAAGTCGGGCAGCAAGAAGAATCTGGCAGGCGATGGCGCCAAGCCGGCAGCTTCCGGCGACAGTGGCGGTGCCAAGAGCGGCGGAGAAAGCAAGGCGTCGGCGTAGGCCCGACGTCAGCCGCGCTCGGAAGACGCTACCGTGCGGCCGCCCGGAGGGCGAAGGCGTGACTTCCGAGCAAAGCGCTCACTTTATGAGCCTTGGCTCAACATACGAGTCGGGGCTCAACATACGAGTCAAAGTATTCACCATTACTAGGATCCAGCATGCGCAGTCATTATTGCGGCCAATTGAACGAATCCCTGATCGATCACGAAGTCACGCTTTGCGGGTGGGTGCATCGCCGCCGCGACCACGGCGGAGTCATTTTCCTGGATATGCGCGATCGTGACGGTATCGCTCAGGTCGTGGTGGATCCGGACACGGCGGATGCGTTCGCCAATGCAGATCGTGCCCGCGGGGAGTACGTACTGCGTATCGTCGGTCGCATCCGTCTACGCCCCGAGGGCACCCAGAATCCGAACATGCCCACCGGCATGATCGAGGTGCTGGCGAAGCAGGTCGATGTGCTCAATACCTCCGCCACGCCGCCGTTCCAGCTCGACGAGCATGGCAAGGTCGGCGAAGAGGTGCGTCTCAAGCATCGCTACATCGACCTGCGTCGTCCCGAGATGATCGAGCGCCTGCGCCTGCGTTCGCGGATCACTCACAGCGTGCGGGCCTATCTCGAGAACGAGGGATTCCTGGATATCGAGACGCCCATCCTGACGCGAGCCACACCGGAAGGTGCACGTGACTATCTGGTACCAAGCCGGACGCACGACGGGCATTTCTTCGCCCTGCCGCAGTCACCGCAGCTGTTCAAGCAGCTGCTGATGGTGTCCGGTTTCGACCGCTACTATCAGATCGCCAAGTGTTTCCGTGACGAGGACCTGCGTGCCGACCGTCAGCCGGAGTTCACTCAGATCGACCTGGAAGCGTCGTTCGTCGACGAGCAGGACATCATGGGTACGACGGAGCGCATGATCCGCGAGCTGTTCCAGAGCGTGCTCGATGTGTCGCTGCCCGAGTTTCCGCGCATGCCCTACAGCGAAGCGATGCAGCGTTACGGCTCCGACAAGCCGGACCTGCGCATTCCGCTGGAGCTGGTCGATGTCGATGACCTGATGCAGTCAGTGGACTTCAAGGTCTTCTCCGGTCCGGCGAAGGCCGACGACGGCCGGGTGGCGGCGCTCAAGGTGAGCGGTGGCGCCAAGTTGTCGCGCAAGGAGATCGACGAGTACACCAAGTTCGTGGGCATCTACGGCGCGAAAGGGCTGGCCTGGATCAAGGTCAACGAGCGCGCCAAGGGGCTAGAGGGCCTGCAGTCGCCGATCGTCAAGTTCATGGAAGGCATCGTCGAGCAGCTGCTGGATCGCGTGGGCGCCGAGGATGGCGATATCATCTTCTTCGGTGCGGACAAGACGCGTATTGTCAACGAGGCCATCGGCGCGCTGCGTGTCAAGCTGGGCGAGGATCTCGACCTCTACACCGCCGAATGGGCACCGCTGTGGGTGGTCGACTTTCCGATGTTCGAGGCCGACGACAACGGCCGCCTGTCGGCGCTGCACCATCCGTTCACGGCGCCTTCCTGCTCGCCGGAAGCGCTGAAGGATTCCCCGGCCACGGCGCTGTCCCGCGCCTACGACATGGTGCTCAACGGCACCGAGCTGGGTGGTGGCTCCATTCGTATTCACGACCAGGCGATGCAGCGCGCGGTCTTCGACGTCCTGGGTATCGGTAAGGAAGAAGCGGAAGAGAAATTCGGCTTCCTGCTCGACGCCCTGCAGTACGGTGCGCCGCCCCATGGTGGCCTGGCCTTCGGTCTCGACCGCTTGGTAATGCTGATGACCGGTTCGCGCACGATCCGCGATGTCATCGCCTTCCCCAAGACCCAGAGTGCCGCGGATCTGATGACCGACGCACCGGGTGAAGTCAGTCAGCAGCAGCTGCGTGAACTGCACATCCGGCTCCGCCAGAAGGCGCAGCCGGAAAACAGCGGCGAGTGATCTCGCCACGATGACGACACCGGCGCCCTGAGTGGCGCCGGTGTCGTTTCTGGGCGACGGTGCGTGTCGTATCGACGCTGGATCGAGGCGAGCGGACGCATTCGTGCGTCGAAACAGGAGACCGACCATGCTCAGTTATTGCAGCCTCAGCAGTTGCCGGCTCAGTCTTAGCCCATCGGGGCGCATTCAGATCACCAGGGTGGGGCGAGAGACTGTCGTGGCTAGCGATGAATGCCTGGTCGGGGGGCAAGCGCTCACCGTCGTGGGCAGGCGACAGGTGTTGTTCCAGGACCCGGTGCGGCGAGGCGGTCTGCCGGTGGCATGCATCGATGCCGCGCCGACGCCGGTGCGTGCGACGGCTCCCGGGGGCGCGCACCGATGATTCTTCTCGGTATCGATCCCGGGTCGCGGGTCACCGGCTATGGCGTGATCGATGTCAGCGGCAAGCCACGTTACGTTGCCAGTGGTTGCCTGCGTATCGATGGGCCCGATCTGGCCCAGAAGCTGGCACGCGTCTACGCCGGCGTCAGCGAGCTGATCGCTCTGTATCGCCCGAGTGAGTTCGCGATCGAGCGGGTCTTCATGGCCAAGAACGCCGACTCGGCGCTGAAGCTCGGGCAGGCAAGGGGCACAGCGGTGGTGTGTGCCGCCAACCACGGCCTGGCCGTCCACGAATATGCCGCGCGTCAGGTCAAGCAGGCGGTGACCGGCAACGGTGGTGCGGACAAGGCGCAGATCCAGCAGATGGTGACGGCGCTGCTGTCGCTGGATGGCCAGCCGCCCGAGGATGCGGCCGACGCACTCGCCATTGCGCTGACCCACGGTTATGCCCGTCAGGGGCTGGCAAGTGTCGCATCCAGGCGACGGGGTAAATCGGCGCGAGGCGCGCGGTGGCGCGACTTCAAGCCCGACGAGTGAGCTAGTCAGTCGAACCGGCGATGCGTATAGTGGACGCCGAAACGGCAAGGGCAACGAACGCATGATTGGACGCCTGCACGGCACCCTGTTGGAAAAGCTTCCCCCCTGGATCGTCATCGATGTGAACGGCGTCGGCTACGAGCTGGAAACGTCGATGACGACGCTTGTCTCGCTTCCCGGCACGGGTGAAACGGTACGTCTTTACACGCATCTCAGTGTGCGCGAAGACGCGCATCTGCTTTACGGCTTTGGCAGTGACGAAGAGCGCCAGTTGTTCCGGGCATTGATCAAGGTCAATGGTGTGGGACCCAAACTCGCCCTGGCGATCCTCTCCGGCATGGATCGCGATGCATTCGTCAACTGTGTCATGGAGGACGATAGCAAAGCCTTGACCAAGCTGCCGGGCGTCGGCAAGAAGACAGCCGATCGCCTGATTGTCGAGATGCGTGATCGTTTCCCGCACTGGCAGAAGGGGCAAGGCTCGCTGCTTGACGGCCCCGCGCCAATGCGGCCTCAGGCTGATCCGCAGGCGGATGCCGAGGCGGCACTGGTCTCGCTCGGCTACAAGCCGACAGAGGCCTCGCGCATGCTGTCCGGGCTCGATCTGGATCAGCCCACCGAGGCGCTGATCAAGGCGGCACTGTCACGCCAGCTGGCCGGGTAACGCGTCATGATCGAACCCGACCGCCTGATCGCGGGCCAGCCGCAGCAGGGCGAACAGCAAGTCGACCACGCCATCCGTCCGCGTCGCCTCGGTGACTACATCGGCCAGCCGCGCGTGCGCGAGCAGCTCGATATCTTTATCGCGGCGGCACGTCAGCGTGGCGATAGCCTGGACCACACGCTGGTATTCGGGCCGCCCGGTCTCGGCAAGACGACGCTGGCGAATATCATCGCGGCGGAAATGGGCGTCGACATCAAGTCCACTTCCGGGCCGGTGCTGGAGCGGGCCGGCGATCTCGCGGCGATTCTCACCAACCTGCAGCCGGGCGACGTGCTGTTCATCGACGAGATCCATCGCATGTCTTCCTCGGTCGAGGAGGTTCTCTACCCGGCGATGGAGGATTTTCAGCTCGATATCATGATCGGCGATGGCCCGGCCGCACGTTCGATCAAGCTCGATCTGCCCCAGTTCACGTTGGTCGGGGCGACGACGCGGGCGGGTCTGCTGACGGCGCCGCTGCGTGATCGCTTCGGCATCGTGCAGCGCCTCGAGTTCTACGCGATCGACGAGCTGAGCGAGATCGTTTCCCGCTCCGCCCGCTTGCTGGGTGTCTCCAGCGATGCCGACGGCGCGCGCGAGATTGCGCGTCGTGCGCGCGGCACGCCCCGGATCGCCAACCGGCTCCTGCGCCGGGTGCGTGACTTCGCCGAAGTCAAGGCCGACGGCGCGGTCACGGCGCAGGTAGCCGACCAGGCGCTCGACATGCTGAATGTCGATAGCTACGGTCTCGACCATATGGACCGCCGGCTGCTGCTGGCGATGATCGAGAAGTTCGACGGCGGCCCGGTCGGCGTCGACAGCCTGGCAGCGGCAATCGGCGAGGAGCGGGATACCATCGAGGACGTCATCGAACCCTATCTGATTCAGCAAGGCTTCATGATGCGTACGGCGCGCGGACGCGTCGTCACGCGCTCGGCCTATGGCCACTTCGGCATGGTCCCGCACGAGCAGGCACCGACCGGCGGCGAGGAGGGGGCGTGAGCGAGTTCCGCTTTCCGGTCAAGGTCTACATCGAGGATACCGACGCCGGCGGTATTGTGTACTACGTTAACTATCTGAAATTCATGGAGCGGGCCCGCAGCGAGTGGTTGAACGCGCTGGGGTTCGGTCAGCGTGAGCTGCTCGAGCAGGGTGTACAGCTTGTCGTGCACTCGCTCAGTTGCCGCTACGCTCGCCCCGCGCGCCTCGACGACACGCTGGAAGTCAGCGCCGGCGTGGCGCGCCTGGCAGCCTGCTCGCTGCGGTTCGAGCAAGCCGTTCGGCACCGCGGGGATACATTATGCGAAGCGACGGTCGATATAGCCTGTGTCGACGCGCAACGTTTGAAACCGATGCGTTGGCCCGGCGCGCTGCGCGCGGCACTGACGCCAGACATTTCCAGCCAGTGATTCGAGGATTTTCGTGAACGACTCCATGTCCATCCCCCACCTGATCATGAACGCCAGCCTGGTGGTCCAGCTGGTCATGCTCCTGCTGCTGGCGGCATCCATCGCTTCCTGGGTCGTCATCTTTCAGCGCAGTTTTGCCCTGGCGCGAGCCCGCAAGGCACAGAAGGCCTTCGACGAGCGCTTCTGGTCCGGTATCGACCTCAACGAGCTTTATCAGGACGTTCCCGAGCAGCACGAGGCGCAGGGCGCCGAGCATGTCTTCCGCGCCGGGTTCCGTGAATTCAATCGACTGGTACCGAAGACGCGCAGCAGCGAAGCGGTGCTGGATGGCGTGCAGCGCTCCCAGCGTGTGGCGCTGTCGCGTGAAGAAGATCGTCTCAATGCCAACCTGACACTGCTGGCCACGGTGGCATCCGCCAGCCCGTACATCGGCCTGTTCGGGACCGTCTGGGGCATCATGGGCTCGTTCCAGAGTCTGTCGATGGCGCAGCAGGCCACGCTCTCCACTGTGGCACCCTGGATCGCCGAAGCGCTCGTGGCGACCGCCATGGGGCTGTTCGCGGCCATTCCTGCCGTTATTTTCTACAACCGTCTCTCGGCCATCGCCAGTCGTCTGCTCGGCGATTACGAAGATTTTGCCGAAGAATTCCACTCGATCCTGCACCGCAATCTGCAGGGTCGTGGCAGCAATCAAGCAGCCTGAGCCGGAGATTCGACATGGGTGGTCCCTATAGCCGACACCACCGGCGCAAACCGATGGGCGAGATCAACGTCGTCCCCTTTATCGACGTGATGCTAGTGCTGCTGGTGATCTTCATGATCACCGCGCCGATGCTGACGCAGGGGGTACAGGTCGACCTGCCTCAGGTGACGTCCGAGCCGATCGACACCGACGAGCAGGAGCCGATCATCGTGTCGGTCGACAGCCATGGCGACTACTTCATTTCGCTGGGCGACCAGGACAAGGCCGTCGATCTGCAGACGGTGGGAGATCAAGTCGTCGCGATCCTTGAGCGCCGGCCGAACACGCCGGTCATGGTGCGCGGGGATAGAAATGCGTCCTACGGTCAGATCGTGACGCTCATGAGCACGCTGCAGATGGCGGGTGTGGCGAACGTCGGATTGATCTCCGAGCCGCCCCAGAGCGACAACGGTTAAGGAGTCAGCATGGCGAAGCGAACGCGCCGTGTCGGCTACGGTCTGCCGGTGGTTCTGGCGGTTGGGGTGCATGTCGTGGCGCTGCTGCTGACCATGTTGCGCTTGCCGGATAGCGAGGTGACGCCGACCTCCTCTTCGGTCGTGCAGGCAACCTTGGTCAGCGATGTGACCGCAACCGATCAGGCCCAATATGCAGAAGCGTCACGGGCCAGGAATGCTCAGCAGCAGGCTGAAGATCAGGCTCAGCAGCAGGCGGCGGAGGCAGCCGAAGCCGAGGCACGTGCCGAAGCGCAGGAGCAGGCGCGTGATGCCCAGGCGGCTCAGGCCCGCGAGGAGGCCGAGCGTCGCCAGCAGGTGGCAGCCGAAGCGGCAGAACGTGCAGCAGCGGCCGAGGCGGAGCAGCGCGAGGAAGCCGAAGCGGAACGCCAGCGGCAGGCCGAGGCGGAGCGCGAGGAAGCTGAAGCGGAACGTCAGCGGCAGGCCGAGGCTGAGCGCAAGCGTCAGGAAGAAGAGGCCGAACGTCAGCGCCAGGCCGAAGCGGAGCGCAAGCGCCAGGAAGAAGAGGCCGAACGTCAGCGCCAGGCTGAAGCGGAGCGCAAGCGCCAGGAAGAAGAGGCCGAACGTCAACGCGAGGCCGAAGCGGAGCGCAAGCGCCAGGAAGAAGAGGCCGAACGCCAGCGCCAGGCCGAAGCCCGGCAAGAGCAGGCTGCCGCAGAAGCCGCCGCGGCGGCCAGCCGCGACGCGCTCAACGACTCGATTGCCAGCGAGCAGGAGCGCATCGCCAACGCGCAGCAGTCCAGCCAGGCGTCGAACAACTTCATCAATCTGGTGAAGCGGGCGGTGGAAGATCGCTGGCACCTGCCGTCCAACGCCGCGAATGGCTTGGTCGCCCAGGTCCGGGTCCGTCTGGGGCCGTCCGGAGAGCTGTTGGCAGCTAGCATCACCAGCAGCAGCGGCAACCCGAGCTTCGATCGTTCGGCGACACAGGCGGTGGAAGCCGCCGCGCCGTTCCGTGAATTGCAACAGCTGGATGCTGGTCTGCAACGGCGCTTCCGCGATTTCAATCTGAGATTCACACCCGGGGATATACAGTGATGAAACGATGGACCTCTCAAGGATGGAAGGCTCTGGCCACCGGCTGGTGGGTGTCGCTGATCCTGCTGATCGGCCTGACAGGCACCGCCCAGGCGCAGGACCTGACCATCGAGATTACCCGTGGCAGCGACCAGGCGACGCCGATCGCCGTCGTGCCGTTCGAGTTCGAGGGGCAGGGCGGTCTCTCGGAAGATATCGCGCGAATCGTCAGCGATGATCTGGAGCACAGCGGGCAGTTCGCGCCGTTGAATCGCAGTGCCTTGATCTCGCTGCCGAGCAGCAGCGAAGACGTTTACTACGATGACTGGAAGCGCGTCGATGCACGCTATCTGGTCGTCGGCAAGGTCGAGCCGCAGGGTAGCGATTACCGTATTCGCTACGAACTGATGGATGTGTTGGGCGGCAATCGCATGCTGGGCGAGACGCTGGTCTCTCGCGACGGCAATTTGCGTGGCAGCGCTCATTACATCAGCGATCAGATCTTCGAGGCGATCACCGGTATCCGTGGCGCGTTCTCCACGCGTATCGCCTATATCTCCGCCAGCGGTAGCGGCGACAATGCCCGTTATGCGCTCTATGTTGCCGATGCCGACGGCCATAACGGACAGCAGGTCCTCTCTTCGGATGATCCGTTGCTGTCCCCGTCATGGTCGCCGGACGGCCAGAAGCTGGCCTATGTCTCGTTCGAATCCGGCAATTCGGCGATCTACGTGCAGAATGCGGCGACCGGCGAGCGCGTGCGCCTGACCTCGTTCCGCGGTATCAACGGCGCACCGGCCTGGTCGCCCGACGGCCGCAAGCTGGCGATGTCGCTTTCCAAGGACGGACAGCCCGAGATCTACGTCATGGATCTTGCGTCCCGTCAGCTTACGCGTCTGACCAACAATCGGGCGATCGAGACCGAGCCCGAATGGTCGCCCGATGGCCGCTCGCTGATCTTTACCTCCGACCGCAGCGGGGCGCCCCAGCTCTATCGCATGCCGGCCGGCGGCGGCCAGGCCGAACGCCTGACATTTACCGGCAATTACAATTCCGATGGTCGCTTCGCGCCGGACGGCGAATCGATCTACATGGTGACGCGTGATGACAGTGGCTATCACGTTGCCAAGCAGGACCTGGAGACCGCTCGTGTCACGGTCCTGACCGAGTCGCGCTGGGATGAATCACCCAGTGTCGCACCGAATGGCACCATGGTAATCTTCGCTACCCAGCAAGGGTCGCAAGGGGTGTTGGGGGCAGTCTCTTCCGATGGACGCGCGTCCTTCCGACTGCCTTCACCGCAAGGCGATGTACGCGAACCCGCGTGGTCGCCGTTTTTGAACTAAACGACTACAGTCATTAGTGTCATTCGATATCCGAGCAAGGAGATCACAATGCAATTCAAGACCCACGCCAAGACGTTAGCAGTCGCGCTGTCCCTAGCCGTAGTGGCGGGCTGTTCTAGCAGCGGCGGTACCCAGGAAGGGAATATGGATGGCACTGCCGGTGGAACTTCCGGCCAGGGCATGACCACCGGTCAAAGCACTTCCGGCTCCCAGATGGGCGCTGGCGAGCAGATGCCGAGCGTCGACACCATCTACTTCGCGTTCGACAGCGAAGAGATTCGTCCGGAGTTCGAATCCGTGCTGAATGGCCACGCGCAGTACCTGATGGCCAACCCGAACACCAACGTGACGCTGGAAGGCTATGCCGACGAGCGCGGTACGCGTGAATACAACCTGGGTCTCGGCGAGCGCCGTGCACAGGCGGTCGAGCAGTACCTGACCGTCCAGGGTGTTTCCCCGTCGCAGGTCGACATCGTCAGCTACGGTGAAGAGCGTCCTGCCGTTCAGGGCCACACCGAAGAAGCTTACGCCAAGAACCGTCGCGTCGTGTTCTCGTACTAAGTACCGGCGGAGACAAGCATGAAACACGGTCTGAAAAGACTGTGCGGCGCGGGAGCCTTGGTGCTCCCGCTGTCCGTATGGGCTCAGCAACCGGTCGTCGAGGACCTGACAGGTCCCTCGGGCGGCTTCTATAGTCAGACAGAAGCGCGTGAAAGTGGCGGCGGCACGCTGACGATCCTTAATCAGCTGCAGGACAATCGTCAGCAGATTCAGCAGCTGCGAGGTCAGGTCGAAGAGCTTCGCTATCAGCTCGAGCAGCTCAAGCGCCAGACCCAGCAGCAATATCTCGATCTGGACGATCGCCTCTCGGGCGGCACTGCCGGCTCGCCGCCGGGCAGCGGTAGCGTCGATAGTGAAACGGCCAGCCAGGTCAGCGAAGGTGCCGAAGGCACGTCCGATGGTGCCAGCGACACGGCTGCCAGCGCCGGTTCGGGTGCAACATCGGCAAGTCAGAGTGGCGGCGGTGAAGGGCGCGAGGCCTATCAGGCAGCCTTTCAGCAGGTTCAGGCGCGAGAATTCGACGCCGCGATCGATGCCTTCAACCGATTCCTCTCGGATTATCCGCAGTCCAGCCTGGTACCCAATGCCCATTACTGGCTGGGCGAGCTTTACTCCGCACAGTCGCAGTTGGATGACGCCTCGAGCGCTTTTCAAAGCGTGATCGACGACTATCCGCAAAGCAACAAGGTACCGGATGCGCTCTATAAACTGGGGCTGCTCAAGGCGCGCCAAGGGGATTCCCAGGCCAGCCGCGAGCTGCTGACGCGCGTCCGAGACAACTACCCCGACAGCAATGCTGCGCAGATGGCGGGTGACTTCCTTAACCAGATGGGCAGCTGACGGATGATCGACCTGTCGGCGGTAGGCACTTACCGCCGGATGGGCCGGGAGGAAACCTCATGACTTGCCACATCGACTACCAGGCGCCGTCGTCCCTGCTCGAGGGGCGTGTCATTCTGGTGACAGGGGCCAGTACCGGCATCGGCCGGGCGGCGGCCATGGCGTACGCGCGTCACGGCGCGAGCCTGGTGCTGATCGGCCGCAGCGTAGCGCGGCTCGAGGTCGTCTACGATGCCATCGAGGCGGCGGGTGGGCCTCAACCGGCGATCTTCCCGCTCAACCTGGAAAGTGCGACGTCTCAGGATTACGCGTCGCTGGCCGCTCATCTTGAAAGCGAATTCGGGCGGCTCGACGGCTTGCTGCACAACGCCAGCGTCCTCGGTGAGCGCCTGCCGGTCGCCGAGGCCGATCTCGAGACCTGGGCGCAGGTGATGCAGGTCAACTTCACGGCGACATTAGGCCTGACCCAGGCATTGCTGCCGCTGCTCGCGAGGTCGGAAAGTGCTTCGGTCATTTTCACCTCATCCAGTGTGGGCCGACGTGGGCGCGCCTGCTGGGGGGCATACTCGACCTCGAAGTTCGCCACCGAAGGGTTGATGCAGATCCTGGCTGACGAGCACCGTGATGGTGCCATCCGCTTCAATTCGATCAATCCCGGGGCGACGCGAACGGCCATGCGACAGGCCGCCTACCCGGACGAAGACCCGGCCATATTGCGCACGCCCGAGGAGATCATGCCGACCTATCTCTGGCTGATGGGCAATGACAGTGCCACGGCCAACGGTGAGGCATTCGACGCGCAGCCCCCCAGACACTGAACTCTCGCGCGTCGTCTTCTCTGCCATTCTCTTCCCGCACCTTGGCGTTGTGTAGACCGCCTCAGGTCGGTTTTCGGCCGTCTATCTCGTGTGTCGGGCGATCAAGCCAGCCTGCCAGGTGATCCGATAGGGCGGTCGACGTCTCGAACCAGCAATCTGCTGGCCAATTGTCGGTGGTCTCTTCTGTGGGGATATAGCCGTAGCGCACCGCGACTGCATACATCTCCGCGGCTCTCGCCGCCTGCATGTCGCGGCGGTGGTCGCCGACGTACCAGCAGGCCGTGGGCGCGACCTGCAGCTGCCGGGCAGCCAGCAGTAGAGGGGCAGGGTCCGGTTTCTTCACCGGCAGGTCGTCGGCGCAGAGCAGACTCCCCGGCTTCAGGCCAAGCGTTTCCACCAGTGGCACGGCGTACCGCCTCGGCTTGTTAGTGACGATTCCCCAGGCTCGGCCGGCGGCTTCCCAGCGAGCCAATAGGGGCTGGAGCCCGGGGAACACTTGGCTATGGATCGCCACCGCCTCCGCATAACGTTCCAGCAGGAAGTCTCTGGCAGCGGCGTGCGCTGAGTGCGTCGGCTCGAGACCCAACGCCAGCGTCACCAGGGCACTGCCACCATTGGAGACCTGTTGCCGGATCGTCTCATACGGTAGGCGAGGCAGGTCGTGGTGGTCACGCAGGCGATTGGTGGCCTCGGCCAAGTCCGGCGCGGTGTCGACCAGGGTGCCGTCGAGGTCGAACAGCACCGCCTGGGGCGTCGGCGCCGAGCTCATGCCGTTTCCGTCGCCGGACCCTGCCATTCGGGGCAGGCATGGACCATGTAGTTGACCGAGACATCGCTAGCGGTCAATCGGTAGCGTCGAGTCACCGGATTGTAGGTCAGGCCAGTCTGGTCCTGCAGTCTCAGGCCCTGTTCGCGGCACCAGGCCGAGAGTTCGGAAGGGCGAATGAACTTGCGATACTCATGGGTGCCGCGAGGCAGAAGGCCAAGGACATACTCGGCACCCAGGATTGCGAAGGCATAGGCTTTCGGATTGCGGTTGATGGTCGAAAAGAACAGATGGCCGCCGGGCTTGACCAGTTTGGCGCAGGCGCGAATCACCGAGCCGGGGTCGGGAACATGCTCGAGCATCTCGAGGCAGGTCACGACATCAAACGAAGCCGGCGCTTCCTCGGCCAGCGCTTCTACGCTGATGTGGCGGTAGTCCACCTCCACGCCGCTTTCCATCTGATGCAGTCTGGCGACCGCGAGCGGCGCCTCGCCGAGATCGATACCGGTCACGTTGGCGCCGCGCTGTGCCATCGCCTCGCTGAGGATACCGCCGCCGCAACCGACGTCGATCACTCGCTTGCCGGCCAGCGAGACATGCCCATCGATATAGCCCAGTCGCAGCGGGTTGATATCGTGGAGCGGCTTGAATTCGCCTTCGCGGTCCCACCAGCGACTGGCCAGGGCATCGAATTTGGCGATTTCGGCATGGTCGACATTGTCGTGATGCGGTCGTGTCATTGACGAGGATCCTTCCCGGGATGATCGGCGTGGCGGGGTTGGCACGGCGATAGACGAGGTGCTGGTTGCCATGTCGCGCCACTTGGCTTTGCAATAGTCTACTATGGACACGTCAATGACCGGATGCCATGCCGTCAAAAAATCGCCGCGCCATTTTCGATTGTGCCCGGCGGAGCGGCGTTCGCGAACCACAGTCAAGTTCGTCGTCGCGACGATGGATCGCCAAAGCGTCACCGGATGTCGCCATACTGCGACTGTGCTTTCGCTTTATAGATCGTTAAGCTATTTCGAGGACGCGATTTTCAGAATGCTGATCATCGTTGATTTCATACCCAGGAAGGGAAGGACTAGAAAATGATTCGCAAGGCCGTACTGCCCGTAGCCGGATTCGGCACCCGTTGCCTGCCAGCCTCCAAGGCGATTCCCAAGGAGATGATCACCATCGTCGACAAGCCGGTGATTCAGTACGTGGTCACCGAGGCGGTGAAGGCCGGCATCAAAGAAATCGTTTTGGTCACCCACTCCTCCAAGAGCGCCATCGAGAACCATTTCGACAAGCACTTCGAACTCGAGAATCAGCTCGAGGCCAAGGGCAAGGACGAGCTCCTAGACGAGCTGCGCAACATTATTCCGGACGACGTCAATATCATCAGCGTGCGTCAGCCTGAAGCACTGGGGCTGGGCCATGCCATACTCTGCGCGCGTCCCGTCGTCGGCAACGATCCGTTCGCCGTGCTGCTGCCCGACGTGCTGATCGATGACGACAATCGGCCGCAGAACGATCTCGCCGGCATGATTGCCGCCTACGAAGAGACCGGCAAGGCGCAGATCATGGTCGAGACCGTGCCGCATGAACTGACCTACAAGTACGGTATCGTGGCGCTCGAGGGCGATGAGCCCGCACCGGGTCAAAGTGCACCGCTGACCGGCATGGTCGAGAAGCCGAAGGTCGAGGAAGCGCCATCGACGCTGGCAGTGATCGGTCGTTACCTGCTGCCGGGCGAGATTTTCCCCATTCTTGCCCAGACCGCTCCCGGTGCCGGTAACGAAATCCAGTTGACCGATGCTATCGAGACGCTTCGTCAGTCCAGCGGTGCCGCGGCCTATCGCATGCAGGGCCAGACCTATGACTGCGGTAGCCAGTTGGGCTATCTCGAAGCGACGCTGGCTCTGGGCAAGAAACATCCCAAGCTCGGCGACGGCTTCCGCAAACTGATCCAGCAATACGCGTCCGAGGACTGAATCCATGCGGGTGGTCGTACACGGTAGCGAACTGGCAGCGGCCACCGCCGCTGCGGCGTTATGCTCGGTGGGGCATCAGGTCAGCTGGATGCCGCACGCTGAGTTTCCCTGGCAGAGCCTGAAGGACGCCGACTGGCTGGTCAGCGAGCCGGGGCTCAAGACGCAGATCGAAACGGGCGAGGCGTCCGGCCAGCTGACGCTGGTCGATGCGGTACCTGCGGACCTGGATGCCGACATTCACTGGCTGGCGTTGTCACCGGATCAGCGCGAGGCGGCCGAAGCCTATGTGGCACAGGTGCCCGGGCAGCAGACGACACCGCTGGTGATCGTTAACAACTCCACGTTCCCTGTCGGCCAGACGGAGAAGCTGGAGGCGCTGCTCGGTCATAGCGGTCAGGTGGCGGTGGCGCTGCCCGACCGGATCGAGGAAGGGCGTGCCTGGGATACCTTCACGCGGCCGGCGCACTGGCTGCTGGGCAGCGAAGACGAGTGGGCCACCCAGCAGATTCGTGAACTGCTGCGCGCCTTTAACCGCCGCCACGAAGTGTTTCAATTGATGCCACGTCGGGCTGCCGAGTTGACCAAGTTGGCCATCAACGGCATGTTGGCTACCCGTATCAGCTTCATGAACGAACTCGCCGGTCTGGCGGATTCTCTCGACGTGGACGTCGAGTACGTTCGTCAGGGCATGGGCGCAGATACGCGCATTGGTTTTGAATATCTCTATCCGGGATGCGGGTTCGGTGGTCCCAGCTTCTCGCGCGACCTGATGCGTCTCGCCGATGTCCAGCACTCTACCGGGCGGGAATCTCATCTGCTCGAGCACGTGCTCGATATCAACGAGGGCAAGAAGGAAACTCTGTTCCGCAAGCTGTGGAATCATTTTCAGGGTGAACTGTCCGGACGCACAGTGGCGATCTGGGGGGCCGCATTCAAGCCAGGCACCGCGCGCATCGACCATGCGCCGGTGCTGACCCTGCTGGAGGCGCTGTGGGCGCAGGGCGTGACCGTACGGGTTCACGATCCGGCGGCGTTACACGCACTTCGTGAGGTTTACCCGGATCAGCCGCAGTTGACGCTGTGTGAGGGGGACTTCTATGCCGCCTGCGAGGGGGCGGATGCCCTGATGCTCGTTACCGAGTGGAAATGCTACTGGAACCCGGACTGGCGTCGGTTGCTGCAGGCCATGAATACGCCGCTTATCCTCGATGGTCGGAACATCTACGATCCGACCTATGTTGCCTCCCGCGGGTTTGTCTACCGCGGCATCGGCCGCCGCGCTTAAGCGCTGTCGACCCGCCATCATGTGTGGCGGGTCAGCTATCCACCTCCACGCCGAGCTGGGCGAAAGCCCAGTTCAGGTGGGGCCACAGCGCATCGAAGTAGCGTCCGGCATCCTCACCGAAGTCGATACGCCGTGCCTCGGGGCAGAGCGTGACAGCCAGCAGCGGCGTCGCCTGCTCGAGGCGCACGCCTGCGGCGCCTACGCGCAGGTCAAGCGTTCCATCGCGTTCGCGTGCGAGCCAGCTCCAGCCTTGCGCAGACGCCTGGGTAACGATACTGGCCCGCCACCGCTCCCGAAGGGCGCCAACGCCACCGAAATCGCTGACGATACGCTGCTCCAGCCATTCGCTGGGCAGCACGCTCCAAGGTGTCAATGAGTGCCAGAATACGGTCAGGTTCCAGGCTTCTGCCGCCGCGAAACGCGTCGCCGGATCGGCGGCATCAGTCAGCGCTGCCAGAGAGTGTCGGTTACCGACGGAAACGAGGGTGTTGAGACGATCCAACTGGCGGCGATGATAGTGGCTGTAGAGCAGATCTACCTGCGCGCGCGACCATGCCGGCTCCAGCGAGTGGCGCTCGAATGGCAGGGCGGGAAGCTCGAAGGAAAAATTCGAAACGGACATGATATTCGCGGTCGAGTGAGGTGGCACGCATGCTACCGCGAACGACCCTCGTGTCGCCAATGGCGGCATCCGATCCGGCCATCGTGTCGTATCACGACAGGGCGGCGCTGCCAAGCCTAGGCTTTGCGGCGGCTTTCACGTAACGTGACCGGCAGGTCGATAGACTCGGCCGAGTTTTCATCCGATGCCTGCCTCCTCGGGCATCGGGTTTCATCCGGATCTCTCCCGCGGACCGCATCCCCATCGGTAAGGTATACGACGGCAATGCCACCACACTCCGACGACCATCGCGTCAACTCCATCGTACCCGACAGCAGCGACAGGGCGGTTCATCGTGGCTCTGCTCGCCATGCTACCCCGTCTCCAGCGTCACCCGGTCGCCGTTCGCCGCGCGTCTGGCCGCTCTGGCTGCTGATACTTTGCCTCATTGCCGCGCTGGTCGGCGGGAGTTGGTATTACCTCCAGGCGCAGAGAATGCAGGATGCGCGTCTTGATCGCTTCGATCAGCGCCTGGAATCGACCGGCAGCACGCTCGACGCTTCCGGCGAGAGCCTGCGCGCGGAATTCGACCGTCTGCAGGATCAGCTTGAAGCCACCCGAGCGGCGGTCGGCAGCCTGGAGACGCGAGTCGCCGATTCACAAGATGACGCGTCGTTGGATGCGCGTCTGCAGGCACTCGAAGAAAGTGACGACAATACGCGAGCGCTGATCGGTGCCTTGCAAGCCTCTTATGCGGCGCTGGAAAGCACCGGCCAGAGCGAGCGAGCCGCGTTGGCGAGCCGACTGGATTCGATCGAACACGCGCGGCAGCGCGACGGCGAGCGTCTCGAGGCCCTGTCGCAGACGCTGGACGAGGCCCGCGAGCAGCGTGAAGCGCTCGCCGCTCGGTTGGAAACAGCCAACACGCAGCGGGCGCAGCTCGAGGCGCGCCTGGACGAGCTGGGGGGCGGTGATGCCGCAAACGTCGATCAGCTGTCGCAACGAGTCGATAACTTGGTCAGTCAGGTGAACAGCCTGAGCGAGCAAGCGTCGCCGTCTCAGGAAAGCGTCGATCGCCTGCGGGATGCGGTAACGGAACTTCGTCAGGGGCAAACGGCTCTCAATGCAGGAATGGAGTCGCTCCAGTCTCGTCTCGACGCGTTGCCGAGCGGTGTCAGCGAGTCTCAGCTTCGCGAAATCCGCGAACGTGTGGGGTCGCTCGAGGCCAGTCGTTCTCAGCTGACGCGCCGTGTGACGTCGCTGATTACCGATGTATCCAATCTGCAGCGTGGCGGGGGTTGATCGCATGTCGCAACATCAGGTCCTACGGATGGGACTGCTCTGCCTGACGCTGCCGGTTGCCGGGCAGGGATGGGCGCTGGAGGTCACGGTGCAAGGCATCGGCGGTGCGCCGGCGGACAACATCGTCAATATGCTTTCCGAGCTGGATGCCGACAGTCAGGCCACTCGCGAGCGTCTTGACGGTGTCGTGCGTGACCGTACCGAGCAGGCGCTGCAGGCCTATGGCTATTATGACACGTCGCTGGCCACGCGTTATCCGGATGACGACAACGAGCGGGTGGTCATCCATGTGGATGCCGGCGAACGTACCACCATCACGCAGCTGGCCGTCTCCCTCGAGGGCGATGCCGAGCATGATGAGGCTTTCGACACTGCGATGGCCGGCAATCCGCTGAAGGTTGGTGATCCGCTGGTGCATTCCCGCTATGACGGTTTCAAGGGGCAGCTTTCGACGCTGGCTCTGGAACGCGGCTACTTCAATTCGCGCTTTCGTCAACAACGCATCGAGGTACGCCCCTGGGAAAGCAGCGCCCGGATCTTCCTCGACTTCGACAGTGGCACCCGCTATCGCTTCGGCCACGTGCGCTTCGACGGCAGCCAGATCGAGCCGCATCGCCTCGAGAACATGGTGCCGTTCGCCCCGGGCGACCCTTATCTGGCTGGCGACCTGGCCGAACTCAATCAAAACCTGGGGCAGACCGAGTGGTTTCGCGGCGTGGCGGTCCGCCCTCGGGTCAACGAAGACGCACCGCCGACGCCCAGCCGCTGGTGGCGCGAGTCCACGGGGCGAGACATCATCGAAGATCCGTCGCGGGTGCTGGGCGGGCCAGGGCTACGTGTGGCGCGCGAACTGACGGACACACACCCCACCGTGGTCCCGGTCGATGTCGAGCTGACGCCGGCTGATCGCCATCAGTTCGAGGTCGGTATCGGTTACGCCACCGACGTCGGTCCGCGCACGCAGTTTTCCTGGACCATGCCGTGGCTCAATCGCTACGGGCATAGCCTGACCAATTCGCTCTACCTTTCCGGCCCTGAGCAGCGCTTCAACGGTGAGTATGTCATTCCGCTGGCCAACCCCCTGCGGGACAGCTATCGCGTGCGCTACGGGCTCAAGAATATCGATAACGAGGATACGCAGAGCCTGGAGAGCTCGGTGCAGCTGGCCCGGCACTGGGAGTTTGCCAACGGCTGGGAGCAGGACCTCTACTGGCAGACCACCTACGAGGACTTTACCCAGGCCGATCAGGATGATGCCGTTCTGCTGCTCTATCCTGGCATCAGCTGGACACGCACTCGCAAGCGTAACGACAGCTTTCCGACCTGGGGCGATCGCCAGCAACTGACGCTGGAGTGGTCCGACCCTGCCTGGGGCTCCGACGCGCGCTTCGTGCGCAGCACGTTCAGTTCTCACTGGGTGCGTATGCTCGGCCGTGAGAACCGCTTTGTCGGCCGTCTCGGCGGCGGCGCGATGGCGACCAACACGTTCGATAAGGTGCCTCCCTCGCTGCGGTTCTTCGCCGGTGGCGATCAGAGCATTCGAGGTTACGATTACGAGAGTCTGTCGCCAGAGAACGATGACGGCGAACTGCTCGGTGGTCAGCATATGTTGACCGGCAGCGTCGAGTACCAGCGCCATATTACCGGCAACTTCTGGAGCGCTACCTTTGTCGATACGGGCAATGCCTTCGACGACTGGTGGCCGGAAACCCTCAAGACCGGTGCCGGTGTCGGCGTACGTTGGATTTCGCCTGTCGGACCGATCCGTTTCGATATTGCCCACCCGTTTGACGACGAGGAGGATTCTTGGCGTCTCCATTTCTCCATCGGACCGGAATTCTGATTCGGTTAGTTCTTTTTTTGGTCCTCTGGTTCGTCGGTCTGCTTCTGGCGCTCGCCGGAACGGCGCTGTCGCCTTGGGGCAGTCAATGGCTCTTCGAGCAGGCACAGTCGCGAGGCTGGGTTCAGGCCGAGCGCTTTGCCGGGGCACCGCTGGATGCGCTGACTCTCGAGGGTTTCACGCTGACGGCGGGTACGCTCGATGTCTCGATCGACTACCTTCATCTCGCCTGGGCGGACGACTGCCTGCTCTCGGGACGCCTCTGTCTGGACGATTTCACCGTCGAGGGCGCTCGTGTGCGGGGCGGCGAGAGCGCAAGCGAGCCGCCGCCGGCAGCCGCCGAGGCAGACTCGGGGGGAGGGTTACCGGCATTTTCCGTACCGCTGCCGATCGAGATCCGTCGCGTGCGGCTCAATGATGTCGGCATTCAGCTCGCCAACGGCACGGATCTTCATTGGGCGCACTTCGAGACCGGCGCCACGCTGTCCGGCTCGCGCGTGTCGCTGAAACCGACCACGCTGGCGGAAACTCGCGTGACGCTGCCGGCAAGCGAGGAGGATCACCGCTCGCTGGGCGACACGCTGGCTTCGCTCGAGCCCGGCCCGGGCGTCGTCAGCAGTGCCGCCATCGAGAGTGCCCGGACGCTGCACGAAGATGCCTCTCGGCGAGATCCCGCCGCCGTTTCGGCGGACAACGAGGGCGCGGCTTCCATGACGAGTGCTGTCGTCGCGGACGGCGGGCTGGATGGTCCGCTAACGCCGTTGACACTCGCGGCGGCCGCCAACGTTTCCGGCGCTAGCGCGTCGGCGGAAAAACCGCCGCTGGCCGGGGTGATCGAACGGCAGCTGCGAGTGCTTCAAGAGCAGCTCCCGGATTTTACGCTGCCTATCGAGGTCGAGATCCCCAGTCTGGTGATTAGCGATGCGCGCTTGGACGGTCCTTCACCGCAACGGCTGGATCACCTCGAACTGGCGGCCTATGCCATCGATCACAAGGTAGAAATTCGACGTCTCCGGCTCCGGTCGCCGGAAGCGGATGCCGACCTGCGCGCGGAAGCCGATTTGACAGGGGATTTTCCGCTCTCCCTGCGGCTTGACGCCCGACTCAAGCGGACGCCGATTTATGGGCAGACCGTATCATTGGATATCGATGGCGATTTGACCGACCTCGACGTTGCGCTCCAGACTTCGGGCAACGCCGAGGCCTCGCTCGATGCCCATCTGAATCTCATGGCAGAGACGCTGCCGTTTTCGCTTGCGCTTCAAGGGCGGGCTCTGCGCTGGCCGTTGGCATCGCGCGACTTCGCACCGTTCACCGACCTGGCAGAAGGGCTCGATGAATCGGCCATTCTCGTCGCCCGACAGCTTCACGGTATCGCGTTGGAGACCGATGGCGATTCGGCGCCCTACCGGCTTGATCGCCTGTCCCTACGGGCCGAGGGCGATCTCTCCGGGTATCAGGCCAATCTTGAGCTGGCGGGCCAGGGTCCCGAGCTGCCTCCGGTGACGCTATCGTTGGCCGGCCGCGGCGATCTGGCCCAGTTTCACTGGCAGCCGCTCGACGTCGCCAGTCAGAACGGCACTTTGGCGAGTACGGGAACGGTGCGTTGGACGCCGACGCTGTCCGCCAGCGTCGATCTGAATCTCTCGCGATTGCCGCTGCAGGCATTCACCCAGGCGGTCAGCGGTCAGTTGAATGGTCAGGCTCGTCTGGCGTTTGCCATGGCCCCGGAGGGCGGCTGGCAACTCGCCTTGCCGACATTGGCGATCGATGGCCAGCTGCAACAGCGGCCATTGCGTCTGAATGCGGCGCTGGATGGCAACAGTCAGATGCAGTGGAACATTCGGCGACTGGACCTGCGGCAGGGCAATAACCGCCTGACGGCCAGCGGACGACTGGATGAACGCATCCAACTCGATGGCCGGGTCGATGCGCCCAATCTTGCCTCGATCCTGCCGCAGCTTGCCGGCACGCTGCAAGGCGCGTTCCACGGGCGGGGGACGCTGGAACGACCGCAGATCGATCTGCAACTGCAGGGGGATAACGTAGCATTCGCGCAGAACCAGCTGCAGCGCCTGACGCTGTCCGCTCAGTCCGCGGGCACGCAGGATCCGACGTTCGAGGTCGATCTTGACGCGGACGGTGTCGAGGCCGGCGGGCAGCGTCTCGAGTCACTGGCCCTCGATCTGAGCGGACGCCTGTCTCAGCACCAGCTATCACTGGCGCTCATCGGTGGTGAAGGGCTGCCAGTCTCTCGCGCATCGCTGGAGCTGCAAGGTGGCTTGAATCTCGACAGCCAGCGCTACCGGGGGCATCTCGCGCCACTTGCCGTCTCGACCGACTACGGCGATCTCGCGCTGCGTGAGGCGCTCGACTTTACTGCCAATCTTGCCACCGCCAGCGCGACGGTCGAACCCTTCTGTCTCGACCGCCGGCAGGGTGGCGCACTCTGTCTGACCGAGCGCATGAATGCCTCCGCGGATCAGGGGCGGGCCGCGCTGTCGCTCGAGGAGGTGCCCATGGCGCTGCTCGACGCCTTTCTGCCCCAGGGGTGGCAAGCCGACGGTCGTACCGACGGACGCCTGATCGCCAGCTGGTCCCGCGGCGGGCAGGCATGGGCGGCAGCGGCCGATATCGACAGCCAGGTGGCCGTCAGTGGTGTCGATGCGCGGGGCGCGGCCTGGCAGGTGCCGGAAGCGGCGCTGTCACTATCGCTGGAAGCCAACCAGCGTCAGGTGCAGACCCAGCTCGAGCTGTCACTTCAGGATGCCGGACGCTTGCGACTGCAGGCGCAGGTGGATGACCCGGCCGGCGCCGGTACGCTGCAAGGCCGATTGCAGCTGGAAAATCTGCGTTTCAGTCCCTATCGCCCACTGGTGGCCGGTATCGATCAACTCGAGGGCGCTCTCGATGGCGATGTGGCCTTGGGCGGCAACCTCGCCATGCCCTCGCTTGACGGCAACGTCGAGATTCGCGATGTGCGTGTCCGCGGCGGCGTCTCGCCGGTCGCGATCACCGACGCCCGTCTGCAGATGGCACTCCGTGGCCAGACCTCGACGCTGGAAGGCCATGTGCAGAGCGATGATGGCCGCCTCGAGCTCGATGGCGACGCGGACTGGTCGGATCCGGCCAACTGGCGCGCCAATGCGTCTATCGATGGCCAGGAGTCGCCGCTGCTGATCGCGCTGCCGGCCTACGGCCGACTTCGGGTGGCGCCCGATATCCAGATTCAGGCTCTCCCGCAGCGTCTGCGAGTGCGTGGCGATGTCAATGTGCCCTGGGCGCGGTTGGACATCGGGCAGCTTCCAGCGTCGGCCCAAGCACCGAGCAGCGATACGGTGATCATCAGCGAGGAGGAGGATCGCCAGCAGCGAGCTGCCGCAGCGGCCGAGGCCAACGATCAAGGGGCCGATACCGCGCAGGCGCTGGCCGACGCTGGCATGCAGCTCGATGTACTTGTCGATCTGCATCTTGGGCCGGACATGCAGCTCGAGGCCTATGGCCTCGAGGCGGGGTTGCAGGGAGAGCTGCAGGTGAGACAGGGCACGGGGCCCGTGCAGCTATTCGGCGACGTCAATCTCGTCGATGGTACCTACACGTCTTTCGGTCAGGATTTGATCATTCGTCAGGGGCAGGTGCTGTTCAGTGGGCCGGCGTCGCAGCCCAGCCTGCGGTTCGAGGCGATCCGCAATCCCGATACCACGGAGGACGACGTCATTGCCGGCCTGCGCGTGACGGGGCAGGCCTCCGCGCCGCGCTTGACGATCTTCTCCGAGCCGGCGATGACCGAGAGTCGCGCGCTCTCCTATATTCTGCGTGGGCGGGCTCCCGAGGATTCCGGTAGTGGCGACGATGCGCTGACCTCGGCATTGATCGGGCTGTCGTTGTCGCAGACCGGCAGCGCTGTCGGACAGGTCGGGGAGGTATTCGGTGTCGAGGATCTGAGTCTCGATGCCTCGGGGGCGGGTGACGATAGCCAGGTGGTTGTCAGCGGCTACGTCTTCGACGACTTGAAGGTGAGCTACGGCGTCGGCATATTCTCTCCTATCGCCGAGCTGACGCTGCGCTATCGCCTGATTCAGAACCTCTACCTGCAGGCGGTCTCAGGCGCTGCCCAGGCGCTGGATCTCATTTATACCTTCAGTCTGGGGCGCAGCGGCCCCTGACACTGCCGTCGGCGGGCTCGCCACGCCGACGGCGCTCTCACTTGGAGTCAACTCATGTTCTCGCGACGTCCCGATTCCCTGCCCACCGCGGAGACCGCGCTACCCGGGCGCGACGCGCCGCTTCAGATTAGCGGCCAACATCTCGTCAGCGGTGAGTCGATGCACCCGCCGTTTCCGGAAGGGTTCGAATACATTGTCCTGGGTCTGGGCTGCTTCTGGGGCGCCGAGCGTCTGTTCTGGCAGACCCCCGGGGTCCATGTCACGGCCGTCGGGTACGCTGGTGGCATCACGCCCAACCCCACTTACGAGGAGACCTGCACCGGGCTGACCGGCCACGCTGAGGTAGTTCTGGTGGTCTACGATCCCGCTCGGCTATCGCTGGATCAGCTACTCGGTCTTTTCTGGGAGGCGCACGATCCTACCCAGGGCATGCGCCAGGGCAACGATCAGGGAACGCAGTATCGCTCGGCGATCTATACCACCGACGAGGCACAGTTGCAGGCGGCCCGGCAGAGCCGCGACGCCTACCAGCACGCGCTGAATGCACGAGGCTTGGGTGACATCACGACCGAGATTCGAGCGCTGGAGACGTTTTACTACGCCGAAGAGATGCACCAGCAGTATCTGGCACGCAATCCCAACGGCTATTGCGGACTCAAGGGAACCGGCGTGACCTGTCCATTGCCGGCCTGAGCGTCGCGAGAAGCGGCCGATGGCTTGCGGTGGCTTGCGCCCCGAGAGCCCTGTTGTTGTCAAACCACTGCTGTCAGACCACCGTGGTTGGCTGTCGTGCCAGGGCCGCCGGTGCCCATTGCCGTAGCTGCGCCGCCACCCGGCGCGACAGCCAGGAGCGCAGGCGGCCGTCACGGGCCTCGATATAGCCGACGTGGCCGCCATGGCCGGCGACTTCCACGCGAACGCTAGGCGAGGGCGCGGGAAGGCGCGAAAAGAGATCTCTCGGCATGAAGGGGTCGTCGTCGGCGTGCAGTATCAGCGTCGGCAGCTCGATCTCGCCCAGCAAGGGGCCGGCCGATGCCCGTCGATAGTAGTCGCTGGCCGACTGGAACCCATGAAGAGGCGCCGTGACATCGTTGTCATAGGCCCAGAACGTATCCAGCTGGCGAATCTGCGGTGCCCCGATGGTCAACGGTAGCGGCGTCGTTTCGAGGCGCTCGAGAACCTTGCGTTTCAGCGCGTTCAGCAAGTGACGCTGATAAAGCCGGGCCATGCCCTGGTTGAGGGTGTCTGCGCTGGCCGCCAGGTCGAGCGGCGCATTGATGGCAATGGCACCGGCCAGCGGCAATCCGTCACCACCTTGCTCGGCCAGCAGCTTGAGCAGCATATTGGCGCCGAGCGAGACCCCGGCGCAGACCATCAACGCCTGGGGGTAACGCTGCGCCAGCTGGCCGATGATCCAGTAGGCATCGGCTGTATCCCCCGAGTGGTAGGCGCGAGGTAGACGATTGGGTGCCTGCCCGCAGCCGCGGAAGTGCATCAGCACGGCACGCCAGCCGGCCGTGCCGGCGGCGTACAGGAGATCGCGCGCGTAGGGTGAGTCGAAGGAGCCCTCGAGCCCGTGGAACAGCAGAAAGATGGGGGCCTCGGGGCTGGCCGGCGCCGGGCGTGCCCAGGCCAGTTCGACGAAGTCGCCGTCCGGCAGATTGACGATTTCCGTATCGCGCGCGAGCGCCCGGCGCGGTAGCAGCCTCGGTAGTAGCGTCTGCACGTGGCGGTTGCGTAATCCCGGCGGTGCGCGGAAGTCAGCCGATACGATCGGGCTTGCCATGGCGAGAGATCCTAGTCGTCGTCGTGGCGCCCACCTCGAGTGAGATTGTCGTGGCCGTGCGCCGTGATATAGACGTTGTCCTCGATCCGGATGCCGCCATGATCGGCCAGTCGATCAACCGTCTGCCAATCGACGCTGTGGCGGGTCTCGCCTTGGCGAAATGGCTCGAGGAGCATGGGGATAATGTAGAGCCCCGGCTCGATCGTCACCACCATGCCAACGTCGAGGTGACGGGTAAAGCGTAGCGCCGGATCCTCGTCAGGCGGCGGTAACAGTGCGCCACTGGCATTCGCCTGACGGCCACCGACATCGTGGACCTGCACGCCGAGGCTGTGCCCCAGGCCATGGGGGCAGAACGCCCGTGTCAGCCCGCCTGCCACGGCGGCTTCGGCGCTCCCCTTGAAGAGCCCGGTTTCCGCCAGCAGGGTTGCCAGGTGCCAGTGCATCTCGCGGTGGAGCTCGACGAACTCCACATTTGGCGCCAGTCGCGCGATCAAGCGCTGCTGATAGCGGCTCACGCCCTCGATCAGCGTCGTGAACAGCGGATCCGCCGCCGCGCCAGCCGCGGTGCGGGTGATATCCGCGCAGTAGCCGGCATGGCGATGGCCGGCGTCGACCAGCAACGCATTCGCGCGTGTGGGCGGGGTGATGTCGTAGTGCTGGTAATGGAGCGTACCGGCATGCTGATTGATGCCGACAATGTTCTGATAGGGCACGTGCGATTCGCGCTGTCGACTCGCCGCCAGATAAGCCAGCTGGATATCGAGCTCTCCGGCGCCTGCCAGGAAGGCTTCCCGGGCTGCCGCGTGGCCGGCCAGAGCCCAGCGGTTGGCGGTGCGCAACGCGTCGCGCTCGTGCTCGTCCTTGTAGAGGCGCAGCTCGTCGAGCGCGGCGATGAGATCCGGTGGGTTGCAAATCACGCCTTGGGGAAGCGCAAGCCCCGCTACGTCCCCCAGCACCGCCAGGCGCTGACTGTCGCCCGGCGGTAACGGCATACCCAGACCGTCGCGCAATGGTTCCGGCGAGAGTCTTTCGGCCAGTACGCCGGTCGGCGGTGGCGTTGGCAAATGCCAGAAATCCGCCGGAGCATGGTAGTACCAGCGGGGGCCCTGACCGAGGAGCACGAACAGCCAGTCGTGGGCATTCTGCGCGGCGCCGGTCCAGTGCACGAAGTGCCCATAAGCGGCGAACGAGCTCTCCTGATCATCGCCAAACAGCGTGCGGGGGGCGCCGCTGTAGATAGCCACGCCATCGTAGCCGCAGCGGGTCAGGATCTCGTCATAGGCCGCCTGCAGGCGGGTAAGATGGGCATGATGGCGTTGTTCAGCGTCAGTGGAAGGGGGCATCGGCGAAGGACTCCTGAATACGGGTCAACAGGTCGGGTAGCGAAGGATGGCGACTATCGTGACGGAAATAGAGCCGCAATGTCAGCGGCACGTCCCAGCGTTGATCGCCGGCCCGTGTCAATTCTCCGGTTTCCAACTGGTGGCGCACCGTCCGCCATGGTAGCCAGCCAAGCCCATAGCCCTCCTGCACCAGCTCGCGGATATTCGATGTCTGAACATTCTCATTGAGCGTCGTCAGATGAATTTCCTGTCGCGAACGGTGCCAGTGAGCGTCTAGCGCGGCAGCGATCAGACCGCTGGCATGATAGGCGATGTGCGGTAACGGTTGGCGTTTGTCTCCGGGTAGCGAGAAACGGGCGCTACCGTTGAGCCCGGCGGCACTCACGGGAATCAGGCGCTCTTCGCCGATGTCGAGATAACGCAGACCACTGAGATCCAGATTGAGCTCGGTGCGTTCCTGTGGCCAGTAGCATAAGGCGAGATCGACCTCGGCGCGTTCCAGCGCTTGAAAGTAGTCGCCGATCAGCCAGCCGGTTGCACGCAGGTAGGGTTCCACCTGCTGCGTCAGCCCATGGCGTTGAAGCCAGTCGGGAAGAAACTGCGTGAGCAGGCTCTGCGAGGTTGCCAGCTTGACGCGGGAAGTATCTTCGCGCTCGAGATTCCGCAATCGTTCGCGGGTCAGGCGTACGCGCTCGGTAATTTGCCGACACAGCATCAGGAACTCCTCGCCGGCGGGCGTTAGTCCCAGCGGCAGCGACTGACGGTTGACCAGCGTCGCCCCCATTGACTCTTCCAGCAGCTTGATGCGTCGCGAGAACGTCGGCTGTGTCACGTTCTGCAGATCGGCCGCACGCGAGAAGTGGCGTGTTTCCGCCAGGACGATGAAGTCTTCGAGCCAACGTAGTTCCATGATGCTCTCTAGCGTGAATCATGCGGTTGTCGGGAGCTGTGGAGCGGCCGAGCGGAGAAACGACCGAACATCTACAGGCGCTTCTCTTCGACGCCATGACAGGCGACCCAGCGATCGGCCGCATTGTCTAGCTCGACTAGCGCAGGGGCTTCCCGGCGGCAGCGCGTCGTGGCATACGGGCAACGGTCGCTGAAGGCGCAACCTGGCATCGACGACGCGGCGACGCCGGCTTCCGGTAGCGGCCGGCAGTTTCGGTCGTCATCGATCCGGGGCATGGCCGCGAGCAGGGCATGCGTATAGGGATGGCGTGGGCTGGAGAACAGCGTTGCCGGATCGCTGATCTCGCATAGCGTGCCCCGATACATGACTGCGACTCGCGTGGCAAAGTGCTCAACGACGGCGAGATCGTGGGTAATCATGACAAAGGTCAACTGACGCTTCGTCTGAATCTCTGCCAGCAGATTGAGGACCTGAGCCTGTACCGAAACATCGAGCGACGACACCGGTTCGTCGGCGACGACGAATTCGGGATTGAGGATCAAGGCGCGAGCGATGGCGATCCGCTGCCGCTGGCCACCCGAAAATTCGTGGGCATGGCGGCTTCCCCATTCCGGCGACATACCGAGGTCTGCCATCAGCGCTTCGACAGCCTCCCGTATGCGTCCACGTGTCCAGTCGCGATGGTAAACGCGAAGCGGCTCTTCCAACATGCTGCGCACGCTGAGTCGCGGATTCAGGGACGCGTAGGGGTCCTGGAAGATCATCTGCATACGGCGCCGATAGGGTCGCCGCTGGGCGGTGCCAAGATGGTCAATGCGCTTGCCGTCGTAGTGGACTTCGCCATGGCTGGGGCGAGTCAAGCCCATGATCAGTCGGGCCAGGGTGGATTTACCGCAGCCCGATTCGCCGACGATACAGCAGACATCGCCCCTCTGGATGTCGAGATCGACACCGTCCACTGCTTCCAGCGATCTCGTCGGTTGTCGCCCAGTCCAGGAGCGGGCGCCGCGTAAGGCATAGCGCTTCTGCAACTGGCGAACCCGCAGCAGGGGAATATCATCGCCGGCAGGGCGCCCGACCTGGGCCAACGGGGGGTATCCGCTGTCGAGAAGGTTATCCATCGTCGTCATATCTCATGTCGATGTCTCCTCGAAAGTCGGTATTTCGTGCAGTTCACGAACCCAGTGGCAGGCGACCCGCCCCTCGCCGGCGCTCTCCAGTCGGGGGGCGCGCGCCAGACAGTCCTCGCGAGGCGTTCCGTCATCGTGAAAACGGTAGGGGCAGCGTGGATGAAACGCGCATCCGACCGGCGAATCCAGCGGATCCGGCAGCGGCCCCGGGATCTGGCGTAGCCGCTGGCGAGGCGGTGTCAGTTGAGGCAGGGCATTGACCAGGCCCTGGGTGTAAGGGTGCTGCGCATCATTGATGAGCACGCGCGTCGGCCCCTGTTCGACGATGCTTCCGGCGTACATGACGAGTGTGCGCTGCGTCAGCTGGTTGATGACGCCGAGATCGTGACTGATCAGAATCAACCCGACATTGTGCTTGTCGCAAAGCTGACGCAGCAGGGCAATGAGGTTGGCTTGCGTGGTGACATCGAGCGCCGTGGTGGGCTCGTCGGCAATGATGATATCGGGATCCAGCAGCAGCGCGATGGCAATGACCACGCGCTGGCGCATGCCGCCGGAAAGCTCGTGCGGATACTGGCGCAGACGCAGCTCGGGCTCCGCAATCTGGACGTGGCCGAGACGGCCTATTGCCAGCGCTCTGGCTTCCCGGCGGGTGAGTCGTCGGTGCGCATGCAGCGTCTCGACCATCTGCTGGCCGATGGTCAGCAGCGGGTTGAGCGTCATCATCGGATCCTGAAAGATCATCGCCAGACGGCGCCCGCGTAGACGACGCAGGCGTCGCTCGGAGAGGCCGACCAATTCCTGGCCTTCGAAACGAATGCTGCCGGCGTTGATGAACCCCGGACGAGAGAGCAGGTTGAGCAGGCTGAAGGCCAGTACCGACTTGCCTGCGCCGGACTCGCCGACAATACCCAGCCGCTCGCCGCGCTCCAGATGGAAGGCGACACCACGCAGTGCCTGCAGGGGTTGCTGGCGCATCGGGAACTGCACGTCGAGGCCGTTGACTTCGAGCAGGGCCATGTCGCTAGTCCTTGTACCGTCGGGGATTCATCGTATCGCGCAGCCAGTCTTCCAGGAGGTTGATGGAGAGCACGAGAACGACGAGAAACAGGCCCGGAATCAACGTAATCCACCATGAACCGGATTGCAGGTAGTCGAATCCGGACTTGATCAACGAACCCAGCGAAGGCTGGGTTTCCGGCATGCCGAGACCGAGAAACGAGAGCGCCGCCTCGGTCATGATGGCGTTGGCGATCTGCACCGCCGAGATGACGAGGATTGGCGAGAGGACGTTCGGCAGGAGGTGTCGCAGCATGATTCGGCGGTGGGAAAACCCTAGCGTTCGCGCGGCTTCGACGTAATCCTTGCGCGTTTCGGCAAGCACGCTGGCCCGGACCGTTCGCGCGAACTGTGGCCATTCGCTCAGACCGATGATCAGGACCAGCATGAGCACGGCGTAGTCGCCATAGAAAGCCCCGCCGAACGCCGCCTTGACCACGGCGCCGGCCACGATCGCCGTCATCAGAGTGGACAGCGAAAGCTGGATATCCGTCAGGCGCATGATCAATGCATCGACGCTGCCGCCCCGGAAACCGGCCAGCAGGCCGAGTCCGATGCCGACCAGCGCTTGCAGCAATACCGCACCGAAACCGATGGCGACCGAGACTCGAGCCCCGTAGAGAATGCTCGACAGCATGTCGCGTCCCTGCGCATCGGTGCCCAGCCAATGGGCTGTCGTGCCCCCCGCAACCCAGAAAGGAGGCAGCTCCGAGTCCAGCAGGCGGATCTGTGCCAGATCGTAAGGGTTGCTCGGCGCGAGCCAGGGGGCCAGCAGGGCAGCGCCCAGCAATAGCGTCAAGATCAGGGCACAGAGCCGTGCCAGGCGATCACGCCGCCAGCGGTAGGCGAAATGGGAGCCTTGCAGACGCTGCCAGTGTGGCGCCAGTCTCGTCGTCGGGAAGCGCTTCATGGTGTCCGCCCGTTCAGCTGAATGCGAGGGTCGAGCCACAGATAAAGCAGATCGATCACGACGTTGGTCACGACCAGAATGCCCCCCATTACCATGAGATAGGTGACCAGCAGGCGGATGTCCGAGCGTTCGATGGAATCGAGAAACATTAGCCCTAGCCCCGGCCATTGGAAGACAGTTTCCGTCAGCAGGGTATAGGCAGCCAGCGTCCCGAACTGCATGCCGCCGATGGTCATGACCGGCAGCAGCGCATTCTTCAAGGCATGGACAAAATAGATCCGCGCGGAGGAAAGTCCCTTGGCTCGCGCAAACTTCACGTAGTCGCTCTCGAGGACCTCCAGCATCTCGGCTCGGATCAGACGAACGAACAACGGCAGCATGACTGACGCCAGCGCGGAGGCCGGCAACAGCAGATAACCGAGTCCCTGCCACGTGGAGAAGTTGGTGTACCAGCTACCCCAGACATGAACCGGATTGCCTCGCCCGTAGGCCGGCATGCCGCCGTCGGTGGATAGCAGGGCGTTGAGCCAGGCGCCCCAGTCTGTTCCCGGCGGGAACGGAGTGACGTTGACGCCGATGGCGAAGAGCTGGATCAACAGAATGGCAGTGAGGAAGACCGGCATCGAGATGCCGATGGCTGAGCCGGCCAGGCAGCAACGGGCCAAGAGGCCACGGGGGCGAATCGCCGTGTAAACACCCAGCGGTATCGCTAACAAAAGGGTCAGCAGGGCGCTGGTCATGAAGAGTTCCAGCGTTGCCGGCAGGTAGCGGACGACGATATCGAGCGCGGGTTCGTGAAAGAAGGCGGAGTCGCCGAAGTCGAGGCGTAGTGCCGCGGCGGCGAATTGCAGGTAGCGCTGCCAGATGCTGTGCTCGGCGGGTACGGCAGGCTCTAGGCCGTCCAGTAGGGCGAACCCGATCACGCTGATCGCGCCCATGACGAGAAGGGTCTGCGCAAGGCGCCGGAGCAGGAAACCCATCATGTCCTCTGTGCTCGTGTCATGGCGTGTCGACCACGACGTCGCCGAGATAGGGCATGTTCATGACGTTGACGACACGCTCGATGTGCACGCGCTCGCCAGCAGCCCAGGTGAGATTGGGCCAGTAGAGCGGGATGAAAGGCGCATCGTCATGGATGAGACGCTCTGCCCGTCGCAGCAGTGCGCTTCGGCGGGTCGAATCGGTCTCCAGGTTGGCGCGACGGACGAGCGCATCCACGGCAGGCCGACAGTATTCGCTGGCATTGTAGCGACCCGCCCCCGTCTCGCTATCTGGGCAGAAGGTCAGGTACTCGAAGAAGTTGGCAGAGTCTCCGGTGTCCGAATACCAGCCCAGCATCATGATATCGGCGGCGCGGGCGTCGTACTTCGACCAGTACTGGTTCTTGGGCAGTGTGGTGAATTCGACATCGACGTTGATTCTCGCCAGCATCGCCGAGACGGCCAAGGCGACCTGGGCGGTCTGAGCGTCATTGACGTATCGGTTGTTCGGCGCCATCAAGGTGACCTGGAAACCGTCGCCGTAGCCCGCCTCCTGCATCAACTCACGGGCTCGTGCCAGGTCATAGCGAGGCGTCAGGTCGCTGTCATGGCCGGAGTATCCCGTGGGCGACATCTGGGCCGCCGGTGTAACCGTGCCTTTCAGCAGTCGGTTGGCAATGGTTCGCTGATCGACGGCATAGGCGAAGGCCTGGCGCACCCGCCGGTCGCGAAACGCGGGGACTCGCGCTTGATTGAGTTGCAGCATGGTGATCCGGTTGCCCGGCATGGTGACCAGACGCACGCTGTCCTCGCGCTGGATTCTCGGCAAGGCCGTCGACGGTACCGGCGAGATGAAGTCGACGTCGCCGGAGAGCAGCGCCGCGACCCGCGTTGCATCCTCGGCGATGGGCGTCAGCGTGATGTGATCGACGTTGCCCGGTGACGCTTCATCCCAGTAATCCTCGAAGCGCGCGAACTCGGTCCGTACGCCGGGCTCGCGCTCGATCACGCGGAAGGGGCCCGTACCGGACAGGTGAGTGGCCGCGAAGGTATTGCCATTCTTGATGATCTCATCCTTGTCGTGTCCTTCTCGGGTCGTACCGCTATAAAAAGCACTATCCATGGGAAAAATGTAGGTCGCCAGATTGAGTAGCAGGGGATAGGGCTGGCGTGTATGCAGTTCAACGGTGAAATCGTCCAGCGCGCTGACGCGATCGAGCGGCGAGAAAATGGCGCGAAAGTCGGGGCTGCGCTGAAGGCGTTCGACGGTCCAGACCACGTCCCGGGCGCGAAGCCGATTACCCGAATGAAAACGGACGCCGTGGCGCAGGTGCAGACGCAGGGTCCGGCTGTCGATGCGTTCCCAATCGGTGGCGAGACGGGGTTCGAAGTCGAGGTGCCGGTCCCAGCGAATCAGCGGATCGAACGCCAGGTGAGCCAGCTGCAGCATGCCGATATTGAGCTGCTCGTGGATATCCAGCGAGAGCGGATCGGTATCGTAGGCGACGCGCAGTGTGACGCCGCTATCGGTCGCCTGGGCCGGTGGCGTGACAAGACAGAAGAGCCCACCCAGCAGCAATGCAGGCAGGAGGGAGATCAGACGCATCGATAGGCCGTTTGTTGTTATTGGCGATGATTGATGATGGGCGCGGTCAGCATAGCCGGCATGACGTCGACAATGGCTGGAGTCGCCGAGCGCGACTGTTGACCGACGCCTCGTCGAATCACCCTATCCGGCGCGAGAGGGCGGGCCAATCGAAATTTTCTAGGGGGGCATGCATTGATTGAATGAACGCCCGAGGCCGCGTTGGCGGCACTCGGACGGCCTGGCGAGTCAGTCAGCCGGCGAGAAAGTGGGCTGAATGCGGATACCGCTTGTCTGATCGGCACGGCTGACGGTACAGCCCATGTCGTTCACGCGTCCATCCTTGAGTCCGTAGACCCAGCCATGGACCGAGAGGGGTTGCCCCCGCTCCCAGGCGCGTTGAATGATCTTGGTTCGGCAAAGGTTAGCGACCTGCAGGCGAACGTTGTGTTCGCACATGCGATCAACCTGTTCCTCCAGTGGCAGGGCTTCCAACTGGGGACGGTGTTGCTGGTAGAGCTCGCTGATACTGTGCAGCCAGTAATCGACGATGCCGTGTTCGCCGCCGGTGATGGCTGCCTTGACGCCGCCGCAGCCGTAGTGACCGACGACCATGATGTGCTTGACCTTGAGGACGTCGACCGCGAACTGAACGACGGACAGAGCGTTCATATCGTTGTGATAGATCAGGTTGGCGACGTTGCGGTGAACGAAGACTTCACCGGGTGGCAGGTCGACGATCTGGTTGGCCGGCACACGACTGTCGGAGCAGCCGATCCACAGATAATCAGGGTTCTGCTGCGTGGAGAGGCGCGGGAAGAACTCCGGATCCTGCTGCTGAATCTTGTCGGCCCACTGCCGATTCTGCTCGAGAAGGGTTTCGATGCTCATGGGAGTAACCTGAAATACCGGGTTGCGCGAACGTCTAATGTCGCTTTGGAATCAAGAATTCTAGGACATTCCGGCGGCATTTCGTAGTGAGGCCCTCGCCCGATACGCTGGGTCGGCAGCGTTTTTGTCTTTTTATATCACCTCGATAGTCGCTGGCTTTTCCGCCGCAGGATCGGGACTGGTATCATCGCGACATCATTTATCGAGGAGTTGCACTTTGGTGAATCACGAGGCGAGTTACGACTACGATCTGTTCGTCATTGGCGCCGGTTCCGGCGGCGTCCGTGCAGCGCGGACGGCAGCGGCGGCCGGCGCCCGCGTGGCTGTGGCCGAGGATCGTTACCTTGGCGGCACTTGCGTCAACGTTGGCTGCGTACCGAAGAAACTCTACTCCTACGCGGCGCACTTTCATGATGCGTTCGAGGAGAGCGCTGGCTTCGGCTGGACGCTGGCGCAAGCTCCGAGCTTCGACTGGGCCACGCTGCGTGACAACAAGGTCGAAGAGATCAAGCGTCTCAACGGTATCTATAACCGGCTCCTCGATAACGCGGGTGTGACGCTGATCAACGGCCGCGCCAAGGTCGTCGATGCGCATGCCGTCGAGATCAACGGTGAGCGGATCAGCGCCGAGAAGATTCTTGTCGCCGTTGGCGGATGGCCCTGGACGCCGGAATTCGAGGGCAGCGAACTGACGGTCAATTCGAATCAGGTCTTCGATCTCGATAGTTTCCCCCAGCGCTTCCTCGTGCTCGGCGGTGGCTATATCGCTGTCGAGTTCGCCAGCATCTTCAACGGTCTCGGTGCCGACACGCATCTGGTCTACCGCGGCGAGCTGTTCTTGCGTGGTTTCGATAATGAAGTCCGCGAATTCACACGCGATGAGATGGCCAAGAAGGGCGTCAACCTGCACTTCGAGACCAATATTCAGCGTATCCGTCAGGTCGAGACCGGTCTCGAGGTGACGTTGACCGATGGCGAACAGCTCGAGGTGGACGCTGTGCTGTCGGCGACGGGGCGCAAGCCGCATCTGGCCGGCCTCGGTCTCGACACGCTGGGTGTCGAGCTCAACGCGGACGGTACGCTGAAGGTCAACGAACGCTACGAGGCCTCCGTGCCCTCGATCCTTGCGCTAGGGGATGTGATCGGCGGTCCGGAGTTGACGCCGGTGGCGCTGGCCGAAGCGATGCATCTGGTTCAGCATCACTTTCCCAAGGACGAGAGCGATGGGGCGCCTGGACCACTAGATTACGACGATATCGCGACGGCGGTGTTCTGCCATCCGAATATCGGCACGGTGGGGCTCTCCGAGGAGGAGGCACGTGCGCGCTACGGGGCGGTGCGCATCTACAGCGCGGATTTCCGGCCGATGAAGCACACGCTGTCGGGCAGCGACGAACGCTGTCTGATGAAGTTGGTCGTCGACGATACCAGCGACCGTGTGGTTGGCGCCCATATGGTCGGTGAGGAAGCCGGCGAGATCATTCAGGGCCTGGCTATTGCCGTCAGGGCCAAGCTCACCAAGCGGGATTTCGATGCCACCGTAGGGATTCATCCGACAGCAGCCGAGGAGTTCGTGACCATGCGCAGCGTGACGCGTCGCTGACACATCGATGTCATCCCGCCCCCTGAGAATGGCCGCCGCAAGGCGGCCATTCTCGTTCTGGCCCCGCCGGCCGCTGACGTTTCCTGCGGATTTCTTTGACACCGGCTTGTCATTGTCATGTTGTCCACGGCTCATGGTGTCCACGGCTCATGTTGTCCACGACGCTTCGCGCCAGACGCTGGGTGACTGGCATCATCGAGTCGCCGACGAGGCGGCAACTTGAGATGGGTCGGCTAGACTAAGAGCGTCAGCCAAGTTCGGTTTTCAGTATATAAATATTATTTATTGAAAGAGCTTGGGTGGATAACCGCCCGTTTGAAGCTTCGCTGACTCGCTGTTATCCTATCAATCAAATTCGCCATAGCGATCAGGACGATGACCAATCCCAACCCGGCATTCACGCCTTCGGCAGATCTCGCCAAGCCTACCGTGGCTGACGCTGTCGTCGGCAAGCCTGACATGCCCTTGTTTATTCGTAAGCCAACGACAGAGGACGGGTGGGGGATCTACGAACTGGTCAAGGCGTGCCCGCCGCTGGATGTCAATTCGGGCTACGCTTATCTGCTGCTGGCGACTCAGTTCCGCGATAGTTGCGCCGTCGCCACCACCGAGGATGGCGAGATCGTTGGGTTCATCTCCGGTTACGTGAAAGCGGCAGCACCCGATATCTTTTTCCTCTGGCAGGTCGCCGTAGGCGAGAAAGCCAGGGGGACCGGGCTGGCGCGGCGCTTGGTCGAAGCGGTGCTGACACGACCGGAGCTGGCGGGGGTCAATCATCTGGAAACCACGATCACGCCCGATAATCAGGCATCCTGGGGACTGTTCAAACGACTCGCCGCACGCTGGCATGCGCCGCTCATCAGCCGCGAATACTTCTCGACCGATCAACTCGGGGGCGAGCACGATCCGGAGAACCTGGTTCGGATCGGTCCGTTCGACCCGCAACACATCTAGAGCCGGCGGCCAGACCGTCGCGCTTATCACGTATTGCCAACCAGGGAGGTTGTATGCAGACGCAGATTCTTGAACGCATGGAGTCCGAGGTACGCACGTATTCCCGCTCCTTTCCCATCGTCTTCAATCAGGCCAAAGGTGCACGCCTGACGGCGGAAGACGGCCGCGAATACATTGATTTTCTCGCCGGCGCCGGCACGCTCAACTACGGTCACAACCACCCGAAGTTGCAGGAAGCGTTGGTCGAGTACATCACGTCGAATGGCATCGTCCATGGCCTGGACATGTGGACGGCCGCCAAGCGGACCTATCTGGAGACCCTCGAAGAGGTCATTCTCAAGCCGCGCGGCCTGGATTACAAAGTGCACCTGCCTGGCCCGACCGGCACCAATGCGGTCGAGGCAGCCATCCGCCTGGCGCGTGTTGCCAAGGGTCGTCACAACATCGTGACCTTCACCAACGGTTTCCACGGCGTCACGATGGGAGCGTTGGCGACGACCGGCAATCGCAAGTTCCGTGAGGCGACCGGTGGCATCCCGACCCAAGGCGCGAGCTTCATGCCGTTCGACGGCTATCTCGGTGAGGGTAACGACACTCTGGATTACTTCGAGAAGCTGCTGGGTGACAACTCCGGCGGGCTCGATATTCCGGCTGGTGTGATCATCGAAACCGTGCAGGGCGAAGGCGGTATCAACCCGGCAGGGCTGGACTGGCTGAAGCGCCTCGAGAGCATCTGCCGCGAACACGATATTCTGTTGATCGTCGACGATATCCAGGCCGGCTGCGGTCGTACCGGCAAGTTCTTCAGCTTCGAGCATGCCGGTATCGTTCCCGACATCGTCACCAATTCGAAATCGCTGTCGGCCTACGGGCTGCCGTTCGCTCACGTGCTGATGCGCCCAGAGCTGGATAAGTGGAAGCCGGGTCAGTACAACGGCACCTTCCGCGGTTTCAACATGGCCTTCGTCACGGCTGCCGCTGCGCTCAAGCACTTCTGGAGCGATGACAAGCTCGAGCGTGACGTGCAGCGCAAAGGGCGGATCGTCGAAGAGCGGTTTGCCAGCATCGCCGCCTGGCTCACCGAGCAGGGGCATCCTGCCAGCGAACGTGGGCGCGGCCTGATGCGCGGCATTGATGTGCGCACCGGCGAACTGGCCGACAAGATTACCGCGAAGGCATTCGAGAACGGTTTGATCATCGAAACCGCTGGCCATGATGGTCAGGTGATCAAGTGCCTTTGCCCGCTGGTCATCAGCGATGAAGACCTGCTCGAAGGGCTCGATATTCTCGAGCGCAGTGCCAAGGAAGCGCTCGCCTGAGATCGAGCGGCGTCAACCCGCCCCGGCGGCCCTGCGAGGTCGCCGTTTTTCTGTCATCTCAAGCGTCAATTTCAGCGAAACAGGAGTAGTCATCGATGATCGTTCGCAATCTGGAAGAGTGCCGCAAGACCGACCGCTTCGTCGAGGCGGAGAACGGCAACTGGGACAGCACCCGTCTGATGCTGGCCGAAGACAACTGCGGTTTTTCCTTCAATATCACGCGGATTCATCCGGGTACGGAAACCCATATTCACTACAAGAACCATATCGAAGCCGTGTTCTGCTACGAAGGCGAGGGCGAAGTTGAAACCATCGCTGATGGCAAGGTCCATACCATCAAGGCCGGCGATATGTATCTGCTGGACCAACACGACGAACATTGGCTGCGAGGGAAGGAGAAGGGTATGACGGTGGCCTGTGTCTTCAATCCGCCACTGACCGGCCGCGAAGTGCATCGCGAGGATGGCTCCTACGCACCGCCGGAAGATTGAGATCTCATTCAAGGCCGCCATCCTGAGCAGCCGGAACGTAAAAGACCGCCGAATCGGCGGTCTTTTTTTGTTCAAGAGAGGAGAACGTGCTGGTTGTTGCGCCAGGCAATTCAGCCCATCGTGAACGAGACGAGCGGTTCGGCGACTGGCAGCCGACTGTCGACCGACATCATGACGCTAAGTGCGGTCACCACCATGATCGAAATGCCGAACACCTTACGCGCCCAGGCCACGTTGTCCGATGCACCGTAGCCACGTAACGTGATACCCAGCCAGTAGAGTCCGACCAGCACGGCAACTACCGCGTAGATCCATCCTGTATAGCCGGCCACGCTCAGCATGACCGAGGAAATCACGAACAGGGCCGTGTAGATCACGATGTGGTGCTTGGCCACGCCGATGCCATGCTTGACCGGCAGCACCGGAATGGATGCCGAGGCGTAGTCGTTGAAGCGAAATATCGCGATCGCATACGAATGCGGCATCTGCCAGATGCTGAAGATGATCAGCAGGAGCAGGGCGCCGAGATCGAAGGTCCCCGTGACGGCACAGTAGCCGATCACCGGCGGCGAGGCGCCGGAAAGGCTGCCGATCAGGGTACCGTAGACCGAGTTGCGCTTCAGGTAGAGGCTGTAGGCGCCGACATAGATCGCGAAGCCGAAGGCGGCGAAACCCGTCGCCAGCGCCGTGGTCTGCCAGGCCAGCAGCCCGAAACCGGCGATGCCCAGCAGCGTACCCAACACCAACGCCACGGGGATCGAGATCTGACCCGTCACCATGGCGCGCGTCTGCGTGCGCGCCATGTGCTGGTCGATATCGCGATCGATCACGTTATTGAAGACGCAACCGGACGCCACGACCAACGAGGTGCCTAGCACTGCAGCCAGAAACAACAGAGGCTCGAAATGGCCACCGGCGGCCAGAAAATAGCCGCCGATGACTGTCACGAGATTGCCGAAAATGATGCCGGGTTTGGCCAGCAGCAGATAGGGCTTGAGCGCCATCTGCGAACTTAGCCGCCGAGCATCATGTTGACGTGGATGTTGTGCATGATCCATAGGGAACCTACAACGATCATCACCAAAATACCGATGGTGAAGACGAACGAGATCACGTTCCAGCCGCCTTCGGCCTTGGTATTCAGGTGCATGAAGAGGATGAGCTGCACCAGTACCTGCGCGACGGCCGTCACGACGATCGTCACCATCATCACCGGTACGCTGAAGCTGCCGGTCATGACGACACCGAAGGCGATCAGTGTCAGTACGATCGAGAGTACGAGACCAATGATGTAGGACTTGTAGCTGCCGTGACTGGCGCCGTCATGTGAAGTGTGAATATCGCTCATGTCACATGGCTCCAAACAGGTAGACGAATGAGAAGACGCAGATCCAAACGATGTCCAGGAAGTGCCAGAACAAGCTCAGGCAGAGCATGCGAGGCTTGGTCACGCTGTCCAGTCCCCGCTTGGAAATCTGGATGAACATGATCGCGATCCAGATCAGGCCGAACGTCACGTGCAGGCCGTGGGTGCCGACCAGCGTGAAGAAGGCTGACAGGAAAGCGCTGCGATCCGGACCGGCACCTTCGACGATCAGGTGATGGAATTCATAGACTTCCATCGCCACGAAGCCGAAGCCAAGCAGGAAGGTGACCGCCAGCCATTTCAGGACTGCGCCGCGGTCGCCGGCGTTCTGCGCGAGCGCCGCCATGCCGAAGGTAAAACTGCTGATCAGCAGCAGGAAGGTCTCGACGAGAACGAAGGGCAGCTCGAAGAGTTCCTTGCCTGTCGGGCCGCCGGCAGTGGCGGTAGCCAACACGCCGAAGGTCGCGAACAGGGTGCCGAAGATCACCAGGTCGCTCATCAGGTAGATCCAGAACCCGAAGACCTTCATTGCGCTGGCGTCGTGATGCTCATGCCCGTCGTGGGCATGAGCGTCATGATTGCTGAGAGTGTCGGTTGCCATGATTAAGCCTGCATCTCCAGCCGTTTGTGATATTCACGTTCCGTCCGCTCAACTTCATCGGCATGCACGTGGTAGTCGATGTCGTCGTTGAAGATGCGGAACATATAGGTCGCGAAAATACCGATCGCGCTGACGCCGACCAGCCACCAGATGTGCCAGATCAGGGCGAAACCGAAGACGATGCTGATGACGCCGATAATCGGGCCCTCAGTGGTGTTTTTCGGCATGTGAATGTCTTCGAACTTGGTTGCCAGCTCACGCTTGAAGCCACCCGGCTGCTGCTTCATCTCCCAGAAGCTGTCGATGGAGTCGACGGCTGGCAGGAAAGCGAAGTTGTATTTCGGGGGCGGAGAGGAAGTGGCCCACTCCAGCGTACGGGCATCCCACGGGTCACCGGTCAGGTCACGATTTTTCTCGCGATCACGAACACTGACAACCAGTTGGATAACGAGACAGGCGATACCCAGCGCGATGATGACGGCACCAACCCAGGCAACGATCATCAGCGGCTGCCATTCGGCCTGCTCGTAGGACTGCATGCGACGCATGGCACCGAAGAAGCTCAGCGCGTAGAGCGGCATGAAGGCAAGGTAGAAACCGACCAACCAGCACCAGAAGGAGCGCTTGCCCCATTTTTCGTTCAGGGTGAAGCCGAAGGCTTTCGGGAACCAGTAGGTTAGACCGGCCAGCATGCCGAAGACCACGCCACCGATGATGACGTTGTGGAAGTGAGCGATGACGAAGAGGCTGTTGTGCAGCACGAAGTTCGCGCCCGGCACTGCCAGCATCACACCGGTCATGCCGCCCAGTGTAAAGGTGATAATGAAGCCGATGGTCCAGAGCACCGGAGAGGTGAACTGAATGCGGCCACGATACATGGTGAACAGCCAGTTGAAGATCTTCACGCCCGTCGGCACGGCGATAATCATCGTCATGATGCCGAAGAAGGCATTGACGTTGGCGCCGGCACCCATGGTGAAGAAGTGGTGCAGCCAGACGATAAAGGAGAGTACGGTAATCGCCGCAGTCGCCCAAACCATGGTCTTGTAGCCGAACAGACGCTTCTTGGTGAAGGTCGCGATGACCTCGGAGAAGACACCGAATGCCGGCAGGATCAGGATGTAAACTTCGGGGTGGCCCCAGATCCAGATGAGGTTGACGTACATCATCTGGCTGCCGCCCATGTCATTCGTGAAGAAGTTCATGCCCAGGTAGCGGTCCAGCGTCAGCAGGGCGATCGTCACGGTCAGGACCGGGAAGGCCAGAATGATCAGAACGTTGGCACAGAGTGCAGTCCAGGTGAAGATCGGCATGCGGAAAAGCGTCATGCCCTTGGTGCGCATCTTCATGATGGTGACGAAGAAGTTGATACCGGTCAGGGTGGTACCGATCCCCGATATCTGTAACGCCCATATCCAGTAGTCCACACCGACGTCGGGACTGTATTGCAGTTCCGAGAGTGGTGCATAGGCCAGCCAGCCGGTCTTGGCAAATTCGCCGACGACCAGGGAGATATTGACCAGGACAACGCCCGCCGCCGTCAGCCAGAAGCTCAGGTTGTTCATGAACGGGAAGGCGACGTCGCGAGCCCCGATCTGCAACGGCACGACCAGGTTCATCAGGCCGATGACCATGGGCATGGCGACGAAGAAGATCATGATCACGCCATGGGCGGTGAAGATCTGATCATAGTGGTGGGGTGGTAGATACCCCTCGGCGCCACCAGCCGCTATGGCCTGCTGGGTACGCATCATGATCGCATCGGCAAAGCCGCGGACCATCATGACGAGGGCTACGAGGAAATACATGATACCGAGCTTCTTGTGGTCGATCGAGGTGATCCACTCACGCCACAGGTAGCCCCACTTGCGATAATAGGTGACGAGCCCGACCACCAGGGCGCCGACGATCCCGATGACCGCCGCCGTCACCATGATGATCGGCTCGTGATAGGGAATTGAATCTAAGCTGAGTTTTCCGAACATGACGTTACTCCGCTGCCTGCGCACTCATGGGCGTGGACTGCTCCTGTGATTCGTTGTGCTCACCATGATTGACCGAGCCATGCGAATCCTGGCCCGACTTGAAGCTCCGGATCAGGTTTTCATAGAGATCAGGCGAGACCTGAGAGAAGTATTCCACCGGGTTGTCGATCGACTCTTCTGCCAGTTCGTTGTAGTCCTCCGGGAACATCATGGTCTCGGAAGATTGACCAACCTGGTCGATCCACGCATCGAAATCTTCCTGAGAAGTGACGTGCGTATCGAACAACATCTTCGAGAAGCCTTCGCCACTGTAATGCGTGGCACGTCCCGTGAAGGTGCCGATCTCGTTGGCTTCGAGATAGACGTCGTTGTTCATGCCGGCCATGGCGTAGATCTGGCTACCAAGGGTCGGGATCATGAACGAGTTCATGACGGTGCCCGAGGTCACCCGGAAATGCACCGGGGTATCGACCGGAAGGGCGATTTCGTTGACGGTCGCGACACCCTGTTCCGGATAGATGAACAGCCATTTCCAGTCGAGCGAGATGGCGTCGATGGTCAGCGTCTCTTCATCACTCGCGATCGGCTTGTGGGGGTCGTAGGAGTGGGAGGTCTGCCATGTCAGGATGGCCAGGAAGAAAATGATGACCGCCGGAATTGCCCAGACGAACACCTCGATGACATTCGAGTGCTCCCAGTTGGGCGTGTATTTCGCAGCCAGGTTGGTCCCGCGGTATTTCCAGGCAAACAGGATGGTCATGACGATGACCGGTATCACCACGATCAACATGAGGCCAAAGGCCGTGATGATCAGTGATTTCAGACCCTGGCCTATGTCGCCGGTCGGGTCCATCAGCGCCGAGCCACAACCGCTCAGCAATAATGGCGCGGTTAGCCACGTCATCACACTCAAATACTTGAGGGAGTTCCTTTTTCTCATCTCACGACCCCAGTGGAGGAAAGCTTTTCGGCCCTGCAACAACGGCAAGCCGGCTGCATCATACAGTGCCTGCCAGGGCTGACAACTCAGATGCGACGTCCGGGGCTCGCTCCGGCGTCGGATATCGGTCGCCAACGAAGTAGGGATTTCGCGGTCGGCATTGTACCCAAAAAATCCCGTCACGCAGACTAACCAGCCATAATCCGTCGAGCAGTGTGTCGATTTGTCGCAGGGCGTTGTCGTCGTTTGTCAGAGTGCGGCGTCAATGCCCGCCAGAGGCGGCGTAGCCACGATCCAGGCGCCCACAGAGTGTACGCGCCAAGCCGGACTGTGGATGCAGAAATCTCATCGATTGTCGTTCGAACCGGAACCTACACGTGGCTGGCTTGTCGCGCGACCTTCGATACGGCGGCCCTGACCGGGTATTGCCAAAGCGGGCGTGTAGCAGTCGGCTACGATGCCGTGCGCCAGTACCATCTCGCTAACTCGCTCCAAGGAGCCGCATCTGGGCGGGAACCGTAACGACTTGCGCGCACTGACCTGTATTTCGCATAATATATATTATGTTAAATAATGGTTATGACTTTTGATCCCAGGTCCTCCGGTGGCTCCCGCATGACTGAACGCGTAGACTGTCCGCCTTCTTCAATGAACTTGTCGAACGCCCGTTTCTGTCGCAACGGGCGTTCTACCGTAGCTCCGGAACTTTCGATGCTCGATTCGGATACCCTGCTCAAGCAGGCAGATCAACAGTGTCAGGAACGCGGCGTTCGTTTCACGCCCATCCGCCGTCGTGTCCTGGAGATGATTTCCAGTACGCCAGGCGGTCTCAAGGCCTATGATCTGCTGGACCGTCTATCGGACGAACACGCCGCCGCCCGGCCGCCGACCGTCTACCGGGCGCTCGATTTTCTGATCGAACAGGGTCTGGTGCATCGGATCGAGTCGCTCAATGCGTATATCGCGTGTCCTTGTCCTGATCACGTTCACCGTTTCCAGCTTTTGATCTGCCGCCATTGCGGGCGTGTCGAGGAGCTGCACCAAGATGCCGTTGGTGAGCTGCTGTCGAGTACGGCGCGAGAACGCGGCTTCACTATCCAGCGTCAGACGATCGAGCTACTCGGGATCTGCGATGACTGCCGAGAGTCCGCCTGAGCGATTCCGCACGCGCCACTACCTGATTTCAAGAGTCACGAGGAATGCCATGTCCGGTCTGTTTCATGAATTGGAGCGTTCGTCGCCCGGGACTCGCGTCGCCCTGAACGAGTTGCTGGAAGCGGCACGCTGGAATCCGGAAGGCCTGGTTCCGGCCATCGCTCAACAGCACGATACCGGTGAAGTGCTGATGATGGCATGGATGAATCGCCAAGCCCTCGAGGAAACGTTGACGAGCCGTCAGGTGTGCTACTGGTCGCGCTCGCGACAGCGATTCTGGCGCAAGGGAGAAACCTCCGGCCAGCGTCAGCGGCTGATTGAAGCCCGATTCGACTGCGATGGTGACACGCTGTTGCTCAAGGTCGATCAACAAGGGCCGGCTTGCCATACCGGACGTCGGGACTGCTTCTATCTGCGTCTGGATGTGGAGCAAGCGGAGGTCGACCAGGCACCGCTGATCTCTCCTGAAGCCCTTTACGGGCGAGACAGCTGAGCCGAGACGATGATCGGCCGACTGGTTGCCTGGCTGATGACGGCGCTGATCCAGTGCTATCGCTACGGGATCAGCCCCCTGCTCGGTCCTCGCTGTCGTTTCTGGCCTACCTGTTCAAGCTATGCGCTGGAAGCCATTCGCCTTCATGGCCCGTGGCGTGGTGGCTGGCTGGCCATCAAGCGCATCGGCAAGTGTCACCCATTGCATTCAGGCGGCGTGGATCCCGTGCCGGAACCGCGCTGCTGTCAGGCCCCTGACGACTGAATCGCGATTTCAGTGTCTGACGGTTTCCGCATCCGCACGTTGTGCGACGGCGTAGATCCGTTCGAGCATGGCATGCAGACCGTTGCTGCGCGTTGGCGATAGATGCTTGTCGAGCCCCAGTTCGTTCAGGAATGTTGGCTCGCTGGCCGTAATCTCCGCCGGCTCGCGGTTATCGTAAATGCGCATCAGGATGGCAATCAGCCCACTCACGATGGCGGCATCCGAGGTCGCTCGAAAATGCAACCGCCCTGCTTCTTGAGTCGAATACAGCCAGACGTTTGACTGACAGCCTTCTATCTTGAACTCCGGTGTTCTCGCGGCCTCCGGATACTCCGGTAGCTGTTTCCCCATATCGATGATGTATTGATAACGATCCATCCAGTTATCGAACATCGAGAACTCGTCGGCCAATTCGGCCTGGGCCTGTTCGGTACTCATAATCTCTCCCGGTCAACGACCTCTTATTATACGGGCTGTCGGAGTACGACCCCAACGTTTCGAGTCGACTCCCCTATCAGGCCTTACAGTTTGTTACGTATCCCTCTTACGTAAATGACGTATGCTGAGACCGAAAGTGGGCATCAGACCCGCCATCACGATATAGCACGCAAGGGAATCCCGCATGGCACGTAACGGTATCCGCTATGACGATGTCTGTCGCGCCGTCGACTCGCTCCAGCAGCGTGGCGACGCGGTCAGCGTCCAGAAAGTTCGCGAGTTCCTGGGCACCGGGAGCTACACCACGATCAGCGACCACCTCCGCGAGTGGCGCCTTCGCCAAGGCGGTGATGCAGCGCACGCCATCCCGCGTAACCTGGATCGTCCCGAGTCGCTGGACGCATGGGTGGCCGATATCTGGGACAAGGCGCAGCAGGCGGCGTACGAGAAGCTTGCCGTCTATCGTCAGGAGGCAGACGAACAGATTCGTGAAGCCGACGAAGCCAGTCACCGTGCCCGTCGCGAGTGCGAGGATGCGGAGCAGCGGCTGGAGGCGCTCAACGAACATATGCTGCGCCTGCAGGAACGCTTCGAGAACAAGACCACGGAGGCTGCGCATCTACAGGCCGAGCTACAAACCTTGAAGTCGGCCCAGAGCCAGCAGCAGAAACGTATCAATCAGCTAGAACAGGCATGCCAGCGACATCAGCAGAGTCTCGAACAGTCCGAGAAGAATCATCGTGAAGCGACGGCCAAGCAGCAGCAAGCGCACCAGACCAAGCTGGCCCAGGAAGAAAAACGCCACGAGTCAGCCGAATCCCGCCTGATGAGCCTGCTGGACGACGCACGTCAGGAGCGGCTGAAGCAGGAAAAGCAGTATGAGCAACGCTTGGCCTCGCTCGATCAGCGCTGCGAGCGCTTGCAGCTCGATCTGAACGAACAGCGCCGTCAGTACGGTCAGCTGCAGGAATCCCAGCGTAACGAAAAGGCGCACATGGAGCAGGTCGAGAGCGAGAAACGCGTCAGCGACGACCGCTTGCGCACGGTGCAGCAGGAGAAGCAGCGCCTGGAAAGCGAGCTGAAAAATCTGCGCAACGCCAATCGGGAGCTGCACGAGCGGTTATCACGCGCCGCCCTGCCGCCGACGGCCTCCTGAGGTTCTTTCCTTTTCTAGGGTTCTTCCCTACTTTCCCGCCTGGCCCGTTGCTGGCAGCAGGCCCTTCTCTTCGTAATAACGCCGCGCCCCTGGATGCAGGGGCGCGGTGAGCCCTGCCGTGACCATGGCCTCGGGTGAAAGGGTCGACAGCGACGGATGGGCCTGCCTGAAAGTATCCAGATGATCGAACACTGCCGCCACCAGATCGTAAATCTGCTGCGCGTCTACATCTGCCCGGGTTATCAGCGTGGCCCGCACACCGAAAGTGGCAGTGTCTTCCGGGGTATTGGCATAAGTCCCCCCGGGGATCGACGTCAGACTGTAGAAAGGCGCGCGGGTCAGCAGCGCGTCGACGTCCGCCCCGGCGACCTCGACCAGATGGGCGTTGCAGCGTCGTGTGGCCTCATCGATCGCCTGCGAGGGATGGCCGACCACGTAGAAAAACGCATCCAGTCGGCCGTCGCACATGACGCTTGTCATGTCGGCAGGCCGAAGCTCGGCAGCGACATCGTAGATGCCCTCGGTTTCGCCCCGGATGTCGAGCAGCGCGCTGAGGGTGGCGCGATGCCCGGAACCGGGGTTGCCGACATTAACGCGGTGCCCGGCCAGGTCATCGAAGCGCTGGATGTTCGGTGGCGTTGCTACGACCGTGAAGGCTTCCGCGTGCAGTGAAAAAAGCGAGCGCAGCTCCGGGCTCGGGCCGCTGTCGTAGAACTCACCCTCGCCGCGAAGCGCGGCATATTGAATATCGGACTGGACGATGCCGACATCGAGATCACCGGTGCGCACGCCTTGGGCGTTGTAGATCGAGCCGCCCGTGGAGAGGGCCTGACAGGCCTTGCCGGTCGTTTCCTGGTAGCGCTGGCAGATGGCCCTGCCCTCGGGCAGATAGACACCGGCTGCGCCGCCCGTGCCCAGCCGGAGCGCTTCGCCGGCGTGAGCGTCGCTGACGCTCGCGATCCACACCGCGATGGCACCCAGGAGGTGAGCCGAAAGAGATTTGGCGTGCGGCATGAGGCTCCCCGCGGTCAGTGGTAGAAGCCCTATCGCTATCATTGGACGGGGAAAAGCACAATGCTTTCAATCGGCCGGCAACAGATTGCCGGCCGATAGACGTTTGAGTCGCCAAGCAATGCTGGCGTTCTCAGCCTTTACCGCACGCGAGAAGTCGGCGTTCGTAGGGATCAGTAGTAGGCGTTGGTAGTATCGGTGTGGTCGGTAACGTCGCGGATACCTGCAAGCTCCGGAATTCGCTCCATCAGCGTACGTTCGACGCCCTCTTTCAGCGTCAGATCGACCGCGGCACAGCCCTGGCACCCCCCGCCGAACTGCAGCACGGCGACCGGCTCTTCCGTCAATTGGATCAGCCGGATCTCACCGCCATGGGCTGCCAGCCCCGGGTTGATCTCACTGTAGAGGATATAGTTGATGCGATCTTCCAGCGGGCTGTCGGCGTTGACCTTGGGCATCTTGGCATTGGGCGCCTTGATCGTCAGCTGGCCACCCATGCGATCGGCGTTGAAGTCGACCACTGCCTCTTCCAGGAACGGCACACTGTTCTTGTCGAGAAAGACATCGAACTTCGGCAGCGACAGTTTTTCATCGCTGGGCTCTTCTTCGCCGGGGCGGCAGTAGGCCAAGCAGGTTTCCGCGTAAGGCGTGCCCGGCTGGGTGATGAACACACGGACGGCGATATCGTCGACATCCTGCTTGGCCAACAGTTCGGCCAGATACTCCTGACCGCTTTCGGTGATCTGTATCGGTTGACTCATGACTCTGAGAACTCTGCTTGAGATGTGCTGCTATGGTAGGAAAAAGCGCCTACCAAGACAATCCCGAGTGATTTAGTCAAGAAAAACCGACGCGCGAGGATCACCCCGCTTGCCGAGCCCTTTGCATGGCTCTCTTCGCGCTAGACGCTTTCTGATATCCTGTCGCCCCCGCGCGTGGCGCCCGATGCGCGCGCAGGCCACTCAACGCCGCCGGAGACCCTCTGCATGCCCGTTCCCGCTTCACCGCCTGCTTCTCTGACATCGCTCGAGCGAACACTCGGCGAGCGCATCGTGATCCTGGATGGCGGCATGGGCACCATGCTGCAGGAGGCGCGGCTCGAGGAAGCAGATTTTCGTGGCGAGCGTTTCGTCGACTGGCCGAGTGAGCTCAAGGGCAACAACGACCTGTTGACGTTGACTCGCCCCGATGTGGTTACGCAGATTCATCGGGCGTATCTCGAGGCCGGGGCCGACATCGTCGAGACCAACACCTTCAATGCCACGCAGCTCTCGCAATCCGATTACGGGATGGAATCGCTGGTCGCCGAAATCAATCGGGAAGCGGCGCGGCTTGCCCGTGAGACCTGTGACGCCGTCGCCGCGGAAAGCGGTATCCCGCGTTACGTGGCCGGCGTGCTCGGGCCGACGTCGCGTACGGCATCGCTCTCTCCCGATGTCAACGACCCCGCCCGACGTAATGTGACGTTCGACCAGCTGCGCGACAATTATACCGAAGCTGCCACCTCGCTGATCGAGGGTGGCGCCGACCTGATCCTGATCGAGACGATCTTCGACACGCTCAATGCCAAGGCTGCGATCTACGCGCTCGAAGCGCTGTTCGAAGCGCGCGGTGAGCGCTTGCCGGTCATGATCTCCGGCACCATTACCGACGCTTCGGGCCGCACGCTTTCGGGTCAGACCACCGAGGCCTTCTGGAATGCGGTGCGCCATGCGCGGCCGCTATCGGTCGGGCTCAACTGCGCACTGGGCGCGGAGGAGCTTCGCCCCTATCTCGAAGAGCTGGCGCACAAGGCCGATACCTTCGTATCGGCGCACCCCAATGCCGGTCTGCCCAACGAATTCGGCGAGTACGACCAGAGTGCCAAGGAGATGGCTGCCATTGTGCGTGAGTTCGCCGGCAGCGGGCTGATCAATATTATCGGAGGCTGCTGCGGCACAACGCCTGAGCATATCGCCGCGGTCAGGTCTGTGGTCGATGGCGTGGCGCCGAGAGCCCTGCCCTCGCGCCCTGCCGCCTGCCGACTCTCCGGGCTCGAGCCGTTCAACATCGAGCGCGACTCGTTGTTCGTCAATGTCGGCGAGCGCACCAACGTCACCGGCTCCGCACGCTTCAAGCGCCTGATCCAGGAAGAGGACTACACCACGGCGCTGGAAGTGGCGTTGGAGCAGGTCGAAAACGGTGCCCAAGTCATCGATATCAACATGGACGAGGGCATGCTGGAATCGCAGGAGGCGATGGTCCGTTTCCTGAACCTGATCGCTGGCGAGCCCGATATCGCCCGCGTGCCGATCATGGTCGACTCCTCCAAGTGGGAGATCATCGAAGCCGGACTCAAGTGCATCCAGGGCAAGGCGATCGTCAATTCGGTTTCATTAAAGGAAGGTGAGGCATCGTTTCGCCACCAGGCGACCGAATGCCGCCGGCATGGCGCCGCAATCGTCGTCATGGCCTTCGACGAGCAGGGCCAGGCGGATACCTTCGCGCGCAAGACCGAGATCTGTCAGCGCGCCTACCGGCTGCTGGTGGATGATATCGGCTTTCCTGCCGAGGATATCATCTTCGACCCCAACATCTTCGCTATCGCCACCGGTATCGAAGAGCACAACAACTATGCCGTGGACTTCATCGAGGCGACCCAATGGATTCACGACAACCTGCCTCGCGCCATGATCTCCGGCGGTGTTTCCAACGTCTCCTTCTCCTTCCGCGGTAACAATCCGGTCCGTGAGGCGATCCATTCGGTCTTTCTTTATCACGCGATCAGAGCCGGCATGTCCATGGGCATCGTCAACGCCGGCCAGTTGGCGGTCTATGATGACCTCCCGGCGGCACTGCGCGAAGCCGTCGAGGACGTGGTCCTCAATCGTCGCGACGACGGTACCGAACGGCTGCTGGAGATCGCCGATCAGTATCGGGGCGACGGTGGCGGCGGGCAGAAAAAGGAAGATCTCGAGTGGCGCGGCTGGGAGGTCAACAAGCGGATCGAGCACGCCCTGGTCAAAGGCATCACAGCTTATATTGAAGAAGACACGGAAATCGCCCGAGCCGCCGCCGAGCGCCCGATCGAGGTGATCGAGGGCCCGCTGATGGACGGCATGAACGTCGTCGGAGATCTCTTCGGTGCCGGCAAGATGTTTCTACCGCAGGTCGTGAAGTCTGCCCGTGTCATGAAGCAGGCAGTGGCCTATCTCATCCCCTATATCGAGGCGGAGAAATCCGGCGAGGCCCAGTCCAAGGGCAAGATCGTCATGGCGACCGTCAAGGGCGACGTCCACGATATCGGCAAGAACATCGTCGGCGTGGTGCTGCAATGCAACAACTATGAGGTGATCGATCTCGGCGTGATGGTACCCACCGAGAAGATCCTCAAGACCGCGCGTGAGGAAAATGCCGATATCATCGGTCTCTCCGGGTTGATCACGCCATCGCTCGACGAGATGGTGCATGTCGCCAAGGAAATGAAGCGACAAGGCTTCGAACTACCGCTATTGATCGGCGGAGCGACCACCTCCAAGGCGCACACGGCGGTCAAGATCGCCCCCCAGTACGATGAGCCAGTGATCTACGTCGCCGATGCCTCGCGTGCGGTCGGTGTGGCTAGCCGGTTGCTCTCCCCGGCGCAGAAACCGGCCTACTTTGCCGAGGTACAGCGCGAGTATGAGCAGGTCCGCGAGCGCAACGCCAAACGTCGACCCAAGGCCGCTGACTTGACCTACGCGCAGGCGCGCCGGAACCGCTTGCCGATAGACTGGGCGCCCTTCGATCCCGTGGCGCCCCGGCAGCCCGGGCTGACCGTCTTCGAGGACTACGACCTGAACGAACTGGTCGAGCGCATCGACTGGACGCCCTTCTTCATGACCTGGCAGCTATCCGGGAAATACCCGCGGATTCTGGACGATACGATCGTCGGCGAGGCGGCACGCCATCTATTCCAGGATGCCCAGGCAATGCTGCGACGGCTGATCGACGAAAAGCATATTCAGGCCCGTGGTGTCATTGGTCTATGGCCAGCCAACAGCGTCGACGATGATGTCATTGAGGTCTATGCCGACGCGACGCGCGAGGTGGTTGTCGAACGGTTGCATCACATTCGTCAGCAGAGCACCAAGGGCCGCGACGGTATTTGCCACAGCCTGGCTGACTTCATTGCCCCGAAGACGACTGGCAAGCCGGACTGGATTGGCGGCTTTGCGGTCACGACTGGTCATGGTGCCGACGAACTGGCCAAACGCTATGAGGCCGCGGGCGATGACTACAACGCCATACTCGTGCAGGCACTGGCGGACCGCCTGGCGGAAGCCTTCGCCGAGCGTCTGCACGAACGCGTGCGAAAGGAATTCTGGGGCTACGTGCCGGGAGAGACGCTGGACAACGAGGCGCTGATCGCCGAGAAATATCAAGGGATACGGCCGGCGCCCGGCTACCCCGCCTGCCCCGACCATACGGAGAAGTCGACGCTATTCCGCCTGCTTGCGGCGACGGACAACGCCGGCATCACGCTGACCGACAGCTATGCCATGTGGCCGGCTGCGGCGGTCTCCGGGTGGTACTTTGCGCACCCCGAAAGCAAATACTTTTCCACCGGCAAGATCGGCCGCGATCAGGTTGAAGCCTTGGCAACCCGCAAAGCGTTACCGTTGGCCGAGATGGAGCGCTGGCTGGCGCCGGTTCTCTCCTACGACCCGGATGCCGAGAACGACGCGGCGATGGCTTCCTGACAGCTATCGATGACGGCACGGTGAAAAGAGATATAACACTTAAGAAAAGAACTATGAGTATTTATTCTTTTGTAGAATAAAGCGCACGCGTTAAGGTGCCCTCATTGGCAATCCATGACTAGCAGGATTAGGCCCGATGTATCGTTACGACTCTTATGATCAGACGCTCGTCGACGAGCGCGTGGCACAGTTTCGCGATCAAATGGACCGCTATCTGGCCGGCAAGCTGGGTGAAGAGGAGTTTCGCCCCGTACGGCTCCAGAACGGCCTCTATATCCAGCGTCACGCGCCGATGCTGCGTATTGCGATCCCCTACGGCATGCTCAGCAGTGATCAGCTACGCGCGCTGGCCGCCATCACGCGCCGCTACGACCGTGGTTACGGTCACTTCACCACGCGTCAGAATCTGCAGCTCAACTGGCCGGCTCTCGAGGATGTACCCGAGATCCTCGCCGACCTGGCCCAGGTGCAGATGCATGCCATCCAGACCAGCGGCAATTGTATTCGCAACACGACCAGCGACCAGTTCGCCGGTATCGCCACGGATGAGGTGGTCGATCCCCGGCCGTGGTGCGAGCTGATCCGGCAGTGGTCGACCCTGCATCCGGAATTTGCCTATCTGCCACGCAAGTTCAAGATTGCGGTCACGGGAGCAACCGAGGATCGCGCGGCGATTCATGTTCATGATATCGGCCTTCGCCTCTGGCTGAACGATGCCGGTGAGCTGCGCTTCCGCGTGCTGGCAGGTGGCGGTATGGGGCGCACGCCGATGATCGGCGAGGTGATTCGCGACGACCTGCCCTGGCAACATCTGCTGACCTATCTGGAAGCTGTGGTCCGGGTCTACAACCAGTTCGGCCGCCGGGACAACAAGTTCAAGGCGCGCATCAAGATTCTGGTCAAGGCATTGGGCGTCGAGGAGTTCTCGCGGCGCGTCGAGGCCGAGTGGGCACATCTCAAGGATGGCAGTCAGACGCTCGACGAGGAGACGATCGAGTCCGCTCGGTCACACTTTCCCGAGCCGGCGCGCCGTCCGGTGGCTGAGTCAGCCGTGGTGACCTTCGAGCAGCTGCGCCGCGACAACCGCGCCTTCTCGCGTTTCGTGACCAACAATGTCATGGATCACAAGGTGCCTGGCTACAAGGCGGTCACGCTTTCGCTCAAGCGCCATGAACACGCGCCCGGCGATGTAACCGCCGACCAGATGGATGCGGTGGCCGATCTTGCCGAGACGTTCGGTTTCGGCGAACTGCGCGTGACTCACGAGCAGAACCTGGTGCTCTCCGATGTACCGGTCGACGAGATCGAAGCGCTCTGGCAGCAGCTCGAGGCACTGGGCATGGCCAACCCGACGGTCGGCACGCTGAACGACATCATCTGTTGCCCCGGTGGCGACTACTGCTCATTGGCGAATGCTGTCTCGATCCCGATCGCTCAGGCCATCCAGGAGCGTTTCGACGATCTGGACTATCTCTACGATCTGGGGCCGATCGATCTCAATATCTCCGGCTGCATGAATGCCTGCGGACACCATCATGTCGGTAATATCGGTATTCTCGGCGTCGACAAGAAAGGCGAGGAGTATTACCAGATCTCGCTGGGTGGCAACGCAAACGACAACGTGTCGCTCGGCAAGATTCTCGGCCCCTCCTTCTATCGTGAGGATGTGCCGGGCGTGATCGACAAGGTCCTGCAAGTCTATGTCGAGAAGCGCCTCGAGGACGAACATTTCCTCGACACTTATCGCCGTATCGGTCACCAGCCTTTCAAGGAGAGGGTCTATGCCTGAGTCCGACGTTCACTCCGCCAACGACGCGCCGGCCGTCGAAGAGGTAGTCACCGCGACGCAGGCACTGATCAAGCTGGGGCAGCACGTTACCGATACCTGGGTTCTCTCCCGCGATGAAGCGAGCGTGCCGGAGAGCCGCCCTGCCATCGTGCCGTTGGCGGTATGGCAGCAGCAGGCGAACCGGGATGAACTGGCCCCTTGGCTGTCGAGCGACACCGAATTGACCGCGCCTTTGGCAGAGGAGCTGGAGCAGGCGGCATTGGTCGCCATCGATTTCCCTGCCTTCACCGACGGCCGTGGCTACACGCTTGCGCGTCTCCTACGAGAACGCTTCGGCTACGCCGGGGAAATTCGCGCCATCGGCGACGTGCTGATCGATCAGCTCTACTATATGACCCGCTGCGGCTTCGATGCCCTCGCCCTGCGTGACGATCAGGACGTCGAGGCGGCGCTGGCCGCCTTGCAGGCCTTCTCGGTCAGCTATCAGCCGGCGGTCGATCTGCATGAGCCGCTGTTCGTGCGTCGCCGGCGTGAGCGTCAGGCAGGATAGACGCCCAACGCCCTGCCGTATCGAAAACGCCCCCGGCCAGCTTGGTCGGGGGCGTTTTTCGTGATGACGTCGCGGTGAGAGAGCGTCGTGCTTAGCCCCGCCGTTTTTGCTGGCGTTCGCGGTTGCGCGCTCGCGCGCGCTCCGATTTCCGCAACATGACATAGGTAGCACCCAGTCCGCCTTGCTGCGTCGGGGCCGAGCTGAAGGCCTGCACCGGCTCGATCTGCATCAGCCAGTGAAATAGATAGGAGCGCACCACATTGGCCTTGCCGTCGTCCTCGGCGGAACGTCCATGCACGATCATCACGCTGCGCAGGTCATGCTCGTAGGCCTCCCTGAGGAAGCGGAAGACTTCTCGACGACAATCGATGACCGGCAGGCGCATGATGTGCAGGCGTGCTTCGGCCTCGTAGCCGCCTTGGCGCAAGCGCTCCAGAACGCCAATCTGGATCCCGTCGCGACGATACTCGATGGGATCGTGAGCGCCGACAAGGTCCACGAACTCGTCGGATAGGAAGTCGCGTTCGTCTTCGCCCGCCCGTTGCGCACTCTCTCTTCGAGCCAGCTGTGCGTCGGAAGGCGTTTGCCGTTGCCGGTTCACGGTCGCCTTCCCGCCACTCTTTAGAGGGCGAACGTCGTTACCCAGCGCTTGGCGGAATGCCTGAAAGTCATTGGCGGCTTGGCTCATGAGGACTTCCTCCGTGGATACCGTCAGATGAATCCGGTGACAGATTGATCCTAGCACGCACCAAGATTTGCGTAGCAAGTCGGGTATGGGATCATTCTGGCGATATATCGATGGATGGCCGACCCGTATAGCCCGCATGACAAGGAGTTGATATGTCTCTGAAACCGCGTTCGATGCGCCATCTGGTGTACCTGTTCCTGTTGTTGCTACTGACAGCGCTGATCAGTGGCGGCACCTATTTTTGGTATACCTTCATGAGTCCCTACGGTTATGCGCCGAGTCAGCCGGTAGTGATTGATAGCCGTCTGGAGCGTCAGGATGTCTTTGTCTACGGGACGCTGCGTCAGCCGTGGCTGCGCTGGGTCATTATGGGATCTCCGCTTGAGACGCGCCCAGCCGTACTGCCGGGTTATCGTAAACAGGAGTTGGATATCGTCCCGGCCGATAGTGCGTCGACGTCGGGTGAGGTACTGACGGTGACACCCGAGGCTTTGAAAGCGCTGGATCGGTATGAGCGGGTTGGAGTCCGCTATCATCGCGACAACGTTAAATTGGCTGACGGTTCTATTGTCTGGGTTTACCGTCGAATCAGCGAGTAGACCGTTGGTTCATATAATAGATAACGGTATAAAACCCGTATGAATGTTGTTGCATCCCTGACACTAGGTACAATAGATCCGAAACATCCCCATTGACTACACGGCTCCCGATGGTTCAATTGACGCTTTATCACAATCCTCGTTGCTCCAAGTCTCGTGAAGCGCTGGCATTGCTGACCTCTCGCGGTGTAGCGTTCGACGTCCGCCGCTATCTCGACGCCCCTTTGTCACGAGAAGAACTGGAAACTCTGGCTCAGCGTCTGGGCAACGAGGCGTCCCGCATGCTGCGTCATCAAGACAGCCAATGGCAGGAGACCGACATCACCAGCTTGACGCGAGAACAGATCCTCGCGGCTATCGCCGAGTCACCGCGTCTTCTCGAACGCCCCATTCTCGATAATGGCCACCACGCCGTTATCGGTCGCCCGCCTCAGGCGGTACTGCAACTTCTTTGAATCCTGCGAACGGTGCTTCGCGATCGACACAAGGTTCCCCATGGCTAATGCAGCAGCTCCCGACCGCCCCTACGTCCTGGTGCTCTACTATTCTCGTCACGGGGCAACTCGCACGTTGGCCGAGTGTCTGGCACAGGGCATCGAGAGTGTCTCCGGTATCGACGCGCGACTCCGAACGGTACCTGCCGTCTCTCCGGTCACGGAAGCCACCGCACCCGACATTCCCGAGCAAGGGGCCATCTACGCCAGCGAGGCAGACCTTCGCCATTGTGCCGGGCTGGCGCTGGGCAGCCCGACACGCTTCGGCAATATGGCCGCGCCGCTGAAGTACTTTCTCGATACGACGAGCGGACTCTGGATGAATGGTGTTCTGATTGACCGCCCCGCCACCGCTTTCACCTCCACGGCCAGCCTACACGGAGGTCAGGAAAGCACCTTGTTGACCATGCTGATTCCGCTGCTGCATCACGGCATGGTGTACGCGGGCGTACCCTATAGCGAAACGACGCTACTGCACACGAACAGCGGTGGCACGCCTTACGGTACCAGTCATGTCGCAGGGGCCGACGCCTCTCGCGAGGTCGATGACGACGAGCGGACACTAGCCTTGGCCCAAGGGCGTCGTATTGCCCAGCTGGCATTGGCCCTCGCACCGTTGCAGAACCGTGACCCGGCATGAGTCATTCTCACGCCACCGCTGATACGCTACGCCGAACTCGCCGCGCTGTCTGGATCGCCTATCTGGCTCTGCTGGGGCTGCTTGTGGCCAGCGGCATCTTTCATTATCTGCAACAGCACGCTCAGGCGGCCGCGCTACTGGTGCGGATTCTACCTCTCGCGCTATTTCTGCCGACGCTGCTTCTACAGCGCCGACGGGGGCATATCTGGCTCACGGCGCTGGGCGTGCTGTATCTGGTCCAGGGCGGCATGATCTTCTCCGAGGGAGGCGGCTCGGTGCTGGCAGGCGCCGAGATAATCGCCGCGGCGGCGCTGGCGGTCAGCGCATTTCGCTACGCCAGAGCCAAGGGGCCCCAGGAAAAGCGCCCGTCATGAGACCGTCCAGCGTTCTGATTCTGGCCATGCTGGCGCTCAGCGTGGCCAGTAATCTCCTGGATTGGCCGATTTGGCCCGCCGCGGTACTGGCCTGGCTGGCAACGTTGCGGCTGTTCCGGCAATTGCCACGCACTTCACGACGGCAGGCGGGTATCCTTTTCGGTATCGGCATCGCGCTTTGGCTAGTCGCGCTCGCCCGCGGTACCGACTACCCACTGCTGGAAGCGCTGACCATCAACCAGTCGCTCCTGATGATGTTCGCCGGTGTCAGTTTTCTGACCATGGCAACACCGCGCCCTTCCCACGATGGGTGTCAGGCTGGCAGTCGACTGGGCACGATGATGGGCGCTCATCTGTTCGGTGCGGCGATCAACCTCTCGGTGGTGTTCCTGTTCGGCGAACGCATGCAGACGGCTGGGCGCCTGACGCGACCGCAGGCCCTGATCATTGGCCGCGGTTTCACCGCCGCCGCCGCCTGGTCACCCTTTTTTGTCGCCATGGGGGTCGCGCTCACTTACGCCCCCGGCCTGGACTATGTAGCACTTTTGCCGTGGGGCGTACTGGCTGCGGCGCTATTGCTTGTGCTGAACTATCTCGATGTCGCACGCTTGCGGCTGCCCTTCAGCGGTTATCCGATCGAAAAAAGCGCCTTACTGATGCCTTGCGCCCTTGCCGTCATGGTCATCGGGCTTCATCTCATCTGGCCGGGTTTGTCGATCCCCTTGATCATCGCCATGGTCTCGCCGCTCTTCTCGTTTCTCCTGATGCCGCACGACGACCGTCGCGGTCGCATCCAGCGTCAGTTCACGCAGGGGCTGCAACGGCTGGCGCCGCAGTTCGCGCTGTTCCTGGCCGCCGGCGTCATCTCGACCGGATTGGCCGCGCTCCTTGTCAGCCTGCCCGACGGACTCGACCTACCGATAGCACATTTTGGTCACTGGCATGCCTGGTTTGCGCTCGGCGCTATCGTTGTCGTCTCCTTCACCGGGGTTCACCCCTTGATCGGCATTGCCACCCTCGCCCCGCTGCTGGTGCCACTGCAACCGGACCCGACGCTGCTCGGCATGCTATTCCTGATGTCCTGGGCGCTGGGCACTGGCAGCAGCCCGCTGTCCGGCAGCAATCTCGCCATTTGCGTGCGCTATCAGATTGCCGTGCGTGACATGCTGCGCTGGAATCTTCCCTATGCGTTGATCGGCTGGGCCTGTTGTGGGCTGGTCTTTGCCCTGCATGCCGCCATGACCTGAGGCAAATGCGCCCGTCTGGAAGCCGGCCTCTCTATCGCACCGCACGACGGGCTACACTGGTTCCCTATCACCTGAATCCGCACGGAGGACACCCCAATGAGCGATCTCGCCGGAATGCGTCGCGACTACGAAGGCGAAGCGCTTGCCCCGGAGAATACGCCCGATTCGCCGATGCCGCTGTTCGAGCACTGGCTGGCACAAGCCATTGAGCAGGAAGGGCTCGACGCCAACGCGATGACGCTGGCGACAGTAGATAGCGCCGGGCATCCACATGCGCGCATCGTCCTGATCAAAGGGGTCGACGACGCGGGACTGCGCTTCTACACCAATTACCAGAGTCAGAAAGGTAACGAGTTAGCCCATGTGCCACACGCCGCCATCGTCTTCTGGTGGCCGGCCCTGCAGCGTCAAATCCGCGTGGAAGGCCGAGTCGAGAAAGTCGACCCCGCGCTATCCGATGATTATTTCGCCAGTCGTCCGCGCAAGAGTCAGCTGGCCGCCTGGGTCTCTCAGCAGAGTGTGGAAATTCCGGATCGCGATTGGATGCGCGAGCGACTGGCACGCTTTGAGCAGGTGTATGCCGATCAACTCGTGGAGCGCCCGCCACACTGGGGTGGCTACCGGCTGGTGCCACACACGTTTGAATTTTGGCAAGGGCAGCGTAGCCGTCTCCACGATCGCGTTCGCTATACGCGCCATGATCATCAAGCCGACGACTGGCACCGCACGCGACTGGCGCCGTAGGCGCCGTCTCGCGGCCAACTGCCGCAACGACCGGCATAAAAAAGCCCGGCTCACGGCCGGGCTTTTGACGTCGGCCTGTCGGTCATCTAGCCGACAGCCTTCAAGCGCCGATCAGTCTTCGACGCCTTCGGTCCACTCCGCGACGACGTCCGGGTTGTCGGCCACCCACTTCTTCGCGTTCTCGTAGGGATCGCTACCCTCTTCCTGGTTCATGAGCATGACTTCGCTCATCTGCTCCGGCGTCCAGTGGAAGTTGTCGAGAATGGCATAGGCACCCGGCATCTCTTCCTTGAAGCCTTTGTGCACGATGGTATCGATCTGCTCGGCATCCCCGAAGGCTTTTTCCGGATCGTCGAGGTATTTCAGATCCCAGCGCGCGAACATCCAGTGCGGTGTCCAGCCTGTCACCACGATATCTTCCTGGTTCTCGACCGCCGTCGCCAGTGCCGAAGTCATGGCAGCCCCACTGCTGGACTGGAGCGACAGGTCATCCATGTCGTAGACATCCATGGCATTCTCGGTCTGCGCCATGAGGCCCGCGCCGGGATCAATGCCGACGATCTGGCCATCGAACTCATCAGCGTTGGCATTCAGATCTGCCAAGGAGTCGACATCGGTATAGCTGGGTACGACTAGGCCAAGCTTGGTGCCTTCGAGGTTCGGCCCCAGATCTTCGACGTTGTCTTCTACCTGCGAAAGGTAATCGCCATGGGTCGTCGGCAGCCAGGCCGCGACAATGGCGTCGGCATCGCCGGTGCCGACGGCCTGCCACATGATCGCGGCGGAGAGCGAATTCATGTTGACATCGTACCCGGCTTGCTCGAGTACGACGCGGACGACGTTGGTCGAGGCGACTTCCGAGGACCATTCCACGTAGGCCAGATCAACCGTTCCTTTGCTTTCCTGCGCTTGCGCAACGCCAGCAGTCAGGCTCAAACCGGCGGCAGCCGCCAGTGTGCCGAAGCGAATCGCTTGCGAGATTGCACTGCGTGTCATTGACTTTCCCCTTCTTATGGTTGGAGTACTACCTGTTGGGTGGCGAACCACCCGAGCCGTGACGGCCGCGCCGTCACGGACACGTTCAGTCGGCCTTCTTTCGCCCGCTGAAGGCTTGAGTCAGGCGGTCGAGCAGCATGGCCATGATGACGACGGCAATACCGGCTTCAAAACCTTCGCCCGGGCGCAGACGCTGAATCGCACGCCACACTTCGCTACCCAGCCCGTTGGCTCCGATCATCGCCGCGATGACCACCATCGACAGCGCCAGCATGATGGTCTGGTTGATACCGCCCATCAGCGTCGGCAGCGACAGCGGCAGCTGCACCTTGACCAGTTTCTGGCTGCGCGTAGAACCGAAAGCGTCCGCGGCTTCCACCAGCTCCTTCGGCACCTGGCGGATACCCAGCGTGGTGAAGCGAATCGCCGGCGGCATGGAGAAGATCACCGTGGCGAAGATGCCGGATACCGAACCGATACCGAAGAATGGTATCGCCGGAATCAGATAGACGAACGCCGGCATGGTCTGCATGAAGTCCAGCACAGGCATGATGACCTTGTAGAAACGGTCGGAAACGGCCGCCAGCACCCCTAGCGGCAGGGCAATGAGAACAGCCACCAGCGTCGCTATGACCACCAGGGTCAGCGTCTGGATCATCGGGTTCCAGAGGCCAAGGTTCCAGATCAGAGACAGCCCCAGCAGTGCACCGATCGCCAGTCGACGGCCGCTCAGTTTCCAGCAGAGCAGGATGACGATGGCCATCAACGCCCATTCCGGAAGCCACATCAGGCCATCGTTCAGCAGGTTGATGCCACCCTGCGTCGTGCGAGAGATCGCACGGGTAACACCGGAGAACTCGCTAGTCAGAAAGTTCAGGCCGCCTTCGATCCAGCTGCCCAACGGTACTCGTGGTATCTCGAAATCCATTATGCATTCCCCGCTTGAGCCAGTTGTTCGAGTACGGCGCCCTTGACGATGACCCCCAGCAGGCGCTTGTTATCATCCAGCACCGCAATGGGATGGCTCTTGCCACTGAACATCGCGTAGAGGCTGGCAAGCGGCTCGTCGGGGCCGACATAGGGGAAGTCGGGGTCGATTAATGACTCAATGGAATCCAAGCCGGCCTTGGCGGCCTCATCGGCCTTGTCAGCATCGACAATGCCCAGCAGCTTGCGCTCGCGGTCGACCACGTAGATCGAGTCGAGCTGATTCTCCGCCATCTTGCGCAGCGCCGTACGCGGCCCTTCGTCGAAACGGGCGGTGGAGCGTACCGGTCGCATGGCGCGCTGAGCAGAAACCACTCGGGACTTGTCGACACCCTCGGTAAACCGCGCGACGTATTCGTCAGCCGGCCGCGTGAGAATTTCTTCCGGCGTACCGATCTGCACGATTTCACCATCTCGCAGCAAAATGATGCGATCGCCGATGTGCAGCGCTTCGTCCAGGTCGTGCGTAATGAAGATGGTGGTCTTCTGGGTACGATGCTGCAGCTCGATCAGTTCCTGCTGCATGTCGCGACGGATCAGCGGATCCAGCGCCGAGAACGCCTCATCCATCAGCAGTACGCTGGCGTCGTTGGCCAGCGCGCGCGCCAAGCCTACACGCTGCTGCATCCCACCGGAAAGCTGATTGGGATAGGCGTCTTCCCACCCTTCCAGACCGACCTGCTTGAGCGAGTCGGACGCTTTCTTGGCGCGTTCGGCCTTGTCGATTCCGCGGATTTCGAGGCCGTATTCAGCGTTCATCTGCACGGTGCGGTGCGGGAACAGCGCGAAATTCTGGAAAACCATCGAAAAATGGCGACGACGACACTGCAGTAGCGCCTTCTCACTCAGCTGGGGAATGTTCTCCCCTTCGATGACGATGTCTCCGGAGGTCGGCTCGATCAGCCGGTTGAGACAACGAATCAGCGTGGACTTGCCGGAGCCTGATAGCCCCATGATGACGAGTAGCTCGCCTTCCTTGACATCGAAATTGATATTGGAGAGGCCGAGCGTCTGCCCGGTTTTCTCAAGGATCTGGGCACGGGAGAGACCCTCGTCACGCAATTCGAGCGCTTTCTTGGTGTCGTTACCGAACACCTTGCTCAAGTTGCGCACCTGAATCTTGGTTTGCTGTGTGTCGGTCATGTTGGGCCTGAGTTGGCTAAACGGAAGTGCTCGATGTGACGCCACGGTCACGTTTCGAACAGTGTCTGTTAGTGTTGTTAGGTTTCACATCATAAGGTGTTATGAATTACCCTTCAAACCACAATATCTTATAATTGAACAACCATTCAAGTTTGGCGAGTCGGGGCTGCCCAGCGCATCGCTAGTCCAGCGCGGCCTCAAGCCGATGGCGCTGCCAGTCGTCCTGCGGTTCGTTGAGCATCAGGCGGGCCTCTAGCATCCCCTCCTCCACATTGGCTTTCAACTCGAACCCCAGACTGCCCAGCAGATGGCGCATCGGCAGATTATCGTTGAGGATCGTGCCGACCATGGCGAGAGTGCCCACCTGACGGCTGTAGCGAATCATTTTCTGCATCAGGCGCCGGCCGAGACCGATGCCATGCATGTCATCACGCACGATGATCGAGAACTCGGTGCGGATGTTGTCTGGATCGTTCCAGACCCTGACGACACCGAGCATCTCCTCGCCGACCTTTTCCGTTCTTCTAACGGCAATGAAGGCCATCTGACGGTCATAGTTGATCTGCGCCAGCTGGGCCAGGTCCCGGGCCGACAGCACCGCCTTGTGGTGGAAATAGCGATAGCGGATGCTCTGTTCGGAAAGAAAGGTATGAAAATGAGTGATCAACGGCGCATCCTCGCCCCGGATAGGCCGGATCTCGACAGTTTCCTCTGCCAGCTCAACCGTTTCACGTAACTCTTCGGGATACGGCATGATCGCCTGAATGGCTGGCGTCCCGAGATCCAGCGCAAAGTCCACTGCCATCACCCCGTCCTCGTTGAGCAACAACGGGTTGAGTTCCATCCCCTTCATGCGCGGCAAGTCCGCCGCCATCTGCGACAGTTTCACCAGCAGTTGTGCCACGTGAACCAAGGCGTCCTCGGCCTCTTCGAAATGCTCGCGAATCACCTTTCCGGCACGCGTGCGGTCAATCAATTCCTGCGCCAGCCGCATATTGAGTGGCGGCAGCGCAACCTGCCGATCCGCCATGACGTCCACCTTGTAACCGCCGGTGCCGAAGACCACGACCGGCCCGAAGTCGCTGTCGCGGGAAATCCCCGCACATAGCTGTAGCGCTCCCTTTCCGCGCTGCATGGTCTGCAGGCAAAAGCTGTAGATGGGGCTGTCCGGCAGGCGCTCGGCCAGGCGTGAAGAGAGCCTCACGACCGCATCCACCACGCTCCCGGGCTGTTCGAGATCCTGGATCAGCGACACCGGCTGGCGCGCCCCCCGCCCGGTATACTCGAAGGGCTGACAATTGTCCCGGTGAATAGCCTTCACGGCCCAAGGCCCCTCAAGTTTTTCAGTCGCGGCTTCCGCCTCCTCGAAGTCTGCGATATAGAGACTGGGAGCACAGGTAATGCCATAGGCCGCGAGGACCTCTCCAGCCTCCTGGTGTGTCAGACGATCTCGGTTCCGCTCCAGCGTATTCTCGATCAGACGATGGCAGCGGCCTCTGGACTCTGGATCGGGCTGTAACGGCAACGAAGGCGGCGTCTCCTGCAGTAGCCGCTGAACCTGCCGGTAACGTACGAGATGGAGAAAGGCCCGAACGGCCTTCTCCGGCGAGACATAGCTCGGGACACTGGCCTGGTTGCAGGCTCGGCGCGCGTCCAATGCCTCTTTCAAGCCCATCCAACTGATCAGCAGCCGGTGTCGAAAACGCTGCCGAGCTTCGATCAAGGCATTCGCCGTCGCGAGCGACGGTGCTAGACGCGTCGGTGCGTGGAGAACCAGAACGGCATCCACGTTGGCGTCCTGCGTGACGATATCGAGCGCCTCCACGAATTTCGCCGGCGTGGCGCCGCCACCCAGATCCACAGGGTTCCGCCCGGGTCGACTGGCATCGAGCGACGCGTCCAACAGTGCCTGCGAGGTCGACTCAGAGAACGTGGCCAACTGGCCGCCCCCATCGACCAGTTTGTCGATCGCCAGCAGTGCCGGCCCTACGCCGTTCGCTACGATGGCCAGGCGCTCGCCCTTTGGCGGTTTGAATCGTGACAGAGTCTCCAGCGCATCGAACAGCTCGTCGGAGTCCTCGACCCTGACCACCCCAGCACGGGCCAGCGCCGCCTCGACAATCGTGTCACGACGCTCCACGCCTGGCGTGGAGGGAACGACCTCCAGCGTGGACTCCGCCGTGCGCCCACTCTTGATCGCCAGTACCAGTCGATTGCGAGACGATTCGCGGAGCGCGGTCAGGAAGTGGCGGGCATTGGGAATACGTTCGAGATGCAGCAGCAATGCGCGGCACCGTCCAGACTGATTGAGGTAGTCGATGACGTCAGCCAATTGTACGTCCACGCTGTCCCCCAGCGTCACCAGGTACGAGAAGCCCACCGCGCGCCCGGCCGCCCAGTCGATCATGGCATTCCCGAGCATGCCCGACTGGCCGAGATAGGCCACGCTGCCATCGGCAAGCGGCTGACTCGCGTAAGTGGCGTTGAGGTGCTGGGAGGGCACGGCGACGCCAAGACACTCGGGGCCGAGGACTCGCATGCCGGAGCGGAGAGCAGCCTTTTCCAGGCGCCGGCGAAGCGTTTCCCCGTCTGGATTCGTGTCTCCCATCATGACACCGCCGGATAACACCAGCGCCGCCTTCACGCCAATTTCGCCGAGCTTCTCCAGCACCTGCGGTACGGTTTTCAGCGGCGAGCAGACAACCGCAAGCTCCGGAATAGTTGGCAGTTCACCGATACGCCGATAGCAGGGAATCCCCCTGACCTCCCGATATCCCTTAGGGTTAACCGCACTTAACGAACCGTTGAATCCGGCATCGAGGAGATTGCCAAGCACAATGCCCCCGACCGAAGCGGGCTTGGGTGACGCACCGATCACCACGAGGGAAGCCGGGGCAAAAAAGCGGCGAAGGAACTGGGTGGCCACGCGGGACCTCACGACAACGAGTGGGCTCTTTGTCACCCTACACGCTCAACCCCAATGCGCTGAATCATTAGACCAATGTCGTAGCCACTCGAGCAGACGAGTGCGAGCGGTATCTCGCAGAATGGAGTCTACCAACGCGACAATGGCCGCCATGATCACTTCCTATCTCACGCATCCCGCGCTGGCACAGCACGACATGGGGCATCACCATCCCGAAGCGCCCATGCGCCTCGAGGCAATACGAGCACGCCTGATGCTCAGCGGCCTGTTGCAGCAGACCATGCAATCGGAGCCCGTGCCCGTCACGCGAGCGCAGCTCGAGCGCGTCCACGCGCCTGCATATCTGGACCGTCTGGCCACCCACCTGCCGGAAAGCGGACTTTACGAGATCGACAGCGATACCCGGCTCTGCCCGGATTCCCTGAAGGCGGCAGCCCTTGCCTCCGGTGCGGCGGTGAGAGGCGTGGACCTGGTCTGTCGTCAGCGCGCGGACAACGTCTTTTGCGCGGTTCGCCCGCCCGGGCATCATGCCGAACACCAGCTGGCGATGGGGTTCTGCTTCTACAACAACGTGGCCGTCGCCGCGGCGCAGGCCCTCGCGATACACGGGATCGAGCGCCTGGCCATCCTGGATTTCGACGTGCACCAGGGCAACGGCACAGTCGACATCTTTCGCGACGACCCGGCGGTCCTCGTCTGCAGCAGCTACCAGCAGGGCTTTTATCCCTGGCGCTATCTTGATGGAGACTGGGATAATATCGTCAATACGCCACTGGCGGCGGGCACCGACGGCAAGGTGTTTCGACAAGCGATCGAACGTGATTGGCTGCCCGCTCTGGAGGCCCACCGGCCACAGCTCATTCTGCTTTCGAGCGGTTTCGACGCCCACCGTGATGACCCTCTCGGGCAACTCATGCTCGACCATGAGGATTTTCATTGGATCACGACGCTGGCCATGGACGTTGCCCGTCGACACGCTAACGGACGGCTTGTCTCGATCCTCGAAGGTGGCTACCACCCCCAAGCTCTGCCGCTCAGCGTCGAGGCACATCTACAGGCCCTTCTCGGGCAGGCCTACCACCCTTGAGTGCCCGTCCCGGCGTGCAGGAGTAAGCGGCTGACGACGGCAGAGCTCAGCCCTTTGCCTGTGATATTCTTCCCCTCCAACGATTCAGACAGAGAGTGCCATGGCCGCCAGCAACGATCAGGATGCCGCGCTGCGCATCGCCTCCGGTCGCAAAGCCTTTGTCGAGCCCCTGAGACTGGGGGATCGACTCAAGGAGATTCGCTTGTCCAATCAGTGGACGCTTGGCGATGTCAGCGCGCGTACCGGGCTTGCCCGTTCGACGCTATCCAAGATCGAGAATGACCAGATCTCGCCTACCTTCACCGCGGTGCAGAAACTGATCAACGGCCTGGGTATCGACCTGCCACAACTGCTGACGCCAACCACGCCGCAGTTGCGTTCTCGCGGGCGGCGCGACCTCACGCCAAGAGGCGACGGCAACCAGCACCCCACGCCGACCTATGAACATGAGCTGCTCTCCTGCCAGCTCGCGCAGAAGCGCATGATACCGTTCAAGACGATTGTCCGCGCACGACGCTTCGATGAATTCCAGGAGTGGGTCCGCCACGACGGCGAAGAGTTCCTGATGGTGCTGGAGGGCGACATTCTGCTCTATTCCGAATTCTATGAGCCGCTGGCCATGTCCACAGGCGATTCGCTCTACTTCGACAGCGACATGGGGCACGCCCTGATTTCGACCAGCGAGACGGATGCCGTCGTACTCTCTGTCTGCACGCCCGGCGATAGCCACTGAGCCGCCTCGGTCCCTTTCGGCAACCGCGGCTTCCGATCACGCCGCCAACAGGAGGCTTTGATGCAACACCTTGACGACCAGACCCGCACCGAGCTGGAGGCCGCCGCGTTCCGCCGGCTATTGCAGCATCTGGATGCGAATAAGGATGTCCAGAACATCGACCTGATGATCCTCGCGGATTTCTGCCGCAATTGCTTGTCGAAATGGCTGGTCGAAGCGGCCGAGGCGCAAGACGCCACGCTCGACTACGAATCCGCTCGCGAATATGTCTACGGCATGCCATACGCGGAATGGAAGGCCAACCATCAGGCCCCGGCAACGGACGAACAGCTGGCCGCACTAGAGGCAAGGCAGGCGCGCCAGTCATCCGTTAAGGGTGAGGCATGAACGACACGCGTGATGAGGAGACCATGATCCCGCTGTCGATTGCCGTACTGACGGTATCGGATACCCGCGATGAATCTACCGATCGGTCCGGCGCCATGCTGGTGGACGCGCTGCAGACATCTGGTCACCGCCTGGCGGACAAGCAGATCGTGCCCGACGACATCTACCGCCTGCGGGCCGTTATCTCCGCCTGGATTGCCGAGCCGTCGGTTCAGGTGATTCTGACGACGGGCGGCACGGGTTTTACCGGCAGGGATTCAACGCCGGAGGCAGTCTCCGTACTACTGGACAAGCAGATTGAAGGATTTGGCGAACTGTTCCGTCAGCTTTCATTCGAAGAGATCGGGAGCTCGACCGTGCAGAGTCGCTGCCTCGGCGGCCTGGCCAATGCCACCGCGATCTTCTGCTTGCCCGGCTCTACTGGCGCCTGCCGCACCGGCTGGGAGCGCATCCTTCGAGAACAGCTCGACAGTCGGCACCGCCCGTGCAACTTCGCCAATCTCGTCATTCCGGAACGCGGAACGCATCAACATGGCTGAACTATCGAGCGTCGAACGCGCACTGGAAGCCCTGCTCGACGGGGTTGAACGCCTCGAAACGGAAACACTGGCCTGCCTCAACGCCGATGGCCGCGTACTGGCCCAGGATCTCGCGGCAACGCGAGACGTGCCACCGGCCGACAATAGCGCGATGGATGGTTACGCCCTCGCGAGTCAGGATGCCGGAGCCCGATTGCCGATTTCGCAACGCGTGGCGGCCGGTCATGCGCCGGCGCCGCTGTTGCCCGGCACCTGCGCCAGGATCTTTACCGGTAGCGAGATCCCCCCTGGCGCCGACTGCGTGGCCATACAGGAAAACGTCACCGTCGACGGCGACGACGCGTTCATTCCGGCCACCTCGCCTGGCCAGAACATCCGGCGTCGTGGACTCGATGCCGCCGTTGGAGACAGATTACTCGCCGCCGGCACGCGCTTGGGAGCAGCAGCGCTAGGTCTGATCGCGGGGCAGGGTATTTCGCAGGTCGATGTGATCCGGCGCCCCAGAGTGGCGCTGCTGCTGACCGGGGACGAGATCGTCGAGCCGGGACAACCCCTGCAGGCCGGTCAGATCTACAACAGCAACGGCCCCATGCTTGCCAGCCTGATCCGTCGCTTCGGCGGTGACATGGTCATGCAGGTGCGGGTCGCCGATGATTTCGAGACGACGCTAACAAGGTTGCAGGAGGCGGCGGCAACGGCCGATGTCATCGTGACCACCGGGGGCGTCAGCGTGGGTGAGGAAGACCACGTCAAACCTGCGCTCGAAACGCTCGGTGAACTGTCCCTGTGGCGGCTCGCCATGCGCCCCGGCAAGCCACTGGCGCTGGGCACCTTGGGCAAGACCCGTGTCGTCGGTCTTCCCGGCAACCCGGTGTCCAGCTATGTCGGCGCGTGGCTCTATCTGCGCCCTCTGCTCGGCAGACTGCTAGGTTGCGATGCCCTTGGCCAGCTGCCGCGCCTGACAGCCGAGTCCCGCTTCCCGATCAGCAATGGCAGCCGCCGTCACTATGTACGGGTGACGCTGTCATTCGACGGATCGAGAATCACCGCAGAGGCTTTTCCCGAGCAGAGTTCGGCGGTGCTGACTTCCTGTGCCGCCACCAACGCCTTCGCGGTCATTCCCCCCCATACCGACGTTCGCCTAGGCGACGACATCGAGTGTCTGTGGCTAGAGGCCTGATAGCGGTGTTGCCCACCTTAACGAGGCGGGCAAACCGCTATCATTCGCCGCTCGGCACGAGAGACGACTCGGAGAACGCCCGCAACATGTCCGGCCAGAGCACGTCAAAAGCGTGCTCGAGGCGAGGATACTCCGCCGCAAGCCATGGGGTGAGTGCCGCCAGACGGTTGGGGCCGCGCAGACGCGTGCCGATCCCGGCGATCGCCTGACAGGTAAACTCGAAATCGGCGTAACGCGTCAGCCAGTCTCCTTGGATCAGGGCGGGTACCATGCCCGCCAGCCGCGCCGGTGCGGGCCGTTCACCCAGCAGGGTATAGCAGCGTCTGACCAGCTGGGCATCCGGCTGTCGTTGAGCGAGGAAGTGATCCCAGACGAGATCGAGCGCGATGCCGACATAGCGCCGCTCGGCTCGCGGCGCGATTTCGCGTAGCGCGACCACCTCGGCGTGATGGTCGATGGTGGCATCGACGCGTCGGTGATGCCGGATGCCCGCCGCCGTGGCGCTTGGCCACTCCTCCAGACCCTGCCCCTTGACGCCATCCGCGATCAGGTTGCCGTGGAGGAAAGCATCGCTGCCATGGCGAGCAAGCCAGGCATGGGCAAGAAAATTCATCGGCGACAACCTAGAGGCAATTGGTCGGCTTGGGCAAACCGGCCAGGCGCGCCGTTACCTTGGCAGGGCTCTCCGGGAACAGCCGCATGAGGTAGATCGAACTCCCCTTCTCATCGCCCAGCGATTGCTTGACGGCTTTCACCAGAGGGCGCATGGCTGGCGCCATCTCGAAACGCCGATAGAAATCGCGCAATACCTCGAGCACTTCCCAATGGGCCGGCGTCAACGTACGCGACTCCTCGGCAGCCAGCGCTTCCGCCACCGCCGGGCTCCACTCGTCGAGCGACACCAGGTAGCCCTCGGGGTCCAGTTCGATCTCCCTACCCTCAACGACCAGGGTTCGTGCGGCTGTCGTTGTCATCAGAACCAGCTCATCGCGCTATCATGCTTTTCCGTCAGGGTGACGAAACCCGTCATATCGACGATCGTTACCCGTGCATCTACCCGACCACTCAGGCCACGTGCTTGCAGATCTTCGTCGAGCACGGCGACACGCCCTCGAAAAGGCGTCAATAGATCAGCTGCTGCCGGTAGCGCGGCGTAACAGGCGTCCTCGATCAATAACAGGTCGTCCCCCTCCACGAAGAGCGCGCCGGCGTCTCGATAAGCCGCCTCGGCCTGCGGAGAGCGATTGATCAGATGCAGTGCCATGAATATTCCTCGTCGCAGCCTAGAAAACCAGAGTCGGCAATTGGGCGTGTGCCACGGCCCGGCAATCCTCGACGTCCATTACGCGGACCGGCAGCATCAGGTCATCTGGCATCAGGCCACGCTGCGCCAGCGCCGAGCCACTAACCCAGAGCGTCTCGATGTCGTACATCTCCAGCATCGCCATCTGCGGATGCGTTCCCTTCTGGCCCAAGGGGCCCGCCTGCTGACCGGTCAACAGCGACAACACGCCATCTCCTTGAAACAGCAGCGCCACCCGTTTGCCAAACGCGGCAGCGACCAGCGCCACATCCAGCCCCTCTCGGACCCATTGGCTGCCGTGGGGGGCATGTCGCAGCACGACGATAAGGTCCAGTTCGGCAAGATCCTGAGCGAGCGATTGCGAAGGCGTCATGGCGAAAACGTCAGCATGCGGTCGTGATGCTCCATGGCATCCAGCAATTGGCCGAGGCCGGTCAGCTCGAAGGGGGGCGCCACATTGCTGGCGATCTGTCCATGCCGGCTCGCCTCGCCCTCATCCAGCAGCCCTCTTCTCAATCCTGCCGCCACACAGACCAGAAGCTCGGTACCCTGCCCCCGGTGCAGCGACCGCCACCCCTCGGCAAGATGCACCTCATCCTGCGGGGGTGTCATGAGCGCGGAAGCGTTGTGGACGCCATCGTGGTAGAAGAACACCGTCTTCAGGCGGTGGCCTCGTTCGACCACCGCCCGACCGAAGCGAAGGGCCGACAGCGCCGCCTGATGGGTGTAAGGCGCGCCTTGAACCAGCAGCGCATAAGTCAGTGCCACGGCGTGTGCCTCGTCGTATTCGTGCCAATGGACATGGTACCAAACGAAGAAACCCCACCGTAGTGGGGTTTCTCGAGAACGTCGATCGAGTCAGTCGTCGGACATGACACCGAGGATCGACAGCAGGCTGATGAACAGGTTGTAGATCGACACGAAGAGCGTGATTGTGGCGAGAATATAGTTGGTCTCACCGGCACGGTGCACGATCTCGCTGGTCTGGTAGAGAATCGCCGCCGAGGAGAACAGCACGAAGCCAGCGGACACCGCCAACGCCAGTCCCGGGATGTTGAACAGCATCGCGGCGACCATCGCGAGCACCAGCACGATGGCACCGGCCACCATGAAGTTGGCGAGGAAACTGAAGTCCTTGCGCGAGATCAGTGCGACCGCCGACAGTCCGAGGAAGGTCGCTGCCGTCATGCCCAGCGCCGTCATGACTAACTGGGCACCGTTCGGAATGGACAGGTAGAGGTCGATGATCGGCCCCAGGGTGAAGCCCATGAACCCCGTAAAGGCGAAAATCGACAGCAGTCCGGCGGCCGAGTTGGCGGTCTTGTGGACCAGGAACATCAGGCCGTAGGCACCGATGAAGAAAATGAAGATATTGATCTGCGTGACGCCCATCGCCATGGCAACGCCGGCGGTCAGCGCAGAGAAAAGCAGAGTCATGGCCAGCAGCATATAGGTATTGCGCAATACCTTGTTGGTGCTGACCGCGCTGGAGCGCCGCGTCGCGACGTCATGCGAAGTTCGATAGTCCATTGCAGTCCCCTCTTTTATAAGCCGTACACCCGTGGACAAGAATGCCCCTCCTAAGTTCCATTGACAAGCATGGGTCGTTTGCTCTGAATCGCGAATAACTCGTTGAAAGCTAAAAAACTATTGACGCTAATGAAAAAGTTGATAGTATTCCTCGCCGTAAGCCGGAGGGATGGCAGAGCGGTTGAATGCACCGGTCTTGAAAACCGGCAAGGGTTAATGCCCTTCCAGGGTTCGAATCCCTGTCCCTCCGCCAAGATGAAAGAAAAGGCCAGCCATTGCGGCTGGCCTTTTTCATTGCAGCCCCCTTTTTGCTCCTGCCTACCTGCTGCTCCCCATTCAAGAATGCCGCCCTACCGGGAGCGCTCCCTTACTTATTCAGAATGTGCCAGACGTTCCTGCGCGGCAGATGGCGGTAGAAACAGCAGTCGACCTATAAACCTAGAACTTGCTGAATCGTCGGTCGCAACAATAGATAACGGTATAAACAGGGTCAGTCAATCTGAATGGCGGGAAATTACAATGGGCACTGGTACTAGGCCATCACAGTCACTATTCTGATCTTTGTGCTAGCGGCACCGGCAGTGGCGCGGCGCTAGCGAAGAGAAAAGACAGCCTCCGGCGACCTTCATGCGCGTCTCATCATGTTATCTGCTCAGTACCGTCTCTATGGTCTTGCTATCGGGATGCGTCTCGTCGTCGCCGCGCCTGACGGCAACCGATTTCCTCCATGACAGCGGCAGCTGCGAACAGCAGACGCATCAAATTGGCGGTGAGCCGGAGTACCAGCGCTGCATGGCACGCCTCGGCTGGCCAGACCCTCGCAGTCAGCTGGCAGGTATCCAGCCGGAGGATCAGACAGACAGTGGCAACAACGGCATGATCGACGATGCCATCAATGGCCTGCGATTCGGGCTGGAGTGGGATATTTCGCCCGATTAAAGGTGAGCCGGCTCCCCCGCCCGGTGTCTCGAGTCACGACGATCGCTTAACCCGATGGCATGCCCACTACTCGACACGACGTTACGGAGATCAACCCCATGGCGGAACCGTTTGTCGAAATCCGCAAGACTTGCAAGCCCGGCGAGCCCCGCGAAACCTGTTATGAAGTCTATGATGGCGACACCGGCGGCAGTCTCGGCCTCTTCCCCAACGCCGAAGCAGCACGCCAGCGTGCCGACAGCATGAACGGCATGACCGAGCGTGAGACAAGCAAGTCCCTTCAGCGTCCAACCGACGAAGCCGAAGTCGAATAGTCACCAACCGCCGTGGGCCGTGAATTCTTGGCCCACGACCCTATCAGCAGCAGTCAGTGGCCGAGGCCCTGCCGCGTCAATGGTAAAGACGCAGCCCCACCCGCGTTACCCGACTACCTTCCATTTCGCTGACGACCCAGTGAAAGCCGTGCCAGTCGACGTCATCACCGACGACCGGATGACCGCCCACACGTAGTGCCACGAACTCGCCCAGCGTCATTTCCTGCTCTCCTGGGCTAAGCGTCAAGCCGTAGGCATTGGCGACATCCTGTAGCAGCGCTTCGCCGTCCAGAGTGAAGGTCCCGAAGAAAGCACGTTCCCGCTTCAATTTGGCTTCGCCGTTGAACAGGCGGTTCAGCGAAGGCAGGTCGCCGGTTCGCCCGATAAGACAGACGACGTCCTGCAGGCGCAAGCGAGTACTGCCCTTGGGATGCAGCATGGCATGCTGACGGAATATCGCCGAAATCAATATGCCCGACGGTAAACGCAGCAAACGAATCGGGACGTCATCCAGTGATTCGTTCTCGACCTTGTAGACGAACATCTCGTAATCGTTTTCGGGCAATACGCCGAGCTGGCCTCGCCGGTCCGGCGTCGTGCTCTCGGGTAGCGCGACACGCATCCAGTGCGCCACTCGGGCCAGCGTCGACCCCTGGAACAGCAGTGAGATCAGCACGACGAAGAAAGCGACATTGAAATAGAGGGTGGCGTTTTCGACACCGCTGATTACTGGAAAAATGGCCAGAACGATGGGTACCGCGCCCCGCAACCCGACCCAGGAGATAAAGAACAGTTCGCGCCAGCGAAAGCTGAAGAAAGGCACCAGCGACAAAAGTACGGCAACCGGACGCGCCAGCACGATCAGTGCCACCCCCAGAATCGCACTGGGCACCGCGTAGTCGATCATGTCCGAAGGCGTCACCAACAGGCCGAGCACGAGGAACAGGCCAATCTGGCTGAGCCACGCAAGACCGTCATGAACCGGCAGAATATGCGCCAAATGACGCCCAGGCTGATTACCGATCATCAGGCCGGTGAGATAGATCGCCAGAAAACCGCTCCCCCCGGCCACACTGGTCGCGCCGAAGATGCAGAACCCGAGCGCCAACGCCAATAGGGAGTAAAGTCCGGGGGCAAGGTCGAGCCAGCGCAGCAGTTTGGCAGACAGCCAGCCGCCACCCAAGCCGACGGCCAACCCCAGTCCGAACTGCAGCACGAATCGCATCAACGTCTCGCTGACGCTACCGATCTGACCCGCCAGGATCTCCGCCAACGTGATGGTCAGGAAAATCGCCATCGGATCGTTGGTACCCGATTCGATCTCCAGGGTCGCGCCGACACGCTCATTCAGGTTGATGCCCTGTCCCTTGAGCATCGAGAAAACCGCCGCGGCATCGGTCGACCCGACGATCGCACCGACCAACAGCCCCTCGACGAGCGTCAGATCCAGTAGCCACATAGCCAGCAGACCCAGGATGCCGCTGGTCAGGAAAACCCCGATGGTCGCTAGCGACAGCGCAGGCTTGAGCCCGACACGGAAGGTACGCAGACGCGTGCGAAGGCCGCCATCGAGCAGAATCATCGCCAGCGCCAGATGCCCGATCAGGAACGCCTGAGAGTAGTCATCGAACTCCAGCCCGACGACACCCTCTTCGCCCGCCAGCATGCCAAGCGCGAGGAAGAGCAGCAGCAGCGGCACACCGATACGCGATGAGACGCGACTGGCCAGAATACTGAGGGCAATCAACGCCCCCGAGACCAGGAAAAGGCTATTGATCGAGTCCAAGAATTAGCCTTGATGTTGCTTGAAAAATCTCAGTATGACACGTCGACGGCATCCTGACCGGTGAAAAAACGCTGGAATTTGAATCTATTAGCCCGTGGAGCCGCCGTCGACGACAACATCGTCAATCCAATCGGTCTTCAGAACCTGTCCAGCCACGCAGGATGCGCAAAGACGCGTGCCGACCACTGTGTGCCATGCAGTCCCATCAGCCAGGCAATAGCCCGCATCCCGTCTCGATAGGCGGCGACAGCAGGCAAACCCCGCCGTCGCCGGTAGGCTTCCACAAACGCGGTTGTTTGTGACGCGTTCTCCAGCAGCAATTCGAGCAGACAGAGATCGAACTCCAGCGGCGCCCACACCAGCGCTTCCCAATCGCTCCATAACCAGTCCGTGGCGCCCACCAGGAACTGGTCGGGTCGCAGGTCGGGCAAGCACCAGACGGCCGCAGTGGGAAGCGGCCAGGTCGGCGAGCTCGGCAGCGTCTGACGACGTGGATGCGAAGCCACGAAGGCCCGAGCCCGCGCCGGCCAGCTGGACAGCGATTCGATGCCGCTCTCCGGATGCCCCCACCCCGAGACGGGCGCCGCGTGCAGGCAGGCCAGCTGCTCCCCCAGGCGGCTCGCCAGCGCGACGTTCATCGATGGCGCCTCGGCCCGACGCCAAGGCAGACTCCATAGCGGCGCAGCGTCCAACCGCCCCAGGAACGTCAGCGGCAAGGGCGCCAGGGGCAGGTCCGGCGGCAGCGCACCGGGTAGACGCGTCAGTGCCTCGGCATGTTGCCAGCGGTCAAATCCGAACAGCCCGGCCATGCCATGCCAAAACGGATCGGACGGCCCCACGCCAGTGCGGGCCAGCTTCAATAGCTGCGGTGACACGCCCGCGGTACGCCACAACCAGTTGGCGCTATCCGGCCAGCGTAGCGTCAGCGCGGTCAGCGACAGACCGGTGTAGGCCGACACCCGGTGGGTCAGCTCGCGCTCGGCCGCAATGCCATTGCTGTCGATCGACACACAGACTCCTTGTTCTGGACACGTCACCGACGGCTGGGCAGCCACCGACGACACGCGTACAATTCAGCTCACTGGATAGGGGTGCCCGACGCCGGGCTGAGAGTGCCACGCACAACCCTGGAACCTGAACCGGTTAGCACCGGCGGAGGAAATGCCAGCCTGATCGCATGACTTCGCCCTTATCGACGCCTCTGGAGCTGTCATGCCATCGCCCCCGCCCGGCCTGGAGATTCGGGATGCCTCGCTGACGTTCGACCAGCGACCGTTATTCCATCGCCTGACTGCTTCCTTCGAAAGCGGCAGCTGGACTTGCCTACTGGGTCGCAGCGGCTCGGGCAAGAGCTCCCTCCTGCGCATGATCGCCGGCCTGTCCCTCCCGGACAACCATCGACTGACACTGACAGTCAGTGATGCCCGCCCGCTGCGTGGCCGCCTGGCGTGGATGGCCCAGCGCGATTTGCTCGTGCCATGGCAGCGCGTGCTCGACAACGTGATGCTGGGCGCCCGCTGGCGAGGACAAGCGAATGCCAAGGACCGCCAGCGGGCGTTGACGCTGCTCGATCAGGTTGGCCTGGCCGACAAGGCAGGGCAATGGCCCAGCACGCTTTCCGGGGGGCAACGTCAGCGCGTCGCCCTCGCACGCACCCTGTTCGAGGACGCCAGTATCGTACTGATGGATGAGCCTTTCTCGGCCGTCGACGCGATCACCCGCCTGGAACTCCACGAGTTGGCCTGCCAGCTGCTGGTCGGCAGGACCGTCATCATGGTCACCCACGATCCCCAGGAAGCGCTGCGCCTCGCCGATCGCATTCTGGTTCTTCAGGGCGAGCCGGCTTATCTCATCACTCAGCCGACACCGACCTGCCGACGTCCGCGACCACTCGCGGATATCGAGCTTCAGCAGTGCCAGGCAGAGCTGATTGCCCGGCTGCGCGAGCCTGCCCATGCCTGAACGTGCCTCGTCTGCGCCGGGGCCTAACGCCTCGCTTGCCCGTGTCGGCCGTGGACTGCTCGCCGCCGTGGTGCTGATCGCACTCTGGCAGCTAACCATCACGCTGGCGGACGTGCCGCGCTATATCCTGCCCTCCCCCCTGGCGGTGGCCCGCGCGCTCGTCGACCAACATCAACTGCTCGCCTATCATGCCAGCATCACGGCGATAGAGATCGTGGGCGGGCTGATCGGCGGCGTCCTGCTCGGTCTGGCGACCGCGCTGGCACTCGCCAGATTTCGGCCGCTGCGGCGGACCCTGCTGCCAGTGTTGTTGGTCAGTCAGGCTATCCCGCTATTCGCGCTGGCGCCGATCCTGATGCTATGGCTCGGCTACGGTCTATTGCCCAAGATTCTGATGGCCATGGTCATTATCTACTTTCCCGTCGCCTCCACCGGCTACGACGGTCTTCGTCAGACGCCTCAAGGCTGGCTGGATCTGGCAGATACGCTGGGCGTCAACCGGCGTCAGCGCCTGTTGAAAGTCCAGTTACCGGCCGCGCTGCCGGCGCTCGCGTCCGGCCTTCGCATGGCAGCCAGTGCGGCGCCTATCGGCGCCGTGATCGGCGAATGGGTTGGCGCCAGTCGTGGACTGGGGTTTCTGATGCTCAACGCCAATGCTCGCCTGCAGATCGACTTGATGTTCGCCGCGCTGGTGGTGCTGGTAGGGTTCGCGGTACTGCTCTACTTTGGCGTCGACACCGCGCTACGCCGTGCCATGCCCTGGCAACGAGACGCCGTCGAGACGCCGGATTGACGCTTGCTCATGTCCAAGACCATGACCGTAAGAGGGTTCAAGATGATACGTTTTCACGCCGCCAAGGCCCCGCTCCGATGTGCGCGGACCGTAACCGCGATGCTGCTGCTGATCGGACTGCTGTACCCGGTCGTCGCGCAGGCCGAGTCCGACGACGACCTTGCGCCCCCGCGCCTGATACCGATCAGCGTGATGCTGGACTGGTACGTGAATCCGGTGCACGCCCCGCTGATCGTGGCCAAACAACGCGGCCTCTTCGAACAGCGTGGGCTGGACGTCGACATTCAGTCACCCGCGGACCCCAGCGTCCCGCCGAAGCTGGTCGCCGCCGGGCGGATCGACCTGGCTCTCAGCTATCAGCCGCAGCTGCACCTGCAGGTCGATCAGGGGCTACCAGTGACCCGTATCGGTACGCTGGTGGCGACGCCGCTCAACGCGCTAGTGGTGCGTGCCGACAGTGGTATCGAGTCCCTGTCCCAGCTTGCCGGGAAGAAAGTCGGCTATTCGGTCGGCGGCGTCGAAGAGACCCTCCTCTCGACGATGCTGGCGCACAATGGCCTGAACTTGGACGACGTCGAGATGGTCAACGTCAACTTCTCGTTGACGCCCGCCCTGATCAGCGAACAGGTCGATGCCGTAACCGGTGCCTTTCGCAATTTCGAATTGGCACAGATGAAGCTTGAGGGGGTCGAAGGCAAGGCGTTCTATATCGAGGAAGAAGGCGTGCCCACCTACGACGAACTGATCTTCGTCGCCAACCGTGACACGCTGGATGCACACCGGGATGCCTATCGTCGCTTCCTCGATGCCGTTGGCGAGGCAACCGCCTGGATCATCAATCACCCTGATGAGGCGTGGCAACGCTTCACCGCCTACGACCCATCGCTGGATACCCCGCTTAATGAAGCTGCGTGGGATGCCACGCTGCCACGGTTTGCCCTTCGCCCATCCGCACTAGATGCCGGCCGCTATCGCGACTTCGAGGCCTTTCTACTCGAACAAGGGCAGATCAGCGCTCAGAGTCCGGTCTCGCGGCTTGCAGTCGATCTCGACGCGCCCTGACCCCGCCTCTCGGCTAGACTGGAGACATGCAACGAATCCCCGATCTCGATGAAGCGCCGCCGGCCGAGGCGCTCCCCTCGCTGGCGCTGGAGTCACGCCATGAGCTGCCCACGCGACCGGGCATCTACGTCTTTTTCGGCCAGCGTGACATGCCGCTCTACATCGGCAAGAGCGTGAATATTCGTGCACGAGTCCGTAGCCATGTCTCGCAACCCGCCTCGATGCGGCATCAGAGACTGATGGAACAGACCTGCCTCGTCGCCTGGCGAGAGACCGGTGGCGATCTCGGAGCCCAACTACTTGAAGCCGACCTGATCAAGCGCTGGATACCGTTGCACAACCGTCAGTTGCGCAAGCGCGTCAGACTGGTCAGTTGGAACTGGCCAGCGGGAGACTCGCACCCCACGCTGACCGACGGCCAATGGATCGTGACAGGGCGATCCTGTTTCTACGGTCTTTACCGAAACCATCGCGAAGCCAGCACGGTGCTACGCGACATCGCGGGGGAAGCAGCGCTGTGCCTGCGCGTGCTCGGGCTGGATAGCGGGCGAGGCGCTTGTTTCGGTTATCAGATTGGCCGTTGTCGAGGGGCCTGCTGCGGAAAGGAGACGCTTGAGGCGCATACTCTTCGCGCCAGGGAAGCCATGGAGAGACTCCGCATCGAGCAGTGGCCCTGGCCGGGGCGCGTCGCATTCCGGGAAAGCGACACCCCGGGCCATTCCTGCTTCCATATTGTCGATCACTGGCACTATCAAGGCACCGTTGCCTCGCTCCAGGCGCTGGAGAGCCTGCCAGACGCCCGGGGCTTCGATATCGACACCTATCGCATCATCAACCGTTTCCTGGCCTCACCGCACGCGACGATCGAAACGATTTCCATCGATGGCGATATCACTGACGACCCGCACGACATCTGAGCCGGCGGCGACAGACATGGCCACTCAGGCGCCGGCCAAGACAGGGCGGAATTGGCCTCACCCGATCTCAGGTCTCAGGTCTCGGGTCTCAGGTCTCAGGTCTCAGGTCTCAGGTCTCAGGTCTCAGGTCTCGGCATCCTCGAGAAACGCATCGACGGCTTCACGGAAAGCCTCCGGCTGCTCGGCATGCAGCCAGTGCCCAGCCCCCTCGAGCGTGCGCAGCTCGACGGCCGGCAGCACGGCCTCGATCGCCTCGCGATAGCGGTCGAGCACATAGTGGGATTCACTCCCTCGCAGCAGCAACGTCGGCCCCTCATAGGGCGAGTCACCGCCGGGCGCGGCGATGATCGCTTCGTAATCGGCCGCGATCTCGTCCAGCCCGACTCGCCAGCGCATGATGCCGTCGTCATCGCGCACGAGATTGGTCGCCAGAAACTGGCGGGTGGGAACGCTGTCAATGACCGCCGCCATGACGCGGTCGGCATCCTTGCGCGATGTCGGCTGTGCCGACTCCACCCGGCGCAGCGCAGCGAAGACGTCATCATGCCCATGGCCATAGGCGACCGGAGCCACATCGGCCACGACCAGCCGAGCCACCCGCTGGGGATGCTGACGCGCCAGCGTGATCGCCACTTTCCCCCCCATGGAGTGCCCGAGCAGATCGAAGCGTTCGATCTCCAGCGCATCCAGTAGCGCCATCACGTCTTTGGCCATGGCCGGATAAGCCATACCCTCGATGTGCGGGGAGCGACCGTGATTGCGAAGATCGACGGCGATCACTCGCCGCCTCGTCTGCCAATGCTTGATATGAGAACGCCAGTTATCGGCGCTGCCGAAGAGCCCATGAAGCACCACCAACGGCAGTGCGCCCCCTTCGACATCGCCCGTATCCATGCAATGCAGTTGCAAAGTAGACCCTCCCGTTCGTTCATCACTGTCTTGGGCATGTGAAAACGCCGCTCTGCGGCCTCTCGCCAGGACGTTCACCTTAACAGAGTCGCGGCGGTGTCCACTGCCGGGCGAGCACCTATCCCGCTTCAGCCGCCGGGCATACCCGACAGCTTCTGTCCGCGTGCAACGCCCGGTACGAGACGCCGCGCCACGTAGCTGAGCACGACGCCGTAAAGTGGCAGGAAGACGATCAGACTGATGGCGAGCTTCACGCCGTAATCGAACCAGGCGATCCCGACCCAGTGGTCGCGCATGAACGGGTCTGGGCTGCGCCAGAAGGCAATGGAGAAAAACGCGAAGGTATCTGCCAGATTCCCCACGATCGTCGACAACATCGGGGCCACCCACCACGCCCGCAGGCGGCGCAGGCGATCGAAAACGTGAATATCCAGAATCTGCCCGAGCACATAGGCCATGAAGCTTGCCAAGGCGATGCGACCGACGAACAGATTCCACTGCCCGAGCGTTTCCAACCCCTGGAAGCGCCCCTGCTGAAACAGTACCGAGATGACGTAAGAAATCAGCAGTGCCGGCAACATGACTCTGGCAATGATCCGGCGAGCGGCATGCTTGCCGAATAGCCGCACCGTCAGGTCCGTGGCCAGAAAGATAAACGGGAAGCTGAAGGCGCCCCAGGTCGTGTGCAGCCCCCAAAGCATGAAAGGCAACTGCACCAGATAGTTGCTCGCGCTGATGACGAGCACGTGAAAGCAGACCAGCCACGCCAGTGCAATACGGCGTTGACGGGCATCGAGTTTGACGAGCATGAAGCACCTTTTTCGTTCGCCTGCGGGATCGTGTATCCACGGGGCCGAGGGGGCGAGGGAACCCTCTATTATCGACGAGTCACGCGACCGGGTCGTTGCATCGAAGCTCCTGCTCCGGTTCTACGTGGCACGCCAGCGGGCGCGCATTATAGGTACGTTGTTCGGCGGGAGCTAGCGGGAGGAGCACAAAATAGTTTGTAACCCTAAGTTACATTACCGTAATATACGAAACACTTGTTAAGGACTAACCGTCATCTGCGCCAGCACACACGGACACCAAGCTCAATATGAACAAAGTGACACCGCTTTCCGATCGACAGCTCGCGCCCGCGACTGCCGCGCTCAAGGCCGTTGCCAACGAAAGCCGACTTCGCATCCTTTGCCTGCTGCTGCAGGGCGAAAGATCAGTAACTGAAATCAACCGCGAACTGACGCTCAGCCAGTCGGCACTGTCCCAGCATTTGGCGGTACTGCGTCAGGAGAACCTGGTGACCACGCGGCGCAGCTCACAGGTTATCTTCTATTCCCTGAACGGTGAGGTCGCCGAGCGCTTGATCCAGACACTCGGCGAGCTCGATATCGCCTGATATCGGCTTATCGCCGCTGCCAGGGTAACGCCTCCACGCTGGAGAGCAGGCGGTCGACCCCTTGATCGACGCCACGCTCCACGCCCTGCGCGAAACGCCCCATCACACCGCGCCGCGTCTGTAGCGACACCTTGAGCACGCGTGCCTTGGCCTGACGTTCGAGCAGATACCCGTCGCTGGTTCCCACCGCATCGACCAATCCCGCTTCCCGCGCCTCACTGCCATACCAGATTTCACCTGTCGCAACGCGCTCGACGTCGAGGGCAGGCCGGCGCTGGGATACATAGCGCTTGAACAGATCATGCGTCGACTGCAGATCCTCGAGGAACTTCTCGCGCCCCTCCTCGTTGTTCTCCCCCAGCACGGTCAGCGTGCGCTTGTAGCGTCCTGCGGTCAGCAGTTCGACATCCACATCATGCTTCTTGAGCAAACGGTGAATATTGGGTATCTGCGCCACGACACCGATCGAACCGATCACGGCGAAGGGCGCCGCAATTACGTGATGGGCGGCGCAGGCCATCATGTAGCCGCCGCTGGCGGCGACCCGATCGACACAGACCGTCAGACGGACACCGGCATCGCGAAGCCGATCCAGTTGAGCGGCGGCCAGGCCGTAGCTATGGACCAGACCACCACCGGACTGCAGACGCAGCACGACTTCATCCGCCTCTTTGACCACGCCAAGCAGCAGAGAGACCAGCTCCGCCAGCGCAGGCGTCGCGGAGGCTCTCAGGTCGCCCTCGAAATCGAGCACCCAGACGCGCGCGCCGGGGTCATCGTCGCCCGCCTTGCGCGCTCGCTTGAGCGCGCGGCGCGAGGCCTTGGCCATACGCCGCCTGCGGTGTGCCGGCACGGCTGCGAGCTCGAGTTGCCGCTGGTGTCGCTCGGCACGCCGATCCAGCGCCTCGATCTTCAGCGTCGACCCTGAGTCGCCGGTCGATTTACGCCTGACGCCGGCGATCGCGACGAGAATCACCACCAGCGCCAGCACCAGCGTTACCGTCTTGGCCAGAAAAAGGCCGTATTCACTCAACCACTCGGTCACGTCTCGCTCCTTTCAATGAGATGACATTCTCGCACCGTCATGGAATCCTTGTCCTGGCGCCCTCGCACCGCTGGCCCATACGCCTCGACTCGCGGCACACCGCTTCGACGACGCCCGAGCGTACTGACATCCAAGGCATGGCCACTGGCTTCGATGCTTTGCCGCCCGGCGAGAACCCGTCGACGTCTCAAACCCCATTCACGAGTTGCGCCGGCCCGCCGACAATGATTTGCTACTCAGTTGATTGACCGGAGAAAACCATGGACGAAGATCGCCTGATCACCAAACTCCAAGACCGGTTCGACCCAGCAGCCGCGGGCCAACTAACGGCCGTCTACCAGTTCGATCTCGATGACACCGAGAATTATCACGTGCAGATCGACCAGGGCGAACTCGATATTCACCAAGGCCAGCACGATAAGCCAGACGTCGTCATCGCCAGCAACTCCGCGACGCTGATCGCGCTGTTCAAGAAAGAACTCAACGCCATGCAGGCGCTACTCAGCGGCCGGATCAAGGTCAAGGGCGATATCGGTCTCGCCAGCCGACTCCCGAAGCTCTTCGGCAAACCTCGGGAGTGACACGTCTAGCGGACGGCAACCGCTCCCCGGTGGGTCTCTATCAACTGGCGCGAGATCGAATAGACCGGCGGCAGTTGCGGCAACCTTTCAGGCGTAAACCAGGCGGCATCGACGATCTCCTCACCGTCGATCCGAATGCGTCGGCTGGCAGCCTCCGCGAAGAACCCCATCATGAGCGAGTGGGGGAATGGCCAGGACTGGCTCTTGAAGAAGCTGACCCGCCCGACCTCGACGCCGACCTCTTCCATGACCTCCCGGCGCACGGCGGCCTCGACCGACTCGCCAGGCTCGATAAAGCCAGCCAACGTGGAGTAACGCTGCGGCGGAAAGCGCGGGCTGCGCGCCAGCAGCATCTCCTTGCCGTAGGTGACCAAGGTAATGATGCAGGGTGAGATCCGCGGATAACCGCGCAACCCGCAGTTGTCGCATTGCATCGCGAACTCGTGCAGCAGGCGTCGCGTCGAATGCCCGCAGCGCCCGCAGAAGCGGTGATCGCGCTGCCAGCGGGTCACCTGTAGTGCCGTGGCAAGCAGCTCGCTCTCGGCCGCCGATGCCTGCGCCAGCCAATCGCGCAATGGCGGCCACTGCGCGTCGCCAGACTCGAGCGCGACCGCAACCGGCGCATCGTTCCAGTACCCCAGACGCATGGCGTCTTCAGGCCAGGCATCACTCCACCCCAGCAGACTGCCATCGGCCGCGGGCGCGGCGCCATCATTGCTCAATCTGAGCAGCCAGCCGGTCGCAATATCGGCCGGCGGCATTTCGCGTCGCAACATCAGTGAGGAGACTCCGCTGAGGCCAGTTTGTCCCACTGCACTTCTCCGCTCGACTCGCGAATCTGATCGAGACGCTGACGGTGGGCTTCCCATTCCGCCTCGCTGGGCTGCGTCACCGATAGCGAGACACGGTCCCGGCTGATACGCCGGATACCGCTCGCGCCACCGGCTTCACCGCTGCTTCTCGCCTCCTCGCCCGCCAGGGAGAGCGCGGTCTGCCCACCGGTCATCGCCAGGTAGACATCCGCCAGAATCTCGGAGTCGAGCAGTGCACCGTGGAGCACGCGCTGGCCATTGTCCACGTCGTAACGCTTGCATAAGGCATCCAGGCTGTTGCGCTGCCCCGGATGCATCTGACGAGCCATCTTCAGCGTATCCAGCACGCTGCAGTGATCGGCCGTCGGCCCGAGCTTGGGTTCGCCCCGAGCGGCGTTCAGCAAGCGAAATTCGTGATCGAAGAAACCTACGTCGAAAGGCGCATTGTGAATGACCAGCTGGGCGCCGCGAATAAACTCCCAGAGCTCGTCGGCGATCTGCGCGAAGACCGGTTCGTTGGCCACTCGCTCGTTGGTAATGCCATGAATCTCGATCGCCTCGGCCTCGATCTCCCGCTCGGGATTGATGTACTGATGATAAGTGCGACCGGTGAACCGCCGGTTGATCAGCTCGATGCCACCGATCTCGATGATGCGGTGTCCCTCGCGCGGGTCGATGCCGGTGGTCTCCGTATCCATGACGATTTGGCGCATGCCGTGATCCTCGCTAATACCTTGGTGGTTGCGTGCGGTGCTTACGTGCGGTGGCGCTATCGCGCGGCAACGACCTCGTCGATCGCCTCATTGACCAGTCGATCGGCGGCCTCATTGCCCTCGTGCCCGCTATGCCCCTTGACCCAGTGCCATTCGACCTCGTGTCGCTGGGTCTCGGCAAGCAGCTCACGCCATAGCTCGGCATTCTTGACCGGCTGTTTGGATGCCGTGACCCAGCCCTTCTTCTGCCAGCCGTGAATCCATTCGGTGATCCCTTTGCGCACATACTGGGAGTCGGTCCACAGCGCCACCCGGCATGGGCGGTCCAACAGGCGCAGCGCCTGGATCGCCGCCATCAGTTCCATGCGATTGTTGGTCGTCTGCGGCTCGCCCCCCTTCAAGGTCTTTCGATGCTGTCCATAGACGAGCAATGCGCCCCATCCTCCGGGGCCGGGATTGCCGCGACAGCCGCCGTCGGTGTAGATGGTCACTTGCGGTAGGGCTTGCTCGGACTTCGGGGCTGACAAGACGGAAACTCTCTCTATGGCGTGACAATGGGTGAGTTGGACTCGGAAAGCTGGGGCCGGCGGACAATTGGTACTTCGCTCGACGCCGAGATCAGGACGAAGTCACGCTGACTGACGCGCGGTTGCGCCGGGGACTGACGCGCCATGGTCGCCGCCGACCGGTGAACGCTCCGGTGCCACGCTGGCAGCGCCGCCGATCGCCGTGGGGCGGACAGCTGGCCGAGAAGCGGCGTCGGCATCACGAGCAAGCCCAAGCCAGGCACCCGCGCGCGCGCCGCTCGGAGGAATCTCCTGCAGTCGGATCGGTTGAACCGGCAGCACGCGACGCCGAGCGACCAGCAAGTAGGCCGAGGCCAGTGGCACGTTGTAGCGTCGCCCGAACGTCTCGAGATGGCGATTGCCTACCGGTCGACCAGGCAACCGAAAACCGCAGTAGTCTACCCGTTCGATCTCGAAGTCCACAAACGCCAGCCAGTCGCTGAGACGCCGTGGCGTTCGCCAGCTCTGCCGCCACGGCGCCGGCCGCCGCGAGCGCCAGCCGGCGGAAGGCCCGAACGGATGCCAGCCAAAGACCAGCAATCGACCGTCCGCCCGCGTCACGCGCGCCGCTTCCTGTAGCACGTGATGGGGGCGCTCTACCGCCTCCAGCAAGTGATGTACCAGCACCAGATCGATGCTGTCATCCGCCAGCGGCAGGCGTTCGGGTAAGCAGACCAGGGTATTGTGTTCTCCGGCGAGCTGTTCGTTGGGGGACCAGCCCAGCGCCCGTTGTACCGGGCACATGTCACTCATCAAGGGCGCCATGCCCAGTTGCAGGCTGACCTCGCCCTGATGACTTTCGCAGTGCGGCCCGAGGCACGCCCGTTCGGCTCGCCACAGGGCCTGGCCGTGAGCGGAAGCCCAGTATCGGCGGCCTTCGGTGACGGCAGCCGCCAGCGAATGGGTGGGAGACGAGATTGACACGAGCGGAATAACTCCCCAAGGTTGTCGCATTTTGACGTCGGGACCGTCGGCATCCGCAGACAGGTGATGACCTCCCGCGCGTCCGTTATCGTCATCGTCGATGCCGGACTCCCCCCACGATGGCCAGCCAATATCGTTGGGGAAGGCCGAGTACGAACTATCAGTACGAACTATCGTCGAACAAGGATCGCACATGTTGACCGTGATACCGATTCCCGCGCTGCAGGATAACTATATCTGGCTGTTTCGTCAGGACACCAGCAACCGCGTAGCCGTGGTCGATCCCGGTGATGCCGCTCCCGTGGTCGACTGGCTGGAGCGGGAGCAACTGATGCTGGATACGATCCTGATCACCCATCATCACGCCGACCACACCGGCGGACTGAAGCCCCTGATCGAACGCTATTCACCGACGGTATACGGTCCGGACAACCCGGCCATCGAGGGTATTCAGCAGGTTGTCGGCGAAGGCGACGAGTGCCATGTGCTCGGCCGTCGCTTCGAGGTATACGCCGTCCCCGGGCATACGCTCGATCATATCGCATTCTACGCCCCGGGTACTCCCGGCCTGCTGTTTGCCGGCGACACGCTGTTCTCGGCAGGATGCGGCCGTTGTTTTGAGGGCACCCCGCGACAGATGCAGGCGTCGCTGGACAAACTGAATGCCCTGCCCGAGGACACCCTCGTCTTCGCGGCCCACGAATACACCCTCGCCAATCTCGACTTTGCGGCGGCCGCAGAACCCGACAACCCCGCGCGTGCGGCATACCGCGAGACCTGCGATCAGGCTCGCCGGCTCGACCGTCCGACGCTGCCTACCACGCTCGGTCGGGAGCGGCAGATCAACCCCTTCCTGCGCGTCGACCAGGCAAGCGTGCAGGAAGCGCTGCGCGAACAGGGGCCAACCGATGACAGAACCACGGCCTTCGCCACCCTGCGTGGCTGGAAGGACCGCTTCTAGCCCATCGTTCGGCGCCGGCACTATCGTGACACAAGGATTTTCGAACCCATGAACACCCGATCGCGGCGTCGCCAGGCCTTGTATGGCCTGGCGAGCGGCCTGCTGTTATCCACGCTTCCCGCGACGGCCTTGGCGGTCGACACCGGACAACGAGACACTGCCGGCGGCTTCTGGTCCGCGCTGGTCCTGCAGGAACGCCCGGCGCCAGATGCCTGGAGTCGCCTACGTCACGATTTCCGCCTGTCACACGAAACCGCCAATCCGCGCGTGTCCGAATGGCTCGACTGGTACCGTGCCCACCCGCGGCATGTCGAGCAGGTGGCCGCTCGGGCGCGCCCCTGGCTACACTGGATCACCACCCGCCTGGCGGCGCACGAACTGCCAAGCGAAATCGCCCTGCTACCCTTCATCGAAAGCGGCTATGACCCGGCGGCAACCAATCCCGGCGGCGCCGCGGGCCTGTGGCAGTTCATGCCGGGCACCGGTGATGCCATGGGGCTCTCGCGCACGGCCTGGTACGACGGTCGGCACGATGTCGTGGCAGCCACCGATGCCGCCATGCGCTACCTGCGACAGCTCTCCGACCGTTGGTACGATGGCGATCTGATGCTGGGGCTAGCCGCCTACAACGCCGGCGCGGGAACCGTTAATGTGGCCCGAGAGGCCGCCGCGAACCGGGGTGCCCCCATCGATTACTGGCATCTTCGGTTGCCCTCCGAAACGATGGCTTATATCCCCCGGCTGCTGGCACTCTCGGAGGTTATCGCTCACCCGGCAGAGTATGGCGTGTCACTGCCCGCTATCCCGGATCGCTCGGCGTTCGTTGAAGTGCCCACGGATGGCCCGCTCACGCTGTCTTTGGCCGCCGAGCTTGCCGGTGTGAAGCCTCGCACCCTGCGTCGCCTCAATCCGGGCTTCAAGCGTGCTGCCACCCGGCCACGAGATGACGCCACGATCCTGCTGCCGATTGCCGCAAGAGAGCGTTTTCTCGATAACCTCGCCACGTTGCCCGACAGTCAGCGCACCGTGCTCAATCGCTATCAGGTCCAGCGCGGGGATACACTTTCCGGCATCGCCAGGCGGTTCGGTGCCAGCGTCGCCGAGATTCGACAAGAGAATGACCTTCAGGGCGACGTCATTCGTGTTGGCCAGACGCTCTCCGTGCCGGCCGCGCGCCTAGCCCAGGCCGGTCACTGAGCCCCTCCGCCCGGTGAGACCGCTCGCACGTGGTCGGGCTTCCCTCCATCGCGTTTCGCGTCGACAATAGCGAAGCGTTAGAAATAGAGCATCTCGCAGCCACGCGGACGGCGAGCGATAAAACGGCAGCAACAGGCGAATGGCGGCAACGATGGTGTCTAACGGAGCAATGACCGGATGATCTCGATGGCCTCCTTCCGACGCCTCGGAACCTACTTCGTGATGGTGGCAACGCTATTGGCGTCACCGGGAATGGCACACGCGGAAGCCGCGCCCACCGAGTCGCCTTCGACTGACCGCGCGTCAGCCACCGACGGGAACAGTGGCGTTCCCACCGTCCATGCTCTCGCTCTCTACGGCGACCCCGCACTGCCGACGGCCTTCGACCACCTGCCTTACGTCAATCCCGATGCGCCCCATGGCGGCAGGCTCCGTCAAGCCGCCAACGGGAGCTTTGACTCGACCAACCCCTTCATCATCCAAGGGACGCCAGCCAGCGGGCTCAGCCTGACCTACGACACGCTGATGGAAGAGAGCGGCGACGAGCCGTTCACTATGTATGGCCTGTTGGCCGAGGGTATTCGCCTCGACCCCGACCGACACTGGATGGAGATCGACCTGCGACCCGAAGCGCGTTTTCACGATGGCTCACCGGTTACCGCCGCCGACGTGGTATTCAGTTTTCGCCTGCTTCGCGAAAAGGGACAGCCCTTCTATCGGGCCTACTATGCCAACGTCGAATCGATCGAGGCACTCAGCGAGCGAACGGTGCGTTTCGAATTCTCCAACAACGACTCCCGCGAGCTACCGCTGATTCTCGGGCAGCTGCCGGTCCTGCCGGCGCACTACTGGCAGGATCGCGACTTCACGCGGCCGACCCTCGACAAGCTGCTTGGCTCGGGTCCCTACGAAATTGCCGACATCGATCCCGGTCGCCGTATCGTCTATCGTCGCGTCGACGACTACTGGGGCCGCGATCTTCCGTTGAATCGCGGGCGCTACAACATCGATCAGCTCGTCTATGAGTACTTCCGTGACCAGTCGATCGCCCTGGAAGCATTTTTGGCCGGCGAACTCGATTACCGCACCGAGAACAGTGCCAAGAACTGGGCCACGGCCTACGATACCCCTGCCGTGGACGACGGCTCGGTGACGCGAACCGTGATCCCGGACGGCCAGCCTGCCGGCATGCAGGGGTACATTTTCAACACGCGACGGGACAAGCTCTCCGATCCGCGCGTCCGACGGGCTATCGGGTTAGCGTTTGATTTCGATTGGCTCAACACCCATCTCTTCTACGGCGCCTACCAGCGCACCCATAGTTTCTTTGAAAATTCCGAGATGGCCGCCACGGGCCTGCCGAGCGATGCCGAACGGGCGCTGCTTGCGCCCTACCGTGACCAGCTGTCCGACGCGATCTTCGATCAGCCGCTGCCGCTCGACCCGCCGCAGGCATTACGCCCACGGCTGCGCCAGGCGCTATCCCTGCTGCGAGATGCCGGTTACGAGGTCGATGACGGTCAATTGGTCGACCGCGATAGCGGCCGGCCGCTGACACTGGAATTCTTGCTCTATGACACCCAGTTCGAGCGTATCGCCCAACCGTTCGTACAGAACCTGGCCCGACTCGGTATTCAGGCGCGTGTTCGTGTCGTGGACGTCAACCAATACCTCAATCGCCTGCGCACCTTCGACTTCGATATCATCGGCGCGACGCTGCCCCAGTCGAACAACCCCGGCAACGAGCAGCGTAACTACTGGACCAGTGACTACGCCGATACACCGCAGAGTCGCAACTATGCCGGCATACGCAACCCCGTCGTCGATGACCTGGTGGACAAGCTGATTGCCGCCGATAGTCGCGACGCGCTCGACACGGCGGCGCGCGCGCTGGACCGCGTGCTGCGCTGGGGCTTCTATGTCGTACCACAGTGGTATCTCGATGGCACGCGAATTGCCGCCTGGGACAAATTCGACTACCCCGCCGAGCTGCCCCGTTTCGCCTATAGCGTCGATCTCAGCACCTGGTGGGTCGACCCGAGCCGCGCGGCCACGATCAATGCGCGCCAGCGCGGCCAGGAATAGGAGCCATTCATGGCTGGATACATCGCTCGCCGCCTGCTGTTGATGGTCCCCACCCTGCTCGGGATCCTGCTGCTCAACTTTCTCATCGTGCAGGCGGCTCCCGGCGGCCCGATCGATCAGATGATGGCTCGCTTCGAGGGCCTGGACAGCAGCGCCAGCACCGGCCTTTCCGGCGGCGGCGGTGACGGCGAGCAAACCTCGTCAGCTCGCCAGGGCGCCGGCGCTGACGAAGCCCTGCGGCAGGCGCTCACCGAGGAGTACGGCTTCGACAAGCCGCCCTGGCAGCGATTTGCGTTGATGCTCGAGGACTACGCCACCTTCGACCTCGGGGAGAGCCTGTTTCGCGGACAGCCGGTCATCGACCTGATCCTCGACCGACTGCCGGTCTCGATCTCTCTGGGACTCTGGACGACACTACTGGTCTACCTGATCTCGATCCCCCTGGGCATTCGCAAGGCGCTGCGTCACGGCAGCGCTTTTGACGTGTGGTCCTCCGGTATCGTGATCGTCGGCTACGCGATTCCCGGGTTCCTCTTTGCCATTCTGCTGATCGTCGTATTCGCCGGCGGCAGCTACCTGGACTGGTTTCCGCTGCGCGGGCTGACCTCATCGAATTTCAGCGAGCTGTCGCCCGGCGGCAAGATCGTCGACTACTTCTGGCATATTGCCCTGCCGGTCACGGCCTCTGCCGTCGGCAGCTTCGCCACGCTGACGATGCTGACCAAGAACAGTTTTCTCGACGAAATTCACAAGCAGTACGTGCTGACCGCCAGAGCCAAGGGTGCCTCCGACCGCCGGGTACTCTATGGCCATGTCTTTCGCAACGCGATGCTCATCATCATCGCCGGCCTGCCTTCGGCACTCATCGGGATCTTCTTTACCGGCTCTCTGCTGATCGAGGTGATCTTCTCGCTCAATGGTCTCGGCCTGCTTGGCTTCGAAGCCGTCATGCAGCGCGACTATCCGCTCATCTTCGGCACGCTGTATCTCTACACGCTGATCGGCCTGCTGCTGAAACTGGTTTCGGATTTGACCTACGTCTGGGTCGATCCACGCATCGATTTTGCCTCCCGGGAGTCGTGATGAACCGCACACGTCCACGTCTGTCGCCCATTACCCGGCGACGCATCCAGATCTTCCGCGGCAATCGGCGGGCAGTCTGGTCGCTGTGGCTGTTCGGTTTACTGTTCCTGCTCAGCCTCGGGGCCGAATTGATCGCCAACGACAAGCCCATCGTGATGCAGTACGACGGAGACTGGTACGCCCCGCTGCTGATCGATTATCCGGAAACCACCTTCGACGGGTTTCTGCCCACCACCACCGACTATCGCGATCCTTTCGTGCGCTACCAGATTGCCGAGCACGGTTGGGCGCTGTGGCCACCGGTACCGTTTTCCTATCAGACGCTCGATCGCGATATCCAGGGCCCCGTACCCTCACCCCCCAACCGTCGTCATTGGCTGGGAACCGACGATCAGGGGCGCGATGTCTTTGCCCGCGTCCTCTATGGATTTCGCCTTTCGGTCGCATTCGCGCTGGCGCTGACCGGCGGCTCGATCGTTCTCGGTGTCGTAATCGGTGGCGTACAAGGCTATTTTGGCGGCAAGACCGATCTTATCGGCCAGAGGCTCATCGAAATCTGGTCAGGGTTGCCGGTGCTGTTCCTGCTCATCATTCTCGCCAGCCTGGTCGAACCCAACGTCTGGTGGCTGCTCGGCATCATGCTGCTGTTCTCGTGGCTGGGGCTCGTCGATATCGTCCGCGCCGAGTTCTTGCGCGCGCGCAATCTCGAATACGTCCGCGCGGCTCGCGCCATGGGGCTGCCGCCACTGCTGATCATGCGTCGCCACGTACTGCCCAATGCCATGGTGGCAACGCTGACCTTCATTCCCTTCCTGTTCACCGGCGCCATCACCACGCTGACCGCCCTGGACTTCCTTGGCTTCGGTCTTCCGCCAGGCTCGCCGTCCCTCGGTGAATTGGTAGCCCAGGGCAAGAATAATCTCCAGGCCCCCTGGCTGGGCATCACGGCCTTTCTCAGTCTGAGTATCATGCTGTCGCTACTAGTATTCATCGGGGAAGGACTCCGCGACGCCTTCGATCCGCGCCACATCCTCGCGGCCGGCCGGACCGGGAACGGACCGGCCGTGACCGCGATACAGGAAGCTTTGCCATGAGCCCCTCACATCTGTTCGAACTGCGTCAGCTGGCGGTCCGCTTCGGTGATCGCCTGGCCGTCGACTCGCTGTCTCTGCACGTGGATCGCGGCGAGTTCGTCGCAGTCGTGGGGGAGTCCGGCTCGGGTAAGTCGGTCAGCGTTCTCGGGGCGCTCGGTCTCCTGCCTCCCGGTGCCGAGATCACGGGTGAGCGCGCGTTCGAGCATCGGGATCTGTCGCGGTTATCCCGGCGAGAGTGGCAAACGATTCGCGGCGGGCAGATAGGTTTCGTGTTTCAGGAACCGATGACGTCTCTCAACCCGCTGCACACCATCGGCAAGCAGATCGGTGAAACCCTGCGCCTGCATCAGGGCTTACGGGGGCAAGCGGCCCATCAACGCAGCCAGGAGCTGCTCGAACGCGTGAAGCTGCCGCGTGTCTCGGAATTGCTCGACGCCCGGCCACATCAGCTGTCTGGCGGTCAACGCCAACGCGTGATGATCGCCATGGCCATTGCCAACGATCCGAGGCTGTTGATCGCCGACGAACCGACGACCGCGCTGGACGTTACCGTACAGCAAGAGATTCTCGCGCTGCTTGATTCGCTGCGCCGGGACCATGGCATGGGATTGCTGTTGATCAGCCACGACCTGAATCTGGTCAGACGTCACGCCGATCGCGTTGTCGTCATGCACCGCGGCCAGGCCGTCGAGAGCGGCCCGGCCGCCACCGTCTTCAAAACGCCCACCCAGCCCTACACCCGCAAGCTTCTCGCGGCAGTCCCCGAAGGCAGCCCCCATCCGCTCGCCGGCGACGCGCCTCGCCTGCTCGCGGCCAAGCGGCTGCGCGTGGCGTTTGAACGCCCCAAACCGTTCCTGCGAGCTCGCCCTCCCGCCTTCGTGGCACTGGAGCCCATGGAGCTCTCGCTGCACGCGGGCGAAACGCTGGGCATCGTCGGCGAGTCCGGGTCCGGCAAGTCAACCCTCGCCGCCGCGCTGATTCGACTCATCGACGCCTCGGGCGAGATCCACTATCAAGGCCACCGCCTCGACACGCTGACAGGCAAGGCGCTGCGCCGCCAGCGCCGTGAGCTGCAGATCGTCTTCCAGGACCCCTATGGCTCACTCTCCCCGCGTATGCCCGTTGCCGACCTGATCAGCGAAGGCCTGCGTTACCACCACCTCGAGCTGGACACCGCCACCATCGAGCGGCGTGTCGCCGATGCACTGGCAGAGGTCGATCTGCCTGCGGATTGCGGGGACCGCTATCCGCACGAATTCTCCGGCGGTCAGCGCCAGCGCATTGCGATCGCCCGCGCCTTGATTCTCAAGCCGCGCCTGCTCGTCCTCGACGAGCCGACTTCCGCTCTCGACCGCACCGTTCAGAAGCAGCTGATCGAGCTGTTGCGAGACGTTCAGGCGCGCCATGGTATTGGCTACTTGTTTATCAGCCACGACCTGGCCGTGGTACGTGCCCTGTCGCACCGCATCATCGTGCTGAAGGACGGGGCTATCGTCGAGCAGGGCCGTTGCGAACAGGTGCTTTCCGCGCCACGATCCGAGTACACGCGCGCCTTGATCGCTGCGGCGGACCTGAACTGAGCCTTGCTATCTGATGTAGGGAAAATCATTCCCTAACACTAGGCCACCCTTATCGGGATGAGTAAGATAACGGTATAAAAGGCATTGGTATACGACTCGGTTCAGCCCTACGGCGAGTGTGCCTCACCGCAAGGTGAGGCAGGTGAATCGCATCAGAACGCTGCCACCTCCTCCGGACGCAGGTAACGGCACTCGCCGGGCTCCAGGTCGGGATCCAACTCCAGCGGTCCGATCGCCTCACGATGCAGCTGGACCAGCGGGCATTCGACCGCAGTCATCATCCGGCGCACCTGGTGATAACGCCCCTCTGTCACGCCGATCAGTACTTCACGTTCGCTGATACGCTCGAAGGTTGCCGGCCGCGTGAGACGGTCTTCTCCCTGCAGCGTCAGCCCGGCCTCGAAGCGCCGCGCGATACGCTCCGCATCCTTGTCTGAAATCGGCTCGGCCAGGGTCGCTCGATAGCGTTTCACGCAGGCCCGGTTGGGCGAGGTCACACGGTGCGTCCACTTGCCATCGTCGCTGATCAAGAGCAGCCCGGACGTCTCAACGTCCAGCCTTCCGACCGGATGCAGGCGATCCAGCTGAGGAATATCGATCAGATCAAGCACCGATGGATGATGCGTGGGACGCAGTGAGCACTCGACACCGACCGGTTTGTGCAGCATCAAATAGCGCCAACCGATACGCTCCAGCACCTCCCCCTGCCAGCGGACCGTCTGAGTATCGGAAACCTGACTCGCGCCATCCCGCACCACCACGTCGTCAACGCTAACCTCCCTCAACTTCAAGGCACGCTTGGCCTGACTGCGCGTCAGTTCGGTGGCTTCGCTCAAGAATCGATCCAGACGCATACGTCATACTCCCAATGAAAATCGGTCCGCATCTTGCCATGCCGGGAACTTATCGCGAAACGCCGCGAGCGATTGAGGCGAGATCGACGCGGTCTCGACGAACGCCTGCCCCGCCGCATGATCGACGAGCGGCACCCCTTTGAAGTCGACCAGCAGAGAGTCACCGGCATAGTCGAGTCCATTGCCATCTTGCCCCACACGGTTCACTCCCACCACATAGGCCAGATTTTCGATCGCTCGCGCCTGCAGTAGCGTGCGCCAGGCATGACGTCGCGGCGCGGGCCAGTTGGCGACACACAGCAGCACGTCATATTCAAAGGTATTGGGTGGCACGGGCTGCTGCCGCAGCCAGACGGGAAAACGCAGGTCGTAGCAGACAGAAAGCAGAAATCGTACACCTCGATACTCGACCAGCTGACGCGCTGTCCCCGCCGTGTAATAGGCCGGCTCCGCGCCCATGCGGAAGAGATGATGCTTGTCGTAGTGCTGCGCTTCCCCCTCGGGCGGCGCCCAGATCAGGCGATTGAAGCAGTCCCCCCGATCCGTGATCGCCAGGCTTCCGGTGATCGCGCACTGCCGCTCCCTGGCCTGACGCTGCAACCATTCGACGGTCGTGCCATTTGGCGACTCGGCTAGGCGTTCGGCGTCCATGCTGAAACCGGTGGCAAACATTTCCGGCAGCACGATCAGGTCTGTCTGGCCGCCATCCAGCGTCCCCATGAGACGATCCAGCGCCTCACGGTTCGCCGCCGGCGATTCCCAGATCAGGTCGGACTGCAACAACGTGATGCGTAAATCGTTCATGACGTCCTCGTATCGTGGATCACACCGGCGGGCCCCATATGCCACCGGCACCCTCAGAATGGCGTCATGCTGGATTACGCGCCACGAGAAGATGGCAATCCGCTTGCCACATCGGCTACCAGAGAGCCATACCACGAGCGTTCAACGCCTGCATCACCATGGCAGCCGCAATGGCGGCCAAGTCAAGAAAGAGGCTACTCCGGCAGCTGTTGTCCTGTCGCGGTTATCCCTGCCAAGGGCTACCGGTTTCGTCATGCCGGCCATCACAAGGCTTGACCGTATTGGGATGCGGCCTGCTTATCGTGGCGAGCTGGGGGCTACCGCCACGCGGTAGAGATGCGACAGATACCGGATGCCAGCTCGTGCTATTCCCCAATTCCGCTGGTCGATGGTGATTTAGGCAGGCTGGTGCGACAAGCAAGGCCGAGGCGCCGCCAAGTAGACGAACTGCTGCTCAGTCTCGGCGGTGTTCAGGCTTCAGCGCGACGGCGACTCTCCGATAGGTCGGCCACGGCATCGCGATCAGGTTCATGAACGGCAATTGCCCGCTCGACGCTTTCCGGAGCGGACAAATAGGAGGGTTACGTTGTCTACGAGACCCATGCTCCGAGACGCGCCTGATCCGAGAGCACTGTTGACGTGAGTCGTAAGTGCTGCCAATCAGGCGCGAAGTGACATCAGATCTGCATGCCCATGACGTCCTTATAGGCCGTGACCAGACGATTTCGGGTCTGCAGCCCCATCTCGAAGGCGACACTCGCCTTCTGCATGTCGACCATCACGTCGTTTAGCGCCACATCGGGATCACCGGCTTGAAATGCCTTTGCCTGGTCGGCAGCGGCAACCTTCATCTGGTTGATACGGCCGATGGAGGCCTGGAGCTCGCCGGCGAAACTGCCGGGGCCCTCGGCAACGCTCGTCGGACTGGCCTGTCCGGAAGCCTGGGTAGATAGTGCCTGCATCTGTTGCAGCGCGGCTTGAATGCCTGGAGTGCTCATCGCGATTGTCCTGTGAGGCGAGCGGAATGCCGCCAGTGGATTCGACGCTCGCAGCCTACCAACCCCCCCACTACAACCATTGGCGTAAATGCGTGCGAAAACATCGGCTTTTCCCACCTTCGCCGTCGACAGCGCAACACATAATGGCTGCCATCGAATTTACGCCCCGAGACCGGGCTCGTCATGGCAGAAGAGTGCCGGACGCGCCCGGCTCCGGATGAGCAGACGCGTTGCAGGGATCGGAACACCGCCATGTTGTCGAGTCGAACCATGTGTCTTGAGCGGAGACCGTCATGAGCACGGCCACAACGTCCAATGACACTCAGAATGCTTCCGCGCAGTCGGCCCGAGGCACGGCAAAGCCAAGCGGCGGCCGAGACTGGCTGAACAAGCTGCAGAGCAATCCCAGAATCCCGCTGATCGTCGGCGGTGCGGCTGCTATCGCTATCGTCGCCGTCCTGTTGATGTGGGCGCGCGCCCCGGAATACCGGGTGCTCTACTCGACGCTGACCGATGCCGATGGCGGCCGCATCATCAATCAGCTGGATGCCATGGGGGTGCCCTATGAATTCAGCGAAGGTGGACAAGCGCTGCTCGTCCCGGCGGATCAGGTTCGCCCCCTGCGCCTGCGCCTGGCGGAGCAGGGGTTGCCCCAGGCGAGCGGTGTCGGCTTCGAGCTGATGGATGACCAAGCCTTCGGCATTAGTCAATTCGCCGAACAGATCAACTACCAGCGCGCTCTGGAAGGCGAGCTGGCACGCACCATTGCGACCGTGGGGAGTATCGCCCGCGCCCGGGTCCATCTAGCGATGGCCAAGCCTTCCGTGTTCGTGCGCGAGAGCGAACCCGCCAGTGCATCTGTCGTACTCGATCTCCAGCCTGGCCGTACGCTCAGCGACGGCCAGGTCAGCGCTATCGTCCATATGGTCTCCAGCAGCGTGCAGCAGCTGTCGACCGATGACGTCACGATTGTCGACCAGAATGGCGACCTGCTGACTGGGTCGCGTAGCGAAGGGACTCAACTCGACGGCTCTCAGCTGGACTACGTGCGCAACCTGGAACAGGGCTACGCCAAGCGAATTGAAGATATCCTGTCGCCAATCGTCGGTGCCGACAACGTCCAGGCTCAGGTCACCGCCCAGGTGGACTTCTCCCAGCGCGAACAGACGGCCGAGCGCTATGGCCCCAACCAGCCGCCGAATCAGGCTGCCGTGCGCAGCGAACAAAGCAGCAGTGCCTATCAGAGCAACGGCGATCTCGCCATGGGGGTCCCCGGGGCACTCAGCAACCAGCCACCGGGAACCGCCGCGTCTCCGATCAACGCACCGGGCACCCAGGCCGACGCTGAAGATGGCAACGACGACGGGCAGGACGAAGAAGGGGAAGCCACGCAGACCGAAGACAACTCGTCGAACACCGGCCAGGTACGCCGCAACAGCACGGTCAACTATGAGGTCGACCGCACCGTCGAGCATGTCAAACAGCACGTCGGTGGCGTCGAACGCCTGTCCGTCGCCGTCGTGGTCAACTATCGCGACGGCCTCGATGAAGATGGCGAAGCCACGCAGGTGGCGCTGACCGATAACGAGATGACACAGATTCGCGCCCTCGTTCGCCAGGCAATGGGGTACTCCGAGGTACGTGGCGATGCCCTCGAGGTCGTCAACAGCCCATTCCGCATCAGCGAAACGACCTACGAAGCCGTGCCGTGGTGGCAGACGCCGGAAGTCTGGAGCCTGGCCAAGAGTGCGCTCAAGTACCTGATCGTTGCGCTGGCCGCCCTCTTCCTCTGGTTCAAGGTGGTCAAGCCGCTGATTCGTCGCCAGACCCGCGAGGCAGTGCCGGCCGAGAAAGCCGCCGCCATGGCCGCCACTGCCAGCGCGGCGGCCGGCGCGGCCAGCTATCAGGAAATCGGCGAAGCGGGCAGCGATGACGAGATGTCGGCGCGTCCGTCACCGAAAGAGCGCAGTCGTCGCCGCTCCTCGGGCTACGAGCAAGATCTCAAGGATGCTCGAGAGATCGCGCTGGAAGATCCGAGACTCGTAGCCATGGTGGTCAGAAGCTGGATGGAGAAGTCATGAAAAGCGACATGAGCGGCGCGCGGCGCGGTGCCATCCTGCTGTTGTCACTCGATGAGGACAGCGCGGCGGAGGTGTTCAAATACCTGGCCACGAACGAAGTGCAGGAGATCAGCCAAGAGATGGCCAGGCTCGGCCAGGTCTCCCATGAGGAGATGGCCGCCGTCCTGCAGGACTTCCATAACGAAGCCGAGCAGTTTACTGCCATTAACCTGCACACCAATGAGCACATTCGCTCGGTATTGACCAAGGCGCTAGGCAGCGAGCGTGCCAGCAGCCTGATCGAGGACATTCTCGAGACGACCCATACGGCGTCCGGCATCGATTCGCTGAATCTGATGGAGGCGTCGATGGTTGCCGAACTGATTCGTGACGAGCATCCGCAGATCATCGCCACGATTCTCGTCCACCTGGAGCGCGGCCAGGCCGCCGATATTCTCGAGCTGTTCGACGACAAGCTGCGTGAAGACATCATGCTGCGCATCGCCACCTTCAGCGGCGTGCAGCCGGCCGCCCTGCAGGAACTGACCGAGGTTCTTGGCAACATGCTCGACGGCACCAATCTCAAGCGCAGCAAGATGGGTGGCGTGAGAACGGCGGCGGAGATCCTCAACCTGATGAACTCTACCCAGGAAGAGCGGGTCATCGACGTTGTCCGCGCGCACAGCGAAGATCTGGCACAGAAGATCATCGACGAGATGTTCCTGTTCGAAAATCTGCTCGATATCGACGATCGCGGCATCCAGCTTATCCTGCGCGAGGTCGAAACCAACTCGCTGGTTATCGCGCTACGCGGCTCCGAAGAAGCCCTCATCGAGAAGTTCACGCGCAACATGTCACAACGTGCGGCACAGCTGATGCGCGAAGATATGGAGAACCGCGGACCGGTTCGCCTCTCGCAGGTCGAAAACGAACAAAAGACGATTCTGGGTGTGGTCCGACGCCTGGCGGACTCCGGCGAGATCACCTTGAGCGGCGGCGACGATGGCTACGTCTGATCGCAGTCATCGCCCCCTGCCGACACCGGCAGACGACCGCTGGCATCGCTGGCAGATGGACGACCTCGAGCGTCCGACTGAGACGCGCGACGAACAATCCGGCCACGGCACCCTGCAAGCCGAGCGCTATCGGCGACAGCGTGCCGCCGAAGAGCGTCAACGCCGCGAAGCTGCCGAGCAGGCCCGCGAGCGCGGCTACGAGCAAGGCCGCGCGGAAGGCCACGAGGCTGGCTATGCCGAAGGGTACCGTGAGGGACAGGCTGCCGCTCAAGCCGCCGCAGAGCTCGAGTTCCATAAGCGCCTCGACCTGACACTCAAACCCCTTGCGCCGCTGGCCGAGACCTTTACCCAGGCCTTGGCCCAGCTCGACGAAGATGTCGCCGACCAACTGGTGGAGCTGGCGCTGATCGCCGGCCGGCAGCTGGCCGGTGAATCGCTTCAGACCAATCCCGAACATATCGTCTCGGTCGTGCGCGATCTGCTAGCGGCGGACAATAGTCTCAATGGCAAGCCCAGGCTGTGGCTACACCCTGATGACCTCCCCCTGGTGACCGCAGCTATCGGCGACACGCTGAGCGCATCCGGCTGGGAGTGTCATGCCGACCCAAGCCTGGAACGCGGCGGCTGCCGAGCCACCAGTGCCAGCGGCGGACTGGACGCCACACTCGATACGCAGTGGCGCGCCGTCCTGGATCAACGCCGACGGCGACGCAAAACGGCATCGGCACAAGACAGCGAGCCTCCGGCCGATGAGTGACACGCAAAGCGCGTCGTCGCAGGGCGACGAGTCCAACCACGCACGACACTGGCGACAAACGCTCGACAAGGTCAGTCATCGTGTCGAATCGCTTTCACGCTACCGCCACGAGGGGCGGGTCACTCGCGCTACCGGTCTGGTACTGGAAGCGACCGGCATCCGGCTGCCACTGGGCAGCGCCTGCCTGATTGAGCTGTCCTCCAACGAGGCGGAACGTTTCGCCGAAGCCGAGGTGGTCGGGTTTTCTGGCGAAAAGCTATTTCTGATGCCACTGGCGGACACGAGCGGGTTGCTGCCCGGCGCCCGCGTGCTCGCGCTGAGCGGCAACCGCCTGGACATTGCCAGTGCCCGCCGCTTTCCGCTCGGGGAGACCCTGCTCGGACGCGTCGTCGACGGCAACGGCCGCCCACTGGACGAACTCGGCCCGCTGGACCAGAGCCCACACGCCCCGCTGGAAACGCCACCGATCAACCCCCTCGCCCGCGCACCGATCGATACCGCCATCGATGTCGGGGTTCGTGCCATCAATGGCCTGCTGACGGTGGGCCGTGGCCAGCGCATGGGGCTGTTCGCCGGCTCCGGGGTCGGCAAAAGCGTGCTGCTGGGGATGATGGCACGCTTTACCAACGCCGATGTGATCGTCGTCGGCTTGATCGGCGAACGCGGGCGCGAGGTGCAGGATTTTATCGAGAATATCCTCGGCGACGACGGGCTGGCACGCGCCGTCGTCGTCGCCGCCCCGGCCGACACCTCCCCGCTACAACGCATGCAAGGCGCCTCTTACGCGACTCGACTGGCCGAGGATTTTCGCGATCAGGGCATGAATGTGCTGTTGATCATGGATTCGCTGACCCGCTATGCGATGGCGGCACGCGAGATAGCCTTGGCCATTGGCGAACCGCCGGCCACCAAGGGCTATCCCCCCTCCGTTTTCGCCAAGCTACCCGCCCTGGTCGAGCGCGCCGGCAACGGCAAACGCGGAGGCGGGTCAATTACTGCCTTCTATACCGTGCTGGCCGAGGGCGACGACCAGCAGGATCCGATCGCCGATTCCGCCCGAGCCATTCTCGATGGCCACATCGTACTGTCCCGCCAGCTCGCCGAGAGCGGTCACTACCCTGCCATCGATATCGAAGCCTCGATCAGTCGTGCCATGCCGGCAGTGGTCGATGGCGCCCGCCTCCGCCAGGCACAGGGATTCAAGCAGATGATCTCGCGCTACCAGCGCAACCGTGACCTGATTAACGTCGGCGCCTACGTAAGCGGTCAGGACCCTCAGCTGGATCGGGCTGTTGCCCTCTATCCCCGGCTCGAAACGTTTCTACAACAGCGCATGGATGAAGTCTCGGATATCGGCACGACAGCACAAGTACTGGATGGCTTGATCCCTCCCGCAGGCTGACACCGGCTTCACCTCGAAAAAGCCCGGCTTTTTCCCGCTAATCGCGACTTTGGTTCGACGGCAATGCCCCGACAATGGCAGTGGGTCGACATTGTGCAAACCATTCCGACAGACCGGAGGGAGAAGCCTTGGCCAACATGCAAGCGATGGAGATGCTCCGCGATCTCGCCCAACGCACCAGCGACAAGGCAGTCGAGGACCTGGGGCGCCTACGGCGTCAACAGCAGGAGTCCGAAGTTCAGCTCGCCCAGCTGAAACGCTATCGCGACGAGTATCAACAGCGGCTGCACGACAGTCTGTCCAACGGTGTCTCATCGCGCCGATGGCAAGACTATCAGCAATTTATCGGCTCGCTGGACCAGGCCATCGAACAGCAGAAGCGCCGGCTAGGCGCACAGCAGCAGCATGTCGACCAAGGCGTACAGCGCTGGCAGGGCGAGCGCCGTAAGCTCAATGCCTACGAGACGCTGCATGCGCGCGGCGAACGCGCGCAGGCACGTATCGAGGCGCGCCAGGACCAGCGCCAGAGCGACGAGATGGCAGCACAGCTCCGCCGCCGTCAGCAGGAAATGAGCCACTTCGACTGACCGTTCCCTTCCGACGGATCGCCCCACTATCTTGTAGAGACGGCATCGCCCATGGATATCTCACAGCTCACGACCCTGACGTCGCAATCCGCGCGACCGGCAGACAGCCAACGCGCTCGCGGTGGCGACGACAGCGCATCCCCTTCGCCCTTTTCGGATGCCATGCAGCGCGCTCGGCAAGCTGAAGACGCACGGGCTCGTCCGCAGACCTCGGGCACGCCGGCTAGCCAGGGACAGAAGACAGATAACAGAGAGGTGGCGGGCACGCCGTCTGATGGCCGTGTCCAACAGGAGACGTCTCAAAAGACGGTCGCGCCTCAGGAGACAGTCAAGGCAAACATGAGTGACAGCCAAGATGATCTTCTCGACGCACGACTGGCAGAGACGTCTCTACCCGAGGATATTGACGCTTTGCAGCAGTGGCTCGACAGCCTGCCACAGAACTCGCCGCTGAAGAATTTCGACGCCGAGACGCTGGCCAAGGCCGACGATGGGTCAGACCTGCCTGCCGATGCCCTGGCGGCCCTGGCTGCCCTGGCACTTTTCAACAGCCCGCAAGCCGCATCCGCCTCCGGCAAGACGCCAGCCATCTCGACCGATGGCAGCCCGGCTCGGGGAGCGAATAGTGTCCTCGCCACAACACAGGCGATGCCAACCCTATTGAAAGACACGGCGCAGGCCAGTATCGAAGGCGATAGCGAGCCATTCCCTCGCCTAGACGCCAGCCTGAGCGGCAACCGCGGCCTCCAGTCTCGTCAGGAAGCGACAACGACGCCATCGCTGTTGGAGACACTGGCAGCCAAAAGCGGCCAGGATACCGCGACATCCAAGGGGGCCTCTTCCCTGGCCGCCGCGGTGACCGAGGCCACGGCCAAATTGGCGGGTAACACGTCGACGACAACTGGGGATGGCGCAGCCTTTCGGGACTTGATCGGCGGCCATGCCGAACAGGTTTCGGCAACCCCTAATTCCGCGCCCGCCGTCCAGCCCACGGCATTGGGGCTAACGGCAACAACCGCCACCTCGACTGCGGCGCCAGGCGCTTCCATACCGGTCGCCGTCAACTCACCGCAGTGGCCGGCTTCGTTCGGCCAGCAGATTCTGCAGATGCATCAGCGTGGCGACCAACAGGTCTCGCTACACCTGAATCCGCGCGACCTCGGGCCGTTGAATGTCAGCCTCTCCGTCCAGGATCAGCAGGCGCAGCTGCAAATCCTCTCCGCCCATGCTCCGGTCAGGGCCGCGATCGAAGCCGCCATCCCGCAACTGCGTGAGGCGCTCGCGCAGAGCGGCATCGCGCTTGGCGAGGCGATGGTTGGCGACCAGGGGCAGTTCCAACAACAGGACCAGTCCGGCGACCAGCCACGCTTCGCGGGCGGTGACGGTCTCGGCAGTGGCATCGGCACCTCGGTGGGTGACGAAACGGTGACAGCCCGACAGATCCCACTTGTCGACAACGGCAACATCAACCTCTATGCCTAGCCATCACTGCCGATAACTCCTGAGCGGGCGTCCGGTAGGCGCCCGCGCCTATCCGCTATACGGTGAATGGATCGCTTGCTCCCCCCGTCATCATGAAAGGAGAAGTTGACCGAACGGAAGCGCCTTTTTCCGTCGATCGACCGGCAAGTAACCACCGCATAATCGCCTGCAACTTCCTGGGATTACCGAAATGGCAGACGCAATGGCCGCAACGCAAACCTCGCCCCGCAAAGGGCGCTCGCTGATCGTGATCGGACTACTGATCGTTCTGCTGGCTGTCGCCAGCTCGGTGGCAGTGTTTTTCTTTCTGGACTCGCGCAGCAATGCCGGCAGTGCCGAGGTCACCGAGGAGACACCGCCCCCGCCCCCGGTGCCGATCTTCGTGACAATCGCACCGTTCACAGTGAACCTGCAAAGCGATTATGGCGACAGACTGCTCTATGTCGGCCTCTCGCTGCGCGTGAGCGACCAGGCGACCAGCGACTTCCTGACCCAGCACATGCCGGAAGTTCGTAGCCGCCTGCTGATGCTGATGTCGGGCAAGAGCGCCGACGAGCTGATCCGGCCCCAAGGCAAGCTGCAATTGAAACAGGAAATTCTTGGGCTGTTCGACGACCCGATCACCACACCGCAGCCGACGTTATCGGTGGATGACGTGCTGTTTTCCGATTTCATCGTGCAATAGACAGCGCCAGGCTCCCCATGTCCCAAGAAGATTTGCTGTCGCAGGAAGAGATCGACGCCCTACTCAACGGCGTCAGCGGCGACGACGACAAGAAAAAGACCGAGGATGCCTCCGGCGAGCGGCCTATGCGGCCATTCGATCCTGCCAACCAGCACCGGATCATCCGCGAACGCCTGCAAACGCTGGACATCATCAACGAGCGTTTTGCCCGGCTTTTTCGCGTCGCCCTATTCAACCTGATCCGGCGTAGCGCCGATATCACGGTCTCGGGTGTTCGCTATCAGAGCTACAGCGAATTCGCGCGCAATCTGCCGGTACCGACCAACCTCAACCTGATCAGCCTGAAGCCACTCAAGGGCACGGCATTGCTGGTATTTCCGCCGAGCCTGGTTTTCATGGTGGTTGACAACCTGTTCGGTGGAGATGGTCGTTTCCTGACCAAATCGGACGGTCGGGAGTTCACGGCGACGGAGCAACGCATCATCCAGCGTCTCATGTCGCTGGCTCTGGAAGGTTACGAGGATGCCTGGAAGTCGGTCTATCCAGTGGAAACCGACTATATGCGCTCGGAAACCCAGGTTCGCTTTGCCAACATCACCAACTCGCCCAACGAGATCGTGGTCAACAGCACCTTCCATCTCGAGGTCGGAAATCTGGCAAGCGATTTCAACATCTGCATTCCCTTCTCCATGATCGAACCGATTCGCGACGTGCTCTCCAGTCCGATAGGTGCGTACGGTAGCGAGGATACCCAGTGGGAGTCGCGACTGGCCGGCGAGATAAGGCAGACAGAAGTCGAGCTGATTGCCGACTTTTCGGAGATACCCTCGACGCTGGGCGACGTAGTCTCGCTTTCGGTCGGCGACATTCTACCGATCGAACTTCCCAAAACGATCAACGTTCGCGTCGACGGGGTACCCGTCATGGCTTGTGAATATGGCACGCGCCGCGGCCAGCGTGCGCTGAAAGTGAAGCATCTTATTGACCATGGTACGTACTCCGCCATGAAGGACTTCGACAATGAGTGATGATCAGAAACCCGCATCGACCGATGACAACAACCTCGATCCCGATGATTTGTGGGCCGCAGCCATGGCGGAACAGGGCGTCGACCCCGAGGCGCAGGAGGAGGAAGCCGAAGCAGCAAGCCAGCCGGAGCCGAAGGCCGAACCAGAGCCGAAGGCCGAACCGACTGCGGCTTTCTCGTCGCCCGGAGAAGAGGTCTTTCCCTCGTTCGATCAGGGTAGCGATCCCCGCCAGAGCCGGGATCTCGATATCATCATGGATATCCCGGTCAAGCTGTCCGTTGAACTGGGTCGTACGCGAATTACCATCAAGCAGCTGCTGGAACTCGCCCAGGGTTCCGTCGTGGAGCTCGACGGACTTGCCGGCGAACCGATGGATATTCTCATCAACGGCTATCTGATCGCGCAGGGCGAAGTTGTGGTGGTCGACGACAAGTATGGAATTCGGATTACCGAGATCGTGACACCCTCCGAACGCGTGCAGAAGCTGAATCGATGAACGGAGAGTCCGCTCAAGTTGCCGGCGGCAGTGACGGCATGGGCCTGCTGCTGCTTGGCAAGACCGCGTTGTCCCTACTCGTCGTCGTCGGCATCATTCTCCTCTGCGCCTGGCTGCTGAAGCGCCTGGGACCGAATCGCCGTGCCGGCGGCCAGCACCTCCGCGTCGTGGCGAGCACCCCCGTTGGCCAACGCGAGCGAGTGGTCATCGTGGAAGTTGAGGATCGCTGGTTGGTGCTTGGCGTCGGCAGCGGCCAGGTCAGCAAACTGGATACCCTGACACCGCCCCCCGAACCGTCTCACACCACCGAGAAAACGGACACGCCGTTGAGTGGCAGTTTCGCTACTCGGCTGGGACAGGCCTTGCGACACAACGCGAGCCAGTCCCTGAAGCGCCGGCCGGACAGTGGAGCGGACTCTTGAGACTCGCCGTTTTTGGCAAGCCGCTGCTGCTTGCGCTAATCACGCTGCTAGGCCTGACCGTGAGTCAATGGGCTGCAGCGCAAGCGCTGCCCGGCATCATCAGCCAACCCCTCGACAACGGTGGCCAGCGCTGGTCGCTGAGCGTCCAGACGCTACTGTTCTTGTCATCGCTGGCCTTCCTGCCGGCCATGCTGCTGATGATGACCTGCTTCACGCGCATCGTCATTGTGCTGGGGCTGCTGCGCACCGCCATGGCAACCCCTTCGGCACCGCCGACGCAGGTATTGCTGGGACTGGCACTGTTTCTGACGTTCTTCATCATGTCGCCGGTGCTCGACCGGGTCTATGACGAAGCCTGGCAGCCCTTCTCGGCCGACGAAATCTCCATGGAGGAGGCGCTCGAACGTGGCAGCCAGCCGTTCCGAGAATTCATGTTCGCACAGACCCGCGAGGCCGACCTGGCGATGTTTGCACGAATCGCCGACATCGGGGACCTTCAAGGGCCGGAAGACGTTCCCATGCGTATTCTGGTGCCATCCTTCGTCACCAGCGAGTTGAAGACCGCGTTCCAGATCGGCTTCACGGTTTTCATCCCATTCCTGATCATCGATCTGGTCGTCGCCAGCGTGCTGATGGCACTGGGGATGATGATGGTACCGCCGGCGACGATTTCCCTGCCATTCAAGTTGATGCTCTTCGTGCTGGTCGACGGGTGGCAACTGCTGATCGGTTCGTTGACCCAGAGCTTCTACATGTCATGAGCCGCCATCCGGCTCGAAGGAGATGACGATGACACCGGAAATGGTGATGAGTCTTGCCTATCAGGGAATGAAACTGACACTGATGGTGGCGTCCCCTCTACTGCTCACGGCGCTGGCTATCGGCCTGCTGGTCAGTCTTTTTCAGGCAGCAACCCAGATTAACGAAATGACGCTCTCTTTCATCCCCAAGATTCTCGGCGTCTTTGCCATGCTGATCGTCTCCGGCGCCTGGCTGATCCAGTTGCTGACCAACTTCACGACCCAGGTTTTCCAGAACATCCCGATGATGGTCAACTAAGCAACCGCCACGGCGATGATCGATATCACCTACGCCCAGTGGCAAGGGTGGCTCCAGCTCTTTTTCTGGCCCACCCTGCGCATCCTCGCCTTCACCATGGCCTCCCCCCTGTGGAGTATGCCGAGCCTGCCGAGGCAGGTTCGCGTGCTGTTCGGCGTCGGCATTGCCGTAGCGATCGCCCCTGCGCTCCCTGCCATGCCGACCATTCCGATTGTCTCTCTCGAAGGGCTCGGGTTGATGGTTCAGCAGATACTAATCGGCGTCGCCATGGGGCTGGTACTGCGCATCATGATTGCGGTGGTCCTAACGGCCGGCGAATTTATCAGCATGCAGATGGGGCTCGGGTTTGCGACCTTCTACCAGCCTGATTCAGGGACCAACACCATGGTCCTGTCCCGCATTCTGGAGATGTTTACGCTACTGATGTTTCTAGCGATGAACGGTCATCTGATCGCCCTCGAGATTCTCGCCTGGAGCTTCGAGATGTTGCCGATCGGCACGACTTCCATCGATGCCAGTTTCGCCGAGACGCTAGCCCGCTGGGGCGGAACCATATTCACATCCGGCATGCTGATGGCCGTGCCCATCATGACGGCCCTGCTGATGATCAACCTCTCGCTGGGGATACTCAATCGCGCCTCGCCGCAGCTGTCGATCTTCTCGGTCGGCTTTCCCATGACCCTGACCGCCGGACTGGTCCTGATGACCGCTCTGATCCCCAGCCTCGGCAATTTCTGGGGCGACCTGTTCAGTCAACAGCTGCAGTTCATGCAGGGCATAATCGAACAGATGAGCGGCGCCAACGGCAGCTGACTGTCGATCCCCCGGCGCCATCCCCATCGCGGTGCTACCCAAGAGCTATCCCTGAGCTATTCAGGTAACTTGCACGCCATCTCGGTCTATCTCGCTAGCCTGCCCCTTCGACAGCGCACGACGGAATCTTGGTGAGCCCGATAAGGCTAGCGGTGGTCACGGCATCTTTTATTCGCAACGGCCATGGCCAAACAACGACAAAAGCCCGCGCGAACGCGGGCTTGGCAAGAAGGCGGGCTGGGCCGGGCTGGAAGAACCGAGTTGCCCTACATCATCTCGAACAGCGATGTCCCCTGCAGATTCATGAACGCCTGCTGCGCGGCCTGCAAGCCGACCTGGCGCAGCATGTAGTCGGATACCGCGGTATTGTAGTCCAGGTCGATCAGGTCGCTACGCGTCTGCTCGTAGGCAATATTGCGATCGGCACCGACACTGTCCAAGGTATCCAGCTCGTTGAGTCGTGCGCCGACCGAAGCCCGTACTGTCAGCACGTTATCGAGTGCGTTATCGAGCTGACGACTGGAAGTCGACAGCGTGTTGGTAAACGCGGCACGGTCAGCGTCGGAGTCGAGCGGATTTTCGAGAACACCGAGCATATTTTCCAACGTCGTGAAGATGTCCGGATCGGCGTCTGCCGCCGGCCCTACCGTGAACTTATCACCATCGACTGGCTGCCCCTCAAAAGTCAATCGAACACCATTAAGCTCGATGGCCTTGCCCGACTCATAGGGCCGGTCTTCCAGGTTGCCATCCTCATCGTAAGCCTGATAGGTGACATTTCCATCGCCATCCACACTGAATTCAAGATCGAACGTCTCTCCGTAGCGATCTGCACTACTGTCTGCGATCGAAGGGCCTGTAAATGTCACCGTTCCCTGGTTATCACCAGCCCGAGCGACTTGTGACGCACCAGAGGTCACGCTCTGGAAGACGTCGCGACCGGTATCACCGACTTCCATCAAGCGTGACGAGTCGACTTTCTGCTGCCGAATAGAGTCTGATCCAGCATACTCGACAGCGCCGTCGGCGTTTTGGGTAAACGGCGCAGCGTCATCTTGGTACCCCGCAAACAGGTAGCTGCCGTTACCATTCGTGGAGTTTGCCTGACCAATCAGCGCTTCGTAGACACCACGGAGTTCCGCTGCCACGGATTCACGATCAGCATCGGTAAGCGTTCCGTTACCTGCCTGAACCGTAAGCTGCTTGGCTCGCGTCAGTGCGTCGGCAACACTCCCCAACACGCTTTCCTCCTGACTCAGCGAGTTGCGAACGGTCACTCGGCTATCGCTGTGCTGCTGGGTCGCCGCCAACGACTGAGACACACCGATCGCACGTGAGGACGCCTGGGGGTCATCCGAGGGTCGGACAACGCGCTTGCCGGAAGCGATCTGTTCGCCGACATCCATGAACGCGCCCTGCTGACGGTTCATGGAGTTGACGCTACGCTCAAACATCATCACCGTACTAACACGCATGACTCTCTCCTCTCTCGCTTCCCGATCCTATCGAGAAGCTATCATTCAGTCGTCGTTATCGAGCGGCTAGTTCAGCTGCGCAGGCCAAGGATGGTATCCAGCGTGGTGGTACCTGCTTCGATCACCTTAGCATTGGCCGAGTAGTACTGCTGATAGCGCATCAGGTTGGCGTACTCTTCATCCAGGTTCACGCCGGACTCCGCCTGCTGATAGCTATAGATCTGATCACGCAGACCCTCTTGGGTGGCGAGATTCGCCTGGGTGATGGCGGTCTGATTGCCAACACTACTAACCATCGACGCATAGGCTGCATTGAAAGTCGCTCGCCCGCCGACCAGATTGCTCTGCTGCAGATCCAACAGGCGCAATGCATTGCTATTGTCACCACTGCCGGAATATTCGCCACCGGCGGCCGCCAGTTTGCTAGTGTCGGTAAAAGCGACGTCAAATCCGGAAGCCCCGTTACGCGTCGGCTGGACGAGGAAGGAGTCTCCCTCCTCAGGCGTGCCGGAGACCGTCACCGTCACGCCGCCGAACTGCAGCTCATCACCGTCGAGCGTCAGCGTTTCCTTGCGACCACTGGTGAGATTCTCGAGTTGATAGTTGCCATCCTCGAATGTAACTCGGTAATCGTCGGCAGTGACACCGCTGTAGCTCCGCGTCTCGCCCGCCGCCACGGCGTCATCGCCGGTAAAACGCACCGCCATTTCGACATCGCCGCGATTTCGGTCGTTGGATTTCGCTGTCGGGGCACCAAGGCTGAAGAACGCTTCGCCTGCCTCCCCGTCAAGATCGAAGCCTTGCTCCTGAATGGCATTGAAACTACCGCCAACGGAGATGGCCAACTGACCGAGACGATTCTGTACGCCGTCCAGCGTGTCATGCCGAAAACTCAGAAGACCGCCCAGCTCTCCGCCGCCGATCACTCCCTCGTCGATCTGCAGCACATTGTTGCTGCCATCGCGATAGCCCACAGTCACGGCTTCCGGATCGGCTTGATCCTGTATCGCCGCCAGCTCATAGGCCCGATTGCCGGCCACCAGCGAAAGCCCGTTTCCGAGCGATACCTGGTAGGTGGAGCCATCCTGAACCGTGACGTCCACGTCGACCAATTGGCTCATATCGTTGATCAACTTGTCGCGCTGATCCAGCAGCGAATTGGGTTCCTCACCACTGCGAGCACGCGCCACCGTGATCTGCCGGTTGAGATCGGCAACCTGACTGCTCAGATTGTTGACTTGGGTCACCACGTCACCAACCTGACTGTTAATGCCATCCTGCATATCTGTCAGATAGTTGTCGTAGGACCGAAATTGGGCGACGAGGCTCTGGGCGCTGCCCAACACCCCCTGGCGCGCGGCTGGGTCCGCCGGCGAGCCTGTCAGATCCTCGATGCTGGAAAAGAAATTCTGCATCAGCGCGTTCAAGCCGGAATCGGAATCGGCGAGCAGATCGTCGATCTGATTGATCTGTGTCTGATACGTTTCCAGCGATGTCTGGCGACTCTCCGCCTGATTCAACTGCGTCGAGATATATTCGTTGTACTGGCGCTGAATGGCGTCAACGTTGACACCGCTGCCCATGGAGCCGCCGGTGGAGCTCTCGCTCAGCAACGTCAGTTGACGGTTGTAGCCATCGGTATACACGTTCGTGATGTTGTTGCTAGTCGTGGACAGCGCATTCTGGGCGGCGCGCAGGCCGCTGAGTCCAATCGAATACAGGCTCATGTCGAATTCCTGAAAGACGCCGCGCAAGTGCCGCGGCCATTGAATGCAAGGTTATGATTCTTATCGGCGCCCCACAGGCAGACTTGAGTCGACAGTGGGCGTCTTTCGCAACGTTTTGTTAACGCCGCCGACGTGTGACGCACGTCGCCTGCTCAGAAAATGGCGCTAGGTACGCGAGACGGTCCAAAGAGATCGATGTTACCGGCATCGGCCATCAGCGCCTCCCTGCCAGTCGGCGCAAGTGGGCCGATCTGCCCCATGATCGTGTGCAGTTTCTCAGCGTAGCGCGGATCCGTCGCGTAACCGCCCTGCTGCAAAGCGACCGCCGCCGCCTTGGGCGAACCAGCCTCTGTCACACCGCGGTAGCGCGGATTATTGCCGATCAATTGTGCATAGTCGGCGAAAGCGTCCGCGTAAGAGTCATAGACACGGAAGCGATCCGCGATCTTGACCGGCCGGCCGGCGACGTATTCGGTCGTCGTGATCGTGGTGGTTTCCCCGTCCCAGCTCGAGCCAGCCTTGATCCCGAACAAATTATGGCTGTTACCGCCGGAAGCCGTGGGAATTTCGCGCTGACCCCAACCGGTTTCCAACGCCGCCTGGGCCAGAATCAAAGAGGCGGGCACACCGGAGGATCGCTCCGCCCGCTGTGCAGGCTCCGCTAACTGATCGACAAAGGCCGCCACATGCGGCGGGTGCGTCTGGGGAGCGCTATCCGCAGCCCCTGTACTCGGCGTGGCATCCATCTGACGCGATGCGTTCTGATGCGCTAACTCACTCTTTGGCGACGGAATTCGCAGACCATCGTGCAACACTCGCGGCGTCCCCCTCGGGATACCGGCAATCAGGCTGGAAATTTCTTCATTGGCAGCTGTTTTACCGCCAGAGGTCCCCGGCAAGCCACTCCCCTGAAGCTGAGCCACCAGCTGCTCGGCCAGGCCGATGCCCTTGCCCGCCAACACCTGGGCCCACTGTTGGTCCTGCATCGACTGCATCGTGTCCATCTGCTGACTGTGCATAAGGCCCGATTGCGGCGACGCTTCGCGCATACTTTTCAGCATCATCTGCAAAAAGACAGCCTCAAACTGGCGAGCCGCTTCATGAAGGCTCTCTTCCGGCGCGTTCGCCGCCTTGTGTCGCAACCGCTGGACGCTTTGAACATCCAGCGCGAACTGCCCCGAGAGATCGTTGCCAATCGCCATCAGATAATCTCCAGATCGGCATTCAGAGAGCCCGATGCCTTCAACGCCTGCAGAATGGACATCAGATCCTGTGGAGACGCTCCCAGCGCGTTGAGCGCATTGACCACGTCCATCAGGTCGGCGCTGGTCTCCAGCATCTGCAACGCACCGCCCTCCTGCTGAACCGTGATATCCGCGTTGGGCACGACAGCCGTGTCGCCGCCCGCCAGCGCATTGGGCTGGCTCACAATGGGGTTGGCGTCAATCACCACCGACAGATTGCCATGCGCCACCGCCGCCCGATTCAACGTCACCGTATCGGACAGCACCACCGAACCCGTACGCGAATTGACGACGACCCTCGCCGGGCCCCGGTCGGTGGCCACATCAATGGACTGCACTCTAGCCAGGAAACTGACTCGGGAATTGCTGTCACCGGGTAGCTTGAGCTGAACCGTACGCCCATCCAGCGCCGCCGCGATCGGCGCCCCAAACTCCCGATTGATCGCCGCGACGACCCGACGCGCGTTTTCGAAATCGGAGCGTTTGAGAAACAGGTCGAGCGTGCCATCTGCCGTGCCGAGCCGCAGCGGCACCTCCTGCTCGACGATCCCCCCGTCGGGAATGCGACCGGCGGACTGATGATTGATCGATACGCTGCTCCCCGCAGCCTGAGCGCTGGCACCACCGATATAGACGTTGCCCTGTGCCAGTGCGTAAACGCGGCCGTCCGCTCCCTTGAGCGGCGTCATCAGCAGCGTTCCCCCGCGCAAACTGTCCGCGTTACCGACCGACGACACCGTCACGTCGATTTCCTGGCCCTGCCGAGAGAACGGCGGCAGCTGGGCGGTCACCATGACCGCAGCGACATTGCGAAGCTGCATGTTGGTGCCTTCCGGCACCGTCACGCCAAGCTGAGAAAGCAGGTTGGTGATGCTCTGTCCGGTAAAAGGCGCCTGCGTCGTCTGGTCGCCCGTACCGTCGAGACCGACAACCAGCCCATAGCCGACCAGCGGGTTATCACGCACCCCGGCGAAGCTGGCAAGTTCCTGAATGCGCTGCGCCTGCGCACCGATGCTGAAACCGAGTGCGATCAGCAGCAGCAGGCTCTTGGCGAAGGTGAAGCGGCGTATTGAGGTCATAGTCATCAGAACGGCGAGATGTTGAGGAAGAAGCGCTGCAGCCATCCCATGGTCTGCGCCTCATTGATATAGCCATCACCGATATACTCGATGCGGGCATCGGCCACTTCGGTCGAGGGCACCGTGTTGGCGCCGCTGATCGCACGTGGATTGACCACACCGGAGAACCGGATGTACTCGGTCCCCTGGTTGATCGCGATCTGCTTTTCGCCGCGCACCATCAGGTTCCCGTTGGCGAGCACGTTGTAGACCGTCACCGTGATTCTCCCGGTGAAAGTATTGTTGGCATTCGCCCCGCCAGCGCCGTTGAACACGTTCTCGCCCGCCATGTCGATGCCATAGTCTTCGAGGAAGTCGAGCGCTTCAGGAATCTGCGCCAGGTTCAGCGCAGTGGAACCATTGCGCGAGGCGTTGGCCGCCGAGTTCTTGCTCGCACTGACGTCTTCGTTAAGCACGATCGTGATGATGTCACCGACCTGTCGGGGACGGCGGTCCTCGAACAGCGGCTGGAATCCGAAACGGGCCTGATAAATCGAGCCATTCGCCTGCGTCGGCGGCGTCGTCGGGATCTCCACCGGATCGGAGTTCTCGACCACCGAGTGGCGCGGGATCTGCGCGCAGCCACTCAGTATCAGCAAGACCACAAGCGCCAGCGCAATCGCCAAGCGGGAGCCGCCGTTTACCTTGCCCGCGCGCGTCGGATGCGACATCTCACACCTCATTTAGAGCTGACTCAGACGCGCAAGCATCTCATCGGACGTCTCGACAGCCTTGCTGTTGATCTCGTAGGCGCGCTGCGTCTCGATCATGCTGACCATCTCTTCGACCACGTTGACGTTGGAGGTCTCGACGTAGCCCTGATAGATCGTACCGGCACCATCCAGGCCCGGGTTGAGATCGTTGCGCGGGCCGGAAGCCTCGGTTTCGAGATAAAGGTTCTGGCCGATACTCTGAAGCCCGGTCGGGTTGATGAAGGTCGTTACCATCAACTGACCGACTTCGTTGTTCTGCGAGGTCCCCGGCTGGGTAACCGATACCGCACCGTCCTGACTGACACTGATCGACAGGGCGTTCTGCGGCACCACGATCGGCGGATCAACAGGGTAGCCACCCGCGGTTACCAGCTGACCGTTCTCGTTGATCTGGAAGCTGCCATCACGCGTATAGGCGGTCGTACCATCCGGCATTTGAACGGCAAAGAACCCCTTGCCGTTGATCGCCAGGTCACGCGAGTTCTCGGTGTTCTGCAGGCCGCCCTGCGTGTGCAGCCGCTCGGTCGCGACGGGCCGCACACCGGTACCAACCTGCATCCCGGACGGAAGTGTGTCGACGACGGAAGACTGGGCGCCGGGCTGGCGCACGTTCTGGTAGAGCAGATCTTCGAAGACTGCCCGAGAACGCTTGAAACCATTGGTCGAGACGTTGGCCAAGTTGTTGGAAATGACATCCAGCTTGACCTGCTGCGACTCGAGCCCCGTCTTGGCGGTCCACAGTGACTTGATCATGGAGAAAACCTCGTTTCAATGTACCGGGCGGCAGATTAATGGGCGGTAGACCGACCTGAGCCAGGTAGGGGAAATCGTTAGCCCGAGATGGAAAGCAGGCTGTTCGCCCGTTCGGCATTCTGATCAGCGCTCTCGATGACCTTCATATGCATGTCGTAGCGCCGCGAGCTGTCAATCATGGTAATCATTGCCTCGGTCGCCGTGACGTTGCTGCCTTCCAGCGCACCGGGCACCAGGCGCAGCGTGTCATCTGCCGGCACCGGCGCAGCCAATTCCTCGCCTTCCGCCGGTGTCATGCGAAATAGGCCATCTTCGCCCCGCACCAGGTTCTCGTTGCCGGGTGCCACCATTTTCAGGCGGGCCAGCGGTGCCACCGCATCCGGGTTCTGCCCCGGCTCCAACACGCTGATCGTGCCGTCGGGCGCGATGGTGACATCGCCTCCCAGCGGCACCACGATCGCTTGGCCGTTATCGGACAGCACGGGGTTGCCCAGAGACATCAGCAAGCCGGTATCGTCAACCTGGAAATCACCGCGCCGGGTATAGGCCTCGCCACCGTCGGGCGACTGGACCGCCAGCCAATTGTCGTCACCCTGCAACGCCACATCGAGACTGCGCCCGGTCGTGCTGACGTTACCAGACGTGAAGTTCGATCCCGGCGTCGACATCATCGAGGCCACGCGCGTGGGCAGTCGAGCTTCGCCTTCGACTGGCACGGCGCGCATTGCCATCAACTCGCCCCGAAAGCCCGGCGTACTGACGTTAGACAGGTTGTGGTTGTTGACCGCCTGTTGCGCCATCGATTGGCTCGCGCCACCGCCGGCCGTATAAAGAATGCGATCCATGAGGATCTCCCTAGCGAGAGGCGCCGCCGCTCACGACAAGCGGCAGCGCGGACCCATCAGCGCAGCTGCGCGATCTGATCCATGACTTCGGACTGGGTGCGAATCGAGTTGGTATTGGCCTGGTAGTTGCGCTGGGCAATGATCAGGTTGACCAGCTCCTGGGTCAGATCGACGTTGGACGCTTCCAGGGTTTCCGCCTGAATACTGCCCAACGTGCCGGTACCAGCGATTCCAAGGATCTCGTTACCGGAGTCCGCCGTTGCCTGGAACAGGTTGCCGCCGGACGGCGTCAGGCCTTCCGGATTGCGGAAGTTCGCCAGGGCGACCTGCCCGAGGTCAACGCTACGCTCGTTGGTGTAGTTGCCGACGACTCGACCGTCATCGGTGAAACTAATACCGGCGAGCGAACCGGAGGCATAGCCATCCTGCGCCACGCTCTTGACGGTGGAGTCATTGGCGTACTGCGTGGTACCGGCCAGATTGAACATCGCCGTGATGGTGTTGACACCGTCCGGTAGCTGACCTGCGTCACCGTTGCTGACGAACTCGAGGTTCGGCCACTCATAAGCAGGATCGGTGATGTCAGCGATGCCCACCGGGTCGCCAGCCGCATCGAGCTCCGAGAACTGCGTCAAAGCACCATTTTCATTGAATGCAGCGCCGAACTCCTGATCGCTCAACACCCCATCCAGCGCGGTACGAGCCGTCCACTGGTTGTCACCGCCCTTCTGGAAATAGAGCGTGGCGCTGTGTTGCAGACCCTGTGAATCGTAAACGGAGAAGCTGGTCGAATACTGATAGTTCAGCGTCGTCTGATCGACCGGATCGTTGGTACCGTTACTGTCGCCGAGCGTGTCGTACAGCGTGACCGATGAATAGGTCGTGGGATCGCCGGCATCATAGGCAGCAGTGCCGGAATCCAGGTTCAGTTGTAACGCCACACCTTCACCGGAATCCCCCGTGGCGCTGGCAGGCATGTCGGCCGCCGGGACATTGATGACTTGAGGCGCACCACCAACGACGACACCGGAAGTGACATCATTGGCATTGGCCAGCCCGTAACCCATTAGTCGCGCGCCTTGGGCATTCTCCAGATAACCATCAGAGGTCATGGTCAACTGGCCGTTGCGCGAATACCCGATCTGCCCCTCCTGCTGGAAACGCAGAAAGCCGTCACCGCTGATGGCGATATCCAGGTTGCGGCCCGTCGTTTCCAAGCTGCCCGTCGAAAAGTCCTGCAGCACGCCGGAAACGCGCGTCCCCAGGCCGACAGCACTATTGGCGAAGACATCGGCAAACTGGACAGAACCACTTTTAAAACCGCTGGTCTGCGAGTTCGAGATGTTGTTGCCGATCACATCCAATTGCTGGGATGCAGCGTTGACACCACTCAGTGCCTGCGAAAAACCCATGATTGACTCCCTGCTTTTTCAAGCGTTGCGTTATCAAGCGTCGTATATCGTCAAAAACGGTGATGGACGTTCAAATGCACTCAGAGAATTTGACGCACGTCCGCCAGCGTCACGGGATCCTGAGTGGGCCCCAGGTCCAGCCGAGGCGCACCGTCGCTCTGCTGGGTCACACCATTGACCAGCGCATAATTGAGCGTGGTCGGCGCGGAGGTCTCGTCACCATTGATCGCGGTGATCTGGGCGGTGTAGACCGAGTCGGGCGAGGCGTAGCCACCGCTTTCCAACTGGCCATTCCAGGTAAAGCTGTGAACGCCCGAGCTCAGCGGCCCGGTCGAGAAGGTATCCAGCGCCTCGCCATTGGCACCGCGGATCGTGATCTCCAGATCCTCGACCGCGTTGTTGAGGTCGACACCGATCGGCGTCGTGGCCACCTCACCGGTCGTTTCGTCAGCCGCGCCCACCAGAATCCGGTTGCCCGGCACCATGACGCCTTGGCCGATCAGCGCCGTGGCCTGCAGCGCCCGGCCGGCATCGATCTGGTCGTTGATCTGCGCCAGGCTGTCGTTGAGCTTCTCGATACCACTGACCGTGTTGATCTGCGCCAACTGCGCAGTCATGTCCGAGTTTTCCATCGGCTTGGTGGGATCCTGATTCTTCAACTGCGTGACCAGCAGCGTCATGAATCGATCATTGAGATCATCACCGGAGTCCACCCCGGTACTGCGCGAATCACCTGTCGGGGAAGCGTTGATGTTGGCCAGCGTGTTGCTGCCGATTACCGGGCTGGACATCCTTTCTCCTTGCGCTTACGCGCGGCGTTGTATCGTTACCGAACTACCATTCTTACCGAACTACCGTTGCATCCGCGGTTGGCGTGACGGCACTTGAGTCCTTAGCCTTCACCGATTCTCAGCGTCCGGCTCATCAATGTCTTCGCCGTATCCATGACCTCGACGTTGGCCTGGTAAGAGCGGGATGCCGAAATCATGTCAACCATCTCGTTGACGGGATTGACATTGGGCAACTGCACATACCCTTCTTCGTTCGCCAACGGATCGCCCGGACGGTACTCCATGCGCATGGGGGTCGTGTTGTCCTCGACCACGCGATCGACCCTCACACCGCCAGGGCCGCCGCCGTACTGCTCGAGCGCTTGAAACATGACCTGCTTGGCGCGGTAGGGCTGGCCATCAGGACCGGCCACGCTGTCGGCGTTGGCCAGGTTGCTGGCCGTCACGTTCATCCGCTGCGAATTAGCGGTGAGCGCCGAGCCCGAAATATCGAATACACTGAACATGGACATCGACTTACTCCGATTGCATGGCGGTCTTGAGACCCTGAATCCGCCGACTGATGAAAGTCAGGTCCGCCTCGTAACGCAGCGCGTTGTCAGCGAAGGCCGTACGCTCGCGGTCCATATCCACCGTATTGCCATCCAGGCTCGGCTGATCGGGGACACGATAGAGCAGCTCGTCGACACCGCTCGACCCCTCGACGCCGCCAGCAATATGACGCGCCGACGTACGAGACAGAGACAATCCATCACTACCGGCGGCCCGCCCCTGTTCCATGACACGCCCTAACTCCTGTTGGAAGTTGAAATCACGGGCCTTGAAATTGGGCGTGTCGGCGTTGGCGATGTTGTTGGACAGCACCTGCTGACGCTGCGAGCGCAGATTGAGAGCTTCCTGTTGAAAGCGCAGCGCGTTATCCAGCTTGTCGAGCATGCCGAAGACTCCTCCAGAAACTGAGCAGGTCTCTAATCACGACACCTCATCGAGAAGAGGGTCTGTCACCGAGAGATCGCCTGCCCAGGGAAATTGACAGGGTGGAGAATAGCGACCCACTCGTCTCGACAATCGCGTAAACAGACCCTCAATTGCGTGTCATTTTCGCGATTGCCGACCTTCGCCCCTCCGTACAATCGCCTTCAACGCTATCGTTCCGTCCTTCCGATACCCGTTTTCTGGCGTTTCAGGCCTGTCTATCTCGCCCCAGGCCGGTTCTCGGAATCCCCGATGCGCAGGAGACCTCATACGCATGAACGGCGCCCTACCCCCAGACAACTACGAATCTCTGCGCCACCATCGCAAGACACGCCTTCGTCGGCTGCTACTCGCCTGTGCGTCGGCGCTGATCGTGGCGCTGTTCATTATTGCGCTACTGCCACTGCCGACGATTGCGCATGCCGCGGCCGGCAATTCCAGTGCCAGCGAAGCCAGCGCTGAAGATCCTGTCACGACCAGCGTTCGCCACTTCCTTCAGGCACAGACATCCTCACTGGGCGATCACGTCACGATCGAGGTATCTCCCTCGACGGCCGATCTGGGGGAATGCGCCAGCCCGGAACCATTTCTGCCTCGCCCCGGGGTGCCACAGGGCCGCGTTGTCGTCGGTGTTCGCTGCGCAGACGGGGACGGCTCCCGCTATCTGCGTGCCGAGATCTCGGCCATGATTCGCCACCTGGTCGCAAAGCAGGCCGTCGCGCCAGGCGAAATCGTGGATAGCTCGACTCTGGACTGGCAGACGTCGGATATCTCCCGCCTTCGTCGGGGCTATCTCACATCGATGGAAGGGGTCGCAGGTCAAGTGGCGACCCGACGTATCCCTCAGGGCGCCACACTGACCGACGCCATGGTCAGAAAGCCCTGGATGGTCAAGCGTGGAGATACCGTACAACTCTCTGTCATCGGCCAGGGCTTCCGTATCAGTCGTCGCGTGGAAGCGCTCGAGAACGGCAGCATGGGGAGCACGATTCGACTCAGGACCGGGGACAACCGAATCCTGCAGGGCACCGTCACAGGGCCTGATAGCTTGAGCGCCGGTGATCAGCGTCGCTAAATAGCGACGCGAAAGATAAATTTCTTAACAAAACTCAGGCGAAAACGCTTTTAGTTTCCGAGAGGGTTGCCGATAACGTAGGCAAGCACACAGACGTGCACCCAGCCACGAGGTGATCATCTTGAAAATCGATCAGACGCATCCGTTGACCCGCCCTACGCAGAGCGATGCCACGGAACAGAAGAAGGCAACAGCCCCCGCAGCGGATACCCAAACCGTCGCGGGCTCCACAACCACGTTTAGCCAGCTCTCTGCCCAGGATGACAGCAGCGATATCGATACCGCACGTGTCAACGAGATCCGACAGGCCATTGCCGATGGCAGTCTGGAGCTCGACACCAGCAAGATCGCCGACGGCCTGGTCCAGAGCGTTCGCGATATGCTGGGCCGAGACAGCTAACGTTTCTCGCCACTGATTCTGAAAACGCCAGGTAACGCCCCATGACACTTACCGCCTTGTTGAATGAACAGCGCCAGGCCATGCAGCAATTCCTGGCGGCGCTGGAAACCGAGAAGGTCTGCCTGAATGCCGCTCAGGTCGACGGCAAGCGGTTAGGCGAGGTCGCCGAGCAGAAGCAGGCCTTGCTGACTCGGCTGGACCAGCTTGAAGCTGCCCGCCGAGAGCAGCAGCGTGAGCAAGGGTTTGGCGAAGGGACGCGCGGCGCCGAGCGGCTGGCGATTTCGCATGAGGCGGGAGAATGCTGGCAGCAGATTCGACAGCTGGCCGAAAAGGTCAGGCAACATAATACGTTCAATGGCTACATCATCTCTCAGCGCCTGGAACATAATCAGCACGCCATCGATTTTCTGAACCGCGCCGTCGGTGGCAGCGTTTATGGCCCTACCGGCCATTCGCGGCATAAAGGGTTTGGGGGTATCAGCTCGAAGGCCTGACAGCATCGGTGGCACAGCTTCTCCTTCTCCGACCGCGCTATTCGCTGGGCCGCACTCTGGCGTGCTTGCATCAGAGACGGCTCGCGCTCGAGCCTGCTTTCAGGATGCATCCTCCTCTTACCAAACCCACGCCAATTCACCTCCCCCCCCACCGTCGCGTGATGTCGCCCTCGACAGGTCAGCAGTACGATGATCGAGCAGCGGCGTTGCGTCAGTCGCGACGACTCAGGCTCAGCTGACTGGCGGCAACACGGGTCAACATCAACAACGTGGCCGAATAATAATCTTCCTGCGCCCCCGCGCGATCGCCGATGGCCCACGGGCGCCCTACCAGCAGCGCGTTGATGGCACGTCCCCCCTCGGAGAGCGAGTACGGCGCGACCGCATCGGTTTGTAGATCGATCCACGCTGGCGGGGCGTCCCCTGCCCAGAACTGCGCAATATCGTCCAGTGTTTCGACCTCCCTCAGCCCTCCCCAAGTGAAATAGAGCGGGACACGGATGTTTTCGAACCCGAAGCGTGGCTCCCACCCCTCGGCCGGAGCCAGCGAGCCATCCACCGATAATCGGAGCCAGTCGGCGGGCAGATCGAACTGGCCGAACCGGGCGCGCTCCAGCAGCTGGCGACCGGAGTCGATCAGCGCTTGCCAAGGGCCGGCAGGTTCCCGCGCGGCAAAGTCGCGCAGCGCGGGAACGATCCAATAGGAAAGATTGAGGTTTGCCGATCCCGTGTGACGGAAACCACTCTCACCCGGCAATAGCACCGTATACCCAGCGATATCGGTTACCAGATGGTCATTGATCGCCTGGCGAATGTCATGGGCGCGTACCGAGTAACGCTCTTCTCGCCAACGATCTGCTGCCAGCTGCAGGGCCCAGGCCATGAAAAGATCCCCATCACTGGCATTGTTCCAGTCCGGCACCGCGGGGTCGGCCTGCGGATCGTAGCGCCAGGCGAAAAGCGCCACATCCGAACGCGCGAGATGCGCTTCCGTCCAGCCCCACAAACGATCGAAGGCCTCTCTATCGTTGAACTGAACGGCAAGGAACATCCCCCACCCCTGACCTTCCGTGTGGCTGACGTCTCCATTACCGGTATCGACGATGCGCCCCGCGGGCGTCATGAAGCGCGCTCGATAATCCCGCCATCCCGTGTCATCCTGATTGAAACTTCCCGATGCCATCGTCGGCGTGGCCAGCAGCAACTGCAACAACAGCAGCAAAAAGCCTACGGTGAGCAGCGCGCATCGCCTGCCACGGCGTTTCCCATGCCGGTATTCTCTCGTCGCGCCTAGCGTTGTTGTTGTCATGGTTGTCGTCCTGGGCCACCGTAACGGAAGAGCAGCGACTGTCTGTCATCCTGCCGGATGATGCGGACTCGCCCGGTGCCGCCCTGAGTGGCGAGCCACCCTTCATAAAGACCGGCAATGATCGCGCCCATCCCCGCGGCGGCATCTCGGTATACCAACCCGAAGGTCGGCACATCACCATGTTCGATCAGCAGGTACTGCTCATGATCGCGTAGCAGGCACCAGCCCCAGTCCAGTTCGCCCAGACGCCGATTGACGATGTGTTCCAGGGCTCGCAGCGTCGCTGGCGCCCCAAGCGGCAACTGCCTCGCCATCTGCAAACCGACGCGGTGCAGGAACGCTTCATCGTGCTCGCTACTTGAGGGTGCCTCCTCGCTCAGGGGCTCCTGAATCACCGTGAGAAGCGCATTCAACAGAGTCCGGCCGGGGGACAACGTCTCAGCGTCGTGCGCGTCGCTCACGGAGGAGCGAGGCGCCTCGTTGTCGCGTTGCTGCCGTTGGCGCAGCAAGGCACGTGGTGGCGATGTTGATTCGCTTTCGGCTTGCGGATGACGATTCATGGCTGCCCCTCGAGACGATAATCCAGAAAGAGCGATGCCGAGGTCTCCGAGTAATCCCCGAAGGAGTCATACCCCAGCGCCCCGCCTACACTCAAGTTGGGTGCCAACTCGTAGTCGAGTCGCCCCCCCAGCGTGATACCGAACCCGGATTCACTCTCGCCGCGGTAACGTGCACTGTTCAGCAGCCCCACGGACGTCAGGGTTTCCAGCGCCGACTGGGCATCGGCATCATCCGGAAAAATATCGGCATCGTCCTCTTCATAGCTCTGGAACCCCGGTGCGGCGCTGAGACGATAACGCCAGCGGTCCCGTGTTTCCTCGTAGCTTATCGGCAAAGAAAGACTCACATAATTCTGGGGACTGAAGTACCCGCCATGGCCGTAGGTGAAGTAGCGCAGGTTCTTGTCGAACCCCATATAACCGAGATTGACGCCCACCTGCAGCTGGCGATCCGACTCGTTGATCGGCCGCACATAGGCCCCCGTCGTAAAAGTGACTGAATGGTTGTCGGCAACGTGTTCGCCCTGATAGACATAAGCGCCGGCACTGGCATAGGCGCCACTGCCACCATCATCGTAAGTGATGCCAACCTCACCGCCGGTGCGCGTTACCGCCCCCCAGGTCTCGCCGGTCAAGGGATCCTTGACCCCCGCATAGGAGAGCACGCTGTCCTTCACCGCGCGGCGCTCCGCCTTGAGGCTGAGCTGCGTGTTTCGGCTGAGCTTGGGCTGCCAGGCGATGCCGCCCACGATGTTGGATTGCTCGAACCCTTGCGGTGTGGCGCCGATATCCGCGCTCACGTCACCGATCCGATAACCGATATCCAGTCCCACACCGGCATCGCTGATGGAACCGGGATCGCGCGCGGCACTGGGCAGGCCGGCGAGTCGCGTGGCGAGACCTTGCTGCACGCTCGCCAGGCTCCGCTCCAGCAACTGGCGTTGATCGTCGACATCCCCGGCGTCGAGGTCGCTCCAGTCGGAATCGAACAGCCTATCGATGTCCGCCAGCAGCTCGGATTGCCGTGAGGCCGAGAGATTGTCGGTGACAACGAAATCGGTGACCGCCGCGCGGAACTGGGCAAGCTGCTCCCCGCTCAGCGACGCAGTGTCGATGCCGGCCTCATAAAACGGATTGCGCTGCAGCGCCTGTTCGAGCGTCTCGGCGGCGCGTGCCAGACGAAGCTGGATCAACGGATCGTCAGGGTTCTCCTGACGTTGCAGCGACAGTTCCCGGTAGCTGTCCGCCACATCCTGAATACTATCGAGAAGGGTGCTGACGTTGGCGAGTCGAGACTGCAGGGTCTCGGCGGCCACCGTGAAAGTACCGGTACCGTAGCGATCGTTGGCGCTGCCGCTGATCTCGCCGGCCGAGATGTACTCCGGGGAGAGCGAAATTTCCAGACGTCCGCGCTTGAAAGGCGACGCCGACAGGCGCATCTCGCCACCGATCGACGTCAATTCGCTCAAGCCGGACTCACCGTCGCGCAGCCGCAGCTGCACCCCCGGCCGAAGGTAGGTCGCAGTCTCGCTCTCGAGCGATGACAGCAGTCGCTCGACTTCCGCACGGGTATCCGCGTCGTTCGTGCCTTCGGCGCTCGCGGCCGGCGACAGCACCGTCCGCCCCGACACGGCATCGCGACGCGCTGCGGCTTCGCGGGTGTGCCGGAAAGGGTTGCTCCCCGATGCCAGGCTGATACTGGCGGCGGAAGTCGCCGGCAGGATCACGAGCCCTTCCGCCTCGGCATCCAGTTGGCCGCGCGCCTTTTCCAGTAGCGCGATGGCCTGACGTCGGTCCCCCTGTGCCCGCGAGGTGCGTGCCGCCAGCACAACCAGCGCCGGCGATTCCAGCGGCGCATGCTCGACCAGCAAGGCTTCGGCACGCTGCGTATCGTCTTGCGCTAGCGCCGCGTTCACCGCACCGGCCAGGACCGTTTCATTCTCGGGTGCCCGTTCCAGCAGTCGATCGTAGACGGTGCTCGCTGCCGCCGGCATATCACCACTGGTGTACAACCGCCCCAGCGCCAACAGCAACCCTGTATCATCCGGGCTCGCCTGCAGCTGAGGCTGCAGCACATCATAAGCTTCGGCGTAGCGCTGCTGCCCCCGCAGCCGATCCGCTTCCATCACCGCCAGCCCTCGCTCGGTCTCTGCGACACGGGCCTGCAATCCGCTTTCACTTGCCCGGCTCGCGATACGCCCCAGCAAGGCTCGTGCTTCCTCACCATGGCCCGCGCGCGCCAGCACCAGCACATGGTTGAGATAGGCTCCCGGCTGCGCCGCGATATCGGCCCCGTCGAGCTGTCTTCGCACCATTTCCAACGCCATGCCCGGCTGGCCCGCGTCCAGCAGCAGCATCGCGACACTGCCGACGTCGCCCGCCTCACTAGGTGGCTGACGATACCAGGCGTAAAGCGCCTCCCTGGCTACCGGATGGCCATTCGCGAGGTCTTCACGAACTTGTTGCAGACGGCGTCCGAAAGCCACTCGCGAGCGCAGCTTGGCCAAGCTGTCTGACTGAACGTCCGCCGGGAGCCGCGCGATCAGTGTCTCGGCATCGGCCCAGCGTGACTGTTCGGCCGCCAGCATCGCGCCGGCTTGCAGGGCCTCCGGCGTCGCATCCGCCCCCAACACGGGGGACATGACGAAACTCGCCTGATAGGGCTTATCTTCCAACTGATAGAGCCTCGCCAGATCCAGCCGAATCCAGGGGTCTTCAGGTGTCAGCGCCAGCGCCTGGCTGAGGCGCTCGTGCGCGGTATCCCGTTGGCCCCGGGACAGCAATGTTCCGGCCTCGGCGCGTAACTCCCGTGCTTGCTCCTTGCGCGGATCTCCCAACGCCGCCTGCTGCGTGGCAGACAAGCCTCGCATCGCCATCGTCGCCTCCTGCCACCGCTGCTGGTCGCGCAGCACGACGACCAGCCCCTGTCGCGCTTCGACGCTGCCCGGCGAGGCATTCAATACGCGGCGATACCAGCGTTCGGCGTCAACCGGATTGCCGCGACGACGCTCGAGATCCGCCGCCAGAAGACGCGCAGCGCGCCCTGTCTGCCCCGATTCGTTCGTCAGCGGCATCAGTTTGGCCAAGGCATCATTGAATCGATCCGCCGCCGCCAGTTGGCGAACGCCATCCAGCTCGGCGTAGAAGCTGGCGCTGCGAAAGGCGGCCACCCAGTCATCCCGAGGCGCCGGCGCCGCCTGAATCGCCTGACCGAGCCGGTCCCGAGCCTCGGCGAACCGCTCGCGCCGAAGCGCGATCAGCCCCAGCCCCGCCAGGGCGTCCGCATCGGCATCATTGTCCGCAAGTGCCTGTTCGAAAGCGGTCCGAGCGCGAGACAACTCACCCTCGTCCAGTGCCTCGTAGCCCTGCTGCCGAGCCTGTGCTGCCGGATCGGCCTCCGCTGCTGCCGTCTTGGCCAGGAAGTACTCCCGGACGGCCTGATCGTCCGGATATCGCTGCAGATAGCGTTCGTAAAGGCGCTGATCGTCCTCGGTGGCATCCAGCCACAACAGCGCCTGGCGCCAGGCAACGCGAGTCTCCGCAAAAGACGGCATCTCACCGAGATCGTTAATAGACTCTCGTCGGGTCGCCTTGCGATAGCTCAGCACCCGAGCCAGCGCCAACGCGATCTGCGCGTTACCGGCATCGCGTCCGGCCAGTTGCTCGAGGCCGGCGCGCGCGCGCTCCCAGCCACCGTCGGTGCCCGCCAGCGTCTCGTAATACTCCGGTGCGAGATCCCAGGGCGGCGGCTCGTCGCCGAACAGCCGCTCGTACTCCCGCGCGGCGCCTTCAGCGTTACCTGCCGCGGCCAGCGCACGGGCCCTCGACAGCCCCGCCGGATCGATTCGACCGCGATCCAGCGCCTGTCGAAGTCGCTCGGCAAGGGCGCCATCTGGCGCCACCTCACGCAGCCTCTCTAGCCAGCGCTCCGCGCGATCATCCTCGCCGGCATCGATCGCCAGCCGCCCGAGCCGATAGAGGGCCTGCTGGTTCTGCGGGTCCGATTCCAGCACCCGTTGCAAAGCTTGTGCCGCGAGGTCGCTCCTTTGCCGCGCCTGCCAGAAGGCTGCCTGTTCGAAGAGTGGGGAGAGTACCGTCTCGCTCTCCTTTGCCCGACTTACCTGTGTCCGGCTTTCCTGTATCGGGTCTTGTTGTGTCTGAACGCCTCGTCCTGGGAGTTCCTGCGCCTGGAGACCGACGCTCCCGCTCGCGATGGCCGTCAGCATGACCCAACGCCGCAGCTTTGTTCCTTTGGCGCGCCGCACGCCCCAACCACACTCATCCATCCTGTTCCACCTCGGCCATGGGCGAGCGCGAGCCATGCTGTCGTTGCTCGGCGCGCCGCTTCAACAATGGGTAGACCACCGCGGTGCACAGCAATAGCGAGCCGATCAGTAGCCACATCAACCACCAGGGGCGCTCGCCGAAAATCCAATACCAGCGCAACCACCAGGGCAGATCGCCGACTTGGTACGGCCGAGCGACCTGGAAGGACGTCACGCTGCCGTCCGCGTCGATGAGCGCCACATCGCCTCTCACCGCCTCGCTGACCCGCCGTTGCCCCAGCAGGTCAACCATTGCCGGTAGCGATTGCGCTTCGCTGGCCGTCATGACGACTACGCTGCGGCCTGCCTGCCAGGGGGACTCGAATCCCAGCAAGGCGTTGACATGACGTCGGCTAACCAGCGCACGACGCAGGATTTCACGGTCATCGCGCCAGTTCCCCCGCAACCAGTCACCGAAACGCGCCTGCAACGACGGCGGGCGTGTGGTCAGCGCCCCCGCCGCCACGTCGACCCGTGTCCCAGCCAACGCCGCCGCGAGAAGCGGCGTGTCCGTCGCGCCAATGATCAAGAGGTCGCGATCCTTAAATCGAGCAATGCCGCTCGCGCCCACGCCAACGCCCAAGCGAAGCGCGGCCATACCCGTGGATTCGCCCACTCGCGCGGCGAGATCAAGCACGGCTTCCAGCTCCGCATCGTCAGGGTCGACCGGCACCACGAATGCGCTCTCGGCCAGGTCCGGCTGTCGCGTGAAGGGAAAACCGGCACCGACGAAATAGGAGAGATTCGGCAGCGTCGCGAAATGTCGTGCAGTGCTAAGGTCGAGCGTCGAATCAGGCGCAATACGGCTCAGGCTGTCCTCGCCGAAGGCCGTCGACGCCGCCTCTCCCGTACCGTCAGCGCCGAGTACGACGTCGGCGCCGCCCGGTGGCGTCGTTCCGTCACCCGCCGCCTGCAGGCACGTCTGTCCGGGCCTGGCGCGCAGGTCGAAGTAGAGGCTGAGCGTGTTTTCGCCGTAGATCAGATAAGGCGGTATGTTCAGGGTCGCGCTGTCCTGCCTGACATCCCCGCCCAGCCACCCCCAGAAACGCTCCAGCAAGCCGTGGTGATTGACCCCGAACGATCCGAGATAGGTGTCGTTCAGGGTGACATCGAGGCGGGAGGCCGACTCGTCGAACCAGTCGGCTTTGGGAAAGGTGTAATTCAGGGTCAGCGGGAAGGTCTGCCCCGGCCAAAGGAAGAGGTCCGGCGAGGCACGAAAGTTGATATCGATCGCCGAGTGCGACAGGCCCGCACTCTGGAGTACTGCGGGGTCGACCAGCGACGACAGCGTCACCGGTTGCGAGGAAGAGATCCAGGCCGGCGCGCCGAGGCTTGGCCAGTCGGGCAAGGCCACGGAGTCCGCGGTTCGCTGCTCGCCCGATAGTGTCGTCTGGTTGATGACAAAATCGCGAGCGGCGGCGACCAGCCCGGCGGCATCGTCGCCATGCACCAGCATCAAGGTACGCGCGGGGTTACGCGGATTGGCGACGAGACGCACCCCACTGCCCATGTGAAGCGACGCCGGCAAGCCGGGTAGCGCGTCGTCGCCCTCGAGAAACACGATGGCGTCAGCATCCGGCAGGCGATCTCGAGAGACTTGGAAAGCCAGCGAGCGCGTCGCCGTCTGGCTACCGAGATGCGAGGCGAGCAGTGCCGCCGCTTGCAACGCACCTGCGTCGGGACGGGTCGGAAACACCATCATTACCGACGAGGAAGCCATCGCAACATCGCTGTAAAACGGCAGCGGGAACCGGGCCAGGTCCCTCTTCAGCGGCAGCCGCTGCAAGGCAAGCTGCAACAAGGAACTTTGCTCAATGACCAGCGCGCCCCCGGGGTTTGCCGGCGCCAGGCATTGACGTTCCCGCTGCTCGGCCAGCGAAAAATCCAGTCGGTTATGTGTCACTAGCAGGTGCGGTTCGACCGGCAATTCCAGCTTGAACAGTTCGCCGGGGGCGTGTTCCAGCATCAGGCTGCGCAGGGATACACCATTGAGTGAGACGTTCAGACGTAGCCGCTCTCCCCGTGCTGCCGTAGGCATGCGCATGTCCAACATCAGCGACGCCTCGGTGGCAATGTCGTCCGGACGCAGGGAAAACGCGATTCCCGCCCGGGCGCCAGGCCCGCCAAGGCGAATGTCGCGGCCGACCAGTCTGCCGAAAGTCGCGCTTTCCCAGACTGTCGATGCCGGCTCGGTGATCTCTGCCGGGTAGTCGAATGCCGGAGAATGGGAGCCCGACTGTTTGGCCGCACTCGATGTCGGCAGCAACGGCGAGAAAGACAGTCTGCCGTCCGCATGGACCGAGGGCGCAGGCAATGGCCCTGTCGAGGACAGCGGTTGGCTCATGGCCGAGCGAGCAGAAAGCAGCAGCAACAGCGTCAGCGCGGCCAGCCCCAGCACGCGCCCGGCAATCCAGTGGGCGCCGACGCCAGCACCGGCGCGGAACGGCTTCCCCTCATGACGCTGACGCTGCCAGGATGTGAAGAACAGCCCGAACACCGCCTTGAGTACCCACCAGAGCGAGCGCAGCGGGTGGTCCACGAAGCGCGGCCGATCCAGCCACGCATCCGCCCGCCCCATCACGGCAGCCACCAGCTGGCGACGCTGGGCGATATCCAGTCGCCCGAAGCGCAACCGGATGCTGTTTCCGTGACGCGCTATCTCGCGGACCGGCAGACCCGACAGCCGATAGCCTTCCCGAAACTCGATCCACGCCAGTGGCGCCCCGGCGTCAGCGACCGCCGAGCTCGTATCGAACTCGACCAGCACACCGCCCATGGAGAGATTGCGCGTCACGGCCTGCTCGACCCGCCCATCATCACGATAAACAACCGTCGGCAGACTGACATCGAGTCGCACATGGTGGCGGATCTGGCGCGCTTCCCGCGCGACGGCAATCGCCGCCAGCAGCATTACCAGACTGAAGGATGCCCAGAACAGATTGAGCAGCATGACATTGCGCTCGATACCGAACGTCTCGTTCCAGATCAGCCGCACAATGCCCCAGACGATCCCTGCACAGAGCAGACCGGCGACCACAAGATGTGGGCGAACGATGCGAAAATCGAAAAAACCTTCCGGCAGCAAGCCGCCCTTGTCGGTCACGTTGAATTTTCCCCGCCGGGGACTGAAGAGCGTGACCAGAGTCGTGCGAACCAGATGGAAGGAGAGCACCGTTTCGTAGATCTCCGCCCAAAAACTGAAACGGTAGCGCCCCTGTAACAGTGAATTCAGGATCAACGTATGCGCCAGGTGCGGCACGGCGTAGACGAAGATCATGGCGGCTGACGCCGCGATGATGTTCTGTCCGATCAGCAGGTAAGCCAGCGGTGCTGTCAGAAACACGATTCGCGGCAGGGCGAACTGGAAATGCAAGATGGCGTTCAGATAGCAGAGCCGTTGCATCAGTGAAAGCCCACGGCCGAACAGCGGGTTATCCAGGCGCAGGATCTGCGTCATGCCTCGCGCCCAACGCATGCGCTGGCCGACATGCAACGACAGCCGTTCCGTGGCCAGTCCTGCCGCCAGCGGCAGATCCAGATAGGCGGTGCGCCAGCCACGGCGCTGCAGCTTCAATGCCGTATGCGCGTCCTCGGTTACCGTCTCGACGGCAAAGCCACCGATCTGGGCCAGCGCAGTGCGTCGGATCACGGCACACGAGCCACAGAAAAACGTCGCGTTCCAGAAGTCATTACCCTTCTGAATCAGCCCGTAGAACAGCTCATCCTCGCTCGGCATACGCTCGCCGACACTCAAATTGCGCTCGAACGGATCGGGGGAATAGAAATGATGAGGTGTCTGCAGCAGTGCCAGCCCGGGGTCGGCCATGAAACTGCCAAGAGTCATCTGCAGGAAGCCCCGCGTAGCGACATGATCGCAGTCGAAGATGCAGATCAGTTCGCCCTGCGTGCAGGTTAGGGCATGATTGAGATTTCCCGCCTTCGCATGCGCATTGTCGTCGCGCACGATATAGCCGATACCGGCGGTGGCGGCGAACCCGGCAAACGACTCACGCCGGCCGTCATCGAGCAGGTAGACGTTCAGCTTGTCGGCCGGGTAGTCGAGGTTCTGCGCCGCCAGCACCGTGTCCTGGACGATTTCCAGGCTCTCGTTGTAGGTCGGAATGAAGACATCCACGCTCGGCCAACTGGCCATGTCCGCGGGCAGCGGTACCACTCGGCGCTGCAATGGCCACAAATTCTGTAGATAGCCCAGGATCAGAATGATCCAGGCATAGACCTCAGCCGCGAATAGCCCGTAGCCCAGCACGGCTTCCAGCGTACTCTGGAAGACCAGCGTTTCCGTGGCCCGCCAATAGAGATAGCGCGTCGAGATGGCCGCCGACAGCAGAATCAGGAAGATCGCCAGCGGCCGGGAGCGCGCCCGCAACCGCAACAACACCAGCATGGCCACAACCGTGATCAGTCCGAACAAGCCCTGATTCGCGACCGACATCGGCGTTGTCACGGTCAACATCACGATCGGCAGTGCCAGCAGCACCACCACGACGGCGATCACGGCAGACAGTCGCCCGGCGCACAGAGAAGAAAATCTGGATTGACTCATGGGGTATCCGGCTCACCCAGCGGACTGGCGGTCGGTTGCCGTTACGCCTCCCGACGCATAAAGCGGGAACCGAGAAGCCACCGCTCTGGCCGCCTGTTCGATGTCGTGCGCGGCGGCACTGAAAGGCGACTGAAGGATGACCGGCCGCTGGTCCGCCAGCGCCTCGCTCATGGCTTCATCGCGGTGAATCGCGCCGACCAGCTCGGGCGAAAAGCGCTCCAGCATCATCTCGGCGATTTCCCGCTTGAGCGGCGAGCGGGAGTCAATCTGATTGATCAGATAGCCGAGACGTCCGTCGGTATGGGCCGCCTTCCAGGGTGCCGGTGGTGGCGCCCCCAAGGCGGCTTCCCACTGCGGCAGAATGGCCAGAGACCCCGCGTCAGCCATCAAAGTAACCAGCGTCAGGTCCGCCGCCTGTGTCAGTGGCGCACTCGTGGCATCGTGAAGCACCGACGTATCAACCAGGACCAGCGTGTGGGACGTCTCTTCCAGCGAGCGTAGCCGCGGCAACAGCCAACCAGGCGACGCCAGCGAGGCCTGCCGCTGGGGTAGCGTCAGCGAGCTACCGAATGGCACAACGGACAGCATATCCTCCAATGGCACCGACAGATGCCGCCAGCTCTGCTCGTTCGAGAGAAAGCCATCGACATAATCGATCAAGCCGTGTTCGCCGCCGCCTGGCAGTGCAAAGTGGCGGATCAGCGCATTCTGCGGGTCCAGATCCACGAGGAAGACCGAATAACCCAGCCTGCCGAGCGCGACACCAAGATTGACACACAGCGATGTCCGACCGACGCCCCCCTTGGGCGATACGAATTGAATCAGGGGCATCAGGATATCCTCTGGAAGAGCTCGGTCAGCGGCGTATCCGACTGATGCTGGCTCACCTCGCCACCAGGCGGTCGCGTATCGACCCACGCGACGCTAACGGGTTCATGAAACAGCGGTCGACTCGCCAACCGCGAGGTCCCCAAAGGCGTCAATGTCGATGCGGCCTCCCCCAGGCCGGTTTCGGCACCTGGCCACGCTTCCGTTTCGGAAGACCGGCCACGATCACCTGCCGCGTTTTCCGACGCACCTTCACTGGCGCACGTTGCCGCTCCCCGCAACAGTGCCCAGCGGCTGTCGCCCGGACGTTTAGACGGTATCCGGTAGACCGCCATATCGCTCTCGACTGCCGATAACAGCCGCGAGACATCATCAGGGGGAGTCATCGATTGCCCTCGCTTCCACGTTCCGCGCGGCACAATGTCGGTAAACACTGACGCCCGCGTATCAGTTTGTAAGATACTGGCTATTATTTAGTAACAAAACGTTTCTTAGAAGAATCAATCCACACTCAGCCATATAGATGAAAAATCTCATACTCATAGCGACCAGGGGAGCGAGAGCAGCGCCAAGACTGAAGGGAGAGCGCGTTTCTAGGCAAACCAGCGCTGACGGATTGGTACCGACACGCACCGACAGCCATCCAAGCGGAGGGGCAAATGCGACGACTGAAACATTTCACTACATCAAAAAAGCCTACAACGGCCTAAAGCAAAACCAGGCAGCGCCGATAAATGGGGCAACGGCCACGGGGCCGTTGCAGCAAGGTCGATACACAACGCCCCAGCGATTGGCAGACCTCGCCAAGTAGAGCCCTCTCAACCGAGAAAGGAATACAGACAATGGCAGTTATCAATACCAACATCACATCGCTGATCGGTCAGAACAACCTGAACAAATCTCAGGATATGCTGGCCCAAGCTCAAGAGCGCCTCTCCTCCGGCCTGCGTATCAACAGTGCCAAGGATGATGCTGCCGGTCAGGCTATCGCCAACAAGATGACTGCCCAGATCAAGGGTATGGATCAAGCAAGCCGTAACGCGAGCGACGGCATCTCGCTTGTCCAGACGATGGAAGGCGGACTGGATCAAATCAATGATAACCTCCAGCGTATCCGTGAGCTGGCAGTACAGGGTGCCAACGACACCAACACTGCCGAAGACCGTGCCGCCATCACCACCGAGATCAACGAGCGTATCGCCGAGATCGACCGCGTCGCCGGTAGCAACAACTTCAACGGTACGAACCTCCTGAACGTAAGCGGTGGTGGTACGCTGAATATTCAAATCGGTTCCAACACGACCAACAACGATGTAATCGAAGTTGGCACAATCGATGCGACCAGCAGTTCGCTTGGAGTGAGTGGGTCTGCTGCCGCGCTTTCCGGCTCCGGTGCCACTCATGCCAACTTCCAGACGCTGATCGATGACATCGACACCGCTGTCGAAACCCTGGACACCAACCGCGCAACGCTGGGTGCCACGCTGAACCGCTTCGACTCCGTCATCGATAACCTGGCAACGACGTCGACCAATCTTTCCGAAGCTCGCTCGCGAATCGAAGACGCCGACTATGCGAAAGAGGTCTCTAACATGACCCGCGCCAATATCCTGCAGCAGGCTGGCACCTCCATGCTGGCACAGGCCAACCAGACGCCACAGTCGGTTCTCTCGCTGCTGCAGTAACTTCTGGACATCACGCCAAGATGTGGGTTAACGACGGGGCCAATTGGCCCCGTTTTTATGTTTGTCCACCTATTTTTTCTAGAAAATTATCGCTTTCGCTACAGAAACATCTGGCGATGCCGTTAATGAACATACCGGCGACGTAAGCGCCGTGGAGAAGGCCTTCCAGGCCACCTGCACAAATAGAGGATAAGTCACATGTCCGTTATCAACACCAATATCACGTCGCTGATCGGTCAGAACAACCTGAACAAATCTCAGGATATGCTGGCTCAGGCTCAGGAGCGTCTCTCCTCCGGCCTACGTATCAACAGTGCCAAGGATGATGCTGCCGGTCAGGCCATCGCCAACAAGATGTCTGCACAGATCCGGGGGATGGACCAGGCAAGCCGTAATGCCAGCGACGGCATCTCTCTTGTCCAGACCATGGAAGGCGGCCTCGATCAAGTCAACGACAACCTGCAGCGTATCCGGGAGCTGGCAGTCCAGGGCGCCAACGATACCAATACCGCCGAAGACCGCGCCGCCATCACCACCGAGATCAACGAGCGTCTGGCTGAGATCGAGCGCGTTGCCGGTAGTAACAATTTCAACGGCACCGAACTACTCAACGCCAGTGGTAGCCTGAGCATCCAGATCGGCTCCAACACCGATGCCGAAGACGTCATCAGTGTAAGTACCGTCGACTCAACCGTTGCGGGTCTGGGTCTGGCGAGCGGAAGTGAAATCACCGGTACCACCTTTACCGTAAGCGGTGGCGCGGCGGCTCACAGCAGCTTCCAGAACCTGATTGATTCCGTTGACACAGCTACCCAGACACTTGATACCAACCGTGCAACACTGGGCGCGACGCTGAACCGTTTCGACTCTGTCATCGACAACCTCGCCACCACCTCCACCAATCTGTCTGAAGCCCGTTCCCGTATCGAGGATGCCGACTACGCGAAAGAAGTGTCCAACATGACCCGCGCCAATATCCTGCAGCAGGCTGGCACCTCCATGCTGGCGCAGGCCAACCAGACGCCACAGTCGGTTCTCTCGCTGCTGCAGTAATTCTGCAAAACTGTAAAGATGCATTCATCGACGGGGCCAGCTGGCCCCGTTTTTTCGTTCTTACCATGCTTGCACTGAAGCAGAACAATTGCATTTCGGCCTACAGAAACGCATAGCACAGCCGTTAATTTACATACCGGCGACGCAAGCGCCGTGGAGAAGGCCTTCCAGGCCACCTGCACAAACAGAGGATAAGTCACATGTCCGTTATCAACACCAATATCACGTCGCTGATCGGTCAGAACAACCTGAACAAATCTCAGGATATGCTGGCTCAGGCTCAGGAGCGTCTCTCCTCCGGCCTGCGTATCAACAGTGCCAAGGATGATGCTGCCGGTCAGGCCATCGCCAACAAGATGTCTGCACAGATCCGGGGGATGGACCAGGCAAGCCGTAATGCCAGCGACGGCATCTCTCTTGTCCAGACCATGGAAGGCGGCCTCGATCAAGTCAACGACAACCTGCAGCGTATCCGGGAGCTGGCAGTCCAGGGCGCCAACGATACCAATACCGCCGAAGACCGCGCCGCCATCACCACCGAGATCAACGAGCGTCTGGCTGAGATCGAGCGCGTTGCCGGTAGTAACAATTTCAACGGCACCGAACTACTCAACGCCAGTGGTAGCCTGAGCATACAGATTGGCTCCAACACCGAGTCCGAAGATGTCATCACAGTCGATACCGTAGACTCGACGGTTTCTGGGCTCGGCCTGGAGGCTGCAACGTCGGGTGGCACTGCCGCAGCGGTAGCGGGCGGTGAGTTCATTGTCGCCGACGCTTCAGGTGGCGCGACTCACACCGAGTTCCAGAACCTCATCGACGGCATCGATGCCGCTACGGAAAAGCTCGATACCAACCGCGCTACTCTGGGCGCAACCCTGAACCGTTTTGACTCGGTAATCGATAACCTGTCCACCACCTCGACCAACCTGTCTGAAGCGCGTTCGCGAATAGAAGATGCGGACTACGCCAAAGAGGTCTCCAACATGACGCGTGCCAATATTCTCCAGCAGGCCGGTACCTCCATGCTGGCCCAGGCCAACCAGACGCCTCAGTCGGTTCTCTCCCTGCTACAGTAATATCGCTAGCGCATCACACATTGTGTAACGACGGGGCTGAAGGCCCCGTTTTTCGTTCTGAGCCATCGACCCCGTACCCGTTCTTCCCCACGAAATTTGGCCTGGTCAAAGAAGGCGAGCGTCGTTTTGACAGCGCCTTCCTGAATACTGTTTACATAAGAATTGGCCGATTCTTCGAATACCCCACGAAATACGGTCAGACTCTCTCATTTGGCTATGGTGAAGCACAGTAGGCTAGGCACATTACCCTTTGTCCGCGAGTCGCCCCATGGCCAAGAAAAAGCCCCCCCACACCACCAATGAGCAACGCCGACCACGGTTACTGTGGGCAAACCCCTTCTGCCTGCTGGATACATCGAGTGGCGCCAGTATGACTGTGCGCCAGATGCTAATGCAGTTAGTCGCGAGCGGGTATGAGGTCCAAGTGCTGGGAGCCACCGTCTTCGACAACCCCAAGGGCATGGCCGTGCTAGAGGAGCAGTTTCCTGACCTCGATGACCATCTACATCAGATTGTAGAAGCAGTTGATGGGCCTCTGACGCATCAACTGCTCGTAAGCTATAGCCATAATCGAAACCACTTCACGACGCACGAGGAAGGACTCTGGTACAGCCAATACCTTTATCTGCTGGACTCCTATAAACCCGATGTGGTGTGGTTCTACGGTGGCCAGACCGTCGACATGTTGATTGCCGATGAAGCGCGCGATCGCGGTATTCCGGTAGCTTTTTATCTGGCGAATGGCAATTACAAGTCATCTCGCTGGTGCCGTGATGTCGATTTGATCATAACCGACAGTCAAGCCACGGCAGATATGTATCGTCGGGAAGTGGGGTTTGTTGCGAAGCCAGTGGGAAAATTCATCGCCACGGAACGCTTCATCGCTGCGGAGCACGAGCGCAAGCGGCTGCTTTTCGTGAACCCAAGTTGGCAGAAAGGCGCTAGCGTGTTTGTGCAGCTAGCCGAGAAACTCGAGCGCGAGCGCCCCGATATCGACCTCGAAGTCGTGGAAGCACGTGCCGACTGGTCGGCGGTGTTACGTGAGACCACCCGTCGTATGGGCCAGCAGCGCAGTAGCCTGAGCAACGTGACAGTAACGGCTAACACGAGCGACATGAAGGAACCCTACAGCCGCGCACGTATATTGGTAGCACCCAGCCTCTGGTGGGAGAGCTCCGGACGGGTACTCGCTGAGGCCATGCTCAATGGCATACCTGCGCTGATTACCAATCGCGGCGGCATGCCTGAGATGGTTGGAGACGCAGGTATCGCCCTTGACTTCCCTGAACAATCTTACGAAGAACCTTACCAATACCTCCTCAGTGAGCAAGAGCTTCAACCACTATTCGACGCGGCAGTGTCTTTCTTCGACGATGACGCGCTTTATCAGGAGTACGTGACGCGAGCCTTCAGCATTGGGGAACAGAAACATCATATCAATCACGCCACTGAAAGATTGCTCAATGCCATGGCGCCCTTGGTCGGGGCGCGCGCGGGTAATAAAGACTTCTCAATCAGCCAGAAGAAACGTCACCGACAGCGCCTTTCGGGTCGAGCCATTAAACCTGAGCTGAAAGTGGATCGCTCGCTAGAGCAATTGATCAGGGATAGAACCTCAAACCGGCTGAGTGCTAATAGCCAAGCCTCCAGACTTCACCTGACAGATGATTTTACCTGGCAACTGAAGGGAAAAATCATCGTACTCGATAACCGTGCCAGCTTGATCAAGAGCGGCCTGGCTAACCAGATGGCAGAGACAGGAGCCTTCGGTATCGTGGCCTTCGATCCGGCCAGCGAGGTCAAAGAGCCTAAGCAGTACGAAGGTAGCGACACCATTCAGCTATTTCAGCATGCGCTATTGGGCGACGGCCACCCAACCACCCTTCATGCCTGCGTGTCTCCCGAGATGACCAGCACACTGGCGCCCCTGCCCGCCGACAAACTACCTGAGCGTCATCACCTAAACCTTCAAAAAATCGCCGAACTACCGATTACGTCGGTCGCGCTGGACAGCATCACGGGGTTGGAAAGTCTTGACTGGCTCATTTTGGATGAGCTAAGCGATGCAATGGCTGTACTGGAAAACGGTAAGCAGTATCTTGAGAAGACGCTGTTGATTCAGGCGCGCGTGCCGTTTCAACTGACTCACGACAAACAACCTAGTCTCGCCGAGCTGCAGCACTGGGCTGGCCGCAACGGGTTCCGATTCTACCGTTTTCACGATATCAGGCATTATAGTCATTTACCGGAGAAGCTGAATGCATACTCGCCCTGCGCTAGCGAGCAAGAGAGTGCCGACATTCTCTTTTTGCCAAGCCCGGAACGTATGGCAACATTCGCGGACAAGGAGAAGGTAAAGCTGGCTTTCGTCTTAAGCTCCGTGTTTGCCGCGCATGATATGGCATTCGAGCTGCTGACAGATGTGAGTCATGAGAAAGCGATAGAGTTTCTCGAGGGGCAGTGCTACTTGCCAAAACCGACAAACAAAAGTCGCCACGCCACTGCCAAAGGCATCAATGAGTTAAAGAATAAAATAGAAAATGCGCCACTGTCAGCAATCAAAAGCAGTCATCCTCTGCCGGGCGATCTGGTGGTGTCATTAACCTCACATACAAAGAGATTTGAAAACCTTCATTTGACCTTACGCAGTCTATTGCTTCAGAAGGTGAAGCCGGACTCTTTGATTCTCTGGATAGCAGAAGAAGAGAAAGCAGAGCTTCCTTCAGGTGTGTGGGAGCTAAGAAATTACGGTTTAGAAATTCGTTTTTGCGAAAATATTCACTCATACAAGAAAATCATCCCAACGCTAAAAGCGCGACCTAATAGCTTTGTCGTGACGGCTGACGATGACGTTTACTACTCACCCGAATGGCTTAAATCACTCCTTGACTCCTGGGATGGGGACAGAAAGTCGGTTATCGCGCACAGGGCGCACAAAATTATTCTAGATAAGCGCGGCAGACCATCACCCTATCGCCAGTGGCAGTGGGAAGTCAGTAAAAACGAGGAAGTCGAGGGCTTGACTTTTCCGACCGGCTGCGGCGGTGTTTTATACCCACCAGGAGTTTTCCATCCTGACGTTACTGACATTGAAAAATTCATGGAGCTATCTCCAGGCACCGATGATATATGGCTATACTGGATGGCGTCTCTAAACGGTAGTAAAGTCAGGAGTTCAGGAAAAGGCTTCGACATTATCGAATGGCCCAACCTCAATACTTCGAGCTTGTGGGTCGAAAACATTGAGAATGGTAGAAACGATAGAAATATTAGCAAGCTCATAGGCTTCTATGGAATGCCATGGCTCCATCAAAAACAGGGTCGCAATCCGTCCTCTTTTTCAGTAGGAAAATATTGGGAACAACGTTATCAACGTGGCGGGAACTCTGGTGCAGGCTCCTACGGTCGGTTAGCCATGTTCAAGGCGGAGATAATCAACGGCTTCCTTAAAGAGAACCAGGTTGGCGATGCGATCGAATTTGGCTGTGGAGATGGGAACCAGCTTTCGCTCATTAGCTACGCCTCTTATACCGGCGTAGACATTTCACCAAAAGCAGTTGAAAAATGCAGGCAAAAATTTGAGTTTGACCGCTCAAAGAGCTTTATGACTCTAGACCATTTTGATAAGCACCCCCTATCCGCCGACCTCACTTTGTCACTGGATGTCATATACCACTTGATAGATGAAAAGATCTACCATGAATATATGGAAAGGTTGCTTTCATCATCGAAAAGATTTTGCATCATATACTCTGCCAACGAGAACAAAAACACACTAGACGCGCATGTGAAAAAACGCAGATTTACTGACTGGATTGAAAAACATGCTCCTGATTGGGTGCTTTTTAAATTCATCCCCAATCGCTACCCCATGACATCGACAAGCGACCCTAATAACACATCGTTTGCAGACTTCTATATCTTTAAAAGACGGTAGCCCCGCCCGATTTAAAAGGTCCCAGCCGCAGATTCTGGATGCAACACCTGACCATTCCGGTAAGGTGTTGCCCCATGTTTACGTCGAACTCAGCATTGAAGAGCGTGCCACCCTTCAGGTTAGCCGAGCCCAAGGCATGAACATCCGGCAAGTCGTCGCCGTCATGGAGCGTTCCCCTCGACGATATGTCGCGAGTTTCAGCGTAATCAGAAGCCGGCGGCGCGCTATTGTGCACGACATGCTCAGCAGATGCGTCAGCAACGGCGAGAGGTCTACCGCCCCGATAATAAGCTGCTTCCGGGCAGCGAGCGTTTTGAACTCATCACTTACCTGCTGCGGCAACGGTTGTCACCCGAACAGATAACCGGCAGGCTCAAGACCATGGATATAACCAACCTCAAAAAGGCTTACGTCTGTCGCGAGACGATCTACGACGCGACAGCCACGTCGGCCGTTCAAGGGTTTAGTGCCGCCTTGAGTCGTATGCCGATGACGGCGCGGAAAACGCTGACCTACGATCGAGGCCGCGAGATGGCCCGACACGCACAGATCACCCAGAATACTGGCTATCCTAAAGGCACTGATCTGTCAGTAGTGATGCAGGATGAATTGGATGCCATCGCCTATGAGCTCAACATACGGCCACGGAAGCGGTTCGACTTCAAAAATCCGATCGAGATGATGGTGAAACATCAGAGCTCTCCAGAATCAATTCAGTAACCAATTGCACTCAGAACCTGCGTCCGCCTTGCAATACGTTTATCAAATCCTAACTCCAGTCTGCAATGGAGAAAACACACCGGCTTATCAACTCATATGCCAATGAGTTTGGATTCATCAAGAGAGCCCATACCACGTCCAGTATATAACGCCTAGCTTCGCACCATTGTCGTGGCACGCGACCTGATTGAGAAATTTCGCCGAAGGTCGAGGACTGGGTGGTAGACTCATCCCGCAAAGAGGCAACGGGCAACCCCTCGGCATACGTTCGTAGGACCTCTATTCCATGCACGGGAAATCCATTCTTTCAATAGTTCATATCCTTCTCCACCCCAGCGCGGTTAAAGTCTTTTCTTATCCAGCCGATAGTTAGTTCAAACCTCATAACTCCCCGAAACAGCCGCTTCTTCGATCTTGGGATACCCATATGTCCGGTTCAACGAGTCATATTGTCGTCACCCCGTCTCTCACACCATCCCCCGCCCAACAGCGCCTGGAACAAATGCTCAGAGATAGTGGCCTACCGCCTGTCGAGCAGCTGATGGCGATAGAGGCGCCGGTCCCCTTCGATCCCATCATGAGCGGCCCGCTCGGCGATCAAGTCACCGTGATGAATGACGTGATGCGCCAGTACGGTCTGCGTTTCGAGTTAAGCGAGTTCGACAGCCGCGTGATTACGCAGGTCATCGATCGTGAGACCGGTGATGTCGTTCGCCAGATTCCCGCCGAAGAGATGCTGACCATTGCACAGGCCTTCGCAGAAAACCAAGGTCGGCTGCTCGACGACTCGGCCTGAACCGCCTATTGCCCGAGTTTCTCATCGCGGGCGATTTCACTGCAGGATGTCGGTGATGGAGGTCCGGTTATACCGCGCATCCACTGGTGTCGATGAGTCACGGGGCCGTTGGTCGCCTATCAACAACCTCACGATCAAGGCCGCCCAAGCCCTGACCAACACACGTGGCTCCCCTCTTGTCTCGGCACCGCCTGGGACTGACATTCCGACACGCTGACATCCCGCCAGGCTGACGTGTCCACCGAACTCGACTTGCGCCACCCGCGCATCAAGCGCACCATTTAGCACTTTTGATGATAAGTTTATGAACAAGAGTCGAGTCTCGCGATGAGCCTGTGGCGCTGGAAATCGAGCGACGATCCCCGAGAGCAGATTCATTTTCGTGCCCGTCTGGCGCGTTACTTTCCCATCAGCGGCTGGTTGCCATACTACAACCGACATTTGCTGAGCGACGATCTGGTCGCCGCGATAATCGTCACGCTGATGGTGATTCCTCAGGCTCTAGCCTATGCGATCCTGGCCGGCCTGCCGGCAATCACAGGTCTCTATGCCAGCATGCTACCGTTACTGGCCTATACGGTCTTCGGCACCAGTCGAACGCTGGCCGTGGGGCCGATGGCGATCGTTTCCTTGATGACGGCCGCTGCTCTGTCACCGCTCTATGCCGCCGGCACGCCCTCCTATAGCCAGGCGGCAGCGACGCTGGCGATGCTGTCCGGGTTGATCCTCGCGGTCATGGGACTGCTGCGATTGGGCTTCTTCGCCAACTTTCTCAGTCATCCGGTGGTCTCCGGCCTGCTGACGGCCTCCGGCATCCTGATCGCTGCCAGCCAGTTCGCCGGACTGCTCGGTATCGGCGGCTCCGGCTTCACATTGATCGATCAGCTCGGGCATCTGGTCACGCATCTGGACGCCCTTCACTGGCCGACGTTCGCGCTCGGTGCGTCGGCGCTCCTCTTTCTACTGTTGATGCGCCGTGCCGGCCAGGTGCTGCGGCGCCTCGGCCTGGGGCCCGGAGCAGCAACCTTCATCGTGCGTCTTGGCCCGGTCATCGCCGTGGCGACGACGACGCTGCTTTCCTGGTGGCTGGATCTTCCCGCAAAGGGGGTCAACGTCGTCGGCGACATCCCCGCGCACCTGCCTCCCTTGGCCCTCCCCTCGTTCGATCCGTCGTTGCTGCGCGACCTGCTGCTGCCAGCCTTTCTGATCAGCGTCGTCGGCTTTATCGAATCGGTCTCCCTCGCCCAGATGCTGGCCGCCCGCCGGCGGGAACGTGTCGCCCCCGATCAGGAACTCGTCGGGCTCGGGACCGCCAATCTGGCCGCGGCCTTCTCGTCCGCCATGCCGGTCACGGGTAGCCTTTCGCGCACCGTGATCAATTTCGACGCTGGCGCCCGCACGCCCGCGGCGGGTGCCTTCGCGGCCGTCGGCGTGGCGCTGGTCATCCTTTTCCTCACCTCGCTGATCGCGTATCTACCGGTGGCTACACTAGCCGCCAGCATCATCGTCTCGGCGCTGACGCTGGTCGATCTGCCTGGCCTCCAACGTACCTGGCGCTATTCGCGCAGCGACTTCGCCGCGATGTGCATGACCATCCTACTGACCTTCGTCGAAGGCGTAGAGGCCGGTGTCATGGCCGGGGTCGGCGTTTCTCTCGCGCTCTATCTCTATCGCACCAGCCGGCCGCACACGGCCGAGGTCGGCCGCCTGCCCGGCACCGAGCATTTCCGCAACGTGCAGCGCCACGATACCGAAGTCGACGGCGAGATCGCGCTGCTACGCATCGACGAAAGCCTCTATTTCGCCAATGCGCGCTATCTCGAGGACACGGTCTACGCGCTGCTCGCCGACCGCCCCTCGATGCAGCATATCGTGCTGATCTGTTCCGCGGTGAATCTGATCGATGCCTCGGCGCTGGAGAGCCTGGAGGCGATCAACAATCGTCTGAAGGATTCCGGCATTACACTGCACTTGGCCGAAGTAAAAGGGCCGGTCATGGATCGACTCAAGAAGAGCGATTTTCTGGAGCACCTGACCGGCGAATCCTATCTCAGCACCTATGCCGCCTGGACCGACCTGCGGCATCGGCTCCACGACGAAAGCCTGGCCGAAGCGACGACAAGTACGCCGCCCCGCGAGTCCTGAAGCCTCGTGCCATGTGCGTTACGCGAACCACTGGCTTACGAAACCTCTAGCCTAGAGAACCTATGTCCTAGGAAACCACTGAGCAAGCGAGGGCTAGGCTGCCAACCGACGACGCATGATCGTCAATAGCGCATGACAGGCCATCAGGCTGGCCTGATCCGTCTTGCCGGCCGGGCTCTTCTCTCGCGAATAGCGCCGGTTTTCCGGCGTCAGTGTCGCGAACCAGGCGCCATGACGGTGATCGACAAACACCTGCCAGCAGTAGTGGCCGAGACGGTCAAACCAGCGCCAATAGCGCGCCTCGCCGGTGAGATCGCCCAGCCAGGCAGCAACGGCCAATGCCTCGGCCTGAACCCAGTAGTGCTTATCCCGATCCAGCGGCAGGCGATTGAAATCCAAGCTACGCATCAGTCCGCCATGACGGGTATCCCAGGCGCTGTCGACCGTTTCGATGAACAAGCGTTGCGCGATCTCGCGCATCCAGGATTCCGCCCCCTCGAGACATGACAGTCGAATGAGTTGGTGCGCCCACTTGAGCTGATCGCCGATCTGGAACCCCCAGGGCCGAAAAGCATCCTCCGGCCGATCGCGGTGGAACGTGAAGTCGGGCTGCCAGTCAGCATCGTAATGCTCCCAGAGCCAGCCATCATCAAGTAGCATCCGTTGCCGCCACAGCGAGCGTGCGACATCGCGAGCGCGCGTCAGGTAGCCAGAAACCTGTGTGGCCTCGTAGGCATCCAGCAGCGCCTCGACGACCTGCAGGTTGGCTCTCTGGCTGCGATAGTCTGTCAGTTGCCAATTCGGATCAGCCTCGTCCGCATAGCGCTGCCAGTGCGGCTCATAGAAGTGCGTCTCCAACAGGTGGTACACCCGCGTCAGCCCACGGCTCGCCTCCTGGGCACCCGCCCGCAGCAGTGCGGCGTAGGCAAGCAGAATGGCGGCCAGCCCCTCGCAGCGCGGCGTAGCATCGTCGGGGCGATGGTGATCCAGCGTCCAGGCATAGCTCTGACGCCGAGTCTGGTAGTGATACGTTTCGAGATAGCGCAGCCCGTGTCGCGCCCAGGCGAGATACTCGTTGTCTCCAGAGTAAGCGGCATGACGGGCGTAGATAGCGATATAGCCCGCGCTCGAGAGCAAATGGCGTCGCTCTCGGTTATAGCGCTGCCCGTCATCGGTCAAATAGTGGAAAAAACCGGCCTGTGGGTCGATGCAACGCGGATGGTAGAACGCCATGGTGGCAGCGATCTGATGCTGAAGCTGAGCGGGTTCGGTGAACGGCATGGGCGCCCCCGGCGATAGCGGCATATCTGCCCTCAGTCTGACCGGGACTTGCAGCGGGAGCCATACGCCTTACGTCGGCGCCCCGGCGGTGATTCCGCGGGTCTGCTCTCCCACCGGTGGCCCACGCGCCACGATCGGCGTCGTTCTCTGCCTTGTGCGTCTCGCCCGGCTCAGGTATTGGTCTGTCGGTCGAAACTTGCACTATGGCATCAGCTGGTGATAGCGATCGCAGGGCGGCAACGCTGAGCGGTCGTGCGCCAACAGCAGCGCCGTCCGTTTGCCCAACCAGCGATCCAGCGTCACCTGAATTCGCGCGGCGGTCTCACCATCCAGACCGCTCAGCGGTTCGTCGAGAATGACCAGCGGCGAATCCCGTAGGATCACGCGTGCGAGAGCGATACGCCGTGCCTGCCCGCCGGACACTTGGCGCCCTTGTTCGCCCACCCAGGTCTCGAGGCCCTGCGGCAACCCTTCGGCCCACTCGCGCAGTTCGACCTGAGCCAGCACCTGCCACAGCGCCTCGTCGCTCGCCTCCGGTGAGCCCATGCGCAGATTGGCAGCGAGCGTGTCGTGGAATAGCTCGGTGCGCTGCGTCAGATAGCCGATCCTGGCGCGCAACGACTCCGGGTCGAGATCGGCCACGAGCCGGTCGTCGAATCGCACTTCGCCTTCATCCGGATCGAACGCTCTGACCGCCAGCTGCGCCAGCGTCGACTTGCCGCTACCGGAGGGACCAATGACCGCGACACGCTCACCCGGCGCGAGAGCCAGCGAATAATGCTGTAGTGCGACATGCGCCGCATGCCTGACGCCGATATCCCGGTAGCTGAGGCTAGGTGCCGCCCCGCCCGTTGTCAGCGACTCGCCGACCAGCTTAGAGCCTAGCTCCGTCTGACGATTGAGCCGCACCGCGGCGCGCTGAGTCGCGCCTAGCTGCGTGAAGGCCGCCGGCAGCCCGCCGAGCCCTTCACCCAGTGCCAGGGTGCCGAGTGCCAGCATGACCATGACCGGCCCGCTGACCGTACCCGCTTGATACGCCATGATCGCCAGCACCAGCACCGCCAACGCCGACGCCTGCACGATCAGCGTCACTAGCGCATTGCCGGCGGCGGCTCGCCGGCCCAGCGTCCGCTGATGCGCCAGCAGCGTCGCCTCTTCCTCGCGCCAGTGACGTCGGTGCTCGGCTAGAACCCGATACGCCGTCAGCTCAGGCAGTCCATCGACGTGCTCGATGGTACGCACACGCAACGCTTCCTGGCCGTCGACACGCTGTTGGGCGTGACGCCAGCCCCAGGCGGCGCAACCGAGCGTGATCAGACACCAAAGTGGCAGCATCAAGGCCAGTAGCGTCCCCGCCACAACCGGTAGAAACAGCGCCGCCAGACCGGCGAACGTGAGGATCCCGACAAGGGCCACCAACGGGGGGGCCAGTAGCCGCAGGTAGAGATTGTCCAGCGTATCGATATCCGCCGTGAGCCGGTTCAACCACTGCGAGGCGCGGGCTCGCGATAGCGTGCGCCCATCGAGCGCCACCAGCTGCCCGAAGGCACGGGTTCGCAAATCTGCCAGCAGGCGCAGCACCGTATCGTGGTTGTAGAGCCTTTCGAGATAGCGTGCGACCGTACGCGACACGGCAAACCCACGAATGCCGGCCCCCGGCGTGAAGACATCGAGATACGCGGCCTGTGCCGCCAGCGCGGCAACAGCCGTCGCCGTGATAAACCACCCGGAGAGCGACAGCAACCCCAGCGCGCTGGCCAATGTCACCAGCATCAGCGCCGCGCCGAGCAGCAGACGACGACGGCGCTCGAGCATCACCTTCAACCAAGGCCGCAGTTCGAGAAGTGCCCGCATCAAACCTTCTCCTTTCTGGATCGGACCATTCAGAGCACCTCCGCCCCTTGGGAAGCTCGCACCGCCGTGACAGCCACCAAATGCCCCTGCTCGATCGCGTAGAGACGCCCCGCCATCCCCATGATCGCTGGATGGTGCGTCGCAACCAGTAGGGTTCGCCCCTCTGCCGCCAAACGCCTCAGACCTTCGATCACCAGCTGCTCCGTCTTCGGATCCAGCGCGGCGGTCGGCTCATCGAGCAGTACCAGGTGCGCCGGTGAAAGGAAGACACGTGCCAGTGCCAGCCGCTGCGCTTCCCCGCCCGACATGCCCACGCCACGCTCCCCGAGCGCCGTGTGAATGCCCGCCGGTGCGGCGGCCAGCCAGGCCCCGAGCCCGGCATGGCAGAGTGCCCGTTCGAGTTCGGCATCGCTCGCCGCCGGCGCCACGAGTCGCAGGTTTTCCGCCACGCTGCCTTGGATCAGCAATGGCCGCTGATCGAGCCAGGCGATCGCAGTATCGGCACCGACCTCGACACGGCCGGCTGAAGGCGCTGCAAAACCGGCGATCAGCTGCAGCAGACTCGACTTGCCACTGCCGGAAGGCCCGACCAGCGCGACGACCTCGCCGGGTGAGACATGCAAAGCAACCGGCCCCAGCACCTGGCCACGACCTTCGTGTTCGAGCTCGATCGCTTCCAAGGCGATCTCTCCCGGCGCCAGCGAGTTTGTCGCCACGGCAGAGGCCCGTTCATCACCACCCTCGACCGGCGTGCCATCGAGCAGCACCAGCAAACCTTCCGCGGCACCCAGCGCCGAGGCGCGGTCATGATAGTGCTGAGACAGAGCCCGCAGCGGCTGAAAGAATTCTGGCGCCAGCATCAGAATCAGCAGGCCGCTGAACAGCGTCAGCTCGTCGGCGGGTCCATAGTCGATGAATCCCAGTAGCCCGAAGCCAATATAGATCGCGACCACGGCCACCGACACTGCCGCGAAGAACTCGAGCACAGCGGAAGAGAGAAACGCCACCCGCAGGGTCTTCAAGCTACGCCGCCGGTAATCATCGGCCACGTCCGCCACCTCCGCCGTGCTGCGCGCTGCCAGTCCGAACAGCTGTAGCGTGGCGATTCCCCGGACTCGATCGAGAAAGTGCCCCGACAGCCGAGTCACAGCCTGAAACTGCGCCTCGTTCAAGCGCTGAGCACCCATGCCGATCAGGGCCATGAAGAGCGGAATGAGGGGGGCTGCGATCAATAACCAGATACCCGCCAGCCAGTTCAGCCAAAGCACCACGACGAGATAGAGCATCGGGATGGCCGCCGCCAGCACCATCTGCGGGAGAAAGCGCGCGTAGTAGCCGTCCAGCGCCTCCACCTGATCGACCAGCTGGCTGGCCAGGCCGGCAGTGTGCCGCGACGCGAGCCGCACGGGCCCCAGTGCTGCCAGGCGGTCAAGCAGTGCGTGACGAACCTGTTGCCGCACGCGCAGGCCTGACTCGATACCGCAGCACTCCTGCCCCCACTGTGCCAGCGACCGAACAACCAGCGCGACGCCGATGACCAGAAGTGCAACGACGACATCGCCCGGCGCCTCGTCGTGCGACACCAGCCGGTCGACGACCCAGGCCATGCCCCCCATCTGAAACAGCGTCGCCATTGCCGCGAGCAGGCCGCAGGCGACGGCGGCACGGTGCCAACCTCTGACACCGGCCGCCTGCCGCTTCAGCCAGTCGCGGGACGGATTGCCCGCACGCGTGGCTCGACTCAATGGTAGCCCTCGCCCACGCGCACCTTGCCGCGGAAGACCCAGTAGGTCCAGGCGGTATAGGTCAGGACGATCGGCAGGACGAAGAGCACGCCGATCAGCAGGAAGAACTGCGACTCCGGCGCCGAGGCCGCATCCCACAGCGTATATTGCGGGGGAACGACATAGGGCCAGCGGCTGACGATCAGCCCCAGGTAAGTGAAGATGAACAAGCCGAGCGTCAACAGAAAGGCAGAACCCTCGCGGCCATGGCGGTTACCCAGGAAGATGCCAAGCGCGCAGAGCAGCGTGGCAAACGGCAGCACCCAGATCACTTGAAGGTTGTCGAACCAGCGCTCGTAGACGCCTTGATCGATCAGCGGGGTCCAAAGGCTGACAATGGCGAAAATCACCAGCACGCCGATCAACAGCTTCGGCACCAGACCGCGTGCCCACTCCCGCACGTGCCCTTCCGACTTGAGCACCAGCCAGGTTGCCCCCAGCAGCGAGTAGCCGATGACCATGCCGACGCCGGTCAGAACGCTGAACGGCGTCAACCAGTCGAACGCCCCGCCGGTGTAGACGCCGTCGGCCGTTTCGAAGCCCTGAATATAGGCCCCGACGACACAACCCTGGGCGAACGTCGCGACGAACGATCCCCCCGCGAAGGCCCAGTTCCAGAAGCTTTTGGAGCGATGGGACTTGAAGCGGAATTCGAAAGCGACGCCGCGGAAGATCAGCCCAGCCAGCAGCAGGAAGACACCGAGATAGAGCGCCGGTAGCAGAATGGTATAGACCAGAGGGAACGCCCCGATCAGACCGGCGCCGCCCAGTACCAGCCAGGTCTCGTTACCATCCCAGACCGGGGCGACAGAGTTCATCATCACATCGCGAGAATCCTCGTCGGGGGCGAACGGGAACAGAATACCCAGCCCCAGGTCGAAGCCGTCCATCAGTACGTACATGATGACGCCAACGGCGATGATGACCGCCCAGATTAACGAAAGATCGAACATTTCCATGGCTTAGCTCCGAGCCGAGTCAATGCCGCCATCGAACGGCACATGGGTGGCGGAAAACGGACGCGCCGGGCGATCGGAATCCTCGATGCCCTGGTTCGCGTGGCTATCATCCAGTCCCTGCCGAATCACCTTGAACAGGTAGTAGACGCCGGCGTAGAAGATCACCGCGTAGACCGCGATGTAACCGATCAATGTGGCTAGCACCATGCCGCCGGTCAGCGACGGCGTAACGGCATCGGCATAGTCCATTACCCCAAAGACAAGCCAAGGGGAACGACCGATCTCGGTGACGTACCAGCCGGCAAGCACCGCCAGGAACGGCGCCAGGCTCATGCCCTGCAACCCCCGCAGGAACCAGCGCGACGTGGCATACCGCTCGCCGCGGCGCAGCGCCAGCCCGGCCACGGCAAAGAAGATCATCAGCAGCCCCATCGCGACCATGACGCGGAAGCTGTAGAACACCATCCAGACCGGCGGCTGCTCGTCCTCCGGCACCTGATCCAGCCCCGGCACCACACCGTCGGCATCATGGCGCAGGATCAGACTGGCGCCATTGGGAATGCCAATTTCCATGCGATTGGCCTGCAAATCACGGTCGGGCAGTGCGAACAGCAGTAGCGGCACATTCGACTGGGTTTCCCAGTTACCTTCCATCGCAGCCACTTTAGCCGGCTGGTGCTCGAGCGTATTGAGACCATGTTCGTCACCGATCCACGCTTGCAGAGGGGTGAGAATCAGCAGCAACCAGAGGGTCATCGACAGCGCGCGCTTGTGTACCTCGACGTCGCGGTTGCGCAGCAGGAACCAGGCACTGACACCGCAGACCACGAAGCCACCCGTCAGAAAGGCCGCCATCGCCATATGCATGAAGCGATAGGGGAAGGACGGCGTGAACATGGCTTCCATCCAGGACGTCACGTGCATGACGCCCTCGCGAACTTCGAACCCCTGCGGCGTCTGCATCCAGCTGTTGCTGACCAGAATCCAGAAAGCGGAGACGAAGGTACCGACGGCCACCATGAGCGCCGCGAAGAAGTGCACCGACGGCGAGACCTTGTTGCGACCGAACAGCAGGACACCCAGGAAGCCGGCTTCAAGGAAGAAAGCCGTTACCACCTCGTAACTCAGCAGCGGACCAATGAGGTTGGCGGCAAACTGGACGAAATTGCTCCAGTTGGTCCCGAATTGAAACGCCATGACGATCCCGGACACGACGCCGATGCCGAAAACCACGGCAAATATCTTGGTCCAGAAGTAGCCCAGGCGATCCCAGACTGAATTGCCGGTGGCGACATAGAGGCCCTGGAGCACGGCGACATAGGATGCCAGGCCGATCGTGAAAACAGGGAATATCGCGTGGAAGGACACCACGAATGCAAACTGCAATCGTGATAGCAGGATTGGATCTAACGCCATGGCTGACTCCTCGCAAGCGCGCCGGGATCCGTTCGTCGGCCTGAAGCCGACCGGAAACCCCGACAGCGGTGGACATCGGATAACCGATCGAGAGGCCGGCATCGGCGCCTCGTCGGTCGGCCGAATCGTGTTATCCGGGTGTTAACCAATCGTGTCGATCAGTCAACAACGCCTATCTTATGGAGCGTTTCCGTCATTGCCGAAGTGCCGCGGTGTCGCACATCCTGTCGCACGTTTAAGTTCCCTTAAGTCCCCTGATACCACGACGCTCTCCGAACACTAGGCAATACTCGCGAAAGTCGCCAACTACGCGGGTTGCAGCGCTACCCGGCGCTTTATCCCGCCCCCCCTGTATCAGGCGACGCAAATTCATCTATGCGACAATCTGCCCGGTTCGCTTTTTGCCGTCGGAGAATGGCGCTGGCTAATAAGCCGACTGACGCAGCCTATCCCAAGGTCGCCTTTTCTGGTTCTCCCTCTCGAGTCCTTCTCCTCCAATCCTTCCCTTCTAGTCCTTACCCTCTAGTGGTCGCCTGCTGGGCTTTCGCGTAAGGTGATTGGATACCGTCATCATTGCTAGCGTGCTACCGGCATCACTGGCGGCCGCGCCATGCCGTCGTTTATCGACCGCTCGTCGTTTATCGCGGTCGCCCCCATGCTCATCGCCTCTGATACCGCCCGGAGATTGACTTGCCCCACCCCACCGGTTCGTCGCCGCGACAAGCCACCGACACCTCAGCCACGCCGCGCCAGCTACCGCCATTGTGGATGCTGGTACTGGTTACGCTGGCCGGCACGCTGGCCATGCATATCTTCGTCCCCGCGTTACCGGCCGCCGCCCGCGATCTTGTCACCGACAACGCCCGTATTCAGCTCACCATCAGCCTTTACATCTTGGGACTGGCGATCGGCCAACTCTTCTACGGGCCGCTGTCTGATGCCGTCGGGCGCCGACCAGCGCTGTTGCTGGGCCTGGGTATCTACACGGTGGCGGGCTTTGTCGCTTGGCGAGCGGCCAGCGTCGAAACGCTGCTTGTCGCCCGATTCTTTCAGGCGTTCGGCGGCTGCGCCGGTTTGGCGCTGGGCCGTGCCATGGTCAGGGACACCGCGCAGCCCGATCAGGCGGTGCAGCGTCTGGCGATACTCAATCTGATCGTCGCCATCGGGCCGGCGCTGGCGCCGCTGGTGGGAAGTCTGCTCAGCATGACGCTGGGCTGGCGGTCGATCATGCTGGTGCTTTGCACGCTGGGGGCGGCCAATTTGCTGTTCGTCTGGGGTCGACTACCGGAGACCGGCAACGCCACAGGGCGTGTCGACCTGACGATGCTACGCCGCGAGTATGCCACGCTGGTGCGCTCGCCGGCCTTTATCGGCTATGCCATCGGCGGCGGCTGCATGACTACCTCGATGTACGCCTTCATTGCCTCGGCGCCATTTATCTTCGTCGAGCAGTTGCATCAGCCATCGAGCCATGTGGCTTTCTATATTTCCCTGCTGATCGTTAGCATCTCGATCGGCAACTTCATCACACACCGGGCCATTCATCGTGTCGGCTTGGTGCGTCTGATGTTCATAGCCAGTCAACTCAGCCTGGTTGCCGCGCTCGGCCTATTAACGTTCGTCCTCGCGGGCTGGGCATCGGTCCCGACGCTGGAGGGCGCCATGTTGCTGTTTACGCTGGGCCTGGGCATGACGGGCCCCTCGGCACTCACACTGGCGGTCGGCGTCAATCCGAAGGTCGTCGGATCCGCCGCGGGTCTCTACGGATTTACCCAGATGGGGATCGGAGCGCTGTGTACCGCCCTCGCCGGCCTGGGCGGCAATCCGGCACTGACATCGGCGATCGTTCTGGGCGTGGCGGCAGTGATTGGCCAGAGCGCGCTGCAGATCGCCGTGCGTTGCGACCCGCAACATCGAAGCCGATCCGGACAGGCGTCCGAAGCGGCGTGAAGATCGTTGCGCTCGGTGCCTCTCAGCTGCCGATCACCCCGACGACTAGCCAAGCGGTGTAGGCGATAAAGCACGAGAGCAAGATGCCACCCTCGAGACGGTTGATACGCCCCTGCCCCCTCCACCCCATGCCGAATACCAGCAGGACGAGCGTCAGCCCTGCCATGACGGGCCAGTCGCGCACGAGCACTGCCGGATCGACATCGATCGGTTCGATGACCCCGGCCAGACCCACCACCCCCAGGGTATTGAACAGATTGGAGCCGACGACATTGCCGAGAACCAGATCATGTTCGTTCTTGCGCACCGCGCTGATCGAAGAGGCGAGCTCCGGCAACGAGGTACCGATGGCCACGACCGTCAGACCGATCACTAGATCGCTGATACCGAATGCGCTAGCGATCTCGATCGCCCCCCACACAAGCAGCCGCGAGCTGACAATCAGCAATACCAGCCCGACCAGCGTCCAGGTCACGCCGCTTTTCAATGACATGGAGTCGCCGCTAATATCGGCGTCGACATCGGCCTGCAAGGCATCCGGATCCGACTGGCGAGAGCGCCAGATGCTATAGCCCAGGAAGACGGCCAGCAGCATCAGCAAGCCCACTGCATCCCATCGCGAGATACGGCCGTCATGAAGGCACCACAAGGACGCCAGCGTAACCAGCATCAGCATGGGCAGCTCGCGCCGTACGACCTGGGAATGCACCAGCAGCGGGCTTACCAGGGCCACCAAGCCAACGATCAAGGCGATATTGGTAATGTTCGAGCCATAGGCATTGCCTAGCGCCAGGCCGGGATTGCCCTGCAAGGCCGCCAGGGCCGACACCATCATTTCGGGTGCCGAGGTGCCGAAACCGATCACCAGCATGCCGATCAACAACGGCGAGAGACCGAGATGGCGCGCGGTGGCAGCGGCGCCATCGACGAAACGGTCCGCGCTCCAGGCCAGCAGTGCCAACCCTGCCAAGATCGCGATCAGGGCGATTACCATATCAAGCCTCCTTGCCGGCCGGGTTCCAGAGCACCGCTCCCTATTCTACTAGGCATCGTTATTGCCGTAAGTGATTGTACTTCTTCGGCACAGGCCGTATCACCTGCGGATATCACCTACTATAGTGTCCAATCGACCGATGACATGGATGGTCAATCGACCAACCTCCGAGCCCGCGGAATTGTCTATGGTCCGATAACCGGGCAAAGTTTTCCTAGCGGTTAGTGAACAGGGCTTCTTCTTGGTATCGACAAGCAAGGATAGATCAGCAGCGCATGACGCCGTGACGTCAAAGACTGTCGCCAGCGAATCGCGCCAGACGCGCCGGCGGCTGCGTGCCTGCCAGGAGTGTGACCTGCTGGTGGCGCTGCCTCCGCTGGCGCCGCATCAGCGTGCCGGCTGCCCTCGCTGCGGTCATACGCTGAGTCATCGCCACTATCGCCCCGCCGAGCGTAGCCTGGCATTCGCCATCAGCGCCTTGATCGCGCTAGCTGCCGCCCTGAGCTTTCCGTTCATCAGCTTCGAGGCCAGAGGGGTCACTAACGCGATCGGCGTCATCGACACCGCTGCCGGGCTGATCGACTTCCACGCCCCGATCGTCGGCATCCTGGTGCTGGTCACGATTATCGTACTGCCCGCCTGCTACCTGCTGGCAGTAATCTGGCTGCATACCGGCCTGTTGCGCCGACACCCTCTGCCGCGCAGTCGACCCATCGCCAGAGCGCTGGCCCATCTTGGGCCCTGGATGATGGCGGATGTCTTCGTCATCGGCGCGCTGGTGAGCCTGATCAAGATCGCCGGCATGGCATCGGTGGATCTGGGACTTTCCTTCTGGTCCTTCTGCATCTACGCCCTGCTGCTGCTGCTGACAACCCGCTCGATCGATAGCGACTGGATGTGGTTCTCGATTGCCGGGGAACCTCTGGCCCCGGAAGGCTGCCGAGTGGGCCGCACCGCCGCCACCCAATCGCTGACCGGCTGCCCGACCTGCGGGCTGGTCAATCGCCTGGGCCACTTTGGCCGCGGCCGCTGTCAGCGCTGTAGCGAACCCCTGCGTTTTCGCAGCCCGCATAGCGTGCAGAAGACCTGGGCGCTCCTCGCCGCCGCGCTCATCTTCTATATTCCGGCGAACCTCTACCCGATCATGACTACCACGTCGCTGGGCAACACGACGCCGTCGACGATCATCGGCGGCGTCCTGCTCTTCGTCGGCCACGGTGACTGGCCAATTGCCCTGGTCATCTTCACCGCAAGCGTGGTGGTTCCCATCGGCAAGATGCTGGCCATGGCCTGGCTCTGCCTGACCATCAAGCGCGGGGGCAATGCGGCTTTCAAGCACAAGCGTCAGAAGCTCTACCGCATCACGGAGTTCATCGGACGCTGGTCGATGATTGATGTCTTCGTGGTGTCGATCCTGGTAGCACTGGTGCATGCCGGCTCGTTGCTTTCGATTACCCCGGGCCCGGCGGCGCTGGCCTTCGCGGCCGTGGTCATCATCACCATGCTGGCGGCCAACAGCTTCGATTCCCGTCTCATCTGGGACAGCCGGGACATGCAGCCGCCAATGCCGGCCTCGCTCAAGCGACAATCTCCCTACTCGCCCGTCAAGGAAGTCGACGATGCCTGATTCGATGCAACGCGCCACCCGGCTGTCGCAGTCGCGGCTATCCCCCATCTGGATCGTGCCGCTCCTGGCGGCGCTGATCGGCGCCTGGATGGTCTGGGACAATATCTCCAGCCGTGGGCCTCTGATTACCCTCAACATGGAAAGTGCCGAGGGCATCGAGGCCGGCAATACGCTGATCAAGACGCGCAATGTCGAGGTCGGGCACGTCGAAGCGGTACGCCTCTCCGACGACCTCTCGCACACGGTGGTCACAGCCCGCATGTCTCGTGATGCCGAGCGCATGCTGAATAGCGCCTCGAGCTTCTGGGTGGTCAAGCCAAGGATCGGTCGGGAAGGTATCAGTGGCCTCAATACCGTGCTGTCCGGCGCCTACATCCAGCTGGCACCAGGCGACAGCGACGAGTACCAGACCGACTTCGATGTCCTGGAACAGCCGCCCGTGGCGCCCCCCGACGCCCCGGGGCTGCGCGTCAATCTCGTCAGCCAGGTCGGCAACTCCCTGAGCGCTGGCGACCCGGTCACCTACCAGGGTTACACGGTCGGTCGCGTCGAGAGCACCGACTTTGACCCGGACGCGCGCGAGATACGTCATCGGCTCTTCATCCAGTCGCCCTACGACAGTCTGGTGACCGACACGACGCGCTTCTGGAGTTCCTCGGGCATCGATGTCCAGCTGGACTCCGAGGGAGTCAACGTCAACCTCGACTCGTTCGAGACGCTGGTCAGCGGTGGAGTCACCTTCGGTGTGCCGGAGGATGTGGCCCAGGGCAGTCCGGCAAAACAGGACGCCACCTACACGCTCTACAACAACGAAGAGAGCGCGCGCGAAGGCACCTACGATCAGTACATCGAGTACGTGCTGCTGGTCGACGACACGGTTCGCGGCCTCAGTCGGGGCGCGCCGGTCGAGTATCGTGGCGTGCGAATCGGCACCGTCGAGAGCGTGCCTTGGCATTTCACCGCCCCGCAGCCAGATTCACTCACCAACTTTGCCATTCCGGTGCTGATTCGCATCGAACCCCAGCGGCTGGAGAGCAGTGAAAACGTGGATAGCGACATCGATGATCAGCAGATTCACGATCGCTTCGAGCGCATGTTTAACGACTACGGTCTGCGCGCGACGCTGAAGTCCGGCAACTTGCTGACCGGCGCCCTGTTCGTGGACGTTAATTTCAATGACGATGCGCCGCCCTACGACGCGATGACCTTTGACGGCAAGCCGGTTTTCCCGACCATCTCGGGAGGCTTCGCGCAGATCGAGCAGAAGGTCTCCAACCTGCTCGACAAGCTCAACGATCTGGAGGTCGAACCGATTCTTTCCCGACTCGATCAGACCATGCAAACGTCGCAGCAGACGCTTGAGCAGGTCAGGCAGATCGCGGAATCGGTCAACGCCATCGTCTCCGACCCCGAGACCCAGGCGCTGCCGGGTAGCGTCAACGATACGCTGGAAGAACTCCAGCGCACGCTCAATGGGTTCTCCTCCGGATCGTCCGGCTATCGCCAGCTTAACGACACGCTACAGCAGCTCGAGACACTGATGCGTGATCTTCAACCGGTCGCACGGACACTGCGCGAGAAACCCAACGCCTTGATTTTCGATCGCGAAGTTCAGGCCGATCCCACGCCGAGGGCACCACGATGATCCACCCTACGCTGCCACAGCCCGTTGACTCCCGCTCGCGACCTCGTCGGCCACTGGCCGGCGTGGCCTGCCTGCTGGCGATCGCCGGCAGCCTCGTGCTGACCGGCTGCGCCGGATCGACGTCGACGGCCTCCCGCTACACGCTACCCGAACCCTCGGCAGCGTTAGCGCAAACTGACGCAAACCCGACGGTGCGTCAGCTTCAGGTCATGCCGGTCGACGTGGCCAGCTATCTCGATCAGGAAGGTATCGTGATGCAGCTCAGCGACATCGAGCTGACCACCGCCAACCAGAACCTCTGGGCCGAGGATCTGGGAAACCAGCTCAGCCGACGCCTGCGCCAGACACTGGCCATGTTCCTGCCGGAGACAACGATTCTGGGCCCTGGCGCACCGGCGACAGACGCTCTGCGTCTGGCGGTCGATGTCGACCAGTTTCAGGGGCGTTACGACGGACAGGCGGTGATTTCGGGGGAGTGGCAACTACAGCAAGGCAACCGTCTCGTCGAACAGCGACATTTCGCCGTGCTGGAGCCGCTGGAGGATGATGGCTACCCGGCACTGGTGCGCGCGCTGGGTCAGGCGTGGGAACGGTTGGGGGCCACGATTGGCGAAGCGGTTGTCTCGACGCCAGCCAGCGCCGACTGATAAGCAATCGGCGATACCACGAAGCGGGCGCAGCGCCCGCTTCAGTGGCTCAGTTTGGCGCGCAGCCGAGAAACCGCCTGACTGTGGAGCTGACAGACGCGGGATTCGCTGACGCCGAGAACAGCACCAATCTCCTTGAGATTGAGCTCTTCCTGATAGTACAGGCCTAGCAGCAGCTTCTCGCGCTCCGGTAGCGCATCGATGGCGGCCATCAACTGAGTACGGTTGTCATCGCTGATCAAGGCGTCGAAGGGTGACGGCGGTCCCCCGTCAGCGACGGCGGTCACGCCATTCTCGCTATCACTTTCATCGTAGGCGAGCAGGAAGCCATTGTTGGCATCGGCCAGCAACTGGTGATACTCCTCGGCGGAGACGCCCATTTCGGCAGCGATCTCTCGCTCTTCCGGCGCGCGGCCCAGCCGCTGTTCCAGCCGGCCGACGGCCTGATCGAGCGCGCGGGCATTGCGGCGAACGCTTCGTGGCATCCAGTCACGACTTCGCAGCTCATCGATCATGGCACCGCGCACCCGCTGATTGGCATAGGTCGAGAAACTGGCGCCGTGGGAGTTGTCATAACGCCCCATGGCATCCAGCAGACCGACCATACCTGCCTGGATCAGGTCGTCCAGTTCCACGCTGGCAGGCAAGCGTACCTGCAGCGAGAGCGCGTGGCGCCTCACCATCGGCATGTACTGTTCCATCATTGCCTGCTGATCGATTTTGCCCTGTGCGGTATACATCGAATGGCCTCGTGGTTAACGCCGTCCTGGCCGTCAAGAGCGGTGGCCAGCTAGCCCATTATGGCGGGCAGCGTGGTATCCAAGTTTGTGAACTCCCCGTCTTCCGACGGCTATTTCCGGTTTTTGCCGCCAGCGCAGGTTCGATACGGCACCTAACGGCGATAGTCGACGATCAGCTGTCCATTAGTCACCGTCGATACCCCGGCGTGATTGGCAACGGGCAGACGCTGGAATCGAAACGCCAGTGTCCTGTCCGCGGCGCGACCCGCAAATTGCTGTGTTGTACCCTGCTCGCCGCGAAGCGCGATGCAGAAGTTGCCCTGACATAACCAGGCACGCATCGCCCCGGCCGGGGCGTCGCTGGAGAAACGCCATCTCACTCGTGTCACTTTCGCGCCGGCACTTTCCGGGGGAGGCGCCAATTGATGACTCTCGAGCGGGCGATCCGAGACCGGCACGACCAGACGCGAGAACGTTCCGACCCAACTTCCCGCTGTCGCCCAACCAGGCTGCCACGGCACCAGCCCCAGCAGAAGACATCCGACCAACACGCCATTGGCCCGCCAATGCCTGGCCATTAATTCGACGCGCCGATGGTCGTGGTGACGCGCAGGTGGCGATCATCATGGATCTCTGCCTGGGAAAGCACGACCAGCGACTTGATCTGGCGGCGCAGAAAGCGCGCGAGCAGCGCCCGCAGACCATGCGGGACTACCAGCACGGTGGGCTCATCCCGGCGCTGCTGGCGCTCGACTGCCGCGGCGGTCTGCTGCATCAACGTGTCGGCCAAGCCGGGCTCCAGCGCACCGCCGTTGCCAAGCGCCTGCGACAAGACCTGCTCCAGCTTGGGGTCCAGGCTCATCACGTGCATTGGATCCTTGCCGGGGAACCACTGCTGGGTAATCGCGCGACCCAGCGCCACGCGCACCAAGGCTGTCAGCTCGTTGGGATCGGTCTGCTGCGGCGCGAATTCCGCCAGCACATCCATAATCGTGTGCATATCGCGGATCGGCACATCCTCGGCCAGCAGGTTCTGCAGAATTCGCTGGACCGTTGTCAGCGGCAGTAGTTTGGGAACGACATCCTCGACCAGCGACTTCTGCTGTTCCGATACCTTGTCCAGCAACTGCTGCACTTCTGCTCGGCCCAGCATGTCGCCGGCATTTTCATGCAACAGGTGATTGAGATGCGTCGCCACCACCGTACTGGCATCCACCACCGTATAGCCGTAGATCTGCGCCCGCTCCCGCTGCGCTTCTTCGATCCAGTAGGCCGTCAGCCCGAAAGCGGGATCCTGAGTCCGGGTTCCATCGATCGCCCCGGAGACATGCCCCGGATCGATGGCAAGCCATTTGCCGGGATACGCCTCCGCACGACCGACTTCGACACCCCGCAGCGTAATGACATAGGTATTGGGACTGAGTTCGAGGTTGTCGCGGATATGCACGACCGACGGCAGAAAGCCGACATCCTGAGCGAATTTCTTGCGCACGCTCTTGATTCGTCCCAGCAGTTCGCCCTTCTGTCGCTGGTCTACCAGGGGGATCAGACGATGGCCGACTTCCAAACCCAAGGTATCGACCAGCTGGACGTCGTCCCAGCTGGCCTCGGGCGTTTCTTGTACCGTCGGTGGCGCGCGCTCCTCAACCTCACGCGAAACCTGCGCCTGATCGCGACGCGTCAGCCACCAGCCGACCGACGCCAGCGACGTCGCAAACAGCAGAAAGACGAGATTGGGCATCCCCGGAATGACACCGAGCAACGCCATGACGCCAGCCGCCAGATACATGACGCGAGGATTGCTGAAGAGCTGGCTGAGAAGCTGCTGGCCGACATCCTGATCGGTATTGACGCGGGACACCGTTACACCCGCGGCGGTCGAGATCACCAGGCCCGGAATCTGCGCAACCAGACCGTCACCCACGGTCAGCAGCGTATAGGTGCGCGCGGCCTCACTGAACGGCAGCCCGTGCTGCGCCACACCGATCATCAGTCCGCCGATCAGGTTGATGACCATGATCAACAGGCCGGCAATGGCATCGCCGCGTACGAACTTGCTCGCCCCATCCATGGATCCGTAGAACTCGGACTCCTGATTGAGCTCGCTGCGACGCGTGCGCGCGTCCTCTTCACCGATCAGCCCCGCGTTGAGGTCCGCATCAATGGCCATCTGCTTGCCGGGCATGGAATCCAGCGTAAAACGCGCGCCAACCTCCGCGATACGTCCGGCCCCCTTGGTGATAACCATGAAGTTGATCACCACGAGAATCAGGAAGACGACCAGGCCGACTGCGAAATTGCCGCCGATCAAGAACTCCCCGAACGCCTCGATCACCTTGCCCGCCGCGTCGCCCCCCTGATGCCCTTCCATCAGCACCACGCGCGTGGACGCCACGTTCAACGACAAACGCAGCAGCGTCGAAAACAGCAGCACGGCCGGAAAAGCAGCAAAATCCAGCGGCTTCTCGGTAAACATGCTGACCAGCAGCACCATGATCGACAGCGCGATATTGAAGGTGAAGAAGATGTCCAGCGCGAAGGGCGGCAACGGCAGGATCATCATGGTCAGAATCATGATGATCAGGATGGGGCCGGCCAGCACCTTCCATTGGGTGTCCCCCGGCCACTTGCGCTGGCCGAACCACTGGGTGAGCGCGCTCATTCCCTCTCCTCGCTATCGATCGTTCCAGGCGACTCGGCATCGTCCAGAGACGGTGGGACCGGCAGGTCCCTCGGGGTAGGCGGCCGCTCGCCGCCCTCGGTTTCGATCTGTTTCAGACGGAAGGCCCATGCCAGCACTTCCGCCACGGCGGTATACAGATCCGCCGGAATTTCCTGGTCGAGATCCACATGGTGGTAGAGCGCACGGGCCAGCGGCGGGGCCTCGAGCCGCGGGACGTCATGCTCGTCACCCAGCTCGCGGATCTTGGCGGCGACATGATCTGCCCCTTTCGCCACGACTCGCGGTGCCGCCATCGAATTCTGTTCGTAGCTCAACGCCACCGCATAGTGAGTCGGGTTGGTCACGATCACATCCGCTTCCGGCACCTTCGACATCATGCGCCTTCGCGCCATCGCCTGCTGCTGGGAGCGAATTCTTCCCTTAACATGCGGGTCCCCCTCGCTCTCCTTGTGCTCCTGCCGGATATCCTCCCGACTCATGCGCAATTTCTTGTTGTGACTCCAGATCTGGTAAGGCACATCGATCAGGATCACGACGATCATCGAGACCACGATCAACGCACAACCGACCGCCGCCATCTGCATCGCCTTGGCCAACGCCTGATGAATCGGCATCGTCATGAGGGCGATCAGGTCGTCGCGGCGCGACCAGAGGTAAATGGCCCCGACCCCGCCCACGAGTACCGACTTGGCGATGGCCTTGGCGAGCTCCGCCAGCGCCTGACTGGAGAACATCCGCTTCAACCCCTTCAGCGGATTGAGCTTGGAGAGCTGCGGCTGTAGCGACTTCGCCGACATCAGCCATCCGCCCAGCAAAACCGGGCCCAGGAAAGCGGCCACCGTAAACAACAGAAAGAGGGGCAGTAGCGCAAACAGTGTTCGCTGCCCCAGCGACCAGATACGGCTGAGCATCCGGGCGCTATCGAAGACCAGACCGCGATCGAACAGGAACGCCTGCTCCATGACCAGCCCGAGATCGTCATACAGCTCATTGCCTAAGAACCAAAGGCCCATGACGCCACTGACCAGCAGGAGGAAGGTCGCCAATTCCCGGGATCGCGGAACCTGGCCCTCCTCGCGAGCCTTTTCCAGGCGTCGCGGTGTGGCTGGTTCGGTCTTTTCCTGATCGCTGTCGTCCTGGCCGGCCAAGCGCTCGCTCCGCTAGTTCTGGCGCAAAGGCGCCAATGACGGCAATGCCACCGCGTGGGCGACATTCTGCTTGGCATGACGGGAAGTCAAAGGACGAAATAGCAGGCTGAAGTGCCTGCTATTTCATAGGGAGGGTCAGAAGAGAGGAGTCTAGAGGAATCAGAAACCTAGGCTGTCCAGCAGATCGTCGACCTGGTCCTGGTTGCTGACCACATCGGCCGCATTGGGATTGATCTGAGGTCCGTTCAACAACGATTCCGGCGTCGATGAGGCGGACGGCGCGCTCTCCTTCTCGCGGCGCTCGACCGCCGCCCCTTCGGGGGCGTTGTCGATCAGCACCTGCAGCAACTGCTGCTCGATCTCGTGGATCACGTCCATCATCTTCTTGATGACCTGACCCGTGAGATCCTGGAAATCCTGAGCCATCATGATCTCGAGCAGTTGCGCGTTGGTGGCGCTGGTCCGCTCGGGAACGGACTGCAGATAGCTGCGCGTATCGACGACCAGCGCCTTGGCTTCGTCGAGCTCCTTGGGCTCGGCGAACCAGGACTCCCAGCGCTTGTCCAGCGCGACGGATTCGCTCTCCAGTGCGTTCTGCAGCGGTTGCGCGGTATCGATCGCGTTCAACGAACGCTCCGCGGCCTGTTCGGTCATTGAGGCGACGTAACTCAGTCGATCCCGTGCATCGGGAATCGCCTGCGCCGCCTTTTCCACTTCCTTGTCGAGCCCCAGCTCGCGCATGTTCTCGCGCAGCATGCGCGTCAGATGACCGATACGACGAATCAGGTCATCTGGCGCCGGATTATTCGCCATGCTGGCCTGAGGGTTGGCACCACTCATGATCTACCCTCCGTATGTGTTACTTGCCCAGCTTTTCGAAGATTTTGTTCAATTTTTCTTCCAGCGTCGCGGCGGTGAAGGGCTTGACGACATAGCCGTTGGCGCCGGCCTGGGCAGCCGCAATGATGTTCTCTTTCTTCGCCTCGGCGGTCACCATCAGCACCGGCAGCGACGACAGCGCGGGATCCTGGCGAATTTCCTTGAGCATTTCCAAACCATCCAGGTTGGGCATATTCCAGTCCGATACCACGAACTCGAAGCCACCCGCGCGCAGTTTGGTCAGCGCTTCCTGACCGTCCTCGGCTTCTTCGACATTTTCGAAGCCGAGCTCCTTGAGCAGGCTGCGCACGATCCGACGCATCGTCGGAAAATCGTCCACTACCAGAATGCTCATATTCTTGTCCGACATCGTCTTTCCTCGTCAATTCAGTAGGCGGGCACGCTGATGTTATCGGCAGCGCAAGTCCCCGCTTTAGACTCGCTGCGCCCGTCCGGCCGAATGCATCTGCTGGATCAAATGTGAGGCAATCTCGGAAAGCGGTACGACTTCGACCGCGCCCCCCATGGCGATGGCTTCCTTCGGCATGCCGAAGACAACGCAACTGGCTTCATCCTGTGCCACCGTGTGTGCACCGGCCTGGCGCATCTTGACCAAACCCGCCGCCCCATCGCGGCCCATGCCGGTCAGAATGGCGCCAACGGCATTACGCCCGGCACACTGCGCAGCGGATTCGAACAGCACATCGACCGAGGGCCGGTGACGATTGACGGCCGGCCCGTTATCCAGCGCAATCACGTAGTTGGCACCGGAACGCGACAACCGCATATGCCAGTCGCCAGGTGCGATATAGACGTGGCCCGGCAGGACCCGCTCGCCCGCTTCTGCTTCCTTGACGCTGACCTTGCAAAGGCGGTCCAGGCGTTCGGCAAAGGAACGGGTAAATCCGCCCGGCATATGCTGGGTGATCAATACGGCGGGGCTGTTGGCCGGCAACGGTTCGATGACTTGCCGGATCGCCTCGGTACCGCCGGTCGAGGCGCCGATGATGATAATCTTCTCGCTCGACAGAATCGGCGCCTTTAGCGCCGGCTTTGGCGTCGAAGGCGCCGCCATTTGCCCCTGCCGACTGGGGCGCGCCTGCGCGGCCGCGCGAATCTTGTCCGCGATCATGCCGGCGTATTCCATCATGCCGTCGCGAATACCGACTTCTGGCTTGGCAACGAAGTCGACGGCCCCCAATTCAAGGGCGCGAAGGGTGATCTCCGAGCCGCGCTGCGTCAGAGAGGAGACCATCAGTACCGGCATGGGTCGCAGACGCATCAGACGCTCGAGAAAATCGAGTCCGTCCATGCGTGGCATTTCCACATCCAGGGTCAGCACGTCGGGATTGTGCTGTTTGATCAGGTCTCGCGCTACCAGCGGATCCGGCGCCGTGGCGACAACGGTCATGTCCGGCTGAGAGTTGATGATCTTCGTCATCAGGTCGCGAATCAGCGCGGAGTCATCGACGCAGAGTACTTTGATTGTTGAGCTCACCGTCTCTCCTTATCGCGAGGCGTCAGGCATCGCGCGAGGCGCCGAGGATGCCAGTGCGTAAACCGTCTGCCCTCTCAAACGGAAGGTCTGGTTCATGAACGAAAAATTTTCCGAATGACCGGCGAACAACAGGCCGTCGGCCTTCAGTTGCGACGCGAACTTTTGCAGAATCTGCGTCTGCGTGTCTTTGTTGAAATAGATCATGACATTGCGACAGAAAATGACGTCGAACGGCCCGTTCAGCGCCCAGGAAGGCGCGCATAGGTTGAGCGGCCGAAAGTCGATCATGGTCGCGATTTCAGGCCGCACACGCGCCTTGCCCGACCTCGCGCCGCTGCCGCGTTGGAAAAAGCGCCGGCAGCGCGCTTCACCCATCTTTTCCACCGACTCCAGTGAATAGATGCCTTGTCTCGCCGTCGATAGGGCATCGGTGTCGATATCGGTTGCCAGGATCTTGACCTGGCTGGCGGCGGCTCCCAGTGTCTCGGCGACCGTCATCGCCAGCGAGTAGGGCTCCTCCCCCGTCGAGGCCCCGGCACACCAGATCTTGATAGCCGGGCCGCGGCGGCGAATCTCTTCGGCGAGCATCGGGAAGTGATGGGCTTCCCGGAAGAACGCCGTCAGGTTGGTAGTCAGCGCGTTGGTGAAGGACTCCCACTCCTCCGAATCGGACTTGGCCTCCAGCAAGGCCAGATAGTCCGCGAACCGTGTCATGCCGTGCAGGCGAAGCCGCTTGGCGAGACGGCTGTACACCATCTCGCGCTTGTTATCGGCCATGACGATACCCGCCCGCCGATAGATCAGATCCCGAATCCGCTCGAAGTCGCGCGAGGTGAATTCGAGATCACGAGCGAAGCGCACAGCGTTGTCGGTGCCCGCCTCAGCGGGCGCCGTGAAGACAGCAGCACTGGGTTTCAAAATGATTCCCACTCCTCGTTAGTATCCGTCGCCGGCTGGCGATCGGAGCGCGGCAACGCCGCGGGCTTGTTACCGACGGGTGACTGTCGCTCGGCCGACACGCCCAGAGACGCGCTGTCGCGACTGACACGTTCTTCGCCACTACCGGCGAGTCGGAACACGGCAATAGATGTCGCCAGATGCTCAACGCTGGCGCGCAGGCGGGTCGCGGAGTTCGCCGTGACCTGAACGCGCTGCGCGTTCTGCTGGGTCACTTCATCCATCTGCGCGACGGCCTGACTGATCTGTTCGATACCGCTGGTCTGCTCTCCCGACGCCGCGGATATCTCACTGATAATGTCATTGACACGGGTTACCGCACCGACAACCTCCTCGATGGAGCTCTCCGCGCGTCGTACCAGATCCGCGCCGTGTTCGACTTCCTGGGTCGATCCATCGATCAGGTTGCGGATCTCCTTGGCGGCGTCGGCGCTGCGACTTGCGAGATTGCGGACTTCACCGGCAACCACCGCAAAACCGCGCCCCTGCTCGCCAGCGCGCGCCGCCTCGACGGAGGCGTTCAGCGCCAGAATATTGGTCTGGAACGCAATCGAATCGATAACGCCGACGATATCGGCAACCTTGCGTGAGCTGTCGGTGATACGCCCCATCGTATCGACCACCTGCCCCATCACCTCGCCGCTCTGGCGCACGGTGTCGGCCGCGCCGCCAGCGAGCTGACTGGCCTGGCGGGCATTGTCGGCGTTCTGTTTCACGGTTGCGGTCATCTGCTCCATGCTGGAGGCGGTTTCCGCCAAGGAGGCTGCCTGCTGCTCCGTACGCGAGGAAAGGTCCTCATTGCCGCTGGCGATATCCTGGGTCGCCGGTTTGACCACGGCCACATTGCTATTCACGTCACCCACGATCGTGCCGAGACTGCGCTGCATGCCATTGAGCGCTCCCACCAACTGACCCACTTCGTCATTACCCCGCTGGCGCAACGTCGAAGCCAGGTTGCCGGAGGCGATCTGCAGCGCGAAGTCGCGAGCTTCGCGGACCGGCTTCAGCGTCGCGCGAATGGTGGTTATCCCGAGCAGCAGCAGGAGCAGCGCGCCAATCCCCAGCAGGCTGGCCAGCACGATGGCCGTCGCATGCTGTGAGTTGAGCGCGCTGGTCGCCATCTCGGCACCTTCGCGTCGGGTCTCCTCGACCAGCGCATTGAGGTGTTGGCTGACGGTATCGCTATCCGCCTGCAGTACATCGTTGTAGGCAACATACGACTGGTAGAAATCGCCGCTGTTGAGCGACGTCATGACAGCTTGCAAGCCCTCTTCGCGATAGCGGGTCAGATCCGCCGCCAGGGCTTCCGCCGCGGGAGTCTGATTATCCGGACGAGTGTCGTAGTAGTTATTCCAGGTCGTCTCCAGTTCGGCCAACAGTGCATCGACCTGCTGGTTCACCGGCGCCAGATCCGTGGCCATGGGATTACTGACGGGCTTGTCGACAATATCTCGCCCTCGCGCCATCAGTTGGTCGATTTTCTGCAATCGCGCCAGATCCTCGAGCCCTTCGGTAGTCAGTTTCTGCAGGCGGTCGGCATCGGTCTGCATGGCAAACAGCGACACGCCACCGCTAACACCGAGCACGACGAATGCCAGGGCCATCATGGCGATCAACCGCCCCTTGAGCGAGCGCACACTCAAGCGTCGCGCAACCGCCAACGGTCCCCGTGGCCGCAGCTCGCCACGGTCCAGCTTGACCCCCTGACGGCGTCCCGCGGCCAGTCGCGGATAGTACTGTTCGGCGAGCTTTCGGCGCTTGGCATCCAGCTTGACGCGTACGGAGGTATAGCCGACGGCGCGTCCCGCTTCGAGGATCGGCGTCACCGTGGAATGCACCCAATAGTAAGAACCATCCTTGCGTCGGTTCTTGATGGCACCGGCCCAGGTCTCCCCTTTTTCGAGCGTCTGCCAAAGATCGGCGAAGGCCGCCGATGGCATGTCCGGATGGCGCACCAGGTTATGGGGAGCGCCCAGCAATTCTTCCCAACTGAAACCGCTCGCCTTGATGAAGGCGGGGTTGGCATAGGTGATTCGTCCCTTCAGGTCGGTTCGCGAAATGAGATAGTCATCATCCGTCAGCGACAATTCCTGATCGACCACCGGTTGGTTGTTTCGCATTGCGGCTTCCTGGTGTTGTTATGCCCTGTTGATGACGCGCCGCTATGCCAAGCCCACACGGCGCGCTACTTCTACTGACGTTATATATCGGCCAAGAGTCAGGTCAGCTTGAGACCGGCTCTCAACCGGCGTGCTCGAGCGCTGTCTCGGCGCTGCGACTGGAAGGTGCCCATTGCCCTAGGCCTTCGTCACGAACGTCCCCGGCAGCCACCCGGTATTGGGCCATGGCGGCATCGAGACGCTGAGCCTGAGACACCAGCGACTGCGAAGCATGGGCGGTCTGCTGCACCAGCGAGGCATTCTGACCGGTAACCTGATCCAGTTCGGTAATCGCCAGGTTGACCTGCTCGATCCCCGTGCGCTGTTCACGGGAAGCATTGGCAATTTCCGTCATCAACCCACTGACACTGGCGACTGACGAGATAATCTCCTCCATCGCCTGGCCGACGCGGCCGGTCAGCTCGGCGCCACGATCCACGTGCCCGCCGGAATTGCTGATCAGGGTCCGGATTTCGCGAGCGGCTTCGGCGCTGCGGCTGGCGAGCGTCCGAACCTCCTCGGCAACCACGGCAAAACCGCGGCCGGCGGTGCCGGCACGTGCTGCTTCGACCGAGGCATTGAGCGCGAGAATATTGGTCTGGAAGGCGATATTGTCGATCATGTCGACGATCTCGCCCATTTGCCGAGAACTTTCCTGGATGCGCGCCATGGTCGCTTCGACGTCATGCATCATCTCACCGCCCTGCTGCGCCCGCTCCCGCGTCTGGGTCGCCGCCTGGTTGGCCGCTTCAGCATTGTCGGCGTTATGACGCACGGTTTGGGTCAACTCCTCCATGCTGGACGCCGTCTCGACGATTGCTGCCGACTGTTGATCGGTACGAACGGCCAGGTCCTGGTTTCCGGTGGCGATCTGGCCGGCGCCGACATTGACCCACTCCGCACTGGCGCGGATATCGGCAAAGGTCGAAGACAGTCGCTGGCGCATTCCTTCGATGGCGAAGAGCAGGCTGGTCTCGTCATTGGCCTTGAGCACCAGAGGCTGAGAGAAATCCCCATCGGCTATCTGTCGAATACTCGCTCGTGCATGCCCGGGATCACCACCTAGCTGCCCGAGGACATTACGAATGATCCAGGCCACGAACAGCGACAGCACGCCGCCGATCAGCGCAATCAGGGCGAGATAGACGAGGATACCGTCGGCAATGATGGCATCGATATCATCCAGATAGACGCCGGTAGCGATCTGCCAGTCCCATTGCGGTACGCGCGTGACGTAGCTCAACTTGTCGAAGGTCGCCTCGCCGCCGGCACGCCGTGACACGTAGTTCACGATGCCGCCACCGGACTGTTCCGCGACTTCCAGAAGTTTGCCGTAAAGCGGGAGGCCCTGAGGATCACGGTAGTCGGCCATGCTGTCGCCTGGCTCTCGCCGGGGATGCTCGACGATATCGAGGTTGGAGTCGAAAACGAAGAGATAGCCATCCGGCCCGAAGCTGAGCTTGCTCAGCGCCTGCTTGGCGCGCGCCTGAGCCTCCTCTTCGCTGAGCTCTCCGGCTTCGGCACGCGTCACAAAATCATCCACGAGCTGCCTGGCACTGCCGATGAAAAACTCCAGACTCTGCACCCGCTGTTCCATCAGGTTTGCTCGCATGGAGTACAGCGACCATCCCGCCACCAGGATCAGACCGATCCACATCAGTACCAGCGTCGTCCAGAGCTTGCGACGCATCGTCCATCCACCGGAATTGCGCATGACCACCTCTTCGAGGAATAACGGGGGTTATCGCGTATCCGTCATCGGCGGATGACAGGTAGCGCGTCTCCCCATTTATCGGCCGGTAGTGGAATAGCCTTTATCTTATATAGACGAAAGTCTTATTAGCTAAAAACATCATTGGAAATAGAAAGGCCGCGACTCGAAAGCCACGGCCTTGCTGACAGCGTATCGGGGACCAACGTCTTTATCAGGCTGACTCGGCAGTCCGCTCGACCAGCTGCATTTCCTCATGCGTCAGCAGCTTCTCGATATCGACAAGCACCAGCATGCGATCTTCCAGGCTACCGATACCATTGAGATAGTCGGACGACAGCGTGACACCAAATTCCGGCGCTGGCTTGATCTGGTCCGGCGTCAGGCTCATCACATCAGAGACACCGTCCACCACGATACCAACGATGCGATCGGCGACGTTGACCACGATCACCACTGTCTGACCGCCATACTCGACATTCTCGAGGTCAAACTTCAGACGCAGGTCGATGATCGGCACGATCACGCCACGCAGGTTGGTAACCCCCTTGATAAAATCCGGTACGTTGGCGATGCGTGTGACGTTTTCGTAGCCGCGAATCTCCTGAACCTTGAGAATATCGACGGCGTACTCCTCTTCGCCCAACGAGAAGACCAGATATTCACTGCTCGCCGCATCGGTGATGGCGGCCTCGACGCTCGGTTGATTGCTCATGCTGGCGATACCTCATGTAAATGGGTGCGTTTCGCTTCAAAACGCTGCTGGGACTTGCGCCGATCCAGTCGGTGGAGATCGGCAATGTCTAGGATCAATGCCACGCTACCGTCACCGAGTATCGTGGCGGCAGAGATGCCCGGCACCTTGCGGTAGTTGGTTTCGAGGTTTTTCACCACAACCTGCTGCTGGCCGACCAGATCGTCCACGAGCAGCGCATAGCGGCGCCCCTCTCCCTGAACGATCACGGCAATGGCATCGGTCACGGCCGTCTTGGCGCCGGTAACGTCGAGCGCCCGATGCAGCGTGATGATCGGCAGGTACTCGTCGCGGACCTTGAGCAGCTGGTCATCCCCCGCCATGGAGTAGATGTCCTCGGCCTGAGGCTGCAGCGATTCAAGCACCGCGTTGAGGGGCAACAAGAAGGTTTCCTTGCCGCAACGGATCGACATGCCATCGAGAATAGCCAGCGTCAGCGGCAGCACGATTCGCGTGGTCGTGCCGTGGCCAGGCTCACTGAGGATCTCGACATGCCCGCCCATCTCCTGAATGTTTCGCTTGACGACATCCATGCCAACGCCACGGCCAGATACGTCGCTGACCTGCTCGGCGGTGGAGAAGCCCGGCGCAAAGATCAGCTGCCAGACATCGTCGTCACTCATGCTGTCGGCGACCGTCAGACCGCTGGAGCGCGCCTTGGCGAGAATCTTTTCACGGTTGAGGCCCGCGCCGTCGTCGATTACCTCGATCAGGATGTTCCCGCCTTGGTGTTGTGCGGAAAGGGTCAGGCGACCGGTCGCCGATTTGCCGGCGGCTTCACGCTTGTCGGGCGCTTCCAGGCCATGGTCCAGACTGTTGCGCACCAAGTGCGTCAGCGGATCGATGATGCGCTCGATCAGGCTTTTATCCAGCTCGGTCGACTTGCCTTCGGTAACGAGTTCGACGTCCTTGCCCAACTTTGCAGCCAGGTCACGCACTAGCCTCGGGAAACGGCTAAAGACATAATCCATCGGCATCATGCGGATCGACATGACGGATTCCTGCAGGTCCCGCGCGTTGCGCTGCAGCAGGTTCATGCCGTTGACCAGCGGGCCATGGGAGTCGATTTCCATATTGCTGGCCGTCTGCTCGAGCATCGACTGCGTGATGATCAGCTCACCCACCAGATTGATGATCTGATCGACCTTATCCACCGGGACACGAATCGTGCTGGATTCCGCCCCCTTGGCCGCCTTGTTCGCCTTGGGAGCAGCTTTCGGTGCTGCCGGTTTACTCTCGACAGTTTCGGAATTGGTGGTGGCTGGCGTCTCGGGCGCTGGCTGCGGCTCGACCGGCGCGGCTGCTGCCGGAGGCGTAACGTCAGGGGCTTTTTCGACCACAGGCGATGCCTCGGCTGCAGACTCACTGATACTCAGTTGATCGGGCTCGATAATAAAGCACAGCACCGCTTCCATATCCTCGAGGGACTCGGTGCTCTCCAGCACAACGTCGTAGCGCTCAGCGTTACCCGACTGAGACAGGACTTTCCCGAAGTGCTGAAGCTCGTCGACCAGCAGGTCACGGTCCTTCTCACCAACGCCACTCAACGCGATCGCCACTTTCCGTGAGGCGCCATGATCAACCGCTGCCGCAGGCTCAACGACAGCCTGAGGCTCCGGCTCGGCAGGGGCGGAAGCCGCTGCTTCTGAAGGCGCAGAAACGGGTTCTTGTCCCAATTCCTCCAGCGCGATTTTCTGGAGTACCTTCGAGATGCGCTCGAACGCTTCGGCATCGGGTTCACTGCCGTTGCGATAGGCATCCAGCTGATCGTGAAGCATATCTTTGGTTTCCAGGAACGTATCTACGATGTCTCGGCGCAGCTTGAGCTCGCCACGCCGGGTATTGTCCAGGAGGTTCTCGAGCAGGTGGGTCGTTTCCTGCAGCACGGTGAAGCCGAAGGTGCCCGCGCCGCCCTTGATCGAGTGCGCCGCTCGGAAGATCGCATTAAGATCTTCGCTGTCCGGATCATCGACATCCAATTCCATCAGCAGACGTTCCATGTCTGCCAGAAGCTCTTCGGCCTCTTCGAAGAAAGTTTCGTAAAAATCAGCAATGTCCATGAGCACCTGCCATAGAAGAACGACTAAAGGAGAAGTCTTGCGAGATCAGCACGTTCAATTCGCTTCCTCGGCCGTGGAAATCGTGATGTCGTCGGTCGACGGGATGGCCTCATCGGTAGGCGCATCGGCGTCAGGCGACTGAGCGGGCAACGTGCTCTGCTCCTGCTGCTGAATGGCGGCAGCCGCGCGATTGTCCAGCACCACGATACTGATACGCCGGTTGACCGCATCGCTAGGCTGGGTATCCGGCAGCGCCACGCGCGCGCCCATGCCGGAGACACGCAGCAATTTGTCTGGTGACAGACCAGCAGCGATCAGCTCGCGACGGGACGCATTGGCTCGATCCGCCGACAGTTCCCAGTTGCTGTAGCCCTTTTCGCCACCGGCGTACGGCAGATCATCGGTGTGACCGCTGATGCTAACCGGGTTCGGCATTTCATTGAGCACCGGCGCAATACGCTGCAGGATCTGTTGCATATAGGGTTCGAGGCGATCGCTGCCAAGCTCGAACATGGGGCGTTTTTCACTATCCACGATCTGCACCCGCAAACCTTCCGGCGAGAAATCCATGCGCAGCTGCGAGCTGAGCTCACGCAGTTGAGGATCGCTGTGAATGACGGTTTGAAGCCGATCTCTTAAATATCGTAAGTTGCGTTGCTCACTGCTTGAGCGGGTCTGCTCCCGGACATCGACACGGCGCACCTCGCCTTCACTTTTCGTAGGGTTTTCACCGCCGCCAGGGATCACACTGGAGCTGGCAGTATTTCTGTCGCCCCCCGTTAGCGCGACAGCGAGCGGTGTACGAAAGTATTCCGCGATACTTTCCAACTCGTTTTCGCTGACCGTCGAAAGAATCCACAACACCAGGAAGAGGGCCATAAGCGCCGTCATGAAATCGGCGTACGCAATTTTCCAGGCACCACCATGGTGACCTGCCGCCTGCACGCGTTTGCGCTTGACGATAATTGGCCGTCGCTCGCCTCCCGCACTCATGAATTATCGGTCCCTGTGCCGCGCATTGGCTGCCCACTGGAGCGCACATGCTCCTCGAGCTCGCTGAACGAAGGCCGTACGGCAGTGAACAGTGCCTTGCGTCCGAACTCGACCGCTAGCTGAGGAGCCAACCCGTTGAGGCTGGCCATCAGCGTGACGCGAATGCACTGAAGCATTTTCGTCGCCTCGCTGACCTGCAGATTGAGATGATGCGCGACCGGTGTCACAAAACCGTAAGCCATCAGAATACCGGCGAACGTTCCGACCAGCGCCTGTGCGATCATCTGTCCCATCACGCCGGCACCCTGGTCGGCCGCACCCAGCGCGTGGACCACGCCCATGACCGCCGCCACGATACCGAAAGCCGGTAACCCGTCGCCAACGGCGGAAAGTGAGTGGGCAGGAACCGCTGCCTCGTGCTCGAACGTTTCGATCTCGTGCTCCATTAGCGCATCGATTTCGAACGGGTCCATGTTGCCGCTGACCATCAGGCGCAGATAGTCGGTCAAAAACGCCATGATCATGGGGTCAGAGAGAATCTTGGGGTAGTCGGCGAAGATCGCGCTCTCCTGTGGCGCATCGATATCACGCTCGATGGCCAGCATGCCGTCCCGGCGCGCCTTCGTCAGCAGACGATACTGGAGCGCCATCAACTCCATATACATCATCTTATTGTAGCGCTTGGTTCGCTTCAGCTTGGAGAACGAGCGCAAGGTCGCCTTGATCGCCTTGCCATTGTTGGCGCAGATAAAAGCGCCCAACGCTGCGCCGCCAATCATGACGAATTCGGCAGGCTGGATCAGCGCTCCCAGGTGCCCACCGATTGCGGCATAGCCTCCGAAGACGCTACCCAATACCACGATGTAGCCTATTAAGATCAACACGAAGCGCGCTCCCGAATACGATACATGACCAGACTGGTAGTTCTATCGGCAGCGCGTTGCCGGGGCTTGAGGGTAGTCACATGAGAAAATCATGAAGCGAGCCCATCAGGCGGGATTGGTGCTCTTGGCAGAGGCTGTACAACGAAAAAAGCGGGCCCGCAGGCCCGCTTGATGAGGAAAGGAGAACTCAGTTGGCAGCGCGACGAACCGGCTCCAGGGTTTTTTCAGGCACGTCACTCGCCACCTTCGGCTTGCGCGTCTTGCCGGCACGAGAGGGCGGCTGACAGATACCACAGACGTAGTCTTGCGTCGGACTGTGCGCATGGGCAACGAAGTCGCCACCGCAGCTATGGCACCGTGAAAGTTGCAGCAAGTCGCTCTCGAAGAACCGCACCAACGTCCAAGCTCGCGTCAACCCCAGCGTCGGCTCATTGCCATCCAGTTGCACCTGTTCCAGATACAGTCGGTAAGCCTTGACGAAAGCCGGCATCCGTTCGCAACCGATATCGCCGTTGAGACGACGGTAAATGTTGTAAAAAAGCGACGAATGAATGTTCGGCAGCCACGTGATGAACCAATCCGCGGAGAACGGCAGCATGCCCTTCGGCGGAGACATTCCTTTCACTTCCTTGTAAAGCTTGATCAAACGCCCTCGACTCAGATCGGTCTCGGTCTCCAGAACCTGCAGGCGCGCCCCGAGCTCGATCAGCTCGATTGCCATTTGTACCTGCCGCATTTCTCCCACCAGACTCTTGTCGGCCATGACTCAGCTCCTCCCTGCCGTAGCGCTGCTTGTGCGCTCCGCACCCGCCATCAACAAGGCGGCATGCGTCTGCGCTAAACCCTGTGCACGCGGGTTATGTAGCAGCAGCTGCAGCTGGGAGGCGTCATTGACACGCAGGTGGCAAAGCAGCTGGTTGGTACGAGAGAGCTGCGTCAGTTGCTTGATCGAAAGCGCCGCGATCATGTCAGCCATCTCGGCATCGAGATCGAGCCGAAACATCGCGGATTCCCTGTCCTCGTTCAGCAGTCGCTGAACCAGCAGCAGGTAGGAAAGGTTGAGGTCCTGAATGTCGTCGAGAAGACTGTTCGATTGCATGTTTGGATTCCCTGCGTACGGTTTTATTGCCCCCTGTGCCGGGGGTTGGTTCTGTCTGTTATCGCGCTAGCGATTACATCAGAGCTTTATGATGGAGTTAGTTTGCGTCTTTTTGATGAAAAAAAGCAAGCTTTGTTACGTATTTTATCTATAGGTAACTTGCTGCTCAACGACTTCGCAGGCAAGACTCGCGTTAACTATATGAATTTTAGGACAATCTGGAGGTAGATAGCCTGTTAAAAGTTAGATCCGATTCGAAAATAAATGTGAGGGAACGCTTCAAAAAACGCGATCAGCACTAAGAATGGGATACATTCAGCCTTTCACCTTCCTCCAAAGCGGCCTCACGATCGATTCGATTGGCCCACAATAGAAGCTCGGCCACAACTTGATAGAGCGTTTCGGGAATACGCTCATCGAGGTTCACCTGCATGAGTAGGGATACCAGTTCCGGCGAATCGTGAACGAAGACGCCTTCTCTATCGGCCAGAGCGATAATTCGCTCCGCGACATCGCCATAACCCTTGGCGACGACACGGGGCGCGTCCGACGATTCGCCACTATAGGCAAGCGCAACCGCACGGCGCCGTGACTCGGCATCTCTATCCATGCCCTCCCTCCCCTTCAATGCGCACATCTATCTCGGGGTCCAGCGCCTGCAATCGAGTCAACAATACGTCCAAGCCACTGCGCAGCCGATCACGTACGGCCGTTTCGGCGACGTTCAAAGCAACGCGTAGAGGCTGATCACGAACGGCACGGAAATCGATCTCGATAGGGCCCAGGCTAGGTAGCTGTATCGTAACCTGCGCCTGCCAAGTATCGGCTTCTCCACTTTCTCGCCGCTTTTCGGCGTCAGACTCTCGTCCCTCCTCGTCCAATTCGGACCACGAAAGCACCATGGAAACGCCGGGCCAAGGCTCGCCCTCCCACCGCAGTCCGGGCGAAGCGATCATCTCCAGCTGATGACGAACGAGGCTCTGCAACCCATCGGAAGGATGTTGAGAAAGCTGATGGCCCCGAGTCATTGCTGAAGCATCAGCACCTTGCCGGTCAGCGACAACAGATGACGACGATCCGGGTTCGAACGGGCTCAAGGGCAAAGGAGGAAGCATGCGCGCGACGGATAAGCCCCCCCCTCTTTCCGCCGGGGGGCGTGCCAACGGCGGTGGTGACAAGGGCATCGACTGTTGACCGCCTCGAGAACGGGCCAACAACAGGCCCCAAGCGTGCAGCGCATTGGCCGGCGCGCCAGATGGCGTTCCGCCTTCGAAAGACACCGGCCTGAATGTCAACCCCAACCATGCTTGGGGCTCCCTCAACAAGGCGGCACGCGGGTAGTCCCCGCCGAGCCAACGAGACAAGTGAGATTCGTAAAACACGCCGCTCTCTCGCACGCTCTGCCCCAGGGTCGAAGAGAGCCCCTCTGCGGACGACGGTGGCTGAGCCATCAAGGGCTGTGCAGGCCGAATAGACATCGACTGCTCGGAGGGAAAGCGCGTCAGTAAGTCGGCAATCTCCATCGCCGCCCGGCTCAGGTGGGCCTGCGCTGAGGGACCACCACTCTGTAAGGATGGCGTAGCGTTCGACGCCGCCGACTGATCGCCGCCGGTTCTCGTCGCTGATAGCAATCGTGGGTCATTCTGTGGGTGGAGGCGCGAGTCACTGCGGGAGGGCTGCACGGCGTCAGACGATGTCGCGGCAGAGACTGGGCCGGGTTGATCCTTGGCGATCGGGATGTCGACCCGCTTACCCAACACCTGGTGCAGGAGTGTATCCAGAATAGGCGTGATACCACTCACGAACGGGGCTCGGTAGACACCGAGCGCAGACGAGATGCAATATTGCCTTTACCTGCCTGATACGCCTGCCCCAGCGCCTGCTGACGGCGAGAATTGCCAATAAGCTCACCCAGCTCCAGACGCCGCTTCTCCAGCAACTCGCGAGTCTGCGCTTCTTGACCAAGAATTTCCCTAAGAAGGGTTTGCTTCTCTTCGCGCTGCGTATGCGTCAGCACTGACAGCGCATCTTGCTGCTTGATTCCTTCCATCGTGGCGAGATACTGCGCCTCCGAATGAATCAAGGCCTCCCACTCTCCTTGTTGCGCCTGCACCAACATATCCCCAACAATTTCTCGAAGGAGGCGATAGGAATCGAGAAGATTAGGCGCAACAGGCATGATTACCCCTCCACAGCCGTGGCGGCAGGTGGCTGACGTAGCTCTTTCCAGCCAGAGCCGATGTTGTCAAGGAGTGAAGCTGCTTCGTTTAGCTTAGAGATATCGTCTCGCAAGTTAGCCTGGAGCAGAGTACGTGCAATATAGCTATAAAGCCGGTCCAAATTAGCGACGATCTCTCCGCCTCGGCTATGGTCCAGCGAAGCGGCCAAGCCATTATTGACGATATCGATAGCCTTGGAAATTGCGGCTCCTTTTGCCGCGCGGTTTCCGTCTTCGATCGCCAGACGCGCACTATTGATCGCAGCTTGGGCGCCGTCAAATAACATCACGATAAGACGATGGGGATCGGCCGACATTACTGCCGATTCGACACCGACGCGCGCGTAGGCACTGGCACCACGCTTAGCATTCATGATCTCACCTCGTTTTCACGCCTAGTTCGACTGATTCTGCAAACTGCTCAACTGCTGGGACAGGTAGCTGCTAGTCGACTGCATCTGAGCCATCACTGCATCCAACTGCTGAAACTGCGATCGGTAGCGCTCCACCGTGGCGTCGATAGACGCTTGCACACGATCGTAGCGATCATCGAGACGCGTCAACGTTGAATCAATGCCATCAGTGGCCGTTTCCAGCACGCCACCACTATCCAAAATGCTGTCCAAGGTATCTTCTAGCTGACCCGCGAACCCGCCCTCCCGATCAATTCCCGCAAAGAGCGCGCTCACATCTCCGCTACTATCTTTCACTGCGGCATTCAGCTTGTCGTCATCCACTTCGAGCGTACCATCGAGCTGCAGCTCGATACCGACGTCTGAAAGCATGTTGAAAACACCATCGAGCTCGCTATCGAAACTCATTGCACCACGCAATCGTGATTCGATACCTCGCATCGAGGCGTTACCAAGTAGTGCCCCCGCACTATCTTCTGCCGCGTTGTAAGAGGTCAGGCTGTCTGCGAGCGATACATAGTCGTTATACGCTTTCACGAACGCATTGATCGAACCGGTAATCGACTCGTCGTCCTGAGCGACGCTCAAGCTCTCAGGCCCCGATGTCACCTTATCGACCGTTAGAGTGACCCCTTGCAGCGCGCCCTCAACGGTATTGGACTGACTGCTGATATCGATGCCGTTGACACGTAGCTTCGCATCCTGTGCAGCCACGGTCTGTGACATACCGTTGCCAGCATTCGTACTGTCGCCGTCATAGCCAAAAGCTGCCTGCAGCGCCGAATCCGTCGAACTGATCTGGATCGCACTATCGGTGCCGGTCGCTTCAGATGAGATAACGAGCCGATAGGGCTGATCGCTGCCATCATTGACAATGGAAGCGGTCACCCCAGCATCCGACGCGTTGATCGCGTCGCGGATACCATCCAATGTGTTGTTGGAATCATCGATTTGAATGTCGAATGACTCGCCGCCCACGGCTAGCGTCAAGGTACCTGCCCCGCCACCATCAAGCGCAATCGCGTCTGTGCGGCTCGCTTGACCGCCAGAAGCAAGCGTCTGCGCCTGAGCGAGCTGCGAGACCTCGACCTGGTAACGCCCGGCCACCGCCTCGCTGTCAGTCGTAGCCGTAAAGGCATCGCCACTCACCTCGCTGCTGATGGCCTTGAAGGAGCTCGGATCGGAAAGCTCGCGCACGGTGTCCCGCAGCGTTCCCAGCGCACTCTCCAATCGGCCGAAAGCCGAAAGTTCTGTCCGATAGCTACGCTGCTGCTGGGTAATAGGTGTCAGCTTCTGACTTTCGGCATCTTCCAACTGCGTCAGCAGCGAATTCAAATCCAGACCGGAGCCGATACCCAGTGACGATATGGTAGGCATGGTGCGCCTCTGCGAAAGATATTCAGTGGTAGCACGCGGCCAAGCCCCGAAGCCTAAGCCCCAACGTGCTTTATGTTGTCGATTTCCTCATCGGCATCCTAGAGAGGAACTTTAGCATCTACGAAATTTATTTCAGCGCCCTGCCGGCTGCCTGACGGCTGGTCACGGGCTGGTAGAATGGGCGATCATAGGTCACCGTTTACCGAGCCCATCAGGAGATGACATGGACGCAACCTCCCTGCACGCCGACTACCGCCTTTGGCTGCGCTTCCAGCGGCAGGAAAAGCTGGCTCGAGAACACAGAGCAGCGGTCACCAAGCTCGCCGAATCTCGCGCCATGGCCTCCCGGGTCACCGAAGCCTACCGCAGCATGGCGGATCGCGGTGCCAAGGAAGGCGCCAGTTATCGTACGCTTTTCCAGCGTCAGCGAGATGACGGCGAGAACCTCGCCTGCGAGGGCTGGCTGTTCGTACGGCGTGTGCTGGCCGAGGGCGGAACGACCCGCGTTCGCGCTACGCTGTTTGAGTCCTTCACGCTGGAAGACGGTGACATAGCGCCACCCGACACCGACCCGACCAAGATCACCCTCGACATCTACGATGAGCTTCTGGTCAGAAAGACCATGGCCATGGGGTGTCGTGCTGATCGTCATGATGATCCAAAAGACACGCGCTTTATCACCTTTCTGGATAGCGTGCGCGGCGACCTGCACCAGTACCTATAATATCAGGGACGAATGGCGGCGCCTCCGGCGACCGCGTCCTTATCAATCTCGCTGCAGGATTCCACTCGACCTGAATTTTTCCGGAGATCTCGCCATGGCTAATCATCCGCACCCTTCCAAGATTCATTTCACGGCCCTGCATCTGGACGATCTCGACAATGTCAGCGGGATCGTCCAACCCGTGGCCGAGGCACAGCGGGTCACGCTGGAGAGCTCGGCGGTATTACTGGTGACCGATTTCAGCGTCAACCGCCCGCAGACACTACCGACAAGTGCCTCCGTCACCCAGGCACTCGAGACCATGAAGCAGGCCGGCGTACGACTGTTGATGCTGCTGGGCCCGAGCGGCAACTTTACCGGTGTGGTCAACGCCAGGGAGTTGATTGGCGGGCGCCGCATCACATTGGCGATGCAAAAACACCAGATCGGCCGTGATGAAGTGACGGTCGAGATGATTCAGACACCGCGTAGCGACCTCCATGCGCTCTCCTACGCCAAGGTCTCGCATGCCAGCGTCGGCGACCTGGTAGAGACCCTGAAGACGTCCGGCGATGAACATGTGTTGATTACCGAGCCCGGCGAAGGCGATCAGGTACGGATCCGAGGTCTGATCTCCGCTTCCGATATCAGCCGTGCACTGGGCATGGACCTCAACCATCCACCGGAAGCGCGAACCTTTGCCTCGATCTGCCAGGTCATCCTGGGTCACGACCTGTGAGATCACGATGAGCTTTACCACGAAGTCTTCCACCAACTCGGTGCTGGTACTTTACGCTGGCGGCACCATAGGCATGCAGAAGAGCCCCCGCGGCCTCGTGCCCGGCGAGCGTTTCGCATCGCGCCTGTCTGGCGCCATTGCGTCACTGTCGCCGTCACGACAAGCTCGCCTACCGGATTACGATCTGTGGGAGGCGCCGCGGCCAATCGACTCCAGCAGCGCGACACCCGCCGATTGGCGTCGACTGGCCGCCGTGATTGCCGAGCGACTGGACGAATATGCCGGATTCATTGTTCTGCACGGCACCGATACACTGGCGTGGTGCGCCTCCAGCCTGGCCTTTCAACTCCAGGGGCTCAACAAGCCGGTGATCGTGACCGGCTCACAGCGCCCTTTGGATATCACCGGCAGCGATGCGCTGAGCAATGTCGAGACAGCGCTCGCCTTTGCGACCCATCCGACCGTTCGCGAAGTCTGCATTGCATTCGGCAGCCGCCTGCTTCGAGGCTGTCGAGCCAGAAAATGGTATACTCAGCACGATACGGGCTTTGAAAGTCCCAATTGGCCGCCACTGGGCGAGATGGTCGATGATCACCCCGTTCTCTATGCCGGGCGCTGCTGGCCCGCCGACGGCGCGCCACGGCTCGAACTCGTCGATCCGGCTGACGAAGTTCCCAAGGTGATTCGCCTGCCCTTGTGGCCAGGCATTGGCGCCGACGATGTCGCTCGCCAGATCGAGCCCGATAACGTCAAGGGCGTGATTCTGGAAAGCTGGGGCAGCGGCAATCTTCCTGAAGATGACGCATTGCTCGGTGCACTGGCGAAAGCGAGTGCCGAGGGCAAGGTGTTGGCCACGCTTAGCCAGTGCCCAGTAGGCGGTGTGCAGCTGGGCACCTACGCCAGCGGCCAGGGTCTCAAGGACATCGGCGTGCTCTCGGCCGACGATATGACGCCCGAAGCGGCGTTCGGCAAGCTGACACATCTGATTTCACTGAAGTTGCCGGAAGCAGAAGTCCGCCGGCGCTTTTTGACGTCTCTCGTCGGCGAACGAGGCGTCTTCACTGTATAGGTTTTACACAGCATGACACCTCCCGACTCCGCCTCTCCTCGCCCCGCCGTTGTCATTTATTCCGGGGGCATGGACTCCTATACCGTACTCCATCGCGCGCTACGCGATGGTTACGCGGTCCATGCGCTGTCGTTTCATTACGGCCAGCGACATGCCCGCGAACTGGATGTCGCGAGCCAGGTCTGCGAACGCCATGGCATTCCCCATCAGGTCGTCGATATCAGGGCCATCCACTCGCTCATCGGCAACTCCGCCTTGACGGACAGCGCCCGCGAGATGCCGAAAGCCGATTATGCGGAAGACAATCTGGCCGATACCGTCGTGCCCAACCGCAACATGATTCTGCTGTCGCTGGCGATAGGCCATGCCGTCAATATCGACGCATCCATCTGTTTCTACGGTGCCCACTGCGGTGACCATGTTCTCTATCCCGACTGTCGTCCGGCGTTCGTCGAGCGCATGAACGAGGTGGCCGCTATCGCCAACTTCTCTCCAGTCACGATCGAGGCCCCTTACCTGCACAGTGACAAGGCGACGATTCTTGCCGACGGCCTCGAGATGGGGCTCGACTACGCCGATACCTGGACTTGCTATCTCGGCAAGGAGAAAGCCTGTGGCGAATGCGGCAGTTGTCGTGAACGACTCGCCGCTTTCGCCGCACTAGGAGTCTCCGATCCACTCCCCTACGACCATTGATCCCCGCGCGAGTCTAGTCACCCGTATGTACAGTGTGAAAGAAGCTTTCTACACCCTGCAGGGCGAAGGCGCCCAGGCAGGCCGAGCCAGCGTGTTCTGTCGCTTTAGCGGCTGCAACCTGTGGTCCGGGCGCGAACGCGACCGTCAATCGAGCCGTTGCACGTTTTGCGACACGGACTTTGTCGGCACCGATGGACAGAATGGTGGCCAGTTCACGTCGGCCGACGCCCTGGCAGCGCATCTGGATGCGCTCTGGCCAAGCTTCTCGCACTCGCCGACGGAAAAAGATCGTGCAAAACGCTATGTGGTCTTCACGGGAGGCGAGCCCCTATTGCAGCTGGACGCGGCACTGATCGACGCCATGCACGCTCGCGGGTTCGAGATTGCCGTGGAGACCAACGGCACGCTCGCAGCGCCGCGTGGCATCGACTGGATCTGCGTCAGCCCTAAGGGCGACAACGCCCTCACGCTGAGAAGCGGTGACGAGCTAAAACTGGTCTATCCGCAAGCGGGGGTAGACCCCTCGGCGTTCAGCGAGATGGACTTCACTCATTTCTACCTGCAGCCGATGGACTTGGCGCCAGGCGCCATCGCCTCAGACGCCGAACCGATGCGCGCCGTAGTCGACTACTGCCTGGCGCATCCTCAATGGCGGCTATCGCTGCAGACCCACAAGATTGCGGGAATCGATTGATGACCCTGTTCGTGAACAACCTGACCAACATCGATGCCTCGATCTGGTCCCCGACACACGGCCTCTGCGGTGCCAGCTGGCATGTCGATGTCGAACTCGACGGCGAACTTGGCGAAGACGGCATGCTGTTCGACTTCGGCGAGGTCAAGCCATGGATCAAGTCGCGCCTGGACGCCAGCCTGGATCATACGCTGCTGGTCCCGACCCAGGCACCCGGGGTAGACATTAGCGAATGCAGCGAAGGTCTGCAGATGACAGCCGAGCTGCCCTATACCTTCGACGTTCGCGCCCCGCGACAAGGCTTCACCCTGCTGCCGTGGTCGGAAATCAGCGCCGAACGACTCGGCAACCACCTCAGCCAGGAATTGAGCAAGCGCCCTCCCCCTCGAGTCGACGCTATTCGCGTTCGCCTGCGAGAGGAGACTCCCGAAGGCGCCATCTACACCTATAGCCATGGCCTGAAACATCATAGCGGCAATTGCCAGCGGATCGCGCACGGCCATCGCTCCCACTTGCGCATCTGGCGCGGCGGCCAAAGGGACGTCGAACTGGAAACTTACTGGGCCGAACAACTCAACAACGGCTACCTGATCGACAGCGAGGACCTCGTCGAGGGCCGCGAGGGGGACGAGATCCTGAAGATTCGCTATCGCGCCGCCCAGGGGCAGTTCCAACTGAAGATGCCCGGCAACCGCTGTCACGTACTCAATGCGCCCACGACGGTCGAACACATCGCGGCTTGGCTCGCCAACCGCATCGCGCGTGACACCGACGACACGATTCTCGTTCAGGCTTTCGAAGGGATCGACAAGGGCGCTCTTGCCGAGCGACGCGCTGCCCCCTAATCGTCATCGTTCAAGGAACTGTCATGGCTTGCCGAGCCGGCTGCGGTGCCTGCTGCATCGCGCCCTCCATCACTTCACCGATCCCCGGCATGCCTGACGGCAAGCCGGCGGGGGTGCGCTGCGTGCAGCTGGACGACGATAACCTTTGTCGGCTATTCGGCGATCCGCGCCGTCCAGCACTCTGCGAGCGTTTTCACTATGACGAGGCGCTGTGCGGAGACCACCGCGAGGAGGCACTGGCGATTCTGGCGACATGGGAAGACGCGACTCGATAGTCTTGCCGAGAGGCCTTACTGGCTCGCGGTAGTCAGTGGCTGGTCAGCTCAGCTTGACCAGCATCTTACCTTCGTTTTCGCCGCTGAAAAGCTTCAGAAACGCCTCGGGTGTCCGCTCCAATCCTTCCACCACACTTTCGCGATAATGAATATCACCGCGCGCCACGCGAGGCGCAACCTCGTCAAGAAAAGTGGGATAGTGAGCCCAGTGCTCGAGAACGATGAACCCCTCCATTCTTGCCTTCCGAAACAGCAACTGATGCAGGTTGCTCGGCCCTGACACTACCCCGGTCGCATTGTAGCGATCGATAAAACCGCAGATCGCCACTCGCGCATGGTCCCGCAGATTCGCCAACGCTGCCTCCAACAGCGGGCCGCCAACGTTCTCGTAATAGATATCGAACCCTTCGGGCGACGCCGCCCCGAGCGCGGCACTCAACTCGCTCGCGTCTTTCCCTTTGTAATCGACAGCCTCGACACCTAGCGAACGCAACCACTCGCACTTCGCTTTCCCGCCGGCCACGCCGACGACATGACAGTCGGCGGTCTGCGCCAACTGCGCAACCAACGACCCCACCGCACCGGAGGCCGCGCTGACCAGAACGCGATCGCCGGGCTGCATACCCGCGATACGGTTCAACCCGGTCCAGGCCGTCATGCCTGGCATGCCAAGCACGCCCAGATATGCCTGCTCGGGAACGTCATAATTCGGCAAAGACTCGACGTCATCACCGGGGAGCTGAGCGAGATCCCGCCAGCCAGCCATATGCCGCACGCGATCGCCCTCGCTGAAATGGGCGTGGCGCGAGGCCACGACCTCACCGACGGCGGCCCCCTCCATGGGCGCATCGAGATCGTAGGGTTCCACGTAGGTAGTCACACCGCTCATCCGCCCGCGCATATAGGGATCCACGGAGAGCCAACGGTTGCGGACACGTACCTCTCCCGGCCCAAGGTCCGGCAGATGTGCTTCCTTCAGCGTGAACTGATCCTGTCGCGGCAACCCCGTCGGCGTCTCGGTCAGCACGAAATAGCGAGATAGAGACATAAAAAACCCTCCTAAACCTGATGATGGATCATCACTCAGCCTAGGAGGGTCAGCGGAAAATCGGCAAGCGCCGACAACCAGTTACGGCAATTTATTGACGCTCGATCTCGGCGTCATCCATCAGTGTATCCGTCAAACCTTGAATCGCGTTCTGTGCCTGCACCCGCTGCGCAAGCCGGGTAACGAAATCCGCGTCATCACCATCAACGTCAGCGCTCTGCACCGATTCAAGGCCAATGATGGCGACACCACCGGGAATGTCGACGTGACTCCATGTGGACTGCTCTCCCTCGGGCGCCGGCATGCGGAAAGCCTGCTCGACAACCGCGTCAGGCACGCTGTCTCCCCCGTCACGGGTGATCGCATCGACCTGCTGCCAGGAGAGATCGGCAGGACGCTCGCCCTCGCGCAATGAAGCGAGCAACGTCTTCGCTCGTGCCTGCAATCGCTGCTGAGCCAGTTCCGTGGTCACCGCGCGGTTGACCTGATCACGCACCTCATCAAGCGGCAATGTGCTTGCCTCGCGATGATCGACAACACGGAGCACGACTCGCTGGCGATCATCGGTCTGGATCACGTCACTGTTGTACCCATCTTCAAGCACGTCCGGCGAAAACGCCGCCGCGACAACATCCGGGTTGGCAGTGACACCGTCGCCGCCGCTATCACGAGAGAACCAGTCACTGGTCTGTACCGACAGTCCCAACGGCTCCGCGACGCTGGCCAGATCGTCCGCCTGGTAGGCATCATCGGTCAGCTGCTGCACCGTATCCTCGAATTCGGCCCTCGACTGATCGAGACGGACCTGCTCGACCCATTGATCGCGGGACTGCTCGAAGCTGGGCATATCGATATCGGTGACCTCAATCAGGTGCAGCCCGTATTCTGTTTGCACCACCTGAGAGACCTGCCCTTGGTCGAGAGACCAGGCGGCCTCATCGAACGCATCACCGAAGAAGCCTTTCTGGATGACCCCCAGGTCACCCCCATTCTCGGCAGAGGAGCTGTCATCGGAAAACTCCTCGGCCAACGCCGCGAAGTCGGCACCTTGAGAGAGTTTCGACTGCACCTCCTGAATCCGCTCGCGGGCCTCGGTTTCGGAGCGGTCGTCCCCGAATGTGACCAAGATATGCGAGACCTGACGAGGCGCGGTGCTGCGCGCCTCCTGGTAGGCCTGACGCAACGCATCCTCGGTCACATCAATCCCCTGAGCGACATCTTCCTGGTTGAGCACGATGTAGTTGACCTTGACCTGCTCAGGACGCCGATAATCGTCTTGGTGCGCCTCGTAGTAGCGCTGGAGATCGGCAGCCTCCGGAGAGATCGTCTCCGCGAGGTCGGCGTCGTTGAGCTGTGCGTAGCGAAAGCTGCGCTGCTGCTGCTGCAGGGCCGCCAGTCGCTGCTTTTCCGAGGGCAGAACAAACGCCGCGGAGGCTAGCCCCTGCTGCACCTGACGCCGCAGTGAATCGGCGCGTAGTTCACGCCGAAACGAAGCCGGCGTATACCCCGCCTGGGCCAGACGACTGGTGAAACGCTCCTGAGAGAAATGCCCATCCTGGTCCTGGAATTCCGGGAGGGAGACGATCAACTGATCGAGCTGGCCATCGGACATGTGCAACCCGCCCTGCTCGGCGAATTGATCGAGCGTGCGTTGACGGATCAGTTGATCCAGAACCTGACCTCGGAACTCGCGCTCCTGCTCTGGCGGCACCTGCCCGGAGCGGATGCCACGCTGGACCTGCGTCTCCACCGCCTGGCGACTGATCGACTCCCCGTTGACCGTCGCCGCATCGTTGCTACCGCCGGTAAAATAGCTGACCAGCGACTCCGCCCCGAAGAGCGCGAATGTCACGATGATGGCGCCCACGATGACTTTCGCCACCCACCCCTGGGAACCTTCACGAATTCGTTGCAGCATGCTGTCCTCGCATGTCGATTACCCAATGTCTGTCGCGTGCGCTTCGTACACCGTACCGACTCGGCAACGCACCCGTAGCCCTCATTTCCCGCGCATCGAACGCCGCGAGAGATGAGGAGGCAATAAAAAAGCGCATCGCCAAGGCGATGCGCTTACGTAATTCACGGGCTTGCCCGGTAGATTAGCCTGAATCGCCTCAATACCGATGCGTCAGCCCGAGTGACGCAACGAACCTCAGTTCACAGCATCCTTCAGGGCCTTGCCAGCCTTGAAGCTCGGCACCTTGGCAGCACTGATATCGATCGGCTTGCCAGTCTGCGGGTTACGGCCAGTTCGCGCAGCGCGCTCTTTGACCGAGAACGTCCCGAACCCGACCAGTGCTACGGAATCACCCTTTTTCAGGCTGTCCGACACGGAATCGATCATCGCATCGAGAGCGCGGGTGGCAGCTGCCTTGGGAATGTCGGCAGATGCAGCAATGGCTTCGATCAGCTCGGATTTATTCACACTTCACCCCTTGACTGTGTACGAAATTAACAGGATATCGATGCGCAATCTTTGACACGACAACGATCACAACAAGTGCGCATTTTATAGCAATGCCGTGATCGTTCTGTCAATCAAGATAACGATAAAAACCGCGTCACATCGGGCTTTGCGCGCGAGATTGACGCACCGATAACCTTAGTGTGTGCTGATATTGGTCTGCGAGGATGCCGCATCGTCACTGCTCTTTTCCTCGCCATCAACGTGATGGGTCAATGCTACGGACAACACATCATCAATCCACTTGACTGGACGAATATCCAATGCATTCTTGATGTTGTCAGGCACCTCCTTGAGGTCCCTGCGATTGTCCTCAGGTATAAGTACGACCTTTATACCACCGCGCCGGGCAGCCAGCAATTTCTCCTTCAGACCGCCAATCGGCATGACCTCACCACGCAGATTGACCTCACCGGTCATGGCCACGTCGCAGCGTACTGGTCGACCACTATAGGCAGAGACCATCGCCGTTACCATGCCGATACCAGCGCTGGGGCCATCTTTCGGCGTCGCCCCCTCGGGAACGTGGATATGCAGATCCTCTTTCTCGAAGCGCTCCGGGTCGATACCGATCTGCGGCGCACGAGCACGCACGACCGTATGAGCCGCACTGACCGACTCCTTCATCACGTCGCCGAGCGACCCCGTCTTGTTGAGGCGCCCTTTGCCAGGCGTGACGACTGATTCGATGTAGAGGAGCTCGCCTCCCACCGAGGTCCATGCCAGCCCCGTGACGCGCCCGACCTGATGCTCCTGGTCAGCCAGACCGTAGCTGTAACGGCGTACGCCAGCATAGCGATCGACGTCCTCCGCAGATAGCATCAGCCCGGCCTGCGCGCCCTGGCCTTTCTCAGCCTCGAGACGCTCTCGCAACACTTTGCGGGCCACCTTGGCAATCTGACGCTCGAGCTCACGAACGCCCGCCTCGCGAGAGTAGTAGCGAATCAGTTCGAGCACCGACTCGTCGCTGAAGACCAGCTCGTCATCTTTGAGCCCGTTGGCCTTGAGCTGTTTCGGGATGAGATAGCGCTTGGCAATCGCCAGTTTCTCATCCTCGGTATAGCCAGGCAGGCGAATGATCTCCATGCGGTCAAGCAACGGCCCCGGAATGTTCATCGAGTTCGCGGTACAGATGAACATCACGTCCGACAGGTCGTAGTCTAGCTCGAGATAGTGGTCATTGAACTTGTCGTTCTGCTCGGGATCCAGAACTTCGAGCAGCGCCGAGGCCGGATCGCCCCGATGATCCATGCCGATCTTGTCGACCTCATCGAGCAGAAACAACGGATTTCGCACCCCAGCCTTGCTCATGCGCTGGATCAGCTTGCCGGGCAGCGAGCCGATGTACGTCCGACGATGGCCGCGGATCTCGGATTCGTCGCGAACGCCCCCTAGCGCCAAGCGTACGTAACGGCGATTGGTCGCACGAGCGATCGACTGCCCCAGCGAGGTCTTGCCTACCCCGGGCGGACCGACGAGACAAAGCACAGGTCCTTTCAGCTTCTTGACCCGCTTCTGCACCGCAAGGTATTCAAGAATGCGCTCTTTGACTTCTTCCAGGCCGTAGTGGTCTTCGTCGAGCACCTGGGCGGCATGCGGTAGATCGTGACGCACGCGCGTGCGCTTCTTCCAGGGCACCGACAGCACCCAGTCCAGATAGGAGCGCACCACCGTCGCCTCGGCCGACGTCGGCGACATCATCTTGAGCTTGTTGAGCTCCTGTGTCGCCTTGTCGACAGCCTCCTGCGGCATACCGGCTTCCTGGATACGCTGCTCGTACTTCTCGGCCTCGTTGGGCACGTTCTCGAGCTCGCCCATCTCCTTCTGGATGGCCTTCATCTGCTCGTTGAGATAGTACTCGCGCTGCGACTTCTCCATCTGGTCCTTGACCCGGGAACGAATCCGCTTTTCAACCTGCAACAGGTCAATCTCGGATTCGATCTGCGCCATCAGGTGCTCGATGCGATCGCGCACGCGATCCATCTCCAGCAGCTCCTGCTTGTCGTCGATTTTCAACGATAGATGGGCACAGATGGTATCCACCAGCCGGCTGGGATCTTCGATCTCTTGAAGCGACGAGAGCACTTCACTGGGTACTTTCTTGGAAAGCTTCACGTACTGCTCGAACTGGTTGAGCAGCACCCGAACCAGTGATTCCTGCTCGCGCTCGCTCAGCGGCTCACTGTCGCGACGCGAGGCCTGGGCCGCGATGAAGCCATCCTCGTCATCCAGCACCTGCTGAATATCCGCCCGAAAGCTACCCTCGATCAGCACCTTGACGGTGCCGTCAGGAAGTTTGAGCAGCTGCATGATCTCAGCCACGGTGCCGACGCCGAACAGGTCGTCGACGCCCGGATCGTCATGTGCGGCTTCTCGCTGCGCGACCAACAGCACGCGCTTGTCCTGTTCCATCGCCGTTTCCAGCGCACGAATCGATTTTTCGCGCCCCACGAACAAAGGGATGACCATCTGCGGATAGACTACCACGTCACGCAGCGGCAGGAGCGGAAGCTTCAGTGTCTGGTCAGAGCTCTGCGCCATTACAGCTATTCCTCGACATACTTTCGGATGGGTGAGCCACCAGAGCGGCAATAGAGTCTACGTGGGGGCAGTGGCAGGCGGATGCAAGTGCCTCGCTGGATTCTCGCAATGCCGGAAACACCAAGGGGGCCATGCGGCCCCCTTGATCCGGCGTAAATGCGCACCTGCGGCGGCACCCAGACGTTCAGCCGTCCTTGTTGGCGACGCGGCCCTCTTCCTGCTTGGAGTAAATCAGCAGAGGATCACTGTCGCCAGCGATGACGGACGCATCGATCACAACCTTACTGACGCCGTCGAGCGACGGCACGTCGTACATGGTTTCCAGCAGTACCGACTCGAGGATCGAGCGTAGCCCTCGCGCACCGGTCTTGCGCTCCATCGCCTTGTGCGCAACGGCGCGCAGCGCGTCCTCGCGAAAGTCCAGTTCGACGCCTTCCATTTCAAAAAGACGTGAATACTGCTTGACCAGCGAGTTCTTCGGCTCAACCAGTATTTCGATGAGCGCCTCTTCGGTCAGCTCGGTCAACGTGGCGATGACCGGGAGACGGCCAACAAACTCCGGAATCAGGCCAAACTTGACCAGATCTTCCGGCTCGACGCCGGCAAGGATATCACCGACACCCTTGTCGCTCTCCTTGCTCTTGACCGAAGCGTTGAAGCCGATACCGCCCTTCTCGGCGCGATCCCGGATCACTTTATCGAGCCCAGCAAAAGCACCGCCGACGATAAACAGGATATTTCCGGTATCGACCTGCAGGAACTCCTGCTGCGGGTGCTTGCGCCCCCCTTGCGGCGGAACGGAAGCTGTCGTGCCTTCAATCAGCTTCAAGAGCGCCTGCTGGACCCCCTCGCCGGAGACATCTCGCGTGATCGAGGGATTGTCCGATTTGCGCGAAATCTTGTCGATCTCGTCAATGTAGACAATACCGCGCTGCGCCTTCTCGACGTCGTAATCACACTTCTGCAACAGCTTCTGAATGATGTTCTCGACGTCCTCGCCCACGTAGCCGGCTTCGGTCAGCGTCGTCGCATCAGCAATGGTGAACGGCACATTCAGCAGCCGCGCCAGCGTCTCGGCCAACAGCGTCTTACCGCTACCTGTCGGGCCGATCAGCAGAATATTGGACTTGCCAAGCTCAATGTCATCGCCCTTGCCGGCAACGCCGCGCAAGCGCTTGTAGTGATTGTAGACGGCCACAGACAGCACCATTTTGGCGCGATCCTGCCCAATCACGTAATCATCGAGCGTGTTGCGAATTTCACGCGGTACTGGAAGACGGTCTTCATCGCTCTCGGCGTCGGCTTCCAGAACCTCTTCGCGAATGATGTCATTGCAGAGATCGACACATTCGTCACAGATGTAGACGGACGGACCGGCAATTAGCTTGCGAACTTCGTTCTGGTTCTTGCCGCAGAACGAGCAGTAGAGCAGCTTGCCGTTGTCGTCTTTGCCTTTACCGTCGGCCATTCGTGTACCTCGTCAGGACGACGGCGCCAGGCGCCGCCGTGTGAAACCTTGACTCAAACGCTATCAGGATACCGGACGCTTATCCAGCACGGCATCGATGAGGCCGTACTCGACGGCCTGCGTGCCGTCCATGAAGTTGTCGCGATCGGTGTCCTGCGCGATCTTGTCGATATCCTGCCCCGTGTGGTCCGCCAGAATGCGATTGAGTTTCTGACGAATGGTCAGGATTTCGCGCGTGTGGATCTCGATATCCGTAGCTTGGCCCTGGTAGCCGCCCAACGGCTGATGGATCATCATGCGCGAGTGCGGCAGACAGAAGCGCTTGCCCTTAGCGCCGCCGGTCAACAGCAGAGCGCCCATGCTCGCTGCCTGCCCGATGCAGACCGTGGACACGTCCGGCTTGACGAACTGCATGGTGTCGTAGATCGACATGCCAGCCGTCACCGAACCACCCGGCGAGTTGATATAAAGATGGATATCCTTGTCCGGATTCTCGGACTCGAGGAAAAGCAGCTGCGCCACGACCAGGTTGGCCATGTAGTCTTCGACCGGCCCCACCAGAAAAATGACGCGCTCTTTGAGCAGACGGGAGTAGATATCATACGACCGCTCACCGCGCGAACTCTGTTCCACCACCATCGGAACCAGGCCGCCGGCATTACTGATGTCGAACTCGTTTTGCATCGCGATTTCCTTACATCCGGTGATTGTCAGGCCCATCGACTAGCGACCCGGCCGCAGCCGGGTCACTTCGCTTACCAAGCACCTATCATGCGTTGGAATCGCTTTCCTCAGCCTCTTCGTCTTCGGCCGCATCCTGAGACTGCTGGGCAGCCTGAAGCACTTGCTCGTAGCTCATGCTGACGTCATTAACCTGGGCCTGCTCGAGCAGCTTGTCAACGGCCTTGTCTTCCAGTACGGCAGACTTGACCTGGTTCTTGAGCTCATCGTTCTGCAGGTACTGCTCGACAACCTGTTCCGGCTGCTGATACTGAGCCGCCAGCTCCTCGGCACGGGCACGAATCTCGTCGTCGCTGGCATCAAGCTCATTCTGCTTGATCACCTCCGCCAGCAGCAGCCCCACCTTGACACGGGTCCGCGCCTGGTCGGCGAACAGCTCGTTTGGCAGCTGGCTGACATCGAAGTCTTCGCCCAGACCGAACTGCTGCGCGGCCTGACGCTTGAGCCCGTCGGTTTCCTGATCGATCAGCGCCTGCGGGACCGCGATGTCATTGGCTTGCTGCAGCGCGTCGAGCGCCTGCTGCTTGACGCGATTCTGGACCGCCTGCTTGACCTCGCGCTCCATGTTGCTCTTGATCTCGGCACGGAACTTGTCCATGTCGCCATCTTCGACACCGAACTCCTTGATGAAGTCGGCATCGACTTCCGGCTGAACCTTGCCGGAAACCTCGTGAACCTTGACCTTGAAAGTCGCTTCCTGACCCGCAAGATGCTCGGCCTGGTAGTCTTCCGGGAAGGTCACGCTGACCTGCTTCTCTTCGCCAGCCGTGGCACCCACCAGCTGCTCTTCAAAGCCGGGGATGAACCGGTTGGAGCCCAATTCGAGCTCGTGACCTTCGGCGGCCCCCCCTTCAAACGGCTCGTCGCCAAGGAAGCCCTGAAAATCGATCTTGACCTGATCCCCCATCTCCGCGGCACGTTCCACCGGCTGGAATGCCGCGCGCTGCGTGCGCAGGGTTTCGATCATCTGGTCGATGTCGGCTTCCGTGATCTCGGTCTGGGGACGCTCGATTTCGGTGCCGTCGATGCCGGCCAGCTCGATCTCCGGATAGATCTCCAGCGTCGCGACAAACTCCAGATCCTTGCCATCCTGATCGACCTTGGGCTCGATCGACGGGTAGCCAGCCGGGTTCAGGCTCTCTTCAGTGACGGCGCGCACATAGTGCTGACGCATCATCTCACTGACGACTTCGTTACGAACGTCCTTGCCATAACGCTGGCGAACGACGGCCATCGGGATCTTCCCTTGACGAAAGCCATTCAGACGAACGCGTTTGGCGGTTTCTTGCAGGCGGGCCGCAACGGCCTCATCGACCTCGGAGGCCGGCACCTGAACGGTGATGCGACGTTCGATCTGGGATGTCGTCTCAACGGAAACTTGCATAGATGATCCTCTACCGACGGGGCGTTCTGTGGTTTCAACTGAAAACAAGAGGGCGATTTTATGAATCCCCATGTCTACTGGCAAGCAGACCTGAGGCGTAAATGGTGCCATTTGGCAAGAAATACAAGGGTAACGTCGAAAAAATGTCTTCTACAGACAATCAGAGACGCACAAGAGAGCATGCATCAGCAGGATTCAAGCAGATACAGAAGAAGACGAGGAGAACGCTGGAGGCAGGAAGCACGAGGCGAAATGGGGTGGATGATGGGGATCGAACCCACGACCACCGGAGCCACAATCCGGGGCTCTACCACTGAGCTACACCCACCATTTCGCAAGCTGTCATCGGTTTGGGGTGGATGATGGGGATCGAACCCACGACCACCGGAGCCACAATCCGGGGCTCTACCACTGAGCTACACCCACCACACCGATACTGCATCGACTGGCCACCATTGTTGGCGCGCCCAGCAGGACTCGAACCTGCAACCTACGGCTTAGAAGGCCGTTGCTCTATCCGGTTGAGCTATAGGCGCATTCCAATACCGGCTGCATCCTCATTCGACCATTTGCGAGATTGCCTGGTCGGGGTAGAGGGATTTGAACCCCCGACATCCTGCTCCCAAAGCAGGCGCGCTACCAGACTGCGCTATACCCCGGACAAATCGCTTGATCGATGACGCTACGAGCCCCTTCGATGCGAGGCGTATTCTACGGATCATTTCTGTCGGGTCAAGCCCTTACGTGATTTTTACGTGCAAACATCGAACCCGGCAGCCGCTGGCAAAGGCCAGGAATCGCAGCAACACCAACCTTCGCGTTGACTGCCGCTCTAGGCATGCGAAAATTGCCGACTTCGTCGGGTACCCATCACCCGCCCGTTATCTAGAAAGGAAAGTCGATGACCGCTCAGTTGATCGACGGCAAACGCATTGCCGGCGCCATCCGTCAACAGGTGAAGACCGAGGTGGAGCAGCGGCTCCAGCAAGGACGCCGCCGCCCGGGATTGGCCGTCATTCTCGTCGGACATGATCCGGCCTCCGAGATCTACGTGAGCCACAAGCACCGCGCGTGTGAAAACGCCGGCATCTCCTCCTTTAGCCACCGCCTCGAAGCCGACACCTCCCAACAGGCACTCGAAGCCGTGATCGACAGCCTGAACGCGGATGATGCGGTCGACGGTATCTTGCTGCAATTGCCGCTGCCTCCCCACCTGGACGCGAATCCTCTCCTGGAACGCATTCGCCCGGACAAGGATGTCGACGGCTTCCACCCCTACAACCTCGGCAGGCTGGCACAGCGCCTGCCTCTGCTGCGCCCCTGCACGCCCAAGGGCATCATGACGCTACTGGAGCAGAGCGGTATCGCCCTGCGTGGCCTCGAGGCCACCGTAGTGGGCGCCTCGAATATCGTTGGCCGCCCGATGTCGCTGGAGTTGCTATTGGCTGGCTGCACCACGACAGTCTGCCATCGCTTTACGCAGGATCTGGAAGCCAAGGTTCGCCAGGCCGACCTGCTGGTCGTGGCGGCAGGCAAGCCGGGATTGATCGATGGTCGCTGGGTCAAATCCGGCGCCGTGGTCATCGACGTGGGCATGAATCGCCGTGAGGATGGGAGCCTGGTCGGCGACGTCGACTTCGACAGTGCCGCCGAGCGCGCCAGCTGGATCACGCCGGTCCCCGGTGGCGTCGGCCCGATGACCGTCGCCACCCTCTTGCAGAACACTTTGCAGGCCGCCGAGCTGCATGACGCAGCCTAGAACGCCTTCTATCCATGACGGAGTCCGCATGCAGACCATTGGAATCATTGGCGCCATGCAGCAGGAAGTTGCCCTGCTCGCGTCGCAGCTCGACAACGCGCGCGTCGAACATCACCCTGGTGGCACCTTCCATTGCGGTGAGCGCCATGGTGTGTCGATCGTGCTGCTGCAATCCGGTATCGGCAAGGTCAACGCCAGCGTGGGCACCACCCAGCTGCTGACCCACTATCGGCCAGACGCCATCATCAATACCGGCTCCGCCGGCGGCTTCGGCAGCGAGCTCGAGGTTGGTGACGTGGTGATCTCGCGTGAAGTGCGCCATCACGATGTCGATGTCACGGCCTTCGGTTACGAGATGGGCCAAGTACCCGGCCTGCCCGCGGGCTTTGCGGCCGATCCCGTGCTGGTCGCCGCCGCTCGCAGCTGCATCGAGTCACTCGGCGAGCTGCGCGTCTTCGAAGGGCTGATCTGCACCGGTGACAGCTTCATGGCCGATCCGCAACGCGTGAATACGACCCGCACCCAGTTCCCGCAGATGCTGGCCGTCGAAATGGAAGCGGCTGCCATCGCGCAGACCTGCCACCTGTTCGACTGCCCCTTCGTGGTCATCCGCGCGCTATCGGATATCGCCGGCAAGGAATCGAACCTTTCCTTTGACGCTTTTCTCGATCAGGCGGCCACGCACTCCGCCAAGATGGTCGATGCCATCGTGGCCAAATTGGCGAAACCGGACAACGAGTAGGCGTCACGATCTGCGCTCCCGGCTCCGAAAACAAGAAACCCCGCCATCCGGCGGGGTTTCTTGTCTGGGAAGCATTTCCTGACAGAGCATGCCCTGACAGCTCGCCCTGACGAGCGCAACTGGATCACGTCAACGATCAGGCGCCTCGAAACTCCAGCGCGTGCCCTCGCGAGAATCCTTGAGCACGATTCCCAGCGCCGCGAGCTCATCGCGAATCCGGTCCGCCTCGGCAAAGTCACGCTGTCGCTTGGCCTCCGCGCGCGCCTCGATGCGCAACTCAATGTCCGCCTCGTCGAGCGGCAAGGCATCGGCACCCGCCTTGAGAAAATCGGCGGGCTCTCGCGTCAGCAGCCCCAGCATTCCCCCGAGGCGCTTCAGTTCCCCGGCCAGCGCTCCCGCCTGCTTCACGTCACTATCTCGCAGACGATTGACTTCACGTACCAGATCGAACAGCACGGCCAGCGCTTCAGGCGTATTGAAGTCGTCATTCATCGCCACGGTAAATCGCTGCGCATACCGAAGATCGACATTCCCGTCAGCGACCGCCACACCGTCCAGCGCATGATAGAAACGCTCGAGCGAACGACGCGCCTCCTCGAGCGAATCCGGCGCATAGTTGATCGGGCTACGGTAGTGACTCGCCACCAGCAGATAACGTACGACTTCGGGGTCATGCACGGCCAGTACGTCGCGGATGGTGAAAAAGTTACCCAGCGACTTGGACATCTTTTCCTGATTCACCCGCACCGCACCGGCATGCATCCAGACATTCACGTAGGGCTTGCCGGTGGCCGCCTCGCTCTGGGCGATCTCGTTTTCATGGTGCGGAAAGGTCAGGTCGGGGCCGCCGCCATGAATATCGAATGTCTCTCCCAGGCAGCAGGTCGACATCGCCGAGCACTCGATGTGCCAGCCCGGCCGTCCCGCCCCCCAGGGAGACGGCCAACTGGCCTCGCCCGGCTTGGCGGCTTTCCACAGGACGAAATCGAGCGGATCCTCCTTATGGGAGTCAACATCCACTCTCGCCCCGGCCCGCATCTCGTCGAGGTTGCGGTTGTTGAGCTTGCCGTAGCCCGCGAACCGCCTGACGCGATAGTAGACATCGCCATTGTCCGCCGCATAGGCATAGCCATTGGCGATCAGCCGCTCGATCATCGCCAGGATATCGTCGACATGAGCGGTGGCCCGCGGCTCCGCATCCGGGCGCAGAACGCCGAGACGCCCCTCGTCTTCATGCATTGCGGCGATCATGCGGTCGGTTAGCTCGGCAATGCTCTCTCCGTTCTCTTCCGCTCGCTTGAGAATCTTGTCGTCGATGTCCGTGATATTGCGAACGTAGGTGACATCGAGACCGGTCTCCCGCAGCCAGCGGGTGATCACATCGAACGCGACCATGACGCGAGCGTGGCCCAGATGGCAGTAGTCGTAGACGGTCATGCCGCAGACATACATGCGCACCTTGCCCGGCTCGATAGGAACCAGCGTTTCCTTCTGTCGCGTCAGCGTGTTGTAGATCTCCAGCGCCATGCTCTTCCTTGCCCCTCAGCCCTGCTTTTTCTGGATCTTGGCCCAGGAGTCCTTGAGCCCCACCGTACGATTGAAGACCAGCTTGCCATCGCGACAGGCGTGGCGGTCCGCACAGAAGTAGCCCACCCGCTCGAACTGAAAGCGCGACTCGGCCTCGACGTTCGCCAGCGCCGGCTCGGCAATGCCCTCGACAGTCACCAGCGACTCAGGATTGAGACTCTCGAGGAAGTCGCCATCCTTGTCACGATCCGGCGCCTCGTGCAGGAACAGGTTGTCGTAAAGGCGGACTTCGACGGGTACCCCGTGGGCGGCGCTGACCCAGTGAATCACGCCCTTCACCTTGCGTCCTTCGGGATTCTTGCCGAGCGTCTCGAAGTCGACGCTGCAGTGAAGCGCCTCAACCTCGCCATCGGCACCCTTGATCACGTCGTCGCAGCGGATCACGTAGCCATTGCGCAGGCGCACTTCCTTGCCCGGCGCCAGCCGGAAGAACTTCTTCGGCGGCTCTTCCATGAAGTCGTCGCGATCGATCCAGATTTCTCGAGTCAGCGGTAGGCGCCGCGTTCCCATGTCATCGCGCGCGGGATGGCCTGGCACCTCGAACACTTCGTCGTGATCTTCGGCAACATTGGTCAGCACCACCTTGAGCGGCTTGAGCACGCACATGGCACGCGGCGCATTGTCTTCGAGATCGGACCGGATCGCGAAGTGCAGCATGGCGATGTCGACCACGTTCGCCGCCCGGCTAACGCCGGTCATATCGCAGAACTTGCGCAGCGACGCCGGCGTATAGCCTCGCCGGCGCAACCCCGAGATCGTCGGCATACGCGGGTCATCCCAGCCATCGACAACGCCTTGATCCACCAATAGCTTCAGCTTGCGCTTCGACGTCACCGTGTAATTGACGTTCATGCGCGCGAACTCCGTCTGCCGCGGACGGTTCGGTACCGGCAGATGATCGAGGAACCACTCGTAAAGCGGACGATGGTCCTCGAATTCCAGCGTGCACAGAGAATGCGTAATGCCCTCGATCGCGTCTGACTGCCCGTGGGCGAAGTCGTAGGACGGATAGATTTTCCAGGCGTCGCCGGTCTGATGATGGTGTGCATGGCGAATGCGATAGAGGATCGGATCGCGCAGATTGATGTTCGGTGCCGCCATGTCGATTTTCGCGCGCAGCACCTTGCTTCCCTCGGCGAACTCACCGCGCCGCATGCGATCGAGCAGGTCGAGGTTCTCGTCGACGCCGCGCTCGCGATAGGGGCTTGGTCGACCCGGCTCGGTCAAGGTCCCTCGGTACTCGCGAATCTCGTCAGGCGAGAGATCGTCGACATAGGCATTGCCTTCGCGAATCAGATGCTGTGCCCAGGCGTAGAGCTGGTCGAAATAATCGGAGGCGTAGTGGACCTCGCCGCTCCACTCGTACCCCAGCCAGCGAATATCTTCCTGGATCGCGTCGATGTAGGCCTGCTCTTCCTTGGCCGGATTGGTGTCATCGAAACGCAGATTGCAACGCCCGCCGAACTGTTCGGCCAGGCCGAAATTGACCCAGATGGATTTCGCGTGACCGATATGCAGGAAGCCGTTCGGCTCCGGCGGAAAACGGGTAACGATGTCGGCAGCCTGACCCGATTCGATCTCGTCGCGAATCTGGTTGCGCAGGAAGTTCGGGGCCCCGTTTTGAGTCTCGGCATTATCGACGCGGCTTTCGACGCTCATGGAATGCAGGCAACCTCTGTAATTCGAATGATCGGCCGACGTATCGGCCCGGATGGCGGCAGGTTAACACGCGCGCTCAGCGGTTTCTCCCGCTCGCGCAAAACAGCTATTATAGCGCGACGCGCGACGCCGGCGCCAAGCCGGCGAACATTCCGTACCGCCCTATCGTTCAGGAAGTCTCATGATCGTTTTGCATACCAATTACGGCGTCATCAAGCTCGAGCTCGATCACGACAAAGCCCCCAAGACTGCCGCCAACTTCGAACAGTATGTTCGCGACGGCCACTATGACGCCACGCTGTTCCATCGCGTGATCGACGGGTTCATGGTGCAGGGTGGCGGCTTCGACACCGATTTCGAGCAGAAGGCCACGCGCGCGCCGATCGAGAACGAGGCCGACAACGGGCTCCCTAACCACAAGGGCGCGGTCGCCATGGCGCGCACCCAGGACCCGCACTCCGCCAGCGCCCAGTTCTTCATCAACGTCGGCGACAACGACTTCCTCAACCACCGCGACAAGAGCGTCCAAGGCTGGGGCTACTGCGTTTTCGGCGAAGTCACAGAAGGTATGGACGTGGTCGACAAGATCCGCAAGGTCGCCACCGGCCGCCGCGGCATGCACAGCGACGTGCCAACCGAGGACGTGATTCTCGAGCGCGCCGAGGTGCAGTCGTAATCGTGTCTCGCGACCACCAACGCCCGGGAGATTTCATCGCATGCAACTGTTGATCGCCGACCTGCACCTGCAGCCCGACCAGCCCGAGATCGCCAAAGGGTTCATCGACTATCTGCGAGGCCCGGCGCGCGAGGCGTCGTCACTGACCATCCTCGGCGATCTGTTCGAGGCCTGGATCGGTGACGACTATCGCGGGGATTTCGAACAGAAGATCATCGCCGAACTGCGGGCCTGCCATGAGGCGGGCACCCGCCTGGCCTTCATGCACGGCAATCGGGATTTCCTGATTGGCGAATCCTTCGCCGCCGATAGCGGCTGCGCGCTGCTCGATGACCCGACCGTGGTCGAGCTGGCGGGCCAGCGCGTCCTGCTGATGCACGGCGATAGCCTGTGCACCCGCGACGAGGCCTACATGGCCTTTCGCCAGCAGTCGCGCAACCCGGCCTGGCAGGCGCAGATCCTGGCCATGCCGGTCGAGGAGCGTCTTGCACTGGCCAAGCAGTTGCGTCAGCAATCCGGCGAGGCCAACTCCAACAAGGCCGAGGACATCATGGATGTCACGCCGTCGGCGGTTGTCGAAGCGATGCGGACGCACGGGGTCGCGGTGATGATCCACGGCCACACTCACCGCCCCGCCGTTCACAAGCTCGACATCGACGGCCAGGCCGCCACCCGCTATGTGCTCGGGGACTGGCGCCCGGACCAGGGCTGGCAGCTGCGCGCCGAGGCGTCGTCACTGACGCTGGAGTCGTTTCCCCTGTCCCCCTGAGCAACCCGCCCGTCATCGTCCGTTGGACGGCGGCGGGCACTCTCGAGCGGCTTGCCCGACTGCGCCGTCGACTCGCCTGGCGAATGGCGACGCCTCGGTCAGACCTGAAAATCCAGCGCGGATGATCGGGTCGAGACGTTATCCAGCAGCGTGCGCCAGCGCGTCAGAATCGGCGCGTCAGAGAGCGCCACCTCGCCCAGTCGGTAACGCAGCGCGTGCTGCTTCTCGACACTGTCCGATGCCACGAGCTGGAGCCAGGCCTCGAGCCCCTTCAGTTCGACATGCGGACTGCCCATGTCCCGTGACCAGACGATAGCCTCTTCGATCAATCCGGCCACCTCGTGCAACGCCTCTCCCAGTCGGTGGCGGGCCCGCGCCAACTGTAGGCATAGCTGCGGCATCATCAGCGAACGATGCTGACGCGCTTCTGTCAGGCACGGTTCCAGGTAAGCCACCGCCCGCTCGGCATCGTTGAGCGCCAGGCAGGCATCGCCGTACCAGAGGAAAGGTCGCTGCACGGCATGCTTGCCGGTCAATTCACTCAGCTGCGCCACGCTGGCGTCCAGGCATCTCATGCCTTCACGCTCCCCCGCCAGCGCCTGCCCCCATCCCAGTACGCAGCTGGCTTCGAGGTGCCAGCGCCGAAGATCGGGCGTGCGCGTCAGCTCATGAGCTCGCCGCCCGTGCTCGACGGCCAGATGCACATGGCCGAGCTGGCGATAAAGCGACGCAGCAAAGACCAGAGCCATCGCCAGCGAGCCTGGATGCCGCGTGCGCTCGGCCAACCGAATGACCGCCTCCATCTGCTGCTCGGCGGGGTGATAGTTGCCGCGCAAGCAGAGCACCCAGGCCTGATAACAGGCGGCAGCCACCTGCGGATGCTCCGAATACGGCAACCACTCCAACGCCATCGGTAAGTTCAGCGGGTCGATCTGCTCGAGATGCTCATAGGCCCGAACGACCTTCCCGCTCCAATACTCGCCCTTCGCGCGAGCATAGAGCGCCAGTCGCTGATAGCGCGGATCGCCGATACGCTCGGCGAGTTCGCGTAACTGCCCGACGAGCCCCTCCGCCACCTGATTGGCATGGCGCTGGCTAGCCCCTACCCACAACCCCCACGTCACCAGAAAAGCCTGATCGTCGGCATCTTCCTCGAGGTGACTCGACTGCCACAACGACTGCGCCTCGAGAAAACTCTCGTGGGCCATCGGCGAGCCATGACCCTCCAGCGCATAGCAGGCCTGCCCCTTGACCGTCAGCAGACTGATCCGGCGCTCGGCCGCCGCCGAGCCCGAGCCAAGGCAGGCGAGCCCCGATTCCGCCATCCGCCGTGCCGTCAGGTTGGCACTGACCTTCAAGGCATTGCGGGCTGCCATCTCGAAATAGCGCGCGGCGCGCGCGGCATCGCCGCTACGCTGCAGGTGTTCGGCAAATTCGCCTGGGTGACGACTGATCCACGCCGGATGGCGGTGTTCGATCAACGCGATGACACGCCGGTGAAGCAGCGTGCGCACATCGATCGGACACGACAGGTAGGCCGCTTCCTGCAACAGGGGATGGGTAAACTGCAGATCATGAGGAGGGGCTTCGCAGGGCTCGATGATCTCCAGGCGTCGCATTTGTGACAGCGCAGCTTTGAGTGTCGACTCATCACCGTCCAGGCAGTCGGCCAGCATCGAGGTCTCGAACTGTCGACCCAACACGGCCGCCATATGAGCGACTCGGCGATCCCCCTGGAGCTGATCGATGCGGCTGGCAAGGAGTCCAAGCAGTCCGCTCGGCAAGCTGTCGACATCCAGACGACGCCCCTCGCGCCGATCGATCTCGAGTCGTCGACAGATCTCCTGCAGATAGAGCGGTACGCCCTCACAGCGCTCGATCAACTGTTCACGCAGCCGCGGTCGTAGCACCAACCGGTGACGACGTGCCAAATAGTCGAGCATCTCCGAAGACTGCGACGGCGCCAATCGTCCGAGCACGACTTGCTGGTCCCAGGCGAGACGCACCGGAGGCCATTGGAGATTCTGGTGCGATGCCAGGAGCAAAAAGGCGGTATGGATCGGGAGTCGGGCCTGCAGGTTGTGCAGAACCTTGAGCGAGGGTTCATCGAGCCACTGCAGATCGTCGACAATCATGACGAGCGGCCGGTTCGACGCCGTCAGCTCCAGAATCAGCGCCTGCACGAGTCGAGTCACCAGCTCGACGGCCTCGTCCGCATCCTCGCGCGCCAGCGACTCGGGGCCGAAGACATCGATCAGCAGACGTCGCCGCTCGGGATCGATGCCGGCCAGCGACGGCGTACGCGCGATCAGCGCTCCCAGCGATGCCTCATCCAGCGCGGCGCGAAGACTCCAGCGCAGCAGCGCCTGAATCAGGCCATAGGAAGTCTGGCTGGAAAGGCGCGTGGTCGGCCGCCAGAAGATCGCCACCTCTTCGCCTTGCAGCAGCTGCTCGCGAAAGTGGACCAGCAGCGCCGACTTGCCGATGCCCGTATCGCCCAGCACGAGAAGACTCTGCCGCAGCCCCAGCGACACGCGGGCCAAGGCGTCACGCAAGCGGCGCAGCTCGCCTTCCCGCCCGGTCAGGCTCGGCGGAAGCGTCGTCCGACCTCCCCCGTCGCCGCCCAGCACCAGCGCCCGTTGCCGGACACGCCCATCGCTGCTGATCAACCTGGCGGCAAGACGAGACTGCAGGTCGAACGTCGGCGGCAGATGCTGGCTGGCGTTCAGCGAAATCACCAGCTCGCCGGCCTGCGCCGACGCCATCATGGCTAATGCGACTTGCGTCACGTCGCCGAACGGGTCGATCGACTGCCGCTCGGGTAGCCAGATGACCCGGCCGCTATCGAGACCGGCGGAGAGCGAGAAACGCGGCGCGGCCCCGTCTCCCTCCCAGACCCGGGCCAGTTCGCGCGGCAAGCCCTGACGACAGTGTTCGAACAGCGCGACCAGTTCCGCCAACTGATGAGTGGGCCCATGGGTGCCGAAACAGGCCAGGCCGACACCGCTGCCAACCGACGCCTGCCAAAATCCGCCCAGATGTCGACACTGGGTCTCCAGCCACTGGAAAAGGCGGTCCTGCGCCTTGAGACAGGCCAGCGCCTGTCCCAGATCATTGCCCGTCTTCGACGGTACGAGCGCGATCGCCATGACCGCGACCTGGCGGTAGTCGATGTCGTCGACATGGTAATCATCGGTGCTGAGATCGCCGCGTCGCGGACCATCCAGACCAATGCTGGCCCGCCAGGCGACCTCGTCGGCAGCCGATGGCGCGTCGGACCAGAACCCCGCCAGCTGCAGAAAGCCAGGGTCCGGCTGCTGCCCGGCCAGCGCCAGTTGCTGTAGAAAGGCATTGAACTGCTCGCGTGCCGCGGCGATCTGGCCCTGCTCCGCCAGCTGGCGCACCAAGCGTTCGTGAAACGGCCCATAGCCTGCGAAGCGATGGATCAACTGGCGCAACAATGACTCCGGCAACACCGGGGTTGCCGCCAGCACGCGCTCGGCGTAGTCAATGAGCGCCTGACGCCATTCGCCACGCGTGCGGACCAGCCACTGCTGGAAGCCGACGCACTGACCGAGATGCAACTCGGCCACCAGATCCCCGGCATAGTAGCCGAGCAGACAGTCGAGCGTCTCCCTGTCGGCGGGGCGCTCGAGCAGCGACTCTACCTCCCGCAGATCCCATGAAACGTCGGCCGGCAGGGAGAAGGCGATCGTCTGCCGCGTTACCGTCAGCGACATATCAGCGATCTCGCCGAGCCCCTGGCGCAGGCAATGCAGCGCGTGACGGAGGTTGGTGCGCCCCGACTTGACGCCCTGATCCGGCCACAGCATTTCCGCCAGCACCGCACGATTGGCGGGCACGTCCTGGAGCATCAGATAAACCAGTAGCGCCTTGACCTTGTCGTAGCTGAACTGGGTAAGCACCTGGCCATCGCGCCGACAGGCAAAATGGCCAAAGAGCGAGATTGTTGTTGTAGCTCTGTCCTGAGTCATGTTGTTTCACTATGTCGATCGATAACGGATTCGCTCGACCGCGGGAAGCCCCTCGCCGGGCTTCCGCTTCACGCCGTCAGTTCATGACATCCGCCGCCGGCACGCCGCTGTGAAAACGGAACACTGCATCATCGCTTTCGATCAGCTGGCGCTCCCGCTCGGCAAAGCGCGCCACTCGTGCCGCAACCGCCTCGCGGCCCGCGTAGGTTTCCGCCAGCGTCAGATAGTCCTCGAAATGGCGACCTTCCGAGCGCACCAGGCCTCGGTAGAAGCGCGCCAACGACTCGTCGAGATGCGGGATCAGGCGGGCAAAACGCTCGCAGGAACGCGCCTCGATGAACGCGCCCACAATAAGAATATCGATCAGCCGCTGCGGCTCTTCCCGCGCTACGTGTTCCCGCAGTCCCTCGGCGTAGCGCGAGGCCTGCAGGTGGGAGTAGTCGATACCGCGCTCCTGCATCAGTCCGACCACCTGCTCAAAATGCAGCAGCTCTTCTCGCGCCAGCTGCGACATCTTGCTCAGCAGCTCCGGGCGATCGACATAGCGGAACATCAGACTCATCGCCGTGGAGGCGGCCTTCTTTTCACACTGTGCATGATCGATCAGCAGCAGCGCCGGATTGGCCAGTGCCGCCTCGACCCAGCGGTCCGGCGTCGCACAAGGCAAGAAATCGAGAAGCGGCTGGGGAAGTAGCGTATCGGTAGCGGTATCGTTGTGAGCGGGCATGCGATCGGCAGTCGTTGGCGAGACATCGGGCCGCCGTAAGCTGGCGGCAGCGTGAGTGACGCCACCTTCGTTGAATCAGAGTGGACGTCGTCGAGCGAGGCTCCATGGTAGCGCCTGCCTCGACAGACTTCGACACTCTTTTCAGCCTGGCTTCACTGCTAGCCAGCACCGCATTTGGCGCAGCCACAACGCGCGATTCGCTTCAGCCACGCCCGCGCGACAAACCTCTTCAGCCCCCGTCCGCGACCGAACGTGAACACCGCCCCGGCCCCGGAAGTGGCGCCGCGGGCGGCTTCTTAACATTGTCGACAGTTTCACGTAGACTTCGCTGCGCCCACCGCTGCCGACCGGTCCCGCCCGAAAGTCTTCTCGGGCGCGTGTCGCCAATCGCGGGCTCTGACACTAGATGAGGGTCTCCACCGTGCTTGAAGCTTACCGTCAACATGTCGAGGAGCGCGCCGCCGAAGGCGTGCCACCGAAACCGCTGAACGCCGAAATGACCGCCCAGCTGGTCGAGCTGCTGAAGCAGCCTCCGGTCGGCGAGGAAGCGTTTCTCCTCGAACTGATCACCGATCGCGTGCCGCCGGGTGTCGACGAAGCCGCCTACGTCAAGGCCGGCTTCCTGACCGCTATCGCCAAGGGCGACGCCAGCTCGCCGCTGATCGACCGAATTCACGCGGTCAAGCTTCTGGGCACGATGCAGGGCGGCTACAACATCGCCACGCTGGTCGAGCTGCTCGATGACAGCGACCTCGCCGAGGAAGCCGGCGAACAGCTCAAGCATACCCTGCTGATGTTCGACGCTTTCCATGACGTCGCCGAACGCGCCAAGGCAGGCAATAGCGTCGCCCAAAGCGTGCTCGAGTCCTGGGCAGAGGCCGAATGGTTCCTGGCCAAGCCCGCGCTGGCCGAGAAGATCAGCATCGCGGTCTTCAAGGTCCCGGGCGAGACCAATACCGATGACCTCTCCCCGGCACCCGATGCCTGGTCACGGCCCGACATTCCGCTGCATGCCAACGCCATGCTCAAGAACCCGCGCGACGGCATCGAACCGGAAGCCCCGGGCAGCAAAGGGCCGCTCGCCCAGATCGACGCAGTCAAGGCCAAGGGCTTTCCGGTCGCTTATGTCGGTGACGTGGTCGGCACGGGGTCATCGCGCAAATCAGCGACCAACTCGGTCCTCTGGTTCTTCGGCGACGACATTCCCCACGTGCCGAACAAGCGCGCCGGCGGTTTCGTTTTCGGCGGAAAGATCGCGCCAATCTTCTTCAATACCATGGAAGACGCCGGCGCCCTGCCGATCGAGATGGATGTCGAAAAACTCGACATGGGCGACGTGATCGACGTCTATCCCTATGAAGGCAAGGTGACGCGCCACGATAGCGACGAAGTCATCTCGACCTTCGAACTGAAGACCCAGGTCGTCCTCGACGAAGTGCGCGCCGGTGGCCGTATTCCGCTGATCATTGGCCGCGGCCTGACCGAAAAGGCGCGCAACGAGCTCGGCCTCCCGGCATCCGATATCTTCCGCAAGCCGGAGCAGCCCGTCGACACCGGCAAGGGCTTCACGCTGGCGCAGAAGATGGTGGGTAAGGCCTGCGGCATGGACGGGGTCCGTCCCGGCATGTACTGCGAGCCGAAGATGACCACCGTGGGGTCCCAGGACACCACCGGCCCGATGACGCGCGATGAACTGAAGGATCTCGCCTGCCTCGGCTTCCAGGCCGACCTGGTGATGCAGTCCTTCTGCCATACCGCTGCCTACCCGAAGCCGGTCGACGTCGAGACTCACCATACGCTGCCGGATTTCATCATGAACCGCGGCGGTGTCTCGCTGCGCCCGGGCGACGGCATCATCCACTCCTGGCTCAACCGCATGCTGCTCCCGGATACCGTGGGCACCGGCGGTGACTCGCACACGCGCTTCCCGATGGGCATTTCGTTCCCCGCAGGCTCGGGGCTCGTCGCCTTCGCCGCCGCCACCGGCGTCATGCCGCTGGACATGCCGGAGTCGGTACTGGTGCGCTTCAAGGGCGAACGCCAGCCGGGCATCACGCTGCGCGACCTGGTCCACGCGATCCCCTACTACGCCATCCAGCAGGGCCACCTGACCGTCGCCAAGTCCGGCAAGAAAAACCTCTTCTCCGGCCGCATTCTCGAGATCGAGGGGCTTGAAGACCTGACGGCCGAGCAGGCGTTCGAGCTCTCGGACGCGTCCGCCGAGCGAAGCGCCGCAGGCTGTACCATCACTCTGGGTGAGGACCGTGTCACCGAGTACCTGAACTCGAACGTCACCCTGCTCAAGTGGATGATCAGCAACGGCTATGGAGATCGCCGCACGCTGGAGCGTCGCATCGAAGCCATGGAAGCCTGGCTTGCCGATCCGAGCCTGATGCGGGCCGATGCCGATGCCGAGTATGCCGCGGTGATCGAAATCGACCTCGCGGAAGTCGATCAGCCGGTACTCTGCGCCCCGAACGACCCCGACGACGCCCGCCTGCTGTCGGAAGTCGCTGGCGAGAAGATCGACGAAGTCTTCATCGGCTCTTGCATGACCAACATCGGCCACTTCCGCGCCGCCGGCAAGCTGCTCGAGAAACAACCGCCGGGCAGCCTGAAGACCCGCTTGTGGCTTGCGCCGCCGACCAAGATGGATCAACATCAGCTGACCGAGGAAGGCTACTACGGTATCTACGGCAAGGCGGGTGCACGCATGGAGATGCCGGGCTGCTCGCTGTGCATGGGTAACCAGGCGCGTGTGGCGCCGAAATCGACGGTCGTTTCCACGTCGACTCGTAACTTCCCCAACCGGTTGGGTGACGGCGCCGATGTCTACCTGGCATCGGCAGAGCTCGCGGCGATCGCCGCCGTCGAGGGCCGTCTACCGACCGTCGAGGAATACAAAGCGACCATGGGCGAGTTCAATGCGATGGCGGGCGAGATCTACCGCTACATGAACTTCCATGAGATCGAGGACTTCCAGAAAGCCGCGGCGACGGTCATCCCGGTCGCACAGGAAGCCTGACACGACTCTTCCGATGCTCGCGCGTTAAGAAGAGGTCACCGAAACGCCCCGCCATCGCGGGGCGTTTTTTTGCCCCATGAGAGGCCTTGATCGTCGACGTGACGGGCGAGCAGCGGCGAGTCACGACGCCGCCGTCGGTCGCGGTCCGTCGTAAAAGCCGGACATCGAAGCGCGCCGCTCGGTAGACGCGGACTTGCGGCCATCGCGAACGAAATTTAGAGTCTCTGCAAGCGCTCGAACGCTGTTCGCGTTCTTGGCTTGCCATCAACCGCCGCTAACAACACTGCCGGGCGCGCGCCTTGCCCGCCGGCGCACTGCCTGCTGGCCCCTTCAAGGAGATGTCATGAAACTTGCCCCCTGGCTGGCCCTGCCCGCCACCCTGACCCCGCTACTGTTCGCAGCACCCGCCGCCCAGGCTTTCGATCCCGAGGGGCTCTATCTGGGCATCGGTGGCGGCTACGCTAAGGTCCAGAACAGCGATAGCGACGTCGGCGACTTCGCCGGCGCCGGTAACGCCAACTACCACGTCGACGATGACGATAGCGTCATCAAGGCATTCGTCGGCTATGAGTACAACCCTTACTTCGCCACCGAAGCCTTCTATGCCGACCTGGGCGAGCCCAACCTGATCCAGGGCGGCAATGTCGTGGATCTGGAGAGCCGAGCCTACGGCTTGAGCCTGGTGGGCAAGCTGCCGCTTGCCGCCGGCTTCGAGCTGTTTGCCAAGGCCGGGCTCGCAAAGTGGGACGTCGACGCCAAGGGCAATCTGGGTCAGGGCACCGATCTCGACGACAACGATGGCATCGATCCGGTCTATGGCGCCGGCGTCCAGTTCGGTTATGACCACCTCCTGGTGCGCACCGAATACGAACGCTATGACTTCGACAGCGACTACCAGATGGATACCGTCACCGCCTCGGTCGGCTGGCAGTTCTGATCGCCTCTGCGACTCCCCGGGGGAAGGCCTTGACCGGCCTTTCCTCGGATCGGCATGCCCCCCCCATCGCGCCGTCTCGGCAACAAGCGCTGATTTCGACTTGCGCAACCGACCTGACAGCGACAACACTGGAGACTCAAGACGTTATCGGCGACCGGGAAGGTCGTCGCCGCCCCATCCGATCCAGGAAGGAACGAGTCGCCCCGCTCCATGCTCACCCCGAGATCTCTGCTTCACGACATCAGTCGCCAGATTCGCGCCCATCTACGGTCGTTGATCGCCTTCCATCTTTTTTTCACGCTGCTTGCCACCGCCGTCTGGGTGCCGCTATCGGCGGGTACGCTATCCGGCCTGCTTCAACGCATCGGGCGCCCCGTTCTCAGCAACGGACAGATTCTCGATGTTGCGCTGTCGCCCTGGGGCCTGCTCTGGCTGCTGGTGGCGATCGGTTTGAGCTTTCTGGTGATCTTTTTGCAGCAGGCTGGAATGATGCTGGTCGTTTCCAGCCGCGCAGGCAGTCGTTACCGCGTCGCCATGGGCGCACTATGGCATGTCATCCGACGCTTCCCGGCACTGGCAACATTGACGTTTCTTCAGGTCGGCAGCCATCTGCTGCTGGCGGCGCCCTTTGCCGTCGGCCTCGCCCATCTCTACAGCTTCATGCTCGGCGACGTCGAACCGTATATTCTGCTGCGCTTGAAGCCGCCCGAGCTATGGGAATTCCTGGCGATGGCGCTGCCGCTGACAGCCCTGCTCGCCTGGTTGAGCGCCGCGCTCTACTTCCGCTGGTTTCTGGCATTGCCCGCCATGATGCTGGACGGTCTGCGCCCGATCAGCGCTCTGCGGCAAAGCCGGGCGTTGACCCAGGGGCAGCGCTTTCGCATGGCACCGCTGGTCGTGGGAACCGCTGTGCTGGTCGCTGCCATTCCGATCGTCTTCACGCTGCTCTTCAGCACCCTCGGTGGGCCCCTTCTCTGGCATTTGCCGGAACGCAATGCCGTGCTGATACCGGCCATGCTGCTCTATCTGGCGGTCTACATCCTGATGACGATCGCGCTCACCTTCCTGGGGATCTCCGCCAACAGCCTGCTCGTCACCACGCTCTACCACCGGGCCACTGACCGGGCGCCGGTCTTCCGTCCGGCAGCCGCACCCCAACGCTCGGGCGTCATCGCCTGGGGCGTGGAGATTCTCGTGCTGGCCTTTGCCATCGGCCAGGCCGGCTGGATTCTCAACGGTTTCGAGATCAACGATCAGGTGACCGTCACCGCGCACCGTGGCAGCTCCGAGAAAGCCCCCGAAAACACTCTGGCCGCCATGAACCAGGCGATCGAGGATGGCGCGGATTACATGGAGCTGGACGTCCGACTGAACGCCGACGGCCACGTGATCGTCTCCCATGACAACAACCTGCGCCGCCTGACCGGTGTCGACCGCAACGTCAGCGACATGACGCTCGAGGAGATAGCGCAGGTCGATGTCGGCTCCTACTTCGGCGACCGCTTCATCGGTGAACGCATGCCAACACTGCGACAGATCATCGAGCGTGCCGAGGGGCGAATCGATCTGTATGTGGAACTCAAGCCGGCACCGGGCGACGCCGCTCCCCTGGCACGCAAGGTCGTGGCGCTCCTGCAGGAGAACGCGATGATGGATCATGCCGTGATCGCCTCGCTATCGCCGGAGGTGATCGGCATCGTCCGAAAGCTCGATCCATCGTTGCGCACGACGCTCTTCCTGCAGTTTGTACTGCCGGGCGCCTTGAATCGGACCGATGCCGATATCATTGGTCTGCGCCACACCCAAGCGACACCAGATCTGCTACGGCGAATTCACGACAGCGGCCGGGAGGTCGCGGTCTGGACGGTCAACCGAGTCGGCGACATGTCGCGCTATATCGACATGGGCGTCGACAACATCATCACCGACCGCCCCGACGCGCTCACGGCGATGCTCGAGGAGCGCCGTGCCATGTCGGATGGTGAACTCCTACTGGTGAAACTGCGCAATTGGCTGCGCACCTAGCGCACGCTGACGCCGGAGGGGCCGGCCAGGAAACCAGCGGGCAGGCAAACCGTTGGGGGGTACGGCCAGCATGATGACGCCGACACGACGAGGCCGGCGCACAAGCGCCGGCCTCGGGATGGCACCGCGTCGACAATCCGTTCAGCCGAGCGTTTCCCCCGCCAGCATCAGCCAGGTCTCGATCACCGCATCCGGGTTCAAGGACACCGAATCGATGCCCTGATCCATCAACCACTTGGCCAGTTCCGGATGATCCGACGGTCCCTGTCCGCAGATACCGACATACTTGCCCTGCGCCTTGCAGGCCTGGATAGCCATCGACAGCAGCTTCTTGACCGCGGGATCGCGCTCGTCAAAGAGATGGGCAATGATCCCGGAGTCGCGATCCAATCCCAGCGTCAACTGCGTCAAGTCGTTGGAACCGATCGAGAAGCCGTCGAAATGCGCCAGGAACTCGTCCGCCAGCAGCGCATTGGCCGGCAGCTCGCACATCATGATGATTTTCAAGGGCTGGCCACCGGCAGACGCGGCACCCCGCTCCAGCCCCTTGGCAGCCAGCAGATCCACGACCGCCTTGCCCTCGGCCGGCGTGCGTACGAACGGCACCATGATTTCGACATTGTCGAAGCCCATCTCGTCACGGACGCGCTTGAGCGCATCGCACTCGAGTTCGAAACAGGCGCGAAAATCATCGGAGATATAGCGCGAGGCGCCACGGAACCCGAGCATCGGATTCTCCTCGCCCGGCTCATAGAGCTTGCCGCCGATCAGGTTCTCGTACTCGTTGGACTTGAAGTCGGAAAGCCGAACGATGACCCGCTTGGGATAGAACGCCGCTGCGAGCGTGGAGATGCCCTCGACCAGTCGATCGACATAGAAGCTGACCGGATCGTCATAGCCGGCCGTCCGCAAGTCGATGGTCTGCTTGAGATCCGGCGACAGCTTGTCGTAATCCATCAGCGCCCGCGGATGCACGCCGATCATGCGATTGATGATGAACTCGAGTCGGGCCAGACCCACCCCGGCATTGGGCAAGCCGGAAAAGGCGAAGGCGCGATCCGGATTGCCGACATTCATCATGATCTTGAACGGAAGCTCCGGCATGCTGTCGACGCTGGTCGCCTTGCAGTCGAACTCAAGCCGCCCCTTGTAGACATGCCCGGCATCGCCCTCGGCGCAGGAGACAGTGACCTCCAGATCATCCTCGAGCAGTTCGGTCGCGTCGCCGCAGCCGACGACCGCTGGAATCCCCAGCTCACGGGCAATGATCGCCGCGTGGCAGGTGCGGCCACCGCGGTTGGTGACAATGGCCGAAGCACGCTTCATGATCGGCTCCCAGTCAGGATCGGTCATGTCGGTCACCAGCACGTCGCCGGACTGTACCTTGTGCATCTCGTCCGGCGAGTCGACCAACTTGACTTTGCCCTGACCGATACGCTGACCAATGGCGCGACCGCTGACCAGCACGCGGCTCTTCTCCTTGAGGGTGAAGCGCTCCAGCGTGCCGCCGTCCTGGTTCGATACCACGGTTTCCGGGCGCGCCTGGACGATATACAGCTTGCCGTCGTCGCCATCGCGAGCCCACTCGATATCCATCGGCCGACCATAGTGGTTCTCGATCGTGACAGCCTGTCGAGCCAGCTCCATGACGTCTTCATCGCTGACGCAGAAACGCTGGCGGTCGGCGAGCGGCACGTCTACCGTGGCCACGGAACGCCCGGCGGCGGCATCGTCGGTATATACCATCTTGATGCGCTTGGAGCCCAGCGTGCGACGCAGTACCGCCGGGCGACCGGCGGCCAACGTCGGCTTGTGGACGTAGAATTCGTCTGGATTGACCGCGCCTTGCACGACCGTCTCCCCCAGCCCCCAGGCACCGGTGACAAAGACGGCATCGCGATAACCCGACTCCGTGTCCAGCGTGAACATCACCCCGCTGGCGGCGGTCTCCGAGCGCACCATCTTTTGCACGCCGGCGGACAGCGCCACGTGTTCGTGCGGGTACCCCCGATGCACGCGATAGGAGATGGCTCGGTCATTGAACAGTGACGCGAAGACTTCGTGAACCGCGCGCTTCACGTTGTCGAAGCCGTCAATATTGAGGAACGTCTCCTGCTGGCCGGCGAAGGAGGCATCCGGCAGGTCCTCGGCGGTCGCCGAGGAACGCACCGCGACCTTGAGCGCCGGATGCTGGCTCTGCAGTGTCTTGTAGGCGTCTGCCAGCGCCGCTTCGAAGGCCGGCGGCAGCGGCGTGGCGATGATCCAGCCGCGGATTTTCTCTCCGACCCGAGCCAGCATCTCGGTATCGTCGACGTCGAGTTCGGCCAAGGCCACATTGATGCGATCGTTGAGCCCCTCGTGCGTCAGAAACTCGCGATATGCGTGGGCCGTCGTGGCAAATCCCCCGGGCACGGTCACTCCCGCATCGGCCAGACTGGAGATCATCTCTCCCAGCGAGGCGTTCTTGCCCCCGACGCGCTCGACGTCGGCCATTCCCAATTGCTCGAAGCTGATGATGAACGGTTCCAAGGCCATCTCCTGATCGTGTCGGCGGAACATGAGGCGCGTTCAAGGCACGTCAATGGAGCCAGAAGCTATCAGGCACCCTCAGGGTTAGCCAGAAGTTTAAGGGCGTATATCGTGGAGTATTTCTACAAGAAATCGTGGATTTCACACGATCTTGTAGTTCATGGAAAAAATTACCAACGAGTTGCTAGCACTGGATTTTTCAGTCGACAATGAGGCGCCTTCACCGAGGAATGAATGCCATGACCCGCACCGCCTTCTTCATTTCCGATGGAACCGGAATCACCGCCGAGACCCTTGGCAGAAGCCTGCTCTCGCAGTTCGAGAATACCGAGCTCACGCTGATCACCAAGCCTTATATCGACACGCTCGACAAGGCACGGTCTCTGGTTTCCATCATCGAGTCGACGGCGGAAAGGGACGGCATTCGCCCCATCGTCATCGATACCATCGTCGATCAGACGATCCGCGCCATCGTGGCGGAGGCACCGGCCTTCAAGGTCGATATCTTCTCGACCTTTCTGGCGCCGCTCGAGGAGGAGCTCGAGACGCATTCGACCTACACCGTCGGCCGCACCCATGCCATTGGGCGCGACGACGTCTACATGCATCGTATCGAGGCGGTCAATTTTGCACTCGATAACGACGACGGCGCGCGCATCCATCAGTATGAAGAGGCGGATATCATCCTGATCGGGGTGTCGCGCTGCGGCAAGACGCCGACGTCGCTCTATCTGGCCCTGCAGTTCGGCATTCGTGCGGCCAACTATCCGCTGACGGAAGACGATCTCGACGAGAATGGCACGCTGACGCTGCCAGCGGCGCTTTCGCGCCACCGCCACAAGCTTTTCGGGCTGACCATCGATGCTCGCCGGCTCTCGGCGATTCGTACCGAGCGCCGTCCCAACAGTCGCTACTGCTCGCTGGATCAGTGCATGCAGGAGATCGAGCAGGCGGAAGCGCTCTACCGCCGCCACAACATCTCCTACATCGATACCACGCGCTTCTCGATCGAGGAGATCTCGACACGGATGATGAACGAAACCGGCTTGCAGAGACGTTTCAGCCCGCGTTAAGCGGGCTGAAAAGAGGATCAAAGGGCGGAGCGTCGGATACTTGGACAGGCGGCGCTAGCCCGCGGTACCAGGGACGGCACAAGCGACACCCGCGCACTACCGCTCACAGCCCCTTCGGCGCGAAGATCCCCGGCGCGTTACGCCAGTAGCCCTTGTAGTCCATGCCGAAGCCAAAGACGTAGCGGTCGACGACTTCCAGCCCACAGTAGGTCGCCTTCAAATCGGGAGAGGCCTTGCGCTCGTGCTGCTTGTCGACCAGGACGGCGGTCGACAGGCTGGCGGCGCCGGCCTGCCGGCAGTGCTCCAGGATTGCCGCCAGCGTGGCCCCCTCGTCGAGGATATCGTCGACGATGACCACATGACGTCCGGCCATCGGGATCTCCGGCGAGACTCGCCAGAACAGCTCGCCGCCGCGCAGCCCACCGCGATAGCGCGTGGCGTGGAGATAATCGACCTCCAGCGGAAAGCCCAGACGCGTCAATAGGTGCCCGGTGGTGATCAAGCCGCCATTCATGACGCAGTAGAAGACCGGCAGCTTGTCGCCCAGATCCCGGGTGATCTCTTCGGCCATGCGGTCCAGCGCGTGCTCGACCGACGATTGGTCGATCAGGCAGTCGGCGGTATCCATGACCTCTTGCATCGAGCGCAGCGCCTCGATCGGTGAATCTTGAGTCATCGGCTTTTGTATCGTCTTCGAAAATAAGAACGGAGAAAGCATGGCGAGCGCCGCCATGCCATCGAACCAGGGATCTCGTGACGCTCAAACCTCGTCGTTGAGCGCCTCGAGTTTCACGTGGGTACGCCGCCAGCGGGAGATCGCCGCCAACGCCTCGAGCGTCGGCCGCGCGCGGGCATAGCGCAGTTTTCCGGCTCGCGTGGACTGGCGCCCTTCACTAGCTGCCACCACCTCGCGGGCATCGGCCGGCGCGTTGCAGATGACCGCGACATCGCAGCCGGCGTTCCAGGCTGCTTCGGCGCGTGCCGACGGCGTACCCGCCGCATGCGCCGCGGCCATGGTCAGATCGTCGGAAAAAATCGTGCCACGAAAGCCGAGCGTTTCGCGCAGCATGCCAAGCCAGCTCGGCGAGAAACCCGCGGGGCGCTCGTCGAAAGCCGGATAGACGACGTGGGCCGGCATGATCCCATCCAGCTTGCCAGCGAGACGCGAGAACGGCACCAGGTCGCGCTCCCTCAGCTCGGCCAGCGATCGCGGGTCCTCGGCGACCTGAAAGTGCGAATCCTGACGCGCCCCCCCATGACCGGGGAAATGCTTGCCAACCGCTACCATCCCGGCGTCGTGCAGACCATCAATGAATGCCCCAGCCAGCGCGGAGACCACCTCGGGATCGGGAGAGAAGCTTCGCGACCCGATGGCCGGCGAGCGGTCATCGTCGAGATCCAGTACCGGGGCGAAGCTAAGATCGAACCCGCAGGCGGCCATCTCCATGCCGAGCAGCCAACCCGTATCCTGAGCCAGGCCGAGCGCCGCTTCCGGCGACTCGGCGAACTGCCGACCCAGCATCGCCATCGGGGGGATTCGCGTCACCCCTTCACAGAGCCGCTGCACACGACCACCTTCCTGGTCGATGGCAATCAGCACATCAGGGCGGCTCTCGCGAATCTGGCGCGTCAGCGCCTGTGTCGTGGCCGCGTCGGGTGTGTTGCGGGCAAACAGGATCACGCCACCGACTTCCGGTCGGGCGATCAGCCGCCGCTCCTCGTCTCGCAGCTGAGTGCCTTCGACATCCAGCATTACCGGACCGAGAGGTTGAGTCATAACCTGTACCTGAAACCGTGAAGCGCTCGATTCTAGACGACACGCCCGCGTCATGACAGTGCCGGCAACCGTGCCCGCTCAGACCGCCGGTCGCGCTGCCTCCGTAGGCAATTCAGGCAGTGGAGCCTGCATCCCGGCGGCGACTACAGGGCGTAGGCGGCGGATCAGGTCACGCACCGATGTGTGCTCGTGATACTCGTTATCGGCGATATCACGCAGCGCGTCGAGCCCGGATAGTGTGAAGACGACCGTCCCGAGCATGAAGTGCAACCGCCAGAAGCGCTCGACATCCGGCAGATCGGGTGTTGCCAGGCGCACACAGTCGACAAAACGCTGAAAGGTCTCACCGTAGTGCACTTGAATATAGCGACGCATATGGCCCTGCGCCTGAGTGTAGGCCAGCCCCAACAGCTTCATGAAAACTTTGAGACTGTTACGCTCCGCCGGTACCTCCAGCACGCTGCTGGCGAGCTGCTCGAGCAACACCTCGAGTGGAATGGGCGTCGGGCTGTAGCGTGACTCCAGTTCATCCAGCGCTCGATTGAGCCGCTCGGAAAACGGATCGAGATAGCGCGCAAAAACGGCCTGAATCAACGCCTTTTTCGAACCGAAATGATAGTTGACCGCCGCGAGATTGACCTTGGCTCGCGTCGTGATGTTACGCAGCGATGTCTCGGCGAACCCTTTCTCGGCAAACAGCACCTCTGCCGTGTCGAGTATGCGCTTGACGGTATCGGATTGCGCCATGAAAGACCTCGAATGGAAAACGGCTGTTTAAAACGCCAGCCAATTCTAAGCGGCAGCGGGAAGATGACACAATCTAGACGAATTGACTGGGCGCCCGTGCCAAACCAGAGTCCGGGCGGTCGAGAGAAGACGACAACCCGCCACACCCCGGCGTGAATCGACACTTTCCCCGGAGACAATGACTGGATACAATCCCAGGCTGTATACATGAACACGCCTATTATCAGGCTCGGAGAGACCGATGGCGCGACCGCTGACCGCTCGGCAACAGACCGTCTACGACTTCATCGTCAAGACGATGACCGAACTTGGCTACCCGCCGACACGCGCCGAGATCGCCCGTGCGCTGGGCTTCCGCTCTCCCAACGCGGCGGAGGAACATCTTCGCGCGCTGGATCGTAAAGGCGTGATACGCATGATTCCCGGGACGTCGCGTGGGATCCGCCTGCCTGGTGGCAGCCCGGAGGGAGAACCGGCCGCGGTGGACTCCGGTCTGCCCATCGTCGGCAGCGTCGCTGCCGGCAGCCCGATACTCGCTGCTGAACATATCGACCGCTACTGCCCGCTGCCGGCGGACTATTTCTCGCCTCGGGCGGACTACCTGCTGCGCGTGCGCGGTCTATCGATGAAGGACGTCGGGATACTCGACGGCGACCTGCTCGCGGTCCACCGTACCCAGCAGGTCCGCGACGGACAGATCGTGGTCGCGCGGCTTGAGGACGACGTCACGGTGAAACGCTTCCAGCGCGACGGCAACCACGTCACGCTGCTGGCCGAGAACCCCGACTTCGCCCCGATCGAGATCGACCTGGCGCATCAGCATCTGGAGATCGAGGGGCTGGGCGTCGGTGTCATCCGCGGCGACAATGGTTCCGGGCTGGGCTGATCGGCACGCCGTGCGCAAGATTCTCCACGCCGATTGCGACTGCTTCTATGCGGCGGTCGAAATGCGTGACGACCCGTCGCTCAAGGACGTACCGCTGGCGATCGGCGGCCGCCCCGAGCGGCGGGGCGTGGTCGCCACCTGCAACTACCCCGCCCGGCAATTCGGCATCCATTCCGCCATGCCCATGGCTCGTGCCCTTCGACTCTGCCCGCATCTCAAGGTTCTGTCGCCCGATTTCCCCAAGTACCGCCAGGTCTCCCAGCAGATCCAGGCGATCTTTCACCAACTGACCCCGCTGGTCGAGCCGCTGTCGCTCGACGAGGCCTATCTCGATGTTAGCGAGGTCTCGCGATTCCAGGGCAGCGCCACTTGGATGGCGCAGTGGCTCAAGCAGGAAATAGCCGCCCACACCGGCATCGTCGTCTCGGTGGGCGTCGCGCCCAACAAGTTTCTGGCCAAGATCGCCAGCGACTGGGACAAGCCGGATGGGCTCTACGTCATTGCGCCGGCGGAAACCGAGTCGTTCATCACCGATCTGCCAGTCGCCAAACTCCACGGCGTCGGCCCCGCGACGGCGACCAAGCTCAGCGCTCTTGGCATCGAGACCTGTGCCGACCTGCGCCAGCAGCCGTTGGATAAGCTCTTCGACCAGTTCGGCAAGTTTGGCCGGCGCCTCCACGAACTGGCGCACGGTATCGACGAGCGGCCGGTCAACGTGACGCGAGAGCGCAAGTCGATCAGCGTCGAGAATACCTACGAACGCGATCTGCCCAACCTGGCCGCCTGCCAGCAGGCGCTCGGCGAGCTGATCGAGAAACTCGATGATCGCATCACGCGCCATGGCCACCCGGGCATCGCCAAGCAGTTCGTGAAAGTCCGCTTCGACGACTTTACCAGCACGACGCAGGAAACCGGCGCCCGCGGGGTCGTCCATGCGCGTTTCCAGGCCCTGATGGAGAGCGCCTGGCAGCGCGGCGGACGCCCCGTGCGACTGCTCGGCGTCGGCGTGCGACTACTGTCGGCCGACGAACAGCGCCAGTTGACGCTGTTCGAGGCATGGCCCGAATCAGGCGACTGAACGCCCCGCCGACAACGTTACGAAAAGACGACCGTCTTGTTGCCGTGGATCAGCACACGGTCCTGCAGGTGCCAGCGCAGGCCCCGGGCCAACACCGCTTTCTCCACGTCGCGGCCGAGACGTACGAGATCTCTCGGCGCATGACAGTGGGACACGCGCTGAATGTCCTGCTCGATGATCGGCCCTGCATCGAGCTCCTCGGTCACATAGTGACAGGTCGCACCGATCAATTTCACGCCACGCTCGAACGCCTGATGATACGGTTTGGCCCCAGCGAACGACGGTAGAAAGCTGTGATGAATGTTGATTACCCGCCCGCTAAAGCGCTGGCAGAGCGCCGGCGGTAGGATCTGCATGTAACGCGCCAACACCACGCTATCCGCCTCGGCGTGCTCGATCAGACGCTCCACTTCGGCAAACGCGGGCGCCTTGTCGGTGGGATCGACCGGCACGTGATGGAAATCGATGCCATACCAGGCCACCAACTCACGCAGATCCTCATGGTTGGAGATAACGCAGGGGATATCGCAGTCGAGCTCTCCCGCCGACCAGCGATAGAGCAGGTCGACCAGGCAGTGGGACTCTCGCGACACCATGATCACCACCCGCTGACGCCGCTCGGACTGACTCAGACGCCAGTTCATCGAGAACTCTTCGGCAATCGGCGCGAAGGCGTCGCGGAAGGCATCCGCGCTCAGCTCGTTCGACTGAATGTCGTAACGCATGAAAAAGCGTCCGGCATCCAGATCCGAGTGTTGATTCGCCTCGATGATCGAGCCGTTCTGGCCGGCAATAAAACTGGAAACGCGAGAAACGATGCCCACACGATCAGGGCAGGAGACGATGAGACGATAATGGTAAGGCATAACTCTCGAGCACTCAGGGTGCCATCGTGGCGGGCACAGTCATAACAGCGTCTAGACGCAGACACCGCGTGATCGGCCAACGATAGCGAAATGGATCAACAAGGCGAGCATTGTACCCCAAAGGCACAGCGAGACTAACGGCGCGCGATTCGCTGGTTTGAGCCTGCCGAGAGGCATGACTTATAGTGAGTCCAGATTTCCCCATCCAAGGATGCCGATGTTTCCTCCGCGCGCGCAGATACGCCCTCGCACCTACCCTCCCCTGCAGTTTCACCCACTGGGCGGCTGCGGGGAGATCGGCATGAATCTCTCGCTCTACGGCTATGACGATCACTGGATTGCCGTCGACTGCGGCATGATGATTCGACAGGATCTGCCAGACCAGCCGCTGCAGATTCCCGACGTCGAGCACCTTGCAGCCCACGGCATGATACCGGACGCCGTTTTCATCACCCACGGCCACGAGGACCATATCGGTGCGCTCGCCTGGATCTGGCCGCGCTGGCAATGCCCGGTCTATGCCACGCCTCTGGTCGTGGAAATGCTGCGCGCCAAGTTCCTCGAACAGGGGCTCAGGACCGACGCCTTGAAGACTGTCCGCCCGGGTGCCGATGTGGCGTGCGGCCCCTTCCGGGTCACCTTTCTTCCCGTGACCCACTCGATTCCGGAAAGCTGCGCCCTGTCGATTGTCACCCCGGGCGCCCGCGTTCTGCACACGGGGGACTGGAAAATCGATGCCAACCCTCTGACCGGCGAACCAATGCAACCCGCGCTCTTTCAGTCGTTGGCACCAGTGGACCTGGTCGTTGCCGACTCGACGAATGCCGACGTCGAGGGACATTCCCGAAGCGAGGCCGAAGCCTCGGCAGCCCTGGAGGCCGTGATCCGCGAGTGCAGCGGACGTGTGGTAGTCAGCTGCTTCGCCAGCAATATCGCGCGCATCCGCGCCCTTGGCAGTATCGCCGAGCGCAGTGGACGTCGCGTCGCCCTGCTGGGGCGCTCGATGGAGCGCATGGCCGCCATCGCGGCACGACTGGGCTATCTGGACGACTTCCCGGCACGCGTTCCCACCCATGATCTGGGCTATCTGCCGCCAGAGGAAGTCCTGATCATCGCCACCGGCAGCCAGGGAGAGCCTCGCTCGGCCCTGTCGCGGATGGCGCAAGGACGTCATGCGGCGATCGACCTGCAACCGGGCGATGACATCATTTTCTCCGCGCGCGCCATTCCGGGTAACGAGCGTCCGATCGAACGCCTCAAGGCCGGGTTCAAACGACTCGACGTGCGCGTACACGATGAGCACAGCGACCCCGCTCTGCACGCTTCCGGTCATCCCGCGCGCGAGGAGCTGCGCCTGCTCTACACCTGGCTCAAGCCAAAGATGCTGCTGCCGGTCCATGGGGAACTCGCGCACCAGGAAGCGCATCGGGCGCTGGCAACGTCACTGGGCATCGCCGTCCCGGTTCTGGCACGCAACGGCAACGTCGTGACGCTCAGGCACGATACCCTCGACGTGACCGACCAGCACCATCCCCGACCGCAACTGATCGCCTCTCGTGATCGCCCGCCGGCTAACGGCGACACTCGCCGTTCGGCGGCCAGCCATCAGCGTTCGCTCTCGATTGCCGTGACAGTGCTGCCGATGGAAGCCGGCTGGACGCGAATTGGTCGCCTGCTGTGGGATTGCGACAGCGCGCTGCCGCTGGACGAAGAGGCGCTCGCCGACTGGCTGGACACTCGCATCGACCGCATCCCGGCGGACACGGTGCTGCAGCTCCGGCAACAGCTATTTCGCCCGCTGCAGGATTGGCTGAGCGAGCGACTGCCTGACTTGCCGGAACTGCATCTGCAATTGATGCCGGCGGACCCGCAACCCGAATACGAAGTCCGCTCCACGTCTTCCCCTTGAAAACGACTGGCGGGGTTTCAACTCGCTGGATAGCCCCAAAAAGCAAAGGCGCACGTGACAATTCACGTGCGCCTTTCTTGAAACGGCTGCTAATCCGACGCAACAGCTCGCTTGAAACCGAGTGCATGGACACGGCAATCGCCGTACTGCTATCGGTGCGTGTCGCACCGCACTCCAGATCTCGCGAAAGCGTAGAGTCTTACCGAAACGTGAGGCCTTGCCAAAAGCGTCAGGCTTTATTGGCATTCTTCGGCGGACGACCACGGCGTTTCCGTGGCTGCTCGCCGACCAGATCATCCATGGAGAGCCCGGCGCTATTCATCGCTTCGCGAATCTCGGCGAGCTTCTTCTGCTTATCCGCTTCATCCTGCTGCCGCTGGTGGTCTTCCTGCTGTTTCTGCTCGATCACTTCGCCGATGACCTCAGACAGTTTGTGAAGCTGTTCCATGCTGAGTTGTCGTGCGGCGGCACGGGCGACATTCTTATTGCGAGCGATGCGCTCCAATGAATCGGTGGACATCGTCCTCTCCTTGCTAGGTACTCATAACGGCGTGACACCGCATGTTTTGCTGAAAGTATATGCTCGCAGCTTTTTTTGGCAAGGAATTAAATTGAAAAAGGCACGCCCGGAAGACGTGCCTTTTCTCTATTCACGGTATGCAAAGCCGTTGCAAAACGTCGGCTCAACCGCCGGTCATATTCATGAAGCGGACCACCTGAACATCACCATCCGTCGTGAAATGGTGACGCTCGGGCTTCAGATCCATGGCAGCGATAATCTGCGCCTTCAAAGGTTCCAGCTCACCGGGATAACGGCGCAGCGTTTCGCGCAGATCGACCGAATGCTCGTTACCAAGACAGAGAAGCAGGCGCCCTTCGACCGTGACCCGGACGCGATTGCAGGTACTGCAGAAGTTATGGCTGTGCGGCGAGATGAAGCCGACCCGACTGTCGCTGTCCGACATGCGAAAATAGCGCGAGGGACCCAGCGTGGATTCCGGCGACGGCATCAGGGGAAACCGCGATTCGATCGCCGCTTGCACATCGTCGCTCGAGTAAAAGGTTTCCCCCCGAGAGTGGTCGGAAACATCGCCCAGCGGCATCTCCTCGATAAAACTAATGTCGACGCGCTCACGACGCGCAAACTCAACGAGATCGACGATTTCGTCCTCGTTACGCCCCTTGAGGATCACTGCGTTCAGTTTGATACGCTCGAAGCCGGCATCCTGCGCGGCATGGATACCGTCGATCACCTTATCCAGGTCACCGGTACGGGTGAGGCGACGAAAGCGATCCCGATCAAGCGAATCGAGACTGATATTCAGACGCGACATGCCACCCTGGTAAAGGCTGTCGGCATGCTTGCGCAAGCCGGCGCCATTGGTGGTCATGGCAAAATCCTTGAGCCCGGGCAGCTGGCCGATATCATTGACCAGCTTGCCGATCCCTTGGCGCACCAGCGGTTCACCGCCGGTCAAACGAATTTTCTCGACCCCGAGCTCGGTAAAAGCCCGGGCAATTTGATGTAACTCTTCCAGCGTGAGCACCTGGGCTCGCGGCAGAAAGGTCATATCCTCGCTCATGCAATAGACGCAGCGAAAATCGCAGCGATCTGTCACCGAAATTCGCACATAGCGAACCTGTCGCGAGAATTTATCGATCAACGCATTCATTCATGACTCCCATCGGCTGGCATCCAGGCGATCGCTCTGCCGCTCGGACACCCAGTAATCGCCGCTCGATGTGTGCTCCTTTTTCCAGAAAGGCGCCCGTGTCTTGAGAATGTCCATCACGAAATCGCACGCTTCGAATGCCGCACGGCGATGGGCACTTCCCACCACGACCAATACGATCGGGTCGCCCGGTTGCAGCTCGCCGACACGATGGACGACGGTGACGGCGTCCAGGCCCCAGCGCTGGCATGCCTCCTCGGCAATATCAGTCAACGCACGCTCGGTCATGCCCGGAAAGTGCTCGAGTGTCAGCGCCCGGACGTCGGGGCGCTCATTGAAGTCACGCACCAGCCCGGTAAAGCTGACCACGGCACCGATATCCGTTCTCCCCGACAGCAACCGCTGCTGCTCGTGGCCGACATCGAAACCGGCCTGCTGCACGCGAACGTCGATCATCATGTCGCGCCCCCCGCTCATCCGCCCGTGACGGGAGGAAAGAACGCGACTTCATCTCCCGCTCTCACGCGCGTCCCGTCGTCGACCATTACCTGATTGCAGGCGGCAAGCACCCGCCGCTCTGCCAACAGGGAGAAGACCTCATCTTCGGCGATCAGCGCTCGCTTGATGCCGGCGATATCGGCCTGTTCAATCCGCGCCCAGGGCAGGTCGTGCTGCTCCCGCCCCAGCCGCTCCCGTAGCTCTGCCAGAAAGCGTACGGTGACAACCGGCGAGGCCGGCTGCCGCGTGACCGGGTCCAGCGGCGTACTGGCCGGGGCCACTGCGGGCGCGGCAACGGCCTCGCGGGACCAATCGCCGGAGCGCCCGCCGCGCTTCTCCTCGAGCCGTACCGCCTCGATCGTCATCGCCTTGTCGACAGCCTTACACATGTCGTAGAGGGTCAGGCAGGCCACGGAAACCGCCGTCAACGCCTCCATTTCCACCCCGGTACGACCATTGAGGCGGCAGTTGGCCTCGACGTGCACGCAGCTTTGAACGACATCCAGCGTGAATTCTACCGTGACCTTGGAGAGCGCCAGCGCGTGACACAGAGGAATCAGTTCGTGGGTGCGCTTGGCGGCCTGAATGCCGGCGATTCTGGCCGTGGCCAGCACATCACCCTTGGGCAGGCCGCCTTCCGCCAGTAGTGCCAACGTTTCGGGCGCCATGCGGATCATTCCGCAGGCGCGCGCCTCGCGGCGCGTTTCCTGCTTATCGGCCACGTCAACCATGTGGGCCTCGCCGCGCGCATTGAGATGCGTTAGCGTCATGCTGTATTCGCCTCATTGCTGAGTAAGCGGAAGTTTCTCATTACCAGTGTGGATGCTCGACGGATGTCTGTCATGCCAGACGATAGCGAAGCTGACGGCCTACCCGATCGTCGTTCAGGTCATGCCCCCCTACCCTCGGCAGCCCAGGCGATCATCCATTCGACAATGGCGTCGACATCGTCGATATCCAGGCGCACGACGGCTTCGGACACCGCTTCGAATTCAGAGGTCAGGCCCGGTTTGATGGCCAGGCCATGCACCCAAGGGTCATGTCGCGCCAGCGGCGGTTGCCCGAGCGGCTCCCTTACCAGCTCCAGCTTCGGCAATGGCCATGTCTTGAAGCCCTCGACCAGAATCAGGGCCGGCCCGAGTGCCGCCACTTGGGCCACCAGCGCCGGCAGATCCGGCTCATCGGCCCCCGGCGTTTCCATCATCAGCGCGTAGCGCTGACCCGACGCCACAACCATGGGAGCCGCCCCCGCCTGCCGCAGACGATGGCTATCCTTGCCCGGCGTGTCGATATCGAAAGCGTGATGCGCGTGCTTGATCACCGCCGTCGGCCAGCCCCGCGCGCGCAGCCTGGGGAGTAGTGCCTCGATCAGCGTCGTTTTCCCGGTACCGCTCCAGGCCACGATACCCAGAATCGGAATGCCGCCGGTCGGGAGATCATGCGCATCATGCATGGTCGGAAGGCTCCTGGCCGCGGCCGTCGCTCTCCGGCGCGCGCTCGACCGGCCGCTTCAGTGACTCGAGCGTATTCAGATTATGGAATCCCGCTCGGCAGTCACTCATGTCGAGCTCATGCCAGTCATGGCGCGCGTACCAGTCGATCGGTCGGCGGCCGCCGTCGGCGAGCCACTGGGCAAGATCCTCGCGCAGGGAACGCCGTATCAGCGCGACCAGCGGCTGGCGATGCGCGCCATCATGGACACTGACAATGTCGCCAGAACCCATGGCGCCCTGCAGGCGAGCAAGCGTGTCGAATGGGACAGCTGGCATATCGACCGGCATCACGAATAGCCAGTCATCTTGCGCCTCTCCCATGCCGGCCAGGACGCCCGAGAGCGGCCCCGCGAAGTCGGGCAAGGTATCCGCCACCACGGCGTGGCCCAGCGCCGCATAGCGCGCGTGATGCCGGTTGGCGCTGATGACCACGTGATGAACCTGCGAGCGCAGGCGGCCCAGCGCATGTACGACGAGCGGCTCACCTTGCCAAAGGGCCCAGCCCTTATCGATTCCCCCCATGCGCTGACCTCGACCGCCAGCCAGCAGCACCCCTGTCACTGCTGTCACGGGGTTCAACGCGTACCGAAAATCTTGTCGCCGGCATCGCCAAGCCCGGGCACGATGTAACCACTGTCGTCGAGCCGCTCATCCACCGCCGAGGTGTAGATCTCGACATCGGGGTGCGCCTGCTGCACTCGCGCGATGCCTTCCGGCGCGGCGACCAGCACGATCACCTTGATCTGCTGGCAGCCACGCTGCTTGAGCATATCCAGCGTAGCGACCATCGAACCGCCCGTGGCGAGCATCGGATCGATGACAATCGCCAGGCGCTCATCGAGCGCGCTGACGAACTTCTCGAAATAGGGTACCGGCTCCAGCGTCTCTTCATTGCGATACAGACCGACCACGCTGATGCGAGCGCTGGGGATGAGGTCGGTCACGCCATCCAGCATGCCGAGCCCGGCACGCAGGATCGGGACAATCGTCACCTTCTTGCCCTTGATCTGCTCGATCTCGATCGGCGAGCCGTTCCAGCCTTCCAGCGTCGCCGGCTCGAGTTCCAGGTTCTGCGTCGCCTCATAGGTCAGGAGCTTGGCGACCTCACAGGCCAGCTCGCGAAAGCTCTTGGTGCTGATATCGGCTGCACGCATCAGTCCCAGCTTGTGTTTGACCAGGGGATGGGCGATGTGGTGAACACTCATGGTCGGCGCCTTCGTAAAAATGAGAAACGTAACAGCGCCATTATACGCGAGGAGGCCGGTTTCAGGCGACGCTAGCGGGCAATTGCCATTCGATGGCGCCTCGGCCACGCCCGCTCAGGAACGCGTTGGCCTGCGAAAAATGACGCTTGCCGAAGAAACCACGATGCGCGGAGAGCGGAGACGGATGCGGCGCGTGCAGCACCAGATGACGCTGGCGATCGACGAAACTTGCCTTCTTCTGGGCATAGCTGCCCCAGAGCAGAAAGACAACCCCTTCGCACTGTTCGTTGATGACCTGAATCGCCCGGTCGGTAAACGTCTCCCAACCGCGATTGCGGTGGGAGCCGGCGTTGCCCTGCTCGACGGTCAACACGCTGTTGAGCAGCATGACCCCCTGCTGCGCCCAGCTCTCGAGGAAGCCATGGTTGACCGGCGTGGTGCCGACGTCCGTCGCCAGCTCCTTGTAGAGATTTTTCAGTGACGGCGGCGCCGGTACGCCAGGACGTACCGAGAAGCAGAGACCGTGAGCCTGGTTCGGCCCGTGGTACGGGTCCTGACCCAGAATCACCACCCGAACCTGCTCCAGCGGCGTCAGATCAAAGGCGCGAAACCAGTTCGATGAGTGGGGATAGATGACCTTATGTGCCGCCTTCTCGGCGGCCAGAAATGCGCGCAGGTGGCGCATGTAGTCGGCGTCGAACTCACCGCCTAGATGGCGGTTCCAGCTCTCCGGCAACGGCGACTGCGGCATGCTCGGTCGCTCCGTCATAGCGTAGCTTTGCGTGGAAATAGTGTTGCTTTGCGTAGAAATAGCGTGGCTTTACGTGGAAAATCGGCCCTGCGGACATTCACGACTTGGGCGGGCGCACCTGGTCGACCAGCGGTTCGACATAGGCATGCCCGAGATCCCAGGGAAACTGGATCCAGCAATCCTGCGCCACTTCGGTCAGGTACTGGTCCACCAGCGGGCGCCCTTCCGGTTTCGCGTAGACCGTCACGAAATGCGCCTTCGGCAGCATCTCGCGCACGGCGCGTGCTGTCTTGCCGGTGTCGACAAGATCGTCGACCAGCAACCAGCCGTCGCCATCGTGGTCGACGCCCTTCATCACGTCGAGCCCACCCTGGTCCTGATGCTCATAGCTCTTGATGCAGACCGTATCGATCAGTCGCACATTGAGCTCGCGAGCGATCAGCGCTGCGGGGATCAGGCCGCCGCGAGTGATCGCGACGATACCGGCAAAATCGCGCTCGACAAGCTGATGACAGAGGGCGCGCACGTCCCGATGAAGCTGATCCCAGGAGACCGTGAAATGTTGATGATAGCGATCGGCAGTCATGGCGTGTCCACCCGGTTGGAAATCGTCGTCACCGGCCGATGACGACAGCGCTAGCCTCACTCGTCTTCGTTGAAACTGCAGACGGAAAAGACACTGTAACCGGCATCCCGGATCTTTTCCGACCCGCCCAGTTCGGGCAGATCGAGGATCGAGGCCAGCTCGACGATATGACCGCCGCTGCGCGTGATGAGGGAGGCTGCGGCTAGCATGGTGCCACCGGTGGCGATCAGATCATCGATCAGCACGATTCGGTCGTGCTCGCGGAACGCATCTGAGTGCAGCTCGACCGTGGACTGCCCATACTCCAGAGAGTAGGTCTCGCTGATCGTCTTGAACGGCAGCTTGCCCTTCTTACGTACCGGCACGAAGCTGCAGCCCAACTCGTAGGCAAGCGGAGCGCCGACGATGAAACCGCGGGCATCGATCGCCGCAATCGCATCCACTTCCAGCTCCTGATAACGGTGCACGAAGCTGTCGACGAGCTTACGAAACGCCGCTCTATTCTGCAGCAGCGGGGTGATGTCGCGGAAGTTGACGCCCGCCTGTGGCCAGTCGGGCACGGTGCGGATGACCGACTTAATATAATCGCCGTAGATACTGCTCATCGAGAAAACTCCATTGGCCCGAGGGGACGCGCCGTCAGGTGTCATCATGGCGCAAAGGTCCGTATGTTACCCAAGCCGACAGCGACACGCGACCCGTCGGCGGTTCACTGGCGTGCAGCCAGTACACGTTCCACGGTCTGGACGATAGCCTGGGTCTGGGGATCGATCTCGATATTGACCCGGTCTCCCGGCATCCGATCACCTAGAGTCGTTCTGGCCAGCGTCTCCGGAATGAGATTGACGCAGAATCGCGCACCCTCGACCGCACCGATGGTCAGACTGATGCCATCGACTCCAATATAGCCCTTGTCGAACACGAAGCGCTCCAGCTGCGAAGGTAGCTCGAACCATAACCGGCGATTGTTCGGCGCTTCGTCGATTTCCGTCAATGTCGCCATGCCCATGACATGACCGGACATGGCATGACCGCCAATCTCGTCGCCGAAACGCGCCGCTCGCTCGAGGTTGACGCGTCCGCCAGGCTTCAGGGCCCCGAGATTGGTCAGGCGCAGGGTCTCGCGCATCAGGTCGAAGCTGACGTGCTCACCCTCGATTGCCGTCACGGTCAGACAGCAGCCGTTATGGGCAACCGATGCGCCCAGCGCCAGCCCTTCGCGCATGGCCGGCGACATGGCAACGACATGCGTATTGAGCTGCTCGCGCTCCTCGATGGCCACGACGGTGCCGATATCCTGCACGATGCCGGTGAACATGACGTTTGCCTCTCCCGCGTTGAATCTGAAGTCGTCGCTGCCGAAGCGCCGAGCGTCGTCGATCGCCAGGGCGATCACGCCACCGGTCGGCAACGGCGCGACAGTCTAGCATGACGCATGGCAAGCCAACGAAATTGACGACCCCGCGCGGTCTCTCTAAGATTGCGCGCAATCAATCGCGCCGATTTATCCCCGACTTGCAGGCGCGCCGGCCTGGCCGGGCAGTTTCGCTAAAGGGGTGTGTCCAGCGTTGATGGCCACCCGCACGGGTGGCCTTTTTTTATGCGGGTGTGCCAACGGATATCGACACAGCCCCCTGCCCGCCCCTCGGGGTCTCCAGCCGCACTCGCGCCGTGCTCACGACGCTCCATGCTCAGGACGCACCGACCCGTTCGACGACGGGCAGGTCGGCGTTGGCCTCCCGCGTCACGACGAATCGACATGCCAGGTAATAGACCGCGGCTCCCAGCAGAGAGCCCGTGAACCAGCCGTAGTCGTAGAACCAACGGCCGATACCCGTTGTCAGGGCGATGAGAGTCAACACGACCGGCACACCGAAAGCGATGAAGCCGGCCACGTTGATGGCAGGATACCGACCACCCTCCCGATACAGACTGATCACGTCCAGGCGCTGTCGCTTGATCAGGAAGTAATCGACCGCCATGATCCCGGCAATCGGCCCAAGCAGGCTCGAGTAGCCCAGCAGCCAGTTCGAATAGAGGCTCTCCATGGTGACATCCGACACGATGACGCCCGCTTTCTGCAGCAGGTCGTAGCCCATCAGCAGCGTGCCGACGAGCCCTGTCAGCAGTACGCCACCGGTACGATTGATCAGCTTCGGGGCGATATTCTGAAAATCGTTGGTCGGCGAGACGATATTGCCGGCGGTGTTGGTGGAGATCGTCGCGATCACAATCAGGACCATCGCTACTGCCACCCAGCCGGGGCTGTCGATGTGGCCGATCAGACTGACCGGATCAGCCACCGTCTCCCCGACCAGCGAGGCCGATGCCGCGGTCATCACCACGCCCAGCGCGGCAAAGAAGAACATCGTCAGCGGCAGCCCTATGATCTGGCCGACAATCTGATCCTTCTGGCTACGCGCAAAACGGCTGAAGTCCGGAATATTGAGGGAGAGCGTGGCCCAGAACCCCACCATCGCCGTCAGACCAGACAGGAAATAGGGGATCACCGAGTCATCGGCCGGACGTGAAGGAGCCCGCGCCATCAACTCGCTCAGAGAAACATGGGGCAGCGCCCATACCATCAGGCCCAGCGCCACAAGCAGCAATAGCGGAGCGGAGAGCGTCTCGAGCCACTTGATCGACTCCGCGCCCCGAATGACGACGTAAAGGTTCATCGCGGCAAAGAGGAAGAAGCCGATCACCTGTCCCAGCCCACCCAAGGTCTGCCAGGGCGGCACGATCGCCGACAACAGCAGATGGATCGCCAGACCGCCGAACATCGTCTGAATACCGAACCAGCCACACCCGACAAGCGCACGGATCAGACAAGGTACGTTGGAACCGCGGATCCCGAACGATGCGCGCAGCACGACCGGAAAAGGAATGCCGAAGCGCGTACCGGGAAAGGCATTCAACGTCAGCGGGATCAGCAGAATCACGTTGGCCAGCAGGATAGCGATCAGCGCCTCGCCGACACTCAAGCCGAAATAGGCCGTCAGCACGCCGCCGAGGGTATAGGTCGGCACACAGATCGACAGCCCCACCCAGAGTGCGGCGACGTTCCATTTCGTCCAGGTTCGCTCGCGTGCCTCGGTCGGCGCGATATCGTGGTTAAAGCAGGCGCTGTCGCGTACGTCATCGCCGAGGCTGAGTTCGACTTTGCCGTCGCGCTCGATCATGCGAGAAACGGAGGTTGTCATTGTTGGTCTCCCAATCCCGATATTGTGAATGGTGACCGCTCAGGCGAGGGAAGCGACCGGCGGCAACTGGTGATACTGCCTGTCGAAATAGAGCAGGCACTCGCGTTCGTCACAGGTAGTCATCGACACGATCTCGCCAAACAGTACGTCGTGCGTGCCGACCGTCACGCGTTGGCTGATGCGACACTCGAAGTGCGCCAGCGCATCCTCGAGCACCGGCACGCCGGTCTCTCGCGTGGTCCAGTCGGCTCGCGCAAAACGCGCCGCCATCGGCGTCTTGCCACCGAAGGTATTGGAGACATCGCGATGGTCGGCACCCAGCACGTTGACGCAGAGCGCCGGATTGTCGGCAAACGCCGAATAGGCTGAGGACCCTCGGTTGATACACACCAGCAGCGTCGGCGGCGCGTCGGTCACGCTACAGACTGCCGAAGCGGTGAAGCCGGCGCGCCCTCCGGGTCCATCCGTCGTGACGACATTGACCGCCGCCGCAAGCCTGGACATGGCGTCGCGAAACGCCGCCGAGGAGACTGCCTCGCGAGTCTCTAGTGTTTCCTCAGGAACTGCCATTGACATCATCATGATGGATCTCTCCTCGAGCCGGCGGCACGCCAGGCGGCCTACCGGCGCCGTGATTCAACGAGTTTCAGTGGCCAGGAATCCGGCGACCGCCGCATTGAAGGCTTCGGGGACGGTCACCGTCAGGCCGTGTCCGCCGTAGTCGAACAGGGCCAGCCGCGCATGCGGCAACCCCGCTGCCAGCCTCTCACTCCGGGTGTAAGGCACCAGCAGGTCATCGCGGGCGGCGACAACCAGCGTCGGGGAAGCGATCTCCGCCAGCCGCGTATCGATATCGAACGCGCGCAACGCGGCGATTCTGGCTGTCACATTCGCCTTACCCGGAAAGTGCACCAGCGCTTGCGCTTCTTCCTCTAGCAATCGGTCGTGATGCTCGGACAGCCAGTCAGCCGGATAGAGAAACAGGGGCTGCGCGTGAAGATAAGGCTGTACGCCACTGTCCTCGAGCAACGCCAGACGCACTCGGAAGCAGCGCTCGCTCTGCACATCGACTCGGCTCCAGGCGTTCACGACCACGAGGCGACCGATCCGCGCAGGCGCCAGCAAGGCCATCTGCAGGCCGACCAGGCCACCCAGTGCATGGCCCATGAAATCGACGTGCTCGATCTCCAACTGATCGAGCAGCGCCAGAGCTTCCCCAGCCATGTCATCGATCGTGTAGTCGTCGGGCAGCATTGCCGGGCTACCGCCAGTGCCAAGATGGTCATAGAGGATGATGCGATGCGTCTGCTCCAGCGCGGCGAGCTGCGGCCCCCAGAAGCGCCCGGCACCGCCGAGCCCGGCGGAAAGAAGCATCGTCGGCGCCTCGGACTCGGTTCGTCCCAGTATTTCGTAGTGCATATCAGGGCGTCTCCGAAAACGGCCGAGTCAATGCGGCAGATGCGCAATAGAAGCGATCTCGATCAGCGCCTCAGGCTTTACCAGGCCGCACTGAATGCAGTAGCGGGCCGGTTTGTCGCCCGGAAAGAACTCGGCGTAGACCGCATTGATGGCGGCGTAGTCTTCCCAATCGCGCAGAAAGATCGAGTTAAAGGTGACATCGGACAGGCTGCCGCCTGCCGTCTCGACCACGCTCTGAATCAGCGTGAGCACATGGCGCGTCTGGGCGCCAGCATCGCCGACATGGACCACGTTGTTCTCCTGGTCGAAAGGCAGCGTACCGGAGACGTAAAGCACGTTATCGGCCTGCGTGCCAGGAACGAAAGGTGCCAGCGGTGCGCCGGAACCGGCGGGAATGACGGAAGTCTTGGGCATGATGTTGTCCTCGATGGTGTTGTTTATGTTGTCTGTATTGTCTGGGATGCGTTCGCGTGTCTTGTCTTTATGTGGCGAGCAGGTGCTCATACCGGCACACTCAAGCCGGCTCGACGCGGTTCGTGGTCGCTTCGCGGCAGGCGGACTGGAACGCCGCGACGCTGGAAACCCAGCCGAAGAAGGTTTCGATATTGAAAATGGCACCGGCCTGCGCCGACGGCGGCCCCGCCTGATACGTTGCATCCTCGAGAACGGTGCCGAAGTACTCGAGGAAGAAACCATCCCGCAGGGTGGATTCCACGCAGACGTTGGTGGCGATACCGGTAAACAGCAGGTGATGGATACCGCGGGCGCGCAGGATGCTGTCCAGCGGTGTGTTGAAGAACCCGCTGTAACGGGGTTTGGGCAAAACGATATCACCCGCCTGAGGCTTGAGTGTCTCGACCAGCGCATAGTCCCAGGTACCGCGAGCCAGAAGCTGACCCTGCAGTTCCGGGCGTAGGCGCATCGTCTTGAGCGCGTTTGACTTGTGCCAGTTGGGAGACCCGTGACCGCCAGCTTCGATATATTCGGCGTCCCAGCCGTTCTGGAAGAAGATCACCTGAATGCCGGCGGAACGGGCAACGGCGATTGCCTGCGCGATGCGTTCGATCACCGGCTCCGTGGCCTCGACGTCGAAACCTGCCAGATCGAGATAGCCGCCCTTCGAAGCATAGGCGTTCTGCATGTCGACAACGATCAACGCGGTCTCCGAGCGCGGCATCGCAATCGCTTCAGGTCGCCCCGCCAGACAGATCTCGTCGCTGACCTTCGACACGCCCCGGCGCACGACCGGCGTGGTGCGCAAGTCGCTCATGACACCACCTCCGCTGGCGCCGGGCGAGACGCCACCTCGACACGCGTCTTCATCAATGGCTGCACCTTCTCCCCAAAGGTATCCAGCCCGACAAGAAAGTCGTCGAAGGTCAGCATCACGCCGCCGATACCTTCGACGGTATCGATCTCGTCGAGCATCGCCGCCACACTCTCGTAGGAGCCGACCAACGTCCCCATGTTGAAATTGACCGCCGACGTAGGATCGGTCATGTGGCGAACATTGGTATCCTTGCCGGAGCTCTTGTCCTGGCTGCCCTGGTCCGCCATCCAGTCCAGCGCTTCCTGATCCGCGCCCGCCTTGTAGTGCTCCCAACGCGCCATGGCGGCCTCGTCGGTTTCGTCGGCGATCACCATGAACAGCACGTAGCAGGCAATCTCGCGCCCGGTCTCCTGCCCGGCCTGGCACAGGCGCTCAGCGGTCTCGGCAAAGGCCGTGGGGGTGTTCAGCCCCTTGCCGAAACAGAAGCTGTAGTCGGCATGCTTGGCGGTGAACGCCATGCCGGCATTGGACTGTCCCGCGCAGACGATCTTCACGCCTTCCGGCGGCCGCGGGCTCAAGCGACAGTCGTCCATTTCGAAGAAGTCGCCCTTGAAATCACTGTGGCCCTGCTCGAGCAACTCGCGCATCACCGTGGTGTACTCGTCGAGATAGGCGTAGCGCTTGGCAAAGTACTCGTCGCCCGGCCACAGCCCCATCTGGCTATATTCCGGCTTCTGCCAGCCGGTCACCAGATTGATGCCGAAACGCCCAGGCGCAATGGAATCGATAGTGGAGGCCATGCGCGCGACGATCGCCGGCGGCATCACCAGCGTCGCGGCCGTCGCATAGAGATTGATCTTCGACGTCACGGCGGCAAGCCCCGCCATGAGCGTGAACGACTCGAGCGCGTGCTCCCAGAAATCGGTCTTGCCACCGAAACCACGCAGCTTGATCATCGACAACGCAAATTCGAAACCGTAGTGCTCGGCCTTCTGCGTCACCGCCTTGTTGAGTTCAAAGGTCGGCATGTACTGCGGCGCGTTCTCGGAGATCAGCCAGCCGTTGTTGCCAATGGGGATGAAAACGCCCAGTTGCATGGAACACCTCCTGGTCGATACGGATTGTCGAGCGCCGAGTCATCGGCGTCGGCCCATCCAACCTGTAACAACCGCCGTGCCAGGTCCGCGCAACATTCTCGTTTTCAAGGGTTTGCCGGGCATGGACGATCAGCGACAGGACCAAATGGTCCAATTGCCATTCCGCGCCCGCGCCAAAATGACGCACCCGACACGCTTTTCGCGCATGGACAGTGCATCGACCGGTTGGGGAGGAAGCGCTGGGACGTGAGAGTCTCGGCGCGAAGGTCGAAGGCGCGCTATCGAGAGCACCATGCTAGAGTGCCTTCACTCGCGCCCGGCACCGTCACGATCGGCGGCACATGCCGAGCCATTGACGGGATACGCAGGAAGAGATGTACCAACGCTCATGAGCCAGACACCCAACCCGCCCCCCGGCCGCCGCGCCACCAGCGAAGCCCGCAAACAGCGCATTCGCGATGCCGCCCTCTCACTGTTTTCTCAGTTCGGTCTGCGTGGCGCGAGCCTGGACGCGATCGCCGAACAGGCCGGCGTCTCCAAGACCAACCTGCTCTACTATTTCGTGTCCAAAGAAGCGCTCTATGTCGAGGTGCTGCAGCAAATACTCGACAGTTGGCTCGAGCCGATGCGCGCCTTCAATGCCGATCAGGCCGCGCACGAAGCGATTGCCAACTACATCTGCATCAAGGTTGCGCTGGCGCGGGACCATGTCCAAGCGTCTCGCCTGTTCTGCCTTGAGATGATCCAGGGTGCACCGCTGCTGAAAGCTGTGCTGGAAGGAGAGCTACGACAGCTGGTCGAAGAGAAGTCGCAGGTCATCGAGGCCTGGATCGAGCGGGGCCAGCTCTCCCCCGTCGACCCGCACCATTTGATCTATCTGCTCTGGGGGACAACCCAGCACTACGCCGACTTCGCAACGCAGATCGAAGCGATTTCCGGCCAGACGCTGTTGGACCCCGAGTTTTTCGAGGCGACGGTCGACAACATCCAGCGCATCGTACTGAATGGACTGTTGCCGCGCCCCCGCTCTCCCGAGTGAACGCGCCGGCGCGAGTGACGGGAGGCAGGCACGCGACGACGGCTTCTACGCGAGCTGACAGGCGTCGTCGAAATCGAGTCGCGGCAGACGCGGCTTGACGCTCGAAGCCTCGCCATAGCCCAGATTGATCAACAGGTTGACGCGCCAGGTCGTACCGGCAAAGAACGCCTCATCGATGGCGTTGGCATCAAAACCGGACATCGGTCCGGTATCCAGCCCCACGGCCCGCGCCGCCAGGATCAGATATCCCGCCTGCAGTGAGCTATTGCGCAAAGCGGTCTGCTCGGCGAACGCCTCACTGCCGGTGAACCAGCTACGCGCATCGGTATGCGGAAACAGCGTCGGCAGTTGATCGTAGAAACGCTGGTCGTAGGCGACAATCACGGTGCAGGGTGCGGTAGCGGTCTTGTCCGCATTGCCGGCAGACACGCACGGCAGTAGCTTGTCCTTACCCGCGGTGGTTCTGACGAACACGAAGCGCGCCGGGCAGCAATTGGCCGAGGTCGGGCCCATCTTCACCAGATCGTAAAGACGCCGTAGCGTTTCTTCGCTGACTTCGCGGTCTTCCCAGGCGTTGTGGGTGCGCGCTTCCAAGAACAGTTGGGCGAGCGCTTGATCGTCGAGTGACGGCAACATGCGTTCTCTCCTTCTTTTTTGTCGTTGAATGGCGAGATCACGGAACGACAAGCCCCCTCCTGCCTTGCCGGGGACTTGATACCTGTATCTTGCCAGAGGCTTGATACACGAGGCGGCCGATGATCGACGTCGCCAATAGGCCGACCTCGACCCTAGCCCGGTCAGGCGCCCATTGCCAGCCGGAAATGCACCTGACGGACCAGGCGGTCTACCCCATGGGACGCGGCGTTCGCTCCCTGCCCGGTGGATCAGTATACTAGCGCCCTCGTCGTGGGCGGCGACCGGCAAGTATTGGGGCGCCCCCACCCATGCCCAGGATTATCGATAGGATCGTTTCTCCCGCTCTCCTCATGATTTCACTCGAGAAGGTTTCCAAGACCTACGGCAGTGGCGCGCGCGCCGTTCAGGCCCTGGCGGATATCGACCTGGAGGTCCCGAAAGGCACCATCCATGGCGTCATCGGCCTATCCGGCGCCGGCAAGTCGACGCTGATCCGCTGCGTCAATCTGCTGGAGCGCCCGACAGCCGGCCGCGTCTACGTCGACGGGCAAGAACTGACAGCGATGAGCGCTGCGGACCTGCGCCAGACCCGCCATCAGTGCGGCATGATCTTCCAGCACTTCAACTTGTTGACCAACCGGACCGTCTACGACAACGTCGCCCTGCCGCTGGAACTGATGCGAGAATCGCGACAGACCATCCGCGAGCGGGTGACTCCGCTGCTGGAGCTCACCGGCTTGGCCGACAAGGCCGGCCAGTATCCCGCTCAGCTCTCCGGAGGCCAGAAGCAGCGTGTGGCAATCGCCCGCGCCCTGGCCAGCCGCCCGAAGGTACTGCTGTGCGACGAGGCAACGTCGGCGCTCGATCCACAAACCACGGCTTCGATCCTCACGCTACTGCAGGAAATCAACCAGCAACTCGGCCTGACCATTCTGCTCATCACCCACGAAATGGAAGTGGTCAAGAGTATCTGCCACCGGGTCGGCCTGATCTCCGGCGGACGCCTGGTCGAGGAAGCGGACGTCGGCGACTTCTTCACCGCCCCCGCCACCCAACTCGGTCGCGAGTTCCTGGACGAATTCCTCAAGCTGGAAGCTCCCCAGGCCCTGGTCGAGCGTCTGCTGCCAGCGCCGACCGCGCAGACCCATCCGGTCGTGCGCCTCACGTTCTCCGGTGACAATGTGGCGACGCCGCTGATCTCGCGCCTGGCGCGCGAACACGGCGTCGATGTCAGCATCCTGCAGGCCAAGGTCGAGTCGATCCAAGGGCGTACGCTGGGGCTGATGATTGCCGAGTTGATGGGCGATGCCGCGCGGACGCAGGACGCACTCGCGACACTTCAATCCTTCGATCTGCAGGTGGAGGTACTGGGCCATGTCCAGCGCACTGATTGATCTCGTCTGGCAGTCCACGCTAGAGACACTCTACATGGTGGCAGTCGCCGGGGTGATTTCGGCGCTGGCTGGCGTACCGCTGGGCGTACTGCTCTATGTCACGCGGCCCGGGCAGATTCTGGCACAGCCGGTACTCAACGGCATCCTGGGCATCGTGACCAACGTCGGCCGCTCGATTCCGTTCATTATCTTGCTGGTGGCGATCATTCCGTTTACCCGCATGATCGTCGGCAGCTCGATCGGCACCAATGCCGCAGCCGTGCCGCTGACCATTGCCGCTATCCCGTTCGTCGCCCGGCTGGTCGAGGGCGCGCTCAACGAAGTGCCGCCGGGCCTGGTGGAGGCCGCCGAGTCGATGGGCGCCACGCCGATGCAGATCATCATGAAAGTCCTGCTGCCCGAGGCGCGCGGCGGTATCGTCAACGGTTTGACGATCACCATCGTGGCCCTGGTCAGTTACTCCGCCATGGCCGGCGCCGTTGGTGGTGGCGGTCTCGGCGACCTTGGCATTCGCTACGGCTACAACCGTTTCAATCCGACGGTGATGCTGATCACCGTCGTGGTGCTGGTCGTCATGGTGCAGCTGTTCCAGAGCCTTGGCGACTACCTGGTTCGCAAGAGCGACCACAAGTGATCGCTGGAATCCACTAGTTTCATAACCAGAATGAATTACCACCACCGCCGTTATTCCGTTATATTGCACCGGTTATCGGTGGTGGCGGCTTCGTGACCACCACCTTTCGCTACACCGATCAGGGAGAGTCTCGCCCATGCCGATTTCACTCACGCGCGCTCTGAGCACCGCCGCACTGGGCCTGGGTCTGGTCGCCGGCGCCGCACATGCCGCCGAAGACAGCATCAAGGTCGGCACCATGGCCGGTCCGGAAACCGACGTGATGCAGGTCGCCAAGCAAGTGGCGCAGGAGCGTTTCGGTCTCGACGTCGAGATCGTCGAATTTACCGATTACGTGACGCCCAACGCCGCGCTGGCCGACGGCAGTCTGGATGCCAACGCCTACCAGCATGAGCCCTACATGCAGGCGATGATCCAAGATCGTGGTTATGATTTCGCTATCGCGGGCAAAACCTTCGTCTATCCGATCGGCGCCTACTCCAGCCGCTACGACAGCCTCGACGAACTGCCCGATGGGGCGACAATCGCACTGCCCAATGATCCGACGAACGAAGGCCGCGCACTGATCCTGTTGCATGACAAGGGGCTGATCGAGCTGAACGATCCGGAGAATCTGGAAGCGACACCGATCGATATCGCCGAGAATCCGCACGACTACGAATTCGAGGAAATCGAGGCCGCACAGATGCCGCGCATTCTGCCGGACGTCGACATGGCCTTCATCAACAGTACCTTCACCCAGCCCGCCGGTCTGACGCTGGACGATGCGCTGGTCAAGGAAGGTCCGGAATCCCCCTACGTCAACCTGATCGTTGTGCGTGGCGGCGACGAGGACCGGGAAGCGATTCGCCATCTGGTCGATGCCTACCAGTCCGAGGCAGTCGTCGAGAAAGCCGAAGCACTGTTTCAGAGCGGAGCTGTTCCCGGCTGGGAATGACCGCTCACGCCCGGCCCTCCATGAACCAGCGCTTCGGCGCTGGTTCTTCGTTTCTATACTCTGCCCTCCTCCCCTTGCACGCTTCAGGAGATCGTCTCGTGAACGACTATGACACGCTTGCCGCGCAGCTGACCGCACTGCTCGACACCCGCGACTGGCTCACCAATAGCGCGCAGACCAGCGCCTTCATCATGCAACAGGTACCCGATCTCAACTGGGTCGGCTTCTATCTGCAGCGGGAGCCTGAGACATTGATCCTCGGGCCATTCCAGGGGCAGCCGGCTTGCAACCCGATTCCGTTCACGCGCGGTGTCTGCGGAGCGGCAGCACGCACCCGACAGACCCAGCGCGTGGATGACGTGCATGCCGTCCCCGACCATATCGCCTGCGATGCCGCCTCGCGTGCCGAGCTGGTCGTACCGCTGCTGGTGGATGATAAGGTATGGGGCGTGCTCGATATCGACAGCCCGCGGCCGTCACGTTTCAGCGCCGAAGACCAGGCCGGTATCGAGCAACTGTGTCGTGTTTTCCTCGCCGCCAGCGATATCGTCGACGAGCATTCGCACTAAGGCTGGCAAGCCTTGTCCGCGGCACATCTGGTCACCTTGTCATTCAATCGTTATCAGGAATCCCCGCCATGTCGACCACTGCCACCCCGAACACCGCCTTGCTGATCATGGATCTGCAGAATGGCATTCTCGCCTCCTATGAGGAGAAGCAACGGCATACGGTTGTCGAGCGCGCCAACCGGCTGATCGCCGATGCACGCCATCGCGGATTGCCGGTCATCTTCGTCGCTGTCCGTTTTCGGCCCGGCTATCCGGAAGTCAGCGACGACAACAAGCTGTTCCGTAACATTCGCGACGCTGGCGTCCTGATCGAGGGCAGCGACAGTGCAGCCTTCCATCCCGACCTGGATTGGCGTGACGACGATATCGTGGTCATCAAGCGTCGTGTCGGCGCCGCCTCGACGACCGATCTGGCAACCTGCCTGAAAGCCAACGATATCCAACACCTGGCCATGGCCGGCGTGGCCACCAGCGGCGTGGTGCTCTCGACCGTGCGCTGGGCAGCCGATCTCGACTATCGACTCACCGTCATCGGCGACGCCTGCCTCGACCAGGATGCGGAAGTTCACCGGGTGCTGACTGAGAAGGTCTTGCCCGTGCAGGCCACGGTCACCGACTGCGAAGCCTGGCTCGGTCAGTCCTGAACGACGCGAACGACCTACCCGGCGCGTTGCCTCTCGCCTTGCACGAGAGGCGACACCCACACCTCACCCCACTGACAAACCGATTAGCTCAGGAAGATATCCAGCTCGTCATCGGCACGCACGTTCTCGAGAATCTCCTCGTAGAGCGCCAGCAGGTCGAGCGCCAGCGGCCGGCGCACCGCCTTCGGCATCTCACCCAAGGCATGCTCTTCTCGCCGTCCGTTGGCAATCTTCTGATAAAGCCCGATCGCCAGATGTACCGCTGCCGCGTATGGCGAAAACGGAACCGCCTCCAGCGGCCTCTCCTGGAACGTCAAGGCGTTGCAGATCGTTTCTGGAAAGCGCCAGCGGCGACCGAGTGCCGCGCCGACTTCGCTGAAGGTGTAGCCAAACTGATTGGCCTCGAGCTCGTCTCGCGGCGCCCCCTGGTCGACCAGGGTGTCGATACGCTGCATGACCTCGGGTTCAGCGATATGCATCAACGCGGACCCGACATGGTGCAGAATGCCACAAGTGAACGCAGTTTCCGGCGACAGCCGTTCCAGGTGGCTGTGACGAACGATGGTACGGCTAAGATTGGCGACCATGAACGACTCTTTCCAGAACGCTTCGCGGTCCAGTCCAGGCACATCCTTGAGCATGCCGACCATGCCCGAGGCAATAACCAGCGTGCGCACACGGTCGAAACCCAACAACAGCAGGGCATCATCGATTGAAGAAACATTGCGTCCGACGCCATAACGGACGGAGTTGGCCGAACGCAACAGTTTGAGACTGAGACTCGGGTCCTTGCGGATGGTGGCTGATACACGGTGAACGCTGATCTTGTCATTGTCCAAGCTGGCCATCAGCTCGGCCACGACAGCGGGAACGCTGGGTAATTGATGAATATGTTCGAAAAGTGAATCCAGTGACATGGTTTAACTCCTGCTATCCCATGCCATGGTAGCGGCCACCACGACAAAAGTCGTGCATGACACCAGAGGCAAAACGCCTCGTCGCGACACGAAGTGCCCCGCCGACAGCCGGTCGGCAGGGCAAATACCACCTACGATATCAATCCGCTGTTTTTACCCCTCGTGTTCATCCTTCCTGCCAGGACTGCACCATCTCGTCGTAGGGCACCGTTCGCCCCTGCGGCTTCTCGTTATCGAGTGGCGGCTTGGGCGCCCCCGGCTGATCCAGCCAGTACTGCGCATCGCGCGGCTCATTCAGGCGCGGACCGCATTGCGGCTGCACGTTGGCGCGCTCCAGGCGCTCCATGATACGGTCCTGGGCCTCCGCCAACCCGTCGAGCGCCGCCTGAGCAGTAGTCTCGCCACTGGCTGCCCGCGAAATATACTGCCACCACAGCTGCGCCAGCTTCGGATAGTCGGGCACATTGGTCCCGGTCGGCGACCACTGCAGGCGTGCGGGGCTACGATAGAACTCCACCAGCCCCCCCAAACGCGGCGCCGCATCGCTCATGGCCTGGGACTGGATGTCCGACTCGCGGATCGGCGTCAACCCGACCAGCGTCTTCTTCAACGAGACCGTCTTGGCCGTCACGAACTGCGCATAGAGCCACGCGGCCAGTCGGTTATCCGTCGGTGTAGAATCGAGAAAGGTCCAGGAGCCGACGTCCTGATATCCTTTCTTCATACCCTCCTCCCAGTATGGGCCGACCGGTGACGGCGCCATGCGCCACTTCGGCGTGCCATCGTCGTTGACCACCGGCAGGCCGGACTCGGTCATGTCCGCGGTGAAGCCTGTGTACCAGAAGATCTGCTGGGCGATATTGCCCTGCGCCGGCACCGGCCCGGCTTCCGAGAACGTCATGCCCTGCGCCTCCGCGGGTGCGTAATCGTGCAGCCAGTCGATGTACTTCTGAGTAGCGAAAACCGCCGCCGGCGCATTGGTCGCCCCACCGCGCGTCACGCTCGAACCGACCGGGTGGCACTCCTCGACTCGGATACCCCACTCGTCGACCGGCAGCCCGTTGGGAATCCCCTTGTCACCAGCGCCGGCCATCGAGAACCAGGCGTCGGTGAAGCGCCACCCTAACGACGGGTCCTTTTTCCCGTAATCCATGTGTCCATAGATGCGCTCTCCGTCGATCTCGCGCACCTCGTTGGTGAAGAAGTCGGCAATATCTTCATAAGCCGACCAGTTTACCGGGACCCCGAGCTCGTAGCCGTAGGCCTCCTGAAAACGCGCCTTGATCTCGGGATCGTCGAACCAGTCGGCACGAAACCAGTAGAGATTGGCAAACTGCTGATCGGGTAGTTGATAGACCTTGCCGTCGGGCCCGGTCGTGAAGGAGAGTCCGATGAAATCGTCGAGATCCAGCGTCGGCGAGGTCACCTCCGCACCATCACCCTCGATCATGTCCGAAATGGGCACGACCTTACCGTAGCGCGCGTGAGTCCCAATCAGGTCGGAATCGTTGACGTAGCCGTCGTAGATATTGCGACCGGACTGCATCTGCGTCTGCAGCTTCTCGATCACATCGCCTTCCTGAACCAGATCGTGAGTGACCTGGATGCCGGTAATTTCCGTGAAAGCTCTGGCCAGAACCTCTGACTCATACTTGTGCGTAGTAAGCGTCTCCGACACGACGTTGATCTGCATGCCCCGGTAGGGCTCGGCGGCATCGATGAACCATTGCATCTCTTCCCGCTGCGCGTCCGGTGACAGCGTCGACGGTGTGAACTCCTCGTCGATCCAGCGCTGCGCCGCCTCCTGGTACGGGTCGGCCATCGCCGTCGCAGAGATGGCCAGCAGGCCCATGACACCCATTGTCAACGGCACTCGGCGACGAGCCCCGACGTGTAATCGCTCGAACATGGCGTTTTCCTCGTTATCGTCCATCAGTGAGTCGCTGCATGCCCCCGCAGCGTTGAGCCGGACCTGCCTTGCCTACCCCCATTTCATGATGATGATCATGACCACCAGAGAGCCGATGCTGGCGCCCCATAGCGGCCAGTCGGTCAAGGCCAGCACCAGCAGGTGCCCATAGGCTGCGACCAACAGCCCGATAAAAAGGCGATCGCCGCGGGTCGTCGTGAGGGGCAAGAACCCCTTGCGTTCATGCCCCGGCGACAGCACCTGCCAGGCCGTCATCGCCGACAGCAGCAGCGCGATGCCGGCGAAGAACAGCGCCGTCGGTAGTGTCCAGGCCATCCATCCCATAGCGCCTCCTGTCGAAGCCGACGATCACACGCGCCCTAGGGCAAAACCCTTGGCGACGTGATTGCGAACGAAATAGATCACCGCGACGCCTGGCAACAGCGCCACGACGCCGGCCGCCGCCAGCACCCCCCAGTCGATGCCTGCGGCGGATACCGTGCGCGTCATCTGCGCGACGATCGGTTTGGCGTCCACCGAGGTCAGCGTGCGTGCCAGCAGCAGCTCGACCCAGGAGAACATGAAGCAGAAAAAAGCGGTGACACCGATGCCCGGCCGAATCATCGGCAGAAAGATCCGAACGAAAAACTTCGGAAAGGTGTAACCGTCGATATAGGCGGTCTCGTCGATCTCCTTGGGCACCGACGACATGAAGCCCTCGAGAATCCAGACCGCCAGCGGCACGTTGAACAGGCAGTGAGCGAGCGCCACGGCTATCGGCGTATCGAATAGCCCGACCGCAGAATAGAGCTGGAAGAACGGCAACAGGAAGACCGCAGGTGGCGCCATGCGATTGGTCAACAACCAGAAGAACATGTGCTTGTCGCCGAGAAAGCGAAAGCGTGAGAAGGCATAGGCGGCCGGCAGCGCCACCAGTAGCGAAATCACTACGTTCATCGAGACATAGGTCAGCGAATTGAGATAGCTGGTGTACCAGCTCGGCTCGGTGAAGATGACCCGGTAATTGTCGAGCGTCGGCGCCGTCGGCCAGAGCGTGAGCCCGCCGAGGATTTCGCGATTCGACTTCAGCGACATGTTCACCAGCCAGTAGATCGGCACCAGCACGAACAGCAAATAGAGCAGCATCACCAGACTTTTTCGAAGAGTCATGATCGCCTCAACGCATGTCGTCGCGATGGGTCATCGCGGTGTAGAAAACCCAGGTCACCAGCAGAATGATCAGGAAGTAGATCAGCGAGAACGCCGCAGCCCGCCCCAGGTCGAACTGGCCCAGCGCCATCTGGGTCAGTGTCTGACTGAGAAAAGTGGTCGCGGTGCCCGGACCGCCCCCCGTCAAGACAAACGGTTCGGTATAGATCATGAAGCTGTCCATGAAGCGCAGCATCACCGCGATCAGGAGCACGTTCTTCAATTTCGGGAGCTGGATGTAGCGGAACACGGCCCAGTTCGAGGCGCGATCGATGCGCGCCGCCTGGTAGTAGACATCGGGAATCGATCGCAGCCCTGAATAGCACAGCAGCGCTACCAGCGAGGTCCAGTGCCAGACGTCCATCACCAGCACCGTGATCCAGGCATCGCGCGGGTTGGAAGCGTAGTTGTAGTCGATCCCGGCATGGTTGATCAGCCACCCGTAAAGGCCGATATCCTCACGCCCGATGATCTGCCAGATCGTGCCGACCACGTTCCACGGCACCAGCAGCGGCAGCGCCAGTAGAATCAGGCTGACCGGTACTCCGAGCCCGCGTCGTGGCATCGACAGGGCGACGACAATGCCAAGCGGCACTTCGATCGCCAGCACGCAGGCCGAATAGAGGAACTGGCGCAGCAGAGAGTCTCGCAAGCGAGGATCAGCGAGGATCTCCCGATACCATTCGGTACCCACGAAGTAGCGTGTGCTGGGGTCGAAGATATCCTGCACCGAATAGTTGACCACCGTCATCATCGGAATGATCGCGCTGAACGCGACGAGCACGAACACCGGTAGCACCAGCCACCAGGCACGATTGTCACGAATCTTCATGCGCGACCTCCACCAGCTGATCGTCCGCATAGGCGCGTAGCCACGTCAGCGGCAGATCGATACCGACACGCCCTTCCGGCACCGTCACCTCCTCGGCGACGCGCGCCTTGATGACCGATTCCGCGGGCGTCGACAGGCGAATATCGACAATCCGAAACGTGCCCTGATCCTGGACCTGAGCGACCGTGCCGGTCAGCGGCGCCGTCTCGGCGTTCACCAGCGACACGAACTCGGGTCGAATGCCGACCTGCAGGCGCCGCCCCGCCTGCCCTGCGAAGGCTTCGCGCCAGGCGCGAGGAAAAGGATAAGGCGCCCCTGCCAACGTGACGATATCGCCATCCCGAGAGACATCGAGCAGGTTCATTCCCGGGCTGCCGATAAAGTAGCCGACAAAGGTGTGACGAGGATTCTCGAACAGCTCGCGAGGCGTCCCGAACTGGACAATCTGGCCGTCGTACATCACCGCGATCTTGTCGGCGAAGGTCGACGCCTCGAGCTGATCGTGCGTGACATAGATCATGGTCACGTCGAAACGCCGATGGATCTCCTTCAGCTTGCGCCGCAGCCGCCATTTCAACTGCGGATCGATCACCGTCAACGGCTCGTCGAACAGAATCGCCGCCACGTCGTCCCGCACCAGGCCGCGCCCCATCGAGACCTTCTGTTTCTCGTCGGCACTCAGATGGCGCGCCCTGCGCTGCAGCACCCCCTCGATCTCCAGGGCCTTGGCGACCTCCCTGACACGGGCGTCGATGGTGTCACGGGGCTGGCCCTGATTGCGCAGCGGGAAGGCCAGATTGTCGTAAACCGTCATGGTGTCGTAGACCACCGGGAACTGGAAAACCTGGGCGATATTGCGCTGCTGCGGCGTCAGGTCATTTACCGGCCTGCCATCGAAAAGCACCCGCCCCTCGCTCGGCGCCAGTAGCCCGGAGATGATGTTGAGCAGCGTGCTCTTGCCGCAGCCCGACGGCCCCAGCAAGGCATAGGCCCCGCCCTGCTCCCAGACATGCGCCATCGGCCGCAGCGCGTAGTCGGTTGCCGGCGCCGCGCGTCCGCCATAGCGATGGGCCAGCTGTTCCAGTCGAATCTCGGCCATGATGTTTCCTCAAACCCGGGAGAGTGAAGGCTGCGGTGCCGAAGGCGAGAGCAGCAGATTGCCTTCGGCATCGAAGACGAACAGGCGACGACAGGCCACCTGCATCGTCAGGGCCTGGTCGACATCCAGCTCGTGAATCCCCTCGAGATGCGCCACCATTTCGAGATCACCATGGCCGATATGCAGGAAAGTTTCCGAGCCGCTGATCTCGGCCACCCGGACGTAGGCGGGAAAGCGCCAGACCACCTCCCCGGCCGAGTCCACTGCGCTACCACTCTGGCGCCCAGGGCTGCCGGCTTCCGCTGCGGGAACGCTCAGAAGGTGATGTGGCCGAACGCCGAGCGAGTAATCTCCGTCCGGCAGCGTCTGCCAGACCGATGGCACCGGCAACGCCCCCTTGCCGATATGGCACTCTTGCCCCCGACGACGCATCGCCACTAGATTGATTGGCGGCTCGCCATAAAGCCTCGCGGCTTCGCGATTGCAGGGCGCGCGATAGACCTGATCGCTGGAGCCGCTCTGAATGATTCGCCCCTCGTGCAGAAGCGTGGTGGTACCGCCGAGCGCCAGTGCCTCGGCCGGCTCCGTGGTGGCGTAAACCGCAATGGTGTGGCGGGAGGCGAACAGCTTGCGCATCTCGTGACGCAGCGCCTCGCGCAGCTTGTAGTCGAGGTTGACCAATGGCTCGTCGAAGAGAATCACGTCGGCATCCTTGACCAGCGCCCGGGCCATGGCCGTACGCTGCTGCTGCCCGCCAGAAAGCGCCTGCGGATAGCGGTCCAACAGGTTGTCGATGCCCAGCATCGCCGCCGTCTCTTCGACACGTCGCGTCACCTCGCGACGCGCCACTCTCGCCTGGCGCAACGGCGAGGCGATATTGTCGAACACCGTCAGCGTGGGGTAGTTGATGAACTGCTGATAGACCATGGAAATATTGCGTCGCCGCACCGGCTCGCCGGTCACGTCGCGACCGTCGACGAGAATGCGACCACGATCCGGTCGATCCAGGCCTGCCATCAGACGCATCAACGTGGTCTTGCCGGCCAGGGTATGTCCGAGCAGGACGTTGAAGGAGCCTGGCTCGAGCGTCAGGCAAGCATTATCGATATAGGTCTCGCCATGCATCGTCAGCGTGACGCCGTCGAGTTGTAATGACATTCGCGGCGCGCTCCCCTGTTCTTTTTCGAGCATCCTAGAACACCCGTTTAAGAAAGCTATACGACCAAAACAGGAGAGCAAAAAAGCGTCTATGCTCCCGATCCAAGCATCTGAATTAAGGGAACAAAAAAAGTTTGTGACCTTAGTCTCAACCACTAATGTTGAACGGCGATATCGGAAAAATGCGATAGGGACACCTGCCAGAACAGTCTGCACCTCGTCCTATTTTTCGTTACGCAACATCGTCCGATGCCTTTCGATGGTCATAGTGCCGGGCGTATTTCGAGCGAGGAATAACACAGCGGGTGTACCGACACCGGTCAGCGATTCAGATTGGTCGGTAACTCAGGAGTTGGTCGGTAACTCAGGAAAGAGAAAGCGGGGGCTGAAACGAAAAAACCTCGAGCCGAGGCTCGAGGTTTCGAATCTGGTAGGACCGAGCGGATTTGAACCGCTGACCTCCACGATGTCAACGTGGCGCTCTAACCAACTGAGCTACGGTCCTGAAACAGTGCGTCATCGGCGTCCAACCCAGTACTGCGAACGATTGGTAGGACCGAGCGGATTTGAACCGCTGACCTCCACGATGTCAACGTGGCGCTCTAACCAACTGAGCTACGGTCCTACTGTTCGGCAGTGCTTGCCGTGACAACGGATGCGAATTCTACCGGCGCGGCGGTGAATTGCAACCCTCTGATGATAAAAAATTTTATCATCCCCACGCGGCTTCGCGCGTCGCTCGATCGCAGACACCGCAGCTGTCCGCCGGCACCCGGCGGACAGGCACAGGAAGCCCGGGGTTAGACCGGCAACAAGCGATGCCACATGCCCGCCGCGACCACGGCCCCGAGCATCGGGCCGACGACCGGAATCCAGGCATACTGCCACCCCGAGTCACCTTTGCCATGAATCGGCAGAACCGCATGGGCCAGACGCGGCCCGAGATCGCGAGCCGGATTGATGGCGTAACCCGTCGGCCCACCCAGCGACAGGCCAATCGCCCACACCAGCATGCCCACCAGGTAGGGCATGAGGCCGCCCCCGATTCGCCCCGAGCTGGCAATGGCACCGATGCCGAAGATCAGCACCAGTGTGCCGATCAGCTCACACAGCAGATTGCCGGTGCGATGAGCCACCGCCGGGTCCGTGCAGAAAACCGCGCGTTTCAAATCACTGCTTTCGGTACGCTTCCAGTGTGGCAGATAGGCCAGCCAGACACCGATGGCCCCGGCAAACGCCCCCGCCATCTGCGCGACAATCATCGATCCGACGAGCTCGGCGCCCGTATGGATACCCAGAATCCACTTGGAGAGCGTCACCGCCGGATTGAGGTCGGCTTGCGGTGAGCCCGTTGCCATGGCGACGAAAACCCCGATCATCACGGCGAAGCCCCAACCGGTCGCGATCACGATCCAGCCCGAGCCGTTCCCCTTGGTATCGGTCAACAGCACGTTGGCGACCACACCGCCGCCGAACACGATCAGAAACATCGTACCCAGAAATTCGCCCCGCATGATGTCCCATATCATGCTCCGGCCTCGCTGGTCTCACGCTGCTTGACGCGTTCAATGGCATCCAGCCAGCCATCGTAGAGACGCTGCCGTTCCGCCTCGGGCATGCGCGGCTCGAAGGTGCGCTCGCAGTCCCAGAGCTGAGCGATCTCGTCGAGATTCTGATACCAGCCGATCTGCAGGCCGGCGAGATAGGCCGCCCCCAGCGCCGTCGTTTCGAGAATCGTCGGCCGGTCGACCGGCACACCCAGCATGTCGGCAAGGAACTGAATGACCCAGTTGTTGCTGACCATGCCGCCGTCGACTCGCAGCCGATCGATCGGCGTACCGATATCGGCGTCCATGCATCCCTGTAGATCACGGGTCTGATAGCAGACGGCCTGCAACCCCGCCGCGACGATTTCGGCAATCCCGGTATCGCGGGTCAGGCCGAAGATAGCCCCACGGGCCTGTGGGTCCCAGTGCGGCGCCCCCAACCCGGTAAAGGCAGGCACCAGATAGACGCCGTGGCCGATCTTGGTGGTCCGCGCCAGCGCCTCCGTCTCCGAGGCGGCACCGAAAAGCTTCAAGCCATCGCGCATCCACTGCACCGTCGCGCCCGCGACGAAGATGCTCCCTTCCATGGCATAGGTGGGCTTGCCGTTGAGCCGATAGGCTACCGTGGTCAGCAGCCGATTGTCCGAGATTGCGGGCGTGTCCCCCGTGTTCATGATCATGAAGCAGCCGGTGCCATAGGTGCTCTTGCACATGCCCGGCGAAAAGCAGGTCTGGCCGATCAACGCGGCCTGTTGATCGCCGGCAATGCCCGCCACCGGAATGGGCCCGCCCAGCAGCTGTGGACTGGTAACCCCGAACTCGGTACTCGAATCGAGCACTTCCGGCATCAGCGAACGGGGAATGTCGAACAGTGCCAGCAGCTCGTCGTCCCAGGACTGGGTATGGATATTGAACAAACAGGTGCGGCAGGCGTTGGTGGCATCGGTGGCATGCACCCGCCCGTCGGTCAGGCGCCACAAGAGAAAGCTGTCGATCGTGCCGAAAGCCAACTCGCCCCGCTCGGCGCGCTCGCGGGCGCCCTCCACGTTCTCCAGCAACCATCGCAGCTTGGTTGCGGAGAAGTACGGATCGATCAACAGGCCGGTACGAGACTGGATGAATGACTCATGCCCCTGACCGATCAACTCACGACAGTACGCACTGGTGCGGCGATCCTGCCAGACGATCGCGTTGTAGAGGGGCTCCCCGGTCCGACGATCCCAGAGGACGGTGGTCTCACGCTGATTGGTAATACCGATACCGGCAATATCGCTGGAGGAAATGGACAGGTTCTGCATCACCTGACGGCAGGTCCGCAGCACGGACTGCCAGATATCCTCGGCGTGATGCTCGACCCAGCCATCATGGGGAAAATGCTGGGCGAACTCCTCCTGAGCCACGCCGGCAATCTGCCCCTGGCGATCGAACAGAATGGCCCGAGAGCTGGTCGTGCCCTGGTCGATCGACAGAATGTATGAAGCCATCGTTTCTCTCCTTGATGTAACGAACCTGGGTACCGATGATCAGTACGCCGCGAGCGCAAGGTTCACAAAGCGTCATCAACCCTATTTTCATTTTCGATTGACAACAATACGAATTCGCATTCCAACACTTAGACCATGGTCTAAAACCTGGTTGCCGGCCAGCGCCCCGCCGGAGCACCGATGGACCAGGGGTTTTGGTAAACTGCGTGTCATGATGCCACTTTCCAAGGCCGCCCGAGGCGCATGCAGGACAACAGAATGACACAGCAGGAACGCCACGAAGCGATCGTCGAACTGGTCCGCCGCCAGGGCTATGCCTCCATCGAGCAACTGGCCAAGGATTTTGCCGTCACCCCGCAGACCGTCCGCCGCGACCTCAACCAGCTCGCGGACGAGGGCATCGTCAAACGCGTCCATGGTGGCGCCGGGCTGGAATCGAGCACCGTCAACACGGCCTACCACACGCGCAAGACGCTCAATCTGGATGCCAAACGCCGGATCGCGGAAATGCTGGCGGCGCAGATCCCGGACTCCGCGTCGCTGTTCATCAACATCGGTACCAGTAACGAATTCATCGCCGAAGCGCTTTGTCACCACAGCGGTCTCGAGGTGATCACCAACAACCTCAACGTTGCCGCCATCCTGCAGCACAAGACCGACTTCAATGTCATCGTCGCCGGCGGCCAGGTGCGCTCCCGCGATGGCGGCATCATCGGCGAGGCGACCATCGATTTCATCAACCAGTTCAAGGTGGATTTCGGCATCATCGGGATCAGCGGCATCGACCGCGACGGTTCGCTACTGGAGTTCGACTATCAGGAAGTCCGCGTCGCCCAGGCGATCATTCGCAATTCGCGTCAGGTCCTCCTCGCCGCCGACCACTCCAAGTTCCACCGCAATGCGGTCGTGCGTCAGGGCAATCTCAGTCAGGTTCATGCGTTCTTCACCGACCGCCAGCCACCCGAGCCACTGTTGCGACTGATGCGTGAACACGATGTCGCCCTGCACGTCGCCGAACCGCTCCTCTCCGCCGACACCAACCGCTCCCTGGCCATGGACGACTGACACGGGACATCTCCGTCCCGCCTCGTTGTCTTCTTGGCGCACGCTCGCTCGAGAACATCTCAGGGCTATGCCATCCGAGCGAAGATAGCGATCGCGATGTTCAGTCGAGGTTGGCTATCCGGCGCCCGTCTCGGGCAGGCCAGACAGCTGTGTTGGCGCAAGATAGCCTCCCCCGCCGGCTGCGCTCCTCTACGTCTGCCGCCGGTTGTATCGCATGCCTGCCGTTGCCGATGCCTCCCAATCGCCGGAGAAACCGCTCGACGCCCCTTGATGTTCGAAATTGATTACACTATGTTCGCATACGAACATCGCGGGATGATCTTCCTTGTGAATCGACGCAGCCCTCACGGAGAGCGCCATGACTTCAGCGACCCAGCCTCATGTCCATGACATCCTCGTCGTCGGCGGCGGCATCAACGGCACCGGCATCGCCAACGACGCGGCGGGGCGCGGGCTCTCCGTGCTGCTCTGCGAACAGGCGGATCTCGCCAGCGCTACTTCGTCCGCCAGCAGTAAGCTGATTCACGGCGGACTGCGCTATCTGGAACATCGTGAATTCCGCCTCGTCCGGGAGGCGCTCAAGGAGCGCGAGGTCATGCTGCGCAAGGCGCCGCATATCGTCTGGCCTCTGCGTTTTATCCTGCCCCACCAGCCGCATCTGCGACCCGCCTGGATGATCCGGGCCGGGCTCTTTCTCTACGATCATCTTAGCCATCGGGACAGCCTTCCCAATGCCTGTACGCTCAAGTTCGATGGAGCAGGACCGCTGGTACCGGCGATCAAGCGCGGCTTCGAATATTCCGACTGCTGGGTCGATGACGCCCGACTCGTTGTTCTGAATGCCCTCCAGGCACAAGATAAAGGCGCCGATATCCGCGTACGAACCCGCTGCGTATCGGCGCACGAGGAGAACGGCGAATGGGTCGTGGCGCTAGAAGATCAGACCACCGGCGAACGCGAGACGGCCAGAGCCAAGGTGCTGGTCAATGCCAGCGGCCCCTGGGTCGAGTCGTTCGTCAAGGGCAACGCGCAACGGGACTCCCGCTACGGGATTCGCATGATTCAGGGCAGCCACCTGATCGTGCCGCGCCTGAACGAGGACGAACGCGCCTATATCCTTCAGAACGAGGATGGTCGCATCGTCTTCGTACTGCCCTATCAGCAGCAGTACAGCCTGATCGGTACCACCGACCGGCGCTATCAGGGCGACCCCTCGGCTGTCGGCATCAGCGATGATGAGGTCGAGTATCTGCTCGATGTACTCAACGCCCATTTCGTCAAACAGCTGACCCGAGATGACGTCATCGCCACCTATTCGGGCGTGCGCCCGCTGTGCGACGACGAGTCGGAGAACCCCTCGGCCATGACGCGCGACTACACGCTGGATCTCGACCGGCATGGCGCACCGCTGCTCTCCATCTTTGGCGGCAAGATCACGACCTACCGCAAGCTCGCCGAGGCCGCCTTGCACAAGCTGGATACGCTGCTGCCGGCCATGGGCGCACCATGGACCGCCGAGTCTCGGCTGCCGGGCGGTGATATTGTCTCTCGCCAGCAGTTTACCGAGCAGCTGCTGGCAGATTATCCCTTCCTGGGTCAGGAGCGAGCCCAGCGCTTCGCCTCCAGCTACGGCACGCTCTGCCTCGAGTTCCTCGACGGCAAGCAGAGTCAGGAAGCGTTGGGCCAGCACTTCGGTGCCGGTCTGACCCGTGCCGAAGTCGACTACCTGGTGGATCATGAATGGGCGCGATCCAGCGAAGATATTCTCTGGCGCCGCACCAAGCTGGGGCTTCGTCTCGATGCCGCGCAGCACCAGAGCCTTGAACACTATCTCGTCAACCGCGCCACCGGCCACTCTGCCGCGCAAGCCGCGACCGCATGAGCGCAATGGGTGTCGCGCTTCTCTGCTACCCTGTGAGGCTCGCGACATCCATTTCTATCAACGAGGTATGGCCAGTTGCTCCAAGTCTTATTCACGCTGCTCGGCTGCCTGATACTGGCAGTCACCCTGGTTCCCTACCTTCGCATCCGCCATTGGAGTGTCCGCAGCTTTGACTTCCCGCTGCTCCAGATCGCCTGCCTGGCAACCGTCCTGGCGCTGGTTCAGCTAGCTTTCGCACCCGATACCTGGCTTGACTGGTGTGGCGTTGCCGCAAGTCTGACCGCCGCGGTCATCCAGTGGTTGCGCATCTATCCCTGGACACCCGTCGCCCGTCGCACTGTGGTAAATGCCGCCGGCGAGCCCTCGCCGCATGATCTGACCCTGATGGTTTCCAACGTTCTGACCCCCAACCGGCAATCGGACAAGCTGATCGCGCATGTCAAACGTCACCAGCCCGACATGTTGCTGACGCTGGAGTCGGATCAATGGTGGGGAGATCGCCTCGACGAGGCTATCGCGACCGAGATGCCGGAAGCTGTGCGCATCCCGCTGGACAACCTCTATGGCATGCATCTCTATTCTCGCCTGCCACTGGAAGACGTCGAGATCAAATGGCTGATACAGGATGATATTCCCTCGATCCATGCCTGGGTTCGACTGGAGAGCGGTCGCCGGGTGCGCTTCCATGCGCTTCACCCGCGTCCACCGGCGCCTTCTGAGAGCGAGGAGTCGCTGTGGCGGGATGCCGAACTGCTGCTCGTCGGTGAGCAAATCGCCCGCAGCGCCAATCCGACCATCGTCGCCGGCGACCTCAATGATGTGGCCTGGTCGCGCACCACCAAGCTTTTCTGCAAGGTCAGCCATATGCTCGACCTACGTCGCGGCCGCGGTCAGTACAGCACCTTCCACGCCAAATATCCGATGCTACGTTGGCCGCTGGATCACGTCTTCGTCACGGACCACTTCACGCTTGTCGACATGCACCGCCTGAGCGAAATCGGCTCCGATCACTTTCCGATTATGGTCACGGTGCGCTACAACCCTTCGCGCGCGGAGGAGAACGAGCCGGAAGGAGCCGACAACGAGGAGCAGGAAGCCGCCGAAGAGACGATCGAAGAGGCACGGGAAAGAAACGACATCTGAACGTGGCGCATTCATCGTTTGCGCTGCGCTTTTGACCCAGCGCACCCTTGACCCACAGCACCGGTTGACCAGCATGAAAAACGGGGCTGCAATAGCCCCGTCAGGTGTCATTCGCCGCTGTTCGCGAACGGCGTGTCATGTATCGACCTTATTACTCGATCTCGATCAGCACCTCGCCCGGCGTGACCCGATCGCCTTTCGCCACATGCACGGCCTTGACCGTACCGGCAACCCGCGCCTGGACCTCGGTCTCCATCTTCATCGCCTCGGTAATCAACACGGCCTGGCCTTCCTGGACGCTGTCGCCTTCGGCCACCAGGACGTCGACGATGTTGCCCGGCATCGAAGTCGATACGTGTCCCGGCGAGCTGGCCTGTGAACGCCCGGCGCCTTTGCTCTCCTGCACGAACTCGTCCTTGGCCTCGAACACGACCTCTTCAGGCATGCCATCCAGCGTGAGATAGACGCGGCGCTTGCTGCCGTTGCCACTGCCGACGCCGGTGATCTGAACCTCGTATGATTCGCCGTGCACGTCGATGACGAACTCGGTCGGTACGCCTTCCGAGACCGGCCGTCCCGCGCCGCCGGTCGCCTCGGCCGCCGGAATGGCTTCCGGCACCAGCGTGCCGTCGCGCCGCCCCTGCAGATAATCGCGACCGAGATCGGGGAACATCGCAAAAGTCAGCACATCCTCCTCGCGCTCGGCGAGATCGCTGATCTCCTGTTCCAACCTGGCCATTTCCGGGCTGAGCTGGTCCGCCGGACGTCCTTCGTCGACCGGCTCGCTACCGATGGCCTTGCGCCGAATTTCGGCATTCACTTCCGCGGGCGGCTGGCCGTACCCACCCAGCAGATAGCGCTTCACCTCGTTGGTGATCGACTTGTAACGCTCGCCGGTCAACACGTTCATCGCCGCCTGCGTGCCGACGATCTGCGACGTCGGCGTCACCAGCGGCGGGTAGCCAAGGTCGGCCCGCACGCGAGGAATCTCGTCGAACACGTCCTGAATGCGACCCAGCGCATTCTGCTCCTTCATCTGATTGGCGAGATTGGACATCATGCCGCCCGGCACCTGCCAGATCTGGACGCTGACATCTTCACGCGTGTATTCGCTTTCGAAGGCCGCATACTTCTTGCGCACCTCGCGGAAGTAGTCGCCGACTTCCTTGAGTGCCACCAGGTCCAGCCCGGTATCGTGGGCGGTCCCCTGAAACGCCGCGACCATTGCCTCGGTAGACGGATGGCTCGTGCCGCCGGCGAACGCGGAAATACAGGTGTCGATATGGCGACAGCCTGCCTCGACGGCCTTCATCTGGCTCAGCGAGGCCAGCCCTGCGGTCGCGTGGGCATGCAGGTGAATCGGGACCTCGACCGCGCTGACCAGCGATTCGATTAGCTCACCGGTCGCGTAGGGCGTCAGCAGTCCCGCCATATCCTTGAGCGCGATCGAATCGGCGCCCATGTCGACCAGACGCTTGGCCTGTTCGACATACATTTCTCGTGTGTGCACTGGGCTAACGGTATAGCAGATCGTCCCCTGCGCATGCTTGCCGCTCGCCTTGACCGCCTTCATCGCGGTCTCCAGGTTGCGCAGATCGTTCAACGCATCGAAGACGCGAAAAATATCGATCCCATTCTCGGCCGATCGGGCCACGAACCGCTCGACCACGTCATCGGCATAGTGACGATAGCCGAGCAGGTTCTGTCCGCGCAGCAGCATCTGCAGCGGCGTGTTGGGTAGTGCCTCGCGCAGCGATTGCAGACGCTCCCACGGGTCTTCCTTCAGGAAACGCACGCAGGCATCGAAGGTTGCGCCCCCCCAGACCTCCAAGGAGTGGAAACCGATGGCGTCCAGCTTGGCGCAGATCGGCAGCATATCCTCGGTGCGCATACGCGTGGCGATGAGCGACTGGTGGCCGTCGCGCAGAACGACATCGCTGATGCTGACGCGTGACTCGGCTTGGTTCATGGCTCTCTCCTGATTCTTGTCGGTTCAGCGTGTCACAGTCCGGCGTGGGCCGAGATGGCCGCCGCGATCGCCAGCGCCACCTCTTCGGGATTGCGCTTGACGGAGTAGTTGAGCAGTTCCGGGTGCGCCGGCACGAAGCCCGTATCGAAATGACCGCTGCGGAAATCCGGGTGACGCAGGATCTCCTGGTAGTAAGGTGCGGTGGTCTTGACCCCTTGCAGACGCATGTCGTTAAGCGCGCGAATGCCGCGATCCAACGTCTCTTCCCAGGTCATTCCCCAGACGATCAGCTTCAGGCACATGGAGTCGAAATAAGGCGGAATGGTGTACCCCGTATAGATCGCGGTATCCGTGCGCACGCCTGGCCCGCCCGGCGCGTAATAGCGGGTGATACGTCCGAAGCTCGGCAGGAATTCGTTCTTCGGGTCTTCGGCGTTGATCCGGAACTGGATCGCGTAACCCTGGTGACGGATATCCTCCTGGCGATAGGCCAGTTTCTCCCCCGCTGCCACGCGCAGCTGCTCGCGCACGATATCGACGCCGGTGATCGCCTCGGTGATGGTGTGCTCGACCTGCACCCGTGTGTTCATCTCCATGAAGTAGACCTCGTTGTCCTTGACGAGGAACTCCACGGTGCCGGCATTTTCATAGCCGACGGCCTCGGCCGCGCGCACTGCCATCTTGCCGACGTAGTTACGTTGCTCGGGGGTCAGCTGGGGGCTGGGGGCAATCTCGATCAGCTTCTGATTGCGGCGCTGGATAGAACAATCGCGCTCGAACAGGTGGATCACCCCGCCCTGGCGATCCGCCAGAATCTGCACTTCGATGTGATGCGGATCGACGACGCACTTTTCCATAAACACTTCAGCGCTGCCGAAGGCTTTGGTGGCTTCGGAGATCACCCGCTCCCAGGCCTGCTCGAGCTGCTCGGGCGTATCGCAGCGGCGAATACCGCGACCACCGCCGCCGGACGTGGCTTTCAGCATCACCGGGTAGCCGATCTCGTCGGCCACCGACAACGCTTCTTCACGATCGGCCAGATTGCCGTCGGAGCCCGGCGTCACCGGCACCCCGGCCTCCCGCATCGCACTGCGAGCCGCCGTCTTGTCGCCCATTTTGGCGATAACGCCCGCACTGGGGCCGACGAAGACGATACCGGCCTCGGCACAGATCCTGGCGAATTCGGCACTCTCGGAGAGAAAGCCGTAACCCGGGTGGATCGCATCGCAGCCGGTTTCGCGTGCCAAGTTGACGATACGACGCGGATCGAGATAGCCGGCGAGGGGCTCGTCGCCGACGAAATGCGCTTCGTCAGCGCGCTTGACATGCAGCGAGAAGCGATCGGGTTCGGTATAAATCGCGACCGAACGGATGCCCATCTCGGCACAGGCCCGTACAATACGCACGGCAATCTCGCCACGGTTGGCGATGAGTATTTTCTTGAACACCGTATGACCTCCGGATGCGCGTGGCCGTGTTTGTTATCGTCACCCTACGCTAGCCATCCGCAAGCCAATAGAAAAATTGATATTTCTTTGCCAACCTATAAGTCAGACCTTATACCTGTCCGCGAGGGCACCCGAATGACGCGTCCCAATCTGCTCAACCGCTTGACGTTTCGCCAGCTTCAAGTCTTCCAGGCCGTCCATCGCCAGCAATCCTACTCGCGGGCCGCGGAACAGCTCGGATTGACTCAGCCGGCGGTGAGTGCCCAGATTCGCCAACTCGAGCAGGCGCTCGGCCAACCACTGTTCAAGTACGCGGGCAAAACCCTGCATGTACTGCCGGCCGCAGATGCGCTGGCCGCATCGGTACAGGCCATATTCGGGCAGGTCTCGAGCCTGCAGATGGAGCTATCGGAGCTGGCAGGGACGATCCGGGGCGAGCTCAATATCGCGGCGGTCTCGACGGCCCAGTACGTAGTGCCGCACATTCTGGCGCGCTTCCGCGCGCGCTATCCAGAGGTGCAGATTCGGCTGCGCGTCTGCAATCGCGTGCAGGCGCTGGAACGCCTCGCCGAACGGCGCGACGATCTGGTGATCATGGGAATGGTGCCGGACGACCCGAATCTGGTATTCATGCCGATTCTCGACAACGAACTGATTCCGGTGGTCTGGCCGGGCCATCCGCTGGTCACGGCGGATCGCCCGACACTGGAAGATTTCGCTCGCCACTATCTACTGATGCGCGAGCCGGGCTCCGGGGCCCGTACGGCCTTCGAGGATTTCGCGGTGCGCGAGCGTATTTCTCTGCATCACACCCTTGAATTGGGCACCAACGAAGCGATCAAACAGGGCGTCATGGCGCATCTCGGCGTCGCGGTGCTGCCACGCCTGGCAGTACAGCTCGAGCTTGCTTCCGGCCTTCTGGCCAGCCCGAGACTGCCTGGATTCCCGCTCCGCCGCTCGTGGTGCACGGTCTACCCAAAAGACCGCTATCCCACGCCCGTCACCGAACTCTTCCTGCGTTTCGTGCGCGAGCTGCTGCCCGAACTCAACGCCCACTTCCGCGCACCGATGACGCCAATCGACACGCCGACACTACTCTGCCTACCGGCGCAGGACGACTGAAGCGGGCATGAAAGGTCTTCAGCCGAATCGGGCTCAGCCCTGATTCTGCTGCAGACGAGCCACGTGTAGCTTGATCAGCTCTTCGGCCTGGGCCGCCAGCAGCGCCAGACGGTGCATCTCGTTGTCTTCGAAGGCCCGTGGCATCGTACCAATGATGCACAGCGTGCCCACGCAGAGATCCGGCGCCGCAAACAGCGGGTAGCCGGCGTAGAAGCGAATGAAGGGTGAACCGGTCACCAACGGGTTGTCCGAGAATCGTGGGTCCTTCAACGCATTACAGACAACCATCGGCATGCCGTCGGCCACCACATGGCCGCAGAAGGAGATCCGTCGCGGCGTCTCGCAGACACTCAGCCCCTGACGCGATTTGAACCACTGACGATCTTCGTCGATCAGCGTGATCATGGACATCGGCAGATCGAAAATCTGTGTCGCCAGCTCGGTCAGACGATCGAAACCGGCATCGGCGCCGGAATCCAGTAGCTGCAGGTCACGCAGCAGGGCCATTCTTTCGGCTTCGTTGGCGGGCACTTCAGGTGCAATCATGGTATGAACTCTTGGTGAATCGGAGAGATATCGCAAGTCGCGCTGAGACCGGTTACATACTCAGAGCGAACTGTTGACGAGAGCATCACGTCAAAGACCCGAACGCGACACTCGAAGTCTCCCCCTCGCTTGCCCGGCGCCAGGCCGGTCTACTGGATAGCATCATACCTTTGAACGAGGCTTGTCAGTCAATCGGTCGCCAACAAACGACAAAGGCCCGCCACAGATCGGCGGGCCTTGATTATCTACAGCACAATGAAGCGGTCACTTCACCTCGACACCATGCGCCTGTTTGTCCGCGTGATAAGAGGAGCGCACCAACGGACCGGAAGCCACGTGGGTAAAGCCCATCTCCTTGCCTTGTTCGGCGAACCAGTCGAACGTACTCGGATGCACCCAACGATCAACGGCAAGGTGGTTACGCGACGGCTGCATGTACTGCCCCAGGGTCAGCATGTCCACGTTGTGCGCGCGCAGGTCACGCATCACTTCCAGCACTTGCTCATCGGTCTCGCCCACGCCCAGCATCAGGCCCGACTTGGTCATCACCTCAGGGCGACGCGCCTTGTAACCCTTGAGCAGGTCAAGCGACCATTGATAGTCCGCCCCGGGGCGAACCTTGCGATAAAGCGACGGCACGGTCTCGAGGTTATGATTGAAGACGTCCGGCGCTTCGCCTTCTAGGATGTCGAGCGCCACCTGCATGCGGCCTCGGAAATCGGGCACCAGCACTTCGATCTCGATCTCCGGGCTGTCACGCCGGATTTCACGGATACAGTTAGCGAAGTGCTGCGCCCCGCCATCTCGTAGGTCGTCGCGATCCACCGATGTCACGACCACATAGTTGAGACGCATCTCCGCAATGGCCTCGGCCAGTTCACGCGGCTCGTTTTCGTTGAGGGCGTTAGGCCGACCGTGCGCGACATCACAGAACGGACAGCGGCGCGTACAGATATCGCCCATGATCATGAAGGTGGCCGTGCCACCGCTGAAGCACTCTCCCAGATTGGGGCAGGATGCCTCTTCACAGACGGTATGCAGCCCGTGCTTGCGCAGCGTCTGCTTGATGTGGGTGACTTCCGGCGAGACCGGCATACGCACCCGCAGCCAATCCGGCTTCTTGGGCAAGGTCTCGGTCGGGATCACCTTGACGGGAATCCGTGAGACCTTGTCGGCGCCGCGCAGCTTGACGCCGCGCTCGGCGCGCCGCGGTTTCTGGGCCTCGGGCGGTTGCGTGACGGTCGTCTCGGTCATAGTTCCCATCCTGATAAGTCGTTGAATGCCGCCAGCTAGGCACTGGCTGTCAATGCGAAAGCCCCGGGGCGCCCCTGACATACCTGCAGCGACGTTTCGAGCCGTCGCGCCAGGCAGCTCGCTAGCGCCTTGCCCACCTCGGGCGCGGTAACGGCCTGGTCCGTGTGGTCGCTCAGTTGCGTCATGCTGAGCCCCGCGTAGCCGCAGGGGTTGATGCGCGAGAACGGCGTCAAATCCATATTCACGTTGAGTGCGACGCCATGAAAACTGCAGCCCCGCCGGATGCGCAGCCCCAGCGAGGCAATCTTCGCCTCGCCGACATAGACGCCCGGCGCATCCGGGCAGGCGCGAGATGCAACGCCGTAGTCTGCCAGCAGATCAACCACGCTTTCCTCGAGTAGCGTGACCAGCTCGCGCACCCCCAAGCCGCGCCGACGAACGTCGAGCAACGGATAGAGCACCACCTGGCCCGGGCCATGATAAGTCACCTGCCCACCCCGATCGGTCGCGACGACCGGGATATCACCCGGCATCAGCAAATGCTCCGACTTGCCCGCTCGCCCCTGCGTGAAGACCGGATCATGCTCGACCAACCAGAATTGATCGGGCGAATGGGCATCGCGTGCATCGGTATAGCGTGACATCGCCTGCCAGACCGACTGATAGGCTTCACGGCCCAATTCGTATAACGCGAGACCGCCCGAGTCGCTCATAGCACCGATTCGCTCATAGCACCATGTGCACGCGGCCGGTCGCCTTGAGCTCGCGAAACAGCGAATCCAGCTGCGCCTCGCCGGTCGCGTGAATGACCACGCGCATCGACTGAAAGCGGCCGTTGCGGCTATCGGAGAGCTTGATGGTCGACGGATCGAAACCGGGAGCGTGGCGCTCCACGATCTGGCTGGCAACGGCGACAAAGTCTTCGGCAGCGTCGCCCACGATCCTGATCGGGTAGTCGCAGGGAAATTCGACCTTGGGCCGCGGCAGATCAACGTCGTTGGGTGTCTGTGTCATGGTATCGAACGCTGGATAATTTCCGACCATTCTACTCAACATCTCGCGACGGACCAACTCATGTTGCTGTCGCGAGCGCTCGAACGGACGCCGGTAGCCACCATGATACGGTAGCTACCGGTCGATCCTTAGTTGAAGAAGCCGGTCACGAAGAGGACCACACTATCCCACAGACGTTTGAAGATGCCGCCCTCTTCGACGGTCTCCAGCGCGACCAGCGGTTCCTGACCCAGCACCTCGTCACCGGACTTGATCTCTAGCGTACCGACCTGCTGGCCTGCCTGTAGCGGCGCATGAAGGGTTTCCGGCAGATTCAGCCGTGCCGTCAGATTCTCGGCACTACTGCGCGGCACCGTCATGCTGACATCGCTCTGCACCCCGAGCCGCACGGTATCACTGGCACCGCCCCAGACACGTGCCTCGTTCAGTACGGAGCCGGCATCGTAAAGCTTGCGGGTCTGGAAGAAACGGAAACCGTAGTTGAGCAGGCGCTGGGTTTCGGCGGCACGCGCTTCGTCGGAATCGGTCCCCATCACCACTGCAATCAGACGCGTGTCCTGCTTCTTGGCTGATGCGACCAGGCAGTAGCCAGCGGCTTCGGTATGACCGGTCTTGAGACCATCGACGTCGGGATCACGCCACAGCAGGCGATTACGATTCGGCTGACGAATATCGTTCCAGGTGAAGTACTTTTCCGAGTAGACCGCGTAGTGGTCAGGAAAATCGCGGATGATATGGCGCGCGAGTCGTGCCAGGTCATGGGCGGACGAGTAGTGATCGTCATGCGGCAACCCGGTCGGGTTCATGAAGTGGCTGTTGCTCATGCCCATACGCTGGGCCTGCTGATTCATCAGGTCGGCGAACGCGGATTCGCTTCCGGCCACGTATTCGGACAACGCGACGCTGGCGTCGTTGCCGGACTGTACGACCACCCCGCGCAGCAGATTCTGGACGCTGACCTGCGTGCCCTCCTGGATGAACATGCGGGAGCCGCCGGTGCGCCAGGCATTCTCGCTGATGCTGACCATGTCGGTGTCGTCGATGCTGCCGCGATCGATCTCCTGCTCGACGATATAGGCGGTCATCATCTTGGTCAGGCTCGCCGGCGGCAGACGCTGATCACCGTTGTGATTGACCAAGAGCTTGCCGGTGGATGCATCCATCAGCACCCAGGAGGACGCCGCAAGATCCGGCGGAGAGGGAATGAGCTGCTCCGGCTGGGGGTCCGTCGACATCTGGCTATCTGGCGTGGGTTGCTGTGCGCTGACCGGCGATGAAAGCAGTCCCAGGCAGAGTGACGCAGAGATGACCAGGCGAGAAAATGACGAAGTGAACAACGCTTTCATGGCAATCGAATTCTCACTGAACAGGGTTACTGAATAGGCGGTACGACGAACGCCTGGCCATAGCCGGCGTCGTTCAGGGTTGCCCGGAGGGCTTCCAAGGACGTCAGATCATGGATGGGGCCGACCTGAACGCGGTACAGAGAGGCCGCATTGTCGATGCGGACGGGCTGCGACAGCAACCCTTGTAGACGTTTTTTCAACGCCAGTGCGTTATCCCTTGAGCCGAGCGCGGCCACCTGGAGATAGCGAACGGTCGTCCTGGCGCTCTCGACCGGGTCGGCGGACGCTGCCGTTGTGGCTGCCGGGACAGGCCGGGTGGCCTCACGACTCGCCATCGCGGACGCGACAGCAGACTCAGACGACCCGGCATTGGCCGGCGCAGCAACGGTGCCGGGAGCCACGGGCGTGCGGGCGCCTGCCCCGCTCGCTTCACCGGCCTGGCCACCCTGCTCACGCGCCCAGGCTCGCGGGTCGATCGCCTCGACCCGAACGCGCCCGGTTCCCTGGTCGAGGATATCGAGGCGCGCGGCCGCCGCGTAAGAGAGATCGATCAGACGGTCGCCGTGAAACGGACCGCGGTCATTGACGCGCACGATCACCTGGCGTCCGTTATCGAGATTGGTAACGCGGGCGTAGGTCGGCAACGGCAGTGACCGATGTGCCGCGCTCATGCGGTACATGTCGTAAGTCTCGCCGTTGGCGGTGTCATAGCCCTGAAACTTGGCCCCGTAGAAGGAAGCCCGCCCCTCGGCCACGTACCCTGTCGGATCATTCAGCACATGGTAGGTCTTGCCCCACACCGTATAGCTCGAGCGATTGCCGCTACGCGAGCGAGGCTCGACGCGCGGCACGGCATCCGGAACCTCGGAGACATCCTGCGGCACATCCGGATAGGCGTCGTTCTGCATCGCGTAGCGCCCTCCACCACTACCGGCACAGCCGGCCAGGAGCAGCGCAAGCACGCCGGCAAGCCACCAGCCTCTCACAGGGCATCCTCCTCGCTCGCCGTCTGGATGGCCTGTGCCAGCGTCGCGACCGCCATGGCGTAGAGATGGCTGTGGTTATATCGGGTGATCACATAGAAATTGCGCAGGCCGAGGACATAGCGAACGTGACCATCCGCATAGTCGAGCGCGATCGGCAAGACCTTGTCCTCCGCCGCCAGCTGTCCGGCAGTCGGCTCGATGCCCGCTGCAGCCAGCGCCGCCAGCGAGGTATCCGGCGGCACTGTCTGATTGAAGACGATCGAAGGGGGCTGGACGTCGGGACCGCTGGCTTCGACCAGCACGGCCTGCCCCCGCTGCCAACCATGTTCGCTGAAATAATTGGCGATGCTACCGATGGCGTCCACCGGATTGTTCCAGAGGTCCCGGAGGCCGTCGTCATCGAAGTCGACAGCGTAGGCCTGATAACTGGTCGGGATAAACTGCGGATAGCCCATGGCCCCGGCATAGGAGCCGTACTGAGAGGCCGGATCGACGCCTTGGCCCAGCGTAATCTGAAGAAAGGCCATCAACTCGCCGCGAAAGAACTGCCCCCTTTCGGGATGATGAAAGGCCAGTGTCGACAGCGAGTCGAGTACACGGTGCGAGCCCTTGTGCTGGCCGTACTGAGTCTCGACCCCGAGAATGGCGACAACCACTTCCGGCGGCACACCATAACGCTGCTGCGCCCGCTCGAGAGCATCACGATGCGCCTCGAGAAACGCCACGCCCTGGCGCACCCGCTCGGGCTGAATAAAGATGTCACGATACTGATCCCAGCGCAGGCGGCGTTCCGCCGCGTGACTCATGGCGTCAAGCACTTGCGGACGAAACCTTGCTTCGCGCATGGCCGCCTCGAGCTTCTCGGCCGGCAATCCATCCTGTTGTGCCAGGGATGCCACCATCTCGCGCACCTCGGGATGGGTGGCGGGATCGAAATTGTCGTTGGCCCTGGTACCGGGCGCTGACGCCATCAGGCAAGCCAGACCGACAAGACCGAGAACAGCCCGGCTTTTCTCTTTCCAGCAATATGTCCAGCAAAACGGCATGCCCTATCGCTCCCTGCTAGCGGACCGCCCGACCCAGCCTCAGTGCGTCAAGAGACGACGGTGGGTGTGAATCGACATGAGAATACCGAACCCGGCCATCAAGGTCACGCTGGAGGTCCCGCCGTAGCTGACCAGCGGTAGCGGCACCCCGACCACCGGCAGAATGCCGCTGACCATGCCGATATTGACGAAGACGTAAATGAAGAAGGTCAGAACGATACTGCCCGCCAGCAACCGTCCGTAGGTATCCTGGGCGCTATTGGCCATGACCAGACCGCGCGAGACCAGCAGCAGGTACAGCACCAGGATGGTGAGCATGCCGATCAGGCCGAACTCTTCCCCCAGCACCGCGACGATGAAGTCGGTATGGCGTTCGGGTAGAAACTCCAGCTGAGACTGGGTGCCGAGCCCCCAGCCCTTGCCCTCGATGCCCCCGCTGCCGATCGCCGTCTTCGACTGGATAATGTTCCAGCCGGCGCCGAGCGGATCGCTCTCCGGATTCAGAAAGGTCAGCACACGCTGGCGCTGGTAGTTGTGCATGTTCATCCATAATAGCGGCGCCGCCCCCGCCGCCATGGCGATCAGCGTCAGGATGAACTTCCATGACAGGCCCGCCAGCAGGATGACGAACGCGGCAGCGGCCGTCACCAGCATCGACGTACCCAGATCGGGCTGACGCGCAATCAACAGGACCGGCACGGCAACAATGACCGCACAGACGAGAAGATCTTTCCACGACGGTGGCAGCGGCCGCCGGTGCAGGTAGGCCGCCAACATCATCGGCATGGCGATTTTCATCACTTCCGAAGGCTGAAAGCGTAGCGGACCGATCTGCAGCCAGCGCTGTGCGCCCATGCCGATGTCGCCCATGACTTCTACCGCGACCAGCATCATCAACCCGGCACCGTAGGCCAAAGGCGTCCAGCGGTAGAGCGTCACCGGCGAGAACTGCGCGATGATCGTCGCACCGAGTAGCGCCACCCCCATGCGAATGGCCTGCGCCAGCGTTGTATGACTCGACATGCCGCTGGCGCTGTAGAGCACGACCAACCCAAACGAGACCAGCAACAGCAGAATCGACAGCAGCCACGGATCGAGATGCAGACGCAGCCAGAGCGAACGTTTGCGGCCGACACGGGCGCGTTGTCCACCCGGCGCGGTGCGTTGGAAATCAGTCGCCATCGAGCCCCTCGACCTCTTCGTTGATCGTGGCAGCCGGCAGATCCTCGTCCTCTGCCCGCGGCTGCAGCCAGGCGTCCGAGATCGCGGTGCCCAAACCGGAAACCCCGCCGCCCGCGTTCTCGACGATTACGGCCAGCGCGATCTGCGGATCCTCGACCGGCGCGAAACCGATGAATAACGCGTGGTCACGCAAGCGCTCTTCCAACTCATCGGCGTTGTAGCGCTGGTTCTGCCCCAGCGAGAAGACCTGTGCCGTGCCAGTCTTGGCCGCCATGTTGTACTCGAGGCTGGCACCCGCCCTGCGGGCGGTTCCTTCATTGCCGTTCAGCACCGCTTCCATGCCTTCGTAGACATCGTCCCACCACTGTCGGTTGTCCATCTGCACGTCGGGCTTGGTATCCGAAAACGGCGGTGTCACCGGCGTATCACCAATGCGCTTGGCAAGGTGCGGCCTGACCCACCGCCCATGATTGGCCAACGTGGCGGTCGCCGTGGCCAACTGCAGCGGCGTGGCCATGAAATACCCCTGCCCGATACCCGCCGACAGCGTCTCGCCGGGGTACCACGCCTGATTGTACTTCTCGCGCTTCCACTCTCGAGAGGGCATCAAACCGGGCAGTGCGCCCTGAACATCCAGCGAGGTTACCTCGCCAAAGCCGAACTCGTGCATGACCGATGACAGCCGATCGATGCCCAGGCGATAAGCCATGGTATAGAAATAGGTATTGTTGGAGACCTCGATCGCCCGCTGCAGGTCGACACGCCCATGCCCCCAGCGCAACCAATTGTGGTAGCGCCGGGAATCGTTCGGCAGCTGAAAGTAGCCCGGATCGTAAATAATATCGTCGGGTTCCACCACGCCATACTCGAGCGCCCCAAGCGCCTCGAAGGGTTTAACCGTGGAGCCTGGCGGATACTGCCCGCGGGCCGCCCGATTGTAGAGCGGCAGATCGATATCTTCCTGCAGCTCGCGGTAGTCGTCGTACGAGATACCCGTTACGAACTTGTTGATATCGAACCCGGGCGCCGAGACCATGGCCAGAATGTCTCCGGTCTTGGGCTGGATGGCGACGATCGCCCCTCGACGTCCGTCCAGCAGATCATAAGCCATGTGCTGGAGGCGACTGTCGATCGTCAGCGTCACATCTTCGCCCGGCTCGGGTGGATCACGCTCGAGCTCGCGCAGCACGCGGCCACGCGCGTTGGTCTCGACCTTGCGCAGTCCGGCACGACCGTGCAACTGGGATTCATAGGTGTCCTCAACGCCGGTCTTGCCAATGAAATGCGTGCCGGCGTAGTTGCCGGGATCGAGATCGGCCAGCTCTTCGGCATTGATGCGCCCGACGTAGCCGAGCACGTGAGACATCACGATGGGATCGGGATAGTAGCGCATCAGCTGCGCCTCCACCTCGACGCCGCTCAACAGATAGCGATTGACCGCCAGCCGCGCGATCTGATCCTCGCTGAGATCGCTCATCAATAACGCTGGCTGATAGGGCCGCTGTCGCTGCCGCGAACGCTCGCGGAAGGTCGCGACCTCATCCTCGGGGAGATCCAGAATCTGCACCAGCCGTTCAAGCGTGGCATCGAGATCATCGACCCGCTCGCGCACGATCGTCAGGTTATAGGTGGGGCGATTCTCCGCCAGCAGCTTGCCGTTCCGATCGTAGATCAGGCCACGCCGAGGCGGCAGTGGCTCCACGCGCATGCGGTTGTTATCCGAACGCGTGATGAATACGTCGTGCTCGAACACTTGCAGGTAGACCAGCCGCGAGACCAGCCCGATGGCCATCAGCAGAATGAGCAGCGCGGCAACCAGAGAACGGTTGCGGAAGAGGCGAGCTTCCTGCTCGTGACTCTTGATCTTCTGACGAGACTTACGCATGCGGCGCACTAACTAACGGAAGGACGTTCCGCGAAAGCGGGAGATAGCGTTCAGGGAGGTCGAATGACTGCAAGCGACGGACTCTCTGGATCAACGGTGGTAAGGGTGACCTGCGAGCAAGGTCCAGGCGCGATAGAACTGTTCAGCCAGCACGACCCTCACCAACGGATGCGGCAGCGTCAGCGCCGACAGCGACCAGGACTGTCGGGCGCGCGCCACGACGCGCGGGTCGAGGCCATCGGGGCCGCCAACGACCAGCGCCACATCCTGCCCCTCGAGGCGCCACCGACCCAGGTTGTCGGCAAGGCGCTCGGTCGTCCAGGCAGCGCCTTCGACCTCGAGCGCCACGACTTGTTCCTGATCGCGGAGCTTCTCGAGCATTCTGTCGCCTTCGACCTGAATCGCCCGGGCCACATCGGCGTTCTTGCCCCGCGCCCCGGCCGCAATCTCGACGATGTCGAACGGCATCTCTCGCGGCAGGCGTTTGCGGTACTCCTCCACCCCGGCATCGACCCAGGCTGGCATACGGGAACCGACGGCGAGCAGCCGTACCTTCATCCCCGCAACTCTTGCTGTCCGCTGTGACGGCTGGCCTGCTGGGTGTCGGCCGGCAGATCGGACCACAGCCGCTCGAGATCATAGAGACGGCGCGTCTCGGGCATCATCACATGCACCACGACATCGCCGAGATCGACCAGCACCCACTCGCCGCTATCCTGTCCTTCGATGCCCAGCGGTCGCAAGCCGGCGTCCTTGACCTTCGAAACGACGTTATCCGCCAAGGCGGCGACGTGGCGCGAGGATGTGCCGTTAGCCACGACCATCATGTCGGTCACGCTGGTCAGTTTCGCGACGTCGAGTTCGACGACATCACGCGCCTTGAGTTCCTCAAGCGCCTCGATGACCAGCGATTTCAGAGTATCTTTCTGCATAGCTCCTCATAGGGGAATCGCAATCCCTGGAATTCGGGAATCGCGCATTCTACTCCGATCACCCATGAACGCCAGACCCGCGGGCCCGATACAGGCCATGGCTGGCAATGTAGTCTTCCACGCTGGGCGGCAGCAGGTAGCGCACACTCTGACCGGCTTGCAGCCGACGACGCACCTCCGTGGCGGCAATCGCCATGCGGCTCGGCAGCCGCAGACGCAAAAGACCACCGTAGGGTGCCTGCATCAGCTCATCGACGCTGGCCGCCTCCCGCCCCGAGATCAGCGCTGCCAAGGCCGGCTCCAGCGGCGACTCATGGTCAGGCCGATCAAGCACCACGATATGCGCCAGCGAGAAAAGCCGCTCGTGCTGGTGCCAGTTCGGCAGCCCGAGAAAAGCGTCGTGACCGACCGCCATGACCAGCCTCGCGGTATCGCCGAGCTCGTCGCGCAGCGAGGCCAGTGTGTCTACCGAATAAGAGTGACCGGTGCGCCGAATCTCGCGATCGTCCGCCACCAGGCCCGGCGTATCGCCAATGCCGGCGGCGAGCATCGCCAGACGATGCTCGGCGGAGATACCCGGCGCCTCTCGATGCGGCGGCACGTGTACGGGAATCATGTGCACGACATCTAACGCCAGCACTTCGCGAAGCTCGATGGCGCTACGCAGATGCCCGAGATGCACCGGATCGAAGGTACCCCCGAGCATCGCAACTCTGGCCGGCACGCCCGCTGTTGAGCTACTGACGGACATGGCCATCGCCGAAAACCACATACTTGCGCGTGGTCAGCCCTTCGAGGCCAACCGGACCGCGCGCATGCAGTTTGTTGGTGGAGATGCCGATTTCCGCGCCCAGCCCGTACTCGAAACCGTCGGCGAACCGCGTCGAAGCGTTGACCATGACCGAACTCGAATCCACCTCGGCGAGAAACCGCCGCGCCAGCGTGAAGTTTTCGGTGACGATGGCGTCGGTGTGCTGAGAACCGTGGCGATTGATATGCGCGACCGCCTGATCGAAATCATCGACTACACGGATCGCCACGATCGGCGCCAGATACTCCTCGTCCCAATCCGATGCCTGCGCGGCCAGCGCGTCCGGCAGCAACGCGCACGTCTGCGGACAGCCACGCATCTCCACGCCCTTGTCCCGATAGATGGCGGCGATTCGCGGCAGCGCCTCGCCGGCCACCGCGCCATGCACCAGCAGTGTCTCCATGGTATTGCACGGCGAGTAGCGCTGCGTCTTGGCGTTGTCGGCAATCGCGACGGCCTTATCGAGATCCGCATGGGCATCGATATAGACATGGCAAACGCCATCGAGATGCTTGATGACTGGTACCGTGGCTTCCTTGGCGATCCGCGCGATCAATGACTTGCCACCGCGCGGCACGATAACGTCGACAAAGGTTGGCATGGTGATCAGCTCGCCGACAGCGGCGCGATCGGTCGTCGCCACGACCTGCACGGCCGTCGGCGGTAGCCCCGCATCTTCAAGACCGGCGCGAATGCAGGCGGCAATCGCCGCGTTGCTCGAAGAGGCTTCGGAGCCCCCGCGCAGAATGCAGGCGTTACCTGACTTGAGGCAGAGGGTGGCGGCTTCGACCGTCACGTTGGGCCGCGACTCGTAGATGATGCCGACGACGCCCAGCGGCACCCGCATCTGACCGACCTGGATGCCGCTGGGGCGATAGCTCAGCCCATCGATCTGTCCCACCGGGTCCGCTAGTGCCGCGACCTGGCGAACGCCGGCGATCATCGCTTCGATACGGGCAGGCGTCAGCGCCAGGCGATCGAGCAGCGCGTCACTCAGCCCCGCGTCGCGCCCGCGCGCCAGATCCTGCTGGTTAGCCGACTCGAGACTCTCTCTCGCGGCATCCAGACGCGCGACAATCGCCGCCAGCGCGGCATTCTTGCGGCCGCTATCGATCCCTCGCAGCGTGGCGCTCGCCTGACGCGCCTGTTCTCCCAGTCGCTGCATATAGCCGGGAATATCGTCGACCTTCTCGGTCGCTTTGTCCTGCATGGCGTACTGTCCCGTGTCGGTCTTCAAACCCGGCATTGCCACCCGTCGGCAGCATTGCCACTATTATGAGTCACTTCGATCACTATGAGTCACTTCAATCGCTATGCGTGCTTCGATCGTGAGCGTCACCGGTGTCCAGAGGTCGCCCCGATCGCGATGGTCAACTGTCAAAGGCCTTTTCACCTACCGTTAGGCCCACCGGCTCACTCTCACTGAAGAGACTGGCCGATGTGCCCTGGCGAGCCCCTTGACCCGTGCCATCGGCCGCGATGCTTTCTACCTCATCGCCAAGCGGACCAAAATGCGCTTAACACATTGTCTTCGATCGTAATTCGCGCTATGCGCCCGGTAACACGGCATGCGATAGTGAACGCCAATCGACGTGCGCAGAATCGTAATCGGCCCAATATAAGACACCATGCAAAGCAAGTACAAAAGCCTCGGCACACGGATGCTGCTGATTCCGGCCGCGTTACTGGCATTCGCCACCGGCTGGTTCGGCGGAGACGTCCTGCGGATCGTCGCCTGGATGGCGGGAGCGCTTCTGCTGGTTCTCGCCGTGCGCCCCGCCTACCTCCGCCGCTACCTGCCGCTGATCGCGCTGGCGGTCGCTATCGCCATGCTCGCGAGCGGGCGAGGTTCTGCGCTGCCCTGGCTCTGGATTATCCCGCTCTGCCTTCAGAGCATCCCGGGGCGCTGTGGCACGATCGTCAATATCATGGTCTACGTGGGTACGCTCGGCTATGCCGCGATCACACTATCGCCACCTTCAGCCCTGGTCGCCGGCATCTCGCTATCCGTGATCTGGCTGCTATGCTTGGAGTATCGCCGATCTGCCTCACCGATTTCGGCACCGGAAACCCACTGGCTCATGCCGGCTAGCCGTCTCGACGCCGACGTGCAGGATGAATTGCGTCGCAGCGAGCGCGAAGCCCTCCACGGCGAGGTCACCATATTCGGCTGCGCCCACCCCACCACAGGACAGATGAACGAGTTCTGCCAGGTGCTGCACGACAATCTGGCGCTCTATGAGCGCGCCTATCATCTTGACGGCCAGGACATTGCCGTATTGCTCGTGGCGACAAACGCCGAGGCCGCGTATGAGCGCCGCCAACAGCTTGAACACGCCATCTCGCCGCACCGTGTGATCTCGTCGACCCCGCTGCGCGACGTAGGCGGCCGATTCCGGAGTTATCGTTCGCGACCTCAGTCTCCCCAGCAGGAGGCCGCCACGTGGTCGTAAGCCGCTATAAGCTCACCGCTCAGGTGCTGGGCCTGGCGCTGTTTTCGGCGCTCGCCCTGTGGCATTACCTGATGCGCCATTACGACCTGATCCTGCCGCCGGCCCTGCTTGCCTCCGCACTGCTGATCTCCATGCCCCTGCAATGGTTGGGGCGCCTGCGACCGGCACTGGCCGATTATTTTCTTCTGATCGGCGCGCTGGCATTGTTCGCGCTAGAGGCGCCAAGCACCGCCCAGGGCATGCTCTGGGCCGGACTCCCCGCCATCGTCAGTCTGCTGGTGCTTTCGCTACCTCTCGCCCTGCTCCTCAACCTGTGCCTGGTGCCTGCCTGGCTCGCGCTGCTGGGCGACATTCACGTGACCGCCCAGAATCTCGCGATGGGCTGGTGGCTGACCATCATGGCCACGGCACTGGTTCAACTCTTCATCTCCGCCCCGCGCCCCGGACGATTCAGCCTGATGCCCTGGCTGCGTGAACGCCGCCTCTCCTCCACGTGCATCCGCGAACGCCTGCGCGTAGAGGTCGCGCGCGCCACGGCAATGGACCGGCCACTAAGCGTACTCGTGCTTTATATCCCGCAACTGGACCAGGCCGACGATCAATTCGGTACCCAGCTTCGCGAAACCCTATCGGAAACATTCAGCGAAGTCGTCACCCACAACAGTCGACACAATGACCTACTTGGCGAGTGTCGCGAGAACGTTTTCTGGCTCGCGCTGCCAAACTCTCGCGAGGCCGGCGCTCTGGCCGCCGCCAAACGGCTTTCGAACGCGATCGTGGCCATCTCTCAACCCGAGATCGGCCCACTCGAAAGCTGCACCCGCGTCTGCACGCTGGTCGATGGCGAAGAGGCGGATCACTTTCTCGAACGCCTCGATCGGGCCGCCGACAAACTATTGGAACCGCAAGCTTGAACGTCACGGACTGGCTCTATTCTCTTGGCGCGTCGCCCGGCTGGATGGCGCTAATCATTTTCGGCCTGGCACTGATCGAGTCGCTGGCCATCATCGGCATCGTGGTTCCCGGCGTCGCGATGCTGGGCGCCGCTGCCTCGGTCGCCGGCCACGCCAACCTGGCAATCTGGATCATGCTGCTGGCAGGCGCATCCGGCGCTTTCGTAGGCGACAACCTGAGCTTCTGGCTCGGGCGAACGCAGCGCACTCGCCTTCCCCGTTGCTGGCCACTCCGGCGTCATCCTGAATGGCTGGAGCGAGGGACCGCCTTCTTCCAGCGCTACGGGCTCCTTTCCGTGGTGATCGGCCGATTCGTCGGCCCGGTCCGCCCTTTCGTGCCCATGGTGGCCGGCATGCTGTCCATGCCGACGCGCCGCTTCACGTTGATCAATGCTGTCTCGGCCCTCGCTTGGGCACCGGTCTACCTGCTCCCGGGGTATTGGCTCGGTCGCTCATGGACCGAGATCGCCCAGCTGCCAGCTGGCACCGAGCGCTGGCTGGTGGCGCTGTCATTGTCTCTTCTGCTACTGGGCGTAATCTTCTCCTGGTTCCGCTACCAACTGAGCGGTGACGGGCGGCTACACCGTTGGCTAGATAGTCGACTGGATGGCGGCGGCTGGCTGGCGGGTCTGTGGCGCGGCCTGAGTTCTCCCGCGCCGGACAGAGAGTTTCCCCTGGCTTCGCTGTCGCTGCTGTTCACCAGTCTGATCGCGCTGATTGCCTGGACTACCTGGGTGCTGCTGCATCACGGGCCGCTGCCGATGGATCAACAGATCCACTCGCTAGCGGCCATGCTGCAACAGCGCTGGCTGGTCGGCACCAGCGAGACGCTGGCGGAGGTCGGTGATGCCTTCGGCATCGGCGTGCTGATGGCACCCTGGCTACTATGGCTGCTATGGGCACGGCGCTTTGCGGCGCTCCTGCACATTGGCGGCGCCCTGGTCACAATCGCGGTCGCGAACACCGTCTTCAAGGCACTGGCGGGGCGTACCAGGCCGGATACACCGGACTATTTGACCGGCTCGATGTCCTACCCCAGCGCGCACACCTCGACCATCGTGGTGGTCGTGGGGCTGACCGCGGCGTTCGCCGCCCAGGCACTACCGCAGCGTTATCGTGCCTACGCCTACTGGAGCGGTATCCTCCTGTGCGCCCCCATGGCGCTGTCACGGCTGGTGATCGGCGTGCACTGGGCCAGCGACCTGATCGGCGGCGCCCTGCTGGGTCTGGTCGTCTGCGCCCTGGCCAGGATCAGTTACCAGCGCTTTCAGCGCCCGGATCGCGACATGCCACCCTGGCTCGCACTGGCGGCGACGTCACTGCTGCTGATCGTGGCACGCGTGATCTGGTTTGCGCCGGTCTAACGCCAACCCGCACTGGACAACCACCGGAAACCCCACTCACCCTGAATCTGTGGGTACCGCGGCCGGGTATCGACGGCGCTATTCGGCGCGCTCACCCCAGGCAGGCATCAACGACTGGTCGATTCCCAGCTGATTGAGCAGGCGTGCGACGATGAAGTCGATCATATCGTCGACGCTCTGCGGCCGATGGTAGAAGCCGGGCGCCGCGGGCAGCATGACCGCGCCCATGTTCGTCAGTTTGAGCATGTTGTCGAGGTGGACCGCCGATAGAGGCGTTTCCCGAGGCACCAGAATCAGCTGCCGGCGCTCCTTCAGCGCCACATCCGCGGCGCGCTCGATCAAGTTGTTGCTGGCCCCGGTCGCCACGGCGGAGAGCGTACCGGTCGAACACGGGCAGATGACCAGCGCTCGCCAGCGACCCGAACCCGATGCCACTGGCGCCATCCAGTCCTCTCTGCCGAAGCAACGAATCTGCGAGTCTCCGGCACCGGTACGCGCCGCCAGAACCGCCGCCAGTCGATCCGGCTGGGCAGGCAAGTCAATGTCGGTCTCGACGGCGATGACCCGATGCGCCGCCTTCGACACCATCACGTAGATTTCGTGACCGGCAGCGACCAGGCACTCGATCAAGCGCAGCCCGTACTGCACGCCGGAAGCACCGGTCAGCGCCACCGCGACCGGTGGCGCGTAATGCGTCGTGTCCGACGTTGCGGCGGGGGCCGAACGGTCGCGCTCAATCGCTACCTCAGGGCGTCGTGACATGTCGTGCCTCCAGTGCCGCGAGAAGCTTGGCATGAATGCCGCCGAAGCCGCCGTTGGACATCACCACGATTCGGTCTCCAGGTCTCGCCGCCGCGACGACGTCGCTGACCAGCGCGTCCAGATCAGTCTCGACCTGACTGGTCGCGTGGGCGGCGACCACGCTCGCCAATGACCAGTCCAAGCCGGGCGGCTGGTACCACCAGACGCGGTCGGCGGACTGAACGCAATCGGCCAGCCGCGCCTTCATCTTACCTTGGCGCATGGTATTGGAACGCGGCTCGATCACCGCAAGCAGCCGCCCGGGAGCCGCGTCGCCCAGGCCCTCCAGCGTCAGGGCAATAGCCGTCGGATGATGGGCAAAGTCGTCGATGACCTGAATACCCTCGACTTCACCGCGAACCTCCTGACGCCGTCGCGGCGCCACGAAATCACCCAGCGCACGACAACCCGCCGCCGGATCGATGCCCAACTGGCTTGCCGCTGCCAAGGCCGCGACCGCGTTGGCGGCGTTGTGACGGCCGCTCATCGTCCATTCGACACGCTGCTCGGTCAGCCCGCGGCGCACGCCAAAGCCACCGCGGCCCGGCTGCCAGTCGATCTGCCAGTCATTGCCGTCCCCTTCGCCGAAGCGTTCGATCGGCGTCCAGCAGCCTTGGGCTAGCACCCGCTCTAGCGCGGGTTCCCCGCCGGCCACCACAAGCGCCCCCTTGCCCGGCACCGTGCGCACCAGATGATGAAACTGACGCTCGATAGCCGCGAGATCCTCGAAGATATCCGCATGATCGAATTCCAAGTTATTGAGAATCGCCACGTCCGGACGGTAATGCACAAACTTGGAACGCTTGTCGAAGAAAGCGGTGTCGTACTCGTCCGCCTCGACGACAAAGGGCGCACCGGCCGCCCCAAGGCGCGAAGAGACGCCGAAGTTACCCAGTACGCCGCCGATCAGGAAGCCCGGCTCCTGGCCATTCGCCTCGAGCAGCCATGCCAGCATACTGGCAGTGGTGGTTTTACCGTGTGTACCGGCGACCGCCAACACCGGCCGCCCCGGCAACACGTGCTCCGCAAGCCACTGGGGGCCGGACACGTAAGGCAGGCGCGCATTCAACAGCGCCTCGATCTCAGGGTTGCCACGTGACAGCGCGTTGCCAACAACGACCAGGTCGGGATGCGGCTCGAGGTTGGCCGCGCGATACCCCTCCATAAGAGTGATGCCCATCTCCTCGAGCTGGGTACTCATCGGGGGGTAGACGTTGGCGTCGGAGCCGGTCACGTGATGCCCGAGCAGCTTGGCCAGTCGCGCCAGACTGCCCATGAAAGTCCCACAGATACCTACGACGTGAACGTGCATGCCACTCTCCCTACGCTGAACCGGCGAGACTAGCATGGCGCCGAAAACCGGACCACCGCAGGCCCCTTCCACGCCTGCCACAAGCGGCGCGCGCGATGTCCTTGCCACCACGACCATCGACGCTCGCCGCCTTATCTCAACGCTTTGTCGCAGAAAAATGACCGGTATCCGCACCGGCGTCTCGTATTAACAGCCATCAGCCTTTCGGCTATGCTGGCCCCGCACCCGTGACTTGCACCACTTTCGAACACCGGGATCGGGCCATCGACCCCTGGCAGCGCTCTCGCAGGCCCTGCCGGGCAGGTCGCCTCGAGTCTGCGGCCCAGGGAAGCGGCCTGGCGGACTCGGTCCGGCACGACGGCGGATCCAGGCACCGATACCGGCGACTACTGCCCCTCAGGAGATCAGAGCCGACATGGCCAAGCACAACGCCTTCTACGCCCAGTCCGGTGGCGTCACCGCCGTCATCAACGCCAGCGCCTGCGGCGTGATCGAAGCCTGCCGCCGCCACCCGGACCGCATCGGTCATCTCTACGCGGGACGCAACGGGATTATCGGCGCGCTGCTGGAAGACCTGATCGACACCAATGACGAAAGCGACGACGCAATCGCGGCGCTGCGCCATACGCCGGGCGGCGCCTTCGGCTCCTGCCGCTACAAGCTGAAATCGATCGAAAGTCATCGCGCGGAGTACGAACGGCTGATCGAAGTCTTCAAGGCCCACGACATACGCTACTTCTTCTACAACGGCGGCGGCGACAGCGCCGACACCTGCCTGAAGGTCTCCCAGCTGTCCGAGACGCTCGGTTATCCGCTGACCGCGATCCATGTGCCGAAGACAGTCGACAATGATTTGCCGATCACCGACAACTCTCCGGGCTTCGGCAGCGTTGCCAAGTATGTCGCCACCTCCACGCGAGAAGCCGCTCTCGATATCGAATCGATGTGCTCTACGTCGACCAAGGTCTTCATCCTCGAGGTCATGGGACGACACGCGGGCTGGATCGCTGCCGCCGGCGCACTGGCGGGCGATTCTCAGAAAGAGGCCCCGCATGTCATCATCTTTCCGGAGATTGCCTTCGAGCGTGACAAGGTGATGGCGCGTATCGACGATGCCGTCAAGCGCCATGGCTTCTGCGTGATCGTGGTTTCGGAAGGCGCCCAGCATGCCGACGGCACCTTCCTCGCCGATGCCGGTAGCACCGACGCCTTCGGCCACAAGCAGCTGGGCGGCGTCGCCCCGGCCCTGGCCTCGATGGTCAAGGAAGACCTAGGCCACAAGTATCACTGGGCCGTCGCGGACTATCTGCAGCGGGCGGCACGCCACATCGCCGCCAGGACTGACGTCGAGCAGGCCTACGCCGTCGGTGAGTCCGCTGTCGAACTGGCGCTCGACGGACAGAACGCCATGATGCCGGCTATCAAGCGCGTCTCGGAATCCCCTTACGAGTGGTGCATCGAGGCTGCCCCCCTCTCGCAGATTGCCAATCACGAGAAGTTCATGCCGCGCGACTACATCAGCGAAGACGGCCTGCACGTGAGCGAGGCCGGGCGGCGTTATCTTGCGCCGCTGATTCTCGGCGAGGATTTCCCGCCGTTCGACAACGGCCTGCCGCGCGTCGCCAAACTGAAGAAGACACCGGTAGCGCGCAAGCTGGCCGATTTCGAACTGTAGACTTCAAAGACGGCAGGCTTCCTCCCGAGCCCGCCACAGCCCCAGCACGCAGCGCCGTCAATCGACGGCGCTGCTGTCGTTCAACACCCGTCCACCAGCCGCTTGTTACACGCAAATCGTTTGACAACCCTCCCGCGTTTTGGAATAACCGAAGCATCCTACGACAATAACGATCCCCGCCATGAGCGACCCCGACGAAGGCACCGACGAGCTTCGGGAAGCCCGTGTTTTTCTGCAGGAACACCCTCGAATTCAGAGCGTCGACTTTCTGATCAGCGACCTCAATGGCGTGCTGCGCGGCAAGCGTGTCCCCCGCGAGAACGTACTCAACGTGTTGACCTCGGGCATGCGCCTGCCAGCATCCGTCTTCGCCCTGGATATCTGCGGCAATACCATCGAGGAGACGGGCCTGGGACTTTCCTCGGGCGATGGTGATCGTCGCTGCCGCCCTGTCGCCGGCACCCTGGTCGCCGCCCCCTGGGCGCGGCGCGACAACCAGGCCCAGATGCTGATGACCATGGAAGAAGCCGACGGGGCGCCCTTCGCCTGCGATCCGCGTCATCTGCTGTCGCGTCTCGTCGAACGTTTCCATGCACTGGCATTGACACCGGTGATTGCCGTCGAGCTCGAGTTCTATCTGATCGACCGCGAACGCGACGGTGTCGGCGCTCCCCAGCCACCGCGCTCGCCGGCAACCGGCGAGCGTGCCAGCCAAAGCCAGCTCTACTCGATGACCGAGCTGGACGAATACGCCGACTTCCTGGAAGACATTACCGCGGCGGCGCGCCGGCAAAGACTGCCCATAGACACCGCGCTGAAGGAGTGCGCGCCCGGACAGTTCGAGGTCAACCTGCTGCACCACGCTGATGTCCTGCGCGCCTGCGACGAAGCGGTCATGCTCAAGCGCCTGATCAAGGGCGTCGCGCTCCGCCACGGGTTCGAAGCCACCTTCATGGCCAAGCCTTACAGTCAGGAAGCCGGCAACGGCACGCATGTGCACATCAGCTTGCTGGATAGCGCCGGTCGAAATGTCTTTGCCTCCGGCGATGACGATCCGCTCGGCAGCGTCGTCCTGAAACAGGCCATTGCCGGGCTGGTCGAACTGATGCCGGCATCGATGGCAATTTTCGCGCCCAACCTCAACTCCTATCGGCGCTTTCAACCCCACCTCTACGTACCCATGGCACCGACATGGGGGTTCGACAACCGCTCTGTCGCGCTGCGGATTCCATCGGGCAGCGCCCAGGCTCGTCGGATCGAGCATCGAGTTGCCGGTGCCGATGCCAACCCTTATCTCCTGGTGGCAGCCATGCTCACCGGTATCGACTATGGCCTGCAGCATCGGCTGACACCGCCGCCACCGATCTGCGGCAATGCCTACGAGCAGGTCGTCGAGCCCAGCTTGCCGATCAGCTGGCCTCAGGCCCTGGAGGCATGGCACGAGAGCGCGGCCTTCGCCGAGCGCTTTGGCGCGATCTTTCACGGCGTCTACCATGCGAATCGACGGGCCGAATACGAACTCTCCCGGCAAGCCATCAGTGCGCTGGAGTATCGCTGGTATTTGCGCAATGTCTGAGCGACCGAAGCCGCCCCCTGGCTGCCGAACGCGACCGAACCATCGGCAGACCGCTCTCACGGCTCGACACCTCGGAACGCCTCCAACGGCAACAGGAACCCGTGACTGATGAACGAGTCTTCCTCCGCGATCGTCTCCCCGGAATCAACAACCGCTATTGGGGGACAGGCACGCGATGCGTCGGCGATCACGCTGACGAACCTGCACAAACGCTTCGGCCACGACGCTATCGCGCTCGAGGGCGTCGATCTCGATATCCACGCCGGCGAGTTCTTCACCCTGCTGGGCCCCTCCGGCTGCGGCAAGACTACGCTACTACGCATCCTGGCGGGGCTTGAAGCGCCTGACCAAGGCAGCCTGACGATTGGCGGTCACCCCGTGACCGACACGCCGCCTCACCTGCGCAGCGTCAATACGGTATTTCAGTCCTACGCGCTGTTTCCGCATTTGTCGGTACGCGACAACCTCGCCTTTGGTCTGCGCATGAAAGGCATGGCCGCCGCGGCGCGACGCCAACGCGTCGACGATATCGCCGAGTTCATCAAACTGGGGGCCCTGCTCGAGCGCCGCATCGATCAGCTCTCCGGCGGCCAGCGCCAGCGCGTGGCCCTGGCACGAGCCCTGGTCTGTGAGCCCGACGTGCTGCTGCTTGACGAGCCGCTCTCGGCGCTGGATGCGGGACTGCGCTCACAGCTTCAGGTCGAACTGCAGCGCACCCAGAAACGGCTCGGCATGACCTTTGTCTTCGTCACGCACGACCAGGAAGAGGCAATGGTCATGTCGGATCGCATCGCCGTGCTCGATGGTGGCGTGATCCAGCAGGTTGGCCCGCCGGCCGACGTCTATGAGCGGCCGGTGAATGCGTTCGTGGCGCGCTTCATGGGGCACGTCAATCTGTTCGAGATCTACGCCGCCGATGGCAACCAGGCCCACACCGCACTCGGCTGGCTGACGCTGCCCCGCTCGCTCGCCCCCGAGGAGCGCAAGGGAGTATTGCTGATTCGCCAGGAGGTGATCGAACTGGACGCCGATGCCACGGAGAATGCCAACGCCCTGACAGCGACGGTCCGCGAGCGTCTCTATCGTGGCAGCCGCATCGAGTATCGTCTCGATGTCGGCGGTGTCACTCTGATGGCGACCGCCAGCAATCTTGGTCAGCGTCTGCACTCGGTCGGCGACCAGGTCAAGGTCAGCATCTTTGCGGACGATATCGTCAGGCTCGATGCCTGACACCGATGCCCAGGGAGCCCACATGGCAGAATCGCCCTTTCCGCTGGCGGCGCATAGCCGCTCGATCTCACCGGATACGCGCCACCTTTTATGGAGTATCGCGCCCGGTGCGATCTGGATCGTGATATTCCTGGTGCTGCCAAGTCTCTACCTGATCGGCGTCGCCTTCATGACCAACGGCGCCTACGGTCAGCCGCAGATGCCGTTGACACTGGACGCTTTTCGCCAGCTCGCGGGCTTCGGCTTCCTGGGCTGGAGCCCGGGCAATCTCTACACGCTGCTGCGCTCGCTGTGGCAGACGGTCGTCGCCACAGGACTCGTCATCCTGATCGCCTATCCGCTGGCGTATTACATTTCGACCTGCCGCGAGAAATGGCGCGCGATCATGCTGTTGGCCGTAGTGGTGCCATCCTGGACCAATCAGGTCATTCGCGCCTTCGGCTGGATGAACCTGCTGTCGCCGGGTACCCCGATGGCGGAAACGGCCCAGTTTCTCGGCCTGATCCCGCCCAATATGGGCCTTTACCCCTCTAACTTCGCGGTCACGCTCGGGCTGATCTACAATTTTCTCCCGTTCATGGTGCTGCCGCTGTATGCCGCCTTCGAAAAACTGGACCTGAGCCTCGTCGAGGCCGCTCGCGATCTGTATGCCTCTCCCGTCAGCGCCTTCCGCCACGCGGTCTTTCCGCAGACGCTGGCGGGGCTGCTGGCCGGAACCGTGCTGGTGTCGATCCCGGCCTTCGGCATGTACGTGGTTCCCGAACTCCTCGGCGGCGGACGCGCGATGATGCTTGGCAACCTGGTCGCCAACCAGTTCGCCGGCGGTTCCAACTGGCCGCTGGGCGCCGCCGGCGCATTGATCATGCTGCTGGCCACGCTGGGCGGACTCTATGCGATGCGCAAGGTGGGCAAGCGCCTGGGCGGCGGCGAGGAGGTGGTGATATGAGAACCTCTCGCTTCCGCCGTGGTCTGGCGCTGTTCTGGTGGCTGATCGTGGCCTTTCTGTATTTGCCGCTGGCAGTCATCGTCTTCTACTCATTCAACGCCGCCAACAGTGCCGCCTACTTCGCCGGCTTCTCGCTGCGCTGGTACCAACGCTTGGCGCACAACGACCAGCTTCTGGGGGCACTCTCCAACTCGTTGATCCTGGGCATCGCCTCCTCCCTGATAGCGCTGATCGTCGGCACCCTCATCGGCTATGGCCTCTATCGCCACCGCGCACGCCGCCTCGGCTGGCTCATCGTGCTGATCTACCTGCCGATCGTGATGCCGGATATTGTCTTCGGCATCTCGGAAATGACCTTCTTCGTCACGCTAGAGCGCCACTTCGGCGTCCTCGGGCCCAGCCTCCTGACGATGATCATCGCCCATGTCACGTTCCAGCTCCCCTTTGTCGCGCTGATCGTCTACTCGCGATTCGTCGGCCTGGACCCGACGCTGTTCGAAGCGGCCAAGGACCTGTATGCCTCCCCCTGGCAGCGGGCCCGTCACTTCCTCTTGCCCACGTTGAAACCCTCTCTGATCGCGGCGTTCTTCCTCTCGTTCACCCTATCGGTGGACGACTTCGTGATCAGTTTCTTCACCGCCGGCCCGGAAAATGCCACGTTACCTATCTACATCTGGGGCGCGATTCGCCGCGGCGTCTCGCCGGAGATCAACGCCATCGCCACCCTGATGATCGCGACGGTCATGCTGGCCGCCATCCTCAGTCTGCTGTTCAATCGTCGTGATCGCCCCGGTCGCGATTCATGACCTTCAGGAGAGTTGCCTCGATGCCCACAACAACCATCACGAAGTCGCTATTCGTCGCGCTCGCCGGCGGTCTGCTGGCTGGCCCGGTCAGTGCCCAGGAGGAGAATAAGCTATATCTCTTCAACTGGACGGAATACATGGATCCCGCGGTCATCCAGGCTTTCGAGGATCAGTACGACGTCGAAGTCGTCGAGAGTTACTACAACTCGTTGCCGGAAATGACCGCCAAACTCAACGCTGGCGGCGTGTCGCAATATGACATCATCGTGCCTTCCAACTACTACGTGCCACGGCTGATCCAGAGCGGTCTCGTCCAGCCGCTGGATAAATCGAAACTGTCGAATCTCGACAATGTCATGACGGAATTCGCCGACCCGGCCTACGATCCCGGCGCGCAATATTCGGTGCCTTATCAGTGGGGAACGAGCGGTATTGTCTACGACACCGACACCTTTCCCGACGCCCCGAAAAGCTGGTCACTGCTGTTCGACTCGGACGTCAATCCGGACCAGCCTTTTGCACTGATGGGCGATGGCCAGGTCACCATGGGCGCCGCTTGCGCCTATCTCGGCAACGGCTACGACTGTGACGATCCAGAGGCGTGGCAAGCGGCCGCCCGACTACTGCTGGATACGAAGCATCGTGCGACCTTCAGCGGCTTCACCGACGGTACCCCCGTACTGCAGCAGATTCAGCGCGGCGTAGTGCGAGCCGGCGTCTCCTACAACGGCGACTACCTGCAGCAGAAGCAGGAAAACCCGGAAGCCTTCGAACATATCGCGTTCATGATCCCGGACGAAGGCACGGAGATGTGGGTCGATACCATGATGATTCCAGCCGAAGCGCCACATCCGACGCTGGCGCACCAGTTCATCGACTTTGTGCTGGATGCAGAGATAGGCGCTCAGCTCTCGAACTACATCTACTACGCCAGCCCCAACCGGGCAGCACAGCCGATGCTGGATACCGTACTGACCGAGCCGCCGGTATTGCCGACCGATTCGGACCGGGCGCGACTCGCCTTTACCCCGAGCCTCGACGGCCAGAACCTGCAGCACTTCCAGCAGCTCTGGAGCGAAGTGCAGTCACGCTAACCTCGATAACGCGCGGTATCCGAAAGACCGCGCCGCGCTTTGCCTCGAGGCGGGCGTCATCGACCCGGCTTCAAAGGAAGGTGTCATGAGCGATACGCAGCGTCACGTGCTCGAGGAGTGGTTCGACCGGCACGGCATCACCGAAGTGGAGTGCCTGGTCTCGGACCTGACCGGCATCCTCAAGGGCAAGATCATGCCTGCGGGCAAGTACCTGCGCGGCGGCCGTACCCGCTTGCCGGATTCCATCTTCATCCAGACCGTCACCGGCGGCTATCCGGACGATGACGACATCCGCTTCTGGAATCCGGCGGAGCTGGACATGCAACTGGTACCGGATCCCAATTCGGCCTATCTGGTTCCCTGGGCCGACGATCCCACGGCACAGATCATCCACGACTGCCTCTACATGAACGGCGAACCGGTGGAGCTCTCGCCGCGTCACGTGCTCAAGCATGTTCTATCGCTCTACGAGGCGCGGGGCTGGCAGCCGATCATGGCGCCGGAGCTGGAGTTCTACCTGGTCAAGACCAACACTGACCCGGACTATCCGCTGGAGCCACCCATCGGTCGTTCCGGCCGACAAGAGAGTAGCCGCCAGTCGTTTTCGATCGATGCGGTCAACGAATTCGATCCGCTGTTCGAGCAGATGTACGACTACTGCGAGGCCCAGCAGCTCGATATCGACACCTTGACCCACGAAGAAGGTGCCGGCCAGATGGAGGTGAACTTCCGTCACGGCGATCCACTGCGCCTCGCCGACCAGGTCGTCATCTTCAAGCGCACCCTGCGCGAGACAGCACTGCGCCATCAGATGTACGCCACCTTCATGGCCAAGCCGATGGCCAACGAACCCGGCAGCTCGATGCACCTGCACCAGAGCCTGATCGACCGCACCCAGGGCCATAACCTCTTCGCCGGCGAGGATGGACAACCCGCCGCCCTCTTCCATCACTATATTGGCGGGCTCCAGCAATACCTGCCGGCAGCGATGCCGTTCTTCGCCCCCAACGTGAACTCCTACCGTCGACTACTACCGGGCAGCAGCAACAGCTCGGTACCGATCAACACCGAGTGGGGATACGATAACCGTACGGTGGGCCTGCGCGTGCCGGTCGGCTCCCCGTCGGGTACCCGCGTGGAAAACCGTCTCGCCGGAGCTGACGCCAACCCCTATCTGGTCATGGCGGCATCACTCGCCTGCGGCTATCTCGGCATGCTGGCACAGCTCGAACCGCGAGCCCCACTCACCGGCTCGGCCTGGGCCGCTGGACATACCCTGCCGGATGACATGGGCCCCGCGCTCAACGCGCTGGGCGACTGCGCGCCCCTCGCCGACTTGCTCGGCGAGCGTTTTACCCGCAGCTATCTCGCGGTCAAGCGCGCCGAGCACTCTGCCTACTTTCGCGTCATCAGCTCCTGGGAGCGAGAGCATCTGCTGCTGCGCGTCTAAGGCAGCGCTCAAGCCGGCAGCATCGACCTGATCGCCCGACCGATGCCACCCCGGATTCGCTTACCTGTCCATACCACCATCCGTCCGGTCAGCCACCATCGGCGAACCGGCCAGCCAGGGAGATCTCCGCATGGTTCGCCTCACTCCGACGCTGCTGCTGCCGCTGACGCTATTGGCCACCAGCGCCCTTGCCCAGGAAAGCGACAAGCTCTACCTGTTCAACTGGACCGAGTACGCCGACCCCGAGGTGATTGCGGCGTTCGAGCGCGAGACTGGCGCCGAGGTCGTGCAGAGCTATTTCACGTCCAACGCCGAAATGTTTGCCAAGCTGGTCGCCGGTGGCGATGCACAATTCGACGTCGTGGTACCGACCGACTATTACGTGCCGAGACTGGTTGACGCCGGGCTGATCCAGCCACTGGTGGATGGCATTGAAGGTCGCAACCATCTGATGCCGGCGTTCCGTCAGCCCGACTACGATCCACTGGACCGTTTCAGTGTGCCGTATCTGTGGGGCGTCACCGGCATCGTCTACGATAGCGCCGTCTTCCCCGATCCCGCTCCCTCCTGGTCGCTACTGTTCGACCCCGAGGTCAACCCCGACCAACCCTTCGCGCTGCTCGGCGGCGATCCGCAGGTACTGTTCGGTATGGCTTGCGCCTACCAGGGCAACGGCTTCGACTGTACCGACCAGAGCGCCTGGATCGACGCCGCGAAACTCGTCAGCCAGACGCTCGATCGACCCAACTTCACCGGCTTTGCCGACAGCACGGCGGCTATCGACCAGGTCGCGCGCGGCGTCACTCGTGCCGCCGTTACCTACAGCGGCGATCTCGACTATCGCAAGGCCGATGCGCCACAGACCTACGCTTCGCTGAAGTTCTTCATCCCCGAAGAGGGCTCGCAACTAGGGGTCGATACGCTGGTCATTCCCCGCCGCGCGCGCCATCCGGAACTGGCCCGCGAATTCATCAGCTTCATGCTGCGACCCGAAAATGCCGCTCGCAGCGCCAGTTACGCCTATTACCGCACCCCGAATGCCGGTGCGCTGCCGTTGCTGGACGAACCGCTTCGCACGGCCTCCCAGCTTAACGACGAGCAGCGCCTGCACCTCTCTGCCACGCCGGAACTGGCCGGCGATCAGCTGCAGCTGTTGCAGCAGTTGGCCACCGAGGCACGCAGCCGCTGATCATCGCCTGACCGCGACGTCAGTAACGGCGTTGCCGGTCAGCGACATCGCCACCGCGCATTGTGAAAACAGCGTTCAATAACCCACCTCCTTGGCACGTCCGCAGCCTGGCTGCACTAAACTGCAAAGCGTGATCCACTCGGGCCGTTCGCGCCCCAACGCGGCCGTCACCGCGAGGTCGATCACCTTGGAATGGGCGCTCAGGCGCCACCGCGACAGGGAAGTCGCCGCTATCAACAAGCCGCGCAGTGAGCGGCCAGGCCTTTCGCCAGGCCGTGAGGTTTTAAGGATTCGCCCTGGAGAACGAGCACCGTTCCAGCGGGCGAATCGGGAGGAGGAGCATCATGAATAAAGCGATCATCATCGGCAGCACGATTGCGGTGCTTGGCATCGGCGTCGGTGCCTACCAGGCCGGCAGCGATGAACCCGATTACGCCGACATCATCAGCGTCGAGCCGATCGTGGAGACCACCGAAACGCCGCGACAGGTGTGCGAGGATGTCACCGTAACGCATCAACGCCCGGTTCAGGACGAACACAAGATCGCCGGCACCGCGATCGGTGCGATCGTCGGCGGCGTGGTGGGCAACCAATTCGGTGGCGGTAGCGGCAAGAAGATCATGACCGCTGCCGGGGCCGTCGGCGGCGGCATCGCGGGCAATCAGGTGCAGGGCCGCATGCAGCAGGGCGATACCTATACCACGACCGAACAGCGGTGCAATACGGTGACCGACAGCCAGGACAACACCGTCGGCTACGCCGTACGCTACCGCTACGAGGGCGAAGTCCACGACGCACGGCTGGACGACGAGCCCGAGGGAGATCGCGTGCTCATGCGCGACGGTCAACCGCAGTGGCAGGCCACTTCGCCGACGCCCTGAACGCAAGGCGCTACGGACTAGGCGTTACCCCATCTGCCAACGCGGCGATAGGCCACCGTCGCAGCGTTGGCATCCCCTCACGCGTCATGGCGACGGCCTCGTTGATCGAGCATTGTGACTTCCGCCCCCCGCGCTTTAGCGCTATCGTCGGCCGATGCCCACCGCTCGAGAGCCACCGTGGACCAGCGACCAATCGCCACCGACAACGCCATACCTTCCCGCGATGATCGAAACCCCGTCATGCGCGTCGACCATCCGCGCTCCTACTATGCAGCCTCCGCCAACGCAGCGCCGGTACGCCCGCCGCTTACCGGCGGGAAGCGGGCCGATGTCTGCGTCATCGGGGGTGGCTTCACCGGGCTCTCTTCCGCACTACATCTGGCCGAGCGGGGTTTCGATGTCACCTTGCTGGAAGCCTCTCGGATCGGCTTTGGCGCCTCGGGCCGCAACGGCGGGCAGATCGTCAACAGCTACAGCCGTGACATGGATGTCATCGAGGCGAAATACGGCGGGACCACGGCCAGGGCGCTGGGGAGCATGGCGTTCGAGGGCGCGCAGATTATCCGTGAGCGCGTTGCCACCTATGACATCGCCTGTGACCTGAAGGCGGGCAACCTCTTCGCGGCCTGCACCGACAAGCAGATGCGTGGTCTGGTGGCGCACAAGGCACTCTGGGAACGGTACGGCCACTCGGCGCTGTCGTTGCTCGACAGCCGGACGTATCGTGACGAAATCGGCTCGCCGCGCTATGTGGGCGCCCTGCTCGATCAGGCCGGCGGGCACCTGCATCCCCTCAATCTGGCTCTCGGCGAGGCCGCCGCTTTCGAGGCACTGGGTGGCACCATTCACGAAGCCTCGCCGGTCGTGGAGCTTGTTCATGGCGCGCCGGCCCGCGTTCGTACCGCTCAGGGTGAAATCCGCGCCGACCACGTCATCGTGGCGGGCAACGCCTACCTGAGTGGCCTGCTACCGGCGCTTGAGGGGCGCTCCATGCCCTGCGGGACACAGATGATCGCGACGACGCCACTGGAAGCCTCGGTCGCCCATCAACTGCTTCCCCACGACCGCTGTGTCGAAGACAGCAACTACCTGCTTGATTACTATCGACTCTCCGCGGGCCGACGCCTGCTATATGGCGGCGGCGTCACCTACGGCGGAGGAGACCCGGCCAGCATCGAAGCGAGCATTCGTCCGAATCTCGAACGGACCTTTCCCCAACTGCGAGGCATCAAGTTCGATTATGCCTGGAGCGGCAACTTTCTCCTCACGCTCAACCGGCTGCCGCAGTTCGGCCGCATCAATGGCAACGTGCTCTACGCTCAGGGCTATTCCGGGCATGGCTTGACCTGTACGCACCTGGCCGGACGCCTGATGGCGGAAGTGCTATGTGGCGAGCATGACCGCTTTGACGCCTTCGCTGGCATCCCTCATACCCCTTTCCCGGGCGGACGCCTGTTCCGCGTTCCTCTGACGACGCTGGGCGCCTGGTTCTACCGTCTCCGTGACCGCCTAGGCGGCTAGCCCAGTCGATCGCAGCAATAGCTCGCGCTATAACCGGTCGCGCAGCCGATAGAACGTTGTCGCTAGCGCCAGCAACGGTACCCGCAGGCGCTCGCCACCCGGAAAACGGCGATGGTCGATAGCCGCGAAATCATCGAACCGCTCGGCCTGACCGCCAATCGCGTCGGCCAGCAGTTGCCCGGCAAGCCCTGCCAGGGTCATGCCATGCCCGGAATAGCCCTGGGCATAGAAAATATTGCTGTCGACCCGGCCGAAGTCCGGCGCGCGGTTGCGAGTGATGCCGACATCCCCCCCCCAACGGTAGTCGATACCGACATTCTGAAGCGCCGGGAACAGGGAGCGCATCTTGTCACGCATGCGCGAGTCCAGACCCCGTGGCGGCTGCCCGGTATAGCTGACTTCACCGCCGTACAGCAGGCGTCGATCGGCAGAGAGTCGGTAGTAATCGAGCACGAAATTGGCATCGGAGACCGCAGCGTTGCTGGGCAGTATCGCGCGCGCGGTAGCCGCTTCTAGCGGCTCGGTGGCGATGATGTAGTTGGCGACCTTCATCAGACGCCCCGCCAGCGCCGGGACTAGGCCATCCAGATAAGCATTGCAGGCGATCACCGCGAATGCGCAGCGCACCGAGCCTGCCGCAGTCACCACCCTTGGTTGGCGGCCGGACTCGACCCGCAGCGCCGGCGTGCCTGTATGCACCACGGCGCCTGCCCGTTGTGCCGCTTGCGCCAGTCCCAGGGTGTAATTGAGCGGATGCAGATGACCGCCCTCGGCGTCGTAAAGTCCGCCGAGGTAGCCCTCGGCGCGGACATGGGCCTGAAGCCGTTCGCGATCCAGCCAATGCTCACCGTGGTAACCGTAGCGCTCGGCCATGCGCTCGGCATGCCGGCGCATGGCGCTGACATGACGCCGCTTGACCGCCACATGGACATAGCCCCAGACAAGATCGCAGGGAATCTCGTGTCGCCGCACCAAGGACTCGGTCAAACGCACCGATTCGCAGCTCATCTCCCACAGCCGACGTGCCGCTTCTTGCCCCACGGCCCTCTCGATCGTCGACATGTCGGTACCGAAGCCGGGCAGGATCTGCCCGCCGCTGCGCCCGGAAGCCCCGTGGCCGATCTCGCCCGCCTCGAGCAGCACCACGCGATAGCCCCGCTCCGCCAGATGCAGCGCCGCCGAACAGCCGGTCACGCCGCCGCCGACGATACACACATCGGCCGTCACATCACTATCGAGTGTCGACGAGGGTGCGAGCGTGACACGCCGACTGGCCTGATAGTAGGAGTCAGGAATGAATCGCTGCATGACGTTCGCTATCCCGTGTCATCTCACTGAAAGCCCTGTGAAAAAGTGCCAAGGCCATCGTAGCGGGACAACGAGACGCGTGGTAGCACCCGCAGCGGCAACAACACCATTACATGCGGATTAGACCACTGATCCGCGAAACGCTTAGCGCATCGAGCACACTGGGCATTGCGGGTCGCGTGGCAGCGCGAAACGGCGCCACTCGCCAGCAAGTGCATCGAACGTGGCGAGCCCCGAGTGCGGCCGACCCGCGCCAGTAATGAGTTTGAGCGCTTCCAGTGCCTGGAAACTACCGATGATGCCGACCAGTGGTGACACCACACCGCTCTCGGCACAACTCAAGGCATCGTCGTCGCCGGCTTCGCCGTAGAGACAGGCGTAGCAGGGCGATGCCTCCGTTCGCGGATCGAAGACCGCCAACTGCCCGGAAAAACGGATGGCCGCACCGCTTACCAGTGGTGTTCGCGAGGCGACACAGGCACGGTTGATGGCGAAACGACTGGAAAAACGATCGGTACAGTCCAGCACGATGTCGGCATTCTCGACGGCTTCACGCAGGTCGTCGCCGGTCAGGCGACGAGCCAGTGCCTGCACGCTAGTCTCCGGGTTAAGCGCCTGCGCCGCCGCGGCGGCCGATTCGGCCTTCGAATTGCCGATGCCCGCCGTGACGTGCGCGATCTGGCGCTGCAAGTTGGATAGCTCGATGACATCGTCATCGGCGATCGCCAATCGCCCGACACCGGCACCCGCCAGATAGAGCGCCGCCGGCGACCCCAGCCCCCCGGCACCGATGATCAATACGTGTGACCGCAGCAGGCGCTCCTGACCGACGATGTCGATCTCTTCCAGCATGATATGGCGGCTATAGCGCAGCAACGCGTCGTCGTTCATTGTCCTTCCCGTCGTGATCAGGCACGCCTGCCATCATTTGGGTTCCGCTGGCTCGAGTTCGGGAATCGGCAACGCCAGCTCTTCCTTGACCTCCTCCATGACGACATAGCTCTTGGACTCCTTGACCCCCGGTAAGGTCAGCACCACATCGCCAAGCAGCTGACGGTAGGCAGACATTTCAGGGATCCGGCATTTGAGTATGTAGTCGAACTGGCCGGAGACCAGGTGGCACTCCTGGATCTGCGGGAGTGTCGCCACCGCCTTGCGAAATTCGTCGAACACGGCCGGCGACTGGGTATTCAGGCTGATCTCGACGAAAACCAGCAGGTTGGCCCGTAGCGCACCGGGGTCCAGCACCGCCTTGTAGCCGCGGATCACACCCGCTCTTTCCAGTCGCTTGACGCGCTCGAGACAAGGCGTGGTCGAAAGGCCGACCTGCGATGCCAGATCCACGTAGGAGATGCGGGCATTGTCCTGGAGACAGCGCAGAATGTTGAGGTCGATTCGATCCAGAGATCGCGATTTGGCTTTCATTGCTGTAATTGTTCCAAGCCGTTGATTGATCGGTTTTTCATGACTTCACGCGCGTCCTGCTCACACTCGGCATGACGCACCATTTCATAGCGGCATTATTACTAACACAGCAAGATAACGCTCACTAGCCGCGATCTCGCTTACCGTTCAACGCACAGGTAACTCAAAACCACAGACGGCAACGACAATTCAACACCATTGCCCGCCGGAAACCCGCTCGTGTCCGCCCAGATCGCGATACGATTCGACCTGCTGGAAACCTCGCTGCGTCAGCGCGTCGCGCACCGCCGCCGCCTGGTCGTAGCCATGCTCCAGCCACAGCCAGGCACCGGAACGCAGATGGTCTGGCGCCATCTCGACAAGATGGAGCAGCGCGGCCATTCCATGCGCTTCGGCCACCAGCGCAGAGCGCGGCTCGAAGCGGACATCAGCTTGCCCGAGATGCGGATCGTCATTGGCGATATAGGGCGGATTGGAGACGATCAGGTCGTAGCGTTCGCCCGGCATGGCGGCAAACCAGTCGCTCTGGCGAAAGGTGGCGTTGACGATACCCAACGCTTGCGCATTGGCGCGTGCCAGCGCGACCGTCTCCTCGGTCAGGTCGGCGCCGGTGACTTGCCATTGCGGTTTTTCGCTGGCGAATGCCAGGGCAATGGCACCGGTCCCCGTCCCCAGATCGAGCAGCGCGCCTTGCTCGCCGGCACAGGCCAGAGCGACTTCGACGAGGCACTCCGTATCGGGCCGCGGGATCAGCGTCGAGGCAGACGTCTGCAGTGACAGTCCCCAGAACTCTCTCACGCCGGTCAGATAGGCGACCGGGCAGCCACCGACGCGCCGCTCGATCAGGTCAACGAACGTGGCCAGCTCGGCCTCCGTCAACTCGCGGTCACCCCAGGTATAGAGCCAGGTCCGGTCTCGGCTGCAGACGTGGCTCAGCAGCACTTCGGCGTCCAGACGCGGAGTCGGCGAACCTTCGAGCCGAAGCGCCGCCTCGCGCAGGGCATCGTCGACCGTCATTCCTCGGCCTGCAGCGCCGCCAGCTGGTCAGCCTGGTACTCGTTGACCAGTGGTACGATGACCTCGTCGAGCTCGCCGCCGAGCACTTCCCCGAGCTTGTAGAGCGTCAGATTGATGCGGTGATCGGTAAGCCGCCCCTGAGGAAAGTTGTAGGTCCGGATGCGCTCGCTGCGGTCACCGGAGCCGACCAGCGAACGTCGGGTATCGGCCTGCTGCTGGCGCTGGGAGTCAACGGCCGCCTGCTTGAGCCGTGCCGCCAACAGCGACATCGCCTTGGCCCGGTTCTTATGCTGGCTGCGCTCCTCCTGGCACTCGACCACGAGCCCGCTCGGCAGGTGGGTGATGCGGATCGCCGAATCGGTGGTGTTGACGTGCTGGCCACCCGCACCGCTGGAGCGGAAGGTATCCACCCGCAGGTCATTGGTGTCGATATCGACCTCACCGACCGCGCTGGCTTCGGGCATCACCGCCACCGTACAGGCAGAAGTATGTATCCGCCCCTGAGACTCAGTCGCCGGCACGCGCTGCACGCGATGGGCACCGGACTCGAACTTCAGCGACGCATAGACGTTCTCGCCCTTCACCCGTGCGATGATCTCCTTGTAACCGCCCTGCTCGCCGTGGCTGGCACTGACGACCTCCACGTTCCAGCCACGCTTCTCGGCATAACGCGAGTACATGCGAAAGAGATCGCCGGCGAACAGCGCAGCCTCGTCGCCGCCGGTTCCGGCGCGAACCTCCAGAAAGACGTTGCTGTCGTCGTCCGGGTCCTTGGGCACCAGCAGCCGCTTGAGGGTCTCCTCCAGCGCGTCAAGGCGAGTGCGCGACTCGCGCCACTCCTCTTCGGCGAGCTCGCGCATATCGGGATCGCTGTCCTGACGCATCTGATCGGCCGCCTCGATGTCGCTTTCCGTGCGGCGATAAGCGAGCCATGCCTCGAGCAACGGCTCGAGTTCGGCATATTCGCGGGAGTAATCACGGAAGCGGCGCTGGTCGGCAATGACTTCGGGATCGGAGAGTAACGCCGCCAGCTCTTCAAAACGTTCCTGAAAGGCGTCGAGTCGTTCGCGCAGAGACGCTTTCATGCAGAATCCTGTGTTGTGGCGGAGGCTTCCAGCAGCAGACTATCCGCCGCCTGAATGATGTCCTGACGGGACTGTCCCGACGCCTCGCGCAACCGCAGGGTCGGAACGTGCATCAGTTTGTTCGCGAGCTGGTGGGAGAGCCGCTTGATGACGGCTTCCGGATCCTCGCCGCGCGCCAGCTGCGCCAAGGCTTCCGCCTCCGAGGCCTGGCGCAGCGCCTCGCCGTGCTGACGATAGCGCCGGATGAGATCCCCGGCGCCTCGGACGCGACGCTCGTGCTGCCACTGGCCGACGCCGCTATCGATCAGCGCCTCCGCCTCGCGGGCGGCGACCTCTCGATGCCGCCGATTCTCGGCAATGACCTGCTGCAGGTCATCGACGCTGTAAAGAAAGACATCGTCGAGATTCCCCACCTCAGGCTCGATATCCCGCGGCACGGCGATATCGACCATGAGCATCGGGCGATGCCGACGCACCTTCAGCGCGCGCTCGACCATACCCTTGCCGAGGATCGGCAGGTCGCTGGCCGTCGAGGCGATCACGATATCCGCCTGTTCGAGTGCCTGTGGAATACCGCCCAGCTCGATGGCCCGCCCGTCACAGGTTGCGGCCAGCGCCTGCGCCCGTGCCAGGGTCCGGTTGGCGACGGTCAGCCCCATGATGCCGGCCTCGCGCAGATGCTGCGCCACCAGCTCGATGGTCTCGCCGGCGCCGATCAACAGCGCCCGCGCCCGGCTGAAGTCGTCAAAGATTCGACTCGCCAGACTGACGGCGGCATAAGCGACGGAGACAGGATTTTCGCCAATGGACGTCTCTGTGCGCACCTGCTTGGCGACGGAGAAAGTCTGCTGGAACAGGCGCTCCAGCTCACTGCCCAGTCCAGCGTGCTGACGCGCCATCTGGTAGGCGTCCTTGAGCTGGCCAAGGATCTGCGGCTCACCCAGCACCATGGAGTCGAGGCCTGCTGCCACGCGCATCAGGTGTCGCGCCGCTTCGCCCTCGTGATAGTGGTAGGCGCAGTTGAGCAGCTCGTCGATGGGCATCTGATGGAAGCCGCTCAGCCAGTCGAGCAGCTGACGCTCACCCTCGGCGACGGTGACGCAGTAGAGTTCGGTCCGATTGCAGGTCGACAGGATCGCCGCCTCCTGCACGTCGGGCAGCCCTCGTAGCTGCACCAGCGCGGATTCGAGCTGGGCCGGCGAAATGGCGACTCGCTCGCGCATCTCGATGGCGGCGGTTCGGTGGTTGATACCCAGAGCTAGCAGCGTCATGAAATCACGGTCATTAGTCTTGCATGGGGCTGGCACTTGCGCCGCGCATCAGCGCTGCGGCAGGCCGGAATCGGGAGCGCGCGGAGGCAACCTCACGACCCGCTCCCCGAGTCATCTCGACCGACTGTCAGGTTCCCGCCGAGACAACGCGAGCCGGACGCTCCGCACGATGCCAGTGCGGCCCGCCCGGCCCCGGTGGCGCCATTCTAGCACAGCCCGCGCGGACTGAGCAGGCGGCCCCCTTGTCAAGATTGACCCCGGCCCGCCAGCCGTTATGCTGGAACGACCGATCGATCTCGAGGGCGGCATGTCCACACGTCTTTTCTTCGCCGCCGGCTGCGCGGCCCTGCTGGCTGGCTGCCAACACATATCGACCGACGGACCGTCTGCGCCGGCGGACGACCCGATGCGGACAGCGCCGCCCATCACGCGAGGCTTCGATGCGCAGGGCCTCTCCGATGTCCTGCTTTCCGAAATGGCTGGCCAGCGCGGTGATTTTCAGCGTGCCGCCGAAGGCTACCGGGCCGCCGCCGAGCGTTATCGCTCGGCGGCGCTTGCCGAACGCGCCACGCTGGCCGCGCGCTATACCGATGATACCCGGCTACTGCAGTCGAGCGCCGACCTTTGGCAGCGCCTGGCACCAACGGCCACGGCACCGCGTGAACTGCTGTCGGGCATGGCCATCGATCGCGGCGACTGGCCAACCGCCTTGCAGTATCGGCTGGCCCTGACTGACAGCGGCGAGGATGCCCAGCTACTGGAATTTAGCGAGCTGGCCATGCAGGCGGGCGCCGACCTGCCGACACTTCTGGCACAGCTTCGTGATTTCGCGCGCACGCACCCGACACATGCCGACGCCCAGATGGCCACCGCGCGCCTGGAAGCGGCAACCGGAGAGACAGACCGCGCCCAGCAGCGGCTATCAAGGCTGGCAGCCTTACATCCCGAGGTGCCGGCGCTCTGGCTGACCCGTTCGCAGATTGCCGTCGAGAACGGCGATAATGCCACGGCAATCGCCAGCGCACGCCGTGGCCTAGAACTGGCGCCCGATGACAGCCGTTTCCTGCTGGCACTGGCACAAGCCGAGATTGCCAGTGGCGATATTGCCGCCGCGGAGCAGCGAGTCGACCTCTTGCTGGCGCGTCACGATGAAACCCCAACCCTGCGACTCGCCCTGGCGCGACTCTACCTGGAGGCCGACGCGCTGGAGCCCGCGCGACGCCTGCTACTACCGCTACTGGACCGCGACGAGACGCCGCCGGCGACCTACCTGTTACTGGGAAGCATCGCTGAGACCCAGGAAGAGCCGGACAACGCGCTGCTCTACTATCGACAGGTACCACCGGGACCGGGATTCCTCGACGCACGCGCCATGGCCGTGCAGATGCTGGTCGATGCCGACCGACTTGACGACGCACAGCGTTTCCTGCGTATCGAAAGCCTGCGTCACCCAGAGCAGCGTGCTTCGCTGACCCAGATCGGCCTCCAGGCCTTCGACGCCGCTGGCCACACAGCCGTCGGCGATGAGCTGCTCGACGACGCCCTGCAGCAGGCACCAGATGATACCGACCTGCTCTATGCACAGGCGATGCGTGATTACACACGCGGTGATGTCGGCACCATGCTCTCTCGGTTGCGGCGCATTATTCAGCTCGACCCCAACGATGCCGCCGCGCTCAACGCGCTCGGGTACACCCTGACCACCACGACCGAGCGCTACGACGAAGCTCTGACATTGCTCGAGCGCGCCCATGCGCTCGAGCCCGACAGCCCGGCGATCCTCGATAGCCTCGGCTGGGCACACTTCAAGCGCGGCGATACCGATACGGCGCTGGACTACCTAAGTCGCGCCTATTCAGCGCAGCCCGACCAGGAAGTGGGCGCGCATCTGGCCGAAGTGCTCGCCACCCAAGGCCGGACGCGCGAGGCGCGCCGGATTGTCGAGGCCGCACTCGCCGCCGGGGCGCCGCATCCCGATATCGATGAGTTGCTGAAACGCTACCCTCAGCTCTCGACGGCAACCGATGCAAATTCCCACCAACCAACCTCCCCGACCGATTCGACAGGACGTCACGATGCCGTTTCTCCCCCAGGCCAGTGATCGGCCGCCCCTTCGCTCCCCGGCTCGCGAGCCTTCCCGCGCTACTTGGCGGTGGCCACCGCTCGGTGCGCTGCTGCTGAGTGCTTGGCTGGCAGGCTGCGCCAGTCAGGCGCCGACGCCCGACATGCCACGTCAACCCGACGACTGGCAGAACCAGCAGCCAGCGCTCGAGGCGCTGACTCACTGGAATCTGGCCGGCAAGGTCGGTCTGCGGACACCGGAGGACAGCACCAGCGCCAATCTCGACTGGCAGCAGGCACCGACGCACTACCGCATGCTGATCAGCGGCCCGTTTGGGGCCGGCCGTAGCGTGCTGGAAGGCCGCGACCGACGCGTCACGCTGACCACCGGAGACGGCACCTTCGAAGCCGCATCCCCCGAAGCCCTGATGATGCAGCAGCTTGGCTGGTCGCTACCAATCTCGGCGCTCGATTACTGGATCAAGGGCTTGCCAGCGCCTGGCGCGCCACATCAGGTGACCGCCGACGAGTTCGGCTTCCCCGATACATTGCGTCAGGCCGGCTGGGATATCGACTATCGCGCCTGGACCTATGCCGGCGGCCTGTGGCTACCCAGCCGACTCGTCATGACCTATGACGACATCCGCGCCACTCTCGTCGTCAACCGCTGGTCTCCCGGGCAGGACACGCCTCGATGAAATCGCTGACGCTGCCATCACCGGCCAAGCTCAATCGTCTGCTGCGGATCACCGGGCGCCGCGCGGATGGTTACCACGAGCTGCAGACCCTGTTCCAACTGCTGGACTACGGCGATACGCTGCACGTCACCGCCCTACCGCCCGGCCACGAAACGATCGAACTGACTTCAGACCTTGCCGGGGTCGCGGCCGAGGACAATCTCATCGTGCGGGCCGCACACCTGCTTCAGCGTACGACCGGCTGCCGCCAGGGCGCTCGAATTCGCCTCGACAAGCGGCTTCCCTTGGGTGGGGGACTCGGCGGTGGCAGCTCCAATGCTGCCACCACGCTGCTGGCACTGAATCGACTATGGGCGCTCGATCTTGACCTGGAGCGCCTGGCGACGATGGGGCTCGAACTCGGGGCCGACGTACCGGTTTTCGTGCGCGGACAGACCGCCTGGGCCGAAGGGATCGGTGAAAAACTGGAACCTGTCACGCTTCCGCCCTCATGGTTCGTGATCATTCACCCTGGCGTCTCTGTCTCGACGCCTGCGGTCTTTGGACACGCAGATTTGACACGCGACAGCGCGGTCATTACTATGCGTCGCGCACTCGACGGGGCCACCCCCGAAACGGTGTGGCGCAATGACTGCCAATCTGTGGTCAGAGCGCTCTATCCCGAAGTGGATCGTGCACTGAACTGGCTTGGCCAGTACGGTGACGCCATGCTGACCGGGACCGGAGCCTGCGTCTTTTGCCCGATGGATGATGAGGCCAGTGCCGATCGCGTACTGCGCCATGTCCCCAAAGGGTGGCAAGCCTTCAAGGCACAGGGAGATAACCTGTCTTCCCTGCACCGAACGCTGGAGGCTGACGAGGTCCGAAATAGAGACCCGGCGTGATGCGACATACGTGATTCTGGGCAGTTTTCTCAGACCGTTATCGCCACCGCGACTGGTTTTGTCTCCGGACCTAGCCAAAGGTTAGCGCGATTACGCATAATGAGCGCTGCCGATGTTTGCTGGGGTATAGCCAAGTGGTAAGGCACCGGTTTCTGGTACCGGCATTCCCAGGTTCGAATCCTGGTACCCCAGCCACTTCCCTGAATTTCTCGACAAGCCTGCATACGGAAAACGGGACGCGATGGCCATTCAGCCCACACGATTTCCCTACCGGCGTTGCGGTTGCTTCTCCTGCCGTTTCGACACGCCCCGCTGCCGGGTCGCCTTGTGCCGTTTTCACGTCACACGTCGCCTGCCTGCAGAGGTCGGTGTCGCGGCGTCAGCGCCCCGCAGGCTTGCCCGCCGCTCCAACGGCAAACGAATGCTCTCTCCCGACCTTCAACAGCTCTCAAAGGTGGCCGCGCGTGTCTAAATTGATGGTTTTCACCGGTAATGCCAACGTTGGACTCGCGTCCAAAGTAGCCGAATGCCTGGACAATCGACTCGGCCATGCCACGGTCGGACAGTTCAGCGACGGCGAGATCGCCGTCGAGATCAACGAGAACGTTCGCGGCAAGGATGTCTTCATCCTGCAGTCGACCTGCGCACCGACCAACGACAACCTGATGGAACTGATCCTGATGGTCGATGCTCTGCGTCGCGCCTCCGCTACGCGCATCACCGCCGTTGTCCCCTACTTCGGCTATGCCCGCCAGGACCGCCGCGTGCGTTCGGCGCGCGTCCCGATTTCGGCAAAGGTCGTCGCCGACATGATGGTCAAAGCCGGCGTCGACCGCGTGATGACCATGGATCTTCACGCCGACCAGATCCAGGGCTTCTTCGATGTGCCGGTGGACAACGTCTACGGCTCGCCGATCCTGCTTGACGATATCGAGCGTCAAAACTACGACAATCTCGTCGTGGTCTCCCCTGACGTCGGCGGCGTGGTACGTGCCCGCGCCATCGCCAAGCAGCTCAACGTCGACCTGGCCATCATCGACAAGCGCCGCCCGCAGGCCAACCAGGCGCAGGTCATGCATATCATCGGCGACATTCAGGATCGCACCTGCGTGGTGGTCGACGACATGGTCGACACCGCCGGCACCCTGTGCAAGGCAGCAGAGGCGCTCAAGGATCGCGGCGCCCGCCGCGTGGTCGCCTACGCGACGCATCCGATCCTTTCCGGCCCCGCCGTCGACAATATTAGCGGTTCGGTGCTTGACGAACTCGTCGTTGCCGATACCATACCGCTCTCCGAACCTGCGCGTCGCAGTGGCAAGATTCGTCAGTTGACGGTCGCCGGCCTCATCGCCGAAGCCATTCGCCGTGTCAGCAACGAGGAATCCGTCAGCGCAATGTTCCACTGACCGCTTCACGGCTCGACCGTGAAGACGAGCAGGACATTCGTACGGAGACATGAGCGACTGCCGTGTGGGTAGTCGCTTCAATGGAAACGACAAGGTCTGGTCGCGGGCCTTGGCGATTTCCTTTATCGACCGATAGAGGTGACACTCAATGTCCCAATACACACTGAATGCCAACGTTCGTACGGAGCTGGGGAAAGGTGCGAGCCGCCGCCTGCGCCGCAAGAACGAACAGGTTGCTGCCATCATCTACGGTGGCGAAGCCGCTCCGCAGCCGATCACCATCGACAAGCCGGCCTTCTACAAGGCGATCGAAGACGAAGCCTTCTTCTCCTCGGTCATCGACCTCAAGGTCGACGGCAAGAGCGAGCAGGTTGTCATCCGTGACCTGCAGCGCCATCCGTACAAGGCGCTGATCACCCACGCCGACTTCATGCGTGTCGATGCGACTCACGAGCTGACCCTGAACGTGCCGCTGCACTTCCTCAACGAGGAAACCTGCAAGGGCGTCAAGGACGAAGGCGGTGTACTGCACGTGCTCAACAACGACGTTCAGATCAGCTGCTTGCCGTCCAAGCTGCCTGAGTACCTGGAAGTCGACGTTGCCAACCTGGGCCTCGGCGAAACCATTCACCTTTCCGACATCAAGCTGCCGGAAGGCGTGACGCTGGTTGAACTGAGCCATGGCGAAGAGCACGACTATGGCGTCGTCAGCGTTACCCAGCCGACCGTCAGCCGTGAAGACGAAGCTGCCGGTGAAGGCGTCGACGAAGACGGCGAACCGAAAGACGAAGCATAAGCCTTCGTCCAAGACCGGATAACAGGCAGTCGGCATGGCAGTGAAAGCGATCATTGGCCTCGGTAATCCCGGGGCGGAATACGAAGACACCCGCCACAATGCCGGCGCCTGGCTGGTCGAAAGACTCGCTCGGGACGCTGCCGAAACACTGCGTTCCGAGCGAAAATTTTTGGGTCTTCACGCCAAGATCCGCCTGGGCAGGCATGACCTTCACCTGCTCAACCCCACCACATTCATGAATCGCAGCGGTGCCTCCGTGGCCGCGCTGTGCCAGTTCTTCAAGATCGCTCCCGACGAGCTGCTTGTGGCCCACGACGAGCTGGATATCGCTCCCGGGTGTGCGCGCTACAAGACCGGCGGCGGGCATGGTGGCCATAACGGTCTGCGCGACATCATCAGCGCGCTGGGCAACGCCAACAGCTTCCATCGTCTACGCATCGGCATCGGCCATCCCGGCAGTGCCAAGCTGGTAACCAACTACGTGCTCGGCCGCCCCGGCAAGCAGGAACGCCAGGTGATCGACGACGCCATCGACGAAATCATCACCACCCTTCCTGACGCGATCGGTGGGGATTGGACGCGCGCGATGCAGCGCCTGCACAGTTTCAAACCGGCCTGACCCTCAGTCCCGACCGCTAGGAGTGGCCCACGCCGGCCGCGTCCCGTAGAATGCCCGCCATCCAGGGCGTTGCCCTCTCGTTGTTTCAGTATCGAATCTCTCAGGATCAGACCATGGGTTTCAATTGCGGCATCGTCGGTTTGCCCAATGTCGGTAAATCGACTCTCTTCAATGCGCTGACACGCTCCGGCATCGACGCCGAGAACTTCCCGTTCTGCACCATCGAGCCGAATACCGGTATCGTGCCGATGCCGGATCCGCGTCTCGACAAGCTCACCGAGATCGTCAAGCCGGAAAAGGTCGTCCCCAATACCATGGAGTTCGTCGATATCGCCGGACTGGTCGAAGGCGCGTCCAAAGGCGAAGGACTCGGCAACCAGTTCCTGGCCAATATCCGCGAGACCGACGCCATTGCCCACGTCGTGCGCTGCTTTGACGACGACAACGTCATCCACGTCGCCAATCAGGTCGATCCGACCGCGGATATCGAGACGATCAATCTCGAGCTGGCACTGGCCGACCTGGATGCGGTCGAACGCGGCATCCAGCGTCTGACCCGCGTGGTCAAAGGTGGCGACAAGGACGCCATCGCGACCAAAGCGATACTCGACCGAATTCAGCCGCACCTGGCCGAAGGCAAGCCATTGCGCAGCTTCGGCCTGGATGCCGACGAACAGCGCCAGGTTCGCAGCTACGGCTTTCTGACGCTGAAACCCACGATGTATATCGCCAACGTCAACGAAGACGGTTTCGACAACAATCCGCATCTCGATACCGTGCGCGCGATCGCTGCGGAAGAGAACGCCGTCGTGGTGCCAGTCTGCAACAAGCTCGAGGCGGAAATCGCCGAGCTCGAGGACGAAGAGCGCACCATGTTCCTCGAGGAGATGGGCATGGAAGAGCCCGGGCTCGACCGCGTCATTCGCGCCGGTTTCGGTCTGCTCGGCCTGCAGACCTATTTCACCGCCGGGGTGAAGGAAGTCCGTGCCTGGACGGTGAAGATTGGCGCCACCGCACCGGAAGCCGCTGGCGTCATCCATACCGATTTCGAGAAAGGCTTCATTCGCGCTGAAGTGGTCAGCTATGACGACTTTGTCACGCTGGGCGGCGAGAGCGGCGCCAAGGAAGCGGGCAAGTGGCGCCTCGAGGGCAAGACCTACATCGTGCAGGATGGCGACGTGATGCACTTCCGTTTCAATGTCTAATGCCCGCCCGCGCTTTTTTGATAAAAAGCGTTGACGTTTCATCGGCTTATGGTATTATTCGCCCCCGTCGACAAACGCTACGGCGAACGACGAAGGCTACGTAGCTCAGCTGGTTAGAGCACATCACTCATAATGATGGGGTCCCCTGTTCGAATCAGGGCGTAGCCACCAGATACGCAAAAGCCCACCGAATTCGCTTCGGTGGGCTTTTTCTTTGCCTGCGGTTACCGCACGATAGCTGCCGCCCGATACACCACGCTACCTATCCAAGACGCGTTGGTGCAGGCGGCAGCGACCCGGGCGAACTTAAACCGCGCGGCGGCGGCTCTCCTCGATGTAGGCGGCTCGCAGCCGCAACGCGACCTCTCCCGGGACACCATCACCAATCGGCACACCGTCCACGGCAATCACCGGCGTCACAAAAGATGTGGCCGAGGTCACGAAGCATTCCCTGGCCTGCTTCGCCTCTTCCACGCTGAACGCGCGCTCCTCGATATCCAGAGAGAGCGCCTCAGCGATTGCCATCACGGCAGCCCGCGTAATGCCAGGCAAGATGGCGCTGGAGAGCTCGCGCGTCACCAGCACCCCCTCCCACGTCAGCATCCAGGCGTTGTTGGAGGCCCCTTCCGTCACCTTGCCGGCCTCGACCATCCAGGCGTCGTCTGCCCCTGCCGCCTTCGCCGCCATCTTCGCCATGGAGGGATAAAGCAGCTGCACGGTCTTGATATCACGTCGGGCCCACCGCCAATCGGGTTGCGTGGCGACACGAATGCCTTCACGGCCCGAGCGGCTTTCCAGTAGAGGCTTGGCCTGCGTGAAGAGGACGAGCGTTGGCGTGAGATCCGCCGAGGGAAAATCGAAGTCTCGATCTCCCGGGTTGCCGCGTGTCAGCTGCAGGTAGACCAGCCCCTCGGCCAAGTCATTGCGACGTACCAGCTCGCGATGAATCTCGAGCAACGCCTCGTCTGCCCAAGGCAGGGGCAGCTCGAGCTCGGCCGCCGAACGACGCAGACGCCGCATATGCCCCTCGAAATCGACCAGCTTGCCACCGAGCACCGAGCAGACTTCGTAGACCCCATCGGCGAACAGGAAGCCGCGATCGAAGATGGAGACCTTCGCGTCCTGCTCCGCCACATAGTTGTTATCGATATAGACCGTGCGTTGTGTCATTTCTCTACCGTCTCTGGTTATCGGTTGCCACTTCCGATCCGGGGGCGCTGTCGGCGCTCAGGCCCCCTGCGCCAAGGTTGGTGACAGTGTCAGTCGCAAGCCCCAGTCACCATCGCGACGAGGTCGCCACGGGATCGGTAATCGACTTCAGCCCCAAAGCGCCGCCGACGCTGGATGTATCCCCTCGCTGTCGAAACGCATGCCAGGATCACGGTCCTGCGCCAGCAGCAAAGGGCCGTCCAGATCGACGATCGCCGCCCCCTGTGCCACCAGCAGCGCCGGCGCCATCGACAGCGAGGAGCCGACCATGCAGCCGACCATGATATCGAATCCCTGCGCCAGCGCCGCCTGTTTCAGCGCCAGCGCTTCCGTCAAACCGCCGGTCTTGTCCAGCTTGATATTGATCATGTCGTAACGGCCGACGAGCTTCGCTAGCGACTCGCGATCGTGGCATGCCTCATCGGCACAGACCGGCAGCGGACGCGCGATCTCGGCCAGCGGCGCGTCGGCATCCGTTGGCAGCGGCTGTTCGACCATGCTGATACCGAGCTCGACCAGCACAGGCGCCAGACGCTGATAGGCTTGGGCATCCCAGCCCTCGTTGGCGTCGACAATGATGCGTGCCGCCGGCGCCCCCTCACGCACGGCTTGCAGGCGCTCGATATCGCCCTCCCCGCCCAGCTTGAGCTTCAGCAGCGGCTTGTCGGCATGTCGCTTCGCTTTCTCACGCATGATGTCCGGCGTGTCGAGCGACAACGTGAAGGCCGTAACTTCCGGCTGCGGCGCATCGAGCCCGGCCAGCGCCCACACCGGCTTGCCGGCCACCTTGGCCTCGAGATCCCAGAAGGCGCAGTCCAGCGCGTTGCGCGCGGCGCCGGCCGGCAACCGCGACTGTAGCCCCGCGCGATCCAAGCCCTGGGCGAGATCATCGCCCACCGATTCGATCTGCGCGATCACGCTTTCGACAGACTCGCCATAGTGCGCATAAGGCACACACTCGCCGCGACCGACATGCAAACCATCGGAGAGTGTCACGACTACCACGCGAGCATCGGTGCGCGACCCCCGCGAGATAGTGAACACTTCCGCCAGGGGAAATACCTGCTCTTCTACCGTCAGCTTCAACATGCCAATACCGCCTCGGCGAGACGCTTGGCACCCTGACGATAAGGATCGACGCAGGGCAGCCCCAAACGTTCCTCCAGTGCCTCCAGATATGCATCGGCTTCATCCGCCGCCATGCCGGAGGTGTTGACCGACACACCGACCACCTGGCAGTCAGGATTGACCACTCGAGCCAAAGGCAATGCGGTGTCGCGAAGCTGCTCCAGCGTCGGCAGCTGATAGTGCGGCAACCCGCGCATGTGCGTGCGCGTCGGCTCATGGCACAGGATCAGCGCATCGGGCTGGCCGCCATGAATCAGCGCCATGGTGACGCCGGAATACGAAGGATGGAACAGGCTGCCCTGTCCTTCGATGATATCCCAGTGATCATCGTCGTTGTCCGGGGTCAGCCACTCGATCGAGCCAGCCATGAAGTCGGCGATGACCGCATCCAGCGGCACGCCCTGACCGGTGATCAGGATGCCGGTCTGGCCGGTGGCCCGGAAGCTGGACTTGGCGCCGGCATCCCGCAGGGCGATATCGAGCGCCAGCGCGGTGTACATCTTGCCGATGGAGCAATCCGTACCGACCGCCAGACAGCGCTTGCCGCGGCGCTTCTTGCCATCGCCAATGGGGTACTGAACCTGAGGCACGCGCACGTCAATCAGTTGCCCGCCGTATTGTTCGGCCGCCTCGACCAGCTCGGGCTCATCACGTAGCAAGTTGTGCAGGCCGGAGGCGATATCCATACCGGCCGCCAGCGCCTCCTTCAGTACCGCGATCCAGCTACGAGAAATCACCCCACCGCGGTTGGCCGCGCCGATCACCAGCGTCTTGGCACCCTGCTCGACCGCCTGCTGGATATCGAGATCCGGAATGTTCATGTCCGCCTGGCAGCCGGGCAAACGGTACTGCCCCAGCGCATACTCGGGACGCCAGTCGCGGATACCCTGTGCGACCTTGGCGGACAACGGATCGGGGACATCCCCGAGAAACAGAAGATAAGGCGTCTTGAGCATGTATGCTTTTCCTAGTGAATGAAAACCGAATTCATCAGTAACAGGTTGCACGCCCGCCCATAACGGGGCGCACTTTACGTCACAACGGCAGAGGCCTGCCCACATCGAGACGTCTTGGCGTCATCACATCATGCTTTGCGGCAACCATAGCGAGATAGCGGGAAAGGCCAACAACAACGCAAGGATGATCAGATCGCATGCCACGAACGGCCACACCCCGGCGAAGACCTCGCTGATGCGCACGTCCTTCCCTGCTGCGCCAGCCAGCGCAAAGGCATTCAACCCTACCGGTGGCGTTACACCCGCGATCTCGCACATCTTCATGGCGATGATGCAAAACCAGATCGGCTCGTAGCCCAACTCGACAACGATAGGAAAGACGATCGGCAGCGTCAGTGCAAACGCGGCCGCCGGCACGACAACCATCCCCATCACGAACCAGATCAATAGAATCAGTCCTAGCACCATCCAGGAAGGCACATCCCAGGATGTCATGAAACCGGTGATCTCGAAGGGAATGCGTGTCAGGCCGAGAAACCGGCTGAAGAACAGCGCCGCCACGATGATGAAGAAAAGCGTCGTGGTAATGCCGGCCGATTCGCGCAGTGCTGCGCGCAATTTGTCGAGCGATCGTAGCGGACCACTGATGACCCCCAGAACCAGCGCGCCCAGCGCACCGACAGCCCCTGCCTCCGTCGCGGTAAATAGACCTCCGTACAGGCCGCCGATGACCACCCCGCCCAGCAGCAGGATCTGCCAAAGGTCTGCCAACCCGCGCACGCGGTCACGAAGCAAGACACGTTGCTCCTCCTCCAGAGTCGGCGCCAGTTCGGGATTGCGCCACGCTCTCCAGACGATCGACACTGCGTATACCACTGCGGTGAGCACGCCGGGCACGATTCCCGCAATGAATAACTGCCCGACCGGCACGCCGGTGAAGATCGAGAACAGAATGAACATGCCGCTGGGCGGAATCATGGCGGCGAAGGAACCGGCGCAGGCGATACTGCCCAACGCGAAGCGTTTCTCATACTGGTAGCGACGCATCTCCGGGTAGGCAATGCGGCCAAATACGCTAGCGGTCGCCAGCGACGACCCGCAGACGGTCGAAAATGCCGCACTGCCGAATGCCGTGGCAACCGCCAGCGAACCGGGAATCCGCGCACTGACCCGATGTAGGCCCTTGTAGGCGAGCTCAGCAAAACCGCTGGCGGCCGCCAAGGCCCCCATCAGAACAAAAAGCGGCAGAACCGTGAAGGTCGGCGAGGCAATCGCCGTATACATGGTGTCGCCGAGCAGCGAGATGGCGCTGGAGGGCGTCAACAGCATGGCGATACCGATGAACGCGACCAGCAGGAAATTGATCGCGAGAGGCACACCCAGCACGAGCAGTGTCAGCAGCGCCGCGATACCGACGACGCCGATTAGCGTGAAATCCATGAGGGAATCCGTTCAGAGTGGAACCAATAATCAACGGCGACGCAGGCTGATCAGACGTCGACAGAGCTGAAGCGCGTAGAGAGCCAAGGCAGCGAACATCACGAATTTGACCGGGTAGACCTGGATCGGGCGTGGACCGGCGATGGCCTGACGACTCTCCAGCGCACCCACGGCGTTATGCCAGACCGCCCAGGCCACGATGAGCACCGTGAGGAGCGAGACGAGCGTGATGAATCCCTCCAGCAGACGACGCGGCAAACCCGAGAGGCGATCCGTCAGAAACTCGACCCGAATGTGCGCCTCTCGCTCTGCGGCGTGAGAGAGGCCGAGATACACGATCGCAATCATGGTGAACATGGCCAGCTCGGAGACGCCGTAAAGCGGTCGGGAGAAGCCACGGGCGACCAGATCGACCACCATGAACAGTACGACCACAAGCAACAGCCAGCCGCAAAGCTCTGCCAGACATCGATTGAGCTGCGTCAACAGGCGCGGCTTGCGCGCCTGGGACGGGGACGACTCGCTCATGACCCGCTTGCTTCTGAATTCACTTCAGAAGAGGCATCGATGATCGTCTGCATCTGCTCGATGATGTCTCCAGGATGATCGGCGCCAGCCTCCTCGGCACTCTCGATCCAGATGCGACGGTTATCGTCGACGGCCGGCAGAGAGGCAAAACGTTCGATATCTTCCTCGGAGGCGGCGGTAACGGTATAACCCGCGTCCTGCTGCTGCGTGGAGATGCGGTCGAATTCATTGGCGTAGTAGTCGCCGAACGTCTGCTCAGCCTTGGCGGCAGCTTCCTGAAACCAGGCTTTTTCCTGCTCCGAGAGCGACGCCCACTTCTGCTGATTGAGCGTGATGACCATCGGGGAAGCGACCCACAGACGCTGAGTCGTCAGAATGTTGGGCGCCACCTCGTCCATGCCGGTTCGGCTCAGGCTATCGTAGTTGGTGAACACGCCATCGATGGCACCGGACTGCAGCGACTGATAAGTGTCACTCCACGGCACGGAAACCGGCGTGGCGCCCAGGCCACCAAGCAAGTTCAGCACCCACTGACTGGAAGCACGAATCCGCAGCCCTTCGAAATCCTCGAATGACGTGACAGGCTCATTGAAGACCCCTGCATAGGGTAAGTACGGGTAGAGATAGACAATCTTCTGCCCCTGGCGAGAGAACTCTTCACGCAGCGCCGGCACCTGATCGTAGATATCATGGTAGGCCTGCATCTTGCCGGCATAGCTCCCCGGCCCCTCCGGGAACAGCTGGAAGGCGCCATTCAGCAACAGCTGGTTGGGGTAGTAGTTCAGGTTGATGAACCCCATGTCGGCGACGCCGTTCTTGACACCGCCCAACGTCTCGTCACCTTTCAGGACGGAGGCGCCCCAGTAGGGAACGACCTTGAGCTCGCCGCCGGAGACCGAGGCCAGCGCATCGATAAAGCCCTGCTCCGCCTCGCCACGCAGGCCAGTAGGCGAAGTGTTGGTCGCGTAGGTTAGCGTCTGCGCGGCGTGAACCTCGCCGGACAGGAGCGTCGTCCCGGCCGCGAACACGACGGCGGCCAAGCCCGAAGTCAAAAACGTGAACGGACGGGTATCACGGAAAGTTGTCGTTGGCATTGTTCTACCTCAATTGTCGTTGTCATTAGGTCGAGAGGGACGAAAATGCCCCTCCCTCATGGTCAGCGAGCGTCGGGCTGGCGTCTTATACCTTTTTGTCGCCGCGCCATAACACGGCGTTAATCGATAACGCCCTCACGTTTCAGCAACCGCCCGCTACGCTGCTGGACTTCTCCCGCCGTCAGGGCAACGCGACCATTGACCATGACCCATTCGATGCCGATGGCCGGCGTCGCCGGCTCGACGAAGCTGGCGCCATCCAGCACGCTGTCGTAATCGAACAGGGTCAGATCGGCGAAGGCCCCCTCGCGGATGACACCCCGGTCGGTTAGCCCGAAGCGGGCCGCCGACATCGACGTCATCTTGCGAATGGCTTCCGGCAGTGCAAATAGCCCTTCGTCACGGCAGTAGTGGCCGATCACGCGCGGGAAGCTTCCCCATAACCGGGGATGCGGGTTGGGGTCGCTGGGCAATCCGTCGGACCCGATCATCGTCAACGGATGCGCCAGAACACGGCGAACGTCGGCTTCGTCCATGTTGTGGTAGATCGCGCCGGCCGGCATCAGACGCCGCGCCGCCTCGGTCATGTCGACCTCCCACTCGGCGGCAATGTCCTTCAGCAGCTTGCGACCCATGTCAGGGTGTGGCTTGGACCAGGTGACAAGAATGTCGAACTGGTCCGATACGCGCCAGAGATCCAGCGTGGTGGAGCAGGCGGAGTACGGGTAGCAGTCGCAGTTACACGGCTGTCGGGCCGCCGCCTGCTCCAGCTTCTCGATGGCATGCTCGCTCTTGCCCCAGTTCTCGACATCGGCACACTTGAGATGCGAAATCACCAGCGGCACATTGCCATGCGCGGCGGTCTCGAACGCTTCATCCATCGCCTCGAACAGCGTCTCGCGTTCGTTACGCATGTGCGTGGTATAGATTCCCCCCTCTTCGCCGACGACCTTGACCAGCGCCTTGACCTCATTGGCCGTCGCCTGACGTGCATTGGTGTAGGCCAGACCCGTGCTGAGCCCGATAGCCCCCGCGCGCAGCGCTTGGCGAAGCGACTCGCGCATGGTGTCGATCTCCGCCTCCGTGGCAGGCCGATCAAAGCGGTTCATGGCCCCGGCACGCAGCGTGGTATGCCCGATCAGCGCCGCCACGTTGACGGCGGGTTGCGCCGTTTCGACAGCATCGGCGAAAGCCTCGAAGGTAGCGAAGAAGTCATCGCTCTCGCCCAACAGGTTCATCGGGTCGGGCACTTCGCCGGCAAGCTTGACCGGCGAAGCGCTGATACCGCAGTTGCCGACGATCACGGTGGTAATGCCCTGGGTGATCTTGGGCAGCATTGTCGGCTGATGAATCGAACTGTTGTCGTCGTGGGTGTGCACGTCGATAAAGCCGGGGGCCAGGTAGCGACCTTCCGCTTCGATCACCTGACGGCTCGAAGCCGTCGACAGCTCGCCAATGGCCACGATGCGGTCGTCGTATACGCCCACGTCCGTGATATAGGGCTCGGCGCCGGTCCCGTCGACGATGCTTGCACGACGAATAAGGATGTCGTAGGTCATGATGCGTCCTTTGAAACGAATTCGATTCCGGTCATCACGCCGGAAGTCAGCGGAAAGGGACTGTCGCCAGCGCCGGGCTCATTGCGGCGACGCCAGCAGGGTGTCGGGCTCGACAACGATCGCCTCCAGCCCCGCGTCCCGTATACAGGCCTCGCCTGCCGGTGTAGTGACCATTCGCCCACCGTCGCCGACGACGCTGTCGCCATCCAACACACAGGCACCGTGGGCGTAGCTCAGGATCGGGCGGCGTCGTTCAAGATCCAGCACGGTGATATCGGCATCGGCCCCGATACCGAGATGCCCCTTGTTCGATAGGCCAAGAATCCTTGCCGGATGCAGGCTGGCCTTGCGCACAAAGCCCTCCAGGCTCAACGCATCCAGATGCACCAGCGCCAGCCCGCGGGCGACGATATCGTTGCGGGGGATGCCACCACCATCGGTGGCCAGCGCATCGACGGCGTAGCGGCCGTCATCTCGCGTCGCCGTCACCAGCCGCAAACGCGGCTCCGGAGGATTGGCACGAAAACTGATGCCGATCTGGGAGTCGCGTGCCTGCCACGCGGCGACTCCTTCGCGCCCTCCGATCAATTCGATGACACCGTCGCGCTCCACGTTGACCAGCGCCCAGCCGGCCTCGATGGCTTCGCGCATGCCGGCCCTGGTCGGCGAGAAACCGCCGCGCTCGAGACCGAAGATGGCCAGCCGGCTGCCGGGCACGCCCTCGATGCACTCACCGCTGACACCATTGAACGGCGCCAGATAGGACTCGGAGCGGATATGCGGATGCGCGGCCAAGAGCGACAGCGCCTCTTCGCCCTCCTGAACCGCATCGTGGATCTGCCCGCGACAGTAGCTATTGATATGCGCGAGATGCAGGGGGTGTCCGGCACTCAACTCGCAGGCCTCCCGCATACCCTCGATGTTGGAGCCTGCCGACTGGGTGCCGGCATGGAAGGCCACATAAGCACCACGAGAAGCCGCTGTCGCAATGGCCCGAGCCGTCGACTCGGCAGTCAACGGATAGTGCCCACCCAGAAGTTTGAGTCCGATCGCACCCTGCCCGAGCGCGTGTGTCAACGCCCTGTCGATCGCGTGCTGCGAGGGGTTGTCGCTGTCGATCGTGTGCCCCGGTCGCAGATAGTTGACGCAGGCCACACTAAGGCCGCAGCCGTGTCGGGCCGCCAGATCCACGACACCCTCGATTGGCCCCGCCATGTCGAGTGCAGTCGTCACCCCCGCGAGGGCCAGCATGCGATGGCCGCAGCCGCCCCCCAGAAACGGCGAGAGATGCACATGCATATCGACGATACCGGGCATGACCACACGGCCAGCGAGATCATGCTCTCGAGCCGCCGTACCGGCGATGGTCGGCGCCACCTCGACGACCCGCCCTTCGCGGATCGCCACATCTCGGACACCGTGCACACCGTTTTCTGGATCGACGAGCGTGCCATGGCGCAAGAGCACATCGTAAGAGTGACTCATCTGGGCTTCTCTGAGTTGTTGTTGTGTAGGCGGCCGGGGCAACGCATCGGCTCAGGATGGCATGACACCATCCTGGCATCGCACGCCCCGGTCAGACGCGGCGCTGACGATCAGCGCTTAACGCCTGTCTGCGACGTGATTCGACCGTAGTGTTCGACGCGACGGTGGCGCGCGAAGTCGAAAATGGTTTGCTTGCCGAACTGGCATCGATCCATGTCGCAGGTCGCCGTCACCAGCTCGTCGCTCTCCGTTTCGGTGCGCGCGACCACGAAGCCGTCCGGATCGACAATGATAGAGCCGCCCATCAGCGGAAACCCGTCCTCGACTCCGGCCTTGGCAACCGCCACCGCCCAGGTGGCGTTCTGATAGGCCCCGGCGGTAACGGAAAGCTCCGAGTGATAGAGCCGCTTTTCCAGGCCCTCGCCACGGTTCTGAGAGTTGATCGATGGAGTGTTGTAGCCCAGCATCACCAGTTCCACGCCCTGCAACCCCATCACGCGCCAGGTTTCCGGCCAGCGTCGATCGTTGCAGATGCACATACCCATCAGCGTGTCTTCGTTATCGAAGGTTTCGAATCCCAGATCGCCCGGCTCGAAATAACGCTTCTCGAGGTGTTGAAAATCTCGTTCGGTGTCGTACTCGACATGCCCCGGCAGATGCACCTTGCGATACTTGCCGACAATGTGGCCCTGACGGTCGGTCAGAATCGAGGTATTGAAATGCCGGCCTTCCGGCGTCAGCTCGGCATAGCCGAAAGAGATCGCGATCTCGTGCTCACGAGCGCGATCGAACAGCGGCTGCGTTGCGGCATTCGGCATCTCCCGCTCGAACCATGTATCGACTTCGGCCTGATCTTCCATGTACCAGCGCGGAAAGAACGTGGTCAGCGCCAGCTCGGGATACACGACCAGGTCACAGCCTTTGGCCGCCGCCTGATCCAGCAGCGCTATCATGCGCCCCACAACGGCCTCTCGACTGTCACTTTTCTGGATGGCTCCCAACTGAGCCGCACCGATTACCCACTCACGCATGGTCTGTCCGCCTGTTACTGTTGTGTCGTTGATCGACGTCATGCTGCGGATCGACGTCGCTTATCGCACCTCAGTGTCTGCGTTGACCCTGCCGCTGTCGTATACCGATTCATTGCCGATTCATAACTTTATGTTAACTCCATGCCCGACTCCCCGCAGCGGGCGAAAGCGGCATCGAGGTGGCTAATGAAAGCTCGCGCCAGCTGCGATAACGGCTCCGTGCGCGGATAGGCGAGACTGACGATCAGCCGCTGCTCATCCGGCAATGGCACGGCCGTCAAGCGGTCTCCACGCCATCCCCGCCACGTAAACTCGTCAATCAAGGCAATGCCGCCGCCCGCGTCGGCCAACGCGCAGGCATAGTGCGGAGAGTCCACCTCGGTCGCCGGCCGCCAGGGCTCTCCAGCACTCTCGAAGGCCGAGCGGATATGCTGGCCGAACGGCGTCTCCGCGCCGTAGCCGATCAGGTCGAACTGACGCAACTCGGCCAGCGTGACCGTGCCGCGATCCGCCAGTGGATGGTCGACCGGACAGACACAGACCATGCGCGCCTGATGCAACGGATGCACTTCCAGGTTGGGATGATTGACCGGAAACAGCGAAATGCCGAGATCCGCCTGGCGGTCCAGCAGTTGGTCCCGCAGCTGCACATGCCGCTGACAATCCAGGCTGACCCTGACATCGTGCTGCGCCCGGAAGCTGGTAATCGCCCAAGGCACCAATTGATGGCCGAGACTGGAACTGGCAGCGATGCGAACCACGCCGTGCCGGCGCTGCGTCAAGTCATGCAACGTGGTGTTGACGCGCTGGACATCGCGATAGACGTTCTCGACGTCGCGAAACAGCCGGCGCGCCTCCGGCGACGGGTACAGCCGACCTTTGACGCGTTCGAACAACGGGAATCCGATACGCTGCTCGGTGTGCGACAGCATGCGGCTGACCGCCGGCTGGGAGATCATCAGAACGCGCGAGGCCCCGCTGATGCTGCCGGTCGTCATGACAGCCCGAAAGACTTCGATCTGGCGTAAATTGAGGGCCATGCTTTTTCCTTGTCAGCCATAACGTACCGTTAATTCGGCAATGATCGCTGCCAAAGATCAAGGGGAAGCGTACAGGGCGCGCACCGATATGCCGGCGACCGGGGGCCGGCTACCGCGAGGGGGCATAAAACAAGAGGGACATAAAACAAGAAAAGGCATAAACAAATCGGCATAGCCAAAGCGACAGTCGCCGGCGCCGACGGGGATTAACAGTGGATGCCGGGGCTCGCCAGGCTCGAGTGCCGCATCAGGTCACCAGACGGCACACCGGATGACCGGTGTGCCGGGCGAGACTGTCGGTCGAGCCTCGCCTCGCGACTTACTCGACCTTCAGCGACGGCCGCTCGAAAAACGCGGTGAGTGCCCGAATCAGGTACTCGGGGTCGTGCGTGCCGGCAGTCTCGCGAATGGAGTGCATGCCGAACTGGGGCACACCGACGTCGATTGTCGGCACACCGAGCTCGGTCGCCGTGATCGGCCCGATGGTACTGCCGCAGCCCATGTCGGCACGGGTGACGAACTGCTGGACAGGCACGTCGGCTTCGCGGCAAAGATCTTGAAACAGAGCCGCTGTGGCGCTGTTGGTCGCGTAGCGCTGGCTGGCATTCGTCTTGATGACCGGCCCGGCATTGAGTCGGGGGCCGTGACCGGGATCGTGCTTGTCCGCAAAGTTGGGGTGGACAGCGTGGGCATTGTCGCAGGAAATCATCAGCGAACGCTGAATCAGCCGCACGAAGCCTTCGTCGCCCGCCTCGCCTAGCGCCGAGTTGACGCGCCGCAAGACATCAGCGAGGAATGGGCCCTGGGCACCGCAGGCGCTGGCACTGCCGACCTCCTCATGATCGTTGGCCACGAACACCGCACCCTGCGTGCCGTCGCATGCCAGCAGCGCTTCAACCCCGATAAAGCAGGAGAGCAGGTTGTCGAGTCGGGCGCTCGCCAGCAGCTCACGGTTCACGCCAACCCGCGACGGCGGCTGAACATCGTAGAAGCCCAGTTCGAAATCGACGATTTCGGCAACGTCGATATCATGTTGTCGCGCGATCCAGGTTTTCAACAAGCGATCCAGGTCCGGGGCATCGCCGCCTTGCATCAGCAGCGGGGCCATCTGGGTCTGCGGATTCAACGCCCGGCCACTGTTGGCTTCGCGATCGAGGTGAATCGCCAGGCTGGGGATGATCGCGATCGGCTCGGCCACGTCGAGCAGCACCCCTTGCAGTCCGCCGTCGGCTCGACGAACATGCACGCGCCCGGCCAGCCCCAGATCCCGGTCGAACCACGGTGCCAGCAGTGCTCCGCCGTAGACCTGAACACCCAGCTGCAACCAGCCTTGGCTGACGACCGCCGGCTCCGGCTTGAGGCGCAGTGCCGGGCTATCAGTATGTGCCCCGACCATGCGCAACGCTGCCAGGGGTTCCGTCGGCAATTGCAGTGCGATCAGTGAACTGTCGTTGCGCGTCACGTAGTAGCGCCCGCCGAGCGCCAACTGCCAGCACTCGGTCTCGTCGAGCCGCCGGTAGCCGGCGGCTTCCAGTCGGGCGGCGAGATTGGCGGTGGCGTGCCAGGGAGAAGGAGAGCGTGCCAGGAAGTCGATCAATCGGTCGACGCGGCTCGCAGCGTCGTCAGTCGCGGGCATGGGATTCCTCGGATGTTGGTCTGTAGTCGAACGAGCGGGCTGCTACAATGGACCCCGGACCTGAAAAAGATTCATGGATCCGGTGGTCTTCTAGGGAAGAGAGTGTACAGGAAACCGGGAGTGCTTCATTGATGACCCTGACTGTTGCCGCCAGGTGCGCGGCCGCGTGCTTGTTACTGCTGGTCTCTAGCGCTGCGGCGCTGGCCGGCCCCACCCCAACGGATGAGCAACGCCAGGCAGCAAGCGATGTCGCGGAGTCGTTGCAGTATGGCTCCTATGCCGACGTCGACATGAACGACGAGTGGTCACAGCGAGCCTTCCAACGCCTGCTCGACGTACTGGACGACCAGCGCGCCTATCTCCTCCAGCGCGACGTCGACAACTTCAGCGATCTCGAAAGCAGCCTCGACGATGCCGTTCAATCGGGTGATCTCGAGCGTGTCTACGCCTTCTATTCACGTTATCAGGAGCGTGTCGAAGCGCGGCTTCAGTGGCTCGTCGATCGCGTGGACCAGGGCATCGACTACGACTACGCCAGCAACGAGAGACTGGCGCTGGATCGTGAAGACTCCCCTTGGGCCGGCAACGAAGAGTCGTTGGATGACCTCTGGAGCAAGCGCCTGGAAAATGCAGCACTGACGCTCTCGCTCAACGACCAGTCGCCGGCAGAGATCCAGGAAACGCTACATGATCGCTATGCCAATCAATTGAACCGCGTGCGCCAGACCAACCCGGAAGATGTTCTGGTGCTGCTGATGGCCGCGGTGACCGGCACGGTCGACCCGCATACCGAATACCTTTCTCCCCAGCAGAGCGAATCCTTCGACATCCAGATGCGGCTCTCGCTGGAAGGGATCGGTGCGCTGCTGCAGAGCGACGGCGAGTACGTCAAGGTCTCGAGCCTTGTGCCCGGCGGCCCGGCGGACAAGAGCGGCGTTCTCCAGCCGGCCGATCGCATCGTGGCCGTCGGTCAGGGCGAGGACGGCGAGATGACCAATGTCGTCGGTATGCGCCTGGACGAAGTCGTCGATCTCATCCGTGGCGCGAAGGGCTCCACCGTGCGGCTCGACATCATCCCCGCGAAAGCGGTCGACGTGACCCGAACGCATGTGGTCAATATCGTGCGGGATACGGTAAAGCTCGAGGACCAGGCCGCCCACAGCCGCGTCGAAGAGATCGAGCGCGACGGCGAGACGCACCGCGTCGGTGTCGTCACGGTGCCGGCGTTCTACGTCGATTTCGATGCCTGGCAGGCGGGTGAATCCGACTATCGCAGCACCACCCGCGACGTCGCCATGGAGATCAAGAAGCTCAAGGCGCAGCAGGTCGAGGGCATCGTGCTGGACCTGCGCAACAACGGCGGCGGCGCGCTGCAGGAAGCCAACTCGATGATCGGCCTGTTCATCGATCGTGGTCCGACGGTGCAGGTCCGCGATGCCGGCGGACGCATCAATCTCTACGGCGATACCGACTCCGGCGTCGTCTACGATGGGCCGCTGGCGGTGCTCGTCAATCGCCTCTCTGCCTCCGCCTCCGAGATCTTTGCCGGCGCGATACAGGACTATGGTCGAGGCCTCGTCATTGGCAGCCGTACCTTCGGCAAGGGCACCGTGCAAACACTGAGCGACCTGAGCCATGGTCAGATCAAGCTCACACGCGCCAAGTTCTACCGCATCTCCGGCGAGAGCACCCAGCATCGCGGTGTCGAACCCGATATTCTCTATCCCAGCCTGATCGACCCCGAGGAAATCGGCGAGAGCGCGCTAGACAATGCCCTGCCCTGGGACCGCGTTCGCCCGGTGCAATATCGCCTCTACGGCGAACCGTGGCGCTATCTGGAAGCGCTGCAGGATCGCCACGAGCAGCGTATTGCCGATGATCCGGATTTCGTCTATCTCGAGCGACAGGCGCAGCTGAGCAAGCGGCTTCGCGAACAGCAGACCAGCATCAGCCTCAATCGGGAGCAGCGTCAGCGCGAAATGGACGCCCAGGAGGGCGAACAACTGGCCCTGGAGAATCAGCGTCGTCGTTCGCTCGGTCTGGAACAGCTCGACAACTGGGCCGATGCGCGCACGCCAAGCGATGCGGCATCACCCGGCGACGCCTCGTCCGGCGACACCCCGTCCGACGAGACTTCGGCATCCGAGGCGCGCGGCCAGGACGAAGAGGCACGCGCGGAAGAAGAAGACGAGCCGATCGACCGTGCCGAACTCCAGGAAACCTCGCAGATCCTGCTGGACTACGTCCAGTTCAAACAGGCTCAGTGAGCCCAGGCACCAGGCCGTCGCGCGCGGCCTGATTGCCAGATAGCGCTGACGGCCCCGCCATGTGCGGGGCCGTTTCGTTTCCGCGTTCGCCCAGCGACCGCCAGCGGGTCCTGAAAACCGGTCGAACAGGCGCGCCACACGACGACCTCGGCACAGGCAATGACAAGGCCGTCATGACAGGGCCGTCACGACAGAGCCGTGTCGTGGCGTTGACATCGTCGACAGGAAAACAGGCCGCCGAAGCGCTCAAGAAACCGCGATCCTAGCCGTTGAAAGAGACATGGCCCTGAACCGATACTGCTCATGATCTCGCGACGGCGCTGGCTGTCGGCACTGCTGACGACCGGACTGTGCGCCCTGGTTGCCAGTCACACGGTGGCCGGAGAGGCTTCCTCGCAGGGTGACCGTTGCCCCGCCGGTAGCCCGGCGACGCGCCAGGCAACCTACGACTCCCTGACCCGTCAGCTCGAGACGTGGGACGACGCTTACTATCATCACGCACAGCGCCTTGTCGCGGATGGTGTCTACGACGAGGCCAGGCGCCGCTGGCTTCGTTGGCGAGCGTGCCTCGAGCCGGACGCCGAGCCCGCTGGTCCGTCGACACCGTCTTCTCGCGGCGATCTCATCCACCACCCGTATGCGCAAACCGGGCAGCAAAAACTGCCCGACCGTGACGCCATCGAGACCTGGGTGAGCGCCCAATCAGGTGCGCCGCTCTGGATTCAACCCAAGGTCGACGGTGTCGCCGTCACCCTGGTCTATCGCCGGGGCGTGCTGATGGCGGCCATTAGCCGTGGCGATGGCGAATTCGGCCAGGACTGGACAGCTCAGGTCTCTCATGTCCGGGCAATCCCTCAACGCCTTCCGACCGCTATCGATGCCACGCTCCAGGGCGAGCTTTACCTCAAGCTCGAAGGACATACCCAGCAGCGAGACGGCGGCACGGCCGCCCGCGCCACCGTCGCCGGACTGATGGCCAGACATCGACTCTCGCGATCCGATGGCGATCGTATCGGCTTCTTTGCCTGGGCCTGGCCCGACGGACCGCGAGACGGCACCCAGCGGCTGTCGCGACTGACGGCTCTCGGCTTCGGTGACACCGCCACCTATACTCGAGCGGTCACCCGTACCGCTCAGATCGCGCGCTGGCGTCAGCACTGGTTCCAAGCCGCCCTCCCTTTCGCGTCGGATGGTGTGGTGATCAAGCGCCGGGAGCGGCCAGACGGGACCCGGTGGCAAGCGACACCGCCTGACTGGAGCACCGCCTGGAAATATCCGGCCAGCCGGACCCTGGCCGTGGTGACCGATATCGATATCTCCGTCGGTCGCACCGGTCGCCTGACCCCGGTCGCGCAACTGCGCCCGGTCGAACTCGCCGACCGGCAGATCAGCGCGGTGAGTCTGGGCTCGGTGGCGCATTGGCGCGAACTGGACGTCCGCCCAGGCGATCAGGTAATGCTATCCCTCGCCGGCGCAACGATCCCGCACCTGGATCGTGTGGTTCTGCCGTTGCAGCCACGCCCGAGGATGGAGTGGCCCGACGAGAGGCGTTTCAACGCGCTCTCGTGTCTAACGGCCGAAGAAGAAGGCTGCAAGGCACAGTTTCTAGCCCGGCTGACCTGGCTGGGCGGCCGACAGGGACTGCATATCCCCGGGGTCGGCCCCGCCAGTTGGCAGCTGCTGGTGGATAACGGGCTGGTTCACGGCCTGCTCGACTGGCAGTCACTGACACCGGCACAGCTGGTAACGCTACCCGGGGTCGGCGAGGCTCGCGCCCGTCGCTGGGCGGCGGCCTTTCGGGCTACTCGGGAGGAGGAGATCACACGCTGGCTGGTTGCACTTGGCCTACCGTCGATACCCGACGCGGTACGTGACGACGCCTTGGCAGCGCCGCTGGCTCGTCTGCGCGAGCGCTCGCGCGCGGATTGGCAAACCTATCCCGGCATCGGCGAGGTGCGTGCCGGTGAGCTGGTTAACTTCTTTCACAACCCGACAATGATTAATTTAATCGACATCATCCATAAGTCTTAATAGTTTAATGCCGTATTTTATCGCCCCCCTGATTTAAGCCAACGCCAAATTCACAAAAACGGTTCATGGCAGAAAGTCGACCCCGAGATATAGTCAAACTGTGACAGCGTGTTAAATCGTTTCGGGGTTGCCGAGCTCTTTCACCTCTCAGCATGAAGCGCGCCATGAACGGCGCAGGCAGCAATGTTGCAGATCGTAGCAATCAAATAATGACCCGGCGCAAGTGCCGCCGAGCCTCGCCATTATTTGTGCGTATTTTTCGATCTATTGCCTTAATAAACTTCATGCTTATCCGGCTCCCGAGTTTATCTCGTTGATGACAAACACAACGATTCACGACGTGAGCCGAGCCATGATATCCCAGCGTTCCGCATTGACTCACATGCCGATCACGCCAACCCCGGCGATGACGACGCCGTCGACGATGACGGCGGCCTACCTGTCCATGGGGCTATCGCGCTGGCACGGATTGAAGGCACTGCTGCCAGAATTCCATCGCCTGCTTTATCTTCATGGACGTCTGGGCCGGCAGGTCGATGCCGTACTCGGCTGGGGGCTGAAGCCCAGCGGCGTGAAGGCGCACCGCTACGCGCAGCGCCACCACTTGCCCTACGTCGCCCTGGAGGATGGCTTCCTGCGCTCGCTTCAGCTCGGCATTGCCAAAGCGCAGCCGCATAGCATGATTGTCGACTTCAGCGGCATCTATTACGACGCCGGGCGCGCGTCGGATCTCGAGCAGACGATATGGCGAGCAGATTTCTCCGCCGAGGAGCTGAAGCGTGCCCGGGATGGCCTGCGACAGATCCGCGAGCTGAGACTTTCGAAATACAACCATGCCCCGGACCGATCGCTCTCGCGCGGCGACCGAGAGCGCATTCTCGTGGTCGATCAGACCTGCGGCGACGCTTCGGTCACGCTTGGGCGCGCCAATGCGGCCACTTTCCAGGCCATGCTGGCGACTGCCTGTCGCGAGCATCCGCACGCAGAGATACTGGTCAAGACCCATCCCGACGTCATCGCCGGACGCCGCCGCGGCTACCTGGCAAACGTCGCGGCGGAGCACCCGCGTATACGTCTGATCACCGAGGATATCAATCCTTGGGCGCTGTTCGATCAAGTGGATGTGGTACACGTGGTGACCAGTCAGCTCGGCTTCGAGGCCTTGATGGCCGGCAAACCCGTCCACTGCCACGGCATGCCGTTTTACGCCGGCTGGGGACTGACACAGGACCGCCAGACCTGCGAGCGACGCGGCGTGCCCCGCGATCTGCTGCAGCTATTCGCCGCGACCTATCTGCGTTACAGCCGATACGCCAACCCGATCACCGGACAACCCAGCACACTGGAAGCGACGATCGACCTGATCGCCGATCAGAAGCGACAGCGGGATCGCCTGAGCGGTCACTGGGTCGCCCACGGGTTCTCTCGTTGGAAACGCGGTTTCCTGGGCGATTTTCTGGGCCCCGATGCCCAACTGGCCCATGTGACGAGAGAGCCCCGCGAGACCGACGATACCACTGGAGCTAAGCGCCCGAACGCCTCCCCTGAGGGCTCCGTGGCGGCGCCAATGGCGCATGAGGCCGTCAATCCGGCCACGATTCCGCCACGGCTGCTGGTTTGGGGACGCCTGTGCCCAACGGCCTGGCGGGGCCATGAGCGCCTCTGGCGTGCCGAGGATGGATTCCTGCGCTCCGTGGGGCTGGGCGTGGACCTGACACGTCCTTGCTCGCTTGCACTCGATGCTACCGGCGTCCATTACGCCGGGCGCCGCCCGAGCGATCTGGAAACGCTGCTGGCCACCACCGAATTCTCGCGAAGGCTGTTGCAGCGTGCGGCCAACCTGCGCCGGCGGCTGGTGGCCGAGGGACTGAGCAAATACAACGTGGACCGCCATAGCGGTCAACAGGATCTGACCCGTCTGGAGGTGCTGAAACGACGCCACGTGCCGCTGATTCTGGTGACGGGGCAAGTAGAGACCGACGCCTCGATCACCAGTAATCCGACCGAAATTCGAACCAATCATCAGTTGCTGGCCAACGTCCGCCAGGCCAATCCGCATGCCGTGGTGATCTACAAACCCCACCCCGATGTAGTCTCGGGCGCGAGACTCGGCACCCTGCCACCCGAAGCCCGACGGCTCTACGACATCGAGCTGCCATGCACCGATATCGCGCTGCTGCTCGAGCGCGTGGACGCACTGCACACGATCAGCTCCCTCAGCGGCTTCGAAGCTTTGCTGCGCGGCGTCGAGGTTCATACCTACGGCATGCCGTTCTACGCCGGCTGGGGACTGACGCACGATCGCTGTCGATTTCCGCGCCGCCGCCCGTTGACGCTCGACGCGCTGGTCGCTGGCAGCCTCATCCTCTACCCGGTGTATGTCGCGCCGGGCAGCCGGCAGCTATGCAACGCGGAGACCATCGTCGATCTGCTGACCCGTCAGGCCCGTACGATCCAGCCATCGATCGCCACCCGCTGCTATCGCGTCTATCGCCGTATCTGGGAAGGGAGTCACTGAGATGCTGATCGCCAAACGTGCCTTCCTCTTTCTTCAGGGCGTCTGCTCGCCGTTCTTCAATCAGCTAGCGCAGCGCCTGATCGATGATGGCCACAAAGTGATCAAGGTCAACTTCAATGCCGGCGATCAGTGGTACTGGCGCCAGGATCAGGCGCATGCGTTCCGCGATCCGCTTCCCATGCTCGGCGACTTCGTCGCCGATCTGTGGCGCCGTCACGGCATTACCGACCAGATCGTCTTCGGTGACTGTCGGCCAGTGCACCGCGACGTGATTCGCGCCGCGCGGCGTTTCGGCATTCGCAATCACGTCTTCGAGGAGGGCTATTTCCGCCCGTACTGGATCACGCTAGAGCGCGAGGGCGTCAATCGCCATTCACTGCTGCCCCGGGATCCTGACTGGTACCGAGAAGTCGGCGCAATGATTCCCCGTGCCCTGCCGCCTCGCGCATTTTCTAATGCCTTCGCCAGTCGTGCCGCACACGATGTCGCCTACCATCTGGCGGGCATCGCCAATCCGCTGCTTTTCCGTCACTATCGTCGCCACGCGGCCCTGCCGATCGCCAGGGAGTACGCCGGCTACGTCAAGCGCTTCAGCGCCTTGCACGTGCAGCGCTTACGCGACAACCGGCGCTGTTGCGACCTGCTGAACAAAAACCGGCCCTTCTATCTGCTACCGCTGCAGCTCGACGGCGATGCACAGATTCGTTTCCACTCACCGTTCCCGAACATGCGCGACTTTCTCACGCATGCGGTCACCTCGTTCGCCGCCTTCGCCCCGCAGCGAACTCGGCTGGTGATCAAGAATCATCCGCTGGATATGGGGCTGTCGGGCCATGCTCGCCATATTCGCGAGCTGGCACGAGAGCTGTCGCTGCAGGGCCGACTGGTCTATCTGGAGTCCGGCGATCTCGATGCCCTGATCCAACACGCCTCCGGCATGGTCACCGTCAACAGCACCGCCGGACATGTCGCGCTGGAACAGGGCTGCCCGACACTCGCACTGGGCCAACCGCTTTACCATATGCCAGGGCTGACCGCGCCCGGATCGCTGGACGACTTCTGGCAGCATCCGATTGGCCCACGCCCCTCCCTTTTCAATGACTATGCCCGCGTCGTCATTCACGCCGCTCAGATCAATGGCGGATTCTACAGTCGCCAGGGTATCGACTTGGCGGTGATCAATGCCGTGCCACAGCTGACCAGCCCCATTTCACCGCTTGAGCAACTGCTATGCGCTTCGCGTCTCCCCGTCGCATCGTGATCACCGGCGCGACCGGCGCCATCGGCCAGGCTCTGGCCGAAAACTATGCCGCGCCCGCTTGCCAACTCTATCTGCATGGACGCGACAGCGCCCGCCTGGAGGCAGTTGCCGAGCGCTGCCGCCAGCGTGGTGCCGAGGTCACGACCAGCCGCATCGACCTGCAGGACGACCAGACACTGCACGCGTGGCTCGAGGCCCTCTGCTGGCCGGAAGCGCCGGATCTGGTCATCGCCAATGCCGGCATGAACGTCGCTATCGGCCGAGAGGGCAACGGCGAGCCCTGGCAAAAGGTTTCGCAGTTGCTGGAGATCAACCTGCGCGTCCCTCTGGCCATGTGCAACTACCTGGCGACACGCATGCTCGCTCGAGGCTCGGGGCAGCTGGTGCTCATGAGCTCTCTCGCCGCCTTCCATGGCCTACCGGTAACGCCCAGCTACAGCGCCAGCAAGGCCGGCCTGAAAGCCTATGCCGAAGGCCTGCGAGGCTGGCTGGCCCCTTATGGGGTCGGGGTCTCGGTCATCATGCCCGGGTATGTCAGCTCCCCGATGTGCGATGCCATGCCGGGGCCCAAGCCCTTCGTCTGGAGAGCGACACGTGCCGCCAAATGCATCCGCCGCGGCCTGGCGAAGAATCGCGCACGGATCAGCTTCCCGTTCCCACTGAATTTTGGCTGCTGGTGGCTGGCCGTGCTGCCTGCGCCGCTATCCCAGCGACTGCTGCAATGGTTCGACTACGGAGAGCCCCGGACATGACCCTCGACATCGTCCTCGCTGCGAGTCTCGCGGCCATTATCCCCGGGGCGCTTGATACGCGTCTGAGCCCTAGACCGCGACCGACATGGCGCCGCCCCAGGGCAACGGCCGCGGTCGAAGTCGGCACGCATCTGCTGCATTACAGCCTCTGGCTGGCGCTGGTACAGCGCCCCCTGTTCGCGCTCGCCATCACCCTTGCGCTCTACGCGCTCCTGATACAGTCCAACAATGCCAAGGTTCGCTCACTGCGCGAGCCCTTTACCTTCATGGATTTCGAATACTTCAGCGACGCCCTGCGGCATCCGCGACTCTATCTCCCTTTTTTTGGCATCGGCCTCGCCATTGCCGCAACCGCTGCCGCGGTGCTGGCGATCATTGCCGGCTTTCGCTGGGAAGCGTCCCTGTTCACCACCCACTCGACCGCCGAAGGGCTGGGCCTGATCGCCATGCTCGCCCTCGCTGGCGCGCTGACGCTATGGCAGGGCCTGTCGAGACTGCCCGCCTGTCGACTGGAACCCGCGCGGGATCTTCGCCGGCTGGGCTTCGTGAGTTACCTGTGGGCCTACGGTCTGATGATGCGTCAGCCGCTCGAGGCACCGACCACCCGCTGGCCTGCGCCCCTGACGGATGCCGCGCACGCGCAGGACCAGCGACCCAACCTCGTCGTCGTTCAGAGCGAATCGTTCTTCGATCCCCGGCGCTGGTATCCCAATATCCATCCGTCGGTGCTACGCCACTTCGATGAGCTCAAGCGCGAGGCTTCGCTGCATGGCATTCTGGATGTGCCGGCCTGGGGCGCCAACACGGTCCGGACCGAAACCGGCTTTCTCACCGGCCTGACACCGGCGGAACTCGGCGTGCATCGTTTCAATCCCTATCGCCAGCTGCGCCATCGCGAGGTGCCCAATCTGGCGGCCAGCCTCTCGGCGCGGGGCTATCGGACCATCTGCATCCATCCGTATCCTTCCCGTTTCTATGCCCGTCATCAGGTCTTTCCCCGCATGGGGTTCGACGAATTCATCGACATTCGCGACTTCGACCCCATGGACCGCGAAGGCCAGTATATCGGTGATCACGCCGTGGCCAGCCGCGTCGCGCGCCGTCTGGAGACCGACACGTCACGCCCGCTATTCCTGTTCGTGATCACCATGGAGAACCACGGACCTCTGCACCTGGAACCCGCCGCCAACGCCTCGCATCACTGGTATCACGCAAGGCCCGGCGGCAAGTTCAACGATCTCTCCGTCTACCTGCGCCACCTGCGCAATGCCGATCGCATGATTGGCTCGCTGAAACGCGCGCTGGGCCGCACCGCCCGTCCCGGCATGCTCTGCTGGTACGGCGATCACGTGCCGATCCTGCCCGATGTCTATGCCCAACTGGGTGCTCCGGACGGCGCGACGGACTATGTGATCTGGTCCACTCATCGTCGCCCGGACGATCAGCCATCGATCCGGCCGCAGCGAGCAGACCAGCTGGGCCAGACCCTGTTGCATCACCTGTTGACCCGCATCGATGCCGTCGCCGCGACGACTTCGACACCGAGCACGACTCGCCCTGCCATTTCGACCCCTCAGGAGGGCGCCTCATGACAACCGCCGTCGCCATCATCGGCACCGCATTCCGTTTTCCCACAACCGACGGCGAAGGTGGTTTGCGCGCCGAGGCGTTCTGGGAGGCGCTACGGGAAGGCCGTGATCTCGTCACGCAAGTCGCGGCAGACCGGTGGAGCCAGGAGGCCTACCTCCATCCGGACAAGCATCACCCGGGAACCAGCTATACCTTCGCTGCTGGCAGTCTCGGCCGCATCGACGGTTTCGATGCCTCATTTTTCGGTATTTCCCCGCGGGAAGCGGCGCAGATGGACCCCCAGCAGCGAATGCTGCTGGAATTGACCTGGGAAGCGATGGAAGATGCCGGCATTCCCCCCGAGTCGCTGCGCGGCAGCCAGTGCGGGGTGTACATGGGCATCGCCAGCCTCGACTACTCCTATCGCATGTCGGACGACATGGCCGCCGTCAGCTCCTCGACGGCCACCGGCAACGCCTCCAGCCTGGCCGCGAATCGAATCTCGTATGCCTTCGATCTGCGCGGGCCCAGCATGTCGATGGATACCGCCTGCTCCTCGTCGATGGTCGCTTTCCATCAGGCGTGTCAGGCAATCCGCAGCGGCGAGGTCGATGCCGCCCTCGCCGGCGGGATCAGCCTCCACCTCCATCCTTATGGCTTCATCGCCTTCTCGAAGGCCACCATGCTCTCGCCCCGCGGTCGCTGCCGCGTATTCGATGCCTCCGGTGACGGCTACGTGCGCTCCGAGGGTGGCGGCATTTTTCTGCTCAAGTCCTACGACAAGGCACTGGCCGACGGTGACCGCGTACTGGCCGTGGTCGCCGCCAGCGGAGTCAATACCGATGGTCATAAGCACGCGCTCACCGTCCCGACCGGACAATCCCAGGTCGCGCTGATGTCGCGGACGCTGGCCCGCGCCGGGCTCTCCGCCGATGACCTGGACTACCTCGAGGCCCACGGTACCGGCACCGCGGTTGGCGATCCGATCGAGACCCACGCCATCGGAACGGCGCTAGGCCGAAAACGCCGCCGACCGCTGCCCATCGGCTCGGTGAAGAGCAACGTGGGTCATCTCGAGACAGCCTCCGGTGTGGCCGGACTGGCCAAGGCCATCGCGATCATTCGTCATCGAGAGATTCCGCCGACCATCGGTATCGATACCCTCAACCCGCGTATCGATTTCGCTGGCCTCAATGTCGAAGTGGTCACACGTTCGCGTGCGCTCGAGGGACCGGGGCGCATCACCGTCGGCATCAACTCGTTCGGTTTCGGTGGCGCCAACGCGCACGTCATCCTGCAGAGCCCGCTATCCGACGCGACCCCTACCGAGGTCGCCCCGGTCGTGGCACTTCCCCAGCCGCTGCCGATTCGCGTGTCGGCACGCAGCCCCCAGGCCTTGCGTGCGATGGCCACACGCCTCGCTGACAGCCTCGCCGCGACGCCCCACTCGCTCTATGACGTCGCCCACGCGCTGTTTCATAAGCGCGACCACCATCGCTACGGCGCTCTCTGTTTTGCCACCGCGCTGCCGGAAGCGATCAATCACTTGCTCGCCTTGGGTCGTGGTGACGACGCCATGACGCTGGGCGAGCGTCTCGACGCACCGAGCGGTCCGGTCTTCGTGTATAGCGGCAACGGCTGCCAGTGGCTGGGCATGGGACGAGCGCTGCTCAAGACCTCCAGCCTCTTCTCGGCAGCCATCGATGAAGTCGACCGGCTGTTCTCGCCCCTCGCCCGACACTCCCTGCGCGAGTGCCTCGAAAGCGATGACGAGGCGCGCCTGTCACTGACCGAGATCGCCCAACCGACCCTCTTCGCGATACAGGTCGGCCTTACGCGCCTGTTACGGGAGCAGGGCGTCATGCCCACGGCCGTGGTCGGCCACAGCGTGGGCGAAGTCGCGGCTGCCTGGGCCAGTGGCGCGCTCACCCTGGGGGATGCGATCAAGGTCATCTACTGGCGCAGTCGCCATCAGGGCTATACCCGCGGCGCCGGAGGCATGACCGCGGTCGGAGCAGGCGTCGAGACCATTCAGCGATGGCTGGATCAACCCCGGTTCTCGCGCATTGCTCTGGCGGGAATCAATAGCCCGCGTGGCGTCACGCTTGCGGGGCCAACCGATGACCTGGAAGCGCTCGAGACCGCGCTGGCCGACCAGCGCCTCGCTTCCCGACGCCTGCCTCTGGACTATGCGTTCCATAGCGCAGCGATGGAGCCGATTCGTGAGGGCGTGCTGCGCGAGCTCGCCTCGCTCCAGCCGCAACCCAGCACAATTCCCTTCTATTCGACCGTCACCGGCGATCTGTTGGAAGGACGCCATCTCGGCGCAGAGTACTGGTGGCAGAACATCCGCCAACCGGTCAGTTTCGCGCCGGCGATCGACGCCCTATCCGATTCGGCCAACGTCTTCGTCGAGATCGGTGCGCATCCGATCCTGGGCCGTTACATCAAGGACGTTCTGCAAAGCCACGCCCGGGAAGGGCTGGTGCTGTCGACCATGTCCCGGGACAGCGCCGACCTGGCGAGTCTGACACGGGCCCTGTCTGGCGTACTGCTCAGTGGCGTGGCCCTCCCGCTATCGCGCTGGTTCCCCGTGACCGCCGGCTTCATCAGCCTGCCAAGCTATCCCTGGCAGCGCGAGAGCCACTGGTATTGCCCCACACCCACATCCCAGGGGCTGATGTCGAGACACTATGCCCATCCCTTGCTGGGCTACCCGCTGGCCCAGCAACGACTGACCTGGGAGAGCCAACTCGACATCCATCGACTCCCCTGGCTGCGCGATCATCGGGTCGGTGATGGCGTCGTCTTCCCTGGCGCCGGCTTCGTGGAATTGGCCCTGGCGGCCGTGACCGCCTGGCGCGAGGCGCCACTGGTCGATCTCGAATCCCTCGAAATCCGTGCCCCGCTGCTGCTCGACGGCACGCACGGCAAGCGACTTCGGCTCACCATCGATGACGTCAGCGGTGACATCGACATGATCGCCCGCGACAGCGACGGTGAGGGAGACTGGACGCACCATGCCACGGCCCGCGCTCTCGAACAGTCGCGCGGCCTGCTGCTCACCACACACAGCCCGGCGCTGCCATCGAGAACCCCCGACTTCACGCGAGACCGTCACCTTGCCGCCGCCGACGCGCTGGGGTTGAACTATGGTCCGGCCTTTCAGGCCATCGGTAGCGGCTGGATCGATGGCAATGCTGCCATAGGCCGTATTGAACTCACCGAAGCGCTGACGACATCGCAAGCCGACTGCCTGCTCGCGCCGGGCATCCTCGATAGCGCCTTCCAGCTTTTCATCCCTCTGCTCGCCGCGGGGCGCCGCGTCATCAGCACGGAAATCGCGTTCGTGCCCGTTCGCCTGGAGCGCGTGCAGTGGCGAGCGACCGGCACCCCGCCCGCCATCGTTCGCCTGCAACTGACCGGCGAGGCGCCCCATTCCCTCTGCGCCGACGTCGCACTCTTCGATGCCGCCGGCAATGCTATCGCGGTGGTCCAGGGGGCACGCTTCCGCGCCGCCCGACTACGCCAGCCGCCGCGGCAGCGGTTGAGCTATCTGCGCCACCGTCTGGTGCCCGCAGCGCTTCATCGCTCGCCGCTGCCGCTGGACGATACGCTCGGTGACGCGTTGGCCGATGCCTGGCAACAGCACTTTCGCCAGGCTACCGGCTGTCGCTATGGCCGCGAAGTCGACCCCCTGATCGATAGCCTGATCATGACGGCGCTGAGCGAAGCCTTGACACCGCTGGTCAACGAACACGGCATTCTGCCGCTTGGCTGGCTGGAGACCGGATCCAGTGAACGACGCCAACAGCGTCGTCGGCTGTTGACGCTAGCGCACCATGGCGGACTTGTCGTCGAGGAGGCGGACGCCGGCTGGCGCCTGCACGCCGACAGCGAGGGGGTCGAGGCGCGCACCATCTGGAATCTGCTGATTCGCGACTACCCCGAGCATGCCGGCCTCATCCATCGTATCGGCCGACAGACGCTGCATCTGGCGGCACTGATGCGAACCGACACGGATTTCGCCTTGCCCAGGCTCTCGGCCGAACAGCATGCCGGGCTGATTCACGATGCTATCGGCGAACCCGGCTGGCAATCGCTCGCCGACACGCTCCTGGGCCAGTGTCGCGACCTGTTGGCGCTTCTGCCGGCCAGTCAGCGCGTGGACATTCTGGAGCTGTCAGCGTGGCGTCCCCAGTTCGGCTCTCGACTCCCTCACGACTGGCCCGATGATCGTGCCCGCTATCGCTTCGTGGCACTGGGTGACGCCGCCATCGGTGCTGGCGAGTCCCTCACCGAGCGCTACCCCGCTCGCGAAAGCCTATCGCTGGCGGCGGAGACAGGGGATGCTCAGGAAGACGCGCAGTTCGTGCTGCTCGCGCTGGATGCGCCGCAGGCTACCGTCGCCCAGACACTCGAACGCCTCGCACCGCGCCTTGCCGAGGATGCCACGCTCATGATCGTCGGACTTGCGCCAAGCAGCTGGCAGCATCTGCTTTCGATCACCCAACCGGCGACAGAACTGCCCTGTAGCCTGCCGCAGGTGGAACAACTGCTGACTGCGTTCGGCTATCGTGACACGCGGCACATCGACCTTGACGACGACGGCGGTATCCAGGTCCTCCTCGTCCGGCCTCCTCAGGCGGCCGCGTGCGATGTCATGGCCGATAGAGACACCCAGCACGCGATGCCCGCCACGGTAGAACCTGACCAGGCGAGTATCGGGGAGTCGGCCGACATTGAAGACTGGCTGCTGGTCTTCGGCCGCCACGAAGCGGCGCTGGCCAGACAGCTGAACGCAGCGCTCACGCAACGCGGTGCACGGGTGCGACTCAGCTCGCAGGACGATCGGGACGCCCCCAGTCTATCGATGAAAGTGACCGCTGATCACGTGGTCGACCTGCGCGGACTCGCTCACGGCAGTGCCGGCGAGCGATGTCGGCACGTCATGCATTGGCTGCAGCAACTGGAGGCAGACCACTCACGCACCGCGCTGCATGTGATCACGCGAGGCGTCGCCCGGCAGCTCGAGGAGATCCCCGCCGCCTCGCGGCTGGCCGCCGCCGGAAGCGCACCCGCCACGCCTTGCGAAGACAGCGCGCTCTGGGGCTTCGGTCGCGTCCTGCAGAACGAGGCCGGCGAACGACGTATTACGCTGATTGACCTGCCACTCCCCGCCATGCCCAAGGAGCGGCTCGCCTCGACTGGCGTCGAGGCGACCCAGCAGGTCGTGGAAGCGCTCGTCGACACCCTGCTGCACCCGGACGCCGAGCAAGAGCTGGTGATCGATGCCGAGGGAGGTCGCTGGGCGCCCCGTCTCGTGACAACGGCCGCACCGGAGGTAACCATGCCGCCGCGCGGCGAGAACGAAGCCCTGAGTCTCGGTTTCGATCTGCCCGGTCAGTTGCGTCATCTGCGCTGGCAGCGTCGAACGCTGCCGCCGATGGGGCCGGGCAAGATCAAGATTCAGGTCGCGGCGACCGGGCTCAACTTCCGCGATGTCATGTACGCACTCGGCCTGCTGTCCGACGAGGCGATCGAGCACGGTTTTGCCGGTGCGACGCTGGGACTCGAGTTTGCCGGTCGTGTCGTGGACGCCGGTGACAGCGACACCTACCGGGCCGGCGACCGCGTTGTCGGCTTCGGCCCCGCCAGTTTCAGCGACTATCTGGTCGCCGACACCGATGCCGTGGCGCCGATTCCGGACGGCATCGACTTCGCTGCCGCCGCCACGCTGCCCACGACCTTCTTCACCGTTTACTACGCACTCAAGCACCTCGCCCGCCTGGCGCCGGGAGAGCGCCTGCTGATCCACGGTGCCGCCGGTGGTGTCGGTCTGGCGGCTGTACAGGTCGGTCGCTGGCTCGGCGCGGAGATCTTCGCGACCGCCGGCAACGACGACAAGCGCGACTTTCTGCGTCTGATGGGCGTGGATAGCCTCTACGACTCCCGCAGCCTGACCTTCGCCGAGGAAATACTGCACGACACCGGACCGAACGGCGGCGTCGACGTGGTGCTCAACTCGCTGGCCGGCGAGGCGATCAACCAGAACCTTCGCGCGCTCAAGCCCTTCGGCCGCTTCATCGAGCTCGGCAAACGCGATTTCTATGAGAACACCGCCATCGGCCTGCGTCCCTATCGCAATAATCTGAGCTACTTCGGCGTCGATTCGGACCAGTTGATGCGTGAGCGCCCCGATCTCACTCGTCAACTGTTCCGGGAAATGATGGCCCTGTTCGCCGACGGCACGTTGACGCCGCTGCCGTATATCGCCTTCGACAACCAGCGCATCATCGAGGCATTTCGCTATATGCAGCAGGCGCGCCAGATCGGCAAGGTAGTGGTGACCTATGCCCAACCGCCGGTGGAAGACACGCCGCGACGAGATCCGCGTACGCTCGCACTCGACCCCGACGCCAGCTACCTGATCACTGGAGGACTGGGCGGCTTCGGGCTGGCAACCGCCCGCTGGCTGACGCAACACGGCGCCCGACATCTGCTGCTACTGAGCCGCCGCGGCCCGGCCCACGAGGAGTCTATCAGCGCCGTTGCCGAGCTGCGCGCGCAGGGCATCGAGGTCCGCGCGCTCGCCTGCGACGTCAGTGACAAGATAGCGCTGGCCGATGCGCTGGCTACCTGTGACAGCGCCAACGCGCCGTTGAAAGGGGTCATACATGCCGCGACCGCGATCGACGACACGCTCGTCCGCAATCTCGATGCCGAACGCCTGTCGCAGGCGCTGGCAGCCAAGATCGAGGGCGCCCGTCATCTGGATGCGCTTACCCGCGGGCAATCGCTGGATTTCTTCGTGCTCTACTCTTCGGTCACGACCCAGTTCGGTAATCCCGGGCAGGCTAGCTATGTCGCCGCCAATCACTGGCTGGAGGGGCTGGTCGCCGCGCGTCGCGCCAACGGCTTGCCCGCCACCTGTCTGCGCTGGGGTGCCATCGGCGACGTCGGCTTCCTGGCCAGGCACCCCCAGATTCGCGAGGCGCTGATGCAGCGTCTGGGTGGCAGCACGCTCGATGCCGCCGAGGCGCTGCAAGTCCTCGAGCAGGCCATCACGCACGGTGCCGCCACGGTCGGCGTCATGGAACTGGCGTGGCACGCGCTATCGCGCTTTTTACCGACCGCGGCCAGCGGACGCTATCGGGAACTGGCTCGTCTGGCGCGCGGGAAGGAAACGCACGACGGCGAGAAGGATTTCCGCCAGCAGCTGGCTGGGCTGGATGCCGACGCCATGCAGGCGCGCATCGTGGCGCTGCTTCGGCGAGAACTCTCACGGATCCTGATGCTGGAAGAAGAGCGCATCGATCTGCATCGACCCGTCTACGATATGGGTTTCGACTCGCTGATGGGCGTCGAGCTGGTCACGGCGCTGGAGTCAAAGCTGGGGATCCAGATTCCCGTGATGATCCTGAGCGATAACGCCACCCTGAACAAGCTCGGTCAGTACCTGGTCGGCAAACTGCAAAACGAGGAGACTTCCACGGAGACCCTATCGACGGACATGCCGCTTACGTCACTGGCTCAACGGCATGGTATCGATGATCACGACACGCCGGCTCGCCGCCTGGAGGCCGATGCATGAACCCCGATGCCAAACCCGACCTCAAGGCAAGACTGATCGCCCGCGCCACCGATCGCCGTCGTCTCTCCGCCAGCGCTAGCGCGCCGATCGGACAGAAAGAGGCCACCGTCGTCGAGGATCGACATACCCGTTTCGACACCCTGCCGGGCTATCAGCAGATACAGCTCATTCGTCAAGGCGCGGCGCAGTTCGGCGTTCCCGATCCCTTTTTCAAGCTGCATCAAGGCAATGCCGGTGCCACCACCCGGATCGGCGATCGCGAATACATCAACTTCGCCAGCTACAACTATCTCGGCCTATCGGGTGACCCGCGCATCAAGCAGGCGGGGATCGATGCGCTCGAGCGCTACGGCAGTTCGGTTTCCGCCAGCCGCATGGTCTCCGGGGAACGCCCCGTCCATCAGGCACTGGAGCGTGGCCTGGCCGAAGCCTATGGCGTCGACGATGCGGTCGTCTTCGTCAGCGGCCATGCTGCCAACGTCTCCACGATCGGCTACCTGCTCGGTGCCCGCGACCTGATCCTGCACGACGAGTATATTCACAACAGCAGCCTGATCGGCGCGCAACTTTCGGGCGCGCGCCGCATGAGCTTTGCCCACAACGACCCGGACGCGCTGACACAGCTGTTAATCCGACATCGCGGACAGTTCGAGCGGGTACTGATCATTATCGAAGGGCTCTACAGCATGGATGGCGACACGCCCGATCTCGCTCGGTTCGTCGAGATCAAGCAGCGTCACCGGGCCTGGCTGATGGTCGATGAAGCCCACTCGTTCGGCGTCTTGGGAAGCACCGGACGCGGTCTGCACGAGTCCTGCAACGTGGCGGTGGACCAGGTCGATATCTGGATGGGAACGCTGAGCAAATCGCTATGCGGCTGCGGCGGTTACATCGCCGGCAGCCAGCCGCTGATCGATACCCTGCGCTACCTGGCCCCCGGTTTTCTCTACAGTGTAGGGATGCCCGCACAGGTGGCGGCGCCCTCGCTGCGGGCGCTGTCGATCCTGTTCGAAGAGCCGGAGCGACTGCAACGCCTGAAGGCGCGCTCGAGCGACTTCCTGCGCCGGGCTCGCGAAGCGGGACTGAATACCGGTGACAGCATCGGGATGGCCGTGGTACCGATCATTCTGGGCAGTTCGTTGGTGGCTGCCCGTGTCTCGGATACGCTGTTCAAGGCGGGCATCAATGTGCAGCCGATCCTCTATCCTGCCGTCCCGGAAAAGAGCGCACGGCTGCGCTTCTTCTTCTCCTGCGATCACACCGAAGCCCAGATCGAGCGGACGCTCGACGTTCTCGTCGACGCCCTGGCACGGGAACGGCCCCGCTGAGGCCATCACCACGGGGGGGCCAAGGACGAGAAACCGCCGTCCTCGATGATCGTCGCGGCCATTGGTGTCGGCACTGCCACCCTGCACGTCGCGTGACGATTTCCCGCCTCTCGCCCTGACGTCGAATTGCCCTGATGTTGAATTGCCTAAGGTTGAATTGCCCTAGCGGCGAACCCACCAGAACGCGCGAGCCCGCTCCGGATCACCGAGCTCGCGCGCTTTACGCGCCGCCTGTTTTGCCATGACTCGCGTTGACCAGGGGTCATCGATCAACTGCTGAATGGCCTCCTGCCACGCCCCAGGTCGATCACTCACCAGCAGGCCATCCTCGCCGTGGCTGACGATCTCGCGATAAGGCGCACGGTCGCTGTAGAGACCGACGCAGCCAACGACAGCATTATCGAGGAACTTGATGTGCGACTTGCCCGCGTTGAAAGCGGTGTCACGCAACGGCGTCAAGCCGACATGCAACCGCGCCCGCCGGCGATAGCGCTGGAAGGCGCGCCAGCTCATCGGCCCCGGCGTCTCGACGCGAGGCCGAGTCTGCAGCGGTGGCGGCGCAAACGCCCCCAGCATGATCTCGAAGGTCAGCGACGCATTGCCATCGTGCAACGCGGTCAGCGCGGGCACGATCGACTCGAGGTCGGCCAGGTGCGCACGCGTGCCATGAAAACCGGCGCGGCAACCCGAATCACGGAAATGTGCCTGGTCGGGTGGTTCGGCAATCAGCGTCGGGGGTAGCAGGGTCACGCCAGCGTGGTGCTGACTGAAAAGCCGGGCGAGATGATCGCTGCAAGCAATCACCTCGTCCGCCAGTGCCAGCAGGCGTGGCTGCCCCCCACCGGCAAAGGCCCGCATACGTTGTCGATAGGCCATCGGCAGATTGGCGTCGGTCGCCGCCGCGCCGATATCGTCGTCGATCAAATAACGGACGCTGGCCAATCGCGCTCGGTGACATTCGAGCCATTCAATCCATGGCTCGGCCAGCGTGCGGCAGACAATGATATGGGCACCTCGTAAAGCCCCTATCAGCCAAGGGCGTGCCAGCCATGGCGAGCGCCAGCGACGCGTATCGAGACGCCGAACGTCGATGCCGCGATCGCGGAGCCACGGCGCCACCGCTCGCAGGAAATAGATATCCTCCGTCGGGCAGGCGCCGTCGCTCAGCAGTACCCAAGGCGGATGACGCATGGTGGGCACCTCGGTCGCGAATCAGTGTGAGGCAGGAGCCAACGCCCGCCCGATGTCCGTGCGCGGCTTGACCATCAGTTTGGTGAACGCTCTCAGCACCATCTCTTCGATGCCCGGCCCCATCTCCTTGCGCAAGGCTTCGTAATTGGGGTAGCTGGGCTCGGGAGCGATGCACATCTCGAAGAAGTGCTGGCGATTGATGTGCGGATTGTCGACGAAAAACTGGCTCAAACGATTGTGCTTCTCCTGCTTGGCCGCACTGACCACATAGTTGCCGATGCGGTCGAAGAACTGCTCGGCGCTGCGCAGGGGCAGGTGGTAGATACAGGCTTCCCACTCGCGTGCCAGGTTGGTCACTTCCTCCTCAGGCTCCAGCACCTCGTTGTTGTCGCGAGACATCAGCCAGTGATAACCCATGTGCAGGCGATGTGTCCGACGGTGCAGGAAAAGCGCCTTGGTATCGGAGGCCTGCTCGCCCATCGACCAGTACTCCGCTTCCAGCAATCGCCCTTCCAGATCCTTCTGATAGGCGATGCGCTCCTTACAGATGACATTGATCCAGGGCAGCCGGAAGTAGAACCGTTTGAGGTTCTCCTCGCCGGGGAAACGCTTCACAAAGGCGGCGAAGAAATCCTTCACCGTCATCCCTTTGCGGAAGGTAAGAAATTCATCGGCATCGAATCCGAAGACCACATTGTGGCAGTCCTTCTTGAGATAGACCTCGAGGGCCCCGTTGATATAGTCGGCCTTGCGCTTGGAAAAGCCTTGCTCGTCCTCGATCTCCATGAAGACGATCTCTTTCTCGGGGAAACGATCTCGCAGCAAGGCCACGCATTGCCGCAGAAAATCATGCTCGACGTGGCTGATGACGATGAGTCGATCGAAGCCGGTACGCAGTTGATGCAGGAAAGAGGCAAAGGCGACATCCTCTTCCCCTCTAACCATCGTGATGGCAGTAAACTCAATATTCATGGTCGGCGTTTCCTGTCATTGTTGGTGGACCGCATCGCCATCAAGGCGAAACTGGAAAGAAACCGGATCGTTGACGAGTCGTTATCCGCTCAGCGCAGCGAAAAATCCTCGTGGGTCAGGGTCAGGCTGGGGTGATAGGCCGGGTCGTCGAACAGGCAGTGACGCCAGCGCCGTCGCATATAGTTGGCCTCCCGCGTGGCCCGATTGCGCTTCGCCGGCGTGTCGTCGGCGCCCCGGGAGAGCGACTCGTGGTGATAGAGTTCGGCGTATGGCGTCCATAGGTTCCGGTAACCGGCCTCGCGCACCTTCAGGCAGAAGTCGACATCGTTGAACGCGACCGCCAGATTCTCTTCATCCAGCCCGCCCACGGCATCGAAGATTTCGCGCCGGACGACCAGGCACGCCGCGGTGACGGCCGAGTAGTTCTGCACCAGATGCAGCCGCGTGAAGTATCCCGCGTCGTGCTTCGAGAAATACTTGTGCGCATGCCCCGCGACGCCGCCGATACCCAGCACGACGCCACCGTGCTGGATCGTGCCATTGGGGTAGTAGAGCTTGGCGCCGACGCAGCCGATTTCGGGTCGACAAGCCTGGGCCACCATCTCCTGCAGCCACGTCTCGTCGATTGGCTCGATGTCGTTGTTGACCAGGCCGATGACCTCGCCCCGGGCGTGACGCACACCAAAGTTGTTGATCGCAGAGTAATTGAAAGGATGCGGCCAGGCCAATACGCGAACCCGCGCGTCCTGCGTGAGCTCATCGAAGAACGCCAGCGTTTCGCCACAAGTCGAACCGTTATCGAGAATGATGACTTCCAGGCGCGGATAGCGCGTGCGCCGCAACAGTGCCTCGACGCAGGGCCGGAGAATCGAGATCTGATCGCGGGTCGGGATCAGCAGGCTGACCAGCGGCGGCGTTTCCGGTAGCGGCCAGCGCACCCGGTAGGTATTCGGGTACTTGCCGGCTTCGACCTGAGCATCGAGTGCGTGCGTGGCCAGATAATCGGCCACGGCCCGCAGACCTGCCTCGCTGGTATACGTTTTCTCGCCGGCCGCGGTGGCGGTCGACCCTCGCCCCGCCCCCCAGTGATAGAGCACCTTGGGGATCCGGATTACCTGAGAGGCAGTCAGGCCGTGCGTGCAACGCAGCGCCAGATCGTGATCCTGACTGCCCTCGAAACCGCGGCGGAAACCGCCGACGGCCCGCATCCGCTCGGCGCGGTATACGCCGAGGTGCGAGAGATAGTTCTGACCGAGCAGCAGATCCGGGTTCCACGCCGGCTTGAAGTGGGGATCGAAGCGCTCGCCGAATTCGTCGATCTTGTCCTCGTCGCTGTAGAGCACCTCGGCATCCGGGTGTCGCTGCAGCGTCTCGACAACCTGATAGAGTGCCTCCGGTCGCAGGCAGTCATCGTGATCGAGCAGCGCCACGAACTCCCCGCGCGCGCGCGCCAGTGCACTGTTGCTGGCGGCGCAGATGTGCCCGTTGACGGGACGGAAGATCACATCGATACGCGTATCGAGCTCGGCATAGCGCGACAGGCAATCGTGGACCCGGCTATCGGAGGAGGCGTCATCGGCGATGCACAGCTGCCAATGTTCATAGTGCTGCGAGCGGACCGAGTCGATACAGCGTTCGAGATCCTCGATCCGCGTGTTATAGGTCGGCAGCAGGATCGAAATAAGCGGCCGGCGGTAAAAAGCGGCCATGCGCTGGGTGATCCAGTCGATATCGGTGGGCGGCTGCTGTTCCAACCACTGGCGATAGCTCTTGCCCGGGCAGAGCCGCGCAAAGGTTTCGTCATACTGTTTCAGCGCCAGCGCCCGCCAGTTCGTGCCCTGCTCCCGGGCTTGTTGCCGAAGTGCCGGGAGCACGCGTGATCTAGGCGTTTCCAGCCACCGGTGATGCAGATTGGCAAGGCGATGGCTCAAGCGATCGTGGGCGAACCAGGGCGTCAGCCAGACCAGACGCAGATGGGTCAGGGTAAAACGCCCGGCACGCTCCATGGGATCGAAACGCAGCGCGACAAGGCCATGCGGGATAAAGCAGAGTCGCTTGGTAATACGGCTGGACTTGAGCGTCAGGTAGAGACTTTCCGTTTCGTTGAACCCCGCTCCCGTATCGAGATAGAGGCGAATCGAGACACTTGGCTGGTCATGCCGCATGGCCACCTCGAGCATGTTCCAGCCCGGTAGCGGCAGATCGCGGCGCCAGTGAAACTGGGGATCGTCGCTCGTGGCACGCCAGGCATAGTCATCGGGCCGGGCGTAGTTAGCGGGCCGGGTGTAGTTATCGGACTGGGCATCATGATCACAGGGCTCGAGCCCCGCCAGCGGCTTGAGGCGTGGCTGACAGACGAAGCGCGTCGAGCGTTTCAGAACATTCCAGGCGCCCGGCGCTCGAACTACCGATACCGGCTGCAACGAGGTCTGCATGGCATCACTTCCTCTCGGGTTCCAGCGATGTCCGTAAGCGCTCGGGCTGCCGCACGCTGCGCGGTCCGAGCGACTGGCCGGTCACCATCACGCGACAATCGACAACATCTCCCGGGGATGACTTCAACGGCAGATGAAAACCGACATAGCTACCGCGTGGGGCGCCCCAGCGAAGAAAGCCGGGTCGAAGCGCATTGGCCAACGTCTGACCGACACGCTCACCGTTGACCCAGATTTCCATCTCCACGGGCGTATCGTCCGTGGCCCACCAGGCCCAACCGACAACCCGATCCGGCTGGCACTGCTGAATACCACCGTGAACGTATGCCTTGCCCTCGCGCCAGAGTGCCAGACGTGATTCGAACAGCGCGCGACAGGCCGCGTAGAGATGCAGGTCCTTGCGATTCAGTTCACGCAACGCAGCCTCGTCCTCGGGCGCGATCTCGTAGCGGTGGTCGACCGTCGTATGTCCCAGGTTCTCGACCAGCCCCGGCACCGCCCAACCATAGAGATCGTTGATCAACGACAGCGACTCCGAATAGCGCTCGGTGAGCCCCACGAAGCCGATCGCTTCCAGCGAGGTCGAGTCGAGAAAACGGCTCTGGCGGTTGATCATGTCGTCACGGCGATAGAAATCGGAGAAGCTGCCCTGAAAGCCGTGATGTCGGACGAAATGGTGGTAGTCGGATGCGACCCGTTGAAACGGGTCGCGAACGAAAGAAAAGCAGTTGCGCAGCCCCGCCAGATGGGCGTATTTCTCGAGCGGGACATGCCCACCCAGTAGCGCCACATTCTGCTGCGCCAGCATCTGCCACAAGCGCCAGAAGTCGCGACGCTCGTAGACCCAGCGAACCACATCCGCAGCGGTCTCGCGCTGTTTCTCGCCGTAGTCGTGCCAGACCCCCGACTCGCCGAGATGGCGTTTTGCCCCCAGCCGAAAGCTGGTGCCTGCAGTCTTGGGAATATGCACAAAAAAGCGCGTGGGCGCCGGTTCCGCGGAGGCCGGTTCGAGCAGCCGGGAGGTATCCGCCACGCACTTGAGCCAGGCACTCGACAGCGTTACCTCGGTGTCATTCAGATCATGGTTACGAAAGTAGGTCAGGTCTCGCGTATGGCCGGCGGCCATATTGGCCCGGCCTCGCGGCATCTTGGTATCGACGTACTCTTCCAAGGACTTGATGTTGTAGTGATAGACGCGGCACGGCGTCTCGACGACCGTCCGGGTGCGCCCGGTGCCGGGTTTGTCCTCGAGAAACGCCGCCTGCTGCCCGTTCGCAGTCAAGTACTGGAAACCGGGAAGCAGCGTGGCCGTGTGCGCCGTGACCGAGGTCGCACAGCGCGGTTTGACGATCGACTTGACGTGACAATTGACGCTGTGCGAGCTGACACTGGCCCGCCGGAATCGCGACAGGACCCCGCCCGGCTGTCGGAAGCGCAGACCACCAGAGCCGAAGATGCGCCAGTTGATCGCGACCGCTCCCACCTCCGGGCGCTCCAGCAACGGTAAAAGTCGCGCCAGCGGCTGATCGCCGTCAACATCCACGAGAAATTCATCAGCATCGAGAAACAACAGGTAGTCGACGTTGCGAGCCTCGTGGGTCAAGACATGCCGGTACCATGATGTCTGCGCTCGATCCCCCGGCACCCAGCGCTGGGTGGTCAGCCAACCCTGAGCCTGCCAATCGGCGAGCAGCTCGGCCGTCCCGTCATCGCTGCCATTGTCGGCGATATAGAAGTGTTCGATGCCTATCAGGCGATGATGGGTAATCCACTCGGCAAGATACGGGCGCTCGTTCTTGACGATGGCGGCAATGGCAAATCGATAGTGCGGCGGTTGAGCGACACGGGCGATCATCGGCGTAGTTTCCTAGGTGACGCGAGCGCGGCGGCGACTATCTCGCCGCGCCCAGAACAGGACCAACATCTTCTCGACGGCGATAGATGAATCGAGTGATGGCCCGAATTTTTCGATCGGTAATGGCTTCACCGAAGTCGTTGGTGGCTTCGGCAAGACTGGTATAACGGGGCTGGCTGGCGATACAGGCCTCAAACAGCTGATCGGCGAAATCCCGCGTGACGCCCTCGGACGCCGCGCCCGACTCCTCATTGGCAGCCTGCGCCAACACCCGACGCATGGGCCCCTCCAGACGGTCACGAAACTGGCTCGGGCTGCGCAGCGGGACGTGATAGACGCAGGCGCCGGTCGACTCCACGAAATCTCGAGCCCGCGGGTGGGGCTGCACCGGAATATCCTTTTCACCCAGAAACGTCTGGTGATACGCCATGTGCACGCGAGTATTGATACGTTTGCGGAACAGCACCTTGTGCCGGCTGTTCTCGCGCCGATCGACACACAGATATTCGTCCTGCAGGAACTGACCGCTGAGATCCTGAGGCGAGAAGTCCCGCCGCTTTGGGATCAGGTTCAGCCACGGCATCGGAAAGCAGTCCGCCGCGATGTCGCCGCTCGGCATCGATGCCTCCTGTGACAAAAAGGCCCCGAGGAAATCGCCGACCGAGGTATAGCGCCCCAGTGACAGAAACTCGTCGGCATCGAAGCAGTAGACATAGTTGGCTACCTTGGGGTCGACGAACATCGTCAGCGCCCGGTTGACATAGAAGGCTTTGCGCCGACCGAAATGCCCGCGACTTTCGATCTCGACCAAGTCGACTTCCAGGTCAGGAAACGCCTCACGCAGACGATCGATGCACTGGCGCAGAAAACCGTGTTCCAGGTAGCTGACGACGATCAGGCGGTGAAAGCCCAAGCGCGCATGATGCAGTAACGACGACCAGATGATGTCGCTCTCGCCTCGCACCATGGTCAGCGCGGTAAAGCTGGGGCCATGCTGCTGGCGTTCACGGGTGTTCGCGTTCAAGCGCTAGCCCCCTGTACAGACTGTCCAAAAGAGAGTGCGGTCGGCGACCGGTAGCGAAGCGCCCGCCGACCAGGGAGGCGGTCGAGACAGGCAACGGACCCTCACGACGCTATCGTGAAGCCCCCTTCAACACCGTGCGCCCTTGTCCACTAGCGAGCACCACGACAACCGGACGTCACGGCGCTAGCCGTGAAGCCTGATCGCCTCACTCTCCGATAAAGGGATTGCGTCCGACCTCGCTGATCAAACGGCCCCACTTGAGGATCTGCATCTCGTCCAGGGCATCCGCGCCGTTCAACACATGGGGAAATCCCAGCGCGCGCCACTTGTCCATCGGATGCAGGATATGGAAGGTCGTGAGCCCCATATCGCCGGGCATCTGCGCATCGGCGACCACGTTGTCACCGATGTGCAGATGGCGCTGAACCCCTTCGTTAGCCAGGTCCTGTTTGACCTTGGCCCACATCGTGCCGTTGTCCTTGCGCGCCTGCTCCTCGCTCGAAACCATCAGGCGATAAGCGGCCGCGACACCGGCTTTACGCAGCATCAGCCCCACTTGCTCACGGTTGTAGTAGCTATCGGAAATCACCCAGAGAATATGTCCCTGCGCCGCCAGGTGGTTGAACAGTTCCACCATTTCGTCCTTCGGCCGAATCATTTCCAGGTCGAGCTCGAACTCTTGCTCCATCCAGCTTCGCGCCAGGTCGCTGTCGACATCCAGTTCCACGGCCAGCTCGTCGTAGATCGCTTCGATCCGCACGTCCCCCTGGAAATTGGCACGTCGTCGCAGCGTCGACTCCGCATCATTGCGCAGCTTGACGAAGTATTTCGCCGACTCGACGTAGTCCTGTTCCGCCAGCAACTTGCCTAGCTTGAGCTTGGCGTAGTCCGGCACGGTGTACTCGCGACGAACCAGCGTGTCGAAGACATCGAAGCTGATGCAGGCATGCGCCTGAATGCTTGCCAGGTGCTGTTCCAGTCGACCGTGATAGCTCGCCGTGATATAGCCATTGTCGGTCGTGAACTGTCCGGTCGGCGGATAGAAGAACAGCTGGCGATAGCCGAGATTCTCGGCCAGCGGCCCGAGCACTCGCTCCAACGCGTGAAGCATGGAGTTATCGTTGGGTAGCGGCTCTTCCGGAAAATCCTCATAGCGCCAGGTCTGATCCAGCACGCCCTTCATCGCGCCAGGACGCGACCAGAACATGCCGCCAGCGGGATAACTCAGGAAATCCGGTATCGGACCCAGTCCCAGCTTCTTCTGCCACTCGCGCATGAAGCCCTTGTTCATGGTCTGATGGTTGACCCAGGAGGGCATCAGCCAGAACGTGGTGGGGTAATAGAGGCCCAAGGTGTCGTCAGCGGCGAACGCATTCAGCAGCCGAGTGATGACCGAGACGTCGCGCAGCAGATATTCGATCAGGTACTCCGCCCACTGGGTCTGCTCCTTGCCGGAGTAGAGCGACTTCTTCGAGTGAAGGTGGCAGAACAGATCGTACGCCTGCAGCGTCTCGCCATACTCGACCAACACCGGCCCGAAGTTGCGACCGCGATTCGGCACCACGCGTGTCTCGAGCTTGTTCACCCGCGGATGCCCGTCGAACACCCGGTGCGCATGCTCTTCGAATTCCGCCTTGGCCAGTGTCAGATAGACATCCACCTTGACCGGGAACCGAGAGATGGCGCTGGCAAAGCGATCCAGGAAATCCGGGTAGAAGACGTGCAGGCAGAGCGCGACCTTCAGCTCACCGGCAGCCTCGCTCAACGTCGACGGTGGCGACACGATCTCCCGCGGGAACCAGCGAACGGTGGCCGGCACATGCTGGCGCCCTTCGCTTCGGCCGTGAAGCAAGTAGTGCTGTAGCGGGCTCTGCTGGGCGTGGAACACATCGATGTACATGCGATGGTAGGTCTCGCTGTCGAAGCGCGGCGACGGATTGACCGGCGCGAACTGCGACTTGCGAATATAGTCATCGAACGCCTCTCGCTGTGTGGCAAAGCGGGAGCCGTAGGTGGCCTGATACCAGCGGGGATCGAAGAGCTGGGTATTCAACGCATCCATGAAGGCCTGACTCATCAGCGCGGAATAGGCATCCTCGCCCTTATCGGTACTGCCGATCGGCAGCTCCGGCGGCTCTTCCGGCGTCGGCGCTTCCGGGGGTTCTTCGGTCGGTGTCTGCTCGTCCAAGGTCACGGCGGCATCGTTGGCTGGCGTGCCCTCCTCGACCACGAAGGTTTCCGTCATGGTGACCAGACTCTTGTCTTCCAGCCCCGGCTCCTGGCGCGCCGGCGCGCCGTTCTCGCTACCCGGCAGGACAATATTCTTGTCCAGCCCGACCAACTCTTCTGCCGCCAATCGCTTCTTGCGCGCTTGGCTGGAAAGCTGCGTATGAAACAGCCAAGGCAGTAGCGATATCATTTTTCCCGCTGGTTTCATGTGAGGGCCCCCGCTCTCTCGGTCTCTCGATTTAAATCGCGAACATCTGCATCGGATTGACGATGCCATTGCCAGTGATATCGTCGTCGACACTGAACAGATGCCAGACGTCATGCGGAATGCAGTTAGGCTTGGTCGCAAACACTTCGTACAGATCTTGAACATCGGTTCGTGAGTAGGTCACGCCGTGATGTCGGCACCGAATGACATGGTCGATCGCACCGTCGAAAACGGTCTTCAGGTCCTGGAAATGCCGCTGTGTCGCCGCCTCTCGCCCATAGAAATATTCGAACTCGCCGCTACTCTTCTGGCGAATATCTACCATCTGCCCGTGAGGCGCCGTCAGCAGGCATTCGAAAAGCAGCGAGCGGTCGAGCATGGTGCAGCCACTGCGCCAGCCGACGCCCTCATGAAAAACGCCTTTGAGCAGCGCTTGATGGTCACCGACTTCGGTTTCACCTGGCTTGGTCGCGATGAAATAGAGCCCCGCCGTATCTCGCTCCAGAACGTGCGTCAGGATTTTCTGGATCGTGCCGGAGTAGCCCAGGTCCAGCATCAGCGGGCGTTTCTCTTCGTCCATCAGGCCGGAGCGGCGAAGATAGGCGATCAGTGCCTTGCGGGTCGGGGAAACCAGTGACTCCAGCGCCTTGAGATGCGGTGACAACCACTCGTAGACCAGCGCCTGATCCTTGGGCAGCTCGCAGTTGAATCGCAGTAGCTCGATCGGTAACGCCGAGAAGATCTCGTGGAGCTGTAGGCCAAAACGCTTGCGCATCAGATCCAGAATGCTGCCGGCAAATTCGTTGCTGAGCGCCATCGGCATAATGACCGGAGAGCCGAGCATGGCGCGAAACAGAAGCGTGCGTGAAACCCGAAGGTAGACCGGGGTGTTCTCGAGATCGATCGACGATTCTCGCTGCAGGCGCGACAGCAGACGATGAAAACACCACCCCTCGCGGGCCAGGCAAACGGGCAGATGTCCGTTCGACTCGGCTTCGATGGATTCGGCATAGACATGTAGCGCAGGACCCAGAAAGGTCGCGCCGAATTCATGTAAAGCTCTGCTCTTGGCTTGCATGAGAAGGCCTCTGGCTTTTCGTTGCCGTGTCAATGGAATTGTTGTCATCTTCGTATTCGCCCCACGTCCACGCCTCGGGCGACAGGGAGCGCATCTGTCGGGAACCCTTCTCGACTCATAACGCGGCTATTCGGCCAATACGGCTCGATAAAAACAGCTCGATCAATACGGTACGACCGATACGGCATCGTTCCGGCGTGTTTCACCGAACATGTCAGCCTTGATCGTCTTCGAACTTTTCGATCCCGAACGCCGGCGACCGGGACTGCCGGTGGTTCAGAAAGCGCATTCATCCAAAATATTTGTAAAAATACGTCGCACAAATGTTTTTGTGACAATCTGACGAGACCGACACGCTTTTCGAAACGTTTTAATGCCGAAAAAAGACACTTTCATGCAAACTATGTTTCCTTGAAAAGACAACCTGTCCGGCATCGACAATTGGCAAGCCCCGTTAAGACTTTAGTTAGGTTAAGCGGGAGGCAGATTTTGTTGAAGATGAATTTACTAATCGATATTCATCACCCTGAAAACACAGAAACGCAACAAACAGAATGATAACGAGCAACGACCTGGCGCCTAATCTCGCTCCGGTGGACACTTGATGTCACGATAAGCCGATATGGCGATCCGATCCCTGGTAGTGCGTCCCTGCCCGGCATCACTCAGGTCTCGAAGATACCGCCTGTCGCCACCGGCGGCGCGAAGAACAGATATCGCATATGGCAGGCCACGGCCTATCTCATTGTCTCCCCCACAACATGCAGCTGACTGCCAAGCTCAGTGATCCTCTGGGATAGCTCGGGATAGTAGACGCGGTTTTCGAGCTCAAACCGGGCGTTGTACTCCTCTTCCTGCTTGAGCACCCCGGGGATCAGATGAAACCCTGACCGCCGCTCCTTCAAATGCGTCAGCAGGGCCTCTCGGGAAAAGTCCGCCACCCTGGAGGATAGCTTCTCGTAAGCCGACTTCTTGAACGCTTCATAGGACTTATGATGAAAATGAAAGTAGACGATCGGCGTTTTCTTCTCCTTGTCACTCAACCTTGACTTGCCATGATGAAAGCCGATATCGAGTGATGCACAGGTATTGCGAGCGAAGAAGCATTTTCTTTGCGCATCTTTTGGAAGGTAATAATCAGGATGGACCGGACTGTTATCGTATGCTCGCAAGATCGTCAGCACCTCGGGACTTTCCTGGTAAGGGTGCAGAGCCTTTTCGATTTCCGCGATATCGATCTTGATTCTCTGGTCGATACAGCATCCGACGAATTCATCGCAGTCTAGCGGTAGAAAGAAATCGTAGACCCCCTCGACGTCCAGCTCTCGAATCTTGCTGGACATGATCTCTCCCTTGTTCTCAAAGTGCCGCTTCTCCGACTTATCATAAAACACATTCAAACCAAACTTCTCGTATTTTTTGAGTATTTTCAATGTCTCGGAGTCAGTTGACCCATTGTCGTAAACAAACAGGTTGGTCAGCCCAAAGAGTTCTGCATGATACACAATCCACGGATGAATAAGATCACGCTCATTCTTCTGCATCATCAGACAGGCAATACGCATCCCCTGGCTTTCCAGACGCGGCTTTCTGCCAGAGACTGACTTTCCTGGTAATATCGACCACCCTACAAAACTCGCTAATTTTGTTTTCATCGTCAGCCAACCCATTATTGGTTATTGAAACCCCGCCATATCACTATTTTCTAAATAGCCGTCAATCTGCGGTTATTCAATCACCAATTTGGCATGACATCTTGGCTGTTTTGTTTATCCCTCAACACAGTGTATTAAACGAGTAAAACTGCAATTTTCTGTTGAAGCCGCACTACGGGAGATTACGACAACCCCAAGCCGAGCGATAATAAGGATTCACGGCTCGGCCCGTTGTTGTCGCCGTACTGTGCCGCTCGAAAACAACAGACTTTGAACGCGCGTTATTCACTATGGGGCTAACCATGCTGGATTAATCCATTCCGGATCATGTCACCGATGCGGCGCTGATTGTCATGCCGCGCCCGACCGCGTAATAATCGATACCGGCTGCCAACATCGCCTCCGGTTCATAGAGATTGCGGCCGTCGATCACCACCGGGTGCGTCAACTGTTCGCGGATCCAGCTAGCATCCAACGTTCGGAATTCCTTCCATTCGGTGCAGACAACCAGGGCATCTGCGCGCTTGACCGCCTGGACGCGGTCCGCCACCAACACGAGATCGTCGCGCTCGCCGTAAATCCTGCGGCACTCTTTCATCGCTTCTGGATCATAGGCCTGTACCGTCGCGCCCTCCTGCCAGAGCCGCTCCATCAAGGCACGGCTCGGCGCATCGCGCATATCGTCGGTCTCCGGCTTGAACGACAGGCCCCAGACCGCGATCGTCTTGCCGGCAAGCGCCCCGCCCAGTGCGTGGGCAAGCTTGTCGTAAAGCGTGGATTTCTGACGTTTGTTGACGGCCTCCACCGCCTGCAGCAGTTCGGCCTCGTAGCCGACCTTGCTCGCCGTTCTTGCCAGCGCCTGCACGTCCTTGGGAAAACACGATCCGCCGTAGCCACAACCCGGATAGATGAAGTGATAGCCGATCCTCGGATCGGAGCCGATGCCCCGTCGCACATCCTCGATGTCAGCCCCTAGACGCTCGGCCAGATTGGCCATCTCGTTCATGAAGCTGATCTTGGTCGCCAACATGGCATTGGCAGCGTACTTGGTCAGTTCGGCGGCGCGCACACTCATGAACATGAGCTTTTCGCGATTCCGGTTATACGGGGCGTAGCATTCGCGCATCAGTTCGCTGACGCGCTCGGAATCCGTGCCGACCACGATGCGCGACCCTCGCGTGAAGTCCTCGAGCGCCGACCCTTCCTTGAGAAATTCGGGATTCGAGCAGACGTCGAAAGGAATCTCCACAACCCGCTCCGCCTGAATATCGTCGATACAGGCCTGCACCTTGTCTGCGGTTCCGACCGGGACCGTCGATTTGTCGATCACGACCTTGTAGTCGTCCATGTACTGGCCGATGGTCGAGGCCACCGCCAGCACATACTGCAGATCGGCGCTGCCGTCCTCGTCGGGCGGTGTTCCCACGGCGATGAACTGCAGCACACCATGGGCGACGGCCATACGCGCGTCCGTAGTGAAGCGCAGGCGCTGCGATTCCACATTGCGCAACACCATCGACTCGAGCCCCGGCTCATAGATCGGAATTTCGCCCTGCGTCAGACGCTCGATCTTGCTCTGGTCGATGTCGACACAGACGACATCGTGGCCGACATCGGCCAGACAGGTACCGGTAACCAGACCCACGTAACCAGTGCCGAATACAGTAATCTTCATGGAACGCTCCCCCTGAAAACGCAATGCCGTCTTTCAGACGGCAGACCAGACGATGGGTGGAATCGAGACGCCGCTTCGGCGATCTCGGGGCGCCGTCATCGACGGCACTCAGGCAAAGGTGGGCGCCTGCGCCAGCGAGCTTCCCTGCTCGTCCTTGTCCGACGTGATCGGGCTACCGCCGACCAGCGGCCAGTCAATGCCCAGTTGCGGATCTTTCCAGTGAAGGCTGTATTCATCACCCGGCGCGTAGTAGTCGGTGCATTTGTACTGGAATTCCGCCTCGTCGCTGGTGACGTAGAAGCCGTGCGCGAAACCCGGCGGCACCCACAACATCTGGCGATTGTCTTCGTTGAGCAGCGCACCGACCCACTGCCCGAAGGTGGGCGAACTGCGGCGCAGATCGACGGCGACGTCATAGACCTCGCCCCGGGTCACGCGCACGAGCTTGCCTTGCGGCTGCCTCAACTGATAGTGGAGGCCCCGTAGAATGCCGCGACGCGACTTGCTGTGATTATCCTGCACGAAATCGTGGTCACCGCAGTGAGCGACAAATTCACTGCGGCGATAGGTCTCGAGAAAAAAGCCACGGTCGTCACCGAATACCTTGGGCGTCATCAGCACGACATCGGGAATGGCCAGCTTTTCGTAGTTCATGTTTCCTCTCTCCGGCGGCGAACGGTCGGGTTTGGTCAGCATCGGTTATCAGCGCAACATGTCTTCAGGCAACCGAGCCACGCTGGGCATCTTCCAGCCGTTTCAGCAGATACTGGCCGTAGCCGGTCTTCTTCAGGGCATCGCCCCTCGCGGCCAGTTGCTGGGTGTCGATCCAGCCCTGGTTCCAAGCGATCTCCTCGAGACAGGCGACCTTCAATCCCTGGCGATGCTCGATCGTCTGCACGTACTGTCCCGCCTCCAGCAGGCTGTCGTGCGTGCCGGTATCGAGCCAGGCAAAGCCACGTCCCAGACGCTCCACTCGCAAGGCGCCCTGCTCGAGATAGGCGTTGTTGACGCTGGTGATCTCCAGTTCGCCTCGTTCGGACGGCTCGACACGCTTGGCGATGTCGACGACATCATTGTCATAGAAATAGAGCCCGGTCACCGCGTAGGGAGACTTGGGCTTGATCGGCTTCTCCTCGATCGAGAGCGCGCGGCCGGTCTCGTCGAAATCCACGACGCCGAAGCGTTCCGGATCCTTGACCAGATAACCGAAGACCGTCGCCCCGGACTCCATGGCGGAGGCGCGCTTCAGCTGCTCTGAGAAATGCTGTCCGTGGAAGACATTGTCACCCAGCACCAGACAGACGGGATCCTCGCCGATGAAACGTTCTCCGATCAGGAAAGCCTGGGCGAGACCATCAGGCGAAGGCTGCTCGGCATACTGGAAACGCACCCCGAACTGCTCGCCGCTGCCCAGCAGGTACTCGTACTGCGGTAGATCCGAGGGCGTGGAGATGATCAGGATTTCGCGAATGCCGGCCAGCATCAGGACCGAGATCGGATAGTAGATCATCGGTTTGTCGTAGACCGGCAACAGCTGCTTGGAGATGCCCTGCGTGATCGGGTGCAGGCGGGTGCCGGAACCTCCGGCCAGAATGATGCCCTTACGTGCCATGATTCAGCTCCTTGTCGATAAAGAATCGAACGCGTGTCTTGTTGTTGAAGCCGTTGTGACGCCGGCGCTTCGTGTCCCGTTGTCGGTACTCAACGGGAGCCGTTGATCTCACGCCATTCCGCCAGTGTCAGTGCCAGCTGGGATTCCCAGCCCGGCAGCGTGATGCCCAGCGCCTGCTCCAGCCGTGCCAGCGCCAGTCGGGAGTTGAGCGGCCGCGTCGCCGGCGTCGGGTAGTCGGACGTCGGGATCGCGGCAACCCGCTCGGGGTCGACCTTCAGGGGCTCGCCGGCCGCCCTCGCCTGACGGAAGATCGCCTGGGCGAACCCGTGCCAGCTCGTCTCGCCACGTGGCGCCAGATGATAGAGCCCCGAGGGCAGCGACTGCCTCAGCGCCAGCAGCGTCACCTCGGCGATCAGGCGCGCCGGCGTCGGCGCACCGATCTGGTCGCCGACGATATTCAGCGCCTCACGCTCCCGGGCCAGTCGCAGCATGGTCTTCATGAAGTTGCCGCCGCGGGCGCTATAGACCCAACTGGTGCGGAACACCAGCGCCTCGGCACCACTCGCCATGACCGCCTCGTCGCCCGCCAGCTTGCTTTCGCCATAAGCCGACAGGGGTCCCGTGGCGCTCGTTTCCTGCCACGCCTGTTTCCCGTCACCGGGATAGACGTAGTCCGACGAATAATGGATGAGTTGCCCGCCATGAGAGGCGCAGTAATCGGCGAGCTGGGCAGGTAGCTCGGCGTTGAGGCGAAAAGCCGCCTCGCGCTCGTTCTCCGCCGCATCCACCGCGGTCCAGGCTGCCGCGTTGACAATTCGTGTCGGCTGCCAGCGATCGAGCGCCCGTACGACCGCGGCGGGATCGCCCAGATCGAGCGAGCGGCGGTCAGGCGCGATGACCTCGCCGAGGGGTGCCAACGAACGCTGCAGTTCAAAGCCGACCTGCCCGTTACCACCCAAAATCAGAATGGTCATGCGATCGCTCCCAGTCGTTCTCCCTGGTAGCTACCGTTCTGGACACGACGCCACCACACTTCATTATCGAGGAACCAGCGAACCGTCTTGCGCATCCCGCTCTCGAACGTTTCACGCGGCATCCAGCCCAGCTCACGCTGAATCTTGCCGGCATCGATGGCATAGCGCTGATCGTGGCCGGGACGGTCCGCCACGAACGTGATCAGGTCGCGATAGTGCGCCAGGCCTTCGGGCTTCTGCGGCGCCAGCTCCTCGAGCAGATCGCAGATGGTCTCGACCACCTGAATGTTCTGCTTTTCGTTGTGGCCGCCGATGTTGTAGGTCTCGCCGACCTGCCCCTGGGTCGCGACCTGTACCAGCGCCCGGGCATGATCCTCGACGAACAGCCAGTCACGAATCTGGCGACCGTCGCCGTAGACCGGCAGCGACTTGCCGGCCAAGGCACTGAGAACCATCAGCGGAATGAGCTTTTCGGGAAAATGGAACGGCCCATAGTTGTTAGAGCAGTTGGTCACCAGCGTGGGCAGGCCGAAAGTGCGCTGCCAGGCGCGTACCAGGTGATCCGAACTGGCCTTGCTGGCCGAATAGGGGGAGCTCGGCGCGTAGGGTGTCGTCTCAGTGAACAGATCGTCCACGCCATGGAGATCGCCGTAGACTTCATCCGTCGAGATGTGGTGGAAGCGAAAGGCATCGGCTTTCTCCGGATTGCTATCCTTCAGGTCCCGCCAGTAGGCGCGAGCCGCCTCGAGCAGCGTGTAGGTCCCGACGATATTGGTCTCGATGAAGTCCGAAGGGCCGTCGATGGAGCGGTCGACATGGCTCTCCGCCGCCAGATGCATGACCACGTCGGGCTGGTACTCCCGGAACAGGCGTGCCATGGCGCCAGCGTCACAAATATCCGCAAGCCGGAACTCATAGCGCGGATCGCTATCCACCCGCGCCAGCGATTCGGGGTTGCCGGCGTAAGTCAGCTTGTCCACGTTGACGACCCGGTGCGGCGTATTCTCGATCAGCTCTCGCACGACCGCCGATCCGATGAAACCGGCACCGCCCGTTACTAGAAACGTCTTGCTCATGATGCTTCTCCTGCCCGGGGGCTCTTGTTGGTGACGGGCGACGTGACGGCCCGCGCCGGCGTCGTTCCCGAGTGATGGCGAGCGGCCCGTTGGACTGTGCCGTCGCTTGCCAGGGCAACCCTGGCCGGTCGTGTTGATCCGTCGTGACAATCGCACTGTTCAGGCGTCCTGCCCGGGTCAGTCGCGATGATCTTTCACGATCAGAATCAGCATGTTGAGAATGAGGGTGATAAACAGCGCGACGACCGCGAACACCACCGAGTTGTAGAGGCGTTCAGGCTGCTCGGGATATTCCGGCAGTGTCGGCGTCTGCAGGACGGAAACTTGTTTCAGCTTGCGGGCGGCTTCGATGCGCGTGTTCTCGAGCGCGGCAAGTGCCCCCGAATAGCTGTCCTGGGCAAACTGCGCGCGCAGCATCAGCGTCTGGTATTCCGAGGAGATGCTGTTGAGCGCGTTGCCAGACTGACGCGCGAGTCGCTCGCGCTCCTGGCTGATCTGATCATTGAGCGCGCGAATTTCGCTGTTGATCCGCACCATCTCCGGCGAGCGCGCACTCTGGTAACTGCCGAGCGCACTCTTGCGAGCCTTGGCAATGGCCAGCTGCCCTTCCAGGCTGGCCACCACGGAGTTGAGGCTCTCTACCGTGCCGGTAGGCGAGACAAGGCCATTGGCATTCTGATAATCGAGCAGGTCGTCACGCGTCTTCTGAAACTTGTCTTCCAGCAGAGACACTTGCTGCTCGAGGAATCGCACCTGCTCCTCCGCCAGCCGCTGCCCCATCTCGTTCATATGCCGCTCGCCCTCGTCGAGCAGCAGCCGAGCGATCTGGCGCGCCTTCTCCGGCGTGAAGGCTTCCACGTCGACACGCAGGACGCCCGCGTACTCATCCAGCTCTACCGATACGCGAGAGAGGTAGTACTCATGCAGCTCTTCGAGCGGCGCCTCCTCGTCGTTCAAGGCGCTGAAAAAATCCGCACCGGAATTGGCGTAGTGATTGCGGAAATCTGCCTCGTCGACCAACAGCTTGAGCATGTCGACGGAGCGCATGAAATCACGCAACAGCAGCATGTCCGCCGTGTTGCCACCGGCGCTGCCCGTCATCAGCGAACTGAAGCTCAACTCCGGCGCGGCCAGCTGGGGGCTTTCCAATACCACGTTGGCATGCGAGACATAGCGATCGCTGGCCCAGAGTGCCCAGTAGAAAGAGACCACGACGATCGCGGCCAGGCAGACGACCCAGTGCAGGGACTTGCGTAGGGGGGATGACTTGTTCATGGCCAACCTTCTCTTGTTGTCTGGCGTCTCGACGACGTAGTAGATCTCGACGCGCGGTGGTGCGAAGCCCGACGATCCCCGATCCGGGAAATCCCGAATCCGGTTGCCTGGCCTGACGGCATGACGTGGTTACGTGGTCCGGAACCTCGGCGAGGTCACGCGACTTAGGGGGCCGGGGACTGGAACTGCTGAACGTATCGGCGCGCTTCCAGCATTCGCTCGCGGGCGTCCTCCAGACGCCAGCGCAGAATGTCGTCCGGATCATTGCGAGCCGGATCGTCGCCGGCGATCTGGTAGTCGAGACGAATCTGCTCGAACTCCCGGTTGGCCTGCTTGAGTACCTGCTTGGCTTCCGTCAGCGAGGTCGGCACCACCAGTGGTGTGCTCTTGCGACCATCGATGGCCAGATGATAGGCATCGATCGCCGCGTTGATGTCGTCGAACCAGCGCGCCTTGCCGCGCTCCAGTAGAATGCCGGCCTCGCAGAACTCCCGCAGCACGCCCTCCCCGTGGGAGACCATGATCAGGCTGGCCTTGCCGATGCGCTCCTGGAACGCGGCCTGGGCCTTGGCCTTGAAGGCACGGTCACCGACCGCCGTGGCCTCGTCGGAGAGATAGACATCAAAGTCGAACGCCAGCGACAGGCCGAATGCCAGACGGGAGCGCATCCCGGATGAATAGGTCTTGACCGGCTCATCGAACGCTTCGCCGATCTCCGCAAAGGCTTCGACCTGCGCGATGATCTCGTCGATGCCGGCTCCTGCGCCGTGAATGCGCGCCACGAAGCGGACGTTCTGTCGCCCCGTCATTGATCCCTGAAAACCACCGGCCAGGCCGATCGGCCATGAGACCCGGCTGCTGCGCGTGATCACGCCCCGATCCGGCGTATCCATCCCGCCGATCAGTCGCAGCAGCGTGGATTTTCCCGCCCCGTTGCGGCCCAGTAGCCCCACGCTCACCCCGGTGGGAATAGTCAGGTTAATGTCCTGCAGCACCCAGTGGCTGCCGTGATGGTTGTGATAGCGCTTGTAAAGGTCACGGATCTCGATCATGGAACGGCTCCCTCAATGCGCCTTGAGCTTGTCGTGAAAACGCATGTGAAGCGCCAGCCCTAGCGTGATCGACCCCAGCGCCCAGAACCACAGGTAGGTCATGTCGATGCCGTCGATGGTGTGATAGCCGCCGAAGAAGCTCAGGCGCATGCTTTCCAGACCATGCACGATGGGGTTCCACAGCAGGTACTGCCGAAATTGGTGCGGCACGTACACGGCCGGAATGATGACGCCCGACAGCAGTAGCAGTGGCAGCCCCATGATGCGCGCGATCTTGCCGATCTCGGGGACCAGGTCGGCGGCGACCGACAACGTCAGACCGACCCCGCAGCCAAGCGCCCACAGTGATAGCCAGTCGAGCAGCACCCCGAACGGATGGTCGGGGATCAGCTCGAACTTGAGCAGGCTGCCAATCACGATGAAAAGCAGGAAGATGAGGGACTTGAGCATACCTTCGAGAAAACAGCGCACCAGCACGGGATCGACCGGCTTGACCTGGCGATAGGCAAATAGGCCCCGGTTCGCCTCGATGGCACCGATGGAACGCATCATGTTCTCGCGGAACAAGGTGAATCCCATCATCCCGACCACCATCCAGGCGACATAATCGGCGCCGGAGACGTGGCTACCGGACATGAACAGCCCGCGTACCGAGACCATGATGGCAATGATCGCCAGCGGCTCGAAGATCATCCAGAACCAGCCCATGCGATCCGCCATGGTGCGCGAAATCGCCTCACGCATGAACGTCGCGAACCAGACGCTGCAGGCGACCCGCCAGGAAGAACGCGCCGCTTGTTGCCCTGGCGCCTGCGGCGCCGGCATCAGCGTATCGGTAGCCATGCGACATCACCTCCCTTCTCTGACCGCCCGAAGGCCGTGCGACGGCTCATAGATCCAGCGCCACGCGCGTGGCCACGGCGACCTGGAACAGAATCTGGGAGATGCTCGTCGCCAGCTGCAGGTTCTTGGTCGGTACCGCCGGTAGCACAAGGATCTCGTCGCCTGAACGCAGTTGGGTATGACTCGCACGCTCGACCGCGCCGTTGCGGCGCACCACCAGAATCTCGTCGCGATTGGCACGCGTCGTGAAACCACCAGCCCGATAGATGTAGTCCTCGACGCTCATCCCCGCGGTAAAGACCATCGCCTGCGGCACCAGTACCTCGCCGCTGACCAGCAGAGAATCGTTGACTTCCGGAATCGTCACGATGTCGCCATCCTGCAATCGAATGTCGGCGATGCTGCCGTCACCCCGCGCCACGACCAGACGTCCAGTCGGCTTGACCCGCGATGCCTTCTCGACGAAGTTCTGGATCAATTGGGCTTCCTGCACGCGGATCTGGGCTTCCTCGTTGGTCTGCGAGGAGGCGCCGAGATAGGTGGTCTCCAGCCGTCGCAGACTCTCGTCGAGCGACTTCTGCTGCTGCTCCGCCACGCTGACCCGGCGAATCGATACGCTTTGCGTCTCGGTCATGCCGCGCGGCACGCTGATGGCATTGAGCAGCTCGCCCAGGCGGGCATCCCGCGGTAACGCATAACGTGAAGGGCCGTAGTAGCTACCCTCGACCTGCACCACGATGGTCTCGTCGCGCTGGTCGGCGCTGAACAGCACCTCGTCGCCCCGTCTCACCTCCGCATCGCTGAAGGCGACCAGTGGCAGATAGCGTGAAATCGGTCCGCTCGGTCGGCTGCCCCGCAGCAGCACATGCGACACACCGGCCTTGAGACGCGCCAGCGCGACGACGTCGCGCCCGGTCAAGGCATTGCCGACCAGCTCGTAGCGGTAGTCCTTCTGCACATCCCCCACCACGCTGATCGCCGGTCCGCGCTCCTCGACCACGATGGTGTCGCCTTCCCGGAACTGCGGTCTGGCGATATCGCCGTTGAGCAGGAAGTCGTAGAGATCCACGACCGTCACCACCTGACCGCCCCGCTTGACCAGAACACGACGATAACTCCCGAGCGCCTGGTCGATGCCGCCGGCCTGGTCGAGGAAATAGAGCAGCGAATCATTGGGCGTGCCGGCATACCGCCCGGGATTCAGCACATACCCCGTGACGAAAACGCCGACCGGCTGAACTCCCTGCAGATTGGTGTAGACACTGACATTGTCGGGATAGACCGCCTGTATCGCGCCGCGCACCCGGGCATTGAGCTGGGCATTGGAGATGCCCTGCACCTTCAACGGCCCGATGCCCGGCAGGAAGATGTTGCCTTGAGCATCCACTACCAGTACGCGATCCAGCTCTACCCCACCCCAGACGCGTAGGGTGATCTGATCACCGGGCTTGAGGGTATATTCCGGATTGAGGCCGTCGGCCATCATGCCGCGGAACCCACCGGTGAACAGGTTCTCGCCGAAGGGAGGCAGGCTCTCGGGGTCGACCATGGTCTGCGCGCGTGGATCGACCGGCCCATAGGTGCCGCTGTTCCACGCAGCGCGGGGCGACGCTTCCACCTCACCCGAATCATCCTGCTGTGGGGGTAGCGTCTGCGCCTCCTGGCTCGACCCCAGAATCGTGCTGCTGTCCAGGCCGATAGCCTGACCGTGAGCGAAGCCGGCGTTCAGACACGCTACCGCCACCAGACACAGGGCCCGGAAAATCGTTATTGCGCGTTTCATGGTCTTCACCTTCCCTAACGCTGTTCAGGCCACCGAATCCGGGACCTGATACGGATCCCGTGGGCACCTGCCTTCCGGCACGCCCCATCTCGCTGGCACAGGTGTCGCCCCGGCATCGGGAGCGACGGGTTTCGACGGCTTCGTTTATCGAATGATGTCCGTCACCAGACGCTGCGAGTACCAACCCTGCCCCGGCACCAGGCACGCCACCTCACCGTTTCCCAGCGACGCCGGCGCGGTGTTTCTCGTCACATCCAGATGCAGGCACTGACGCCCGCTGGCGGAGAAGTAGCGCTCTCTCGCGTGCACCGAGACATTTGCCCCCCACGGGCTTTGCGGCAATGTCGCCACACTGCCGACCACCGCGTTGTCGAGAAACGCGTTCAGCGGTGCGCCGGCCGGCGTGGCGTTGTCCATGGGCACCATGCCGTTCGATGTCTGCGCCGGGTGATAACCCCCGGCACAACCACTCATGGACGCCACGACCAGCGTGAGTGCGATCCATTGGCTCGAACCGCCTGCGCGACCGAGTCTCTGACTGGCGTTGTTCGACTTGCTCATAGTCCCCTCCCGCTCCCGTGCGTTATCGCCGGAAAGCCTGCGTTGCTGGCAGGTCAGATGACCCGGTATCGACGTAGTGCCGCGATCAGTTGGCTCACGTTCTCCTCGAGGTCGTAGACAGAGGTGTCGATCTCCGCCTCCGCCTGGAGTGGTGCCTCGTAGGGAGAACTGATGCCGGTAAATTCCTTGATGTCGCCGGCTCTCGCACGGCGATAGAGCCCCTTGGGATCTCGTTGCTCGCAGATCGCGAGCGGCGTGTTGACGTAGACTTCGATAAATTCGTCTGGCTCGACCATGCCGCGGACGAGGCGACGGTCATCGCGAAAGGGAGAGATGAAAGACACCAGCGTAATCAGGCCGGCATCGACCATGAGCCTGGCGACCTCGCCGACGCGACGAATGTTTTCCCGACGATCTGCCGCGCCAAAACCGAGATCGCGGCACAGCCCATGACGCAGGTTGTCGCCATCCAGCAGATAGGTGCTGTACCCCATGCCGAACAACTGACGCTCGAGCGCGTTGGCCACGCTCGACTTGCCCGAGCCGGACAATCCCGTGAACCAGACGATGCTCGGTTTCTGGCGGTGACGCTCGGCACGTCGCCGTTTGTTGACCGCCATCTCGTGCCAGACGATGTTGCCGGCGCTCAAGGTGTCGACGACCATGCCGCCTCCCAACGTGAGATGCGTCTGGCGATCGATGAGAATGAAGTTTCCGGTCTGGGGAGAGAGCGAGTAACTGTCGAGCAGCAGCGGCTCGGCAACCTCGACCTGACAGCGCCCGATACCGTTCGGGAGCAGCCGGTCGGCGGCCTGGCGCGTCATCGTGTCGATATCGATTTCATAGATGATCCGCGTTACACGCCCGACGACATGGCGACCACCCGCCTTGAGTTCGTACTCCTGACCCACCGCCATTGCCTGTTCGTGAAGCCAGATCACATCGGCGGTAAACGCCGTGCAGGACGTCACATCGCACTGCCCCGGCACCAGAACATCACCGCGACCGACCGCAATGTCGTCGGCCAGCGTCAGCGTGATCGACTGCCCGGCTTCCGCCTTTTCCAGGTCGCCGTTGTCAGTAACGATGCGCGCAATGCGCGACCGCTGCCCCGAAGGTTCGACCCGAACCCCCTGCCCGACAGCCAAGCTGCCGCCGGCCAACGTGCCGCAGTAACCGCGGAAATGGAGATTGGGCGAATTGACGTACTGCACCGGAAACCGCAGCGACGAAAGGGCGATGTCCGACGGCCCCTCGACCGTTTCCAGCAGATCCAGCAGGGACGGTCCCTCGAACCAGGGCATGGTCGCCTGGCAGGTGCCGGCGATGTTGTCACCGGCGCGGGCGCTGACCGGCAGAAAATGGATATCGCTCGTGATCAACTGGTCGGCGAATTCCCGGTAAGCCGCAACGATCTCCTCGTAGCGCGCTCGCGAGTAGGCGACACGCTCCATTTGGCTGACCACGACCACGACATGACGGATGCCCAGCAGGCCGCAAAGCACACTATGTCGGCGAGTTTGCGCTTGCATGCCCTGCCGTGCGTCGATCAGCACGAGAGCGAGACTGGCCGTGGAAGCACCGGTCGCCGTGTTACGGGTATGCCGCTCCTCGCCTGGCGCATCGGCCACGATGAACTGACGCCGATCGGTGGCGAAAAATCGGTGGGACAGATCGGTCGCGCTGTCGTCGATGCCCGCCGTGTCCTCGAGGCGTCCTTCGCCAAGTCGGGCTTCTCGACGCTCGGCGCTTCGTGGAGAGATGGCTTCCTGATCACCGGTGCGCTGGGCCGAATGCGGCGATGCACCTGCAAAAGGCGGAGCTACGTTGGCGCTCATCGCCCCGAGTCGACTTTCGAGGCGCCCGTTCGCCTCATATGCAAGCCGTTCGATTAGTGTTGACTTGCCGCTGCCGGCACTGCCGCAGGTGATCACGCGCAGCATCCCTCGCGCTTCCTGTGCCCGGAGAGAGAGGTCGCGAATGTCGTCGCACGGTTGCGGCAACTCGCTCATCGGAGACGCCCCTCGGGCTTCTGACACCCCGCGTTGGTAGCGGCAGCGGAATCGGCGGCGTACTCGCCTCCTACCGGCGACCGCCACTGCTGTATCTCCTGGATGATGGCGGGCAAGGTGGTGGCTCGAGAGGCAACCACACCGGCCTGCGGATAGCAGCCGAGTCGATCGAAACGCACCCAGCGCGCCTCGGGCACTTCATCCGTGGCCAGCGCCAGATTGTCGCCATCGACCACGAATAGACGGCCCTCGCGTTCGACCACCGGGCGCGGTGCCGCGTAGTAGAGCGGTACGACGGCTATCGACTCGCGATGGATGTATTGCCACACATCCAGCTCGTTCCAGTTGGAGAGCGGGAAAGCTTGAACACGCTCTCCCTTGTCGAGGCGACCGTTGCAGAGATTCCAGAGCTCGGGACGTTGATTACCGCTGCACCAGCGATGCTGTCGATCACGAAATGCATAGAGTGGCGAGCGCGACCGGACGTTCGTTTCGTCGCGCCGCAGGCCGCTGAAAGCGGCGTCGAAACCATGCCGATCCAGCACCTGCTCGGTCGCCTGGCTCAGCATGATCTCCAACAGACACGCTTTGTCCGGTATCCGTGGATTCAGACTTGCCAATGACTCCTCAGCCTCCACGGACTCGATCAGTTCCATTCCGACCTGAGCGCTCATTCGCCGCCGGAAAACCATTGCCTCCTGAAAGTCCCATCGGGTGTCGATATGCAGGAGCGGAAATGGCGGGGTGCCAGGATAGAAGGCCTTGCGCGCCAGATGCAGCATGACGGCAGCGTCCTTGCCAGCGGAAAACAGCATGGCTGGGCTGCTGAACTCGGCCACCACCTCGCGGAAGATCTGCATCGATTCCGCCTCGAGCTGCTGCAGGTGGGGGCGAAGCTGTCGAACCACTTTCGACATGTCGCCTCCTAGCGCCGTAGCCGTGGGATCGGGAAGACAACACCGCCTGCCACGGGGGAACCGGATGACGCCGTCACCACATTCCGGACAGCTGCCGTTGCGGTCCTGGCACCCGAGCGCCCCGCCAATGTCCGGCAGTCGAAGCCATCCTCGGTATTCTTCCCCATGACAGAACCCCCCAAGCAGTGACAGTCGCTCTTCCGGAATGGGCCAAGGCTGGTTTTCCCATCCCTCATCCCGCGAGCCCGTCAGAAAAAGCGCCAATTTTTGTTGTCCGCGACGGGATCGCTATTGGCGTCCAGTCAGCCGCGGGAATGCAATTCAGGAGTTCTTTTTGTACAAAAGATTACCGGGAGTCAAACGGTAAATTTTCTCTCTGTATCTATTTGTAAAACCCAAAAACAAAGATTCTAGTTTTAATAACCAAGCGATTTAATGATTCTTCTAACACTGATGACACGCATCAAGTTTTGGCAAAAAACCCATTAAAAACAATATCATGCAAAAATAAAAGGCAATAAAAAAGCTAGTAAAAAACAAGCCGACATGCCTCAAAATCGGAACAGGCGCCTACCGACAAGATGTCTCCAATGAGAAAAAACTAACCCGAGATAAAACCCGCAACGAGATAAATAAGAGAGACCGTTATCGACCACTATGAGAAAACCCATTACGACTTGTCGGATTAACCTCAGCGATCCGTCAGCAGATGATTAACGGAAAGTACTAGGAGTCACTGTGCAGAGACACATCCCTCACCGTGAACACGGCGTGGTATCGATACCACGCCCTTGCCACGTACCGACAGCTTGCCAAGTGAGAGGGCGATGGGCGTCCTGGGTCCCAAAGCAAAAGCAGGACCACGTCGCCGTGGCCCTGCTCTGAATACCGCCCTCCAATCAGGGCGCGTTATGCACCAACACGCTCAGCCGAACTGGTTCATGGTGTTGAGACTGCCACCGGCCTTGAGTGCAGCGGCCCCCGAGAAGTACTCCTTGTGGTCGTCGCCGATGTTCGACCCCGCCATGTCCTGATGCTTGACCGACGCCAGACCACGTCGAATCTCCTGGCGCTGGACACCGGCGACGTAGGCCAGCATACCTGGCGCACCGAAATAACCCTCGGCCAGCACGTCTGTCGACAGTGCCGCCGTATGGTAGGTCGGCAAGGTGATCAGGTGGTGGAAGATTCCCGCCTGGCGCGAGGCATCACGCTGGAAGCTTTGAATGCGGCGGTCCGCCTCCTCGGCCAGGGGAGTGTCGTCATATTCCTCGCTCATGAGACGCAGACGGTCATAGGCGCCGAGGTCCTGCCCTGCCGCCTGCCAGTCATCGAAGACCTGTTGACGGAAGTTGAGAGTCCAGTTGAACGACGGCGAGTTGTTGTAGACCAGCTTGGCGTCCGGCACGACCGCTCGAATACGCTCGACCATACCGGCAATCTGCCCGATATGTGGCTTCTCGGTCTCGATCCAGAGTAGATCGGCCCCGTTCTGCAGCGCGTGGATGCAGTCGAGTACCACGCGGTCTTCCCCGGTGTCCGAGCGGAAGCGGTAGAGCCCATTGGCCAGCCGCAGCGGCTTGCGCAGATCGCCATCCAGCTTGATGACGCTGTCGCCTTCGTTGACATCGTCGGCGGAGCAGATCGGCACGGTGTAGAGGAAACTGTTGTACTGATGAGCCAGATCCCCCGGCTCGTGGCTCACCGGCAACTTCTGAGTCAGGCCGGCGCCCAGCGAGTCGGTACGCGCGACAATCACACCCTCGTCGACGCCGAGCTCCAGAAACGCATGGCGAACCGCATTGATCTTGGCGACGAAATCCTCGTGCGGCACGGTTACCTTGCCGTCCTGATGCCCGCACTGCTTGGCATCGGAGACCTGGTTCTCCAGTTGGATACAGCAGGCGCCAGCCTCGATCATGCGTTTGGCCAGCAGGTAGGTCGCTTCTTCATTGCCGAATCCGGCATCGATATCGGCGATGATCGGCACGATGTGGGTCTCGAACTTGTCGATGCGCTCCGAGACGCTACGTGCCAGCATCTCGTTACCCTGCCGTTTCGCCGCGTCCAACTCGTGGAAAAGATGCCCCAGCTCTCTGGCGTCCGCCTGACGCAGGAAGGTGTAGAGCTCCTCGATGAGCGCAGGGACGGCCGTTTTCTCGTGCATCGACTGGTCGGGAAGCGGACCAAATTCAGAGCGCATTGCCGCGATCATCCAGCCAGATAGATAGAGGTAACGCCCAGCCGTCGTACCATGATGCTTCTTGATGGAGATCATCTTCTGCTGCCCCACGAAGCCATGCCAGCAACCGAGAGACTGGGTATAGCAGCTGGGGTCGGCATCATAGCGCTGCATGTCCCGGCGCATGATGTCTGCCGTGTAGCGTGCGATATCGAGTCCGGTACGGAAGCGATTCTGCGCTCGCATTCTCGCCACGGACTCCGGATTAATGTTGCCCCAACGCCCCTCCTGCTCAAGGCACAAGCGGGTCAGGGATTCAATATCTTTCTGATAGATGGACATGACCACCTCCGACGGCAAGACGATTTCTGGTTATTGAATGATTGTCGCCATTCTCTTTCCCGGAATTTCTTTCCAGAAAAACCCAACGAATTTTTCCATCATGAAACATTCGTTTTAACAGCTGGAAAAAAGAAATTGACGCTATCGACGGTGACACTATCTCCGACGGAGATCGTACCCAACAATCCGTCCTTTGATGCCGCGGCGTAAGGGCTTTACCCAGAATTCGCTTTTTGATCCGCTTTTGTAGTCATGTATGACATATGATACGAGACAGCGTTATCCAGCTACCGATTGGGGTGGAAAACCTGGCAATATTTACCACTTTTCTGGCAGAGTCGAAAAAGCCACGGAGATTCAATACGGTTTCACTTCACGGTGCATTGTCAAAGCCGACAAAAGCCCGCCTATGCCGTCCGAAAAATCAGAAAGCCGGCATGCGACCTTCGTCGCATGCCGGCTAGTTCACTTCCAACGCGCTTTCCCAGCCAGCGATCGCACGCCCCTGGTGGCACGCCCAGAGCCCGGTCTTGTTCACGGGCGAGTCGCACCGAGCCTCTCAGATGCGCGAGCCCGCTAGCCCCTCGTGGCCAGATCGATGCCCTCTTGCGTGACTTCCGCCACCAACTGCAATTCTTCAGGCGTCACCACATAGGGGGGCATCCAGTAGATCACGTTGCCGAGCGGACGCAGCATGACGCCGCGAGACATGGCATGACGGAAAACACGCAGCCCCCGACGCTCGCGGTAGTCGTACGGTGTCAGCGAGGCCTTGTGCCGCACCATTTCAATCGCCACCACCATGCCGGTCTGACGCACGTCGCCCACCTGCGGATGCGCTCGCAGTGGTGCTGCCAGCTCGCCCATCAGGGCTGCCTTGCCACGATTGTTGGCGATGACATCATCCTGCTCGAAGATATCCAGCGTCGCGAGCGCCGCCGCGCAGGCTAGTGGATTGCCGGTGTAGCTATGTGAATGGAGAAAGGCCCTGAGCGTCTCGTAGTCATCGTAGAACGCCCCGTAGACCGCATCGGTCGTCAAGACAACGGAAAGCGGCAGGTAGCCGCCGGTCAGCGCCTTGGAAAGACACAGGAAGTCCGGCGTGATACCGGCCTGCTCACAGGCGAAAAGCGTACCGGTTCGTCCGAAGCCGACCGCGATTTCGTCGAAGATCAGGTGCACCCCGTGACGATCGCAGGCCTCTCGCAACCAGGCCAGATACTCCGGCGGATACATGCGCATGCCACCGGCGCACTGAATCAGGGGCTCGACGATGACTGCCGACAGCTCATGGGCATGCCGCTCCAGCGCGACTTCCATCTCGGCGAATCGCACCCTCGCCTGACCGATCCACTGATCCCGTGGCAGGCCGAAACCATCCGGCGCCGGCACCTTGATCACGTCAAGCAACAGCGAACGATACGTCTCGGTAAAGATAGCGACATCGCCCACGGAGAGCGCGCCCAGCGTTTCGCCATGATAACCGTTGGTAATGGTCAGAAAGCGGCGCTTTTCGGGCCGGCCCACGTTCTGCCAATAGTGGTAACTCATCTTCAACGCCACCTCGATCGCCGAGGAGCCGTTATCGGCATAGAAGCAGTGACCGAGCCCCGCCGGCGCCAGCCGCTCGAGACGCTCGGAGAGTTCGATCACCGGCTGATGAGTAAAACCGGACAGGATGACGTGCTCGAGTTCATCGAGCTGAGACTTGATACGCGCGTTGATACGCGGATTCGCGTGCCCGAAGACATTCACCCACCAGGAACTGACGATATCCAGGTAGTGCTTGCCCTCGAAGTCCTCGAGCCAGGCGCCCTTGCCGCGCCGAATGGGGACCATCGGCAACGTTTCGTGGTCCTTCATCTGGGTACAGGGGTGCCAGACGCTGGCGAGATCCCGCCGCATCCATTCGTCGTTCAGGTTCATGATGGCCGTCCATCTTGCGGATTGTTGCCGCCCGCCATCGAGCGGGAAAGCAGCGGATCGATATCGAGAAGGTCCGCGACCGCCGCCGGTGTCGGCGCCGTCAGCCGCGGCACCACCCCCAGGCAGGGAACGCCTCCCTGCTCCCCCAGCCAGTACGACAGGGCATCGAGGTTGTCTTCCATCCGCGGCATGTCGGCCTCCACGATATTGGCGACCCAGCCGGCGACGCGTAAGCCATCGCGCTGGATCGCCTCCAGCGTCAGGCGGGCATGGTTGATCGCCCCCAGCCGCACGCCAACAACCAGGATGACCGGGAGTCCGAGTTCCCGCGCGAGATCGGATAGCGATTCGTTTCCGGCGAGCGGCACCCGCCAGCCGCCGGCCCCCTCGATGACGGTAAAACCCGACCCATCGGCAAGCAGCGAGCGCATGGGTGGCGCCAGGCGTGCCACGGTCAGTGGCTCCCCCGCTTCCCTGGCGGCGATATGTGGCGCAATCGCCGGCGCCAGGGCGACCGGGTTGATGGCCGCGTAATCGAGCCTCGGCTCGCATACGGCCTGGATCGCCAGCGCATCGGTATTGCGCAGGCCCGCGGACGTGCGCTCGCAGCCCGAGGCGACGGGCTTGCCGCCGGCGGTCGTCAACCCTCGCCGCCGCGCGGCAGCAAGCAGGCCCGTGGCGATAACCGTCTTGCCGGCATCGGTATCGGTGCCGGTGAGGAAATAGGCAGTCATGATTCATTCTCCGGGCGATAAACGCTGCATCAGTACGCTGGCAACCCGATAACGCGTGGGGATGCCGGCAGCGACACGGTGAGCTTCCAGCGCCTGCAGACGTCGCGCCATCCTCGCGCGGCCAGCAAGCCCCGCCGAGACCGGACGCGTCGTCAGCGTGTTGGCACCAATGCGCTGGAGTGCCCGCAGCGCCGATCGCGCATCGGCGTGCCAGGTACGATGCGTGGCCCAGGAAAGCCGCCGGCATCGCAGACCGTTGACGTCCAGCTCCGCTTCCAGCTCGGAAGGCGTCAGGAAACGGTTGACGGGAACCGTGCCGTCGGCACGCAGCCAGGCGTCGCGCAGCTCGCTCAGGCTCTCGTCGCCCAACGTCGTGAACGCCAGCCAGCCGCCCGGACGCAGTACTCGCGCGGCTTCCCCCAACGCCTTGTCGAGCGAGTCGCACCACTGCAACGCGAGACTCGAGACGATCAGATCGCGGCTCGCGTCGGCCAGTGGCAAGCGCTCCGCTTCCCCTACCAGCCAGCGAACCGGCAAATCACCATGGCGCTGGCACGCGCTGGCAATCATGCCCGGCGCCAGATCGAGACCGATTCCCTCGATCTCATTCTGCCGCCCCCCGAATCGTCGTATCAGCTGCGAGATCGCATAGCCGGTGCCGCAGCCCAGGTCGAGGACATCAAGGGGGGCAGGGGCGGTCGCGGTCAATGCGGACAACGGCAGCGCCTCCAGCAACGCATCGGCGACCTCTCGCTGCAGCTGCGCCTCGCCGTCATAACGCTCCGCCGCCCGGGAAAAACCGTTCGCGATCCGCTGCTGTCGGGTAGCGTCCGCCCGCACGCTGACGGTGACCGGGCTCATGGGGCCAGCGCTCGCGGCCGCTTCGAGACACGCAGAAATGCCGCCATCCGCTCGGCGGTCTCCTCGGCATGCGCCAGCGGAAAAGCATGGCCGGCATCCGGCAGGCATGCCGTCCGGCTGCCCACGGGCAACCTTGATGCGATAGCGGCCCGCGCCGCAACAGGCACCAGCAGATCGTTCTCCGCGAACAGGTGAAACTGCGGTATGCGTAACGTCGAGAGCGCCTCGCGCAGATCCAGCGTCGCCAGCACCGCCAGGCCGGCGAGCGAGTGATCCAGCGGCGTCGACTGCAATGCCTCGAGCAGCGTTCGGCTCAGCCGCCGCGCATCGCGTCCGCCCTGGGCGCTCAACTGCGCGAATCGGGTCAATGTCCGGCCGGGGCCGGTAGCGAGACCGTCGCGGAATGCCTCGAAGGTCTCGCCAGACATGGCGGTCGGCCAGCCGGGGCGCGCGACGAAGCTGGCGTTGGTGCCCAGCGTGACCAGCCCGCAAGCCGCATGGCCCCGCCACTGCGCCAGTGCCGTGGCGAGCATACCGCCCAGCGACCACCCTGCCAGCCAGGCACCGGTCGGCAAGGTGCGGTCCAGCATCGCCACCCAGCTCTCGGGACGATGACTGGTCAACCCGGCATAGCTGGCGCACTCGATATGCCAATCGGGCAGCTGCTGACGTAGCGCCTCGATCAGCGGCCTCAACGGTTGCGGCCCCAGCGCCCACCCTGGCAACACTATCAGCGTCGGTGACGTCGTCGCCGGTGGCATCGATATCGATGTCGCGTTCGCGCCAGCATCATTCATGATCTCTCCCTCCCCGCGATCCGGGACGGATGCGAGACGCGATAGAGCGTCTCCAGCAATCGATCCACATCCGCGCGTGTGTGCGAGGCCGAGAGCGTCACCCGCAGCCGCGCACTGCCGACCGGCACGGTCGGGGAGCGGATCGCGCTGCACCAGATCCCGCTCGCCTCGAGCGACTCGGCCATGGCTAACGCGGCAAGATCGTTGCCGCCATCCTCTCCGTCACCAGCCCGCTGCGCACTATGCCGACTGACGACCAGTGGCTGAATTGGCGTGCAGGATGGCATCAGCGTTAGCCCATGGGCATGCAGACCCGCGGCTTCACGACGAAAATGCGCGATCAAGCTATCGAGATGCCCGCGCCTCTCGGGTTCGTTCTCGACAAGATCGAGGCTGGTCAGGGTCGCCCAGGCGAGCGCCGGCGACAGGCTGGTGGTGTAGACATAAGGCCGCGAGAACTGGATCAATGCCTCGATCAGCGCGTCGCTGCCGGCAACGAAAGCCCCTTGCGTACCCAACGCCTTGCCCAAGGTGCCCATGAGCACCGGCACGGCCTGAGGCGTGACGCTCTGAGACTCCAGCGTGCCGCGTCCGGTGACGCCGAGTACACCCAGGCCATGCGCATCGTCGACCATCAGCCAGGCGTGATGGCGCTCGCAGGCCGAAGCCAGTGCGGGCAGATCGGCCGTATCGCCATCCATGCTGAAAACGCCATCGGTCACCACCAGCCGTCGACGTGACGGATCGAGCGCCGCCAGACGCTGCTCGCAGGCCGTCGCGTCGCCATGGGCAAACCTCTCGAGTCCGGCGCCGGCCAGACGCGTCGCGTCCAGTAGCGAGGCGTGGTTGAGACGATCGTGCAGCGCGATGTCACCTCGTCCCAGCAGCGCGGAAATCACCCCAAGATTGGCTTGATAACCGCTGGAGAAAAGCAGTGCCCGCTCTCGTCCGGTCCACGTCGCAAGCCGTTGTTCGAGCCGCTCGTGCGCTTCGCTGTGGCCGCAGACCAGATGCGACGCCCCGCCGCCGGTACCGAAACGTCTGGCCCCTTCGGCCAGCGCTTCGGCCAACCGTGGCTCACCGGCCAGGCCAAGATAGTCGTTGCTGCAGAACGTGAGTCGATCGTGTGGGCCACGCACACCGGCGCCTGACGTGGTGCGACGTTCGCGATAACGATGACGTTCACGCTGCCGCTGCAAGCGGGCTTGCAGGGCGCCATCGAGCGTGTCGCGGTGAAGATCAGGCATGGGTATCAGCGTCCGGCGGCCGCGTCGGTGACCCGCTCACCGATTCTCGCCTGCGCCAGCGTCTCGCGAATCGCCGCCTCGTGCGTCGTATCGTCGAAACCTTCACGCCGCTCGGGATGCAGGCCTAGCCGCGCGAACAGTTGACGATCGTGGCTAGCCTGCGGGTTCTGGGCAGTCAGCAGGCGATCGCCGTAAAAGAGAGAGTTGGCGCCAGCGAAAAAGGCCATGGCCTGCGTTTCGTCGCTCATCAGCTCGCGACCGGCTGCCAATCGGACATGGGACTGCGGCATCAGGATGCGCGCCACGGCGATGGTGCGAACGAACTCGAACGGATCGAGCGCCTCGACGTCGGCCAGCGGGGTCCCTTCGATCCGGATCAGCATGTTGATGGGCACGCTCTCCGGATGCACCGGCAGGTTGGCCAACTGCTGCAGTAGGCCGGCACGATCCTCGACGCTCTCGCCCATGCCCAGAATCCCGCCGCTGCAGATCTTCATGCCGGCATGGCGCACGTGATCCAGCGTCTCGAGACGGTCGGCATAGGTCCGCGTGGTGATGATCTCGCCGTAGTACTCCGGCGAGGTATCGAGGTTATGGTTGTAGTAGTCGAGCCCCGCCTCGCCGAGCTGATCCGCCTGCTCACGGCTCAGCATGCCCAGTGTCATGCAGGTCTCCAGGCCCATGGCGCGGACGCCTCGCACCATGTCGATCACATAGGGCATGTCCCTGGCGGTGGGGTGTTTCCAGGCCGCGCCCATGCAGAAGCGACTGGCACCGACCTCGAGCGCCCGGCGCGCCTCCGTCAGAACCGCTTCGACCTGCATCAGCTTCTCGCGATCGAGACCGGTGTTGTAATGCCCCGACTGCGGGCAGTACTTGCAGTCCTCCGGGCAGGCGCCGGTCTTGATCGAGAGCAGCGTCGAGATCTGTACCGCGTTGGGATAGAAATGACGCCGATGCACGCCCTGGGCCCGGAACAGCAGATCGTTGAACGGCAGCGTCAGCAGCGTTTGGATCTCGTCACGCTGCCAGTCGTGGCGCACGCCATCGTCCGCCGTTGACGACCCGGCGCGAACGCGGCCCAGTCTGGACGTTGGTATCGAGGTGTCTGTCGTTTCAGCCATGGCCACAGTCAACCTTGGTTATTCTAAAAGTTGACAAAGGGTGCCATGCCCCGTGGTCAACTTCAAACAATAACCAGGTTTACCAATGCCGCCGACTTCATCACAGCCGGCGCTCACCCCGCCGGCATCAGAGACCTCGCGAAGCTGGCGTCGAAGTCGTCGGGATCGAGCCGCTGCGACCAGCCGATGATCGGAATCCTGTCGTGATTCGGGCCGCCACGCGTCGGGACCACATACTCCCAGGCGATGCGCCCGTCCCGCGTCACCTCCACCAGACGCCCCCCATCGGATTCGCTGATCAGGGTATTGCCGTTGTCGAGTCGGTGCTGATCACCGCGGATCTCGCTCTCCAGCGGGTGTTCGGCCGTGCCGGCGTACTGCCAGCGAATTGCCATCGTGCGGGGATCGAACTCGAGAATGCGCGTCTCGCCCTCGGCCGCGTGATAGTGACCACGATTGTCGAACAGCGCGATATCGCCGTTGGGCAGCACATCCGGGTCGTGCTGACGAATCCAGGGCCCTCGCGTGGCCCACTTGATCTCCTGGCTGCGCGGATCGATAACGGCAATCGAACTGGTCTCACGAAACGACAGCAGCAGATCGCCCTCGTCACCGAAGGCGAAATGTCGGGCCTTGTCGGCGTCAATGTAATCGACGGCATTGGCATGAATCGGATCCCCCACCATGATGCCGGGCACGTTATCCAGCAACTCTCGGTAGCGAGAGGTCTGAATCGCCGGCAACAAGCGCGTCCGCTGTTGCTCCTTCCCGTCGGCCGATAGCACCACGAGGGAGTCTTCCAGACGCGGCGGCTTGAGATAGCTCAACCCCTCGAGTTCATCGTCGAAGATGCCGTGTACCAGTGCGTAGATACGTCCGTCGTCGCCGATCGCGAACTGATGATGGGCGCGTCCGGCGTAGCGCCAGATCACGTTGGAGTCCTTGTCGAGCTTGACCAGCCCATAGCCGTAGGGCGTGTCGCCATTCCCCTCATAGAGCGCGATCAGATCCCCGTTGGGCTGCACCTGGGCGTTGCGAAAGTGAATGAACTCGTCAGGGCGCGGGTTGGGGATTCCCTCGCCATCGGGCCACACTTCGCTATAAGGTTTTCGCCACTCGTGGACCACGTTTCCCGACATGTCGATCAGATAGGCAGCAGGCTCGGTCCCCACCGTATAGAGCGTCAGCCCTTCACGCGCGAGCTGCGGGTCGTGTTGCGTCACGCCGCGAGTATCGGTGCGCTGCGCCCGCCAGATATCCCCCTTGAAAACGTCACTGTAGTCGGTCATCTGATGATAGAGCGCCTGACCGGCCTGGTAGGCATTCTGGATCTGTGGGCCGGGAAAGAAGTTCGTCACCACCGAGAAAGCGCCAACGACAAAAACAATGACCAGCAAGGCAATGATCGCCAGCGTCTTGAAGATCCGATCGCCAAGCGTGTCGGCAGCAGTATCGGCGTTCGGCGAACGCCCGGGAGGCCTGGACGCGTCCATGTCGAGCTCCTGTTCGAATTTCCGAGCCGGACATCGGCTCGGTCGTCCGCCGTGAAGCCGATGACTCCACCCACGGTCGATCAAGACTTAGAGAGAGAGCCTGCAGGCAGGGTTCATCCCTTTTCGTAGTCTTGATGTGACGAATGGCCCGTTTTGCTTGCCAGTCACCGCCACTGCGTAACCTCGCCGCCGACTTTCGTTGCGAATATGTGGCGGCGTTGCGAATATGTGGCGGCGTTGCGAATACGTGGCAGCGTTGCCAAGGCGTATCAGCGTTGCCAGAGGATGCGAGGATCTTCCAGCGGTAGCGCGACGGCGTCGTGCCAAGGGCGAGCGCGCAGACTGAAATCATCAGCATCGCGCTCGGTGGCCAGCGACAACGTGAAGCGACAGGACTCCCCGACCATCTCGGTATCGGCTTCCATCGCCAGACAGACCGCAGCCTCGGCCGGCGTCTCGTCGGCATAGAGCTCGACTCTGATCGCCGAGGGCACCAGCCCACCAAGATGCACTTGCGCGGCGAAGTGATGGTGTCCGGGCTCGCTCGTCACCCGGCATTCACCGAAGCCGACCGCTGGCCACGCTTGTTCGATACCACGCTGCCAGTCGGCGATCTCGCGCCCTAGCGCCCCCGCATTCGCCTCGCGTTCGCGGAAAGCGGCCGCCAGCGGGCGGTAGTAGCGTCGGTAATACTCGCCGAGCATTCGGCTGGCCGAGAAGCGCGGCGTCAGCCGGCTCATGCTGGCGCGCATACGCGCTACCCAGGCCTGCGGAACGCCATGTTCGTCACGATCATAGAAGGCCGGCACGATCTCGTTCTCGAGTCGTGCGTACAGCACCTCGGCATCCCGAGTGTCCCAGGCGGGATCGTCGCCGTGCTCCTCTCCGTCGCCCAACGCCCACCCCAAGTCCGGCCGATAGGCCTCCACCCACCAACCATCGAGCTCCGACAGATTGAGCCCGCCGTTGACCAGCACCTTCATGCCACTCGTGCCGCAGGCTTCCCATGGCCGCCGTGGCGTATTGATCCAGACATCCACGCCGCGCACCAGCTCCTGGGTCAGCCGCATATCGTAGTCGGCAAGAAAGATCACGCTGGCACGCACGTCCGGTCGCCGTGAGAAGTCGACCCACTGCCGGATCATCTCCTGCCCGGCCCGATCGGCGGGATGCGCCTTGCCGGCCACCAGCAGCTGAACCGGACGCGTGGCGCTACTCAGCAGTCGCACCAGACGCTCGGGATCGTGCAAAAGCAGGTTAGGCCGCTTGTAGGTGGCGAAACGCCGCGCGAACCCCAGCGTCAGCGCCTCCGGGTCGAGCACGTGGCGCGCCCGTTCGATGCTCTCGGGGCTACCACCGGAGACCGCTACCTGCCGCGCCAGTAGCTCCCGGGCGTAAGCGATCAGTTGGCGGCTCGAGAGCTTGTGCAGCTCCCAGAGTCGGGCCGCCGGAACGACCTCCATGGCGGCACCCAGCACGTCTTCGCCGGATAGCCAATGAGGTTGGCAGCAGAACTGCATCCACAGCGATTCCGCAGCCGGCGACGACCAGGTCGGCATATGCACGCCATTGGTGATATGCGCGATGGGGATCTGCCACGTTGGCCAGCGAGGAAAGAGAGGCTGAAAAATCGCGCGCGAGACGCGGCCGTGGAGACGGCTGACGCCGTTCACCGCTCGACTGCCACGGCAGGCTAGATAGGCCATGTTGAAGCGCTCGCTGGCATCTTCGGGTCGGCTGCGCCCCAGCGCCAGCAGCGCATCGATACCAATGCCCAATCGATGGTCCGCGTACTCTCCCAGATAGCGCACGATCAGTGACGGCGAGAAGCGATCGAAGCCAGCCTCCACCGCCGTGTGGGTAGTGAAAAGATTGCCGGCTCGGGTGATCGCGAAAGCGACATCGAAGGGCTCTCCGTGCTGTTCCATTCGCGAGCGGGCACGTTCGAGCACCACCAGCGCCGCATGCCCTTCATTGAGGTGACAGACCTCGGGTCGGATATCCAGCATCTCGAGCAGCCGCCAGCCGCCGAGGCCAAGCAGCATCTCCTGCTTCAGGCGTACCTCTTCGTCGCCACCGTAGAGTTCGCTCGTGATCCCCCGGTAGACCGGATAGTTGGCCACGTCGTTGCTGTCGAGCAGATAGAGCCGCGTATTGCCGACCCGCGCCTCCCAGATTCGTAACCAGATCGAGTAGCCCGGCAGCGCCACTTCGATACGCAACCATTCGCCTTGCGCCGTCCGTACCGGCGAGATCGGCAGTTGCCCCGGGTCGTTGTAGGGATAGAGCGCCTGCTGGTGCCCTTGCGCATCCAGCGTCTGCCGAAAGTAGCCACGCTGATAGAGCAGGCCGACCCCGATCACCGGCAAATGGAAATCACTGGCCGCCTTCAGCTGATCACCGGCCACGTTGCCCAATCCGCCAGAGTAGATTGGCAACGCCTCGCTGAGCATGAACTCCATGCTGAAATAGGCAATCGAGAACGGCGTGTCCCCTGCCCCCAATGGTGTCTCGGCGTGATGTTCGGACCGTACACGCCGCGCGGCGATCAACGCACGCAGCTGCACCGCGGTCCCGGCATCCGACAGGAAGTGGTGCAGGCGCTCGCGGGACACCGTCTGCAGCACCGCCCAGGGGTTGTGCGTCAGGTGCCAGAGCCGGGCATCGAGCGCGCGCCAGATCCAGTCGGTCTCCTGGTGCCAGGTGCAGCTCAGATCCAGCGCCAGTTCGACCAGATGTTCGTAGTCGGGCATATCGCCCGCCGTCTCGTCACGCGCTGCCATCGCCTCACCTCACCTCACCGGTTGAATCGCGGATGCCTGCAATCAGTCTGGCGCGATTTCCCGACCCGGACAATGTCGTCCAATGCGCTTTAAACGAGCGCGCTACGAGACAAATCGACAATCAACGATAAAACTCACAAGTATACTTAACTTCCTCTAGTATCAAGATATCACTTAATACTTTGATTTTGTTTATAAACTGATAATCGCATCCCAAAATGCCCTGAGTCATTCTGATGCTAAAGCCACCTAACGCCACCATGCCGGGCCTTGTGGTGAAATGCCGCACTCGCGACGCGGCACATTACAAGGCAACTCCTTGGCATGCTAAGTTTCAAATACGGTCCGTGTTCAGGGAGTTATCGATGCACGCTGACAAGACTTTCCCGCTTCAATCGATCGATCTCGACGTGTTCGTTTTATTTGACGACGTCCGCATTGTATCCGGCAACTTGCTTGTCTCGATCGGTCAGGAGAATCGCCACGATGCGCCGTAGTGCCACGTCTTTCCGCGGCATCCTGTCGATCGTGGGCGATATCGTCGAAGTCGATGCGCGCGCGGCGCAAAAGCTGGGCATCCTGCCGCGCAATCGCGAGCTGGCGCTGATCGAACAGGACGGGCGCCCCTTCTCGCTGGCCCAGGTCGCTCGCATCGACCGCGACCGGGTATCACTTCAGGTCTTCGCCGGCACCCAGGGGCTATCAAACCGGGCTCAGATTCGCTTCCTGGGCCGTCTGATGCAGGCCATCTACTCTCATAACATTTATGGCCGGGTCTTCAACGGTGCCGGCGAACCGATGGATTTCGGCCCCCGGCTCGACGACGATCCACGCGTCGATATCGCCGGTCCGACGGTCAACCCGATGGCGCGCATTCTCGCGTCGCGCATGATCCGCACCGACATCCCGATGATCGATGTCTTCAACTGCCTGGTGGAGAGCCAGAAGATCCCTATCTTCTCGGTCGCCGGCGAGCCTCATAACGCCCTGCTGGCGCGTATCGGTATCCAGGCCGACGCCGATGTCGTGGTCTTCGGCGGTATCGGCCTGATCTACGATGACTTTCATGTTTTCCGCCAAGCCTTCGAAGAGGCCGGGGTGCTCTCCCGCTGCGTCATGTTCGTCAATCTCGCCTCCGACCCGGTGGTCGAGCGGACGCTCATTCCGGATCTTGCCCTGGCGGTCGCCGAACGTCTGGCGGTTGAAGAAGGTAAGCGAGTCCTGGTGCTGCTCTCCGACATGACCGCGTTTGCCGACGCCCTCAAGGAGCTGGGCATCGCCATGGAGCATATTCCCTCCAATCGCGGCTACATGGGCGATCTCTACTCCCAGCTCGCCCGACGCTACGAGAAGGCGTGTGACTATCGGGGAGCGGGCTCCGTCACCATTCTGAGCGTGACCACCATGCCCGGCCACGACGTCACGCATCCAGTACCGGACAATACCGGCTATATCACCGAAGGCCAGTTCTACCTGCATGACGGCGTGCTCGACCCCTTCGGCTCGCTATCGCGGCTCAAGCAGCACGTCATCGGCAAGCAGACCCGCGAGGATCACGGCCAGATCATGAACACCATGATTCGCTACTACGCGGAGGGCATCGAGGCTGAACAGAAACAGGCCATGGCCTTCGAGCTCTCTCCCTTCGACCACGAATTGCTGCGCTTCGCGCGGCGCTTCCGCGAACGCTTCATGCGGCTGGACGTGCGCCTGCCGCTTGAAGCCGCGCTGGACGCCTGCTGGGCCCTTTTGGCCGAGTGCTTCCAGCGCGACGAAGTGGTCATCAAGCAATCCCTCAAGGACACCTACTGGCCCGACCATGCCGACCACGACGCCGACGCTGAACAAGAGCTCGCTCAGTCGTCTTAAGCGACAGCGGGCCATGTACCAGCGCTACCTGCCGGCGCTGGAGATGAAGCAGCGCATGCTGCTCATGCTGCAAAAGCAGGCACAGACCCACCTCCAGGCACTGCGTGACGAAAAAGCCGCACAGCAGGCGACTATCGGCGAGGAGCTTTCGATGCTGGCTGACGAGGTACCGTTACCTGAAGCGCCGCTGCAGATAACGGCGGTGCGGGTCACGCAGGAAAATCTGGTTGGGGTCAACCTGCCACGCCTGGATGCCGTCGAGATCGAGCACCGCCCTATCGGTCTGCTCAACGAAGCGCACTGGGTACGGCAACTGGTCGAGCACGCCGAGGCGACGCTACGACGGCGCATCGCGATCCAGGTACTCGAGCAGCGGCTGGCGCTGCTCAAAGCGGCCACGCGCACGGTGACGCAGCGCGTCAACCTGTTCTCCAAGGTGATGATCCCCACGGTCGAACGACAGATCGCACGTATCGACCTCTACCTGGCCGACCAGGAGAGAGCTTCGGTCGTCCGCGCCAAGCTGGCCAAGCAGAAACATGCCATGGCGCGTGCGCAATGAGCATCGTCACCATGCGCAGAGCGACGCTGATCGGCAGCTACACGCACCGACGCGAGATACTCGAACGCCTGCAGACGCTCGGTGTCGCCCACATCGAAACCCGCGGCTTGACGGGTGGCGAACCGCATCGCACGCACGTCGAACTACAAGAGGCGCTGGGCTACCTGCTGGCCAGCCCCTATCGACGTCGAATGCTGCCACCGACCTCTCAACCCGACCGCCAGCAACTGCTGCAAGAGATTCAGGCCAATCGCCGCCGCCGCGAACAGGTCCAGGACCGGTTGACGCTGCTGCATCGACATCGTCAAGAACTCGAACCCTGGGGCGAGTTCGAGTTTCCCGATCTCGCGGATATCGGCAGACAGCGGCTCTGGTTCTATCTGGCTCCCCTGAGCCAACGCCAAGCGCTCGCGGCGATCGCACTCCCCTGGGTCGTAATCAGTCACGACCATCGTCAGCTTTATCTGGTGATCGTCTCCCCAACCGAGCCGACACCGGAGCAAGTGCCGTTCGAGCGCTCCCACACCGGCGGCGCCTCGCTGCGCAAGATGCATCTCGAGGAAGCCGCGCTGCAGGTCGAGCTGGAAAAACTGGATGCCGAGCGCTACCTGCTCACCCGTTGGATTCGTTACCTCGCCAGCCAGCTCGCTCGGGCCAGCGATGCCGATGCCCTCGATCTGGCGGAACGGGCCAGCGACACGGACGAGGTGCTGTTCCGGCTCAGTGCGTGGGTCCCCGCGCAGCAGCTCCCGTCGCTCAATGCCCTGTGCGACGTCGTGCCTGTGGCGCTGGTGCACCGCGCCCCAGCCGCCGATGAAGAGCCGCCGATTCTGCTCGATAACCCGGAATGGGCGGCAGGCGGCGAGGAAGCGCTCAAGTTCTTCCAGCTCCCCGACTATCGCAGCTGGGATCCGTCGATGATGCTCTTTCTCTCTTTCTCGCTGTTCTTCGCCGTGATCCTGGCCGACGCCGGCTATGCCCTGGCCGGAGGTGCGCTCTGCCTGCTGTCCCGACCCCGCTGGAAACGAACCCGCACCGGCCGACGACTGGGCAATCTGGCGCTGGCGATGTTCGCCACATCGCTGATCTACGGTGTGCTCGTCGGCAGCTACTTCGGCCTGGCTCCGCCACCCGGTTCCTGGCTAGGCAGCCTGCACTGGCTCGATATGGACGACTTCGACGCCATGATGACGCTCTCCATCGCCGTCGGTGTCGTTCACCTGATGCTCGCCAACGCCTTAGCGGCTTGGTATGCCCGCCCACGCTGGCGGGCCTTGGGATACCTGGGCTGGGTCGTCATGCTCCTCTGCGGCTTTCTGCTGTGGCGGGCGACCCAACAGCCCCTCCCCGAGCCGCTTCTCGCCATGCCCTGGAGCTACGGTTTGATCGTCGGTGCTCTGCTCGTGATGGGGTTTTCCAGCGACAAGCCCTTCGATACCTGGCCCCATCGACTACAGCATCTGACCGGCGGCGTGACGTCGCTGGCCGGACTAACGCAGGCCTTCGGCAACGCCTTGAGCTATATGCGCTTGTTCGCGCTCGGGCTGTCCAGTGCCTCGCTGGCGGTCACCTTCAACCAGCTGGCCCTGCAGGCGCGAGATAGCCTGTCGGGAGGCGGCATGCTGGCCTTTCTGGTGATCCTGCTGCTGGGACACCTGATCAATTTTGCGCTGGCTCTCATGGGGGGCGTCGTCCACGGCCTGCGACTCAACCTGATCGAGTTTCTGCACTGGGGCATTCGTGGCGAAGGACGCCCCTACCAAGCATTCGCCAACAAGGAGGCGTCGACGTGGATCAAGTGATTGTGGTGCTCGGATGGCTGGGCATCTATGCCCCGGTAGCCCTTGGCACCATTGGTAGTTCGATCGGCTGTACCGTGGCCGGGCAGGCCGCCGCCGGCGCCATGCTGGATGTCGAGAGCGGCTACGGCAAATTCATCGGCGTCGCTGCCATGCCCTCGACTCAGGCGATCCTCGGTATCGTGATCATGTTCACGCTCAACCGGGAGGTCACACTGGCCAATGGCGGCGGTATCGCCGCCATCGGGCTGCTCGCCGGCATCGCCTTTCTGTTCAACGGCATCTATCAGGGACGCTCGCTGGCCAGTGCCATCGATGCCGCCAAGCACAAGCCGGAAATCTTCGGTATGTCGCTGGCGCCGGCGGCCATCGTCGAAGGGTTTGCGGTCTTCACCTTCGTCTTCGCGCTCGTCTTGAGCGGCTCGTTACCCAGTTGAGGTTCCCATGAGCGCCTTCAATGAATCCAACAGCCAAGGCATTCAGGCACTGATCGACAGCCTGCGCGAGCAAGGCGTGGAGGCCGGCCGACAGCAGGCCACCCAGATGGTCGAGGAGGCCCAGCAGCGCGCCGACTGGCTGCTCAGGCAGGCCGAAGAAGAAGCCGCGGCCGTGCGCGCGACGGCCGAGGCCGACGCCGAAACCCTACGACGATCCGGGCATCAGGCGCTACAGCTGGCCTATCGTGATCTCTGCCTGACCGCGCGCGATACCTTTGCCAAGCAGTTCGCGCGAGAGCTGCAGACGCTGGTGCGGCAGACGCTGGACAGCCCGGACCTGCTGGCCCGCCTGATCCTGGAGGCAGCGGGACGCGAGCCGGTGCCGGAGACACTCGAGGGCGTGGCGCTGCTCCCGGAGACGGTGATCGGTCTGGAGGCGCTACGCACCGATGCCAGCGCGCTACACGAAGGCCCGCTACCGGGCCTGCTGGCGGAGGTCGCCGAGCGGATGCTCGAGCGCGGCATCGTGCTGTCCGGCGATGCCAGGCATGACGCCGGCGTGCGCTTCGTGCTGGAAAATGGACAGGTCGAAGTCGACCTGACCGACGGCGCCATCGCCGCCCTGCTGCTGCGCCACCTGCAGCCGCGCTTCAGGGCCCTGCTCGAAGGCGTGGTGAGTTGAGCCGCGCAGCCTCCGCCATCGCACGGCCTGTCATGCCGGCGGATGACGCGTTCAAGGCCTATCGTTACACCATGCTGGTGAGCTCTCTGCCGCACCTGCCGCCGCCCTACACCTATCAGCATCTGCCGATCACGAGAGTCCAGCTGGAGCAGCGCCTGGCGCTGCTGACACGCGAGGACCGGCATCTTGTCGACGTGCTGGAGCGCCTGCTGGTACCGCAGCGGCTGGGGCATTTCGCGGACGACAACACGCTGATCTCGCAGGCCAACGCCCTGCTGACGGCGCTGCCCGCCCAGTGTCAGGCTCATGTCTGGCTGCAGTGGTGGCTCACGTTGAACGGCCTTGGCGCAGCGCTCGCGCTTCGTCAGCGCGGTGGCGATACGCCCGGCGCTTTATCGGCACTGCCGGGCGTGGGCCGGCAGCTCGCACGCGCCTGGTCGCATCCCGATTTTCATCTGGCGCATCGCTACCCCTACCTGGAACGCTTGGCCGAAGCGGTCGCCAGCGGGCGCGCCGACACCATGGAGCGCGGCTTGATCGACATCGCCTGGGCTTATTTCCATCGCGAACGGGCCGTCAATCCCTGTGGTCTGGAAGCGATCATGCTCTATCTCTACCGCTGGTGGTTGCTCTCTCGTGCGGCACCTCGCGACCCCGACATCGCCCGCGAGCGCTTCCTGCGCTGGGTGGACACCCTGCCCGCCCGAGATCCCTTCACTGACCACGAGGCAACGGCACCATGAGCCAGGCCGCATCACCGACAACAACGTCCCCCCAGTCGGCCGACGCCACGGCCCATGTCGTCGCCATCAACGACGACGTGGTGACCATCGCGCTCGACGACGCGACCCGGGGCAGCCTGATCAAGAACGAAGTGGTCTATTTGTGCCCGCCAGCGGATACCGGCACGAGCGCTATCCGACTCAAGGCCGAGGTTCTGCGCGTACGCGGTAGCGAGGCCGATGCTCAGGTCTACGAGGACACCCGGAATCTGGGAGTCGGCGACCCCGTGATCCAGAGCGGGGAACAATTGACGGTGGAGCTCGGCCCCGGTCTGCTCGGCCAGATCTACGACGGTCTGCAGAATCCACTGCCGCGGCTGCTGGCCCAGGGTGGCACATTCCTGCAGCGGGGCACGCAAGCGCGCGCGCTGGATAGCCGTCGGGAGTGGCCGTTCGAGGCAGGCGTGCGCAGCGGGGATCGGCTCGAAGCCGGTGATGTGCTGGGAACGGTACAGGAGGGACGCTTTCGTCACCGTATCTTTGTGCCCTTCGCACTGCGGGGCCCTGTCACCGTCACCTGGATTCAGGCCGGCACCTTCACTATCGATACGGTGATCGCACGTTTGATCGATGAGACAGGCCACGAATATCCCGTCACCATGACCCAGCGCTGGCCGGTTCGCCATCCCCTGAGTCAGACACTCATCCAAAGGGGCCGAGCCGAGCGCCGCTATCCTGAAACGCCGCTGACGACGACGATTCGCCTGATCGACACCTTCTTTCCGATCGCCAAGGGGGGAACTGCCTGCATCCCCGGTCCGTTCGGCGCCGGCAAGACCGTCCTGCAAAACCTGATCTCGCGCTACTCGGACGTTGATATCGTGATTATCGTCGCCTGTGGTGAACGCGCCGGGGAAGTCGTCGAGACAATCAGCGAATTCCCCCAGCTGGCCGATCCGCATACGGGCGGCACGCTGATGGATCGCACCGTCATTGTCTGCAACACCTCATCCATGCCGGTCGCGGCCCGCGAGGCCTCGATCCACACGGGTACGACGCTGGGCGAGTACTACCGGCAGATGGGCTACGACGTGCTACTGATCGCCGACTCGACCTCGCGTTGGGCCCAGGCAATGCGCGAAACCTCCGGCCGCCTGGAGGAGATCCCCGGCGAAGAGGCCTTCCCGGCCTATCTGGAATCCTCGATCCACAAGCTCTATGAGCGTGCCGGCGTGCTGGCGACCACACGAGAGGAGGTCGGCAGTCTCACGCTGATCGGTACGGTCTCGCCGGCGGGGGGGAACTTCGAGGAACCGGTAACCCAAGGCACCCTGGGTACCGTCAAGACCTTTCTCGGGCTGAGCTACGACCGTGCCTATAAGCGCTTCTATCCCGCAGTGGATCCCTTGATCTCCTGGTCACGCTACGGGGACCAGCTCGCCGCCTGGTTTCGAGACACCATGGGCGAACCGTGGCGAGCCAGCATCGAGCGGCTCGTGACTCTGCTGCGGGCAGGCGACGAGATTCAACGCATGATGCAGGTCACGGGCGAGGAAGGCATTGGCGACGGCGACTACCTGACTCAGCAACAGGCGCTGCTGATCGACATGGTCTATCTGCAGCAGGACGCCTTCGACAAAGTGGATGTTTCCACGCCGCTGCCCCGCCAGAAAGCCTCGGTCGAGCTGCTGCTGCGCGTGCTCGATGCTCCGATCATCTTCGAGGACAAGGCCCGGATTCGCGAGACTTTCACGCGGTTGACCGACCTATTTCGCAACCTCAACTACGCCGAGTTCGAGAGCGACAACTACCGCTTGTATCGAGAGGCGATCGAGCGCGTTCTCACGTCAGGTGATGAACCGGCATCAGGCCGTGCCCCGTCAACCGGCACGGCCTAATCCTCCGAGGCGTCGACGCCTCGGAGAGTCTACCTCCCGGATTTACTCCATGACCATGACCATGCGCCCGTCGACCTTGCCTTGCTCGAGATCGCTGAATATCTGGTTGATATCCTCCAGCCGGGCCTTGTGAATATGGGTCTTGACCTTGCCTTCGGCAGCAAACCGCAAGGCTTCCGCCATGTCGTTGCGGGTCCCCACGATAGAGCCGCGCAGGGTGATGCGCTTGAGGACGACATCGAAAATGGGAGTCTCGAAACCGCCGGGCGGCAGCCCATTGAGACTGATCGTACCCTTGCGGCGCACGAAACTCAGCGCCTGGTTGAAGGCCGGTACCGACACCGCCGTCACCAACACGCCGTGGGCGCCACCACCGGTCGCGGCAATTACCTGATCGACGGCATCTTCATCCTTGGCATTGACCGCCACATCCGCCCCTAGCTGGCGGGCCAGCTCGAGTTTCTCCGGCGCGACATCCAGTGCCACCACGTGTAGCCCCATCGCCTTGGCATACTGCACCGCCACATGCCCCAGGCCGCCGATACCGGAGATCGCGACCCACTCCCCCGGCCGCGTATCGGTCTCCTTCAAGCCCTTGTAGGTCGTAATACCTGCACAGAGAATCGGTGCCACGGCAGCAAAATCAACGTCGTCCGGTAGTTTGGCCACGTAATCCGCATGACCGATCGCGTACTCGGCAAAGCTGCCGTTGACGGTGTAGCCGCTCATGTTCTGGCTTTCGCACAGAGTTTCCCAGCCAGTCAGGCAGAACTCGCAGTGACCGCAGGCATCGTGCAGCCAGGCAATACCCACCGCGTCGCCGACCTTGAGGTGCGTCACCCCCTCCCCTAGCGCCACCACCACGCCGGCGCCCTCGTGGCCCGGTACGAAGGGAGGCGTCGGTTTGACCGGCCAGTCGCCGTGCGCCGCGTGCAGATCGGTATGACAGACACCACTGGCCTTGATCTTGACCAGCACTTCCCCGGGACCCGGCTGTGGTACCGGCAACTCCTCGATCTCGAGCGGTTGACCGAATGCACGAACGACCGCCGCTTTCATTGAATCCGACACGTTTCTCTCCTCCAGCAATGAGCTTTCAACTGCCAGGAAATCCACTACGGGCAAGAGGCGCCCGAAAACATGATTGGCGCAACAACCCGACCGATTCAAGCGCATCAATGTCGCAGGTGTCGCGCCATCCTTTAATCACCTACGATTCATTCTCGAAGCGCCGGGGAGTGACAATCGGCCGCGCTTGGAAAACCGCCAATAACAACAATTTAAATGATTGAAAAGTCTTTAAAAACTGAGCCAACTCTGAAAAATAGACAGCAATCTAATAATAATTAACGCGCATGAGATAAAAGAAATCTGCAAAGCTAATCATTAGTCGAGTTTCAGTAACGGCCAGCGGTATTAATGATCTACCAAAAGCGTTGTCGTTGTTCTCCGGGCATTCACCTCTTCGGTCTGCCATCGTCCAATAAAACGCCATGTTGCGAAACAGGAAAAACCTCATGATTACGCAGGGCAAAGAGGTCGACACCGATGGTGCGCCCGGCACCATCTCGCAGCGACGAGACGACGTGACCGCTCGCCAACTCCCCGACCTGACCTCAGGAGTTCGTTTATGACGCTGTCGCCGCGCAGGTGGAAGCTGCTGGCTCTACTCGGGTTAGTCTTGCTGGCTGCCTTGGCCGGGTTGGCCTGGCGCTGGCTCACGCCCGCGGGTTACGGCGAATCGATAGCCGCCGGCAACGGCCGCATCGAGGCGACCGAGATCGACATTGCCACCAAGCTGGCCGGCCGAGTCGACAGCATCCTCGTCAGCGAGGGGGATTTCGTCGAACCCGAACAGATCGTCGCGCGCATGAACGTGGATTCGCTGACGGCGGAGCGGCGTCAGGCCGAAGCGGAGCGACAGCGCGCCCGTCACGCACTACAGACGGCCAGAGCCGGGGTGGCGCAAGCCGACAGCCAGCGCGCGGCGGCCGTGGCTACCGTCGGCCAGCGCGACGCCGAACAGGACGCGGCAAGACGACGCTACGAACGCTCCAGCAGTCTGCTGCAGCGCAACGTGATCTCCCGCCAGCAGGTCGACGATGATCGCGCCAGCATGCTCAGTGCACGCGCCGCGCTGGCCGCCGCCGAGGCGCAGGTTTCGGCCGCCGAGGCCAGCGTCGGCGCCGCCCGTTCGCAGGTAATCGAGGCCGAATCGGCGATTGAAGCCGCTCAGGCCAGCGTCGAGCGGGTGCAGTCGGACATCGACGACAGCACCCTCCGTGCCGACCGTCTTGCCCGTGTCCAGTATCGCATCGTGGAACCCGGCGAGGTGGTGGGAGCGGGCGGCAAGGTTCTCAACCTGGTCGATCTCACCGATGTCTACATGACCTTCTTCCTGCCGACGGAACAGGCCGGCCGGGTCGTCCTCGGTGATGAGGTTCATCTGATCTTGGATGCCGCTCCCGACTACGTGCTGCCCGCTCGGGTCAGCTTCGTCTCCAGCGTCGCGCAGTTTACGCCCAAGACCGTGGAGACCCGCAATGAGCGCGAGAAACTGATGTTTCGGGTGCGCGGCCGCCTGGACGCCGATCTGCTGCACCAGCATATTCAGCAAGTGAAGACCGGCCTGCCGGGCATGGCTTACGTCAAGCTGGACCCGCAGGCCGAGTGGCCCGAATCGCTTCGGGTAAACGTGCGCATCGACGCGACGCCATGATCGACGTCTTCAGCAATGCCCTGAGCAACGCCCTGAGTAACGATAGTCGCGACGACTGTGTCGCGCGGCTGGCTGGCGTCTCGCTGCGCTATGGGCGTCAGGTGGCCCTCGACAACGTCACGCTGACGCTACCCGCACGGCGCATGATCGGCTTGATCGGTCCCGATGGCGTCGGCAAATCCAGCCTGCTGGCCCTGATCGCCGGCGCCCGTCGGCTACAGGAGGGCACGGTCGAGGTGCTTGGCGGGGACATGGCCAAGACTGCCCATCGCCGGCGTATCTGCCCTCGCATCGCGTATATGCCCCAGGGCCTGGGCAAGAATCTCTACGCCACACTCAGCGTTCGGGAGAATCTCGACTTCTTCGGACGGCTGTTCGGCCAGAGCCGGCAAGAGCGCGACCGCCGCATCCACGAGCTAACGCAGAGCACCGGACTGGCACCCTTCGTCGAGCGCCCGGCCGGCAAGCTCTCTGGCGGCATGAAACAGAAGCTGGGGCTCTGCTGTGCACTGATTCACGATCCCGACCTGCTGATCCTGGACGAACCCACCACCGGGGTAGACCCGCTCTCGCGCCGCCAGTTCTGGGAGCTGATCGAACGGATTCGCGGCGCCCGCCCGGGCATGACCGTAGTCGTCGCCACCGCCTACATGGACGAAGCCGAGCGCTTCGACTGGCTGGTAGCCATGGATGACGGACAATGCCTCGATCAGGGCGAACCTTCCGCGCTGCTGGCCCGCACGCACAGCGATTCACTGGAGTCGGCGTTCATCGCCCTGCTGCCGGCAGCCAAACGGCGCGGTCACGAGTCGGTCAAGATACCGCCGCGACTCGGCACCTCCGATACCGCCATCGAAGCGCACGGCCTGACCAAGCGGTTCGGCGATTTCACCGCGGTCGACCAGGTCGATTTCCGCATCGAGCGCGGCGAGATCTTCGGCTTTCTCGGTTCCAACGGCTGCGGCAAGTCGACCACCATGAAGATGCTGACCGGTCTGTTGCCCTTCGATGCCGGCGAAGCCAGGCTATTCGGCCAGCCGGTGGATCCCGGCGACATCGCAACGCGACGTCGGGTCGGCTACATGTCGCAGGCGTTCTCGCTTTACGGCGAGCTAAGCGTACGCCAGAACCTCGAACTCCACGCACGACTCTTCGAGATCCCCGCCGCGCGTCGACACCCGCGCTGTCACGCGCTGCTCGACCAGTTCGATCTCCATCACGTCGCTGACCGACTGCCCGGCGATCTACCCTTGGGTATCCGCCAGCGCCTGTCGCTGGCCGTCGCCGTACTGCACGAACCGGAGATCCTGATTCTCGACGAGCCGACCTCGGGGGTCGATCCGATTGCCCGAGATTATTTCTGGCAACTGCTGATCGAGCTCTCGAGGTCACAGAGCGTCACGATCTTCATCTCGACCCATTTCATGAATGAAGCCCTTCGCTGCGATCGCATCTCGCTGATGCACTCCGGTCGGGTACTCGACAGCGATACGCCAGCAGCGCTCCAGGCCAAACGCGGCTGCGACTCGCTGGAGGAAGCGTTCATTGCCTATCTGCGCGACGCCTTGCCGCCAGATTCGGCGTCATCCGGCGAGCGCACCGCTGCGGTGTCGGCCAGCCTGTTGTCCTCAATCGATGCACAGCCTGCCACGAACGGAGCCGATCTCCCGCGTCCGGTACGCTTCAGCCTGCGCCGACTGTTCGGCTACGCCGGACGCGAGAGCAAGGAACTTCAGCGTGATCCGGTGCGCGGCGCCATGGCACTAGTCGGCACGCTGCTGCTGATGTTCATCATGGGTTACGGCATCACCATGGATGTCGAGAACCTTCGCTACGCGGTGCTCGACCGCGATCAAACGACGACCAGCGAGGCCTACACGCTCAACCTGACGGGCTCGCGATACTTCGACGAACAGCCGGCGCTGAGCGACTACGATGACCTCGAACGCCGATTGCAGCGCGGCGATATCAGCCTCGCGGTGGAGATACCACCGAACTTCGGGCGCGACCTGAAGCGCGGCGACACGCCAGAAGTCGCTTTCTGGATCGATGGTGCCATGCCAAGCCGAGCCCAGACGATCCAAGGCTACGTGCAGGGCATTCACGACACCTACCTGGAGCAACGGGATCGCATGACTTCAACGTCGCCAGCCGTCTTCGACGTTGCTCTGCGCTATCGCTACAACCCGGACGTGCAGAGCCTGCCCGCCATGGTGCCGGCCATCATCCCGCTACTGCTGATGATGATCCCGGCCATGCTGACTGCCCTCGGCGTGGTGCGAGAGAAGGAGCTGGGATCGATTACCAACTTTCATGTCACGCCTGTGTCGCGGCTGGAATTCCTGATCGGCAAGCAGTTGCCTTATATCGCCCTGGGACTCGGCAACTTCCTGCTGTTGGTGGCACTGTCGGTATTCGTTTTCGAGGTACCGCTGAAAGGCAGCCTCGCGGCGCTGACGTTGGCGGCACTGCTCTATATCCTCTGTGCCACCGGTCTGGGCTTTCTGATCTCGGCGCTGTTTCGCAGCCAGATCGCGGCGATCTTCGGCACGGCGATCGTCACGCTCATTCCTGCCATCCAGTTCTCCGGCATGAACTATCCCGTCTCGGCCATGGAAGGCGGCGCCGCGCTTTTCGGCCAGCTCTATCCGACCGCCCATTTCCTCACCATCAGCCGCGGTATCTTCTCCAAGGCCCTGGGTATCGTCGATCTCTGGCCCGACTATGTTGCCCTGCTGGTCGCGATCCCGCTGCTTGCACTGTTCAGCTTTCCCGGCCTGAAGAAACAGGAGGCGTGACATGCACACGCTCGCCAACATCTTCCATCTGGGCATCAAGGAGCTGCGCGCGCTCAAGCGCGATACCGCCCTGCTCGTGCTGATCGCCTATGCGTTCAGTCTTAGTGTCTATTCGAGTGCCAACAGCATGCCGGAGATTCCGCATCGGGCCACCATGGCCGTCGTCGACGAGGATCAGTCGCCCCTGTCGCGACAGATTCTGGACGCCTTTCAACCGCCCTACTTTCTGCCACCGGTCCCGGCCGACCGGGCAGAAATGGACAGCGGCATGGATCGTGGTCGCTACACCTTCACCCTGGATATCCCGCCGACATTCCAGCGCGATCTGCTGCGCGGCAGCGCGACCGCGATTCAGCTCAACGTCGATGCCACTCAGGTCAGCCAGGCCTTTAGCGGTGCCGGCTACATCCAGCAGATTCTGACAACGGAGGTCTCGCGCTTTCTCGACACCACAGGTGGAAGGGAGCCCGAGGCGGCCCGCGCCGTCATCCGCGCGCGCTATAACCCCAATCTGACTCAGTCCTGGTTCGGCGCCATCAATGCCATCATCAACCAGATCACGATGCTGTCGATTATCCTCACCGGCGCCGCGCTGATCCGCGAGCGCGAACACGGCACGATCGAACACCTGCTGGTGATGCCGGTGACACCGTTCCAGATCATGGCAGCGAAGGTCTGGTCGATGGGCCTCGTGGTGCTGATCGCGGCCGTGCTGTCGCTGGAGTTTATCGTCGGTGGATGGATGGCCATTCCCATTCGTGGCTCGTTGAGCCTGTTCGTGGCTGGTGCCGCACTTCACCTGTTCGCGACGACGTCGATGGGCATCTTCTTCGGCACCGTCGCGCGTTCCATGCCCCAGCTCGGGCTACTGATCATCCTCACGCTGATTCCGCTGCAGGTCCTCTCCGGCGGCATGACGCCCCGCGAGAGCATGCCCGAAGCGATCCAGCAGATCATGCTGCTGGCACCGACCACGCACTTCGTCGAGTTCGGGCAGCTGCTGCTGTTTCGCGGCGCGGGGCTATCCGTTGTCTGGCCACAACTGCTGGCGCTGGGCACGATCGGCAGCGTCTTTTTCACCTTCGCGCTCTTCCGGCTCCGACAGTCGATGGTCTAGGCGCGCTCGGTGCATGGCATCGTACTTGCCCTATCGCAACTCGCCAGCCCTGATGTTAGGCATGCTCTCTCCCATCGCACTGTTCCATTCGACGCGGGTATTGGCGCCTGTTCTGTCGCCCACGGAGAAAAGCGGTGGCCCGGGAGACGATAGAAACCATTGCGCAGGAGGGACTAGACGACCGGTCTATTGGTGTCTATCATAAGATGAATGAATACTTCACACCCTCCTAAAACCACAGATGTTCGAGAGAGCATTCTTGCCGAAGGCCAGCGAATCGTTGCCGGCAAGGGCTTCTCAGCAGTGGGCATCAACGAGGTCCTAGCCGCCGCTGGTGTGCCGAAGGGATCGTTCTACCATTATTTCGGTTCCAAGGACGCCTTCGGCGAAGCGCTACTGGATCAGTACTTTGTGGAGTATCTGGCCGACATCGACACCATTCTGCGTACACCGGGTATGGATATGGCCCAGCGCCTGATGCGCTACTGGCAGTCTTGGCAGGACAACCAGTCGTTCCAAGACTGCCAAGGCAAGTGCTTGGCGGTGAAGCTCGGAGCCGAGGTGGCCGATTTGTCTGAGGCCATGCGCCTGGCGCTCAAACGCGGCACGGCAGCGATCATCGAGAAGCTATCACGCGCAATCGAGGCCGGCTCAAAGGAAGGTTCGCTGTCGATCGACGGCACGCCCCGTGATGCCGCAGAAAGCCTGTACCAATTGTGGCTGGGAGCCAGCGTGATGGTGAAGATCGTGCGCGATGTCGGCCCATTCGAGACAGCCCTAAAGCGCACGTACCAGACGCTACACCTGTCGTCGTGACGGCAGAGGCATTCCCGCACGCCCGCTGGGCGTGCGAATTCTACGGTCAAATTATAGACGACCGGTCTAATCGCAATACGGAGACGTAAACATGAAGGTTCTCATCGTTCTGACTTCGCACGATCAACTTGGCAACACCGGCCACAAGACCGGCTTCTGGCTGGAAGAGCTGGCTGCGCCCTATTACGTGTTCAAGGATGCTGGCACCGAAATCGTGCTGGCTTCTCCCAAAGGGGGGCAGCCGCCGCTCGATCCCAAGAGCAACGAGCCGGGCTTCCAGACCGACGACACCCGTCGTTTTGAAGCCGATCCGCAGGCCCAGGCGCAACTGGCATCCACTGTGCGTCTGGACAGCGTGGACCAGGCCAATTTCGACACGGTGTTCTACCCCGGTGGCCATGGCCCGATGTGGGATCTGGCTGAGGACCGCGACTCGATCGCTCTGATCGAAGCCTTCCAGGCCGCCGGCAAGCCGATCGCACTGGTATGCCATGCACCGGGAGTTCTGCGCCATGCGAAGACGCCCGAAGGCCATCCGCTGGTGGAAGGCAAGCAGGTCACCGGTTTCACCAACACCGAAGAAGACGCCGTGCAACTGACCGACGTGGTGCCGTTCCTAGTCGAAGACGAACTTAAAGCCAAGGGTGGCGAGTTCACAAGCGGCGCGGACTGGGGGCCCTACGTGGTGGAGGATGGTCTGCTGATTACCGGCCAAAACCCGGCTTCTTCGGCACCGGCTGCAGAATTGCTGATCAAGCGGTTGGGCAGCGCCAGCTGAACGGCACACCGAACTCCTCAAGCCGACCATCGGTCGGCTATACCGGGATACGGTATCCGGTGCGATTTCGACCCGCTGACCCTGCTCGAAAATTGGCAGAACAGTGGCGACGCCCCCGAAAGCATGCCCGCCTCGGCGCCTTCGATGCCGGGGCACGAGATGCCGATCTGCACCTATCCTGCCTATGCCGAATACACCGGCGGCGATGAAACCCGCGCGGAGAACTTCCGCTGCACACAACCTTGATGTTGCTCAGGCCGCCGATTCAAGCAATCGGCGGCCCCTGCCTCTCGCGGCTCGACGGGGCGAAGATGGACCTCGATAACGCCCCGGCGGCATCCTTGGCGCCATGGCAACCGGGGTAGTGGAAAACCTGGACTCGGCCGATGCCTCACGCAATCGGACACGGACAAACACCTCACGACCTGACCGCGCTCACTCCCGTGGTCCGCGATGTTTCAATAGAGGGCATGTCTCGCAATATCGTCCGGGATATTTCGTCTTGTAGTAAAGACAACACGTCCGCCGATAACGGATGCTGCTACCGTCTGGCAGGGCCGTCCGATCGAACAGAAAACGCCCCAACGGATTGAAATCGAGACCAAACAGGTCGGGCTCGGCCGCAAGCAGCCAACGGAAGTCTTCATCGCATTGGCGTATCACCCCTGGATCGTCAAGCGCTGACAGGCGTCGCTCGTAGAGCGAGTAGACGCGCACGGCGAGGTTTTCCCACAGAATTCTGGGGGCGACACCGCCTTCCGACTGCAGAACGCCCCAGAGCGGCGAGATCAACTCGGCAAACAGCTGGCGGATCGACTCGCGTCGCGCCTCTCTACGCACCGATGGCGACATAGGCGTGCCGGCCAAGGAATGAAGCGGCAGCGACGAACGCCACGATTCGCCGTCGTGAGTGAATTCGATCAGGCAGTTCACCGGCGAGACATCAAGCCTTCGGTCACAGACCGACAGCGCGTACAGCGGAGCACCGGTCAGCAAAAAAGCCAGCCGCTTCGACAGCAGCGAAGCGGTGGTGCGACGGTCGCTGGCGCCAATGGTCGGACCGAGCTCGTCCAGCAGTTCGCGACAGCGCGAAGCCTTCAGGAACTCGGCCACCGTCAGAGCCGCGGGATCAGCAGCCTCGGCGGACTTCAATCTCAGATTCTGGCTCAGGTAGCGCCAGTGTGTCGCCGGAAAGCCAGTCGAGACGGTTCGCGTGCCCGGCATTATTCCGGCGCCTCCCGGCCAAAGGGGATACAGAGCGGCACCTGAAAAAAGGGGTCCTCGATCACTCGACACTCGAGCTGAAAGACAGCCTTGACCTGCTCGCGGGTAATCACCTCGTGTGGCGTCCCCTGCGCATGCAGGCTGCCGTTTCGAACGGCCACGATGTGGTCCGCGTAGCGACAGGCCAGGTTGAGGTCATGCAGAACCATGATGATGGTCCTGCCGGACTCCACGTTGAGTCGCTTGAGCAGGTCCAGTACCTCCATCTGATGCGCCATATCGAGAAACGACGTGGGCTCGTCGAGCAGCATCAACGGCGTATCCTGCGCCACGGCCATGGCGATCCACGCGCGTTGGCGTTGCCCCCCGGACAGCGTTTCGACACGGCGCTCGGCCATGTCGGTCAGGTCGGTAAGCGCTAGCGCGTGCTCGACCACCGCCTCGTCTCTCTCGGACCACTGGGAAAGCCAACTTTGATGCGGATGCCGGCCCAGGCGAACGAGCCCCCGCACGCTGATCCCCTCCGGCGCCACCGGGTGCTGCGGTAGCAACGACAGCGTCCTGGCCACGTGCCGGGTGGGTTGCCGGTCGATGTCCTTGCCATCCAGGAGGACACGTCCCTGCCAAGGTGCCAACAGCCGAGCCATCGCTTTCAGGAGCGTGCTCTTGCCACACCCATTGCTGCCCACCAGTACTGACATTTTTCCCTCAGGCAACGAGAGCGACAGCTCGCGGAGGATGATCTGGCGCTGATATCCCAGCGTCAGTCGATCAGCGGAAATTCTCGCCATGCGCTAGCTCGCCTGTCGGATAAGAAGAGTCAGAAAGAAAGGCGCACCCACCGCCGCCACGAAGATACCCGCCGGCAGATCCAGCGGCGAGAACAGGGTTCGACCGGCCAGGTCTGCCATCATGACCATGATGGCGCCAACCAGAACCGCCATGACCGGCTGAGCAGCCCCCGGATCGCGAATCAGACGCCGCGCCAGGTGCGGTGCCACGAGGCCGACAAATGCCATGGCGCCTCCCCACGCCACCGCGATACCGGCAAGCCCCGCGGCCAACAGCGTCAACAACGCTCTCGTTAACTGGACACGCACGCCAATGCCGGTGGCAAGCGCGTCATCCAACGGTGCCAACAACGCGAAACGTAGCAGCGGTACGATGGCGATGCCGCCGAGGAAACAGCAGAGCGCCATCCGCGAGACATCGGACCAGTTGCCACCATAGACACTACCGGTCAGCCAGACATAGGCCGATAGTGTCGTCGAGAGCGGACTGGAGGCGAGAACAAAAGTGGTGATAGCCGCCATCAGAACCGACAGCCCGATTCCGGTCAATATCAGCCGCACCGGCGTCGCCCCCTGCTGCCAGGCCATCAAGTAGACGATAGCCACCGCGACGATGGCGCCTGAGGCAGCAGCCAGGGGCACGCCCCCGGTGCCGAAATCTGCGGCCAGGAACGCAAAATAACTCACCGCCGCGGCACTGGCGCCACTGGTCACCCCCAGCGTATCGGGCGACGCCAGAGCATTGCGCATGATCTGCTGCAACAGCCAGCCGGAGAGTGCCAAAGCCCCTCCTACCAAGGCTCCCAGCAGCGTCCGGGGCAACCGGAGCTGCCACACGATCAGGCCGAGATCACTCGTCGGGGCAATCAGCGCCGCTGTCAGCTTGCCGGGCGACAACGGCACGCTTCCCCAGCCGAGACAGATCATCAGGACGAGAGCCGCGACCATCCAAGCGAGGATCACCCACCACCAGGAGCGCCAGACGATGGCCCGAGACCACCCGATCAACCGTATCGCTCGCCATTCACCCACCGCGACTTCCTTCTCGCCGAATCAATCCTATGAAGAACGGCACGCCGATCAGCGCCGTCATGACGCCGATAGGCACTTCCCGAGGGGCGATCAATGTTCGCGCAGCCACATCGGCCAGGATCAGCAGTGTCGCACCGATCAGCCCGGCCATCGGCAACCAGCGTCGGTGGTCGGCGCCTGCCAGGCGACGGGCCAGATGGGGCACGATCAGCCCCACGAAAGCGATATTGCCCGCCATCGCGACCGCGGCCCCTGCCAGCGACACGACCAACAGGATCGACACCCCCTGCAGCCGTCTGATCGCGACACCGGCACCCACCGCCACCGCCTCGCCCGCTGCGAGTACGTTCCATTGCCGCAGACAAGGCCCGCACCCCAGTACCGCGGCCACGATCAGCAGCATCAATGGCCAGGTCTGCGCCAGCGGTCTGGCGCTTACCGACCCCGCAAGCCAGAAAAGCACAGAGTCGAGCCCTTGCTGATCGATCACCAACAGCGCCTGGCTGAACGCATTAAACAGTGCCGTTAGCGCTGCCCCGGCCAGGATCAAACGCAGGGGACCAGCCTCATCCCGCCGACGCATGGCAATCCCCCACACGACAGCTGCCGCGACAGCCGCACCACCGATGGCGCCGAAGCTGCCGACCCAGCCCGGCAAGCTGCCGGCTAGCGTCGTCAGCGACACCACCACGAACAATCCGCCCGCGTTGATGCCCAGCAAGCCTGGAGATGCCAGCGAATTGCGCGTCAGAGTCTGCATGATGCCCCCTGCCACACCCAGGCTGGCGCCGACAGCCATTGCCGTCAGCGCTCGTGGCAGACGCGTGGTCCGAATCAGCAACTCATTGATGTCACCCGGTGACGACGACCAGAGCGCATGCCAGACCGTAAGCGGGCCAGACCATTGAGGGCCCGCCATCAGGCTGATCCCGAACGCGACCAGCAGTCCGAACAACCAGACAAGTACCGGCCAGAATCGATAGGGTGTCATCTCGGCTCAGCAACCTCGTCCAGCCAGGTATCGATCGCTTCGAGCATATCGAAAACGCCGAGCATGCCACCGGAGAGGCTCCAAGCCACCGGGTCCACGGTTCGCACCGCTCCATGACGCACTGCCGTCAGCTGCTGCCATAAGGGGTGCGTGCGCAATCGCCGATAATGATCTCGTGCCACCTGACTGCGTTGGCGCAGTACGAATAGCACGTCCGCGTCGATCACCGGCACGCTCTCGACGCCACCCAGTTGCAGCATGGCCCCATTCGCTTCACGGGATTGTCGATTCCAGACGAAGCCGAGCGACGCCAGCACGGAACCGCCGAAACTCGGCGCCAGGTAGCTACGAATCTCGTCGGCACGGACGTCTACCAGCGACACCGTCAGCGGCCACCGGTTACCGAACTGTCGGCGCAGACGCAGGCGAAGTGCGCTCGTGCGTGCAGTCAGCGCCCAATGCAGTCGGGCCGCGTGAGCCTCGCGCCCCAAGGCGCCGGCCATGACGTCCAGGGTTTGTCGATAGCGATAGATATCGTCGAGCATCAGCACCGGCGCGAGCGCAGACAGCAGTGGCTGAATACGCTGGTGACGAAACCGCGACGCGACGATCAGGTCCGGCTTGAGCAAGGCGATCGTCTCGAGGTCTGGTTGCGTTTCCAGTCCCACCAGCGTGACGTCGGCAAGCGCGCTCCGCAGATAGGGATAGATCGGCTTGTCCTGCCATGACTCCACACAACCGATTGGCACGACGCCGAGCGCGACCGCCGTATCGGTAGCGCCCTGGAAGAGGGTGACGACTCTCCCTGGCGAATTGACCTGCCGCCGCGTATCGGCCCAGCCCAACGCGGGCAGCAGACTCAGCGACAGCAACAAACCCGCCATCGTGCGCCGTGACAGGCCATGAGGATCGGCGGCAGTGCGCCTCGTAGTCAGTCGCTGCACGCCTCAGAAATCCAGGCTGTAGCCGAGCGTCAACGTCCGCCCACGCCCGGCGAAGTATCGCTCGTTCATGTACGTGGCGTTCGGGCTATCCAGCGCGCTTTGGGAATAATAGGTGATGTACTGTTTGTCGAAGAGATTGGCCACGGCCACGCTAAGTTCACCTATCGGCAACTGATAGCCGACGGCCGCATCAACCAGCGTATATCCCTCGAAGTCGGTCTCCCAGCCGTTCGCACTGTCGTCGAAACCCTTGTCGAAGGCATGATTGACCTGCACGAAAGACGACCAGCTCGGCGACCATTGCGCGCTCCAGCTCGCGACAAGGCGGTCCGGGGCGACGTTGAGGCCATTGAGCCTGGCATCCAGCGTACCGTTGTTGTCGCTGTCGTAACGTCCCCGCATGTGCGAGTAGGCAAGGCGTCCGGCGTGGCGTTCGGTGAAGTCGTAGCTGGCCGACGCCTCGATACCCTCGATCTCGGTTTCTTCACGCTGCATGACGAACGCATCGTCGCGGGTGGTCAGGCGCGTACCGAAATCGGAAGACGATACGTAGTAGCTCAGCTCGGCATTCAGACGACCATTTTCATAGCGTACGCCGGTCTCGATATTGTCGGTCACGATGGGGCGAAGATTTTCAAAGTTATCGACGGATTGGCCCGATTCATCGATGCCTCTCAGTACGCGCCCCACATCCGGAATCGAGAACCCTTCGGAATAATTGGCGAACAGGCTCCAGTTGGTCACCGGCCGCCAGACCAGCCCGGCATTGTAGAGCGTCTCGTTGAAATCGGGAGAGCCTCCCTCCACGTCGACGCCATTGTTGGCGGCCACCGTCTGGTAGCCATCGATATCGAGCTTGGCATACTCGTAGCGTGCCCCGGCCGAGAATGTCAGCGACTCGACGGGCGTAAAATCCACCTGCAGGTAAGGTGAAAGGTCGAGATATTCGACCTTCGGCACGTAAGTGCGGTTGGTGCGCCACAGATACTGCTCGGTGTCGTCACGCATGACATCGAAGCCGAAGGTCAGCTTGAGGCGGTCATTCCATAGACCATCCTTGGTCAGTGACGTCTTGACGCCGTACTTTCGGGTCTCCGCCATTGTCTGATCGTAGAGTTCGCCGTCGGGTGCGATCTCGGGATCCTGAAAAGTCCCTGAATTGGTAGCGCCGAACAACGACTCGTAATCCTGGTAGAACCCGAGGACATTGAGGTGCATACCGGCAAGATCGTAGTCATCCCAGGTGACCCCGGTCGTCCAGACCTCATTGTAGGGTGCGGCCCCCTCAGGATCGCGTCGCTCAGAACGAGTAGGAACGCCTGCGGCGCGGTCACCCAGCACATCGGCATAATGGTCCTGCCCTTTCAGCCGGTAGTGATTGAGGCTGAACTGCAGCCGCCGATCGTCGTCCAGCCAGTAGGTGACCTTGCCGAAAACGTCGTACGCCCGGGAATCCATTAGATCGCCTTGGGTATTGTCGACCCCCACGGGATCGTCATCGCCATCGAGGAACAATCCCTGGTCCTCGTAGCTCAGCGAAAAGAGATAGTCGACCTGGCCCTGATTTCCACTAACGCCGTAATTGGCGCGATAGCTAAGCGTCTCGTCGTCCAGCTCGGATGTCGGCGTAGTGATCTGGGCATCGACATGCTGATTGAATGATCCTGGATCAGGCCGTTTGGTAATCAGGTTGATGACGCCACCGGCTGCGCCAAGGCCATTGGTGGCGTTGGCCCCTTTGATCACCTCGATATGGTCGATCATCGAAAAGTCGATGGTGTGTAGTTCACGCCCCGTCGGGCGCAGCGGGTTGGATTGAGGAATACCGTCGATCATGACCAGCGGTGCCCGGCCGCGCAGAGTTTCGCCGCTACCGCTCATTTTCTGTCGTGACGGTGAATAGCTGGGCAACAGGTTGCTCAGTATCTCGGAAGAATCAGACGTGATATGCCGCTGCTGGTCGAGCTCTTCCCGCGTGATGACGCGAACCACCTGGGGCGTCCCTTGTGGTTCCGCTCCCGTTCTCGTGGCAGTGATGACCATCGGCTCGGCGACGCTACTTTCCTGCGCCTGAGCCAGCCCCCCTTGCATGGCCAGACCTACCCCTATCAGGACCCCCACTTCATTTGCCTTGCGCATGCCCCGCCTCGCTAACGTCATTTTTTTAATAGCAGCACGCCGGAATCGATCCGGTCGAACAGGCGGGGATTCTTGCAAATAAAAATCAAAAACGCTAGCAAATGTGAATTATTATCATATAAAGAGCGGTTTGGCCGGAGGATATCAGCGGTGCCTTGTTCCGCAGACACCACCTCGAGAACAAGAGCACGAGACGAACACCGGCTAGACAGACACGTACTAGACAGACATGTATTAGATAAGAACGAACTAACGGATAGGGAGAGGATTCAGCGATCCAATAGAGAACCGGGGGGAAGCGCGAACGGATCAGCGCAACAGGCTCACATCAACAATTTGCTGTCGAGATGGATGACGAAACAGAGATCGGGCAAAACGCGGGACTTCGGATTACTGGCGGTAATCGCTGGCTCCCCGAACAGGACTCGAACCTGTGACCCAATGATTAACAGTCATTTGCTCTACCAACTGAGCTATCGGGGATCGATGCAGCGACAAATTGTGGCGGTGATGGCTCCCCGAACAGGACTCGAACCTGTGACCCAATGATTAACAGTCATTTGCTCTACCAACTGAGCTATCGGGGATCGGATTGTCACCGCGTGCTGTGATGGCTGTTGGCTCCCCGAACAGGACTCGAACCTGTGACCCAATGATTAACAGTCATTTGCTCTACCAACTGAGCTATCGGGGACCATCCTTAAGCACGCGGCGTAGTATACCCGCTGAGACTTTTGCGTCAAGCCAAGCATGCCAGGAATTTCAAAATCGCCGCGAGAAATTCTTTCGAACAATCAAAGTGCTGCGATCAGCGGAGCTGTAAGGTACACCAGCCGGGGCGTACCATGCCAAGCTTCCGGCAACGAGGCTCTGTCAACGACGAGATGATGACTCGCACCCGCCAGGCATCCGGACAGAAAAGACGGAAAAGACGGAAAAGCCAACAGACAAATCTTGGCGATAGGCGTTGGAATAAATAGACAGGAAAATCAAAAGAAGGACCACCGAATCGGTGGTGGTGGCTACGCCCTGATTCGAACAGGGGACCCCATCATTATGAGTGATGTGCTCTAACCAGCTGAGCTACGTAGCCATAAGACGTGCATTGCCATGCGGCAACGGAGGCGCACTATACCCGCGCCTTTGTCGGAGGGCAACCCCTGTAAGGGCATTCTCACCTTCCACCAGGGCAGGACCTCGGACCCTGCCCTGTTCGCGGCGCTGCCGGCGCGCGCCATGCCGCCGGGCAGCGCGGACAACCCTTATTGTCAGACGCCCAGGCCGGCCTTCACCGCCGCCAGTCCAGGCTCTCCGTCAGCGGTCTGGACACCCTCCAGCCACGCATCGAGGGTTTCGGGATGTGCCTGTAGCCAGTCACGCGCGGCCGCCTTGGCATCTTCGCCGTCATCCATGATGCTGCCCATGACTTCGTTCTCCATGTCGAGCGTGAAGACAAGATTCTCGAGCAGTTGGCCCACGTTGCCGCATTCATCGACATAGCCGGCGCGGGTATTGGTATAGACCGTCGCACCGCCGAAATCGGGACCGAAATAATCGTCCGCGCCTGACAGATAACCGATGTCGAAGTTGGTATTCATCGGGTGCGGTGCCCAGCCGAGAAACACCATCCACTCGTCGTTTCGGCTGCGTGCGCGTACCTCGGCGAGCATGCCGGCTTCGCTCGAGTCGACCAACGTCCAGTCACCCAGACCGAAGGCATCGTCATCGATCATTTGCTGGATGATCATGTTGCCGTCGTTGCCGGCCTCGATACCGAACAGGTTGTGGCCGAACTGGTCAGCGTGCGCATCGAGATCGGCCACCGAGGTGACGCCGGCGTCGATGACGTACTGCGGCACCGCCAGCGTGTACTTGGCGCCCTCCAGGTTGGCGCGCGGCCGATCGACCTGCCCTTTCTCGATATACGGATCGCTGATCGACTGCATCGACGGCATCCAGTTGCCAAGAAAGACGTCGAAGTCCCCGTTGGTCATGCCGGCATAGGCGACCGGCACGGATACCGTGTCGGAGGTCGCTTCATAGCCGAGTTCCTCGAGCACCACGCTGACCAGCGCGGTGGTAGCCTGGATATCGGTCCAGCCCACTTCCGCGAAATGTACGCGCTGGCAGCTCTCGGACGACTGCGCTTGTGCCAGCGGCGCCACGATCAGGCCCATGCCGGCCAGTGTCCATAGCAGCGAATGATGTTTCATGATGCTTGAACTCCCTCTTGCTGTTGTACGTTGTGTCTAGAGGCTTCGTCTGTGAATGCATCGTGTGACGTTGCGTCGAGCGGAAGCCTCGACCCAGGGTCCTCGTGTGATCGACCACCCACGATAACTCTGAGTTATTGAATATCGAACGTTTCATTCGACACCACAATAGACTAATTTTTATTGATTGACCGTTCAATAAAAAATATCCATACTGCTCTCATTGACCGGGTCGTGAACCAATCAAAGCGGGCCTTTCCCCGCCAACCAATGGTAAAAAAACCATCAGTAAAGATTTTCACGATCTCAGTCTCGATTAGGAGGAAAGTCCGTGCCGAAACTTGGTATGCAGCCCATTCGTCGTCGCCAACTGATTCAGGCGACACTGGAAGCGATCGACGAACTCGGTCTGGCGGATGCCACGATCGCGCGCATCGCCAAACGAGCGGGAGTTTCCACGGGCATCATCAGCCACTATTTCAACGGCAAGGACGGGTTGCTGGAAGCCACGATGCGTCAGGTCCTGGCCGATCTCGGAAAAGCGGTGCAGGAACGACGCAGTGCTCTGGGCGATGCACCGGCAAAGGCTCACCTGCACGCCATCATCGATGGCAACTTCGACCGCAGTCAGACCAGTCGCTCGGTCATGAAGACCTGGCTGGCGTTCTGGGCCAGCAGCATGCATCACGCGCCGCTACAACGACTGCAGCGGGTCAATGACCGCCGGCTCTACTCCAACCTGAGCAGCCAATTCCGACGCGTTCTGCCCAAGCGGCAGGCGCGGGATGCCGCGCGAGGCCTGGCCGCCATGATCGATGGCCTCTGGCTGCGCGGCGCTCTGGCCCCGGAAGGGTTGAACGTCGACCGCGCTCGTCAACTCGCCTACGACTACGTTCGCGAGCAGCTGGAAGGCGGAACCCAGCGTCATCAGCCCCGGGCCAGCGACTACGCCTGATCGCCACCGGCTTGCCGAATCTGACATTTCATTCGCCATTCGAGGGAGAGCGCACCATGGCAGTACGCGATACACAGACACTCTACATCGACGGCCGCCACGTTCCGGCAAGCGGCGAGCAGACCTTCGATGCCATCAATCCGGCTAACGGCGAACGCCTGGCCAGCGTACAGCAGGCGACGCAGGCGGATGTCGACAAGGCGGTCGAAAGCGCCCGGCGTGCCCAGCGTGAATGGGCGGCCCTGAGCGGTATGGAACGCTCACGCATTCTGCTGAAAGCCGTCGCCCTGCTGCGCGAGCGCAATGACGCACTGGCCGAGCTCGAGACGCTCAACACCGGCAAGCCGATCAGCGAAACCGCCAGCGTCGACGTCGTGACCGGCGCGGATGCGCTCGAATACTTCGCGGGCCTGGCCCCCGCCGTCGAGGGCACGCAGATCCCGCTGCGCGAAGACTCCTTCGTCTATACCCGCCGCGAGCCGCTGGGAGTGATCGGCGCCATCGGTGCCTGGAACTATCCGATTCAGATCGCCTGCTGGAAAGCGGCACCGGCACTGGCAGCGGGCAACGCCGTCGTCTTCAAGCCGAGCGAGGTCACGCCGCTGACCGCCATGAAGCTGGCGGAAATCTTTACCGAGGCCGGACTACCCGACGGGCTGTTCAATGTCGTCCACGGCGACGGCAGCGTCGGCGCGATGCTGACCGAACACCCGGGGCTGGCCAAGATCAGCTTCACCGGCGAGGTCGGTACCGGCAAGAAAGTGATGTCGGCCGCCGCCGGCTCCACGCTGAAGGAAGTCACAATGGAACTCGGCGGCAAGTCACCGCTGATCGTGTTCGACGACGCCGATCTCGACCGCGCCGCCGATGGCGCGATGATGGCCAACTTCTACTCCAGCGGCCAGGTCTGCACCAACGGGACGCGCGTTTTCGTGCATCGTTCGGTCAAGGAGGCGTTCGAGGCAAAGATCGTCGAACGCGTCGCGCGTATCCAGGCCGGCGACCCGCTCGCCCCGGCAACCAACTTCGGTCCGCTGGTCAGCTTCGAGCATCTCGACAAGGTCACAAGCTACCTGGAGATCGCCAAGCAGGACGGCGCGCGGCTGCTCGCCGGCGGTCATCGCCTGACCGACGGCGACTTCGCTAAAGGCGCCTGGGTCGCACCGACCGTCTATACCGACTGCCGGGATGACATGCGCATCGTCAGGGAAGAGATCTTCGGCCCGGTGATGTCGATTCTGGTCTTCGATGACGAAGAGGAGGTGGTGCGCCGCGCCAACGACACCGAATACGGCCTGGCCGCCGGACTGTTCACCGAAGGCCTGAATCGCGCTCATCGCGTGATCCATCAGCTCGAAGCCGGTATCTGCTGGATCAATACCTGGGGCGACTCCCCCGCCGAAATGCCGGTGGGCGGCTACAAGCAGTCCGGGATCGGCCGCGAAAACGGGATGGAAACGCTCGCACACTACACCCAGACGAAATCGGTGCAGATCGAAATGGGGCCGTTCGCCTCGGTGTTCTGACGACACCGGACCCGCATGCCATCGCGTCGGCGTCGTGCAGCGATCCGGTTACAGGCTGCAATGACCGGCAGCCGAGACGCCACCAGCGCAGGGAGATTCACTCTCCCTGCGGGATGCCGGCCTCCATATGTCGTCGACCGGGCCCTCCGCCCGCCTTTTGATCTGCCCTTTTCCTTTCGTCTCAACCAGGAGCGTGTATGCAACAGGCTCGCGAATTCGATTACATCATCATCGGTGCCGGGTCTGCCGGTAACGTACTGGCAACCCGCCTGACCGAAGATCTCGATGTCAGCGTTCTGCTGCTGGAGGCCGGCGGCCCGGACTACCGTGCCGACTTCCGTACGCAAATGCCGGCGGCGCTGGCCTATCCGCTACAGGGCAAGCGCTACAACTGGGCGTTCGAGACCGATCCCGAACCGCACATGGACAATCGCCGCATGGAGTGCGGGCGCGGCAAGGGGCTCGGCGGCTCCTCGCTGATCAACGGCATGTGCTACATCCGTGGCAACGCCATGGATCTCGACAACTGGGCCAGCCAGCCCGGACTCGAGACCTGGCGCTATGTCGACTGCCTGCCCTACTACAAGAAGGCCGAGACTCGCGACATCGGGCCGAACGATTACCACGGCGGCGACGGTCCCCTGAGCGTCGCCACGCCCAAGGCCGATAACAACCCGCTCTACCAGGCCTTCATCGACGCCGGTGTCGAGGCGGGCTATCCGCGCACCGAGGATCTCAACGGCTACCAGCAGGAAGGGTTCGGACCGATGGACCGGACCACGACCCCCAACGGCCGACGTGCCGCCACGGGCCGTGGCTATCTGGATATCGCCAAGCAGCGCGACAACCTGACGATCGTCACCCACGCGACCACCGACCGGATTCTGTTTGAAGATCAACGGGCGGTCGGCGTCAACTACCTGCACAAGCAACTGCCGAGGCAAGCGCTGGCGCGGCGTGAGGTGCTGCTATGCGGCGGCGCCATTGCCTCGCCGCAGATCCTGCAGCGCTCAGGCGTGGGCGACCCGGCACTGCTCGAGTCCCTCGACATCCCGCTGGTGCATGCGCTCAAGGGGGTCGGGCAGAACCTGCAGGATCACCTAGAGATGTACATCCAGTACGAGTGCAAGACGCCGATTTCACTCTATCCGGCGCTCAAGTGGTACAACCAGCCGAAGATCGGCGCCGAGTGGATGCTGCTTGGCAAAGGGATCGGTGCCAGCAACCAGTTCGAGGCCGGTGGCTTCATCCGCACCGATGACCGCGAGCCCTGGCCCAATCTGCAATACCACTTTCTGCCGATCGCGATCAGCTATAACGGCAAGAGCGCCGTGCAGGCGCACGGTTTTCAGGCTCATGTCGGCTCGATGCGCTCGGAGAGCCGTGGCCGAGTGCAGCTCAAGGATCGCAATCCGCGCAGCGCGCCCAGCATCCTGTTCAACTACATGTCGACCGAGCGTGACTGGCAGGAGTTTCGTGCCGCGATTCGACTGACGCGCGAGATCATCCAGCAGCCGGCGATGGACGCCTATCGTGGCCGCGAGATCTCCCCCGGCGCTGAGGTACAGTCCGACGCGGAACTCGATGCTTTCGTGCGCGAGCATGCCGAGACCGCGTACCACCCCTGCGGCACCTGTCGAATGGGCACCGACGAGGACGCCGTGGTCGACAGCGAAGGCCGCGTGCACGGTATCGAAGCCCTGCGCGTGATCGACGCCTCGATCATGCCGCAGATCGTCACCGGGAATCTCAATGCGACCACGATCATGATCGCCGAAAAGCTGGCCGACCGGGTCCGCGGGCGCGAGCCATTGGCACCCGCCGAGGTCGACTATTTTTGCGCCAACGGCGCCTCCGCCCGCACGGCGCCTGCGCGTTCGGCGTAAGCCTGTTGCCGCGCCCGGTACCGGGCGCGGCCCCCTCGCGGCGATGTTCCGCGCCCGCTTCCACAAGTTGGTCGTCTTTCCGCCCGGCGGTCGGCGGCTATCCGAGGCATCGTGGCCAATTCCTCCGAAAACCCCTGCGCCTGTTATCCTGCCGGCTAACATTTGCGTGCTAATTGCGCATTCCGCGAACGCTGTTCCGTTACACTGCAATCGCGTCTACGCTGTGGCGACCCAAGTCGTTCCTCTCTCGTGCCGAGCGCAATAACGCCGCGACTCCGGCGTATTGCGGCCCGAGTGGCCGAGCCTCCCGCAGACGCGAGGCGCTGCCGGTTCGGCATTTTGTCACGACCGCGTTACATCGCGACGTTATTGAGTCACGTTACCTAGACACTACAGGGAAAGTTTACCGCCATGCCTGCTGCCCCGTCTCCGAATCGCTCCCGTCGCACCACCAGATGGGTGTGGCTGCTGTTGCTGATTGTCGTCGCGGGCGGCGCGGCCTACTACTTTTTGGCCGACGACAACTCGGCAAGCGAAGAGGAAGTTGGCACCTCGGAAAGCGCCGGCGGCCAGGCCGGCATGCCAGCCACGGCCGTGGCCGCCATCGCCGCCAGCCAGGGCGACCTGCCGCTGGAGCTGACCGCCCTGGGAACGGTAAGGCCACTGCAGAGCGTCGCCGTGCGCCCCCGCGTCGAGGGCGAGCTGCTCAGCGTCAACTTCGAGGAGGGCGAGGAGGTCCAACAGGGGCAACGGCTCGCGCGTATCGACCCGCGCGACTACCAGGCACAGCTCGACCAGGCGCAGGGACAGCTAGCACAGGACCAGGCCCAGCTAGCCTCCGCGCGTGAGGATCTGGCCCGCTACGAGAAACTGATCGAGACCAACTATGTCTCGCGTCAGGAGTTGGAGCAGCAGCGCCAACTGGTACGGCAGTACGAAGGCACCGTCGCCAGCGATCGCGCCAGCGTGCAGAGCGCCCAGGTGCAGCTCGACTATACCGATATCAGCGCGCCGATCAGCGGCATCGTGGGTATTCGCAACGTCGATCCCGGCAACATCGTACAGCTCGGTGACGACGACCCGATCGTCACGATCACCCAGCTCGACCCCATTTCCGTCATCTTTTCCCTGCCCAGCCGCTACGTCGACACCGTGCGCCAGCGGCTTACCAACGGTGACCGTCCCAGCGTCAGAGTGACCGGCACCGACGGCGAGACCTACCGCGGCCAGCTCTCCAGCATCGATAGCAACATCAATAGCGGCACCGGCACGATTCGCCTTCGCGCCACGCTGGAGAATCCCGACGGCGGGCTCTATCCCAACGCCTATGTCGACGTCAGCCTGGTCTCGCAGATTCTGCGTGATCGCGTCATCGTGCCGGAGCCCGCGGTGCAGACCGGTCAGGACGGCAACTACGTCTATGTCGTCGGCGATGACGATACGGTGAGCCGCCGTGACGTCACGCTGGAAGCGACTCAGGATGGCCGCAGCGCACTCACCAGCGGGGTCGAAGCGGGCGAACGCGTCGTCGTCGATGGGGTCGACAACCTGCGCGAGGGCGCCAGCGTGCGCGTGGTCAGCGACGCGCTCCCGGGCGAGTCGAGTGACGCGGTCGCCGACGAAAACGACGCGATCGCCGACGAGCGTGACGGGGACGACGCGGCGTCATGAACCCCTCCCGCCTCTTCATCCTGCGTCCGGTCGCGACCTCGCTGGTCATGCTGGCGATCCTGATCGCTGGCGCCATGGCCTATCGCCTGCTGACGATCTCCTCGCTGCCGGAAGTCGATTTCCCGACCATTCAGGTCACCACGCTCTACCCCGGCGCCGGGCCGGACGTGATGCTGTCCCACGTTACCTCGCCGCTCGAAGACGAGCTGGGCGAGATCTCCGGGCTCGAGGACATGAGCTCGACCAGCACCGGTGGCGCTTCGTTGATCACCTTGCGCTTCTCGCTCGACTCCGACCTGGGCGTAGCAGAGCAGGAGGTGCAGGCCGCGCTGAACCAGGCCGAGACGCTGCTGCCGGACGATCTGCCTCGCCCGCCCAGCTACAGCAAGGTCAATCCCGCGGACACCCCGATCATGACGCTCGCCGTCAGTTCGGACACGCTCCCGCTGACCGATGTTTACGATCTGGTCGATACCCGCATGGCGCAGAAGATCGCGCAGATCAGCGGGGTCGGTCAGGTCAAGCTCGCCGGTGGCCATGAACCGGCGGTGCGCATCCGCGCGGACTCGCGCCAGCTGGCGGCTTATGGGCTCGATCTCGCCGCCGTGCGCAGCGCCGTGGCCGCGGCCAACGTCAATCAGGCCAAGGGCACGCTCTATGGGCCCTATCGTGCCTATACCATCGACGCCAACGATCAGCTGCTGTCGGCAGCGGCCTATCGGGATCTGATTCTCAAGCACGACAACGGTAGCGTGCTCCGCCTCTCGGATGTCGCCACCATCGAGGACGGCGCCGAGAACGCCTACCTCTCGGCCTGGGCCAATCGCGATGGCGCGATTCTGATCGACGTCCTGCGCCAGCCCGGCGCCAACGTGGTCGGGGTCGCCGACAGTATCAAACGCAGCCTGCCGAATCTGCAAAACACGCTGCCGGCAGCCGTGAATGTCGAGGTGCTCACCGACCGCACAACTACTATCCGCGCCGCGGTCGAAGACGTGCAGTTCGAACTGGTATTGGCGATCGGGCTGGTGATCCTGGTCACCTTCCTGTTCCTGCGCAATCTTCCGGCCACGCTGATTCCCAGCCTGGCCGTGCCACTCTCGCTGGTGGGTACCTTCGGCGCCATGTACCTGGCCGGCTTCAGCCTCAACAACCTGACCCTGATGGCGCTGACCATCGCCACGGGCTTCGTCATCGACGACGCCATTGTCGTGCTCGAGAACATCACTCGCTTCATCGAGAAAGGCGAGAAGCCTCTCGCGGCGGCACTCAAGGGTTCGCGACAGATCGGCTTCACCATCGTCTCGCTGACGGTCTCGCTGCTGGCGGTGCTGATACCGCTGGTCTTCATGAGCGGCGTGGTCGGCGTGCTTTTCCGTGAATTCGCCCTCACGTTGGCGATCTCCATCCTGATATCCGCCTTCGTCTCGCTGACGCTAACGCCAATGCTCTGCGCACGCTGGCTGAAGCACCGCCCGCAGGCCACCGAGGAGAGCGACGATGAAGCGTTGGTGCGCGGCCGCAGCGGCCTATTCGGCCGCGTCACGCGCGGCTACGAGCACGCGCTGAATGCCGTGCTGCGCCACCAGACGCTGACCCTGCTGGTCGCCGTGGCGACCCTTGGCGTCACCGCCCTGCTGTTCCTGGCCACGCCCAAGGGGCTTTTTCCTGTGCAGGACACCGGCGTCATCCGTGGCATGACCACCGCCACGCAGTCGACGTCGTTCGCGGCCATGAGCGCCCGCCAGCAGCAGCTGGTCGATCGCCTGCTGAAAGATCCCGCGGTGGAAAGCCTGTCCTCCAGCATCGGCATCGACGGCACCAACACCACGCTCAACAGCGGGCGCCTGCAGATCAACCTGGCGCCGCTGGCGGAGCGCGATGGCCTGGATCAGGTATTGAACCGACTCCGCGGCCTGGATGACGATATTCCCGGCCTCTCCCTCGCGCTGCAGCCGGTTCAGGACCTGACACTCGAAGACACCATCAGCCGCTATCCCTATCAATTCTCGCTCACCCAGGGTGACCGCCAGCGCCTGAATGACGATGTCGAGCGCCTACTTGAGCGTCTACGCCAGTCGCCGGCGATCGCCAACGTCGCAAGCGACGTACAGAACCAGGGTCGCAAGCTGGCCGTGACCATCGACCGGGCCCGCGCCGGCCGCCTGGGCATCAGCGTCGCCGACATCGACGACGCGCTCTACGACGCGTTCGGCCAGCGCCTGATCTCGACCATTTTCACCCAGGCAAGCCAGTACCGAGTGGTGCTCTCCGCCAACGATACCGACAGCGCCGGCCCCGACGCGCTCTCTCGTCTCTATGTCACCAGCGAGGATGACGAGCTCGTACCACTATCGACGCTGGTCACGCTGGCCGAGCGCACCACGCCACTCTCGCTGCAGCGCCAGAACCAGTTTCCCTCGGCGCTGCTGTCGTTCGCGGTCGCCGACGGCCACTCCCTGTCGGACGCCTTTGCCGCCGTGGACGCAGCCGCCAAGGAAACGCTCAGCGCGCAGACCCAGCTCGACTACCGCGGCTCGGCCCTGGCCTACACCAACTCGACCAGCGATACCCTGTGGCTGATTCTCGCGGCCATCGTCACCATGTACATCGTGCTCGGGGTGCTCTACGAGAGCTATATCCATCCGCTGACGATCCTCTCGACCCTGCCTTCGGCCGCCATCGGCGCCCTGCTCGCCCTGCAGATCAGTGGCTATTCGCTGGGGCTCGTGGCGGTCATCGGCATCATTCTGCTGATCGGCATCGTCAAGAAGAACGCCATCATGATGATCGACTTCGCCCTCGAGGCGCAGCGGGAGCGCGGTATGCCGGCCACCCAGGCGATCCATACCGCCGCCCTGCTGCGTTTCCGGCCGATCATGATGACCACCTTTGCCGCGCTGCTCGGCGCCATGCCGCTGATGTTCGCCAGCGGCCACGGCGCCGAGCTGCGCCAGCCGCTCGGACTGACGATGGTCGGCGGCCTGCTCTTCAGCCAGCTGCTGACGCTGTTCACCACGCCAGTGGTCTATCTGTTCTTCGATCGCTTGGCCGCGCGCTGGCGGCGTGATGATCAGACGGTGAACGCGGCCGACGAGGTGACGCCGTGAGTCTGTCGGCGCCCTTTGTCCGACGTCCCGTCGCCACCGTGCTGTTGGCAATGGCGATCGTGCTCCTCGGCTCGCTGGCCTACGACCGCCTGCCGGTCGCGCCGCTGCCCAACGTCTCCTTTCCGACGATTCTCGTCAGCGCCAGCCTGAGCGGCGCCAACCCGGAGACCATGGCCTCGACCGTCGCTACGCCGCTGGAGCGCTCCCTCGGACGAATTCCCGGCATCACCCAGATGACCTCGACCAGCTCGGACAGCTCGACCAGCGTCATCATCCAGTTCGATCTCGAGAAGGATATCAACGTCGCGGCGCAGGAGGTCCAGGCCGCGATCAACGACGCCCAACCGCTGCTGCCCAGCGCCATGACCAGCCGGCCGCGCTATCGCAAACTGAATCCGGCATCGGCGCCGGTGATGATTCTCTCGCTCACCTCCGACACCGTCCCCACCAGCGAACTCTATCGGCTGGCCGACAGCCAGATTGCGCCGCCTATCGCGCAGGTGCCCGGCGTCGGCGACGTCAACGTCGGCGGCAGCTCCTCCCCCGCGGTGCGCGTCTCGCTCGACCCGCGCAAGCTCAACCATGCGGGCATCACGCTGGATGCCGTGGCCGGCGCGCTACGCACCGCGACGACCCAGTCTCCCACCGGCTTCGTCCAGAACGTCGAGCACCGCTGGGAGGTCGACAGCGACTCCCAGCTGCTCGAGGCGAGCGACTACAGCCAGATCGTCATCGCCCGAGGCGACAACGGCTCGCTGATGCGACTCGGCGACGTCGCCACGGTCTTCGACGGCGTCGAGGATCGCTACAACGTCGGCTTCCAGAACGACCTGCCGGCGGTGCTGCTGGTCATCAGCAGCGCCAGCGGGGCCAACATCATCGACACCATCGGCGGCATCCGCGATCGCCTGAGCGAAATCGAGAGCCTGCTGCCGCGCAACGTCAACCTCAGCGTACAGCTCGACCGTGCCCCCGGCATCCAGGCGTCGCTGCACGAGACCCAACTCACGCTGATCCTGGCCATCGTGCTCGTGGTCCTGGTCGTCTTTCTGTTCCTGCGCAACCTGCGGGCCACCATCATCCCCAGCGTCGCGATCCCGGTCTCGCTGGTCGGCACCTTCGCCATGATGTGGGCGTTCGGTTTCTCGCTGGATACGCTGTCGCTGATGGCGTTGATCGTCTCGATCGGCTTCCTGGTCGACGACGCCATCGTCGTGGTCGAGAACATCGCACGCCATATCGAGCGCGGCGAGAAGCCCTTTGCCGCCGCGCTGCAGGGCGCCCGCGAAGTCGGCTTCACGGTCACCTCGATGAGCGTATCGCTGGTCGCCGTGTTCATTCCGCTACTGCTGCTCGGCGGCTTCATCGGCCGCATGTTTCACGAGTTCGCGGTCACGCTCTCGCTCGCCATCGGCGTCTCTCTGCTGGTCTCGCTGACCCTGACGCCGATGCTCTGCGCGCGCTGGCTCAAACCGCATGCGCCACGCCAGCGGCAGCCACGCTGGGAGCGTGCGCTGGTCGCCTTCGGCCGCGGCTGTCTGGACGTTTACGCCAAGACACTGGACATTGCGCTCAAGCATCGGCGCCTCACGCTGCTGTCGCTGATTGCGGTCATCGTGCTCAACGGCTATCTCTACACCGCCGTCGACAAGGGCTTCATCCCGGATCAGGACACCGGCCGACTGCTCGGCACCATGCGCGGCGACCAGTCGCTGTCGTTCGATGCCGTGTCGGACAAGCTGCGCCAGGTACGGGAACGACTTACCGCGGACCCGGCGGTCGACAGTGTGCTCGGCTTCATGGGCAGCGGCGGGCCAGGGCGAGGCGGCTCGTCGGCAACGCTCTTTATCACGCTCAAGGCCGATCGCGAGGGCTCGACACAGGCGATCGGCAATCGCCTCACGGCCAAGCTGGGCGATCTCACCGGCGTCAGCACCTTCATGTTTCCGCTGCAGGACATTCGTGTCGGCGGCCGCTCGAGCAGCGGCTCCCAGTATGAAATCACGCTCAAGAGCGACAGCCTGGCGCTGCTGGGCGAGTGGTCGCGCAAGGTGCAGCAGGCCATGGAACAGGTCGATGGCATCACGGGTGTCGACAGCGACAACCGCGGCGAGGGGCTATCGGCGATGCTGGTGGTTGACCGCGATACCGCCTCGCGCCTCGGCGTCGACATGACCACAGTGGATACCGCCCTCGGCAATGCCTTTGCCCAGAGCCGAGTCACCAGCCTTTACGACGCCGATGAGCAGCGCTACGTGGTCATGGAAGTCAAGGCGCCCTACCGTCAGGCGCCGGAAGCGATCGGCAACCTCTACGTCAGCGGTCGCGACGGCGAGATGGTGCCGATCTCGGCGTTCAGCCATATCGAGCGCAGCACGACGCCGGTCACGGTCAACCACCAGGGCCAGTTCGCCGCCTCCACGGTCTCGTTCAATCTCGAGGATGGCGTGTCGCTCGGCGAGGCAACGGCGCGGATTCGCCAGGCGGTCGACGAACTGCATTTACCGACCGCCGTTCAGGTCGATTTCGAAGGCAGCGCGGGCACCTTCCAGAGCGGTGTCGAAGCCATGCCATGGCTGATCCTGGCCGCGTTGATCACCGTCTATCTGGTCCTGGGAATCCTCTACGAGAGCTACATCCACCCGCTGACCATTCTGTCGACCCTCCCCTCGGCCGGGGTGGGCGCACTGCTGGCGCTGATGGCACTGGATACGCCGTTCACGCTGATCGCCTTGATCGGCATCATTCTGCTGATCGGCGTCGTCAAGAAGAACGCCATCATGCTGGTGGACTTCGCCGTCATCTGCGAGCGCGATCAGGGAATGACACCGATGGAGGCGATTCGCCAGGCCGCGCTGGTCCGCTTCCGGCCGATCATGATGACCACGCTGGCCGCCCTGCTGGGCGCTGTCCCGTTGCTGCTGGGCACCGACGAGAACGCCGCCCTGCGCGCGCCGCTGGGGATCACGATCATCGGCGGCCTGATCGTCAGCCAGCTGCTGACGCTCTACACCACGCCGGTCGTCTATCTCTATCTCGATCGCCTTCACCGCCGCCTGCGCCCGCGTCATCTGACGCGAGATGACGCCGCGGAAACCAGCGCCGGCTGAGCGGGTCGACATAACGACGTGAGCCGGCACCGCCAACCTCCCAGACAGCAAAAGGCCCGAACCCCGCCAACGGGATTCGGGCCTTCGAGCCTGCGGGCGCCGATGCGCCCGAGAATCAGCTGTCGCTGGAAGTCTCGGCCTTGGCCGCAGCTTCCTTGATCATCGGCTCCAGCTCACCGTTCTGGTACATCTCGACGATGATGTCGCAGCCGCCGACCAGCTCACCGTTGACCCACAACTGCGGGAACGTCGGCCAGCTGGCGTACTTCGGCAGTTCGGCGCGAATATCCGGGTTATCCAGAATATTGACGAACGCGAAGCGTTCGCCACAGGCCATCAGTGCCTGAACCGCCTGCGCGGAGAATCCGCACTGCGGCAGCTGCGGAGAGCCCTTCATGTAAAGCAGGATCGTGTTGTCGCTGATCTGCTGCTTGATCGCTTCGATGGTATCGCTCATGAGACGTCCTTTGACGGGAGGGCGCGGTCGACCACCGTCGAGACCGGAAGCCGCCGCCCTCGCGTGCGCGCGAAGAAAAATTAACAGAATGACCGTACCGCCATTCTACTGATGACGTGGCCTGAAAACACCCCCGCGGTCATGCCACCCTGTCGCCCGTTGCACCGCCTGCCGGCGCTGGTTAGGATAATTGGCTTTCGCACGGACCGGTCGACCCTGAAGGGGGCTTTCGAGAACGGTCACGGCGCCGCGCACCGGATGCCTCCAGGCCTGTCCGGCGCACGGCGCTTTTTTGCTTTTCAGGTATGGCTGCATCGTTTTCACGTCGGTCCCGATAGCGGGCAACCGACAAGACCTTACTGGCCGCGCGGCGCGTGCACTCTGCCGCAGGCTTTGGCTTCGACGTCACGACAGGAACTCGCTCATGAGCGCACGCCACTTTCTGACCCTGCTGGATCTCTCCGCCGACGAACTGTCCTATCTGATCCAGCGCGGCATCACCATCAAGAACCGGCTGAAAACGCACGGCCCGACCTACACGCCCTTCTCGAATCGCACCTTGGCGATGATCTTCGAGAAGTCATCGACGCGCACACGCGTGTCGTTCGAGACGGCCATGGCGCAGTTCGGCGGGCATGCGCTCTTCCTCTCCCCGCGCGATACCCAGCTCGGCCGCGGTGAGCCGATCGGCGACACGGCTCGCGTGCTTTCCGAAATGGTCGACGCGGTGATGATCCGTACGTTCTCCCACGAGGGACTGGAAACCTTCGCTGCCGCCAGCAGCGTACCGGTGATCAATGCGCTGACGGACGACTATCATCCCTGTCAGCTGCTGGCCGACGTGATGACCTGGACCGAGCAGCGCGGCCCGGTACAGGGCAAGACCGCGGTGTGGATCGGCGACGGCAATAACATGTGCCACTCGTGGATCAACGCCGCCCGCCAGTTCGATTTCAACCTGCGCGTCTGCTGCCCGGAAGGCTACGACCCGCGAGCGGATATTCTTGAAGCGGCGGGCGATCGCGTCAGCATCGTGCGCGACCCGGCCGACGCTTGCACCGGCGCCGACCTGATCACGACCGATGTCTGGGCCTCCATGGGGCAGGAAGAAGAGCAGGCCAAGCGCGAGCAGGCATTTGCCGGCTTCCAGGTCACCGAAGCGCTGCTCGACCTCGCATCCAAGGACGCCATCTTCCTGCATTGCCTGCCGGCGCACCGGGGCGAGGAGATCAGCACCACGCTGCTCGACGACCCGCGTGCCGTGGTCTGGCAGGAAGCCGGCAACCGACTGCACGCGCAGAAGGCGCTGATCGAGTTCCTGCTGCTCGGCCAGGTCGAGTAACCCCAGCGGGCGCGCCGTCGCGGCGGCGCGCCCTAGCAACGATCGCAAAGATCGGCCTCAAGGCGCGCTATCGAAATCCTGCCACCCGACGCTATCGTTGCGCGCGATTGCGGCGCCAGAACGTGGTCGCGAGTAGCGCCAGCAGCAGCAGGCTCGCCGCCATCAACGCCTGCCCGCTATCTCCCTCCAGCGCCGACTCTCCCAACGTCACGAAGGCCACGCTGTATGGCCCCGTCGTCAGCAGCGCCGCCCCCAGATAGACCGTCAGCGGCACGCCGACCACGCCCAGCGCGTAATGCTTGAGAAACATTGGAACGCCCGGCACCAGCTTGACCATCATGGCGAGGCGCCAGGCATCGTTGCGTTGCGTCTCGACCGTTGCCAGCAGCGGCATCCGGCGCACGAGCCGTGCCTGCAGGTGCGGCCGTAGCGGCCCGCGGGCGATCCAGAAACAGAGCAGCAGGTTGAACAGGGTCGCCGTGACCGACAGCAACAGACCGAGCGGGACGCCGTAGCCGATGCCGGCCACCACATAGAATGGCGTCATGGGCAGACCAATGGCGGGCAGTGTTGCCATGATCAGCAGAAAGAGCAGCGGATGTAGCGTCGATAGCGTTTCGGCTGACATCGTGCCGCCAGGGAGGAGCACACTCGCCATAAGCGCGAGTCCCGCGACGACCACAAAGACCGAGCGGCCTCGCACGGCCAAGCGAGCCATTCGGCGGGAGATGGCTCGCGAGCAAGACGGGTGTCGACCACCGGGGAAAGAGCGCATGCCGCCAACATACGCCTCGGCGGATGACGCTTTGATGACAGCCTAGACCAGCGTGGATGACAGCCCAGACCAGCCTGACCGATGGCGGAGCATTGGCGGGCATGCAGGACGAGGACGTCGACTCGGGAACCGACCGACGCCCTCGCGCTACGCGTTACGCGTTACGCGTTACGCGTTACGCGTTACTCGAGATTATCCAATCCCTTTTCGGCCATGGCGACGGCGCGGAACAGCGCACGTCGCTTGTTCAGCGTCTCGTGCCATTCGGCGTCCGGATCGGAGTCGGCGACGATGCCGCCACCCGCCTGCACGTGCAGCTCGCCATCCTTGAGCACCGCCGTGCGAATGGCGATCGCCATGTCCATGTTGCCATGCCAGGAGAGATACCCGACCGCACCGGAATAGACGCCGCGTTTGACCGGTTCCAGCTCGTCGATAACCTCCAGCGCACGTATCTTGGGTGCGCCCGAGAGCGTGCCGGCCGGAAAGGTCGCGCGCAGCACGTCCATCGCCGACATCCCCTGGCGCAGCTTGCCGGTCACGTTGGAAACGATATGCATGACGTGCGAATAGCGCTCGATCGACATGTTGTCGGTAACCTCGACCGTCCCCGTCTGGCTGATGCGGCCAATATCGTTGCGCCCGAGATCGATCAGCATCAGGTGTTCGGCTATCTCCTTGGGATCGCCGAGCAGGTCGGCCTCGAGCGCCTTGTCCTCCTCCGCCGTCGCCCCGCGATGACGCGTTCCCGCGATCGGTCGCACGGTCACTTCCTCCCCTTCGAGCCGGGTCAGAATCTCCGGCGAGGAACCGATGACGTGATGATCGTCCAGGTTGAGGAAGAACATGTAGGGCGACGGATTGAGACTGCGCAGGGCGCGATAGAGATCCAGCGGCGGTGCCTGGTAGGGGATCGACATGCGCTGCGACGGCACGCACTGCATCAGATCGCCCGCCAGTACGTACTCCTTGATACGCCCGACCGCGTCCTTGTAGCCCTGCTCGCTGAAGCTGGCATGGAAATCTTCCTCGCCCACGTCGGCGCGCCCGGTGCCCGGGCTCAGCGTATTGAAGGTCGCACTGCGCAGCTTGAGCTCCAGCACTTCGAGCCGCTCGACCGCGTTGGCGTAAGCGTCTACCTGCTGCGGGTCGGCATGCGTCCAGAGCTGCAGACGCCCGGAGAGATTGTCGAACACCACCAGGTCATCGCAGACCATCAGCAGAATATCCGGCACCCCGATCGGGTCCGGCTTGTCGGCCGCCGCCGCGCTGCGCAGCCGCGGCTCGATATAGCGAATCGTGTCATAACCGAAGTAGCCGACCAGGCCACCGTCGAAGCGCGGCTGGTCGTCGAGATCCGGCACCTTGAAGCGAGCGTGGAACTGTTCGATCCAGGCCAGCGGATCTTCGACCTCCGTCGCGCCCTGCTGCTCTCCGTCGACGATATGACGCACGGTGAAGCCGCGCACTTCGATACGCTCGCGACAAGGCAAGCCGATAATCGAATAGCGGCCCCACTTTTCGCCTCCCTGCACGGACTCGAGCAGAAAGGTCCAGGGCGCGTCGGCCAGCTTGAGGTAGGTCGACAGCGGCGTATCGAGATCCGCAAGCACCTCGCGCGTAACGGGAATGCGGTTATAGCCGGCCTGCGCCAGCTCGTTGAAGCGTTCTTGGGTGATCATGAAACCGGGCTCCGGGGATGACGTTCAGCAGGTATCGATGGCGGACCATCGGGGGCTTTCTGGCGTTCGCTGAAGTTCACCATCGCCAACGCTTGACGTGACGCATCAAGGCGCAGGAACAGAAACGACGAAGGCTATCCGGTGACATGTCAGGGCTCGATCTGAAGTGGAAACGGCTCGGCACGAGCGGGGAAAACGGCGCCGTGGCGCCGTTCGGAAACCCTAAACGAGTTCCCCCAGCGATTCAACTACGCCATCCGGCTGACTCGACGCCACCGGTTCTCCGTGATTGTAGCCGTACGGCACCGCCAACGTGCGGAATCCGGCGCGCTTGCCGGCCTCCACATCGTGGCGCGAATCCCCCACCATGAGGCAGTTGACGGGCGCGACGTCGAACCGGGCCGCCAGGTGCAAAAGTGGCGCCGGATGCGGCTTTTTCTCCGCCAGCGAATCGCCGCCCAGCGTCGCGCGGAAGTAGTCGTCCAGCGACAGCGCCGTGAGGATCGGGGCGATGAAGGCCTGCGGCTTGTTGGTGACCAGCGTGACGATGACACTGCGGCTACACAGCGCCGAGAGCGCCTCGACCACGCCCGGATAGACCCGGGTTCGCACGCACGGTGCCTGATGATAGTGATACAGGAAGCGTTCGTGGGCCCTCTCCAGCATCGCGGGATCAGGCGTGGTGCCCAGGCCCGCCTGCAACGCCCGCGCCACCAGTTGGTGCGAACCGTTGCCGACCCAATCTCGCACCGCTGTCTCACCGGCCGGTGCCAGCGACAGATCGGCGAGCATCGCATCGACCGCCGCCGCCAGATCAGGGACCGAATCGATCAGCGTGCCGTCGAGATCGAAGGCGACAAGACGAATGTCATTCAACAGCGGGTGCATGCCATCTCCTGTGACCATGGGCGAAGCGGCCTGTTTTCAATGGATAAAGCGACCTGTCTTGAGTGGGTGACGTGGCCTGTCTTGAATAGATGACATGGCCCCTCTCGAGGCAAGCGAGACGCGCTGGCGGATTACCCCACAGGCGCGCCAGTTTACGCAACCGGCAGATGCCAATGTCGACGCATCCGCGTATCCTGTCGCCTCATTGATTCGTCGACCGATAGGTGCCCCCACACGTGATCGTGCCGTGCCCACCGCCAACACCGCCGCGCCCTGTTACCCTGCTTTCCTGCGGTAGGCTGCGTCCGGCTCCCCGGTGCCGACCGCCTCGACCTCGTCACCTGTTTTCGACCTTCCCCATTTTCCCCGCGTTTCTTCTACGCTTTCTGATTCGACTTTCGTCTTACGAGTGGAGACCGTCATGACCCAACCGCGCATCGTCGTGGTCGGTGGCGGCGCCGGCGGACTCGAGCTAGTGACCCGACTGGGTCGCAAGCTCGGCAAACGCCAACGCGCCGACATCGTTCTTGTGGACCGCAACCCCACGCACATCTGGAAGCCGCTCCTGCACGAGATTGCCACCGGCACGCTGGATTCCGGCCTGGATGAAGTCTCCTACCAGGGACACTCCAAGCACAACGGCTACCGCTTTCAGCGCGGCACGCTCAACGGCATCGATCGTGAAGCGCGCACCATTACCCTGGAGGCGATCGTCGACGACGATGGCACCGTGGTACTGCCCGCCCGCCAGATCGAGTACGACTATCTGGTGCTGTCGGTCGGCAGCGTCTCCAACGACTTCGGCACCCCCGGCGTCGCCGATCACTGCCACTTCATCGACAGCCCGCATCAGGCGGAAGCCTTCCGTCAGGACATGCTCAACACCTTCCTGCGCTACAGCGACCCGGAACGCCGTACGCACCCCAAGCTGACCGTGGGCCTGGTCGGGGCTGGCGCGACGGGTGTCGAGCTCGCCGCAGAGCTGTTTGGCGCCTCACGCATGCTTCACAGCTATGGTTTTACCGCGCTCGACAGCGGCAAGCTGGAAGTCCACCTGATCGAAGCGGCACCGCGGGTTCTTCCTGCGCTGCCGGAGCGCATCAGCCGCGCGGTACACGGGGAGCTGGAGCGTCTCGGCGTCAAGATACACGTCGACACGCGCGTCACCGAAGCCAACGAACACGGTTTCATTACCGCCGACGGCGAGCCGCTGGAGACCGATCTCAGCGTCTGGGCGGCCGGCATTCGCGCGCCGGCCTTCCTCTCCGAACTTGGCATCGCGACCGAGCGCAATCATCAGGTCAAGGTCAATCAGACGCTCACCAGCGTCGACGACGACCGCATCTTCGCCTTCGGCGACTGCGCCGCCTGCCCACAGCCCGACGACAAGCGTGTCCCGCCGCGGGCCCAGGCCGCGCACCAGCAGGCCACCCAGTGCTATCACAACCTGCGCGCGGCCATGGATGGCAAGCCGCTCAAGCCATTCGTCTTCCACGATCGCGGCTCGCTGATTTCATTGGCCCACTTCGAAGCGGTCGGCAGCCTGATGCGAGGCGCCTCCGCCCGCAGCCTGTTCATCGAAGGGCGTCTGGCGAAGTTGTTCTACGCTTCTCTCTACCGGATGCACCAGATGGCGATCCACGGTCTCTTCAAGACCGCCATGACCGTCGTGGTCGACGGCCTGAACCGCTATCTGCGACCCAAGATGAAATTGCACTGAGGACCCCGCCAAGGCGTGTCGGCCGGGCCCGGGAGGAGAAGACATGGAACGTTTCTACAATGCCCCTGACCAGGTCGTCGACGCCGTGCTCGCGGCGACGGCCGCCACGAGCGACCTGCGCATCGCGGCGCCGGAAAGCGGCCTGCGGATTCTGATCCGCGAAGACTGGGATCGCACGGACCAGGGTCGACAGCAGGTGGCGATTCTCTCCGGCGGGGGTGCGGGCCACGAACCGGCTCACGCCGGCTATATCGGCGACGGCATGCTCACCGGCGCCATCTCCGGCAGCCTGTTCGCCTCCCCCAGCGTCGAAGCGGTCCTGGCCGCGATTCGTGACGTGTGCGGTGAGGCAGGCTGTCTACTGGTGGTGAAAAACTATACCGGCGACCGACTCAACTTCGGATTGGCCGCCGAGCGCGCCCGCCGCGAGGGGCTGGCTGTCGAGATGGTCATCGTCGCCGACGACGTGTCAATCCAGGATGCACCGCAGCCGCGTGGCATCGCCGGCACGGTGCTGGTACACAAGCTAGCCGGCTACCTCGCCAGCCAGAAGACACCGCTGACAGAGATCAAGGCCGCAACCGAATCGCTCTGTCGATCCCTGGCATCGCTTGGCATGGCGCTGAGCCCAGCGGCGCAGCCTGGCCAGCGACCAGCCGCGCGCGCGCCGGAGCTCGGGCTCGGCATCCATAACGAGAGCGGCACGCGGGAAGTCGATCCGCAGAGCGCCGACGAGGCCATGGCGCTGGTGCTGGCACCGCTGCGTGACGCCCTGACGAATCGACACCTGTCCGGGCCGTGGATCGCGGTGATCAACGATCTCGGCGGCTGTTCGACGCAGGAGCTTGGCGTGCTGGCCGATGTCCTGTTGCGCCAGCTCGGTCCGTCGCAGGTCTCGCACCTCCTCGGGCCGGCACCGTTGATGACCTCGCTCGACATGCACGGCTTCTCCGTGACGCTGTTGCCGGCAGCAGCCGAGTTTGTCGACGCGCTTAGCGCGCCGACGTCAGCCCCAGCCTGGCCAGGGCTTCGCCCCTGCCGCGCGCCGACGACCTTTGCGCCCGACACGCATCAGGCTCACGACGCTCTCAGCGAAGACGCCCCCCAGGACACCAGGATCACGAACCAGCTCAAGCGCATCGTCGCAACCCTGCGCGACGCGCGTCAGGATCTGGACGCCCTCGATGCCAAAAGCGGCGACGGCGACGCCGGTGCCAGCCTGCAGAGCGGCGCCGACGCCATCGCGGCGGCACTCGAGGCCGGCCGCTTGAATACCCAGGCGATGGCCCCGCTGTTTGCCGGCATCGGCCAGCTACTGTCGCGCGACATGGGGGGCTCCAGCGGCGTATTGCTGTCGATCCTGTTTACCGCCGCCGGCGCGTCACTGGACCAGCGCGGCGACCTCGTGGAGTCTCTCGCCGACGGTATCGAGAAGATGCAGACCTACGGCGGTGCCAAGCCCGGCGACCGCACCATGCTCGATGCCCTGGTGCCCGCCATCGAGTCGCTGCAGCGAGGGGAGTCGCTATCCCAGGCAGCACAGGCCGCCCGCGATGGCGCCCAGGCCACGGCGACGCTCACGCGCGCCAATGCCGGCCGCTCCGCCTACGTGCCCGAAAGTGCGCTCCAGGGCGTCGTCGACCCGGGTGCCGAGGCCGTGGCGAGGGTATTCGAGACATTGGCAAGCACGACATAGACGAGACAGCGCGACCTAGATCAGACAGCGCGACATCGACGAGAATCGCGGCCGCCCACCCACTGAGCACGACAGGCCGCGGGCTCGGTCAGTCGAACGCCGGCGCGGGCCACCACGCCGGTAGCAGCGCCCGCGCTTCGTGGCGGGCAAAACGGTCATCGAGCAGGTGAATGACGCCCTCGTCGCTGCCGGAGCGAATCACGCGGCCGGCAGCCTGGACCACTTTCTGCATGCCGGGAAAGAAGTAGGCGTAGTCATAGCCTCGGCCGTAGAGTGCCTGCAGCCGCGCCCGCATCTGCTCGTTGACCGGATTGACCTGCGGCAGGCCCAGGGTCGCGACGAAAGCCCCGATGAGTCGCTCACCCGGCAGATCGATCCCCTCGCCGAAAATGCCGCCGAGCACGGCGAACCCCACGCCCCGGCCACCCGGCTCGAAACGTGCTAGAAAATCGGCTCGCGCCGCGTCGTCCATGCGTGTCGCCTGACACCACTGGCGGGCCTGCGGATGCCGTTCGGCCAGGCGCGCGGCCACGCGCTCGAGATAAGCGAAACTCGAGAAGAAAGCCAGATAGTTACCGGGGCGGGCCTCGAGCTGCTCGGCAATGCGATCGGCGATCGGCGTCAGCGACGCGTCACGATCGGCATAACGGGTCGACAGCCGGTGCGCGATATGGACCTTGAGCTGCGAATGGCAGAACGGCGACTCCAGCGTTAGCCAGGGCGCATCTCCTGGCACCCCGAGCAGGTCGCGATAGTACGCTTCCGGGGTCAACGTGGCGGAAAAGAGCGTGCCACCGTGGGCGGCCGCGAAGCGCGGCGCCAGAAACGACGCCGGCACCACGTTGCGCAGTGTCAGCGCGGCTCCGGCTTTCCGTTGTCGGCCGCGCGGCGCCTGACGCGTGATGTCGAACAGCGAGTGCGCACCGAACGTCTCGGCGACACGACAGAAATGCTGGGCGTCGAAGGCAAAACGCTGCAGTTCGCTGTCCAGTGCGATCGGCTGCTCGCTCTGATACTCCACGATGGCGGAAACCGCCTGCTGCAGCGCGCCGATCAGCTTGCCGGGCAACGTCTCGACGACCCGATAGTCCTGCCCCTCGCCGGGCCCGCTCTCTTCATCCAGCCTCTGCCAAGCCGACGCGACGCGTCCCAGCGGCCGCGTGAGCGGTTTGGGCAGCGTCGCCTTGAGCCGGCGGAAGGCGACATGATCCAGCGACGCGCTGTACATGCCACGACCGCGCTCCACCAGGTTGTGCGCCTCGTCGACCAGCACGCCGACCCGCCACGAGAGCTGCTGGCTCAGGGCATAAAGCATGGCGTGGAAGTCGAACCAGTAGTTGACGTCGCCGACGATCACGTCGGCCCAGCGCGCCATCTCCTGCCCCAGATAATAGGGACAGACCGCGTGCGTCAGCGCGATCTCCCGCAGCCCGTCTCGATCAAGCCAACCCCGCTGGACTGCCGCAGCGCGGGCCACTGGCAGCTTGTCGTAGAAGCCGGCAGCCAGTGGGCAGGCATCGCCGTGGCACGCCTTGTCAGGATGCTCGCACGCCTTGTCGCGTGCGGTCAGTGTCAGCACGCGCAGCGGCAGTGCCGCAGAGGCGCCCGCCGACGGCTTTGCGCCGAGCTGGTCCAGCGCCTCCCCCGCCAAGGCCTGACCGGTATTGCGCGCGGTCAGAAAGAGCAGCTTGTCGAGCGGCTCTCCCGGCATCGCCTTCAACATCGGGAACAGCGTGCCTAGCGTCTTGCCGATGCCGGTCGGCGCCTGCAGCATCAGCCAGCGCTCGGTGTGGATCGCCTTGTAGACCGACTCCGCCAGCGGTCGCTGCCCTTGGCGAAAATCCGCGAACGGGAACGCCAGTGTCTTGAGTGACTCGTCCCGCCACCGCCGATGCGCCAGTTCCTGCTGCGCCCAAGCCAGAAAGGCGCGGCAATGCGTCTCGAAACTGTCGCGCAGCTCGTCCGCCGAACAGTGCTCGCTCAGCGGCGTCTCGCGCTGGCTGACGATATCGAAGTAGACCAGCGTCACGGTAAGCGCATCCAGCCCACGCTCGAGGCACAGCAGATGGCCGTAGACCTTGGCCTGCGCCCAGTGCAGCGCGCGCTGGTTGGCGGGCTGGCGAGAGAGCTCGCCACGGTGCGTCTTGATCTCTTCCAGCCGGTTGGCCTTCGGATCGTAGCCGTCGGCACGGCCGCGCACCTCAAGCTGGCAATAACACCCGCTCAGCGCGATCTCGCGCTCGTAATCCGCGCCGCGCCGTTCACCAACCACCTGGTGGCCGACGATGCCCTCCTGCGCCGAAGGCGACGGGGTAAAGCGCAGGTCGAGATCGCCGGTCTTGGCGGCAAATTCACACAGGGCCCGCACGGCGATGCGATAGCTCAAGCGCCAGTCCCGGGCGAGGCGGTCTCGCTGTGACCTTCCGGGGCATCGGCCCGCCAGGTGACATAGCAGACATTCACCGGCATCTCATGCAAGGCGCAGAACTCGAGCCAGCGCTTCTGGTTGTCCTGCAGACGGTCGCCCGGGCCCTTCACTTCGATCATGCGGTAGCCGATCTCTCCATCGCCAGCCTCGGGCATGAACTGGATCAGGTCCGGCATGCCGGCGCGATTGGCACGAATATCCCCGAGCAGGCGCTCGAACCAGAGGCGCAGATGCGCCGGAGGAATGCAGGTCAGGGCCAGCTCCAGCGCCGTGTCGTCGAGTGCTTCCCAGACCACGAACGGCGACTGGATACCGCACTTTTCCTGCCGGTGCCGGCGAATGATCTCGCCATGTTCGCCGCGTTCCAGCGCGACGAGACAGCGCTGGAAAAGCTCACGACGGCGCGCGTGAAAGTCGACATCGAACAGATCCGCCGGCCCGCTGTGAAAGGGATGAAAGAAAGCGCCGGGCAACGGCGCGAAGATCGCTTCCCAACAGAGCAGGCCGAACAGGGTATTGATCAGCGTGTTCTCGACGTAGAAGACCGGGGCACCTGGCTGCGACAGATGCCGTGCCACGGCGCGCTCGACACTGCTAGATGGCGGCAATTCAAGGTCAAACCGGCCAGGCTCGGCCGTTTTCCGCCGTCGAACCGGGGCGCCGCCGAGCTTGCGTCGCAGCCGCGGCAGGATACGCGCGAGCGCCTGCTGTTCCGCATCGTAGCCCGGCGACGCCAACGCCTGCTCGCCCAGGGCAAGGGCGTCGGCAATCCGGTCCTGCGCCTCCAGCACACGTACCCGCCGCAATCGCGACTCCGGTGCCGAGCTGGCCTCGTAGAGCCGCCGTGCCTGATCCAGATCGCCCTGACGTTCGCACCGGTAGGCAATCTTGTGGACCAGACGCCCGCGCCGACGCTCCAGCCAGGCGTTATCGAACGCGTCGAGCGGCACGTCCGGCAGCAGCGTGGCCAACGGCTCGTCAGCGTCGAGACGTTCACGGCAGGCGTGCAGATGATGGTAGGCCTCCAGCTCCTCTCGGCGCGAAAAGGCCCGCGAGTCCGCCTCCAGCGCCACACGCTCGAAGCGGTAGATGCCGAGTTCGGCGAGCACGAATTCGGACCACTGCTGGCGTAGATTGCCGAAAAACATCAGGCGGAAGCGCTCGCACAGAGCATCGATGGTCAGGCGCAGATGGCGATCGCCCAGGCTCGGCAACCACTGCGCCAAGGGGCGAGGCGATGGCGACTCCACCTGCAGCGCGTTCAGCCAGGCGCCCTTGCCGGACGAGCGTCCTAACCCGAGCCCGGCCAGCCAAGCGCGCAGATCGACGTCGAGCTCCGGGCGAGTCGTTAGCGCGAACAACGCTTCGAGCGTGAGCGGCACCCCCTCTTCGACCCACCCTTGTTCGATCAAGGGTTCGACCGCCACCGCCGTCTCGCCGATTTCGGCATACTGCAGACGACCGAGACGAAAATCGATCCCCTTGCGCATCACCAGGCGCACCAGCAATGCCTGCGACGTCCAAGGTAGCGTGTCGAACCGTTCGATGAAGTCCCGCTCGTGCGCCGTCAGCAGGTCGGCGTAGCGCGCCGTTAGCCAGTCGAGAACGCGGCGAAAGTTGGCCAGGTAATAGAAAGGGTCGTCGAGTGTAGGAAGCGCCATGAGCACAAGTCGCGAGCCGGAAATGACTGGCTAAGCATACAGCTCGAGCCGCGACACCGAAATGCTCTGCATCAACCTCGAGGCGAGGTCTTCTACCGTCAACGGGTAAGCTCGAGATCGTTTTTCAGCTCTCGCCATAGCGCGCGGTAGGCCAATGTCGCGCGACTACGCGGGACGATATCCGCCAGCGGCTGGCACGCCAGGCTCATGCGTTCGACATCGCTGGCATAAGGAATCCAGCTCTGCATCGGCGTCCCGAGCGCCGCCGGTGCGGACGCCAGCCACTCGCGATGCAGCTTGCGGCGACGGTCGACCAGGTTAAAAAACGGGGCGAGTCGCTCGCGCTGACGTTTCTTGAGATCAAGATGCTCGACCATACGCGTGAAGGCCTGGACCGATAGCGGACTGGGGATGGTAGGCACCAGAATGCGGTCGGCGGCACGGATCAGTTGATCGGCAAGCGTGGAGAGCCCCGGCGGGCAGTCGAGGATCATCAGCGCGTATTCTTCACTGAACGGCTCGATCAGCCGCTTCAGGTGCTTGTCACCACTGGCCTTCTCCTCGAGCAGGCGATCCAGATCACGCAGCCGGATATCCGAGGGTAGCAGGTCGAAGCGTTCCCAGTGAGTATGCTGAACCTGCTCCCCCAACGGCGACTTGCCGGCCAGGAGCTTCGAGACTTTCTTGCCCAGCCCCCCCTTGCCCCCCAGCACCCAGGTCGAGGCGCCCTGGGCATCGAGATCCCAGAGCAAAACCGGCAGGCCATCGCGCTGGGCTTCCCGCGCCAGATTGACCGCGGCCGACGTCTTGCCCACGCCCCCCTTGAGGTTGTGCAGCGCCACCACTTTCATGTTGTTGATTCCTTTATGGTTTGAACATCAAGGAATACTACGTGTTGGCCTCGCGTCGGCGGATGACAAGTGCGTGACAATCGCCCGCTCGGGCGCCGACCGCCGCTTGTCGCTGTGATACCCAACGCCATTTCTGCGCCGCCCGCAGCCGCTTGACCGCCGCCTCGCGCCTCAGCGCCTCGCCGTGATCACCGACCCACTCGGCGTGCACCAGCGTCAACGGCCCCTTACCGCGCAGGGCCCGTGCGCCCTTGCCCGCCTCATGCTGGGCAAAGCGACGCGCCACATCGGTGGTAATACCGGTATACAGCGCGCCCCGCGCGGTCTCTATCAGATAGAGATACCAGCGCTGCGTCTCGACGGCCAGCATTGCCGCGTTATCGGTCGACGCCCCGTCGCCGGTCACCGGCGGTTCGCCATCTACCGGCGATGTCATCGCCCGAGGCTCGGCGTCAGCGTTCGCGCCGTGTCGGCACGGTTCAACACGCGGCCAGCGCCGAGCGCATCTGGCCGATGACACCGTCATAGCGGTTCGGATCCTCGAGGCTACGGGCCTTGAAGATCGAGGAGCCAGAGACAAACGTATCCGCCCCCGCCCGGGCGATGTCGGCGATATTGTCGGCACTCACGCCGCCATCCACCTCGAGGCGGATCGGACGGCCGCTGGCGTCGATGCGCCGGCGCGCCTCGCGCAGCTTGTCGAGCGCGGCGGGAATGAACGACTGCCCACCGAAACCAGGGTTCACGCTCATGATCAGGATCATGTCGATCTTGTCCATGACGTAGTCGAGATGCGCCAGCGAGGTTGCCGGGTTGAACACCAGCCCCGCCTTGCAGCCGCGACTCTTGATCAGCTGCAGCGACCGATCGATATGTTCGGAGGCTTCCGGATGGAAGGTGACATAGTCGGCCCCGGCATCGATGAAGTCGCCGATCAGCTGATCCACCGGCTTGACCATGAGGTGGCAGTCGATCGGCGCCGTCACGCCATGCTTGCGCAGCGCCTCGCAGACCATCGGCCCGATGGTCAGGTTGGGGACGTAGTGGTTGTCCATGACGTCGAAATGGATCATGTCGGCGCCGGCCGCCAGTACATCGTCGACCTCCTGCCCCAGGCAGGCGAAGTTGGCGGAGAGAATCGAGGGAGCAATCTTGAAGTCGCGCATGAATGACGGATCCTTGAAGAACGCGGAAAGACTCTCCGCATTCTAACGCAAGCGAGCGCTCTGTCGCGGCAGGCCATGCAGACGACAACGCCCGCCGGATCGACCGGCGGGCGTTGCGGGGAACACGAACCTGCGGCGGTAGGCTACTTTTCGAAGTCCGGCGCGCTGGTCTCGCGATCCTCGGGTAGCGTCTCGCGCACCTCGGCCACCTGCTCGGCGCTGACCGCGTCCCCGTGATTGCCCCAGGCGCCACGCACGAAGGTCGCCAGCTGCGCGGCTTCGTCGTCCGATAGACGCCAGCCGAAATCGGGCATCGCCAGCGCTTCGGGTTTGCCCGGTGTCGACGGCAGCCGCGCACCCGCCAGGATCACATGAACCAGTCCGGTAGGGTCATCGGCGTTGACCAACTCGTTGCCGACCAGCGACGGAAAGACCTTCGCCGCGCCCTCGCCGTTGGCGAAGTGGCAAGCATTGCAGTTGTCGAGATAAAGCCGCGCGCCCGGCTTGCCGTCGACGTCCGCCGCCGTGAGCATCTGCTCGGTCTGCGCTGGCGTCGTCTCGCTCTGCCGGTTCTCGTCATCGCGCGACTGGCGCGGCAGCGACTTCAGATAAGCGGCAATCGCCTGCAGATCGTCATTGGTCAGATGCGAGGTGCTGTTGGCGACCACCGAGGTCATTTCCCCGACCACCGCATCGTGGTCGTTGCGCCCCGTCGCCAGGTATTCGACGATGTCATCGGCGCTCCAGCCCTGTAGGCCGGCGTCGCCCTCCCCGCCTCCGCGCAGGCTGGGCGCCCACCAGCCACCCAGGGTTTCACCGCTCAGATAGGCCTCGTCGCTGTCGTCCAGCGCCTTCTCCTGGAACAGCAGGCCGCGCGGCGTGTGGCAACTGCCGCAGTGACCGAGCCCCTGGACCAGATAGGCGCCACGGGCCAGCTGCTCGCTCTGGCCGGATGCCGGCTCGAACGCCTCGGCGTCGGCAAACAGCCAGTTCCACAGACTGATGCCCCAGCGCTGGTTGAACGGGAAACTGACGTCGCTCTCCGCCGGTTGCTCGGCGACCGGCTCGACGCCCTGCATGAAATAGGCGTAGAGCGCATCGATGTCCTCGTCGCTCAGCTTGGCGTAGGACGGATACGGCATCGCGGGGTAGAGATTGGCGCCATCGGCGCGCTCGCCCTCTCGCAGCGCGTCGGCAAACTGCTCCCTCGTGTAGTTGCCGATCCCGGCTTCCGGATCCGGGGTGATATTGGTCGAGACGATGGTGCCGAAGGGGCTGTCGATCTCGAGACCGCCAGCGAACGGCTTGCCACCTTCCGCGGTATGGCAGGCGACGCAGTCGCCCGCCCGCGCCAGATAGGCGCCACGCTCGACCTGACTCGGGTCGGCACCACGCTGGCCCTCGGCCGCCATCACCGCTCCCGTCACGCTCGCCAGGCCGCAGCCCAGGAGCGTTGTGAACCAAACTCGATAGGTCATGTTCACGCTCCTCAGGCTTGGACCAGCGGTCCGGGGTTGGGTAGATACTGCTCGCGAATCGCCTTGGCCGCCCAATAGGTCAGGCCACCGACCAGGCCGGTCGGGTTGTACTGCAGATTCTGCGGGAAGGCACTCGCGCCCATCACGAAGACGTTGTGCACGTCCCAGCTCTGCAGATAGCGATTGAGCACGCTGGATTTGGGGTCGGTGCCCATGATCGCGCCGCCCACGTTGTGGGTCGTCTGATACGGCCGCACGTCGTAGCGAGAGTCGAAGTCCTTGAACGACAGCTTGTAGTCGTCCGGCCTCAGCGCCTTGGAGAGCGTATCGATCTTCTGCTTCATGAACTGGGTCATGCGCACGTCGTTGTCCTTCCAGTTGAAGGTCATGCGCATCAGCGGACGGCCGTGATCGTCGGTGTAGGTCGGGTCGAGATCCAGATAGCAGTCACGGTAGGCCATGTTGCTGCCGTGGGAGCCGATGGTCATGGTATGGCCATAGGTCTCCTGGACCGCCTGCTTCCACTCGGCCCCCCAGCTCGGCGCGCCTTTTGGCAACGGCATGTTGCGGATCGGCTGGCCATTGGTCATCGCCGCATTGAAGTAGGACCCGCCGATGAATCCAGCTTCAGCAAAATCGATCTGCTCGACGCCGAAGTCATTGAGGGTTTCGCCGTTGGCACCGGCGCCGATGAACGGATTGAACTGCTTGTCCTTGAAATAGAGCGTGGAGCCACCGTTCATCTGATAGGCGTAGTTCTTGCCGACCACGCCCTCGCCACTGATCGGATCGTAAGGCTTGCCGATGCCCGACAGCAGCAGCAGATGTACGTTGTGCAGCGAGTAGGCACCCATGATGACCAGATCGGCGGGTTGGATCACCTCGTCGCCGTTCTCATCGATATAGGTCACGCCGGTGGCGGTCTTGCCATCACTGGCCAGATTGACCTTCATCACCTCGCAGTTGGCGCGATAGGCGAAGTTGTCGCGCTGTTTGAGCGCGCCCAGCACGCAGGTCTGCGGCGAAGACTTGGAGTAGTTGAGGCAGCCGTAGCGTTCGCAGAAGCCACAGTAGTTGCAGGGTGCCAGCTGCATGCCATAGGGATTGGTGTAGGCTTCCGAGGCATTTGCCGCCGGCAGCGGAAACGGATTCAGCCCCTGGCTCTTGGCGACTTCCTCGAACATCGTATCGTTGAGCGTGCGCTTCATCGGCGGCAGCGGATACTCGCTGGAGCGCCAGCCCTCGAACGGGTTGCCGCCCTCCTGGATCTCGCCGTTGAGATTGCCCGCCTTGCCCGCAATACCCGCGACTTTTTCGAAGCGATCGAAATGCGGCTCCAGCTCATCGTAGCTGACGCCGTAATCCTGAATCGTCATCTCCTCGGGGATGATATCGGCGCCGAAATTCTCCTCGACGTAGCTCTTCAGGCGCAGCTCATTGGGCTGCGGACGCCAGGTATGGCCGTTCCAGTGGGTGCCGGCGCCGCCAACGCCGTTACCCGGCAGGAAAGAACCCAGGCTACGGTAGGGTACCGCCGTATCGCGAACGCCATGGCGCACGGTCAGAGTGCTCTTGGCCGGGCGCTGCATCAGCTGATAGCGCACGCCGTAGGTCAGTTCGTCAGCCATCTTGGGGTAGGCGAAATCGGGCACGGTATCCTGATCCGGGCCGCGCTCCAGCGCCAGCACGTTCAAGCCTTCATCGGTCAGTTCCATGCCCATGATCGAACTGGTCCAGCCGAGTCCGATCATGACGACATCGACGTGCGGGTTGGTCTTGGCCATGGTTTATCCCCTCTCTCCGTTAAGGCTGACCGGACCGAGCGGATAGGCCTTGTCATGTTGATCGACCCACTCCAGGTAGGATGCCCGTGCGCCGGGGAAGCCAATAAATTTCCACGCCGCCATGTGCTTGTTGCCGCCGTGAATCGGGTCGGCGAAATAGCCTTCCTTGGTGTTCTGCAGCAGGAAGGCGAAAAACTGATCCGAGGAGACGTCGTCGAATTCGATCGCGCCCTTTTCGAGCTGGGTCAGCACCTGGATCTGGGTGTCGGCGTCGAGCCCGGCGAAGTCCTTGCCGTGATGCGTCTGGCAGTACTGGCGGGTCGCCGCGATGCCTTTGCGATAGACCTCGCGCGGCGTCAACGGCGATTGATAGCCGAATAGCGGCGAGACGTCTTCGTGAAACGGCCCCTTCATGTACCAGTCCGCCGCATGACCGAACTTGCCCTCCATCTGCCCGTCGATGAAGATCGGCACGTTGGTTTCCAGCGCTCCCGGTCCCTCGCCATCGGCGGGAATCAGGCGATCGCAGGCAGCCAGCAGGAACTGCCACTCATCGGCGTCGAAAAAGGTGGGCTGGTAATCGGCGAGGTCGGGGGGAGGCTCTGCGGCGGCGGCGGTCAGCGAGACACCGCTGCCGACAGTCACTGCCGGAATCATCATCAGGGAACCCTTGATGAACCCGCGACGTGACGCGTTCTCGAGCTTGGCGCTCATGGTTATCTCCTTCACGGTCCAGGTGAAGCACAGCATGGAAGCCTGATTCGGGGCAGGCTTTGTTATTGATCGGAACGAAGCGATGGGTCGCCGCCAAGCGAGCCTCGCCTCGAGCGCGTCGTCGCCAAACGACGCGATCATTGATCCAGGTCCTGTCGATCCGAGTTGGGTCGATCCGGTTATGTGGAGCCGGATGTGTCGAGCCCGGCCTTCTATACGGGCCTTATTGATCTACATGACCCGCGACAAATTACCACACCCCAAACTGCTTAGCACGCCAACGAACGACTTTTCCTGCGCGAGTGGCGACCACGATTCCTATACTGGTCAAGATCTTGGCGGCAATCTGGTGACCGCCAAGGCTGACGGAACGTCTCGACACGACGACCGGCGGTGGCGAATTGCGCGATACCACCTTCCGGTCGAGCTGCAGCGTCCCGTCGGTCCTTCAAGACCGTTCAAGACCGTCCACGACCGTTTACGACAACAACACGAGGCACTGGCATGACCCCACTCTCGCGACGCGCCCGCTTCGACGGGCATCGTTCCCGCTACCGACATGAGCTACAGCAGACGCTCGGGGCCATGCTGTTTACGGCCTGCTCGCTGATTTCGGTTTCAGCCGGTGCCCAATCGGCAATTCTTGAGGGCGAGCGATTTCACCCCACCACGGGCGAACACGGCATGGTTGCCACCAGCCACTATCTCGCCTCGCAGATCGCTCATGACGTGATGGAAAACGGCGGTAACGCAGTCGATGCCGCCGTCACCGCCGGGTTTGCGCTGGCGGTGGCCCAGCCCCGCTCCGGCAACATCGGCGGTGGCGGTTTCATGCTGATCTCGGACGAGAACAGCGGCGACGTTGTCGCCATCGACTATCGCGAGAAAGCGCCCGCCGCCGCCACGGAGACGATGTTCCAGAACGCCGACGGCGAGGTGGTGCCGGAACGCTCGCGCTTTACCCACAACGCGGCCGGCGTGCCGGGCACGGTGGCTGGCCTTTCTCTTGCGCTCGAGCGCTATGGCACGCTGACGCTCGCCGACGCCTTGGCGCCGGCGATCAAGCTGGCCGATGATGGCTTCATCATTCCGCCGCGATTCGCCGAGGGGCTGGAGCAGTCTCAGGATCGGCTCAAGCAGTGGGATTCGACGCGCAAGGTGTTCTACAAGCCGGATGGTTCGCTATATCACGCCGGAGAGCGCTTTCGTCAGCCCGAGCTCGCCGCCACGCTCCGGCGTATCGCCGAGCTGGGGCCGCGCGAGTTCTACGAGGGCGAGACCGCACAGCTGATCGCGGACGAAATGGCGGCTCATGGCGGGCTGATGAGCGCCGAGGACCTGGCCGCCTATCACCCGTCGATACGCGAGCCGGTTCACGGCCGCTATCGTGGCTACGACGTCTACGCCATGAGCCCGCCCTCCTCCGGCGGCGCGCATATTGTGCAGATACTCAATATTCTCGAGGGCTACGACATCCACGCCATGGGTTTCAACTCGGCAAGAACGATCCACCTCATGAGCGAGGCGATGAAGCGCGCCTACGCCGACCGTGCCGAATACCTGGGCGATACCGATTTCGTCGACGTGCCTCTCGAGGGCATCGTCTCGAAAGACTATGCCAACGAACTGCGTGACGGGATCGATCTCGAGCGTGCCACGCCGAGTCAGGAAATCGCCGCCGGCGATCCGCTGCCGTATGAATCCAACGAGACGACCCATTTCTCGATCGCCGACGACAGTGGCCTGGCGGTCTCCAACACCTACACGCTAAATTTCAGCTACGGGTCGGGGATCGTGGTCGACGGCGCGGGCTTCCTGCTCAACAACGAAATGGATGACTTCTCGGCCAAAACCGGTACCCCCAATGCTTACGGTCTGATCGGTGGCGAGGCCAACAGGATCGAACCCGAGAAGCGCATGCTCTCCTCGATGACGCCGACCATCGTCCAGAAAGACGGCAAGAACTTTCTGGTCACCGGTAGCCCCGGCGGGTCGCGCATCATCACGACGACGCTTCAGGTGGTGATGAATGTGATCGATCACGGCATGAACATCCAGAGCGCCGTCAGCGCGCCTCGCATTCATCACCAGTGGTTGCCGGACGAGATCCGCGTCGAGGACGGCATCAGCCCGGATACCTTGGCACTGCTCGAGGCGATGGGCCATACGGTCAGCCAACAGGACGCCATGGGCGCGGCCCAGTCGATACGCATCGAGGACGACGGCACCTTTACCGGTGGTGCCGATCCGCGACGTTCGACCTCTTCGGCGCTCGGCCTCTAGGATCGCGGCTATCTCGGCCGCCGGATCGGAGATATCGCCATGACCGCTCTCCGCCTTGTCCGACGCGACGGTATCCCGAGTCTCGGATTCGCGGCCATCTTCGCGCTACTCGTGCCGACGACCCTGGCAGACACCGTGACGCGGCTTGACGCCACGACCCGCACACTGGTCCGCGAGCAGCTGACGGGCGACGAAACCGACCGTTTTCAGGTCACCGCCCGGGGCGGCCAGACACTCTCGGTCGATCTGTACGCCGACAACGCCAGCGCCTCCTTCACGATCTGGTCAGAGGAGGCGGACACGGCGCTGTTCGCCGGGATGCAAAAGGGCAATGTCGCCGATGTGCCCCTACCGACGGACGGGGACTACCGCATCGAGGTCTTCCTGGTCCGTGCAGCGGCGCGACGCGGCGAAATGGCCCATTACAGCCTGGCCGTGGCATTGGGCCCGCCGGACTATGCCGACAGCCTGGCCGGTGGCCCAGACGCCTGGCGCGTTGCATTGAAGGACACCGACAGCCGCCTCAACGTCCGCCGCGGGCCGGATGCCCGTTACCCGACGCTTAACGCCCTCGCCAATGGCGAGATTCTCGAAAACCGGGGGTGCCGCCTGAGCGGCGACATCCGCTGGTGTCGCATCCGTGCCGCCGGTTCCGGCCAGCGCGGCTGGGTAGCCGGACGCTATCTGGTAGAAGCGCCGCCGATTTCCTACCCGCGGATGCCGAATGACGCCCACCTTGATAACAGCCGGCCTTTCGATGCCGTCACCGAGATCGCCTGCCAGCTCGGTGACATGACGGCTGCCTGTCCGCTCGGCGTGATTCGCGACGGCCCGGGCAATGCCGGTCTCTGGATCGTGCTACCGGACGATCGAACGCGCCATGTCCTGATCGAGAACGGTGCCGTCGTCGATGTCAGCGGTGGCGAAAGCCATGACTATCGCATCACGCAGGACACGGAAGGCTACGAAATCCATCTGGGAGATGAGTACTACCGGATTCCTCGGGCTATCGTCGACGGCGGCTGACGTCATCCGGTCGACGACGATGCCGGTGACACGCCACAATCGCCCCGTTTACGACACTCGCCTTGTGTCCCTCGCGCTGGAAACCCCATGCCCATTCTGACTATCGCCGTCGCCGAATGGTTTGGCACGGCACTCTGGTTCACACCCAATGCCATCATCCCCGAGTTGACCGCTGCCTGGTCGCTCGTCCCCGGCGATATCGCCTGGCTCACCGGTGCCGTGCAGCTAGGTTTCCTGCTGGGGACGCTCTTCATTGGTCTGAGCGGGGTCGCCGATCGCCACGATGCCAGCCGTTTGTTCGCAGGCGCCTGCCTGCTTGGCGCCGTGGCCAATGGCCTGCTTGTGGTTGCCGGCGGGCTGTGGCCAGCGCTGTTCCTGCGCCTCATCACCGGCCTGGCTCTGGCCGGCATCTATCCGATCGGCATGAAGCTGATGGTCGGCTGGGCACCCGGTCGTGCGGGTCTGGGGCTTGCCTGGCTGGTCGGCATGCTGGTGCTCGGCACCGCCACGCCCCACCTCCTGACGGCCTTCGACTGGCAGGGTGACTGGCGCCCGACGCTATGGACCGCCTCCGGACTGGCCCTGCTCGCCGGCGTCATGGTCCACCGTCTCGGCGAGGCAACACCGGCAACGACGACAACGACGGCAACGAGCCAGGAGCCACCCGCGACCGCGATCTCGCGCTTCGGCGGGCTGGCCGCATTCCGCCTGGCCGAATTTCGCCGCGCGGCCCTCGCCTATTTCGGCCACATGTGGGAGCTCTACACGCTGTGGGCGCTGATTCCCCTCCTGCTGAGCCTTGCCGTGCCTGCGCTGTCGTCGACGCAGCTCGCAATAGGGGCCTTTGTCCTGATCGCGGTCGGTGCGCCGGGCTGCTGGCTTGGCGGGCTGCTGAGCCTGCGCTTCGGCAGCCGCGCGATCGCCACCGCAGGTCTCGCTGGCTCCGCCCTGTGCGCGGCACTCTATCCGCTGCTGGCGACTCGGCTCGACCCGACTGGCCTGATAGCCCTGCTGGCCATCTGGAGCCTGCTGGCGGTCATCGATTCGCCGCATTTCTCGGCGCTCGCCGCCCGCGCCTGCCCGGCGCCGCTACTGGGCAGCGCGCTGACGCTGCAGAACGCGATCGGCTTCGGCATCTCGGCGCTATCCATCGCCCTGCTGGTGCCTCTACTACCGCACGTTGGTGTCGAGCTGGCCTGGTGGCTCCTGCCCGGGCCGCTGGTCGGCCTGCTCGCGTTGTATCGTCGCCAGGCTTGAAGCGTCCGCGTCAGCTTACGCCGTCGCCAGCTATGTGATCTGGTCATGGCCGGGCTTTAGCCATGTAGATGACCGGGCTGTATCCATATAGAAAGAGCCTGCAAGAATATTCATAAATGATCTAAGCAACGAGATTGTCATTCCATATGGCTTTATTTAGCCTTGTCGACATCGCTAATAATTTGCAGGGAATCGCTTCATGATCCGGCTATCCTCACCTCGTCCGCTGTTCGCCGCCTCCGCTGTCGGTCTAACCCTCATGCTGGGTGCTCTATCGTCGGCTCAGGCGCAGGAAGAACCCCGCGAGCTGCTCAACTCGTCCTATGACATAGCCCGTGAACTCTTTGCGGCGGTGAATCCGCAGTTCATCGCTTGGTGGGAACAGCAACACGACGAAAGCGTCACGGTGAAACAGTCCCACGGCGGCTCCTCCACCCAGGCGCGCTCGATCATGCAGGGGCTGCGCGCCGACGTGGTGACCTTCAATCAGGTGACCGACGTCAACGTACTGGCTGACGCCGGGCTAGTCGCCGAGGACTGGCAGGATCAGTATCCGAATAACGCCTCGCCCTACTATTCGACCACCGCCTTCCTGGTGCGCAAGGGGAATCCGAAAGGCATCGAAAGCTGGGATGACCTGACCCGCGACGGCGTCTCGCTCGTCTTTCCCAACCCGAAAACCTCGGGCAATGGGCGCTACACCTACCTGGCGGCCTGGGGCTACGCGGACCAAGCTTTCGATGGCGACGAGGACGATATCGAGTCGTTCATGCAACGCTTCCTCGGCAACGTCGAGGTGTTCGATACCGGTGGGCGGGGTGCCACGACCACCTTTGTCGAGCGTGGCATCGGCGACGTGCTGATCACCTTCGAGTCCGAGGTGAACAACATTCGTGACGAGTACGGCAGCGACGACTACGAGGTCGTTGTGCCGCCGGTCAGCATCCTGGCGGAGTTCCCGGTCGCCGTCGTGCAAGAGTACGCCGAGCGCAACGCCAACGAGGATCTCGCCAAGGGTTATCTCGACTATCTCTACACCGAGGAAGCCCAGCGCCTGCTGGCCGGGTTCAACTATCGCGTCAATGATGAAGGCGTAGCCGCCGAGTTCAGCGACCGCTTCCCGCAGACCGAACTGCTGCGCGTCGAGGATATCTTCGGCAGCTGGCCTGACGCGATGGAGACCCATTTCTCCAGCGGCGGTGAACTGGATCAACTGCAACGCCGATGATAGTTTCCGCTTTCGGACTGGGTCGCCAGCGTCGCGTATTGCCAGGCTTCGGCCTATCGCTCGGCGTCTCGCTGACCTTCGTCTCGCTGATTCTGCTGCTGCCCTTGACCAGTCTGGTGGGGCAGCTGTCGCAGCTGAGCTGGTCACAGTACTGGTTCCTGATCACCGACCCGCGCCTGCTGGCAAGCTACGGCGTGACCCTGCTGGGGGCCGGCGTAGCCGCGCTTTTCAACGCCGCCTTCGGCCTGTTGATGGCGTGGGTACTGGTGCGCTACGACTTCCCCGGTAAACGCCTGGTCGACGCGCTGATGGATCTGCCCTTCGCCCTGCCGACGGCGGTGGCCGGCGTAACGCTGGCCACGCTCTACTCGAGTAACGGCTGGATCGGGCGCCTGCTCGATCCATTGGGGCTCTCGGTCGCCTATACCTGGGTCGGCATCGCGCTCGCCATGGCCTTCACCAGCATTCCGTTCGTGGTGCGCACGGTGCAACCGGTACTCGAAGACCTGCCGGCGGAGGTCGATGAAGCCGCGGTCACACTCGGCGCCCGCGATGGCCACGCGTTTCGCCGCGTGATCCTGCCCTACCTGTGGCCAGCGCTGGTCACCGGCACGGGGCTTGCCTTCGTACGCTCGCTGGGCGAGTTCGGAGCGGTCATCTTTATCGCCGGCGGCAAGCCCTACGAGACCGAGATCACCTCGCTGATGATCTTCGTCAAGCTGCAGGAGTACGACTACGCCGGTGCTTCGGCTGTCGCCTCGATCGTGCTGGCGACCTCTCTCGCGCTGCTGCTCGCGATCAACCTGTGGCAGGGACGCTTTATCAAACGGCTGCACGGAGGGCGCCCCTGATGGTTCGTATCGGTGATGCCCCCGGCGTACGCCGCCTACTGATCGGTACTGCGCTCGCGCTGAGCGCGCTCTTCCTGCTGCTGCCGCTGGTCGCCATCTTCGCCCAGGCGCTGATGAGCGGGCTCGACGTCTACTGGCAGAACCTGCGCGATGAGTACACGCTCGCCGCGATCGGGCTGACGCTACTGGTCGCGCTGCTGACGGTACCGATCAACCTGATCTTCGGCGTCTTTCTGGCATGGCTGGTGACGCGCTTTGATTTCCCCGGCCGGCGCCTGCTGCAGACACTGATCGACATACCGTTCGCGGTCTCGCCGGTGGTCGCCGGTCTGGTCTACCTGCTGCTGTATGGCCGCAACGGCTGGCTGGGCGGCTGGCTCGATGCCCACGACATCCAGATCATGTTCGCCTGGCCCGGAATTGTGCTGGTGACGATCTTCGTCACCTGCCCGTTCATCGCCCGCGAACTGATCCCGCTGATGCAGGCACAAGGGTCCCGCGAGGAGGAAGCCGCCGTAACGCTGGGCGCCTCGGGCTGGACAATATTCCGCCGCGTGACACTGCCCAAGATCCGCCATGCCCTGCTCTACGGCGTGATCCTGACCAACGCTCGCGCCGTCGGCGAGTTCGGCGCCGTCTCGGTGGTCGCCGGCGCCATTCGCGGAGAGACCAATACGCTGCCGTTGCAGGTCGAGCAGCTCTATCAGGACTACAACACCGTTGGCGCCTTTACCAGCGCATCGCTGCTGGCCTTGCTGGCTTTGCTGACGCTGGCCGCCAAGGCGGCTCTGGAATGGCGCGCCGCGCGCCGGGAGACTGCGACATGAGCATCCGCATCGCACGGATCGACAAAACCTATGGTGCCAAGGGCCCGGGCCAGACACGCGCCCTCGAGCCGATCGATCTCGATATCCACGACGGCGAGCTGATCGGCCTGCTTGGCCCCTCCGGCTCCGGCAAGACGACACTATTGCGCATCGTTGCGGGACTCGAGCAAGCCGACAGCGGCAGCATTCATTTCGGCGAGCGCGATGTCACCCGCGTGCATGTTCGCGACCGCCGCATCGGGTTCGTCTTCCAGCATTACGCGCTCTTTCGCCACATGAGCGTCTACGACAATGTCGCCTTTGGCCTCAACGCCCTGCCGCGTCGCGAACGCCCCTCCACGGAGGAGATCCGGTCGCGGGTCATGCAGCTATTGGAGATGGTCCGCCTGCAGGCCTTCGCCAAGCGCTTTCCGGCCCAACTCTCCGGCGGTCAGCAGCAGCGCGTGGCGCTGGCCAGGGCGCTGGCGCTGAAACCGGACGTGTTGCTGCTCGATGAGCCCTTCGGGGCGCTGGATGCCAAGGTGCGCCAGGAACTGCGCCGCTGGCTGCGTCATCTGCACGAGGAACTTCACTTCACCAGTCTGTTCGTCACCCACGACCAGGAAGAAGCCCTGGAACTCTCGGATCGCGTGGTGGTGATGAGCAATGGCCGCATCGAGCAGATCGCCACGCCGGACACGCTCTACCGTCAGCCGGCAAACCGTTTCGTGTTCGAGTTTCTGGGCGACATCAATCGCCTCGAGGGGGATGTCGAGCGGGAAGTGCTGACCTGTGGCAATGCCCGTATCGCCGTGCCCGGCATCGCTTCGGGCCGTCATGAGCTGCTGCTGCGTCCGCACGAGATATCGCTGGCTACGCAGGCATCCGACCGTGCACACCTGCCGGTAACCGTGAGTGCGATCGTCCCCGTCGGCGCCGAGGTGCGACTGGAGCTGGAAGCGGACTGGCTGGGAGAGCCGTGGCTCGCAACCATCGGCCACGAAGCCTTCGAGCGGCTGGACATCACGCGTGGCAAGCGGCTGTTTGCCCTGCCCAGCCAGCTGCATCGCTTCGACGCAGCGCAACCGACGACACTGATACCGGCGACCGCCAGTTGAGCCGGCGTCGAGATCCGACATACCGCGCCCTCGCGAACCCTGTCTATAATGGACGCCGCCCGTTATCAGGAAACGAGAGGTTAGCTTTTATGCGTCAATGGTTTGCGCTCAAGTGCATCGTCGCCGCCGGGGTGCTCGGCGTACTCGCCGCCTGCGCTCAGAGCCCGCAGATTCTGTCGGTCAATCCCAAGGTCAGTGGCGGTTTTCCTCAGACCGGCAACGGCCAGGCGGTGACCCTGGAAGTCGTCGACGGCCGCAGTGACAGCGTGATCGGCACCCGTTCCGGCACGGCGTCATCGACCTCGACGATCACCGTGGAAGCGAACGACGTGATCCCCAAGCTGCAGGCGCAGGCGGAAGGCGCGCTACGCAGCATGGGCTTCAATCCGACGCGGCAGGCGAGCGGCGGGCCGACGCTGACCCTGACGCTTAGCCAACTCGACTACGCCCGAGCCAACGCGGACCAGCCCATGCTCGACGCCACCCAGTTGCAGGCTGTCATCGAGGCCAAGGTCGACAATGGCGGCGACACCTACAGCGGCCGCTACACCTCGAAGCGCAAGCAGAGCTATGCCTTCAAGCCGGATTGGGATACCAACAACCGCATGGTCAGCGATCTGCTGGGCGACGCGCTGGATCGCACGTTCCGCGACCCGCAGCTGGGCAACTTGCTGGCGCGCTAAGCCCCACGACGGTCGTCCCCGACCTGCCATGAAGACCGCCCGCCGTGCCATCGCGTCGGGCGGTCAGAGGGTCAATAGCGTGCCCGGCCGCCCCGGTCATCGCGATACGGTTGCCATAATACCGCTTAGCCTGCCACCGCTTGACGCGCCGGGCCCCGGCGCGTCAGCTGCCAGACCTGCTCCTGCAAGCCATCCTCGGCTCTGCCCGTCTCGCACAGTTCGAGCTCGAAATTGGGCGCCAACAACCGCTCTACCTCGGCCTCGGTGACGCTGAACGGCGGCCCGGCGTCTCCCTCGGCGTGGGTCAACGTCACCAGCAGACCTTGCGCCCCCGGCAACAGCAGTTGCGCCAGATGGTGCGCATAGCGCTGACGCGCGGGCGACGGCAGCGCGATCAGCGCGGCCCGGTCGTAAAAGCCCGCCAACGCTGTCGCCGGCTCACCACGGAAGTGGAAGAAGTCCCCACACCAGAGCTCGACACGGCCTTGGCGTACGCACGCGAAGTCGCCGCGACGATAGCGCGTGGCCGGCGCATCGCCCTCGGCCACGAACTGCTCGAGCGCCAGTGGCGACAGCTCGATACCGAGGACCGGGTGGCCTCGCGCGGCCAGCCAGCGCATGTCCTCGCTCTTGCCGCACAGCGGCACCAGCACCTGACCGCTTGCGGGCAACGCGAGTCGTGACCAATGGCGCACCAGCGCCGGATGCGGCGTGGCCCGGTGAAAGCCGATTCGCCCCTCGCGCCAGCGCGCTAGCCAATCCGGCTGTGTCATGCGTCGTGCCTCCCTCGCTCGGCGCCGCGAATCCGCGCCATCAGAACCAGCGGTCGCGCTTGCGACGACGACGCGGCAGATGCGGCACGATCAAGCCGAGGATCAGCCCGGCACCGGCCACGCCGCCGCCGTACATGAAGTAGCGCAGCAGCAGATCCTCTTCCTGGGTATCCAGACGCGCCTGCATCTCGCGCATCTTGCCCTCGGCCTCTGAGTACGCCTGATTGAGCTGGTTGTTGGTGGCTTGAAGGTCATCCACCTGCGCTTGGCGACTCTCGAGTTCCTGGCGCATATCGGCCACGCGCTGGTTCCACTCGTCGTCGATGCCGTCGAGCCGCGAGGTGAGCGATTCGACCTTTTCCTGCAGCGCCGGCAGTTGATCCTGAGCGCTGGGCTCCTGCTGCACGAACTGCGACTGGATCCAGACGGCATCGCCATCGGGCCCGCGCACCTGGGTGTAATCGCCCTGGGTCTGCAACACGGTGATCGGGTCGCCGCTGGTCAGCGTGCCGACGATGCGATAGCCGTCGGTGGGGCCGCTACGCACATACGTGGGTAGCTCATCGCTGACCCAATGCCCCTCCTGCGCGGCGGCCGGAAGAGAAAACAGGGCTACGCCGAGCGCACAACCCACTGCAACGTTTCGGATTTTCAACATATCGTCGTGATCTTGATGGCTAATCGATGAAGGTTAGGCGTTACGGGCAAACCACTTGCTGGCGACCGCCCCGCCCACGCGACGATGAGATCGGCCTTCGCATCCTGCTCGGGCCTCGAGCACTCATCCACACATTCTGTGGATAACCGTTGGGACAACCTGCGCAGCATGGGTCTCATCCACCGGCTGCCCCGGCATTGACGACAAATTGGTGAAAATCTGACCAGACCTCACCGCTCAGCTGTCGTCCTTCGGCGGCCAGGCCATGGGCCGCGGAAATTCCGCAACATTGCCTTCGGCCTTGACCGCCTTGGCAGCGCCCTCGCGCTCCACTTCGTCGATACGCACGATGGCGCTATAGGGAATGTAGCTGCGATTGACGCCGTCGAAGGTACGGCGCAGTTTCTCCGCACCGGGGTCCACGACCACCTTGGACTGATCCTCGAAGACGAAGGCCTCGACTTCGATGAACCCCCATAGCTCACTCTGAAAGATTTCCCGGGCGTAGAGTTCCCACACTTCTCCTTGATTGTGAAATACGACCCGGTAGATCGGCTTGCTGGGCATATGACGAATGACTCTCCCGACGTTGTCGGCCTGCCTCGCGGCGCTGGCATGGCCCGGCAAATAGGCGCAAGGGTACCACAGCCGCCCGCGCATGCGAGCGCAGCGGGTTGGCTGTTGGCCGGCAGCGGCCGTATAATGTGGCGCTTTCCGAGCGGCGTCGCCCAGCTTTCGACAGCGGCAAGCCGTCTCGGTCATTCCCATCTTCATCCACGGGGACCGGTGACCCGCGCATGGCCACAGCAACGCAACCAGTGACCAAGAAACTCTTCATCAAGACGCACGGCTGTCAGATGAACGAGTACGACTCCGCTCGCATGGCGGATCTGCTCGGTGAATCCCACCGCCTCGAGCTGACCGATGACGAGAATCAGGCGGACGTGATCCTGCTAAACACCTGCTCGATTCGCGAGAAGGCCCAGGAGAAAGTCTTCCACCAGCTCGGGCGCTGGAAAAAGCTCAAGGCCTCGAACCCCGATCTGGTGATCGGCGTCGGCGGCTGTGTCGCCAGTCAGGAAGGTGACAACATCCGCAAGCGGGCGCCACACGTCGACATGGTCTTCGGCCCGCAGACTCTGCATCGTCTGCCGACCATGCTCGACGCCCGTAACAGCAGCGCCATGCCGATCCAGGCGGTGGACGTGACCTTTCCCGAGATCGAAAAATTCGATCACCTGCCCAAGCCGAAATCCGATGGCGCCACGGCTTTCGTCTCGGTGATGGAAGGCTGCTCCAAGTACTGCACTTTCTGCGTGGTGCCCTACACCCGCGGCGAAGAGGTCTCGCGCCCGTTCGAGTCGGTCATGGAAGAGGTCGTGCACCTCGCCGAACAAGGCGTACGCGAGATCAACCTGCTGGGCCAGAACGTCAACGCCTACCGCGGTCCCGATGCGAGTGGCGACGAGATCGATCTGGCCGAGCTGATTGCCTGCGTGGCCGCTGTCGACGGTATCGATCGCATCCGCTTCACCACCTCGCATCCGGTGGAGTTCACGGACAGTCTGATCGAGGCCTACGGCGAGATTCCCGAACTGGTCAGCCACCTGCATCTGCCGGTGCAGTCCGGCTCCGACCGCATTCTGGCCGCCATGAAACGCGGCCACGGCCGCGACATGTATATCGAGAAACTCGAGCGCATTCGCGCGCTGCGACCGGAGATCAGCTTCTCCTCGGACTTCATTATCGGCTTCCCCGGCGAGACCGACGAAGACTTCGAACAGACCATGGATCTGATCCATCGTATCGGTTTCGACGCGTCGTTCAGCTTCATCTACTCCAAGCGCCCCGGCACGCCTGCGTCGTCGCTGGAGGACGACACGCCGGAAGCGACCAAGAAGCAGCGCCTGGCAGTGCTGCAGGATCGGCTCAATCAGCAGACCCAGCAGATCAGCCGCCGCATGGTCGGCAACGTCGAGCGGATTCTGGTCACCGGCTTCTCGCCCAAGGACCCGGGGCAGCTCTCCGGTCGCACAGAGAACAACCGCGTGGTCAACTTCCGCGCCGAGAACCCGACCGCGCTGATCGGCTATTTCGTCGATGTCAGCATTACCGAGGCGCTCCCCAACTCGCTGCGCGGCGAGCTGGTCTCCGACGAACGCCATTGAAACAGCGCCCGGGAGGCGTCGATGTCACGACGCTCGCCGGGCGCCGCCATCGCCCGACATTCGACCATCGCGCCATAACCCGTATCATTGCCCCGGACGGAATCGGCGCAGTAAGCTGATGGCCTCTTTTTCATACCAACGGATTTCTCTGCGTTGACCCAAGACCAACAGCCTGCCAATCGCGTCATTTCGATGACGCTCGAACCAAACGATCCCATGCGCCTGGCCAACCTGTGCGGCCAGCGCGACGAACACCTGAGGCTGATCGAGGATCGTCTGGGCGTGACGCTGCGCAATCGCGGCAACACTTTCCAGCTCGCCGGCGCCGACTCCGGTGTCAAGGCAGCGGCCAACGTGCTCGAGCATCTCTACCGCGAGACCGAGGCCGAGCAGCTCGACCCGGACACCGTGCACCTGTTCCTGCAGGAGTCGGGCGTGGAAGCGCTGGAAGAGGAGACCGGAGAGCTCGAGGGCGGCATCGTGATCCGCACGCCGCGCGCCCTGATCAAGCCGCGCGGCATCAATCAGCAGGGCTACGTCGCCAGCATCCGCCGGCACGACATCAACTTCGGCATCGGCCCGGCGGGCACCGGCAAGACCTATCTTGCCGTCGCCGCGGCGGTGGAGGCGCTCAATCGTCAGGAAGTCCGACGTATCCTGCTGGTCAGACCGGCGGTGGAAGCCGGCGAGAAGCTTGGCTTTCTACCCGGCGACCTGGCCCAGAAGATCGACCCCTACCTGCGCCCGCTCTACGACGCCCTTTACGAAATGCTCGGCTTCGAGCAGGTCAACAAGCTGATCGAGCGCCAGATCATCGAGATCGCCCCGCTCGCCTACATGCGCGGCCGAACGCTCAACAATGCCTTCATTATTCTCGACGAGAGTCAGAACACCACGCGTGAGCAGATGAAGATGTTCCTGACGCGTATCGGCTTCGGCTCGACCGCCGTGATCACCGGCGATGCGACTCAGGTCGACCTGCCGCGCGGCTCAAGCTCCGGGCTGATCCATGTGCTCGAGGTCCTGCGCGACACCGCCGGCATCGGCATTACCCAGTTTGCCCCGAAGGACGTGGTGCGCCATCCGCTGGTGCAACGCATCATCGAAGCCTACGACCATCACGAGGCCAGCGAGGAAGCGGCCATGCGCCAGCGACGCGAGGAGCGCCAACAGGCGCGTCGCGATGCCGAAGCCAGCCGCAGCGGCGACGCCGGCGGCAGCGACGCATGAGCATCGAGATCGACCGCCAGATCGCCGTACCGGCAGAGGCCGAAGCCGAGCTGCCCACGCAGGCGGCGCTGGAAAGCTGGGTCGCCGCCGTGCTCGTCGCCGAGGGCGACGACCGGCACGAGCTGACGATCCGTTTCGTCGAGCCCGAAGAGAGCCAGCAGCTCAACCGCGACTACCGGGGCAAGGACAAGCCGACCAACGTGCTCTCCTTTCCTTTCGAAGCGCCCCCGGGTCTGGCGCTGCCACTACTCGGCGATCTGGTGATCTGCCATGCCGTGGTCGCTCGCGAGGCGGCGGAACAGGGCAAGACCTTACACGCCCACTACGCCCATCTGGTAATCCATGGCTGCTTGCATTTGCTCGGCCATGACCATATAGATGATGAGGAAGCCGAGCAGATGGAAGCCTTGGAGCGGACACTGCTGGCGCCATTCGGTATCGCCGACCCCTACCGGGGCGATGAGCCCGGCGCCTAGGCCACGATCGGATGACAACCCGACCTCCGCCCAGACGGCAAGGGTGTTGTGCTCCCGATCCCGCCCCGGCATTCACCATGTCTAACTACATTCGAGCCTTATGCCGACGCCGACGAGAGTTTCCCGCCGTCTTTGGGGACGTTCGAGCGAGACCCGCACCATGACGGCCGATCATCCCGACGAGCCTCCGCCTAGCCGATCCCGGATGGCGGAACCCTTTCTGTGGCCCGCGCCTGTCGCGTGCCCCCCTTCCTTCCGTGCGTCATCCGAGGACAAGAGACCCCTGTCATGAGTGAAGACCGATCGAGTAGCCAGAGCAGTCGATCCTGGCTGGAAAAACTGATCAGTACCTTCTCGAGCGATTTCGACGAACCCAGTTCCCGCGAGGAGCTGCTCACCTTTCTGCGCGAGGCGGGCCCGCGCCTTAATCTGGATCAGGATGCGCTGACCATCATCGAAGGCGCCTTCCAGATCAGCGACCAGCAGGTCAGGGAGGTGATGATTCCGCGCTCCCAGGTGACCGCCATCAGCGTCGAGCAGCGCCCGGAGGATTGCCTGCCGATCATTCTGGAAACCGCACACTCCCGCTATCCGGTCATCGATGACAACCTTGACGACGTTCTCGGCATTCTGCTGGTCAAGGATCTGCTGCCGCTGCTCAAGCGCAACCGCGAGGAACGCGACGCCTTTTCGCTACGCGATGTGCTGCGTCCCGCCATGTTCGTGCCCGAATCCAAGCGTCTCAACACCTTGCTCAAGGAATTCCGCGACACGCATAACCACATGGCCATCGTCGTCGATGAGTACGGCGGCACCGCCGGTATCGTGACCATCGAGGATATCCTCGAGCAGATCGTCGGCGACATCGAGGACGAGCACGACACCGACGAAGAGGAAGACATCCGCGATCTCGGGGACAACACCTTCGCGGTCCGCGCCCTGACCCCGATCGAGGACTTCAACGAACAGTTCGACACTGCCTTCTCCGACGATGAGTTCGATACGGTCGGTGGCCTGATCATGCAGCGCTTCGGCCATCTGCCGCGGCGCAACGAGTACACCGACCTGGGTGACTGGCGCTTCACCGTGCTCAATGCCGACAACCGGCGGATCCGACTGCTGCAGGCACAGCCCGTGCCCGCCGAGGCCGAACGCACCGACTCGTCGCGTATGGAAGGCTGAACCGCACGTGGCAGGCGCATTGCGCCGACAACTTTGATATAAGGGGCACTTTTGCAAGGAGTGCCCCCATGCCGTCCGCCAAGCCGTTGATTTCCGCCAGTCGTCCCTGGCCCGGCTATCTTGCCGCACTGGTCGCCGGCGGGTTCTCCACGCTGAGTTTCGCCCCTTTCCATCTGTGGTGGCTGGGCCCCCTCGCCGTGGCGCTAATGTTCGTCGGTCAACACCGGCTGACGGTGGCGCAGGCGACACTACGCGGCTGGTTATTCGGCGTCGGCCTTTTCGCCAGCGGCACTTCCTGGGTCTACGTGTCGATCCACGACTACGGCTACACCGGCGTTCCCCTGGCAGTGTTCCTGACCGTGCTGTTCGTGGCGACGCTGGCCCTCTTCCACGCATTCATCTTCGGTCTCTACCGTCGTTTCACGACGCCAAGGCTGGCCTTTCTCAGCTTCGCCGGCGCCTGGGTACTGGGCGAAGCCTTCCGTAGCTGGGCCTTCACCGGCTTCCCCTGGCTGCTGCTGGGTAGCGCCCATGTGGACTCGCCCCTGGCCGCCTGGGCGCCGATCGGCGGAGTCTATCTGCTGTCATTGATCACCGCGCTCTCCGGCACCCTGCTGGTCGAGTTCTGCCGTCGCCGCTGGTGGGCCGCAGCGCCGATCGCCGCCCTCTGGCTTGTGCCGCTGGCGCTGCCGACGCAGTGGACAAGTCAGGCCGCGGACCCCGTGCGCATGGCGCTGCTGCAGGGCAATCTGCCACAGCTGGCCAAGTGGAGCGCCGGCGGTCAGCGCGAGGCGGTCAACACCTACACGCGCATGACTCGGGAGCTGCCGGACGACGTCGACATGGTAGTCTGGCCGGAGACCGCCCTGCCCATGTTCGAAAGCCAGGCACGCCCCTATCTCGAGCGTCTTCAGGCTACGCTGCCCAACGAAAGCGCGCTGCTGACGGGTATCGTCCAGCGCGACGAGGCCGACCGCTACTACAACGCCATCATCGGCGTCGGCGCCACGCGCGGCGAGTACCGCAAGAATCACCTGGTGCCGTTCGGCGAATTCCTGCCGCTGGACTTCCTGCTACGCGGTATCATCAATTTCTTTAACCTGCCGATGTCGGACTTCGCCGCCGGTGCCGATTCCCAGCCGCCGATGTTGAGTCACGGCATCGCCATCGGCAGCGCGATCTGCTACGAAATCGTCTATCCCGACCTCGTCGCCGAGCGTGCTCGCGATGCCAACGTGCTGCTGACGGTTTCCAACGACACCTGGTTCGGACGCTCCATCGGCCCGCTGCAGCACCTGCAGATGGCCAGACTGCGCGCGCTGGAGAATGGCCGCTACGTAGTGCGTGCGACCAGCAATGGGGTGACCGCGATCATCGACGACCAAGGTCGTTTGCACGAACGCGCGCCCCAGTTCGCCACCGCCGGCGTGGTTGGCGATGTCATACCGATGACCGGTCTCACCCCGTTCACCCGCACCGGCAGCTGGCCAGCCTGGGCGCTCGCGTTGCTGCTGTTGCTGCCAGGCCTGACGCGGCGCAAGGTCTAGTCGGCTCACCCTAAGTCTAGTCGGCTCGCCCCAAGGCAAACGCGCTCCACAGCCGCCGATGCCCCCAAGCACCCGGCAGAACCCTGCCGGGTGCCGAATTTCCGAGGATGCGACCCAGCTTTGCGAATTGCGCGCCTTACCACATGAAGAGGCTTGCCAGCAGACCTTCGATGACGTTGCATGGGACTTCCCACTGCCGAACATCGAGGGCTTCATGACATACGCGCCGATCTCTTCCGACGCTGCGACGACGAGCGGCGACGCGCTGGTCTCCGCCGACGACGTACGCAGCGCGTTCGCTCAGGCGATGTCGGAGATGTACCGCCAGGAGGTCCCCCAGTACGGCGATCTGATCGCGCTGGTGGCTGACATCAATCGGCGCACGCTGGAACAGGATCCGGCGCTTGCCGAGCGACTCGAAGCCCAGCACGAGACCGCCAGACTCGACGTCGAGCGACACGGCGCCATCCGTGTCGGCACCGCTGAGGAGCTGGCCACCCTACGTCGCGTATTCGCGCTGATGGGCATGCACCCGGTGAGCTACTATGACCTGTCCACGGCGGGGGTGCCGGTCCATTCCACCGCTTTTCGCCCGGTGGACGAGGATGCCCTGTCACGAAACCCATTTCGGGTCTTCACCTCCCTACTGCGCCTGGAGTTGATCGAGGACGACGCCCTTCGCCGGCAGGCCGCATCGATCCTCGCCGAACGCGATATCTTCACGCCGGGCGCACGCGAACTGATTGCGCTGGGCGAGCGCCAGGGCGGGTTCGATCCCAGCCAGGCACAGCGCTTCGTCGCCGAGATTCTGGAAACGTTCCGCTGGCACCATGAGGCAACCGTTGACCGGACCACCTATCAGTCGCTGCACGACGCTCACCGTCTGATCGCCGACGTGGTCTGCTTTCGCGGGCCACACATTAACCATCTGACACCGCGCACGCTGGATATCGACGCCGCCCAGGCCGCCATGCCCGAACGCGACATCACGCCCAAGGCGGTGATCGAAGGCCCCCCGAAGCGGCGCTGGCCGATCCTGCTGCGCCAGACCAGCTTCAAGGCCCTGGAGGAGCCGGTGCGCTTCGCGGGCCAAGAGGACGGCAGCCACACCGCCCGCTTCGGCGAGATCGAGCAGCGAGGCATGGCGCTGACGCCCAAAGGGCGAGCGCTCTACGACACGCTGCTGAGCCGCTCGCGAGAACAGCCGAGCGCCGGCGACAACGCCACGCATCAGCGCCAGTTGGAGGACGTGTTCGCCGAATTCCCCGACGACCTCGAAACGCTGCGACGCGAAGCCCTCGCCTACTTCCGCTACCGTATCAGCGACACCGGACGTGAACGTCTCGCCGCCGGCGCCACGCCGCCGGAAACCCTCGACGCCCTGGTGACCGAGGCCTGGGTCGAAGTGATGCCGATCACCTACGAAGATTTCTTGCCGGTGAGCGCCGCAGGCATCTTCCAGTCGAATCTTGGCGATGCCTCCCACGCCGCGTACGCAAACGGGTCGAGCCGCGCCGCCTTCGAGCTGGCGCTGGGACGCCCGGTGTTCGACGAATTCGCCCTCTACGCACGCCTACAGGACGACAGCCGAGCTCAGATACAGCGCCAGCTCGGATTGTGTGCACTGCGCTGATCAGGGCCCCTGCCGCCGGCAAGAAAGGCCTGACAAGCGTCGCGTCAGGAACACTTATCGTCGTCCCGGCGGCGACCCGATGATGGCGATCTCCCTAGTCTGGGGAGGGTATTTTCCCGCAGACTCATGGAGACAACGCGATGCCATCGGCCCACAACAACAACCGTGCCGAGTCGACGTCCGAAGTGGTCGAGCTATCGACGCTGCGCAAGGTGATCGCCGCCTCGGCCATCGGCAACTTCGTCGAGTGGTTCGACTTTGCCGTCTACGGCTTTCTCGCCGTGATCATCTCTCACCACTTCTTCCCGCCAGGCGATGACTCACTGGCCCTGCTGCAAACCTTTGCGGTGTTCGCAGTGTCCTTCGCGCTACGCCCACTCGGTGGCATCTTCTTTGGCATGCTTGGCGACAGAATCGGCCGCAAGCGAATTCTCGCCGTGACGGTGCTGCTGATGGCCGGCGCCACCACCGTGATCGGCCTGCTGCCGACCTATGACAGTGTCGGCCTGCTGGCGCCCCTGGGGCTGGCACTGGCGCGCTGCGTTCAGGGTTTCTCGGCGGGCGGCGAGTACGCCGGCGCCTGCGCCTTCGTGATGGAACACGCCCCGCGCACCCGCAAGGCGCGCTATGGCAGCTTCGTGCCCGTCTCGACCTTTCTCGCGTTCGCCACCGCCGCGGCGCTGGCCTACGTGGTCGGCCTGGTTCTGTCAGACGAGGCGCTGAGCGCCTGGGGTTGGCGCATTCCATTTCTGATCGCGGCGCCGCTGGGGCTGGTCGGGCTTTACATGCGCCTGCGGTTGGACGAGTCGCCGGCATTCCAGGCGCTCAAGGCGCAGCATGCCGAGCCGCAGGCACCACTGGGCGAGACATTGCGCGGCCATGGCCCCACCATTGTCTGCCTGAGCGCGTTCATCTCGGTGACAGCCTTGTCTTTCTACATGTTCACCACCTACTTCACGACCTACATGCAGGTGGTCGGCGGCGCCACGCAGACAACCGCGCTATTGGCCAGCCTGGGGGCGCTGATCTTCGCCGGCCTGCTGTGCCCGTTCGTCGGCCGCTACGCCGACCGAGTAGGTCGCCGCCGCACCGTTCTCAGCGCCGGTGTCAGCCTGATCGTGGCGGTGTTTCCCGCTTACCTGCTTGCCGGCAGCGGTGACTGGCTGCCATCGATGCTCGGTGCCGCGCTGATGGCCGTCGGCGCGGTGATCTGCGGCGTGGTCACGGCGGTGCTGCTCTCGGAGCAGTTTCCGACCCGTGTGCGCTATACCGCCTCGGCGCTCTGCTACAACGTCTCCTACACGATCTTCGGCGGCACCGCACCGCTGGTCGCCACCTGGCTGATCGATCAGACCGGCAACAACCTGTCGCCGGCCATCTACCTGATCGCGATCACCCTGCTGGCCATGTGGGGCGGCCTGAAGCTGCCGGAATCTTCACATCGCGCGCTGGACACCGACGAGTCGGAATGGCGACGTGGCGGCAGCAACGCCACGGCACAGCCGGCACTCTAGTCCGGCCGCGCTGGCCACCTAGGGCTGGCGGGCGTAGACGCGCGTCTGCCAGTCCGCGACTTCATAGTCGGTATCGAAGTGGCAGCCGCCGTCATAGCGGCTGGCCTCGCGCGACTGACAATCCCCGGCAATACTGGCGGGTGTCGGTTTTTCCTGCCGCTCCACCCAGCGATCCAGCGCTTCCAGCGCCGCCGCGTACTGCGGTGTCGAGAGTTTGCTGTGTTCGGCTTCGTCGGTGTAGATCTGCACCAGAGAATCCGCCGTACCGCTGTCCTGACGCGCACGCCGATAAAGCCACTCGTTCTCGACGAAGATGATGGGATCGTCGATGGCATGCATGGTCACGGTGGGAATGTCTGCCGCACCGCTCAACTCCGCATCGTCGCCCAGCTGCTCTACCGCTTTGGCATCCTCGTCGAAGCGTGAGATACCACGATTGAGCGCATCGTCGTTGCTGGAACCACGATAGCGAACCTGGCGATTGGAGAATGGGCTGGCGCCGCCAAGCCGCTCCTCGACCATGTCCCGGAACAAGAAAGTGGACCAGCGCATGTGCGCCTTGAGCGTCGCGGCGGGGATTCGTATCACACCGACGATATTGTCGAGTGTCTGCTGCTGCAGGACGCTGCGCTGCTCGGGCGGGCGGTCGACTCCCGTGCAGGCTTCCACCCGCGCGTTGAGCTGATCCGGCGTCATATCGCTGCCTTCGGGCAACCCTTCCCATAACGGGTACTGGGGTTCATCGGGATAGGGATGATTGGCGCAGTAGTACTGATAGACGGCCCGCAAATCGGCGCGGAACTGATACGCCTGGGTACCACCGCCCAGCACACCGCTGGTCAACAGCGCGCCGTCATAGCGCCGACGACCATCCGGCGCCTCGCCGTAAAGCTCCATCGCTTTGGCCGCCACGTTGCCCCCCCAGGATTGGCCATGCAGGTAGATCCGATCCGGCCGGCCAAATCGCGCAACGAACAGTTGCCGCAGGTAGTCGGTATCTTCCGCCGCCATGCGCACCCCATAGCCACCGCGCCGGTAGCTGGAACCGGCCCAGGCATATCCCTCGCGCACCATCACTTCGTACTGTCGCAGATCGATGTCGAGCGGATCGTCAGGCCTTGGCGCGTTAGGGCGCGGCCCGCCGTGACTGTGCAGCACCAGCTTGTGGTTCCAGTCAGCGGGAATGGCGATCCAATAGTAGGCCCCGTGGGTATCCTGGCCGGCAAAACAGCGCGTGGCATCGGGCAGCCAGGAGGGGCAACCCGCCGAGGCCATCGCTTCAGCATCGTCTTCGAGTTGGCGGGATGGATCGTGATCGGAATCGTTGTTGGCGTCGGCCGCAGCCGGCAATCCACTGCCGGCCAGACCGGCCGTCAATAGCGCACCGCACAAGCGCGCCCAGGCAGGATATTGCACGTTCACTCCCTCGTTAGCGTCAGTCGGTCATATCGGTTACGACTAACGTCGACAACGAAGGTTCCCGCGTGGCGTGGCGCGCCGACACGCGAGACCGTTCAGCTCAACTGCTTAGCTCGGCGTTCAGCTCGACGGGGAAGAGGCCTCGCCGTTGCTGCCGGAAGCGCGCTGGAAATAGCGATGCCCGCAGGCATGGCAGGCCTCGAGGCGGGCGACGTGATCCAGCATCACCCCAGCGCCACAGTGCACGCAACTCATACGGCCAGGCAGCGCCACTTCTCCGGCGGTATAGTCGGCCCGAGCCGCCTCGAGATCGTCGTCGAAGCGTTCACGATCGATCGCCGTGCGATCGGCGATCGAGAACAGTGCATCCGAGACCCGGCGAGACAACACGCCAAGGTCGATGCCCAGCCAAGCGGCGACGCCCTCTCCGCCTTTGGCCAGAAACTGGCGAAAATCGCGCATGTCCCGCTCGACCCAGGCGCGCAACAGCGCGGCCTCGTCCTTGGTGAACTCCTCGAATTCGGACTCGAAGGCGACCGCTTCGTCGAGTTCGCGCTGAAAACTCTCCCAGGAGAGCTCGCCGCTGCCCTCCTTCAACCGCGCTAGAACCCGTTCGTAAGCGTCGCCGAGTCGGGACCGTTCGCTATCCGGTGAGTGCTGTTCTGCCATGCTTACCCCCCTGTCTTCCTACGGACTCTCTACCGACGGCCTGTCATCACGCCGTGGTCTCGCGCCAGGCCCCTACCTGAGGCAACGGGTCTGGGGTATGCTTGGGGCCTGAAAATGACGCCGCCCCGCTCTTCAATCTACTCGTCAAGTATAGCCATACGCGGGGACTCTGGCGCTTCCACATGCCGAACGCAAGGTGCCTGACCGAACCGATGGACGCACAGTACAACCCGCAAGCTATTGAAAACGCCGCGCAGCACTACTGGAACGCGCATCAGAGCTTCAAGGCCGTCGAAGATGCGACGCGCGAAAAGTTCTACTGCCTGTCGATGTTCCCCTACCCCAGCGGCAAGCTGCACATGGGGCACGTGCGCAACTACACCATCGGCGACGTGGTCACGCGTTTCCAGCGCATGCAAGGCAAGAACGTGCTGCAGCCGATGGGCTGGGACGCTTTCGGCATGCCGGCGGAGAACGCCGCGATCAAGAATCGCGTGCCGCCAGGCGAGTGGACCTACGCCAACATCGACTACATGCGCGGCCAGCTCAAAGCGCTCGGCTTTGCCTACGACTGGGACCGCGAATTCGCCACCTGCGATATCGACTACTACCGCTGGGAACAGTGGTTCTTCGCCAAGCTGGTGGAAAAAGGTGTCGTCTACAAGAAGATGTCCACGGTCAACTGGGATCCGGTCGACCAGACCGTGCTGGCCAACGAGCAGGTGATCGACGGCCGCGGCTGGCGCTCCGGTGCGCGCGTCGAGCGCAAGGAGATCCCGCTGTGGTTCTTGAAGATCACCGACTATGCCGATGAGCTGCTCGCCGACCTGGACAAGGTTCAGTGGCCTGAGCAGGTCAAGACCATGCAGCGCAACTGGATCGGCCGCTCCCGCGGCGTCGAGCTCTCCTTCGATGTCGCCGACGACGATGCACGACTCGATGTCTACACAACGCGCCCGGATACGCTCTACGGGGTCACCTACGTGGCCGTCGCCGCCGGCCATCCGCTGGCCAAGCGCGCCGCCGAGAACGATCCAGCGCTCGCCGAATTCCTCGTCGAGTGTCAACAGGGCGGCAATTCCGAGGCGGAGCTTGCCACCATGGAGAAGCGCGGCCATGACACGGGCTTCCGCGCCATTCATCCGCTGACCGGTCAGGAAGTCCCCGTCTTCGCCGCCAACTTCGTGTTGATGGAGTACGGCACCGGCGCGGTGATGGCGGTACCGGCCCACGACCAGCGCGACTGGGAGTTCGCCACCAAGTACGATCTGCCATTGCTGCCGGTGATCGCGGATGCCGAGGGCAACGCGCCGGATGTTGGCGCCGGCGCCTACGTCGAGCATGGTTGCCTGATCAACTCCGGCGAGTTCGATGGCCTCGACTTCGACGCGGCCTTCGACGCCATTGCCGACCGCCTGGCCTCGCAAGGCCGCGGCCGGGTCAAGGTCAACTTCCGACTGCGCGACTGGGGCGTGGCGCGTCAGCGCTACTGGGGCGCACCGATCCCGGTCAAGTACGGTCCGGAAGGCCAGACCGTCCCGCTGACCGACGACGAGCTGCCGGTAGCGTTGCCACAGGAGGTCGAAGTCGACGCCTCCGGCTCGCCGCTGAAGAAGATGCCGGAGTTCTACGATCTCGGCGACGGCTGGACGCGTGAAACCGACACCTTCGACACCTTCATGGAATCTTCCTGGTACTACGCGCGCTTCTGCTGCGCCGATAACCCGGAAGCGATGCTTGATGAGCGTGCCAACTACTGGCTGCCGGTAGATCTTTATATCGGCGGTATCGAGCACGCGATCCTGCACCTGCTCTATGCGCGTTTCTTCCACAAGCTGATGCGAGACGAGGGCCTAGTCAACGGCGATGAGCCGTTCCAGCAACTGCTGACCCAGGGCATGGTGATCGCGGAGACCTTCTATCGCGAGGAGGCCAACGGCGGCAAGGAGTGGTTCAACCCGGCCGACGTCGAGGTTCAGCGCGACGACAAGGGACGCCCCGTCAGTGCGACACTGCTTGCCGACGGGCTACCGGTCGAGATGGGCGGCATCGAGAAGATGTCCAAGTCGAAGAACAACGGCGTCGATCCGCAGGCCATGATCGACCGCTTCGGCGCCGATACCGTGCGTCTGTTCATGATGTTCGCCGCCCCGCCGGAGCAATCGCTCGAGTGGTCGGATTCCGGCGTCGAGGGGGCGCACCGCTTCCTCAAGCGTCTGTGGAAACTGGTCGCCGATCATCTCGACGCGGGCAAGCCCGCCGAGCTCGATGTCGCCGCGCTGGACGACGCGCAGAAAGACCTGCGGCGCAAGACTCACGAAACGATCGCCAAGGCGGGCGACGACATCGGTCGCCGCACCACCTTCAACACCGCGATTGCCGCGGTCATGGAGCTGACCAACGCCCTTGGCCGTTTCGACGACACCAGCCCGCAGGGCCAGGCCGTGGCACGCGAAGCGATCGAGGCCAGCGTGCTGCTGCTGGCACCGATCACGCCCCACGCCTGCCATGCGCTGTGGGAAGCGCTCGGCCACGCGGAGCCGGTGATCGACGCGACCTGGCCGCAGGTCGACGAGAGTGCCTTGGTGAAGGCGACCATCGAGCTGGCGGTGCAGGTCAACGGCAAGCTGCGTGCGCGCCTCGACGTCCCGGCCGACGCCGACAAGGCAGCGGTCGAGCAGCAGGCGATGGCGGCCGAGAACGTGCAACGTCACGTCGAGGGCAAGACGATCCGCAAGGTCATCGTGGTGCCTGGCAAGCTGGTCAATATCGTCGCCAACTGATGCCGGTCGGGCACCACCGACCGCAACATCGTCAATCACGCCGCCGCGCCAGCGTGATTTCCAGGGTCGTCGCCACGGCGACCCTTTCTCGACAAGGAGTCTTTTCATGATGCGTCGCCTCGTGCCGACCGCAACGCTGGCACTGACCGTGGTCCTGCTGGCCGGCTGCGGTTTTCATCTGCGTGGCCTCAACCAGCCGGCGCTGAGCCTGCCCGAGATTGGCCTGACCGCAGGCGACACGCCGCTGGCCCAAGCCGTACAGGATGCCCTGGAAGGCGCCGGCACGCGCGTCACCGACAGCGCCGACCTGCGCGTCAACCTGGGTGACGAGCGAATTCAAGAGACCCGTCTGACGCGCTCAGACTCCGGCAGCCGCGAGACGGAACTGACGCTGACTGCACCGTTCTCCGTGCAGCGCCGCGACGACGACGCCTATGTGCTCAACCAGCGGCAGCTCGAGACCTCAACCACCGTGCTGATATCGACCGACAACCTCTACTCGATGGATCAGGTACGCCTGGAAGCCGAGCAGAACCTGCGTCGCGAAGCAGCCCGGCAACTGGTCGATCGCCTCGAGGCGCTGCAAGCGCCATGAAGGTGTTTCCCGACAAGCTCGAGGCCTCGCTGGAGAAGCGCCTGCCACCGGTGATCGTAGTCGCCGGTGACGAACCGCTGATTCACATGGAAGCCTGCGATGCGGTTCGCCGTGTCGCCCGCGAGCGCGGGATCGAGGAGCGCGAGGTCCTGCACGTCGAGTCCGGTTTTCAATGGGGCCAGCTGCTGGAATCCGCCTCCAGCCTGTCACTCTTCGCCTCCAGCAAGCTGATCGAGGTTCGTCTCGGCGGGCAATCGCCAGGGCAGGAAGGCAGCAAGGCGCTGGAGGCCTATGCCGATCAGGCTGCCGACAGCGACAACGTGCTACTGCTGTCGAGCCAGCGACTTGACCGCAAGGCGCAGTCGAGCAAGTGGTTCAAGACACTCGACAAGATCGGTCTGTTCGTGCCGGTGTGGCCGGTGGATCACCAGCGGCTGGGCTTCTGGATGCGCGACCGCGCCAGCCGCCACGGGCTCTCTCTCGATATGGAAGCGGCTCGCCTGCTCGGCGAACGCACCGAAGGCAATCTGCTGGCCGCCGACCAGGAGCTGCAGAAGCTGGCCCTGCTGTTGCCGCCGAATGCTCGACTCGACGTCAGCGCCATCGCCAACGGTGTCGAAAGCAGCGCCCGCTATGATGTCTTCACGCTCTGCGACGCCTGTCTGCGCGGCGAACGCGAGCGCGTCACGCGAATCGTCCGGGGCCTGCGGCAGGAAGGTATCGAACCGCCGGTCGTCCTGTGGGCGCTGACGCGCGAGCTGCGTACGCTGCTGTCGATCTTTCAGCATCTCGACCAGGGCCAGAGCCTCGACCATGCCTGCAAGGCCCAGCGGCCGATGATTCCCGAGAAGCGCCGCCCCGGCTATCAGCAGGCGCTGAACCGGCTCCCCCAGCGACGCCTGCACAAGCTGCTGATGTTCGCCCAGCGCATCGATCTGTCGATCAAGGGCGGTGGCAGCCTGCCGGTCTGGGATGGCCTGCTCGATCTCTCGCTGACGCTGGCCGGCGGCCGCGGCATGCTCGCCGAGATGGCCTACGCCTACCGTACGGCCTAGGCGCGCCTCTCTCCCTTCCCCGCTGGTTTGATCGCCACCCGCCTGTGTGTATCGACGGCCATCGGACACGCCGATGGAAGCGACGCACCGTCTGACCAAACAGGAACCTATGTCTCGACCCATCTCCTTTACCTTGCCGCTGGTCCTCGCCATCACCATGGCCCTCGGACCGCTCTCCATCGACGCCTACCTGCCCGCGTTTCCTGCGATGGCACAAGATCTCGGCGTCCCTATCGACGACATCGCGCGCAGCTTGTCGATCTATATCTTCGGCCTCGCCCTCGGGCAACTGGTCGGCGGGCCGCTCTCGGATCGCCTCGGCCGACCTGCAGTGATGTATTCCGGCCTGGCCATCTTCATCGTGGCCTGTGTCGGTATCGCGCTGACCGATTCCCTCCCCCTGCTGCTGGCACTACGGGCGCTGCAGGCTTTCGGGGGTGGCTGGATCATGGTGCTGATTCCGGCGCTGGTGCGTGACCGCGTCAAGGGTCGCGAGGCGGCCAAGCTGTTCAGCATGATCGGGCTGATCATGGTCGTCGCCCCCGGCGTGGCCCCCAGTGTCGGCAGTGCCCTGCTGGCGGTAGGCGGCTGGCATGCCATCTTCGCCTTTCTGGCCCTCTATGCACTCGGTGTCGTCCTGCTGCAGTGGCGGGTGGTACTGCGATCCGTATCCTCCGCCGGGACGCGACACTCGGACAATCTGCTGGCCCGTTATCGCTTCGTGCTCGGCACGCGTGCGGCGCTCCCCTTCATTGCGCTGCAGGCCTTCGGCTTTTCAGTGATGATGCTCTTCATTACCCATTCGTCTTTCATCTATCAGCAGCATTATGGGCAATCGGAGAGCGTCTTCGCGCTGCTCTTCGGCGCCAATATCGTGATGATGCTGGTGGCAAACCTGATCAATCGCGCCCTGCTCAACCGCTTCTCGTCGCGCCAGATCCTGATGACCTGCCTGACGATCCAGTTCGTCGGCACCCTGGTGCTCTGCGCGCTGGCCTGGACCGAGGCTTCGGTGTGGCTCTTCCTGCCGGCGATGATGATGACCATCGGTGCGCAGGGCGCCGTCGTGCCCAACAGCCAGGCCTGCTATATGGAACATTTCGAGCAGCATGGCGGTACCGCAGCTTCACTGCTGGGGACCTGCCAATTTGGACTCGCCGGCACGCTCAGCGCGCTGTCGACCCTGCTGCCGGAAACCCTGCCGGCCGTGGTCGTGGCCATGGCGGGCTGTTCGCTGGTCTGCATGAGCGTGATCGTTCTGGGGCTCAAGCCGCGACTGCCCGGCCTGCGCAACGCCCGCACCTGAACGAAAAAAGCCGGGCGGATGCCCGGCTTGAAACCCTCCTGTCCCCACCGTCACGGAACGCGATCAGGCGATCGTGACGCTGTCCGGATTGTCGTCGACCCCGGCCAAGGTGACATCGTCGCTTGGCGAGAAGATCTCCTCCATCTGCTGCAGCATCGACGTACCGTCCTCTTCCATGCCCAGCATCGAGGCCAGCGAGAAGGACGATGTCGTCGCGCTCCCAGCCGACTCGGCGCTTAGCGTAAACGATTCGACGTTCATCGCCCCGCCGTTGAACGTCAGGCGCAGGACCTGTTCGCCTGCCGCCAGGTCCAGCTCGATACCGTCATTCGCCTGGTAGTTGTTCCACCCGCCGGTGTTGGTCACCGGCTGCGGCGCGGCACTGGTGTAGACCTCGTCATCCTGCTCCACACTGGCCGTGACGGTGCGACCGTTGGCGTTCGTGGCGGCGGCAAACGAGAGCAGGTAGGTGCCGGCTTCTTCCACGTTGAGGGTGTATTCGACCCACTCGCCATCCGCAATCCAGCCGATCGCATCGCCCTCGCCGCGGATATCGACACCTTCGCCGCGGAAGTCGGTGCCGAGCTGCTCCTCGCTGCTGTCGCTGTAGGCGATGCCCGCGCCACCGACATCGTACAACGCCGCATCGAGCGTCAGGCCATCACCGTCGACTGCCCAGGGCGTGCCGGTCTCGTTGAAGGCGGTCTGGCTGGACGGCGATAGCGTGAAGGACTCCAGGTTCTGCGCACCGCCATTGAAGGTCAGCCGCAGCGTCTGGACGCCGGCTTCCAGTTCGACGTTCTGGCTGCCGGTCTCGTTAAAGGTACTCCAGCCCCCGGTGTAGCCGACATCCACGGTCGCGGTCTCGTACGCCCCGCTAGCGCTGTAGAACGCGGCGGTGATGGAGCGTGGGTTACCCGTCTGCTCGCCCAGCGATGACAGGAAGGAGAGGCTGTAGACGCCGGCCTCCTCGATATCGAGGGTGTACTCCACCCACTCGCCGTTGGCTATCCAGCCGATGGCATCACCGTTGCCCATGATATCGACGCCCCCCTCACGGAAGTTGCTGCCGAGCTGGGTCTCGCTGGAGTCTTCGTAGGTGACGTAGGGGGCCCCTTCATCGTAGAGCGCCGCATCCAGCGTCAGGCCGTTATCGCCGACCGACCATGGCGTCCCCGACTCGTTGAACGGCGTGCGCGTTGCCGGCTCGATACCTTCGATCAGGTAGACGTTGTCGTTGTAGTCATAGTTGATGCCCGCGTAATCGGTAGCCAGGAAATAGGTATTGGGTATCGCGTTGCCGTTGCTGTCGAGTGCCTGGTAAAGGCGCAGCATGTAGCCGCGCTCGAGCCCCGCATCATCGCCGGTGGGATTCCCCGTGCCCGCGCCGTTCAACGCGGGGTCGCTCGAGTAGACGGCATTGCCGAAACCGAAGATACCGCTGCCCAGCCAGCTTTCGGGAATCTGATCCTGCGTGAAGCTCGCGGTGACGAAGTTGCCGCTGGCCGTCATCGGCAGCAAGGTCTGGCTCTGGGCGCTGGCATGGTTCATCAGCGTGACACTCGAGGTCCTGTCACCGACCTCATGTAACGTGAACGGCGCACCACCGTAGCCATGCCACGCGCCCAGTTGCGTTACCGTGACACTCTCGACGCCCTCGGCGATCTGCCAGTAGCGCGATAGCACCTCGTGATCGCTCACGGCTCGATAGATCCCCGCATCGGAGAGCACCGAGCTACCACCGCCATCGAAAGTCGAAAGCCCCTCGATACGATTGCCGAAGCCAAATACTTCCCACATCTCGTTGAGGTTAGGCTCCCACCCGCCTTCGTCACGCGCCTGCCAGAAGCCGGAGAGCTGAATCTCGGTCTGTGGCTGATCGGCGTCATCCGAGAGGATCGTCAGGACACCATTGAAGACGCCGCTATCGAGATTGCTGGCCGGCGGGGTATAGGCCTCCCGGTTGAACAGCACCTCGACCTCGACCGATTCCCCCGGCGCCAGCGTCAGACCGTCGAAGGCATCCGGATCGGCCAGCATGAAGGGCCCGCTGACCGTGATGCTAGCGACATCCAGATCGCCGCTGCCGTTGTTGCTGATGATCACCGAACCGCTGTCCTTGTATTCGCGCGCGCCGGCACCTGGCGTGGCGTCGTCATCATCGAGATAGTTGAAGGCGATACGATCATCGAAGTAGGCGGGGTCGGTGCTGATGACGCTGATGTCGCCGCCGGGCGCCGTGGCGGACGGCGTATTGGCGACCAGCAGCGAATCGAGATCCGGACCCACGGCGTTGGGTGCGGTGAGGGCTATCGCATTGGCGCCCGCGCCCAGCGTCACGCTGACGGTCCGTGTGACCCAGTCGCTGACCGTCTGACTCAGGGCCGGGAAGTCTACCGTCGGATACTCGACGCCGTTGACCGTAAGCGCCATCGGCCGATCAGCCTTGCCAGTGGTCAACGAGTAGCGGAAGGTGACTTCGTAGACACCGCTCTGCGCGACATCGACGCTCCAGGTCACTGTCTGGTCCCCGCTGCCGACGAAGTCCACGAAGCCGGTACCGTTGGCACCGCGATCGTCGTCCGTCTCGGGGATCACCACCGCGCCACCCTCCAGCGTGGCGGTCTCGGCCTGGTACTCGCTATATTCAGACGTGCCATCACCCGGCGTGCCATCATCCGCCGTGGTGTCCTCGATCAGCACCTCCAGTTGATCGATATTCGGCCCACCCGAGTTGTTGGTCGCCTGCAAGCGTACCGTATTCGCCCCCGCGAGCAGCGCCGCCGGGATATCCAGCGTCTGCCAGGTATTCCAGGCCGCATTGCCGCTGACGCCGGTCGGGGGCGCAAAGGCAAAGACGCCGACACTGACATCGTTGACGAAGACCTCCAGCGGCCGATTCGCTGTACCGCCGTTGGCGTAGCGCACACGCAGGACGGCTTCACCCGCTTCGTCGGCATCGACATTCACGTCGAAGGTGATGAAATCGGCCACGCTGGCCCCGAAGTCGGCATAGCCGCCGACCACACCATCACTGTCGACGGTGTTGCCGTCCATGCCATAGGCGCCGGGACGCACGCCATAAGCCGACCCGACATCGGTGGGTTCCGGGTTGTCGCCGTCTCGGATGGCAATCTGCGCACCGGAAGCGATAACCGCCAGCGCGTCGTCCTCGGCCTGGATCGTCGCGATCGATGTCAGATCCGCATTGTCCCCGATCGGTACGATGATATCGCCCGGCACCGGGTCGAGACGAATGACCTGACTCTGCCCGTTGCTGCGATTCAGCGTCATCAGATAAAGCTGGCCGGTATTCGGGTTCTCGATGATATCGAGCGGGTCGACATAGCTGATCACGTTGCCGTCAACGTCACGCAGCACGGTGTCCGAGGAGACGTTGCCGTTGGCGTCCAGCGAGATCCAGCGGATATCATCGCCGCCGGAATACTCGACGAACAGCAGACTGCCCGCCAGGGTGGCGCCGAAGATGTTGCTGGTGTATTCGATGACCCCGTTGGGGGAACGGTTGGTCCCCAGCGAGTAGATATCCTCTTCCCGATAGTTGCTGTCCGGCGACGTGCCAACCGCATACTCGTCGGTTTCGTTCTCGTCGACCCCGGACGTCGGATTGCCGCCGTTCAGGATATATTCGTCATGCAGCGGATTGGGATGGCCGTAGTAACCGCCCTCCTCGACCCGGAACAGCCAGTCATCCTCGATGCCAACGTTGATCAGCCCTTCATTGATCGCCGTGGCAGGATCGTCTGGCGTGCTGCCGCCGGCGGCAGACCCATTGGTCGGCACATAGAGACTCCCGTTGGAGTGCCAGGTCAGGTCGTAGCCATTGCGAATACCGGTGGCGAAGATCTTGAGCACCGCGTCCTCGGCAAAGGGGTCGTAGTACTCGATCAGCACGTTGCCATTGGCATCCTGCATGGTCGCCGTGCCATCCGCTGCGAAGACCAGATACTGGCCGCCCCCCATGTCGATCGGACCGTTCTTGAGGTCGTTATCGTCATCCTCGTAGCGCGTGTTGGAGCCGTCGGTGGGTAGCGGCTCCGTCGAGACATCGAAGCCGCCGGCCGGCGGCTCGCGAGACGGGTCGATCTCGAGAATGGCGGCGTTCAGCAGACGCTCGGGGCGGTTGCCCCAGGCGCTGTCGTCTCCCCCCATGGCCGTATTGGCCCCCTGCGAGACGTACATCAGATACGGTGGCACATCCGGGTTGGTCTGGGCGTCGTACTCCGGATTGGCGCGGAAGGTCAGGCTATTGGTGACATGGTCACCGTTCGAGCGCGGCAGCCCAGTGATATAGGTTTCGGCCGTGCCGGTGAACACGCTGTCGCTGCTGCCCAGTGTGATCTTGGTCACCTGACCACTGAAATCGGGTACGCCGTTGTCACGCCCGGTCAGCGGGATCGGGTAGTTATCGGTCACCCATAGCACGTTGGGGTCCACCGGGTCGAACACCAGCCCGACAATGCCGCGAGCCCCTTCCGCACCCTGGAAGTAGTCGAGCGCCAGCGTCTGGCCGTTGGAGAGCGAGCCGGTCAGCGGGTCGATATCGTAGCGCTTGATCTCGCCATTCATCGTCGAGACGTAAATCTGCGTGTTGTCCGGCGACATGGTGATCGAGGTGAACTGGTAGGCACCATCTTCGGCACCGTTGAGTTCGACGTTGGCGTCGAACGCCACTTCGCTGTCCGGAATTTCGGGATCGGCACCGGTCACGAAGGTAGACGTGAATTTCTGGAACTCCCGCGTCGGTGCGCTGGGGTCGTCGTTGTCGCCCCGGTCCTGGAAGCCGTCGATCACCAAGGTATAGCTGGTAAATTCATCCAGCGTCCCGACCGGAGAGATTGTCAGTGAGTCGAAGCCGCCAGTGGTGTTGATATTGAACGCTACGTCTTCACCGGTCACGGTATTGAAAAGCCGGACGGACCCGTCGTTCAGGCTCTCCAGCAGCGCGCCACCGCGACCATCAACGACCGAGATACCGATAAAGAAGTCGGAGGTCGGATCGACGCCGACCGGCTGCGACCCATCCTCTGCCTGCAGTTGAATTTCTACCTGGCTCTCGCCCACGCCGGCGACCGCACGCGGATCGGTAAAGAACGGATAGTCTTCTGGCGCCTCGCGATCATCCCCCGGTGTCAGATCCGGCAGGGACTGGATTTCGATGTACTGAATTTCGGTATTGGCGCTGTTGACGCCGATCGAATCCAGAGTCAGGCGCCCGTCCGTTACCTGAACGATTTGGGTAACCAGCGTCGAACGATAGCCTTCGCTGTCGTTGGTGGGATTGCCATCCGCCGGGAAGTCCGACGGCCGGCCCGGCGTAAACGGCGTGTTGAACTGCTCGCCCTCGGCGTTGATCACGTTGACGCTGTCGTAGGCACCGCCGCTGTCGCCGATGGAGATCGTCACCTCGTAGTAGCCATCCTCAAGTTCGATCTCCCACCCCGCACTCTGGCTATAGCCGGGTTTGTCGAAACCCGCGTAGGTCGCCTGCAGCGGATCGACCCCCGACAAGGAACCACTGCGGTCCCCCAAGGCGTCTCCGTCCTGTCCGGCAATTGCCATCGGCGTCGTGCCATTGGCGGTGCCATCGGCGATCGATGCCGCGGTCACCCAACCGTATTGATGGGACTGGCCGTCGACCTGCAGGGACTGCTGTCCGAAGGCAAGCCCAGTGTCGGCGAAGTAGTCATCCGGCGTCTCCGCGTCCGCCGGCTGGAAGTTGATACGAATGACGGTGCGCTCGACGGGCTCGGTCGGCGGCTCATCGATCGGGCCGGCCCCTGTGTTCAGCGTCAGGCTGTCGATGTTCGGGCCGATATTGCCGACATTGGCCAGGCGCACCTCGTTGTTGCCGGCCTGCAGATCGATCTGGACCGTGGTTTCGGTCCAGTTTTCCCAGCCGGCCGTGCCGGTGCCGGTCGAGGCAAACGGAATCGTCCCCTGCGCTTGTCCGTCGACGGACAACGCCATCGGGCGGTCATTGCTGCCGCTGGCCGCATAGCGAATGGTCAGCAGATACGTCCCCGACTCCGCGACGCTGACATTGAAGAAGGCCGCATCGCCCGCCTGACCGCCCATATCCAGATAACCGCTACCGCTGAAGTCGCCCCACAGCCCGTCGGCGCCACCGCCGGTGGTCTCCGGATTGGAGGCATCGCGCACCACCGTATCGGCGGCCGAGCTACCGTCATCGATGCTCAGCTCCTCACCCTCGATCGAGAAGATCTGGGTCGGATCATCGGGTAGATCGTCAGCGAACTCGAAGCTGATCTGATCGATATTAGGACCGTTCGCCACGCCGCCTTGAGCCGCCGATGGCAGCGTCAGCGTCACGGCGTTGCTGGTCGCCGGTAGCGGAACGGTAATGCTGACTTCGCCCCAGCTGCTCCAGGACCCCGTCGGCGGGAAGGAGACCAGCGTCGGGGTCTCGCCGTTGACCGTGAGTAACAACGGGCGATCCCCCGTGCCACCGTTGGCATAGCGAATCGTTGCCGTATAGAGACCGGTCTCGTCGGGCGTCACCTGAAAGGTCACGGCATCACCGGCGTTGGTGCCGAAATCGATGTAGCCATCGCCGATGGCACCCGGCAGCACATCACCCAGCGCATCGGGATTGTCCGCGTCCACGACGCGGGTGAGTCCGTTGCTTCCCGGCGCACTATCGTCGTCGATCGAGACCAGTGTCGTGTCCTCGGCCTGGATGACCAGCGTATCGGGTTCCGGCGTCGGCTCGGGCGGAGGCTCCGGCGTTGGCGTGCCGCCGCCCGCCGGTGCCGTCAGCGTCAGGCTGTCGATATTCGGACCGCCACCGATCAGGTTTTCCAGCCGAATCTCATTGGTGCCGCTCTCCAGCTCCAGCGTGATCGTCGCATGCGACCAGGTTTGCCAGCCCTGCGTACCGGAGCCCGTGGCGGCGAAGAACATCGTCTCCTGCTGGTTGCCATCCACCAGCACCGCCATGGGCCGGGAGGCTCCGGACGCACTGCTGCTGGCATAGCGAATATCCAGCTCGTAGGTGCCGGCCACGTCAGCATCGACTGAAAACGAGACGGCATCGCCCACCTGCCCGCCCATGTCCACATAACTACCGCCGCTGGCGCCATCCCAAAGGCCATCGGTACCCGCTGCAGGGCTGGTCTCCGGATTGGTGGCGCTGCGAATGACCGTGTCCGCTGCGGAAGTGCCGTCGTCGACCATCATCGAGCTGGCCTGTAGCGTAAAGACGTCGCCCGCCCACCCCTCGGTATTGATAATTTCGAGGTCTAACGTCTGTGCGCTGTTCGCCAGCGGCTGTCCGGCGGCATCCATCGCGGTGAGCGTCAGCGCGCTGGTGCCACTGGCAAGCGACGCCGGGAGATCGAAGCGATAGGGTGTCTCGCTCGCCAACAACTCAGTGGTGGTGCCGTCGGCATCGGTCAGACTCAGCGACACACTCGCGGTATCGCTCGCCACGAATCCGGCGCTGTCGACCGGCAGTACCTCGAGCACATAGGGTGCCTCGAGCCAGTCGCGTGTTATCGCCCCGCCCGTCGAAAGCGTGCCCTCGACCGCTTCGCTCTGCGTATCGATGATGGAAAGCGTGAACATGAGTAAAGCCCCTACGCATTGTGTGGGTATTGAGTCAGGCTGAGGTGGAAATGTGATTACCTACCCGGCCCGGCGCTGGTGGAAACGACACGAGACTGACCTAGCTGTCGACGGTTCGACGGCCACCTTCCGTGGTGTGGTCATCGGAAACGTAAGGCCAATAACTAAAGTCTTACCAGTCGCAAATTAGCGCGTCTCATTCTTGGGGCAAAGTTGAAACTTCTCCCACCCGAAAAACGAATTTAACGAATCTTCAGTTATCACAAAGAATGGAGGTTTAAGTTTTTGACGGCATATCATTACCTTACTCAATGATCTTTTTGCAGCGCTATTGCACACCGTTTTACAAAAAGCATCACGACTGGAAAAAATGCTCCTTTCAACCCCAACTAGAAAACAATAAATTCATAAAAGGTATGAAAAAAACTTCATACCTGCCACCGGTTTTCCTCGTGACATCAGGCGTAAGTGCCTGAAAGATGTTGATGACAAGAACTTTTAATGACTTTCAAATCAACAATTTGAAAGCGACGTTACGGCCTAAAAACGTGACACCCCATTTTTCCTGAAGGCAAAAGGTGCTTGTAAAATTATTCACACTTTACGCATGCTGCCTTGAGCAGTGATTCCGATCAATTCTCACACCCCACCATTCAAGAGACGCCGCCATGATCGGAGACAACGATAAAACCGATTTGCAGAAAGCGCTTTCCACTAGCCGGCGCGCTTTCTTTTTTATTTTATTATTTAGCCTCTTCATCAACCTGATGATGCTGGCCCCCTCCATTTATATGCTTCAGGTCTACGACCGCGTGATTACCACCCGCAGTACGGAAACCCTGCTGATGCTGACGATGGTGGTCCTGTTTCTGTTTCTGGTCATGGGCGCCCTGGAGATGGTGCGCTCCCGCATTCTGGTACGCGTCGGCAACCGTCTCGACATGCAGATCAACGAGCGTCTGTATCAAGCCACTTTCAAGAAGGCCCTGCTGATGCCCGGCAAGCCATCGGCGCAAGCGCTCAACGACTTGACCACATTGCGTCAGTTCACCAGTGGCAATGGCCTTTTCGCCTTTTTCGATGCGCCATGGATACCGGTCTATATCGCGATTCTGACGCTGTTCCACCCGTGGTTCGGGGTATTCGCCGCCAGCGCCGGCGGCGTGCTGATGGCACTCGCCTGGATCAACGAACGCAGTACCCAGGGGCTATTGAACGAGGCCAACCGCGAGCATGTCGCCGCCCAGGATCTCGCCCAGAGCAATCTGCGCAACGCCGAGGTTCTGCATGCGATGGGCATGCTGCCCAACCTGCTGGGACGATGGAAGCAGAAGCACTACGACTATCTGTTGCACCAGTCCCGGGCGAGCGATCGCGCCGGCACGCTGAGCAATCTGTCGAAGACGCTGCGTGTCACCTTCCAGTCCTTGATTCTGGGGCTGGGCGCCTATCTGGTGATCGAGGGCAGTCTAACCGGCGGCATGATGATCGCCGGCTCGATCCTGATGGGGCGCGCGCTGGCGCCTATCGACCAGATGATCGGCGGCTGGAAAGGCTTCGTTGCCGCCCGAACGGCCTACGCCAGACTCAACGGTTTGCTCGACGCCATCCCCGCGGAGCCGATGCGCATGCCGCTGCCACCGCCGGTCGGCCGGCTGGTGATGGAGTCGGTCAGTGCCGCGCCGCCTGGCACGGCACGTCCCACGCTGCTGGAAATCGACCTGTACTGCGATCCTGGCGAGCATATCGCGGTCGTGGGTCCCAGCGCGGCGGGCAAATCGACCCTGGCCAGGGTGATTCTCGGGATCTGGCCGGCACTGGACGGCTGCGTCCGCCTTGGCGGGACCGATATCGGTCAGTGGCCACGCGAACGGCTAGGTCCCCACGTGGGCTATCTGCCACAGGATATCGAACTGTTCGACGGCTCGATCAGCGACAACATCGCTCGGTTCGGCGAGGTCGATCCCGCCAAGGTCATCCAGGCCGCGCGCCAGGCGGGGGTCCACGACATGATTCTACGCCAGCCCGAGGGTTACGACACGCAGATCTGTGGTGCCGGCGGCGTGCTCTCGGGCGGCCAGCGTCAGCGTCTCGGCCTGGCGCGAGCACTCTACGGCGCCCCTGTGCTGATCGTGCTGGATGAACCGGATGCCAATCTCGATGCCAGCGGCGAGCGGGCGTTGCAGCACTGCCTGCGCCAGCTCAAGCAACAGGGCACCACGGTCGTCGTGATCACCCACGCACCGGCGATTCTCGAGCAGGTCGACCGCGTTCTGGCCCTGCAGGACGGTCGCGTTATCTCCTGCGCACCGGTACGCCGAGCGGGCACCAGGCCGGCGGCCGGCAAACGCGAGCCGACAAGATCCCCCCCGGCGATGCGCCTGCGCAGCCGCGGCATGCTGGATGAAACGGGACGCAACCCGCCTCTCACACCGGAGCCTCCGACCCAATGAATCCTGCCGCCTCACTGCCCTCTCCAATGCCCTCTCCAGTGGCCGGGCCACCCGCACCGCGACTGCCGACCAGCGACCTTGCCAGCCGCCGCTGGGGCCTCGGCATCCTGCTGATCGCCCTGGGCGGCTTCTCGCTCTGGGCCATGACGGCGGAACTCGCCGTCGCGGTCGTGGCACCGGGCTCGGTGGCGGTGGAAACCTCGACCAAGCGCGTTCAGCACTTCGAGGGCGGCATCGTCAAACAGATACGGGTGGAGGATGGCGACGCTGTCTCCCAGGGCGATACGCTCATCGTGCTCGATAACACGCAGCCATTGGCGCAGCTCTCGATCGCCCAGTCCGAATATCGCATTGCCATGGCGAGCGAGGTCCGCCTGCTGGCAGAACAGAGCGATCTGGATACTCTGACCTTCCCCGATGTACTGCTCTCGGATCCCTCGCCCCGAGTGCAGTCGGTGATCGATGTGCAAAGACGCTTGTTCCAAGTCCGCCGCCAATCCCTTCAGGGGGCGCTGTCGGCGCTGGACGAGAAGGCGCGACAGATGGAAGAGCAGATCGCCGGGCTGGAGCGCCTGCAACAGGTCAACCGTTCCCGGATCGCCTCGCTCTCCGGCGAGGCCGACGACTTCCGCACGCTGTTCAAGGAAGGGCTGGGCGATAACCAGCGAATGCGCGAGCTCGAACGGCAGATACTGCAGTTCCGTGGCGAGAATGCCCAGCACAGCGCCGAAGTCGCCCAGCTACGCTCGCAGATCAGCGAAAACGGCTTCCAGAAGGAGGTGCGACGCCAGGAATACCATCAGGGCGTGGGCGAGGAACTCAAGGAAGTGCAGTCGCAGGTGACCGATGCGCAAGAAAGAGTCACAGCACTGCAGGACCAGGTTCGGCGCACCGACATCGTGGCCCCGGTGGCGGGTACCGTGGTCGGCCTGCAGGTTCACACGCAGGGCGCCGTGGTGCAATCCGGCGATACGGTGATGGAGATCGTGCCGGCCAATGACGCCTTCATTGTCGAAGCCAGGGTGCCCGACCGCGACATCGACAACGTTCACGCCGGACAGCACGCCGAGATCCGCTTCAGCGCCTTTAACCAGCGACTCTCCAACGTGATCGAGGGCGAAGTCGTTCATGTCTCGGCCGACAGCTTCGAGGACGAGGCGACACGGACGCACTACTACAAGGCGAGAATCCGGGTCACCGATGCGGGACTCGACCAGATGACCACCTCCATGCAGCTCCTCGCGGGCATGCCGGCCGAGGTGATGCTGCAGACCGGCGAACGCACCTTCGCCAGCTATCTGTTCAAACCGTTCAGCGACATGCTGGCCCGGGCAATGCGAGAAGAGTAATGGCACGACTTTCCCGATGGATCCTGGCCGGATATCTGGTCGGGCTGGTACCGGACGTGCTCGCACAGCCGCTCGCGATCGAGGCGCCGGTTGCGGTCCCCTCTGATGAGAGGATCGCGCCGTTGCCATCGCTCGCCGGACTGGTGGCGCTGGCGCTAGCCAACGACAGCGGTCTGCGTAGCCAGCGCTTCGACAGTCAGGCCACGGCCCAGGAGCTGGAACTGGCGCGTGCCGGCCTGCGCCCTCGGCTGGATGCCAGTGCCAGCTACCGCTATCAGGACGCGGACAATATCTATACCAACAACCCGGCCGACTATCCGGATGAAGTCTACGACGACCGGGTCTCCGGAGAGACGCACGAGAACAGCTGGGAGCTGCGGCTCACCCAACCCCTGTTCAGCCTGGAACGCTGGCGCCGAATCGACATGGCCGAGGCACAGGCGGATGCCGCGACCCTGCAGGTCGCGGTGGCCGAGCGCGACCTGGCGATCACTGTGGTCGAAACCTACCTGGATGCCTATCAGGCTTCCCGCACACTGGGCCTGCTGAACGCCCAGCGGGAGTCGCTGGTACTGCAGCAACGTCAGGCGAGTCGCGCCTACGATCTCGGCATCGGCGACCGACTCAACCTGCTCGAATCGCAGTCGCGGCTCGATCAGGCCATTGCCGACCAAACTGCGTCGGAGAATGATCTCGCCAACGCGCTCAGCGACCTCGAGCGTCTGACCGGCGCGCCGCTGGCGATGCTTCCCGCGCTGGTGGGCACCCCCGAGGCCCTCTCTATCGCGGCCGAACCCCGACCGCTGGAGACCTGGCTCGCCGCAACACGCGACAACGTCAGCGTGCGTCTCGCCGCCGAGCAGGAACAGGTAGCCCAGCGCGATACCGAGGTACGCCGCGCCGGTCATTACCCCGAAGTCGATCTGGTAGTGGGCTACAGCGATCTGGACAGTGACGACGAGCTGCGCACCAGCCAGGACTTCACGGCCAGTGTCGAAGTGACCCTACCGATCTACCAGGGCGGCTATACCTCGGCCAGTATCCGACAGGGAGAGCTCGCGGCCCTGGCCGGCGCCGCCTCGCTGGACAATGAGTGGCGTCTGGCGCAGCAGGAAGTACGCAAGCGCCTGCGCAGCATGCAGGGCGATTTGCGCCAGCTGGAGGCGCTGCAGCGCTCCATCGAGTCAGGCGCCCTCTTCCTGCAGGCCGCCACTCGCGGTCAGTCGCTCGGTCTGCGCGATCTGGTCGATGTTCTCGACGCCCGCTCTTCCCTCTATGACCTGAGAATCCGGTTCGTCGAGACGGTCTGCGTCTATCTCCGCGACCGAACTCACTTGGCCGCGGCGGTCGGAGAACTCGACACCCCGTCACTCGGCGCCATCGGCGACGTGCTCGAGCGCGTGGAGCAGACACCAATCGACGAGACGAGCTGACCAGCCTGACGTCGATACCGGCCAGGTTCGGCAATCGTACCTATGAGGGAATATCATCAATCCGGGACGTCCGTTGCGATAGGATCATGGGTCACCTGACAGCCGACGACAACGACAAAGCGACCCAAGACATGAACAGACGTATCAAGGCGGGACTCTGCGGACTGAGCCTGGCGAGTGCGACCCTGATGACCCCCGCCCAGGCCGATGACACCCTGGTGGTCGGCGGGCTCAATTATACCGAGCACCTGATTCTGACCACGGCGACCAGCGAGCTGCTGGAGGCCAATGGCTACGATATCCAGCAGCGCGATGGCATGGGGACCAGCGTGCTACGCCGCGCCCAGGAGAACGGTCAGGTCGACCTCTACTGGGAGTACACCGGCAACTCGGTCATTCTGTTTCACAAGCAGGCACAACCTGCCGACGCAGACGCCACCTATGCGCAGGCAAAACAGCTTGATGCCGAGGAGGGCCTGACCTGGCTGGCACCCTCCGATACCAACAATACTTATGCGCTGGCGATGCGCGCCGACGATGCCGAAGCCAGGGACATTCATAGCCTCTCCGACATGGCGGCGGCGATGAACGATGGCGCCGAGCTGACACTGGCTTCCAACGCCGAGTTCTACGCTCGTGACGACGGCCTTCGCCCGCTGCAGGAAGCCTATGGCTTCCGCTTTCCGCGTGACCGGGTCAAGCGCATGGACACCGGCCTCACGTACGATGCCCTGAGAAGCGGTAACGTCGACGTCGCGCTGGTATTCGCCACCGACGGCCGCAACGGCGCCTTCGATTTCGAAGTGCTCGACGACGACCAGAGCTTCTTCCCCGTCTATCAGCTCGCGCCGGTCGTGCGGCAGTCGGTGCTGGACGCGCACCCTGACCTGGCTCCCCTGCTGAACCGCATGTCGGCCCAGCTCAATGACGCGGTGCTGATCGACCTGAATCGGCGTGTCGATGTCGACGAGCAGTCCATCGACGAGGTCGCCCACGAGTTTCTGGTCGAGCAGGATCTGCTGCAGACCCCCTGAACCTTTCCAAATCCGCCGGCTACCGCCACGCACGCTGCCCGACTGGCGTGTGTGGCGGCGTCGTATCGAGGAGCCGAGATGTTTCCCAGTGGCGCACGCCCCGATTCCCGTGAAGTCAGAGACTTTCCCCACGCGATTACCGAACATCCGCTCGTGTGGATTCCATTGCCGAACGGCGTTCGACTGGCGGCCAGGCTTTGGCTGCCGGAAAACGCCGACGACCATCCGGTACCGGCCGTGATCGAGTGCATACCCTATCGCCGTCGCGATGCCACCAGCGCCGACGACGAACGCATGCACCCCTATTTCGCCGGACACGGCTACGCCGCCCTGCGGATCGATCTACGCGGCAGCGGCGACTCCGATGGCGTGCTGGAAGACGAATATCTCGCTGGCGAGCAGGATGACATCGTCGCCGCGATCGACTGGATCGCCCGCCAAACCTGGTGCGACGGCAACGTCGGCATGATGGGCATCTCCTGGGGCGGCTTCAATTCGCTGCAGGTCTCGGCCCGTCAACCGCCGGCGCTCAAGGCGATCATCGCAGTCGGCGCCACGGTCGATCGCTACCACGACGACGTCCACTACAAGGGCGGGGCAATCCTCAACGAGCATTTCGGCTGGGCAGCCTCTTCGCTCTCCTTCATGTCACGCCCGCCGGATAGCGAACTCCGTCCCGATTGGCGCGAATGCTGGCGTCAACGGCTGGAGCGACAGCCTTTTGTTGCCGAGAACTGGTTTACGCACCAGGCCCGAGACGACTACTGGCGCCAGGGTTCGGTATGCGAGGACTATACGCGCCTGCGCACGCCGATCCTGGCCGTCACCGGCTGGGCCGACGCCTATGTCAACTTCGTTGCCGAGCTGCTCGAGCACGCCGACTGCCCGCGACGCGGCATCGTCGGTCCGTGGCCGCACGCCTATCCCCATGTCGCCATGCCGGGTCCAACCATCGGCTTCCTGCAGGAAGCCGTGCGCTGGTGGGACCACTGGCTGAAGGGCATCGACCGGGGCGTCATGCAGGAACCCCTATATCGGGTCTACTGCCAGCAGTTCGCCGGTGCCGACAACCGCGCCCTGTCGATGCCGGGCGAATGGCTGGCGGAAGCCGAATGGCCGAGCGCAACCGTCACGCCCGAGCGTTGGCATCTGCGCGACGGCCGTCTCACCCGGGACCCGGCGGCGATAGCCAGACATGTCGTGTCGCTGCGCGCGCCACAGGACACCGGCTGGCAAGGGGGTGAATACATCCCCCATTGCAGTGGGCCGGAAATCGCCGGCGACCAGCGACTCGACGACGCCCGTTCGCTCTGCTTCGACACGACAATTCCCGAGGCGGGGTTGGTGCTGCTCGGTCGGCCCGTGCTGAACCTGCGTGTCAGCGTCGACCAACCCCAGGCCAATCTGATCGTGCGGCTCTGCGATGTCGCGCCCGATGGCACCTCGCAGCGCGTCTCCTATGGCGTACTCAACCTATGTCATCGCCGTAGCCACTCGACACCGGAAGCGGTACCGGTCGACACCCCGCTCGATGTCGCCATCCCTCTCAACCAGCTCTGCCACCGTTTTCTGCCGGGGCAGCGGCTACGCGTCTCGGTGACTACCGATTACTGGCCTCTAGTCTGGCCAAGCCCACGAGCGGTCCGACTCACTATCGACGAGCGCGCCAGCTGGCTTGATCTGCCACATCGAGGCAGCAACGGACTGCCGGCGCCGATCTTCGAGCCTGCCGTGTACGCAGGCCCCGTGCAGCATCAGGTCACGCGCACCGGCGACAACCAGCGCACGCTGACCCAGGCGCTGGAAGATGACTGGAGTCGACTGGAAATCATCGACGACTTCGGGGAAGTCAGCTATGACCACGGCCTGGTCAATAGTGCCAGCGCCCATGAGCGCTACGGTATCGATCCACGAGACCCGGCGACGGCACGCATGAGCAAGAACTGGACTCAGCATTTTCGGCGTGATGGGTGGAACGCGCATACCGAGACCCAAGCCAGTCTGCTTTGCGATACCGAGTTCTTCTATCTCGAGGCAACGCTAAAAGCCTTCGCCGGCGACGAGTGCCTCGTGGAACGACACTGGAAACAGCGCATCCCTCGCCATTACGTCTGAGGCGTCGTGCCCTGCCACCCCGGGAGCTGGGACAGCGTCACGTCCCGGGGTGAGCGAACCAGCACCGCCGGCGATTTCCTGTCACGCGCTCGGCGGTTCAACCCGTCAGTCGTGGCGCGGTGGCGAGGCGTCTTCGCGTAGCTGTGCCGCCAGCAGTGACGCCACCAGCGGCGTATCGGCATCACGATGTGTGGGCATGGCGAAGCGCGCACGCGCGATGTCCGCCCGATCGATGACGGCACTGACGATCCCGCTCCCCGCCGCCGCACGGGCCAGCGGATGGCCGTCGACACCGACGATACAGCTGCCTCCCCAAAAACGTCCGCCCTTCTCCTCTCCGTCACGATGTGCCATGACGATCGGCGTGCCGTAGACCATCGCGTAGAAGCGCAGACAGGCCAGCCAGTTGGCCTCATCGTCGAACTCGCCCTCGACCATACCCAGCGCCGAGTTGATCGGCGTGACGATCAGATCCGGCCGCCTGAGCATCGCGGCGTGAGCCAGTCCAGGATTCCAGAGATCGGCGCAGATCATGACGCCGCAGGCGAGCCCTCCGGCTTCGGCCTGCGTCAGTTGCCGTCCGGGCCGGAACAGTTTGCCCTCCTCGTGGCCGCCGTAGGTACACAGGTTCATCTTGCGATGTACGGCAACCACGCGACCGTCGCGCAAGCACGCAGCCGCATTGGCGTACTCGCCAGGCGCCACGCTTTCGACGAAGCCGACGACGCTGAGCATCTCGCCGCTCGCACGCGCCAACGCCAGCAATCGAGGATCATCGGGCTTCATGGCGACCTCCCTCACGGTGGCGCCAAGGTCGTAGCCGGTCAGCGAAAGCTCGGGAAATGCCAGCAGCGCAAGGCGACGCTCGCGGCCCTCGCGAATCAACTCGTGATGAATGGCGAGGTTGGCATCGACATCACCCAGACAGCAATTCATCTGGGCGGCACCGACAAGAGCGGATCGAGTCTCGTCCATGGGGGCTCCGCGAATACAGGGGGAGCCTTAACATACGCCATACGACGATTGCATTGCACAATAGGTCTATGAGCATCAGCCATCGATCGCATTGCACATTACAATGCCGGCTCCCGATGGCAGGCGCCGCTAGCGTGTTATTATCATTTTCATAACGTGGATTTATAAAAACGTTCGGATTTACAAACGCATTCACAACAATAACGGTGAGATCAGACAACTTCTCGCAAGAATCCCCACTGCCGTAACAGCAGAAGACAGAGGAATTGCCTGTGGAATTATTGCAGTACGCCCTTGATAACCTGGGGCTGCTCGGCACCCGTACGCTCGAGCACATCTCGCTGGTCGGCGTGGCCGTCGGCATCGCCACCCTGACAGGCGTTCCCATCGGCATCGCCATCACCCAGAACGAGCGCGTCGCCCGCGCCGTGCTCTACGTGGCCTCGATCATCGTCACGATCCCCTCGGTCGCCCTGTTCGGCGTGATGATCCCGATCCTGTCGCTGATCGGCCAGGGTATCGGCTACCTGCCAGCGGTGATTGCGGTGCTGCTTTATTCGCAGCTGCCGATCATCCGCAATACCTATACGGCGATCCACAACGTCGATCCCGCCCTACGCGAGGCGGCACGCGGTGTGGGCATGAGTCAACGCCAGCGTCTACGCATGGTCGAGATTCCGCTGGCCGTACCAGTGATCATGGCCGGTGTTCGCACGGCAGTGGTGCTCAACATCGGCGTCATGGCAATTGCCGCCTATATCGGCGCCGGCGGGCTTGGCACCTTCATCAGCCGTGGCATCTCGCAATCCGACCCTCGCCAACTCATTCTCGGCGCCGTCGCCGTCAGCCTGCTGGCGATCATCGCCGACTACGCCCTGCTGGCACTCCAGAAGCGTCTGACGCCCAAGGGCATGGCTGTCTCCAGCGCCACCGCCTGAGCCGGATGTCGCAAGCCACGAGCCATTTCGACATCGACGTCACACCCGTTACCGCGCTTCGTGGTACCGGCACCGGCCGGGCCACCCACAAGGATAACTCATGATTCGATTGGACAATCTGACCAAGGTTTTCGACACCCCGGACGGGGCCGTGGTTGCCGCCGACCATATCAGCATGGAAGTTCCCCGGGGGGAAATCTGCGTCCTCCTGGGCCCTTCCGGCTGCGGCAAGACCACCACATTGAAGATGATCAACCGCATCGTGCGCTCGACCTCCGGCAAGGTCTTTCTCGACGGCGAGGACACCAGCGGCCTCGATACCGAGGCACTGCGGCGCAACATTGGCTATGTCATCCAGCAGATCGGCCTGTTTCCGAACATGACGATCGAGGAGAACATTACCGTGGTGCCGAAGCTGCTGGGGTGGGACAAGCAGCGCTACAAGACCCGTGCCCGCGAGCTGATGGATATGATCGCCATGGATGCCGAGGCCTTCCTCAAGCGCTATCCCAGCGAACTTTCCGGCGGCCAACAGCAACGTATCGGCGTGGCTCGTGCTCTGGCGGCGGACCCGCCGGTCATGCTGATGGACGAGCCGTTCGGCGCCATCGACCCGATCAACCGCGCCGTGATCCAGGACGAGTTCCTCAAGATGCAGGCGGAACTCCAGAAGACGATCATGTTCGTCAGCCACGATATCGACGAGGCGATCAAGATGGGCGACCGCATCGCCATCTTCCGCGAAGGCAAGCTGGTGCAGTATTCGGAGCCGGACGAGCTGCTTTCCGCGCCGAAGAATACCTTCGTCGAATCCTTTCTCGGCGAAGATCGCGCCCTCAAGCGGCTCAATCTGGTCCGCGTGCGCGATGTCATCAGCGACGAGATCGGCACGGTCGTCGGCAACGACACCCTGACCACCGCACGCGAGCGTATCGATGCCCACGGCTATCGCGACGCGATTCTGCTGGTCGACGACCGGCGCCGGCCGATCGGTGTGATCTCGCGCGACACAACCGGTAGCCACCAGGGCTACTGTCGCGATCACATGCGTGGGCTGCCGGCCGTGGTCAATCTCGGTGACGACCTGCGCAAGGTGGCCTCGCTGATGTTCGCCCACGACACCACCTGGCTGCCGTGCGTCGATGACAACGGCACGCTATGCGGTCAAATCACCCAGCGCGATATGACCCATCACCTCGGCTCCCGCTACCGCGCACGTCGCAGCGCGGCGGACAGCGAAAAGCCGGTGGGGAGTTGAGCCATGCCGATCCGATCGCTATCCAGCGCTCTCAAGCTCGGCGCCGCGATACTCCTGTTCTTGGCCGGGGTCTGGGCCCAGGCCAGCGGCCTGGTCGATGAATTCCGCTTCTACTGGCCCGATATCCGATATCTATCGGTGCAGCACCTATGGCTGACCGCGATCTCTGGCGGGCTGGCTGTCGTCGTTGCAGTGCCGCTGGGCGTTCTGCTGTCTCGGCCGAGCGTCTCCCGCTGGGCGGAGTCGCTGATGCAGTTGCTCAATGTGGGCACGACGATACCGACACTAGCGGTACTCGCGCTCTCGATGAGCTTTCTCGGCATCGGCACGGCCCCGGCGATCTTCGGGTTGTTCGTGGCGACGCTGCTACCGATCGCCCGCAACACCTATGTCGGGCTGCGCAGTGTCTCCCCCGCGCTGATGGAAGCCGCTGCGGGCATCGGCATGTCCCCGCTGCAACGCCTGCTGCGCGTCGAACTGCCCAATGCGCTCTATGTCATCTTCGCCGGCATCCGCACGGCGCTGGCGATCAACATCGGTACCGTCCCGTTGGCATTCCTGATCGGTGCCGGGGGCCTGGGCGAGCTGATCTTCACTGGTATCGATCTCTACGACACGGTGATGATGCTATCGGGGGCGATACCGACTGCGCTGCTCGCCGTGCTGGTCGACGTGATGATCGCCTTGATTACGTTCCTGGTGGTACCGCGCGGGGTGAACCCGGCCCGCCAGCGCTGAGAAGCCGCTCTGACGCAGAGACGGCATGAGACGACAAGACGTCTGACCGACGACAACACGGGATATCGACAACGACTGTGGATATCCGAGACAACCTGGGAGATGACTCATGAAACACCTGATGACCGGATTTCTGACCGCCGCCCTCTTTGCGACCGGCAGCGCCAGCGCCGACATTACCGTTGGTGGCAAGAACTTCACGGAGCAACAGATTCTCGCCAGCATGACGACACAGTATCTGGAAGCGCTCGGCTACGATGTCGACACGCGGGCCGGCATGGGATCTGCCGTGTTGCGCCGCGCTCAGGAGAACGGACAGATCGATCTCTACTGGGAATACACGGGCACCTCGCTGATCACCTACAACAAGGTGACCGAGAAGCTGTCGCCCGAGGAGACCTACGCACGGGTCAAGCAGCTCGACGCCGAAAAAGGTCTGGTATGGCTCGAACCGTCCGAGGCCAACAACACCTATGCGCTGGCCATGCGTCGTGACGATGCCGAGGCTCGCGACATCGATTCGATCGCGGACCTGGCCGATACGATCAACGGCGGCGAGGCTTTGACCTTTGCCTCCAATGCCGAATTCTATGCCCGCGATGATGGTCTGCGGCCGCTACAGGAGACCTACGGTTTCGAATTCGGTCGTCCCAACATCAAGCGTATGGATTTCGGCCTCACGCTGCCGGCACTGCGCGACGAGCAGGTCGATGTCTCCATCGCCTACTCCACGGACGGGCGCATTCCCGCGTACGACCTGGTCGTTCTGGACGATAACGAGCAGTTCTTTCCCAACTACGCGCTGACACCGGTCGCACGCCAGGAGACGCTCGACGAGAACCCCGAACTGGCCGAGCAGATGAACGCCATTTCGGCGCTACTGGATGACGAAATCATGGCGTCTCTCAATGCCAGCGTCGACGTCGAGGGCGATAACATCGAAGACGTTGCCCATGATTTCCTGGTCGAGCACGACCTGATCTAAGCCCCGTTCCCCAGCTCGCTCACGGCCCCGCGATGACGGGGCCGCTCCTGTCCTATCTCCGGAACCGCCCCGGCGGCTCCTTGCCGCGGAGACAACATCATGCAGGCGACCAGGCCTCCCCTTCATGTCGGCGCCGTGCAGCTCAACAGCACGTTGGGCGAGATTGAGCGCAATACCGAAGCCCATCGTCAATGGATCGCCGAGGCCCGTCGCCGCGACATCGAACTGCTGGTGTTTCCCGAGCTTTCGCTGACCGGCTACGCCCTTGGCCTGAGCACCCCGCGGGTAGCTTGCGCACGCAACGATCCGCGACTCGTCGACCTGGCGTCCAGCACAGGCGAGATGCAAGTGATGGTCGGGTTCGTCGAGGCCGCCGGCCCCGGCGAATACTACAACGCCATGGCGATCCTCCAGCATGGGCGGGTCGTCGACGTGCACCGCAAGCTCAATCTGCCGACTTACGGCGGCCTCGAAGAGGGAAAGTGGTTCCATCGCGGACGCCACCTGACGCCGACCCGGCCGCGGCAGGATTGGTGTGCGACGACGCTGATCTGTGCAGACCTATGGAATCCCGCACTGGTCCACGCCGCCCTGCTGGCGCGTCCCGACATCCTGTGCGCCCCAATCAACTCCGCTTCTCACATCGTCAGCCAGGGGTTCTCGAACGAAGAGAACTGGCCACTCAATCTACGTTTCTACGCCATGACCTACGGCACGCCGGTGATCATGGCCAACCGCTTCGGCCCCGAGGGCGAGCACCATTTCTGGGGTGGCAGCCAAATTCTCGGCCCACGAGGGGAAAGGCTCGCGGAAGCGGCGGCGGGCGAAACCTTGATCGACGCCGAGCTCGATCCTCAGGCCATCGAGATCGCCCGCTTCGAGCTGCCGACGCTGCGGGATGCCGATACGCCCTTGATTCGCGAACTGCTGACCTGAACGCCGCCCCTTCTCGGTGCGCACTTTATTATCCAGCCCCCTCAGGATTTGCCACCATGTCCGATTTCGACCCGATTGACTGGATCGCACGTTTCGACCCCGACACGCTCGATGACGCCAACCTGCACGCCGCCAAGCGCTGCCTGCTGGATCTGCTTGGGGTAGCCGCGGCGGCCACGGATACCGAACTGGCGAAGATTGCCACGCGCTATGTGAGCGTTCAGCACGCGGGCGCCCGGCCCCTGCTGTTCGCCCGCGGAAGTGCCTCGGAAACCGGCGTGGCGCTACACGGCGCCTGGCTGATCGATGCCCTGGATGCCCACGATGGCCAGGTGCTGACCAAAGGTCACGCTGGCGTCGCCCTCTTGCCGGGCCTGCTGGCGTATGCCGAAGCCGAGTCACTCTCCGGACGCGCTTTTCTCGGCCTGCTCGCCCTCGGCTACGAAATTGCCACTCGCGCGGGCATTGCCCTGCACGCGACAGCCTGCGACTACCACACCTCGGGAGCCTGGAACGCACTGGCCGTGGCGGCCCTAGGCGGCAAGCTGATCGGACTCGACCGGGACCAGCTACGCGAAGCGCTGGGAATCGCCGAGTTCTACGGCCCGCGTAGTCAAATGATGCGCTGTATCGAACATCCGACGATGGTCAAGGACGGCTCCGGCTGGGGTGCCATGGCCGGGGTAGCGGCAAGCCTGCTCGCTCGCGAAGGCTTCACCGGCGCCCCTGCCATCACCGTGACGGGTAACGATGTCGACGATATCTGGCAAGATCTCGGTCAGCGCTGGTATCTGCAGGAGCAGTATTTCAAGGCCTATCCGGTCTGCCGATGGGCACAGCCCGCCGTCGAGGCCGCCCTGTCACTACGCGACGCGGTCGGGGATGCCGCGCGCATCGTCCAGATCGACGTCCACACCTTTCACGAGGGGGTCTGTCTGGCTACCGCCAATCCCGAGACCACCGAAGCGGCACAATACAGCCTGCCCTGGCCCGTCGCCTGTGCCGTGGCCACCGGGCAGGTCAATGCCTCCAGCGTCACCGACTCGCTGACAGACCCAGCGCTGCAGGCGCTCGCCCGCCGCATCGTCATGCACCGACACGCCGACTACGATGCCCGCTTCCCTGCCGAGCGCTGGGCCCACGTCAACATGACGCTGACCGATGGGAGCGTTCTCGAGAGCCTACCCTGCGAGGCACGTGGCAACCCCTCCAACCCCTTGTCGGATCAAGAGCTCGAACACAAGTACCAGCGCCTCGCCGAGCCGGTACTCGGCGAGGCGGCATCTGGCCTGCGTGACACGGTCATGCGGCTCGAGCATGGTTCGGTGCGCGATCTGCTACGCTATCTGCGTCAATAAATCTGACACGGCCAGCGAGATCAACCGAACGAGGTCAACGGATGAACCTGCCACTTTGGTGCCTGCTGATAACGGCACTGCTGCCCTTCTGGCTCGCGTTCTGGGGCAGCCATGTCCGTCGCCGCGAGCTCGGTCACATGGACAACCACCACCCGCGGCAACAGTATGCGCAAATGACGGGAATGGGGGCTCGCCTCTGGGCCGCACAACAGAATGCGTGGGAGGCTCTGGCGCTATTTACTGCCGCGGTCGTGGCCGTGCAAACGACGGGGGGTGGGTGGCTGGCCGACGTGGCCAGCGTTGTCTTCGTGCTGGCGCGTATCGCGCATGCACTCTGCTACGCGTTCGATCGGGCAACACTGCGCTCGTCCGTCTTCATTGTCGCCTTCCTCGCGGTACTCTGTCTGTTTTTCACGGCCCTTGTCTGATCGCGTTCGCCATGGCTGACGCCGCGTCGATACGTACAACATCATCAAGTTGAAGGGTGAACGGCCGATAAGATTCGAGTTCCCGCGGACGGCAACTCCGCTCCGCCTTGCGAGAGACGCTATCGATGTCGACGAACGACGAAGCCAGTGAGTGCGCCCCGGAAGGCCCACTTGGCTACCGGTTGCAGACGAACAACCGCCCCGACGATCAGCCATCGTTGCCCGATGTCGATAAACGCGCGACCGCCGCCTTGGCCGCGACCGGTCAGTCGATCTGGCACTGGTCGCTGTCGGATCGCCTACGCCTGAGCACCAGCCCGGCCACCCTGCCTCGGCATCAGCGTCCCGGTGCAATGCCATCGGCACAGCCGCTGGCACTCGCCATACCAGACCTGCGGCGCCTGGCCCGCGCCCGCCGCCGCCTGATCGACAACACCGAAGACTCACTGGACCTCGTCGTCAAGCTCGAGTCAGACGCGACGCGACGCCTGCGCATTCGCGGCCGCATCACTGCACGTGACACCGCGGGCCAGCCGGTCAGCGCGACTGGCACTTGGGAGGCACTCCCCGCCCCCCTTGATGCCGACCACGAAACGCGCGTGCGGGCGCATGCTTTTGCGGCCTCGCGCGACCCGATGCTGGTGGTCGATGACAAATGGCGAATTCTCGAGAGCAATCATGCCTTCATGACGCTGAGCGGTTGCGCCCCAAAAGCGCTGGGTAACGAATCGCTGGCGTCTTACCTGGATGCCTCCGCGCTCGAACAAGCGCCGGCCGCACTGGCACGACTGAGCCATCTGCAGCCTCACGAAGGCACCCTGACGGCCTGCGACGGCAACGAGATCCCGGTCGAGCTGACGCTCAGCGACTTCCGCCTCGACGAGCGAGATCACGTGCACTATATCGCTGCCCTGCGCGACATTTCTGCGCGTAAGCGCTCCGAGCGTGAACTGGAGCACCTGGCCAGCATCGATACCCTGACCCAACTGCCTAATCGGGCAACGCTGCAGTACCGGCTGCGTCAGGCGCTGGAGCACGGCCCGGCGAGCGAGCCGTTGGCGATCCTGTTCATCGATCTCGACGGGTTCAAGCACATCAACGATTCGCTCGGCCACCAGGCCGGCGACAGGCTGCTGCGCGTGATGGTCAAACGCCTGCGGGCCACATTACGCAACCGGGACCTGATCGCCCGCTGGGGCGGCGACGAATTCGTGGTCGTGATCGATATCGACGACGACGCACAACTGGCCGACAGGATTGCCCATCGTCTGCTTGAAGCGCTCTCCCAGCCGATGGTGATCGGCGGCCATCAAATCAGCGTAACCGCGAGCATCGGCATCGTGCATGCCCCCGCGGATGGCAGCGATAGTGACACCCTGCTCAAGCACGCGGATGTAGCGATGTATGCGGCCAAGGACAAGGGCAAGAACGCGATCGTCGCTTATCACAACCAGCTGGAGCACCATAACCTCGAGCAGATGTCGATGCTGTCGCAACTGCGCGAGGCGATCACGCGGGAAACCCTGGATTTCGTGGTCCAGCCCAAGTTCGACGGCGACAACCGGATGATCGGCGCGGAACTGCTGGCCCGCTGGCAGACCGAGGATTACGGCCAGGTGCCGCCCAGCACCTTTGTGCCGCTCGCGGAGCACAATGGCATGGCGTCCGCCCTGGGGGCATTGGCGATCGAACACGCTGCACGCTACGCCGCCATGCTGGCCGCTACCGGCCATCCGCTGCCGGTGGCCGTCAATATCTCGGCGCTACATGTGATGGACGACGCCCTGGGCGAGACCCTGAGTGAGGCCTGCCGCCGCCACGACATTTCGACCGATCAGATCGAGCTGGAGGTCACCGAATCGGTCTTTCTGGAGAACACGCGTGCGCCCGAGGCCCGCATCGAGATGCTGCGTCAGGCGGGTTATCGCGTGGCCATGGATGATTTCGGTGCCGGCTACTCGTCGCTGGGTTATCTCAAGCGACTGCCGTTCGACACGATCAAGATCGACCGCAGTTTCATGCACGACCTCGAAGCGGACCCGCGATCGCGTCACCTGCTCGCGGGTATCGTCGGGCTATGCAACCTGCTTGGCATGGAGACCGTGGCGGAAGGCGTGGAAACCGAGGCGCAGTGGGCCCTGCTGCAGGAGCTAGGGATTACGCACTATCAAGGCTTCTACCTCGGCCGTCCCATGCCGATGTCGCAGCTGGTCGCCCTGCTGGACAAATAGCGTAACGCCGGCAGGCGATGCGGGGGGCGCATCATCTACCGGCGTTCGACGCGGCATGTACCGGCGTTCGACGCGGCATGGTGATGGCTCGGCGTCAGACTTCCTGCGCCAGCAACCGATCGTCGAACGGGTAGCGAGACAGCTTTTCGATGCCGCTATCGGTGATCAACACCTCTTCCTCGAGCTTGACGCCGTCGGCAGCGCCTACCTCACCGATATAACTCTCCACCGAAACGACCATGCCGGGCTCGAGAATGCCATCTTTCGAGAAGGCGTCGAAGTCCATGTGGTGGGCGACCAGCGGCGTCTCGCCGTGCATGCCGACGCCATGGATGATCGATGGATAGCGGCGATCGAGGAATCGCGCCGGAATCTTCCACGCCCGCTCGGCGAGTTCACGATAGCTGACGCCGGGTCCCAGCAACCCCATATTGTGGTGAACCTGGTCGTACGCCATGCGATAGAGATGGCGCTGATAGTCCGAGGGCTTGCCCGGGCCGACGTGGAAGGTCCGCGAAAAGTCCGAGTAGTAGCCGTGACAACCAATGGTATCGGTGTCGAGGGCGACCAGCTCGCCGGGGCGGATGACCCGGTCGCTGGCTTCGTTGAACCAGGGGTTGGTGCGCGGTCCGGAAGAGAGCAGACGAGTCTCGATGAACTCCCCCCCCTGCTCGATCACGTTACCGTACATGATCGCGAACAGCTCGTTCTCCGTGATCCCAGGGCGAATCGCCTCCTCGACCCGAGCCACGGCGGCTTCGCTGCCTGCCATCGACTGCGCCAGGCAGGCAATTTCTTCCGGCGTCTTGATGCGCCGGCAGTGGAGCGTGTCCTGCATGCAGTCGTAGACGTCGAGTCCCTGGGCCTCCAGCGAACGCGCCAGGTTCAGTGCACAGCGATCCAGTCCCACCTTGCGGTTGCCACCACCGTGCGCGTTGACCAGTTCGGCGATTTCGATGCCGAAAGGGTCGCTCGAGAGATTGTCGCGCTGATTGACCGCCGACCAGACCACTTTGGAAGTGCGTGATTCGTCGATTGTCTCGAGCCACGTCGACACATGAGCGCTGCCCGGATACTCGAACAGGATCACCGGCCCCTCGAGTGGGACGTAGATATAGCGCGTCGAGTTGCGCAGAAAGTAGCCGAACATGTTACGCGACCCGGTCGCGTAGCGTTGGTTATTGGGATCGAAGAGTACCAGCGCGGCGTACTCCTGCTCTCGCATCATGTCGCGTAAACGCGCCAGGCGACCACCGCGCAGCTGCACGGGGTCGAAGGCGGTGGGAATACTGTCGCCGTTGGCCATGGGCGCAGAGGGCACGACGGGGATGCGATCCGGTTCGTGATCGGAAAGCGATTCGAATTCGATAGTGCTCATGCAAGGTTCCTGACAGTGGCGGCGGAGTGCCGGCCGAGGGCGCGACCTCCTGAAGAGCGGGCGACGGCAGTCGGACGACTACCGCCGGAAGACGAAGAGATGCCGTGATTAGTCGGCCAGGCTGTCGCTGCGTCGAGTCTGGCCTTCGCGCAACATGCGCTCGTGAACCGGCGCCATGCGCCCAAAGATCCGTTGTGCCCGTTCGGGTCGGCCGATGAAGCCCGGCTCCTTGGCGTAGGCGAAGATAACGGTATGCCGTTCACGGTCGCCCCTGACCGGCGTGACCCGATGCAGCGAGTAGCGGCCGAAGAATATCTGCAAGTCGCCGAGCTGCAGGTCGAGTGACTTGAGCCCCTGCGATTCGCCGTCGAGCACGCGCTCGACACCGTCATAGTTCTCGCCCTCGGGGCTACGAATGCCGGGGGCATATTCGAAGCGTCCGCCGTCCTCCGGCTTGCGCGTCAGCAGCGTGACGATGAACTCGTTGGTATCGTAATGCCAAGGGTGCTGGCATCCCTCCCGCAGCACGTTGACGACGAGATCGGCCAGCGGGTCGGCATACTCGTGGATCGTCTCCATCCCGACCACGCTAGCAATGAAGCGCTGGAACTGGGCGTTGCCGTAGAGCTGGCGAATGATCGTCGATTGATCGATGCGGTCCCCCGCCACGAAACCGTTGGTACGGTCATCGAAACGGTTCTTCGGGTGACGCGCGGGTAGCGTGGCATCGCCCTCGGAGTTGTAGGGATTTGTCTCGTTCTGATTGTAGTGCGCCGCCGGCGAGAGTCGCTCGGTCTCGCGCTCCAGTCGTGCCAAGGCTTCTTCCGACACGAAGCGCTTGAGCACTACGCAGCCATCTTCCGCCAGCTGCGCCCGACAGGTAGCGAGCAGGTCGCGGCCGACATCGCTGTCGAGGTCATCGAGCGGGTAGCGTTCGAGATTGACCAAACCCTCGAGAGCGCGTGTGGGCACGGCGGCGTTGGAACCAGACATGGAAACTCCTGCATACGTTCGAATCAGGGTGCCTGGACAGACTAGGGTCGAGCGTTCAACAATAAAAATGAATAGTTCGCATGAAATCTATTTTTAGGAGTCATCGATCATGGATCCCGATCTGCTGAGAGCCTTCGTCGCGGTGGCCGAATGCGAAGGCTTCAGTGCCGCCGGCCGCATTCTCAATCGCACCCAGTCTGCGGTCAGCCTGCAGATCAAACGGCTCGAGGATCGCGTGCGCGAGCCACTGTTCGAGCGCACCAGTCGTAGCGTCACGCTCACCCCCGCCGGAGGGCGGCTCCTGCCCTACGCACGCCAGATACTCAAGCTGCAGGACGAAGCCAAGCGCGTGATGTCGAGCGAGCGTGAGGGTCGGTTGATCCGCCTGGGTATCTCAGACGAACAGGCCACCGCCTACCTGCCAGACCTGCTGCCTCGCTTTGCCGAACGCTTCCCGCATGTGCGAATCGAAGTTAACTGCGATATCAGCAGCAGCCTGATCCAGCGCTTTCAGGAAGGGCTGCTCGACGTGGTGCTGGCCGTGCGCCACGGCCCGACCCAGACCGGACAGCTGTTGGGGCGGGAACAGATGGTATGGGCAATTGCCGAGCATCGCGACATCGATGACTGGGAAACGCTACCCTTGGCACTCAATCCAGAGGGCTGCATCTTCCGTGCGCACGCCTTCGCCGCCCTGGGCCGCGAGGAGCGCCAATGGGACGTGCGCTATACCAGCCCTTCGCCGACCGGCGTCAACGTCGCCGTACAGGCAGGCCTGGCGCTGACGGTCAAAACGCCTCGAAGCTTACCGCCGGGCTGTCGGACCATCGATGCCGCCGGCCGGTTGCCGGAGCTGGGCTACGTCGAGATCGAGCTGCATCGTTCACCGGGCGAACTGAGTGAAGAGTTCGAGGCATTCTGTCAGGCGTTGATGGAGATCGTCGTGCAGGCTGACAGCGTCGAGGGCCTGGAGCCGGTAGCGCCGGCCGGCGCGCTCACGTAACGTCTGCGCTTCGATCTCGTTTTCCGATCTCGCTCAGGATCTTGTTGCATGGCTTTGACCTTCAGTCTAATCGCCCCGGCCTCGTTTACCGACCCGACGCTTCTCGAACGCGCCGCCGCGGCGCTTGAGGATTTCGGCTTCGGGGTGCGTTTTCCGACCCGCCTGCAGGCCCGGACCCGATATCTGGCCGGCGACCTCGAACATCGTCTGGAGACACTGTACGCCGCCTACGCGACCTCCGATACCGACGCTGTATGGGCGGTTCGCGGCGGCTACGGCTGCGCGCATCTCGCCTCCGAACTCGACTGGTCACGCCTCGCGCCCAAGCCGCTGATCGGCTACTCGGATCTCAGCGTGCTGCTGGACCAGTGCCACCATCACGGCTTGCCGGCGATACACGGTCCGGTGATGAAGGAAGGCGTCAAGCTGACGGCGGACGACGAGGCTGTCCGCCTGGCCAGTCGGCGGGACCTCGAGGGGCTGCGCTCGCTATTGCAGGGCGAGCGACTCTCGGCGCAGCCTCTGCAGCCGGTCATCCCCTCGACAAGGGCGATCGAGGGAGCACTGGTCGGCGGCAATCTGGCAACCCTGGCGAGCGTCGCTGGCACGCCGCTCGCCTTCCGTGCTCCGCCGCGCAGCATCGTGATACTCGAGGATGTCGGTGAGCCCTACTATCGGCTTGAACGAGACCTGTGGCAGCTCGTCTACTCGGGAGCACTGGACGACGCCGGCGCCGTCTGCCTGGGGACGTTCGAGAACTGCACGCCGTATGGCGACCTCCAGATCGAAACGCTCTTCGAGACCTGGCTCGCCCCGCGCCGGATTCCCCTCTACACCGGGCTGCCCATGGGTCACGGCCGCGACAATCTGCCGTGGCGCTACGGCGCCAGCGCGCGCATCGTCAATGACCAGTTACAGTTTCTGGCGTGAGACTCGCACGTCATTGTGTAAACGCCGGCGCCCCTGAAGGAGAGCCGGCGCACAATATTCCGTAAAAGGTCTCAGTCGAAGTCCGGAGCGCATTAAGGTGAGCGAGAGAGGCATCAGTCGCGCTCCGGATAGCGCTCGACAGACTACCGCATCCGCTGACGCGACCTAACGCAGCGCTGCCGCGGCCACGCTCATAGACGCTCGAAGACGGTCGCCACCCCCTGACCCATACCGATGCACATGGTCGCCAAGCCAAGCGTCGTCTCCTGCTGGCGCATGACATTGAGCAGCGTGGTGCAGATGCGAGCACCCGAACAACCAAGCGGGTGCCCCAGCGCGATCGCGCCACCGTGCAGATTGACCGCCTCGTCGAGACGATCCAGCAGCTCGAGATCCTTGAGCACTGGAATCGACTGTGCCGCGAATGCCTCGTTGAGTTCCACGGTCTGGATATCGCCGATCTTGAGCCCGGCAGCCGCGAGCGCTTTCTGCGACGCCGGCACGGGCCCATAGCCCATGATCGACGCATCGCAGCCCGCGACACCGGTCGAGACGACCTTGGCCAGCGGTTTCAGGCCCAATGATTTTGCCCGTTCGTAGCTCATGACCATAAGCGCCGAGGCACCGACCGACAGCGCCGACGAGGTCGCGGCGGTAACGGTACCGCTCTTCGGGTCGAAGACCGGCTTCAGTGCCGCCATCTGCTCGAGGCTTGCATCCTCGCGGACCACCTCGTCGTGGCGAATCCGGGCTGGTACCCCTTCCTGATCGTGTCCTTCGATCGGCACGATCTCGTTGTCGAAGTAACCGAGGCGATTGGCCTCGCTCGCACGGCGATGGGAGCGCAGCCCAAAGGCGTCCTGCTGTTCCCGGGTAACGTTATGCATCTTGCCCAGCAGCTCGGCAGTGAGCCCCATCATCATCGCCGCCTTGGCGGCGTGACGGCTGGCCGCCGGATTGACGTCAACGCCGTGAGTCATCGGCACGTGCTCCATATGCTCGACACCGCCAATCAGATAGCACTCCCCCATGCCAGCACGAATATTCGCCACCGCAATGTGCAGCGCACTCATCGAGGAACCGCATAGGCGATTGACGGTCTGCGCCGGCACCGACCGCGGAATGCCGGTCAGGATGGCGGCATTCCGCGCAATGTTCATCGACTGCTCCAGGGTCTGGTTGACGCAGCCCCAGATGATGTCGTCGACCCCGGCCGGGTCCAGCCCATCATTGCGCTGGAACAACGCCTGCATGACCGCGGCGGAGAGGTTTTCGGCGCGCACGTTGCGAAAGGCTCCGTGCTTGGCTTTGGCCATGGGGGAGCGGACGGCATCGACCACCACGGCATCTCTGGCATTCAAACTCATGAGTAGGACTCCACTGACCTGAGTGAGATTGGAGGTGGATTCAATCCGTCGAACCGGCCGCTGCCACATCTGATGACGTCGCGTAGAAACGCTCGCCGCTCGCGGCCATCTCGCGCAATCGCGGTGTGGGCGCGTAGAGCGCGCCAAGCTCTTCGGCCAGTCGCTCGGCCTGCGCGACGAACGCCGCCACGCCCATGGCATCGATATAACGCAGCGCGCCACCGCGAAACGGCGGGAAGCCGATGCCGTAGATCAACGCCATGTCAGCCTCGGCCGGTGTCCCCACGATCCCGTCCTCGAGGCAGCGAACCGTCTCCAGGCAAAGCGGCACCATCAGCCGAGCGATGATGTCGTCATCGGTGAGCTCGCGACGCTCGGCGACGACGCTTTCGACCAGCCGGTGCGCCCCTTCGTCATGCTGCTTGCGCGGCTTGCCCTTCTTGTCCTCTTCGTATATGTAGAACCCCTTGCCGTTCTTCTGGCCCAGGCGTTCGTTGTCCAGCATGACCTGAATCGCCGACTTGCCATCGTGCGCCATGCGATCGGGGAACCCCTCGGCCATCACCTGGCTGGCGTGTACCGCGGTATCGATACCGACGACATCCAGCAGATAAGCCGGCCCCATCGGCCAGCCGAAGCGCTCCATGAGGCGATCGACGCGCTCGAAGTCGGCACCGTGCTCGACCAGACCGCTGAAACCGCCGAAGTAAGGGAACAGGATACGATTGACAAGGAAGCCGGGGCAGTCGTTGACCACCACCGGCGTCTTGCCCATCTTGCGTGCATAGGCCACGGTCGCCGCCACCGCGGCATCCGAGGTCTGCGCCCCGCGAATCACCTCCACCAGAGGCATGCGGTGCACCGGGTTGAAAAAGTGCATGCCGCAGAAGTTCTGCGGCCGCTGAAGGTCGGCGGCCAGCCGATCGATCGAGATGGTCGAGGTGTTGGAAGCGAGGATCGTCTGCTCGCCAACCGCGGACTCGACCTCCTTCAGCACCGAAGCCTTGATCTTCGGATTTTCGACGACGGCCTCGACCACCAGGTCGACGTGGCCGAAGTCGCCATAGGAGAGCGTCGGTCGAATGTTGCCGAGTATCTCCGCCAGGCGCGCCTGCGTAAGCTTGCCGCGCTCCAGCTGTTTGACGAGCAGCTTGCGCGCTTCCTTGAGACCAAGCTCGATAGCCTCCTCGCGAATATCCTTCATCAGGATCGGCGTGCCCTTGTAGGCACTCTGGTAGGCAATCCCGCCTCCCATGATTCCCGCCCCGAGCACCGCGGTCTGCTCGACCGTCCGGGCGTCGCGCTCATACTGCTTGGCCTTTTTCTTGACCGTCTGGTCGTTCATGAACAACCCGACCAGGTTGTAGCAGACCTCGGTCTTGGCCAGCTTGGCGAAAGCTTGCGCCTCGATCGCCTGGGCGCGCTCTCGGCTCTCGCCGGCGCCCTTCTGAATCACCCGAATCGCCTCGATGGGTGCCGGGTAGTGCGGACCGGCTTTACCGGCGACATACCCCTTGGCCGTCTCGAAAGCCATCATCTGTTCGACGGCATTGAGACCAAGCGGCGCACACTTGCGCGCCCGGCGCTCACGGTAATCGAAGTCACCGGCCACGGCACGCGCCAACAGCTCGCGAGCGGCGCTCATCAACGCCGTGGCGGGCACCACGGCATCGACCGCGCCGACCTTGAATGCGCTGTCCGCATCGTTCTGGGTACCGCCGGCAATCCATTCGACCGCGTTATCGGCACCGATCAGCCGCGGCAGCCGCACACAGCCGCCCCACCCCGGCAGAATGCCGAGCTTGGTTTCCGGCAGACCGATCTGGGCGGAATCCGCCATGACGCGGAAATCGGTGGTCAGACTCAGCTCGCAGCCACCGCCCAGCGCCAGTCCGTTGAGCGCGGTCACCGTAGGAAATGGCAGATCCTCGAGCCGATTGAACAGGGCGTGCACGCGCTGGTTCATATCGATCAGGAAGGCTTCGTCCTTGGCGAACATGGCGTGAAATTCGGTGATATCGGCACCGACGATGAACGCCTCTTTGGCACTGGTCACGATCAGACCGTCGAGCCCGCGCTCGTTTTCGATCGCCGCGACGGCCTCCTGCAACTCGCCGATCACCGCCGAAGAGAGTTTGTTGACCGATTCCCCTTTCAAATCGAGCGTCAGGAGTGCGATCTCGCCCTCGCGCTCGACCCGAATGGCATCGCCTTCGTAGAGCATGGGATGTCTCCGTGCATGGCTACAGGATTCGCCCGACGGTCGTCGACAAGACGGAATCATACGGGCGTTTGAATACTGTCCAGCTTGGGCTCAGCCGACGGCAGCGTCAAGCTCAACCAAAGTCTTGCCACCGGCGGTTGGGGGCGACTCCCGACGCCCGCAGGCGACACCCTGTCGTGGAGAACGTCGTCACCGGGAGACTGGCGATTCGCGCCTCGTTCCAGCGTAGAATGGGCCCGCGCTCGATGCCGCGACTGTTTTTGACGCAGCTTCCGGCGGCCGCACCCCGCAGACGTACAGGATCACCGCGATGAACGCAGCATCCCACCCCCGCCTGGCTCGGCTGGAACCCCTCATTGCTCGCGTTCGTCGATTCCTCTGGCTCTGGCCGCCGATCGCGTTCGTGCTTGGGCTTCTGGGCTTCTTCCTCGTCGATCGCCAACAGTGGTTGGGTGCCGTGCTGGCCATCGGTCTACTGCTGACCTGGGTGCTGCTGATCGCCGAGAGCCTCGTCAGCAAATGGCTCTCCCGGCGCGGTCGCGATGCCGGGCTACCCCGGACACTGGCCACATTCATTGCCCAGATGGTGCACCAGGAAACCCTGTTTTTCTGTCTGCCTTTCTTTCTCGCGACTACCATCTGGACGAGCGGGCAGGCACTGTTCACCGGGCTACTGATCCTTTGTGCCCTGCTGGCGATCCTCGATCCGCTCTACTTCGGGCTTTCGAACCGGCACCGCTGGCTCTACTTTCTGCTGCACGCCCTCTGCGTCTTCGTCGTCATGCTGGTGACACTGCCGATCATGCTGAGCCTGACCACCGGCGAGAGCCTGGTGCTGTCGATTCTCGCCATGACGTTCTTCAGCCTGCCGAGTCTCGTCGGGCTACTGAAACCGGCCGGTGCGATGCGCTGGCTAGCCATGCTGGGCTTGCTGGTCGTTCTCGGCGGTATCGCCTGGGCCGGGCGCGGCTGGATACCGCCGGCCTCCCTGTGGCTATCGGGCAGCGCGCTTTCCCCCGGCTTCGATACGTCCGCCAGGACACCGCGCGGTGAAATGACACTGACGCCAGCCAACCTGCAGGCGCGCGGCCTTTACGTCTACACCGCGATTCGGGCGCCGCGCGGCCTGCGCGAAAAGGTGTATCACGTCTGGCGCCATGACGGCGACGTGGTCGAACGGATCGCGCTCATCATTCACGGCGGCCGTGATCAGGGATATCGTGCCTGGACTCACAAGCAGAACTTCGCCGCCAATCCCGCCGGCAGCTGGCAGGTCGATGTGGTAACGGCGACCGGGCAGCGGATCGGTAGCGTGCGCTTCCGCGTGGCCGATGGCGATGACGCGTCGGCTGCCGATGGACGGATTCAACGCCCGCCAGGCATCCCCGGTTGGAACATTCGCCACCTTCTCGCAGGCCGGAAGTCACCTTCAGACTAATCGTTGACCGGATCGACTTGCATTATCCTGCGGTGCTTTGGAGAATGTTAGGACGTTCACGATCCAGGTGATCCGCTATGGGACAACATATCGGCTTTAAACTCGCACGCCTTCCGAGGCTCTGGCGTGCCGTCATCGATGAACGCTTGGCGCCGCTGGGCTTGACCCAAACTCGCTGGGTGACACTGTGGAATCTGCGCAACATGGGCGGCGGACAGGCGCAATGCGACCTGGCTCGTGCCATCGGCGTGGAGGCGCCATCGCTGGTACGTACGCTGGACCAGCTGGCCGAACAGAATCTGATCGAGCGCCGGCCCTGCGCCGACGACCGTCGGACCAAGCGTCTTTACCTGACGGATGACGCCACACCGCTGCTCGAGAAGATCGAGACCATCGTCAACGAGACGCGCAGCGAAATGCTTCGCGGGTTCTCGCAGGCGGAGATGGACGAATTCGAGAGCATGCTCGATCGCATCGAGAAGAATGGCCTCGACCTGCAGCGTCAATCCGAGGAGGCCAAGGCGAGCTAGCCTGAAAGCCGAAAGACCTCGCGTGATCGCACTTCACGAGCCACCAGGGACGGGGCTCGTTATCCTGCCGGGTTGACCGGCACGGCCTTTTTCCTGCCACTGCCCGCCAGGGTATCCCGCATTGCCAACCACGTTGCCCAATCCTGCTGGAATCTGGCCAACTCCATCCCCTCCTGCCACCAGACGCACAACGTGTGTTCGTGCGACTCAACGACCAGCGCATCGGCCGGCAAGGAATCCAGCCAGGCCTCGAGCGCCTCGAGCCGCGAGGCATCCAGTGCAGGCAGCGGCGGCTGACGCCAGCGCCACTGGTCCGTCGCGGATGACAGCGCCTCGTTGGCGACACGATCGCGTACCAGCGTGAAGTCAGTGCCGGGCGCCGTCCCGGGATAGCGCAGCCGATAACCCACGAGAGGCACATCCGGCAGGGCCAGTGGCGGCTTGGTAAAGTTCAGCTCACCGCCGTGGCGCTTGACGTGATGACGAAGCTTGCCTCGCAGCGACTCGCCGCGGCTGGGGCGCAGCCACATCATCGGCGACAACATCAGCAAGACTGCCAACAGCATGAACAGCAGGACTTTCATCAACTCTCCTAAGCAAGCCAGAGTAGGCGCCGCACTATAAGCGCGGCAGTCTAGCGGTAACGGCGCGTTGCGTCGCGCGATCCGATCACCGATTATCGACTGCGGCAGCATGTCGCTCGACAGAGCATTGTGCCGCCCTGGGCCCGGGCCTACAGTTATCAATGTCACTCGCCGGACGGGGGATTACCCGATGAGCAACGAATATCATCATGTGCTGGTTGCCGTGGATCTGACCAAGGATTCGCACAAGGTACTGGAACGGGCGATACCCATCGCACGCCGCAATCAGGCGAAGCTTTCGATCATGCATACGCTGGAACCGCTGGGGTTTGCCTATGGCGGCGATATCCCGATGGATCTCACCAGCATCCAGGATCAGCTCGACGAGCATGCCACACAGCGCCTGGCGGACATCGCTGACCCTTACGACATCCCCCGCGAGGATCAACATATTGTCGTCGGGATGCCGGATACCGAGATCCAGCGCTTCGCCAAGGAGCACGATATCGATCTGATCGTGGTCGGTTCCCACGGTCGCCACGGCTTTGCACTGCTGCTCGGTTCCACATCCACCGGCGTGCTGCACGGCGCCGAGTGCGATGTCCTGGCCGTCCGCGTCGGCAAGGATGGCGAAACCGAGGAGTAGCCGCCCGGCCCCGCCTGCCGGACCAAACCGGCAGGCGTCAACGCTTTAGCCTTCGGCCATCGCCTCGAGCTCCATCCAGCGCTCCATCGCCTGATCCAGCGAAGCCTGGGTGTCCGACAGAGCCTCGAGCGTGGCCGTCACCGTTGCGCTCTCCTGCTGATAAAAGCCGGGATCGCTCATCTGCGCTTCGAACTCGCCGATCTTTGCCTCGAGCGATTCGATGGTTGCCGGTAGCGTGTCCAGCTCTCGCTGCAGCTTGTAGGAGAGTTTCTGCCGACGCTTCTCGCTGCCCTGCACTTCGCCGCCCGCACGCTTCTGATCGCTTGCCTTCCCTTCGGCATCGCCAGCAGCCTTGCGTTCGGCTTTCTGCGCCTCGCTGACTTCCCACGGCGCCGGCGGCAGTCTACCGCCCTGACGCACCCAGTCGGTATAACCGCCGACATAGTCTCGCACCACGCCATCGCCTTCGAACGCCAGCACGCCGGTCACGACATTGTCCATGAAGGCACGGTCGTGAGAGACGAGGAGCAATGTGCCCTCGAAGTCCAGCAGCAGCTCCTCCAGAAGCTCGAGTGTCTCGACATCGAGATCGTTGGTCGGCTCGTCAAGCACCAGCACGTTGGCCGGCTGGGTAAAGAGCTTGGCCAGCAGCAAGCGGTTGGACTCCCCCCCGGAAAGTGCCTTGACGGGCTGACGCGCCCGCTCCGGCGTGAACAGGAAGTCCTGCAGATAGCTGATGACGTGCTTGTCCTTGCCCCCGACCGTGACCTTGTCGCTCCCCTGGGCAACGTTATCGTAGACGCTCTTGTCGAGTTCCAGCCCGGCTCGCAACTGGTCGAAATAGGCCACTGAGAGATTCGTTCCCATGCGCACGCTGCCCTCGTCCGGCGTCAGCTCGCCCAGCAGGATCTTCAGCAGCGTCGTCTTGCCGGCACCGTTGCGCCCAATCAGCCCCAGGCGATCGCCGCGCTGCACTTCAAGGGACAGGTCACGGATGATGCACTCGCCATCGTAATAGTGGCTGACCCGGTCGAGCTCGACGACCCGCTTGCCACTGCGTTCGCCACTCTCGACCTGGAACGACGCCTTGCCCTGTCGCTCGCGGCGCTGCGAGCGCTCGCTGCGCATCTGTTCCAGCGCACGCACGCGGCCTTCGTTACGGGTCCGGCGAGCCTTGATCCCCTGCCGAATCCAGGACTCCTCCTGGGCCAGCTTCTTGTCGAACTCCGCACGTTCGCGCGCTTCGACCTCCAGTTCATGCGCCTTCTGCGCCTGATAGGTGGCGTAATCTCCGGGATAGCGCCCGAGCCGGCCGCGATCGAGCTCGAGGATCGCGGTGGCCAATTTGGACAGGAACGCACGGTCGTGGGTGATGAACAGCACCGCGCCCTCGAAGGCCTGGAGCTGCTCTTCGAGCCAGGCGATCGTGTCGATGTCGAGATGGTTGGTCGGCTCGTCCAGCAGCAGCAGATCCGGGTCCGCGACCAATGCCCGCGCCAGCGCAACGCGTCGACGCCAGCCACCGGAGAGACCACTCATGAGCGTCTCGGCAGGCAGTCCGAGTCGCGTCAGCACGGTATCGATACGCTGGTGGAACGACCAACCATCGAGCGCTTCGAGCCGTGTCTGCAGTGACTCCAGGCGACGCATATCCGGCGCGTCCATGGCGATCAGCCGATGGTATTCGGCCAGCAGGGCACCGGTCTCCGGCAGTCCCTGAGCGACGATTTCGAAGATGGTCGCCTCGTCGGCATCCGGCAGGCTCTGCTCCAGCACGCCGACCTTGAGCCCCGGGGCCCGCCAGATATGGCCGTCGTCCGCCTGGCTCTCTCCGGCAATCAATTTCAGCAGCGTCGACTTGCCAGTGCCGTTACGGCCGACGAGCGCCAGGCGCTCTCCTTTGTCGATTACCAGATCGGCGCCATCCAGCAGGACATGATGCCCGTAGGCGAGTTGCAATTGTTCAAGGCGTAGCAGAGCCACGGAAAACCTCACGATCGTCGGATGTGCGAATACCCCCTATTGTACCGCGCTCTTCAAGCCCCGTACCGCGTCCTTCAAGTTCCACCGCAGTCGCTTGCTGCACCGCCCCGTCATCCCTCTTACAATATGGCCTTTCCGTTTTCCGCCATTGCGATAGAGGAGTGCCGCTTGAGCGACACGCCAACTCAGGATTCCCCACTGCCGGATGCGCTGCGTATCTCGGCCCCGGCACCGCTGATCGATATCGGTGCCAACCTGACACATGACAGTTTCGCCGCCGATCTCGACGCCACCCTCGAGCGGGCACGACAGGCCAACGTCGCCGCACTGATCGTGACCGGCGCTGATCGCGACGGCTCCCTGCGCGCGCATGAGCTGTCCGAACGGCACGACGGCCTCTACGCCACCGCCGGCTTGCATCCGCATCATGCCGCCGACTGGGACCCAGCAATGGAGACGACAATGCGCGAGCTCCATCAGCAGCCTCGGGTGGTCGCCGTCGGCGAATGCGGCCTCGATTTTCACCGCGATTTCTCGTCACGCGCTGACCAGCAGCGCGCCTTCGAGGCCCAACTGGCGCTCGCGGCGGAATCCGGCCTGCCGTTATTCCTTCACGAGCGCGAGGCGGGGGAGCGAATGCTCGAGATCCTGCGCGAGTGGCGCGACCACCTCTCGGATGCCGTGGTGCACTGCTTCACCGGCGAGCGCGACACGCTCTATGGCTACCTCGACCTCGACCTGCACATCGGTCAGACCGGCTGGCTGAGCGACGAGCGTCGCGGACACCACCTGCGCGAGTTCGTCCGCGACATTCCGAGCGAACGCCTGATGGTCGAAACCGACTGCCCCTATCTGCTGCCTCGCAATCTGCCAGCCAAGATCAAAGGGCGCCGACACGAACCGGCTCTGCTACCTTGGATAGTCAAGGAGCTGGCGCATTGGCGAGGCGAATCGGAAACCGAGGTCGCGCAAAGCACGACCCGAACGGCCAGACGTTTCTTTCGACTGGAGGGCACGGGCGAATGACGGAATATCCCGGTTTCATCGCGGTAGAGACGGGCGAGGACAACGCCCTGCCGGTGGCCATCGCCTGGGCGCTACCCAACGGACAGATCAAGCACACCCTGATCCAGCCCGACGACGAGTGGCTCGACGAGGAGTTGTTGTCTCTGGGCGGTTACGACCTCGACGAACTGCGCCAGTTTGGCGTCAGCCCACTGGATGTCCTGCGCGAGCTGGAGAACGACCATTTCAGCCAGACCCTTTATACTGCCGGCGTACAGGATGACGAGGCCGCCCTGTCGCGCATGTTCGACGACTTTGGCGTCGACCCGTTCGTCGAGCTGACCTCCGCCGATATCCTCTATCCTGATCTCGATCCCGGCGAATGGTCGCGTGCGCGCAACGATCTCTTCGGCGAACTGGGGCTCGAGCCTCTGCGACCCGAGCATGAGGTGCAGGTGATGCTGTATCTGCATCGCCGCCTGGCGGAAACGGCCGCTTAGCCGCCCGCCGGGACAGACGCCACTGACAGCGCAGACGGGAGCCGCTGGCGCCCGATCGCGATGGCTTCCGCCTGCGCCCTTCCCTTCACGTAGAACGCTTCCAGCGTCGCGAAAAACGCATCCGCACGTGCCGGCAATCTCGTGTCGCGATAGTGCTGGGCGCGCGCTGCCACCTTGGCCGCGAACGCCTCACGATCAACCGGCACACCCTCGAGATTGTCCACGCTGACGCGAAAGGGCTTCACACAGGCCGCGCTGAATATCGATTCCAGCGCCTGGGGAGCCACTTCCACACGTTCGAATTCGGCCTGCTGACGCATGTCGCGACCGTCAGGCTCGTACCAATAGCCATAGTCCTCGAGTTGCCGCCGCGCTTCCCCGGCGATGCACCAGTGGCTGACCTCGTGGAGCGCACTAGCAAAGAAACCGTGCGCGAAGAGGATCCGGTGACAGGGATGGTCATCGTCCGCCGGCAGGTAGATAGGCTCATCGTCGCCCCGCACCAGTCGCGTAGCATAGGTCTCGACAAAAACGCCGTCGAAGAGTGCGATCAGGTCATCGATATCGTGGTTCATGCAGCCTCCCGGAATGGTCGCGAGTATACGCAAATCGACCGCCGGCGCCGAGCGCGGCCCGTCGACTCCTGCTAGACTCGCCGTCTCGTCCATCCGGTCAAGAGTCGACAATGACCTCAAGCGTTTCCCGCTTTCGCCGCTGCCGCCAGGAGACATTCAGCCTGCTGCGTCTCGGACTGCCGATCTGGGGCGCGCAATTGGCGCAGTCCGGCATGAGTGCGGCGGATGTCATCATGTCGGGCCGCTCCGGCGCCACCGACCTGGCTGCGGTCTCGGTCGGGGCCAGTCTCTGGGTACCGCTGATGCTGTTGATGACCGGCACTCTGATGGGCCTCACGCCGATCGTCGCTTATCAGGTCGGCGCTCAGGCCTTGGACAGGGTCAAGGCAAAGGTACATCAAACGTTGTGGGTCGCCCTGGCGCTGGGATTTATCAGCATGCTGGCATTGTTGGCCGGCGCGCCGGCGGTGTTCCGGCTGATGGAGATCCCCACGGATGTCGCCGGCCCGGCGTCCCGGTATCTGAGCGCCGTGGCCTGCGGCATTCCGGCCGTCGCCATCTACCAGGCCCTACGCGCCTTCTCGGATGGCATGCGACTGACCCGGCCAACCCTCTGGATCAGCCTGTTGGGCCTGGCGGTGAACATCCCCAGCAACTTCGTGCTGATCTACGGCGGCCCGGGGCTGGAGACGCTATTGGGCAGCGCCTTGCCGGCACCGCTGCGACAGCTTCCCGCAATGGGCGCTACCGGCTGTGGTGTCGCCACTGCGATCTCGATGTGGGTCATGTGCCTGGGCATGATGTTCTACACATGGCGCAGTCGGCGTTATGCCGGTATCGCGCTGTGGACACGCCCCGACCTCCCCCGCTGGCGGGAAGTCGGCGAACTGCTCTATCTCGGCCTGCCGATCGGTTTGGCGATCTTCTTCGAGGTCACGTTATTCACGGTCGTCACCCTGCTGGTGGCCTATCTTGGCGAAGTCACCGTTGCCGCCCACCAGATCGCGCTCAACGTGACGTCCATCCTGTTCATGCTGCCGCTGTCGCTAAGCATGGCGCTAACGGTCAGGGTGGGAAACCGACTGGGCGCCGAAGATCCTCGCGGGGCCGCCTTCGTTGCCTGGAACGGCGTGTTCGTCGGACTCCTGCTGGCTCTGCTCAACAGCCTGCTGATCTGGCTGCTGGCCGCCCCGGTCGTGTCGTTCTATACCGACGATACGACGGTGAGCTCGCTGGCGATGTCCCTGATCCTGCTGGCGATGCTGTTCCAAATATCCGATTCGCTACAGGTCAATCTCGCCGGCGCCCTGCGTGGCTACAAGGACACACGGATGGTGATGGGCATCACGCTGGTTGCCTATTGGATCATCGGCCTGGGTAGTGGCCACCTGCTCGGACGCGGCATGGATGGACTGCTGGCCCCGCTGGGGGTGCATGGCTACTGGATCGGACTCAACGCCGGGCTCACCAGTGCCGCGCTATTGTTGGGCTGGCGACTTTGGCACTGTAGCCGAACACGCGCACGCAACCTCGGTCGATCGGGGCGGATAGCCGCGGCAACGCAGGAAGGGGCTTAACAGGCCCTTCATGCCTGTGCTAATACTGGCGGCAGGTCCAAGCCTAGACATTGCCGATCAGGAGGGTAGCCATGGGTGTCCCACTTTCCCCCCGCTCCGCGCAGATCATCGATCTGGAAACAATGCGGCACCGTCTGAGGGCCAGAAAACGACTGCTGCGGCTGTCGCCCGAACTGGACCGGCTGGAGATGCTTTACTATCTCGCGTCCGACCCCGATACGCTCTATGGCATGCCATTGCTGGCCTGGGGGTTGCGGGAGGATAGCGAGGTCGTGGGGCTGGTGCCGTGGATGGAAACGCTGGCCCCGTGTCATGAACTGGATGACCCGGAGTATGGTCACTTTGTCGGCTATCGCGATCCTGAAACCCAGGAGATCTTTCACACGGCGCCCGAGCACAAGATCGCGGAGCTCCAGCACGCGGCTGCGTACTTCGACTACGAGGAAACCTCGGACATCACGCTGACCCAGCAGCTGCCGGAGACGCAGGGCACCCATGCGCTCTGCATGGACGAAGCTGGCAAGCCTTGGCAGCTAAAGCAGATTTTCGGCTGGCACCTCTACAGCAACGGTGAGGTCGACGCCATGCTGGTCGATGACGGACGCGTCAAATCCCAGCCTATCCTTGCCGGCGACGACTGCCTCTACCCCGGTAGGTCCCGCCATCGAACGCTCTACTTCTTCCAGCGCAGCATCGCCAACCGTATCCGCAATGAGGACCCGGAGACGCTCGAGGCGCTGGCGCTGATGGTGATGCCCGGCGGCGGTTAGGCGAAGGCTGTCATGTCACCGACCTCGTGTCTCACAAGGTCGGTGACTTACCCAGCATCCTACCCTAGGCGAATACGATAGCGGTATTCGTCGCCATCCTGCCGCTGATCGACCAACTCATGGCCGAGAAAGCTGCAAAACTTGGGGATGTCCCGGGTCGTCGCCGGATCGGTTGCGATCACTAGCAGATGATCGCCCGAGCGCATGTCACGCACCTGGTTGTGCATGAGCATGATCGGCTCGGGGCAATAGAGTCCCCGCGTATCGAGCGTCGCTGTCTGCTCGGTAGGTTCGCTATCCTTCATGACACGGCTTCTCCGTTGGGGTCTCAGTCGCCCAGATGAACATGCACGGTGACCTCTTCACGGTCATGGTACAGATGCCGACACGTGATGGTCGCGCTGACGTGCTGATCAGCCAGCGCCGTTTCCAGACGCGTCAGGCACCGTTTAACTTCCGCCCAGCGCCGTTTCATCGGCAGTTTCAAATTGAAGATCGCCTCTCGGCACCAACGTTTGACGAGCCACCGCTCCACCATGTCAATCACGCGCATCGGCTTGTCGACGATATCGCAAACCAGCCAGTCAAGGCGATACGGTGGCTCCCAGACGAAACCATCCTCACGCAGGTGCTCGACCTGGCCGGTTGCCATCAATGCCTTGTCCATGGGCCCGTTGTCGATGGCATAGACGAACATACCGCGACGCACGAGCTGGTAGGTCCAGCCACCTGGAGCCGCGCCCAGGTCGACGGCCTGCATGCCGTCGGTGAGCCGTGTAGCCCAGGCGTCCTTGGGCACAAAGGTATGCCAGGCCTCTTCCAGCTTCAGCGTCGACCGGCTCGGTGCGTCTGACGGATGACGTAATCGCAGCACGCCACCGGCATGATCGCTGCGATTCCCGGGGAAACTCATCGCAACCTGAACCTGATCACCGGCCAGCCAGAAGAGATGCAGGCGCCGCCCACCCGCCTTGCGGCGCAGAGCACCGGCGCGTTTCAGCGTGCTTTCCAGCGGGCGAGAGAGCGACTTCGCCAGCCGCCCGAGGCGTTTTCCCTCGTTGGTATCCGGCGTTTCGTGATACACCGAGTCGAAGTTCCAGCCGCTGTCCGCCACGAGACCCGCGATAGCTGAGAGGCGATCCTCGCGATCCAGCAGGATGGGCGCAAACGCGACCAGCGACTGCCGTGCGAACACCAGCGAGTGCAGTGGCAGCGCACGATGTATCCGGTTGGCCGGCTCATTGTCCGCCGCCTGCCAGCGCACGAAGCCGCTATTGGCCTCGGCCATCGCGACATCGCCCTGCTCACCTAGCGCCGCCGCACGATCCGAAATCTCGGCGGCCAGGTCGTTTTCGAAGCCGGCGCGACAATATAGCAGCCACTCGTTGGGCAATCGACTCAAGTTCGCCTCGTCTTTTTCAATCAGAATTCATTACGCGCGTCGAAAGATACCATGTCGCGCTGCCGAATGCGGGCCTCGAGACGAGCGATACAAAGAATAACTGCTGCGTCGTCTGCCGGCACGGAAGCCGCTTGAGCTTTCTCGCTTATAGGGTTTTCGCGGCCCGGAGACGCGAACACCCCGGCCTCTGGCGAGACCGGGGTGCCCAAAAAGAAGAACCCCAGCCGGTTGGCTGGGGTTCGGTATAGATGCCTGACGATGACCTACTCTCGCATGGGGAGG
>NZ_JAKQZC010000006.1 GCF_023736115.1 Salinicola avicenniae
CGAAGCCGAGCGTCAGTTCCTGCTCCTCGGCGTCACTGTCCACGCTGAGAACGCCCTGCCCGTCTCCGCCCAGCTCAAGGCCCTGCCGGGCAGCCTGCAGCCGCAGCTCGACGCCGCCAAAAAGGCGCACGGATTGGAAGGTGACGATGTTAACGGCAATCGGGCCGACCCCACCGGCGAGCGTCTGTCGGATTATGCGACTGGCGGCACCGGCCATTTCCTCGTGGATCTCGAGGCCCAGCGGCGCACGCAGCCCTATCGCCATCCGCTGACCCACCACCGGCCCGTCATCGGCGGCCCGCAGACCGCCACCGTGGTCGGCCCCGCCAATGAAGAGATCCATACCGATCATCTCAACCGCGTGCGCGTGCAGTTCCACTGGGATCGCCAGGGTCAGCACGACGAGAACTCGAGCGTCTGGCTGCGTGTCTCCCAGCCCAACGCCGGCGCCGGCTGGGGCGGCGTGTTCGTCCCGCGTGTCGGCCAGGAAGTCCTCGTCGACTTTCTCGAAGGCGACGCCGACCGCCCGCTGATCACCGGCCGGGTCTACAACGGCGAACAGACCCCCGACTGGCACAGCCATGGGTTGCTCTCCGGATTCAAGAGCAAGACCTATCGCGGCAGCAAGTACAACGAACTGGTGTTCGACGACGCCACCGACCAGGAACGCGTGCGGCTCAACTCCGAAGCCGAGAAGAGCCAGCTCAACCTGGGCTACCTGATCCACCAGACCGGCAACACCCGCGGTGCCTTCCGCGGTACCGGGTTCGAGCTACGCACCGACGCCTATGGCGCCATCCGTGCCAATCAGGGGCTCTACCTCACCAGCTGGGGCCAGCTCGGGGCCAGCGGCGACCAGCTCGACCTCACCCCGGCCAAACAGCAGCTCGACAGCGCTTATAACCTCACCGACGCCCTCAGCCAGAGCGCCCAGGATCACAACGCCGAGGCGCTCGAGGCCCGCGAGCATCTCAAGCAGGCCGGCGAGGACGCCGACGACACCTACGGCACCAGCGAACAGCTCGCCGGTTCATCGGGACAGGCCGACCAGAGCAACGCCGCCGGCGCCAGCGACAGCGGCGGCCGAGGCGAATCCGCGCGCATGAAAGCGCCGTGGTTGCACATGGCCTCGCCCGCCGGCATCACGCTGAGCACGCCCGAGTCGACCCACCTGGCGCAGGGCCAATCGCTGAGTATCTCGAGCGGCGAGGACGTCAACGTCGCCACCGGCAAGAGCCTGATCGCCTCGATCTCGGAGAAACTCTCGCTGTTCGTGCAGCGGGCCGGGATCAAGCTCTTCGCGGCCCGGGGCAAGGTCGAGGTGCAGGCGCAATCAGATAATCTCGAGGCCACCGCCAAACGCGATGTCAGCGTGGCCTCCAGCGATCAGAAGATCGACCTCGCCGCCGCCGAAGAAATCCTCTTGGTCAGTGGCGGCGCCTACGTGCGCATCAAGGGTGGCGATATCGAGCTTCACGCGCCCGGCAAGGTCACGGTCAAAGGCGCGACGCAAAGTTTTGGCGGGCCGGCGAGTATGGACACCACGTTGCCGGGGTTGCCAGACGGGGAGTGTGAAAAGCAGTTCGCAGGCGCCGATAAGTCGGCCGCAGGCAGTTCGCCTGTGGGAGGCTAATCCATGTCGGTATTGAGGGAGCCACCTCAACTTCACGCCCATGATGCGACGCTAACGACCGCATCGCTGCGTCAATTCGACTATGCCGTGATCAACCCTTTGATCGTGCACGAGCGAGACTGGCACGATCTGCCGGTCCACGCGTTGGAAACGTCACCTGCACCAGCGCGGGCGCATCGCTTGCCACAGCTCGTCGATCTTCACACTTTGTCTGATGAAACGTGCGACGACCTTATCGACCGGACCAGGCGTTATCGCAAACGTGGTGCCTTGTTTTTCTCGGCATTGATGATGGGAAAATCCGATCTCGAGCAGACGGCCCATCATCTGCGTCGTCAGCTGTTGCAGCGACGTCCGGGCGACCGCCGCTATTACTGGTTCCGCTATTATGATCCGCTCGTCTTCCGCCATCTGGCGTGGCTGCTGACACCGACGCAGTTGGCCCGACTCCTGGGCCCTCTCGATCAATGGTCCTGGTTCGATAGCCTGGGCCGGTCTTATGCCCTGAAACGCCCTGAAGTCACGACATCCATCGATTGGATGGAGCTGACTCGCGCCCAGTGGTCGCGTATCGATCGCTTTGCGAACCTGAATCGAAGCCTGCGCCGTTTGACCCTGTTGGCGCCCGATTGGCCACAGGACACGATCCATTGGCAGTGGCTGGATCATGCCCTGGGTCATGCGCAGCGCTCAAGCCTATCGTCCGACGATCAGGCGTTACTGGCAGAACGAGCGGCCATGCATCTGCCGGACTTGGCCGGACAACACCTGTTGGAATTGTTCATGGCGATAGCGACGCGGCGCCTATCCGACACTGGCGGCCATCTCGATGCATGGCATGACGCCGAATGGAACATCCTCATTTCAGAGTTAAGGAGCGGCCATGAGTAGCGCCGATAGTCCTCGCCCCGATTGCAGTTTCTGTGGCGGCGGTGGCCTGCCGATACTACCCGTACGATATGCCGTGGCGCGTAGTGATGATGTCAGCCTCACCGCCCCCGAATTGCCAGCGGATCTCGCGGACGATGCGGTCTCGCAAGTCGCTCTGTCGGGAGGCCAGCACTACACGCTGAGGCTGCTGCGAGAAGGATTCCTGTATGTATTCAACGCAGCCCGTGGACGCTGGCAGGGCTACTATGTGACCGATGAAGGCTTTCTCAGTCGCTACATCGATGTCACAAACGCCGAGTTACTGGCGCTCGACCCCAATGCGCCGGGACCGCTCGATGCCGATATCCATGCGTCGGTAGAGGATGACGAGTTCCCCTGCCGCGGCAATCCCGAGCATGTCTATCCAGGGCGTTGCATTACGATACCGACGGCTCAGGATGCCACCGAGCTTTACCTCGCCTTTTCGGATGACCGCTGGACCAAACGGGTATGGAAAGCGCACGCCGCCAATACGGATGGCCGACGTGATGCCATGCGTAGGCTCTCCCTAACACAATGGAAAAGCGGCTCGGCTGACTACACCCGTCCCCTCAACGAACTCGGAGAGCGAGTGGCCGAGGCCAATTTTCCTTGGGTACAACGCCAACCGAGCGACACAGAAAGCGGCGAAGCACCCCAGAGCACGGAAGTGAGTGCGCTGAGCCACAGCCTGGCACCCGTCAACGGGATACGGGACGATGTCGATGGACTTATCGAGTGGTCGCAACGCCAGGCCACATCAAGCGAGATGACACCAGCGCTGTTCGTGCTCGACGATCCGGCCGGCGTCACCAGCGATCTCGCCGCGCTACTCGAAGCACGGGAGCATGAGTTCAACGAGCAGGAAGCGATCAAGCGACCCTTCGTGACGGCGGGGGTCATCAATGCGCTGCGTGACGGCTTACGGGAGCGGGCTCGGATGCAGCGCGCCAATAAGATTGTCGAGGAACGCCTCGAACATGAGTACTACCGTACTTATGGCGGCCCGCCGGGCATGTCGCATGAGCTCAAAGCCAATTTCGAGCGCCGGCAGCAGGAAGACCCGGTCTATCGGCAAGAGGTCGAGGCCACACGGTCGGCAGCCTACCAGGGCATCAGTGAGGCTGAACTTGAAGAGGCCGCCGACGATGCCTGGGACAAATATGGCGATAAGCTCCGCCCCGACGAGCCCGATCACTGGATGGAAAGCACTTATCGCGCACAGTTATCGGTTTACGATAAAGACAACATGCAACCACTGGCATCGGCTTATATGAGCTGGTTGACCGGTAATCCCCTGCTGATCTATCTCGATAACCGCTTCGATGACGATAGCGTCGAATCGGGTATCAGTTTTGTCTCCGTCATTTCCTTCGTGCTGCTGGGCACCCAGAGTTATACCTCCGCGTTCCGGCAATACGTGCAATGGCTCTCATCGACGGACATTGCCGACGACAACCTGCTGCTAAGGGCGCTGTGTCTCAACCACAAGGAGCTACAGACAAGCGTGCTCGCGGCTGCTGATCAAGCGAGAGCTGATAGCGAGGCACAACGTTTAGACGAGACAGGGGATACCTTTCGCACTATACCTTGGGGACCTCTGATAGCCAGTTTCGTTGGCCTGACCAAAGATTTTCCTGATGAAATGGTCTCTCCAGCTTGGTTAATTGGCCGACTGTTCGGCCCCATGATGAGCGCGGTCAACAGTGAACGCGTGCCTCGCCCTCTGCTGATCGCGTTAGGAGTGACCTCAGCAAGGCCCGTAAGGGTTTTTGAAAAGCGAGGGACTACACAAAAGCAGGCAATACCAGCCTTGAGCAATAAATTACGAACCATTTACCCACAACTAGACGACGTCAACATAAAAGAGTTCGAGAGAAAAATTAGGGTTAATACTCGCTCTTTGCGACAAATGAACAACTCCGTCGCTGGACAGCACGATTATTCATTCGCAATAAGGCATATCGAGCTGGGCGAGTTGAGTGATTACGACTCCGAGACCCGTCTAATGAACCAGGCACTAACCGCGCTGGAGCCTATGTCTGAGGTTGGCGGACGAGCCGGCGCGGGGGAAAAACTTGCGGCTTTGATCGCCAACCGTGAGATCTCGGCAGGTGTATTGAATGTCTTCTTTGCCGTCTGCACCTTCAACAATTATCTCTCTGGAATGAACCGACTGCTGGACGAACCTATCCGAAAACAGGGGCGTTTGATGGGAGCAGGAATGGCCGTCTCCGGGGCAGGACTAGAACTGGTTGGAGACACATTAAAACAGGCAAAAAAAACCTTCGTTACTTCGGAACAACTGCTAGGGAGACCTAGTAAGTTTCTCCTAAGGTTAGGGATTCGTTTCAGCCTAGCAGGGGGGTTACTGCTTGGAGCGATGGATCTTTGGGAAGGAGGCGAAGAGTGGGCTGATGGCGAACTTACGTTAAGTACCTTACACCTAGTTTCCGGCATATCTACTGTGGGCGCCAGTTTGGCCATCTTCTCCATCGGAGCAGGCATGACTGGGGCTCTCTCGATCGTAGCCCTTTGGTGGGTAGCTGGTATATTAGGGGTTTTTGCAATCGCAGCGACCCTCGCTATTTGGTGGTTTACTGAAGATGATTTACAGAAATGGCTAGCCGAATGCGCCTTCGGAAAGCGGGGCAACTTGAACTTGGGCTCCGCCGCCCTGGAAAGTGAGCTGCAGAATCTCAAAGCCATTACTCAAGAGAGAGACTAAAATGCGGCCGTCCGCGCGGGATTATTACAACCTTTACATCAAAGGAAACTGGGGCTTTTCTAGCACCACCTCAAAGCTTTTAAAGCTGGAAGGAGAAATCAAAACTCTTGACAAAAAAACTAAAACCCTAAAAGTCGACGGCACGAAACTAAACGACACCGTAATAAAAACAAACTCAGTATTTATTGAGGCAGTGGACCCTGGCAATCGCCTACGTGGCGTGCCATCTTTTTTTGGTCTAATCGGAGGTGTACCATTTCTTTTAGGGCTCTTTGCCCTATTATACATACTGTCTAGCCACAGCGAAAAACTTCCTATTTTTGTAATTGTTCTCGCCATACTAACACTGATTACTAGCTTTGTATTTGTACTACCGATCACTTCCTCATTGGTAAGCAGGGAATTATTTCGCAAAACTCACTATCCTATACGTTTCAATCGTCGTGACCGCAAAGTCTATGCCTGGTCTCAGGATATGGGCATCGTCACCATGAATTGGAATGACATCCAGTTTTATAGCAGTCAGGCGACCAAATCTCAGGATCGTCGGGGTATGTCGCGTGAGGAGATTCGCGGATACGTACGAGATAGTAACGGCAACATGCTCTATCACCTGGTCTTCTTCAAATACGAAGGCCTTAAAGGGATGAAAGGCGTGCTGGAGATCTGGGAGCTGGTGCGTCGCTATATGGAGGAGCCCGACGGCCATATTCAGGCCTATCAGGTCGACCAGCGTCTGCTGGATCTGGATGGCAAGCGTGAGAGTTTCATCCATTCGCTGATACAGGCCACGCAGGTGATGGCTGATAGTCGTGCGATCCAGCTGATTTTTGCACCGATGGTCATGTGGGCCGGCACCGGCCGTCTCATCGCCAAGTGGACCTGTCGCGTGCCGCATTGGCCCGCCTGGGTCGAAGAGAAATGCCAGGTTGCTCCGGACGATCCTTACGTCCGCAATCGCCACACCGAGCGTCCGCTGACCGCGAAGGAAATACTCTGGCCGCTGTTGTGTTTTCTGCTTGGCTGGGCAGAAGTGCTGGTGATCCTCTATTTCTGCTTTCGGGGCTATTTCTAAGACCGCTTCAACCCACACCGAAGCCCCCTCTCGGCAAAGGCGAATTCCTCCGATGATGTCTCCGAGGCGATGATCGGAGCTCGTGTCCGGCTTTTGCCCACTGCCGCTCTCACCCAGAATGCGACGTCCCTTAACCGGGGCGTCGAGGCGATCGCGCTGATACCTGTCAGTCGCTGCGCTGTCTGAGTTTGACAGGTACAGCGCGGCCGGGCACGGCTCATTACACATCCCTTCAGGATCAGGATGCTTCATGACCATGACTTCGCCTCGCCCACTCGACGGCATCACTGTCGTCAGCCTGGAACACGCCATCGCCGCGCCCTTCTGTACGCGCCAGCTTGCCGATCAAGGTGCGCGTGTCATCAAGATCGAACGCCCTGAAGTCGGAGATTTCGCGCGCGGCTACGACACCCGCGTCAAGGGGTTGTCGTCGCACTTCGTCTGGACCAACCGCTCGAAGGAGAGCCTGACGCTCAACCTCAAGCACGAGGCCGCACGCCCGGTTCTCGATGAACTGCTGGTTGAGGCCGACGTGCTGGTGCAGAACCTGGCGCCGGGCGCCGCCGCACGGATGGGGCTCGATTTCGATACGCTCCATGCACGCTACCCGCGGCTGATCGTCTGCAATATCTCCGGCTACGGCCAAGGGGGGCCGCTGGAGACCAAGAAGGCCTACGACCTGCTGATCCAAAGCGAAGCCGGCTTCCTGTCCGTTACCGGCGGGCCAGAACCGGAGGCGATGGCGAAAGCCGGCTGTTCGGTGGCCGATATCGCCGCTGGCATGTATGCCTACAGCAATATTCTCTCCGCCCTTTTATTGCGGGGCCGGACAGGCGAAGGCTCGAATATCGATGTCTCGATGCTCGAAGGCCTGGTCGAGTGGATGGGTTACCCGCTCTACTACGCTTTCGACGGCGCGACACCGCCGCCGCGCGCGGGCGCTTCGCACTCGACCATCTACCCTTACGGCCCCTTCCCCACCGGACAAGGCGGTACGGTCATGCTGGGCCTGCAAAACGAGCGCGAGTGGCAACGGTTCTGCGATACCGTGCTCCAGCAACCGGCCTTGGCCGAAGACAACCGTTTCGACACCAACGCCAAACGCTCGGCACAGCGCGACACGCTGCGCAGCATCATCGATTCGGTGTTCTCGGCGCTGTCTCCGGAAGCCGTGATTGCCCGGCTGGACGAGGCGCAGATCGCCAACGCGCATGTCAACGACATGGCGGGTGTCTGGGCTCACCCGCAACTGGCGGCGCGGGAGCGCTGGCGCGAGGTCGGCAGCCCACAGGGGCCATTGCCGGCACTACTGCCCCCGGGGCGCAACGCCGCGTTCGAACCGCGCATGGATCCGGTACCCGCGCTTGGCGAGCACAGCGAGGCTATCCTGAAGCAGCTTGGCTATGCCGAAGACGATATCGCCCGCCTGCGCGAGCATGGGACGATCTGAACCAGGGTGGCGGCGTTGACGCCGGCGCCCATTCTCTCGTCTGTGACGTCTCGATTTCCGGATACCCTCTTTAGGCACCATCTTTAGGTCACCCTCTTCAGGACACCGCCCTCATGACACAGCAAGATCTGCCCCAGCCAGACAGCCCCGCCGTCACGCCACGCTCCGCGCTGTTCGTGCCGGCTAACCGGCCGGAACGCATTCCCAAGGCGCTGGCGAGCGGCGCCGACATCACCATTGTCGATCTGGAAGATGCGGTCGCGGCGGAGGCCAAACCCGCGGCGCGGCAGGCCCTGCTGACGTATCTGACGCAGGCGTCGCCCCGTTCTGTCTGGGTGCGCATCAACGCCGACGACGATGATGTGCTCGAGGACCTTGCCATCTGTCAGGACCAACCGGGCGTCGCCGGTCTGGTGGTGCCGAAGGCGGAAAGCCCGCGCGCGCTGGCCCAGGCGGCAGCGCTGGGCCGGCCGATCATGCCGTTGATCGAGAGTGCCATCGGGCTTCAGCGGCTCGATGAGCTGGCACGCGTGGAGGGCATTGCCCAGCTTAGCTTCGGCGCACTGGATCTAGGGCTCGATCTCGGGATCGACCCGCACAGCGAGGGCGGCCGCTGGATGCTGGATCAGGCTCGTTACCAACTGGTGCTGCAGTCGCGCCTGGCCGGACTGTGCGCGCCTATCGAGACTGTGCATCCGGAGTTCCGCGATACCAGTGTGGTTGCCGCCGCCGCCCGGCGCGCTGTCGACATGGGGTTCGGCGGCATGCTCTGTATCCATCCGCGCCAGGTCGAGATCGTGAACGCCGCGTTTCATCCCGGAGATGACGAACTGGCGTGGGCCCGGCGTGTGCTGGCGGCCGCCGAACAGGACGCCGGCGCCGCTCAGGTCGACGGACAGATGATCGATGCTCCCGTTATGGAGCGGGCGCGCCGCTTGCTGGCCCGGGCCAACCGCCGCTGATTCGCAACATGGCATCGATCGGCCGCGTCTTGCCGGTCACGAGATAGCGAGTCACTTCAGCCACCAGGAGAGAATCAGCAGCAGCAGCAGCACGGTCGCGATCGCCTGCCAGACGTTGGCGGGCTCACGCCAGGGCGGTTTACGGCTGCTCTCGTCGTGGCGCGGCGTTGGCCGCAGGTGGTAGGCGAACTCGGAGATACGCCGGAAGCGCAGCGCCCGCAGCGGGTCCAGCGAGCGCCGCAGCGCATCGTCGAGATCGCTGCTGATCGCCGGATTGCTGAGCGCGGCGGGGCGATAGGTCATCTGCTCGAGATCGGTGTGGCTGCGCAGGTGATTGGGCAGCATGGTATACGGCAGATGTCCGGTGAGCATCCAGTAGATCGTGGAGGCGAGCGAGTACTGATCGCTGCGCCTGCCGACCTCCGTATCCAGCGCATACTCCGGCGCGCTGTGTTCGGTCAGCCCGACCTGCCGCGCCAGCTCTCGCGCCTCGCCCAGCCCGTCGCCGTCGCGCTTGTGGCAGGCACCGAAGTCCGTGAGCAGCAGGTTGCCATGGCGGTCGATCAACACGTTGTCCGGGTGCACATGCTGGTGCAGGACATCATGGCGGTGCAGCGCCTGAACCGCCTTCACCAATTGTCGTGCGATCTCCAGCCGCTGCTCCAGACTCGCCCGCGGATGGCGCCCCAGCCACTCGGTCAGCGTCTCGCCGTCGATATAGCCCATCAAATAGTAGAGATGCCGCCTCGGCCGGGCAGGCTCGACCACCTTGACCACGAACGGCGAGTTAACGCGCTCGACCACCCACTGCTGCAGTCCGAAATGTTCCAGATAGACGTTGCGCGTGGAGAGCTCGGGGCTCGGTGCCTTGAGCACCATGTCGCGCCCCGTACGACTGTCACGAACCCGATAGAGGCGCGCCTTGGCCGTCCGCGACAAGACCTCGACAACCTCGAGGCCGTCGATGCGATCGCCACCGGCAAGCTCCGGCGGCACCGGCAGATGATGGAAGACACGCGGCTGCTGGTCGGCGATCTCCTCCGGCAGACGGTCGACGCGCACCAGTTGGAAGCAGAACTGATTGGCGTTGTAGCCGCGCTCTATCGCGCGCTGGTTGGCCGCTTCGGTCAAGCGCTCGCAGGCCGCGTCGAGATCGCTGACATCGGCCCGGATCAGTTGCACGTATTCCGATGGCACCAGCGTGCCTCGCACGGCCTGGGTCATGAACAGGAAGAGGTCTCCCTGCTTGAGCGGAAAGGTCGAGTAGTCGATATCGACGTGCCCATCCATGCCCAGCGCCCGCGACGGATAACGGTAGCCCCCCAGGTCGGTGACGTGATCCCGGGTCAGTTGCTCGAACTCCGCCCCACGGATACGAAAGACCAGCGTGTCGCCCATGTGAAAAAGGTGCGCCTCGTGCTGGTGGAAGATCATCGCCGACAGCGAACAGATGTAGCTGCCGCCCTCGATATAACCGCTCTGGCTATAGCACCAGCTGTTGAGCGCCCGCAGTACTCGAGTCGCGGAGGTCTTGATATCCCAGTGTTCGGGCGTCGAGTAGTAATCGGCGAGAAACCCGCGCACGCTCAGGTCGCCGGCCTGCTTGGCAATCGAGTTACGCCAGGTGGAGTCGCTGATGAGCGCACACCCCCCCTTGGAAAGCAGCTGGTCACCCTGCGGAATCTGAACCGACATGGAGCTGCGGTGCCGATGCAGATCCGGTGCCACGAAGGCCTGGCCGTAGGACAGTGACAACGCGCTTTTCGACAACAGTTCTCTCCCCCATGAATCGATCCGTTCAGGTCAGTGGCGCGTGCCAGCGGCCGGATTCGCCCATCGCCGCCGCCCTGACATTCGGCTTCGACAGCGAGTGACCACCGACCGGATTGGTAATCGGCCATGCCTGTTCGTATAATTCTCCGGATTTTCGCCCGCTGGTGTTCAACCTGCAAACCGCAAGGACTCGACGATGAGTTTCGACAAGATTCCCGCCGGAAAGGATCTCCCCAACGACGTGTACGTGGCGATCGAGATTCCCGCCAACCACGCGCCGATCAAGTACGAGATCGACAAGGAGATGGACGCTCTGGTCGTGGACCGTTTCATGGCCACCCCGATGTTCTATCCGGCCAATTACGGCTTTATTCCGAACACCCTGGCCGACGACGGCGATCCGCTGGATGCGCTGGTCGTCACTCCCTATCCGGTCCAGCCCGGTAGCGTGATTCGCGCTCGTCCGGTTGGCGTGCTCAACATGTCCGACGAAGCCGGCGAAGACGCCAAGCTGGTCTGCGTGCCGCACGAGAAGCTGACCGCGCTTTACGACGACGTGCGCGAAGTGACCGACCTGCCCGAGCTGCTGCGCCAGCAGATCGCGCATTTCTTCGAGAACTACAAGGATCTCGAGAAAGGCAAGTGGGTCAAGATCGACTCCTGGGACGGTGCCGACGCGGCACGCAAGGCGATCGAGAAGTCTATCGCCGCCTACGAGAACGAATAAGGCGCACGGCGGCGCGCCCCGCGCGACCGCCATGTTCAAAAACGCCGCCCCGGTCAGATACCGGGGCGGCGTTTTTTGTGGCGTCTCGCCCGAACCGCTCGTGTTGCTGGAGCCAGCGCCGGGCTCTCGCACAAGGATACCGCTCGCCTGCCGGCTTTCGAGTTGCAGCCCAGTCAGAGCTGGGCGCGAATCTCGCCGATCAGCTGCGTGGCACGAACGGTGTAGTTGGCCATCATCAGCGAGTGGTTGGCAAACAACCCGAAACCGGAACCGTTGAGAATCACTGGGCTCCAGAGCCGCGCCTGCGAGGCTTCCAGCTCCGCGATCAATTGATCGAACTGCGTGCTTGCCCCGGCCGTCTCGATCGCCTCGGCATAGTCGATCTGTGCAGCGCGCATCAGCTGTGCCAGCGCCCAGGTCGTGCCACGCGCTTCGAAGAAAACGTTGTCGATATGGAACCAGGGCGTGCGCTCGCGCTGGACATCACCGCTCGGCGACTGCCCCACATTCGCCGCGAGCTGGCGCGTCTGGGTACGCAGCCGCTGCTGCGCGACCGCCAGCCAGGCAGACAGATTCTCGGCGCTCGGCGACCCCGGCGCCTCTGATTGGCCGGGCGTTGCCGCGGCGCTCTCGCCATCGGCTGCGCTATCCGGACCGCCATCGGTCTCTGAAGACTCGTCGCCGCTGGCACTCGCCGCATCCCGGTTGGCCACCGCCGCCTCATCGGTATCGGCGGCTTGCGAGGGTGAGCTTGCGCGGCTCGCGTTCTCCAGCGCCGTGAACGCCTCACCGAGATCGTTGCGCGCGGACAGTAGCTGTTTTTCCGCCGTCGGCCATCGCCAGCTGTCGAGATCGCCGCCGAGCGCGTCTTCGGCGTGCGAGAGCGGCGCCTGGCCGATATCCAGGCCGTCGCCCAGCGCCGCGACCGCATCCTGCACCTGCCTCGTCACGCCTTTTTCCCAGTTCGGCATGTTGTCGAGCCAGAGCCCCGGCGGCATCACGTCGTTGCGCAGGTAGCCCCCCGGCTTGTTCAACAGCGTATCGAGCATGGCCAGGTTGGTCGCCAGCAGCGCCTCGCCTGGCTGAATCGTCGCCGAACCGGCGCCGGTGTCGACCGCCTGCGGAAAGCCACGCTGACGCTCCACGGCCTGCTGTGGCGATACCGGGCTGGGTGTCCAGCTCCACCAGATGCCCAGCACGATACAGACCAGCAGGTAGATGACCACCAGCGCGACCAGCGGCTTCCAGATCCAGCCGTACTGGGGCGTCTCGAGCGGGTTGGTTCGCGTATCGGTCGATGTCTTGCGAAACAGGGCCATGGACGATCCTTGTCATTCCAGGTGGAGGGCGCCCCGGGTTGGGCATCGCTTCAGTCTATCCTATCATGCAGCGTCTGCCGCGCAGCCCGCCTTTGGTGCAGTCCCCGGCACGTCGACCGACAGTGCGCGACACGGGACAACCCGAACGGCGAGCAGGCACTTTTTACCTGTTTCGCGATCAAACCTGCCGCTGCGCCTGACAATCCGGCGTCACGCAGGCAGGATGCGCAGCCCTATTGCCGTTACCGAAGGTCACGGCGCCAATTGCTTGTCGGGAAACCCGCTTCAGAATGTCGCGTCTCTACTTACTGCTCGTTGCCTGCTGTCTGGTTCTATCCTGCGCCAACGCACAGGCCGCCTGGCCGTTTTCGTCCTCCGAGAAGGACAACACCGCCGCTGCCGGCAACCCGTCCCAGTTTCTGCCGGTGGACGAGGCCTTCCAGGCCTATGCCTGGCATGATGACTCGCGCGTCTACGTCGGCGTGCGCGCCCGCCCCGGGTACTATCTCTATCGCCAGCGTTTCGCGCTGGAGAGCAGTGATCCCCATCTCTCTCTCGGCACGCTGCAGATGCCCGCCGGCACCTTCAAAAACGACCCCTATCTCGGCGACGTGCATATCTTTCGCGACCGGGTTCAGCTCAGCGCCCCGTTGCCGCCGGCCGCGACCGCTGACCGCGAAGGCGCCCTGCCGGTCACGCTCAGCTTTCAGGGCTGCGCCGACGCCGGCCTCTGCTATCCGCCCGAGCACTGGTCGCTCTCGGCCCGCGCCGGCTCGGCTCCAGCGGGCTATACCGATGCCAGCGACGATGCCCAAGCTTCGCCACTGGGCTCGACACCGGCATCGGGCAACGCCCCGTTCGCAGCCGATCCTGGCCCGGCTCCTCAGGCCGACCCGATCGGCGCGCCCTCCTCGCCTCCGGCGGCATCCGCCAAGACGTTGCCCCTCACGACAGGAGACGCGGCCTCTCTTGCCCCCGTCAGTGACGACGGCCACTTTCAATCGCTGCTGCGCGGTGGTCTCGGTATCGCCTCTCTGGGGTTTTTCTTCCTCGCCGGCCTAGGGCTGACCTTCACGCCATGCGTACTGCCGATGGTGCCGATCCTGACCTCGATCATCGTCGGCCAGCATGCCGGGCGCCGCCGAGCCTTGGTGCTGTCGGTCAGCTATGTCGTCGGCATGGCACTCACCTTCACCCTGCTCGGTACACTGATGGGGCTGTTCGGTGCGTCGCTGAACCTGCAGGCGCGCCTGCAGTCTCCTTGGGTACTCATTCCCTTCGCGCTGCTGTTCGTGCTCTTTGCCTGTGCGATGTTCGGCCGTTTCGATCTGCGCCTACCAAACGGCCTGAGCCAGCGCGCCGATGCCTGGCAGCAGCGGCTGCGCCGCAGCGGTCCGCTCGGGCTGGCCGTCGCCGGCGCGCTGTCGGTGCTGGTGGTATCGCCCTGCGTCTCTGCACCGTTAGCCGGGGCGCTGGTCTTCATCTCCTCCACCGGCGATACCGTGGCCGGCGCACTGGCACTGCTGGCGCTGGCGCTAGGCATGGGACTACCGCTGATTCTGGTGGGCACCTTCGGCACCCGCTGGTTACCGCGCACCGGCCACTGGATGAATAGCGTCAAGGCGCTATTCGGCGTGATGCTGCTGGGCGTCGCTATCTGGCTAATCGAGCGCCTGCTCCCTGGCCCACTGGCACTGGTGCTGTGGGGCGTGCTGGCGCTGGGGTGCGCCGTTGCGCTGGGGCCATGGCGACCGCTACCGACAGCGCAGGGCAGCAACCCATCCGGAGGCCTGCACCGGGCACCCGCCAGCGCCACCGGCGGCTGGCCCCTGATTCGCCAAACCGCTGGCTGGGTGCTTCTCGTCTGGGGTGTCGCCATGGTCTGGGGGGCGGCCCAGGGCCAGAGCGACCCTCTGCGCCCACTGCGCGGGCCGATGACGAGCGATCACTCGACGCCCGCGGCGCCGGTATTTCACACGGTCACCGATCTCGATCAGCTCTCGGCGGCGCTCGACGCCGCCCGCGAGGCCGGCCGCCCGGCCATGGTCGATGTCAGCGCCGAATGGTGTATCGCCTGCAAGGTGATGGAACGCGAAGTCTTCCCCGCTCCCGCGGTCGCGGCACGGCTCGCCGACTTTGCGCTGATTCGCGCCGACGTCACCGATGACGTGCCGGCCAGCCGCGAACTGCTGGCGCATTACCGGCTGTTCGGTCCGCCAGCCTTTCTGTTCTTCGCCGGGGACCATGAACTCACGCGCGCCCGAGTCCAGGGCGAAATGGAGGCTGACGCCTTCGCCGCGCACCTGGCCACGGTCGAGCGTCTCTCGGCTCAAGACTGACGCCGACGGCGAGAGGCGCCGCCTGATTCACCAGGCTTTACAACCGCCGACCACTTCGCCCCGGGAGCCTATGGCCGCCTGGGCTAGCGCTTACACACCATTAACGAACATCGTTCGAGCGTCAGGGTGGACACCTGCCAGATTTTTCGGCAAACTTCGGGCCACTGAAAAACACGCCGCCGATGACGCCATCTTGCAGGAAAGTGACGTGAACTCGGCAAAGCGCGACAGGGTTAACAGCGCCAGGAAAGCGATCAATGGCTAGACTCCTCGTTCTCAACGGTCCCAATCTCAACCTGCTCGGCACCCGGGAGCCGGCGGTCTACGGCACCACGACGCTCGAGGATATTCGCCTGCGACTGACCGAACGCGCCCTCGCCGCCGGCCATCAGCTGGACTGGTTGCAGTCCAACGCCGAACACGAACTGGTCGAACGCGTTCACGCCGCCCGCCTCGAAGGCATCGACTTTATCCTGCTCAATCCCGCTGCGTTCACGCATACCAGCGTTGCACTGCGCGATGCGCTGACCGGCGTCGATATACCCTTCATCGAGCTGCATCTTTCCAACGTCCATGCCCGCGAGCCGTTTCGTACGCACTCGTACTTCACCGATGTCGCCCGCGGCGTGATTGCCGGTTTCGGGGCGGACAGCTACACATTGGCGTTGGAAGCCGCGCTGGCACAGCTAGCGTCACGCTAGATTGCCACTCCACTCTCGTCGTTCTCCGGAACGCTTCACCTGACTGAAAAGAGCTACACCGCCATGGATATACGCAAGGTCAAGAAACTCATCGAACTGCTCGAAGAGTCCAACATCAGCGAGATCGAGATTCAGGAAGGCGAGGAGTCGGTACGCATCAGCCGCCACCCGAATGGCTTTGGCGCCCTGCAGCAGCCGATGGCCGCCATGCCGCAGCCGGCCGTACCGGCCGCCGCGCCGGCGCCGACCGCGCCGAGCGCCGATGCCGGCGAACCGGCACCGGCACCGGCACAGCCTGCCGGCCACGCCGTGACCTCGCCCATGGTCGGCACCTTCTACCGTTCACCGGCGCCGGGCGCGAAGTCGTTCGTCGAAGTCGGACAGAGCGTCAAGAAGGGTGACACCGTGTGCATCGTCGAGGCGATGAAGATGATGAACCAGATCGAAGCCGACAAGGACGGCGTCATCGAAGCAATCCTGGTCGAGGATGGCGAACCGGTCGAATTCGACCAGCCGATGATCATCATCAACTAAGCCATACGAGCGAAACCATCATGTTGGACAAGGTACTCATCGCCAACCGCGGCGAGATCGCCCTTCGGGTCCTGCGCGCCTGCAAGGAGCTGGGGATCAAGACCGTGGCGGTTCACTCCAAGGCCGACCGGGAACTGATGCACGTTCGCCTGGCGGACGAAGCGGTCTGTATCGGCCCGGCCTCGTCGGCGCAGTCCTATCTCAACATCCCGGCACTGATCAGCGCCGCCGAGGTGACGGACTCCAGCGCCATCCACCCGGGCTACGGCTTCCTCTCCGAGAACGCCAACTTCGCCGAGCAGGTCGAGCGCTCCGGTTTCACCTTCGTCGGCCCGCGCGCCGAGACCATTCGCCTGATGGGCGACAAGGTCAGTGCGATCAACGCCATGAAGACCGCTGGCGTCCCGACGGTGCCTGGCTCCGACGGCCCGCTGCCGGAGGATGACGACGAGATTCGTCGCATCGCCGGCCGGATCGGCTACCCGGTGATCATCAAGGCTGCCGCCGGTGGCGGCGGTCGCGGCATGCGTGTGGTGCGCAACGACGACGAAGTCGCTCACGCCGCCAGCGTCACCCGCACCGAGGCGGCTGCCGCCTTCGGTGACGGCACCGTCTACATGGAGAAGTTCCTGGAGAATCCGCGTCACGTGGAAGTCCAGGTACTCGCCGACGGCCAGGGCAACGCGATCCACCTCTACGATCGCGACTGCTCGCTGCAGCGCCGCCACCAGAAGGTACTCGAGGAGGCCCCGGCCCCCCATCTCGACCCGGACGCTCGCGCCCAGGTGCTGAAGGCCTGTACCGACGCCTGCATCGAGATCAACTACCGTGGCGCCGGCACTTTCGAGTTCCTGTACGAGAACGGCGAGTTCTTCTTCATCGAGATGAACACCCGCGTGCAGGTCGAGCACCCGGTCACCGAAATGGTTACCGGTGTCGATATCGTCAAGGAGCAGCTGCGCATCGCCTGCGGCCAACCGCTGTCGATCAAGCAGTCCGATGTCGAGCTGCGCGGCCACGCCTTCGAGTGCCGCATCAACGCCGAGGACGCGCGCACCTTCATGCCGTCGCCGGGCAAGATCGACCTCTACCACCCGCCGGGCGGTCTCGGCGTGCGCATGGACTCGCACATCTACACCGGCTACAGCGTGCCGCCCCACTACGATTCGCTGATCGGCAAGCTGATCACCTGGGGTGCCGACCGCGATATCGCACTGGTGCGGATGCGCAATGCGCTGGACGAGCTGCTGGTCGAAGGCATCAAGACCAATATCGACCTGCAGAAGGATCTCGTTCGCGATAGCGCCTTCCAGCGTGGCGGCGTCAACATTCACTACCTGGAGAAGAAGCTCGGGATCCACTGAGTCTCGAATCTTCTCGACGGGGCGGCCTATCCTGCGATGGCCGCCCCGTTTGCGTCGTGATCCCCGATCGGAACGTCACGTCACGATACCATTTTGGTCGACACCGTCGCGGCAGGCCCTGATTGCGAATCTCAGACACCGGCCAAGGTGATGCTCGCAACGTGCGGTTCGACCCATCATTTCAGGAGAGTCGCCATGGCGTGGCTACAACTCAAGGCGCATATCGCCCCCGAGCAGGCCGAATGGCTGGAAGAGCTGCTGCTCGCCGAAGGTGCCAGCGCGATCACACTGCAAGACGCACATGACGAGCCGGTGTTCGAACCGGACCGAGGTACCACACCGCTGTGGCGCGAAACCGTACTGACCGGGCTCTACGACGATCTCAACGATGTCGAGGCGATGATCGAACGCGTTCGTCGCACCTGGGCGGCGCACCAGCCGGAAGAGCCGGCGCCGCAGATCGACTATGAGCTGCTCGCCGACCGCGACTGGGAGCGCGAGTGGATGGACGGCTTCGAACCGCTGCGCATGGGCGAGCGGCTGTGGATCGTACCGAGCTGGCATCAGGCACCGGATCCCGAGGCGGTGAATCTGCTGCTCGACCCCGGGCTCGCCTTCGGCACCGGCACCCATCCGACCACCGCACTCTGTCTCGGCTGGTTGGATGGCCAAGACCTCGATCAGCGCCACGTGCTCGACTACGGCTGCGGCTCCGGCATTCTGGCCATCGCCGCACTCAAGCTGGGCGCGGATACCGCCGTCGGCGTCGATATCGACCCTCAGGCGCTGCAGGCCAGTCGCGATAACGCCGAGCGCAACGCCATCGACGAGGCCCAACTGATCCTCGACTACCCGGAAAAGCTCGGCCAGGGCCGCTTCGATGTCGTGGTCGCCAATATCCTGGCCGCGCCGCTGATCGAGCTCGCCGCCGACATCGCCGGTCGCGTCGCGCCGGGGAGCCTCATCGCCCTCTCCGGCATCCTGAGCGCGCAAGCGGACTCGGTCCTCGACGCCTATCGCGCACAGGGGCTGTACATGGACGAGCCGGTCGAAAAAGATGGCTGGATTCTGCTGACCGGCCGGCGCCCCGCCTAGCCCATTGGTCAGGGCGCTCCACCCTGTCACCCCCTCCGCTACCCCCGGCGACACTGGCGTCGTCGGGGAACGACTACGGCTTAGGTCTGGCGTGGCCAAACAGCGCTTCAACAAACCGGGGGTGACCGGTATCATAGCTTCCCCGTTTTGCCTGAGCCTCAGAACCGATGCGTGATCCCGTATCATCGCAGAGCGACCGCCCATTGCCCCGTATCGGCAGCTTCACCCTGCCCAACCGGGTCATTCTGGCCCCCATGGCGGGGGTGACGGATCGTCCTTTTCGTCAACTCTGCCGAGAGCTCGGGGCCGGGCTGGTGGTCTCGGAGATGGTCACCTCGGACAGCCGTCTGTGGCACACGCGTAAGTCGCAGCAGCGTCTGATCCATCGCGGCGAACCGGGACCACGCTCGGTGCAGATTGCCGGCGGCGACCCCGACATGCTGGCTGAAGCCGCACGGCTCAACGCCCAGGCCGGGGCCGAGATTATCGACATCAACATGGGCTGCCCGGCGAAGAAAGTCTGCAACAAGGCCGCCGGTTCCGCCCTGCTGCGCGATGAGCGTCTGGTGGCCGCCATTCTCACGGCCGTGGTCGCGGCGGTGGAGATCCCGGTGACGCTCAAGATCCGCACCGGCTGGTGCGAGGAAACACGCAACGCAGAGCGCGTTGCCCGGCTGGCAGAAGACGCCGGCATCGCAGCGCTGGCGGTCCATGGTCGCACCCGCGAGCAGAAATATACGGGCCACGCCGAATACGACACCATTGCGGCGGTGAAGCAGCAGGTGTCGATACCGGTCTTCGCCAATGGCGACGTCACTACGCCGCAGCGCGCCGCCGACGTTTTGCAATACACTGGCGCGGATGCGGTGATGGTCGGCCGTGGCGCCCAGGGCAATCCGTGGCTGTTTCGCGAGATCGAGCACTACCTGCGCACCGGCCAGGCGCATGCACCACCGAGCGCCGAAGAGATCGTCGCGACCATGCGCCGCCATCTGGCGGCGCTCCATGCGCATTACGGTGACTATCTGGGCGTCCGCGTCGCCCGCAAGCACGTCGGGTGGTATCTCGCGGCGCATGATCCGAACCGCGAGCGACGCGCCCGCTTCAACCGGCTCGAGCAGGCCAGCGAACAATTCGAGTTTCTCCATGAACTCTTTCGCGGTGACGCCGCCGCGATCGATAACGGAATCCACGCAGCATGAACAGTCGGCAGCCACTAGCCCTCGATAGCGACGCGCCCCGCGAGGCAGATCCGCTACAGATGTCCGAGACGTTGCCCCAGACCACCCTCCGCGAGTGCGTCGAGCGCGTGATGGAGCGCTATTTCGCGCACCTCGAGGGCGAATCGGTCTCCCACCTCTACCCCATGGTGCTGGCTGAGGTCGAAGCCCCCTTGCTGGAGGTCGTGATGCGTCACGTCGAAGGCAACCAGACCCGCGCCGCCGACCTGCTCGGCCTCAACCGCGGCACGCTACGCAAGAAGCTCAAGCAGTACGAGCTGATCTGATTCTCCCTATGCTTCGCGTAGGCGAAGCGCCACCTCGACGCGCGACGCCTCGGCGACGCCCGTCGGACTCATCGAACAGAGTGGACTGGCATGTCTCAAAATTCCGCATCTACCGCCCCCCGTCCCGTCCGTCGCGCCCTGCTGAGCGTCTCGGACAAGACCGGCATCGTCGATTTCGCGCGTGAGCTCTCCGCGCGTGGCGTCGAACTGCTCTCTACCGGCGGCACCTATCGCTTACTCAAGGAAAACGAGATCGCCGTCACCGAAGTCTCGGCGCACACCGGTTTTCCGGAGATCATGGACGGACGCGTGAAAACGCTGCATCCCAAGATCCATGGCGGCATCCTCGGGCGGCGCGGTCAGGACGATGCGGTCATGGCGGAACACGGCATCGATCCCATCGACATGGTCGTGGTCAATCTCTACCCCTTCGAGCAGACGGTGGCCAAACCGGACTGCACCCTCGAAGACGCAGTCGAGAACATCGACATCGGCGGCCCGACCATGGTGCGCTCCTGCGCCAAGAACCATGATCACACCACCATCGTGGTCAGCGCCGGCGACTATACCCGCGTGCTCAAGGACATGGCTGGCCACGACGGCGGTGTCAGCCACAAGACGCGCTTCGATCTGGCGATCAAGGCTTTCGAACACACGGCCGCCTACGACGCCGCCATCGCCAACTACTTCGGCCAACGCGTCGGCAACGGCGAGCCGGAATTCCCGCGTACGCTGTCGCTGCAATTCGAGAAGAAGCAGGGCATGCGCTACGGCGAAAACCCCCACCAGAAAGCCGCTTTTTACGTCGAATCAGGCGCCGAGTCGAGCGACACGGAAGCAAGCATCGCCACCGCAAAACAGCTCCAGGGCAAGGCGCTTTCCTACAATAACGTGGCCGACACCGATGCCGCGCTGGAGTGCGTGAAGTCCTACAGCAAGCCGGCCTGCGTGATCGTCAAGCATGCCAACCCCTGCGGAGTGGCCGTCGTCCCCGACGACGAGGGCGGCATTCGCCGCGCCTACGATCTGGCCTTCGAGACCGACAGCGAGTCTGCCTTCGGTGGCATCATCGCCTTCAACCGCGAGCTCGACGGCGACACCGCTGCAGCCATCGTTGCACGTCAGTTCGTCGAGGTGATCATCGCCCCGACGATCTCCGACGCCGCGCGCGAAGCTGTCGCCAGCAAGACCAACGTGCGCCTGCTCGAGTGCGGCGAGCTGCCGGCCAAGACCGGCGAAGGCTGGGACTACAAGCGCGTCAACGGCGGACTGCTGGTCCAGAGTCGCGATACCGGCATGATCACGGCCGACGATCTCAAGGTCGTGACCCAGCGCGCGCCGTCGGAGCGCGAACTCCACGATCTGATCTTCGCCTGGAAGGTCGCCAAGTTCGTCAAGTCCAACGCCATTGTCTACGCCAGGAACCGCCAGACGGTCGGTATCGGCGCCGGCCAGATGAGCCGCGTCAACTCTGCCCGCATCGCCGCGATCAAGGCTGAACAGGCAGGCCTCGAAGTCGCCGGCTCGGTGATGGCCTCGGACGCTTTCTTCCCCTTCCGCGACGGCCTGGACAACGCCGCGGCTGCCGGCATCACGGCGGTCATCCAGCCGGGGGGCTCGGTGCGTGACGAAGAAGTAATCGCCGCCGCCAACGAGGCCGGCATCGCCATGGTGTTTACCGGCATGCGTCACTTCCGGCACTGAGTCACTTCCGACACCAAGCCACTGCCGGTACCCAGTCGCTGCCCTCGGAGTCGATAACACCCAGCTCGACGCCACCGAGGGCATCGCCATCAGGGTTGCGATATGCAGGCCGCAGCCCTAACGAACCAAAACGCCAGCGACGGCCGTCGCTGGCGTTTTGCTTGGCCGGCCGCTCGGTGGCGGCTTGCGCGTGACTACTGGCCTAGATCGATGCAGAGGTACTTCGTCTCGAGGTACTCATCAAGACCGTACTTGGAACCTTCGCGCCCGAGACCGGAGGCCTTGACCCCGCCGAACGGCGCGCTGGCATTCGAGATCAGGCCGGTGTTGATCCCGACCATGCCGTACTCGAGCGCTTCCGCGACGCGCCAGACGCGCCCAAGATCCTTCGAGTAGAAGTAGGAGGCAAGCCCGAACTGGGTATCGTTGGCCAGGCGCACGGCTTCCTCTTCGGTTTCGAACGGGAAGACCGCCGCCAGGGGACCGAAGGTCTCTTCGCTGGCAACCTTCATCGACGGCGTGGCGTGACTGATCAAGGTCGGCGAGAAGAAACGTCCGCCGCGCGAGTGCTCGTGCCCCCCCAGCAGCAGTTCGGCGCCCTGATCGGTGGCGTCCTGGATATGCTCGGTCACCTTGGCCACGGCATCTTCATCAATCAGCGGACCGATGTTGACGCCCTCCTCGAAACCGTCGCCCACCTTGAGCTCGCTGTTCATGGCCGCGGCCAGCTTCTCGCTGAAGGCGTTGATGACACTCGACTGCACCAGAAAACGGTTGGTACAGACGCAGGTCTGGCCGGCATTGCGGAACTTGGAGGCAATGGCGCCTTCGACTGCCGCATCGAGATCGGCATCCTCGAAGACCAGAAACGGCGCGTTGCCGCCCAGCTCCAGGGAAATCTTCTGGATATGCTTGGCCGCGCCGGCCATCAGTGAACTACCCACCTCGGTCGAACCGGTAAAAGTGACCTTACGCACGACCGGCGACTCGGTCATCGCCTTGGCGATTTCGCTGGCCTTGCCTGGCACCACATTGAACACCCCACGCGGTACGCCGGCCTGCTCGGCCAGTGCCGCCAGCGCCGTCGCCGAGAACGGCGTCTGGCTGGCCGGCTTGATCACGATCGTGCAGCCAGCCGCCAGCGCGGCCGCTGCCTTGCGCGTGATCATCGATGACGGAAAGTTCCAGGGCGTGATCGCGCCGACCACGCCGACCGGCTGCTTGGTCACCACGATACGCTGCTGGTTGCTGGCGGCCGGGATGGTATCGCCGTAGATGCGCCGAGCCTCTTCAGCGAACCAGCGCATAAAGCTAGCGGCGTAGACGATCTCGCCGGCGGCTTCCTTGAGCGGCTTGCCCTGCTCGGCAGTCATGATGGCGGCGAGTTCATCCTTGTGCTCGAGCATCAGCTCGTACCACTTCATCAGGATATCCGCGCGCTCCAGCGCGGTATGCTCGCGCCAGGCGGGCAACGCCGCCTCGGCGGCCTCGATCGCACGCTCGGTCTCGACGCGGCCGAGACGCGGCACACGGCCGAGAATCTCTCCCGTGGCGGGATTGTCGACGTCGATCTGTTCACCGCTGTCGGCGGCGACCCAGTTGCCATCGATATAGGCATAGGGCCGGAACAGCGCGCTCTCTTTGACGGATTGCATGAATCGCTCCTTCCTGGATGGACTTGCCGGTGCGCTGGCGCGGCACCGACCGACGCGGGCAGCGGTCTCGATTCGGCCATTGCCGGCTCGAACTCACGAGGTACGTTTGGACGTGACAAAGACCGCAGCGGCTGCGCTTCTGCCCTCAAGGATGGCGTGTCGCGAGCGCCTTTGCCAGTCGCAATCCGTCGCGCAACGGCGACCAGACCCCGCACCGTAACGTGTCAGGGCAGCTGCGACCAAAGCGTGACGCCAACGGCGATGGCAATGGCCAGCCCGCTGACCCAGTAGCCACTGATACGCTGCGATTCGCGGTGGATATGGCGCAGCCCCACCCACGCCAGAATCAAGGCCAGCACTTCCACCACCGGCGCGAAGCGCCCGGCGCTGAAGCCGACCACGGAGAGCACGAAGGCGGCCAGCGACCAGTGGGAGAGCTGCTTGCGAACGGTCTCGCCCTTAGCATCCCGCGTACTGACGGCACGACGCTGGGTTTCCGGACGATTGAAAACCCGAATCGCCGCGCCGTCACGCACCTCGAATCGGACAGGCATGCCCGCGCCAGGCAGGCCACGCCCGCGCCACTGCGAAAAATCGAAGGCGTAGCGCTGGCCATCCTCACTGTCGATCTCGCCCTGCTGCGTCTCGTCGTCGAAGCGCGTCAGGTGGCCATCCATGTCACCTCCCCGGTTATCTCACCAGCGAGGGTCAAGGCCGCCTTCGGATCAGTCATCATCGCGTTACCCGCCAACCTGTCAGCGTCCGTTGACCAGCATCAGGAACTCCTGACGCGTGGTCTGATTCTTGCGGAAGCTGCCGAGCATGACCGAGGTTTTCATGCAGGAGTTCTGCTTCTCGACACCACGCATCATCATGCACATGTGTTGAGCCTCGATCACCACGCCGACGCCACGCGCCTCGGTCACCTGCATGACCGCTTCGGCAATCTCGCGCGTCAGGTTCTCCTGAATCTGCAAGCGACGGGCGTACATATCGACGATACGCGCAAACTTGGAGAGCCCAAGCACCTTGCCCTGCGGCAGGTAGGCAATATGGCACTTGCCGATGAACGGCAGGACGTGATGCTCGCACATCGAGTACATCTCGATGTCCTTGATCAGTACCATCTCGTCGGTGTCGGAGGCGAAGACCGCGTCGTTGACCAGCGTTTCCAGCGACTGATGGTAGCCCTGGGTCAGAAACTGCATCGCCTTGGCGGCGCGCATCGGGGTATTGCGCAGGCCCTCGCGCTCGGGATCTTCGCCGAGTTTTTCCAGGATGCCGCGGAAATGGCCTGCCAATTGCTCTGTCATGTTGCTGCCTTGTCTATCGGTATCGTGGATGACGCCCGGCAACCGGACGGGGTCATCGCCTTCGGGATTGCGGCGATTCTAGCGAAACTCGCCGAGAGCCTCTATCTTCTTGCCGACACGCTCGTTGCCAGAACGCAATTTTCACGCCGCCGAGACAGTCGATCCTCACGACGCCTGCTTACGCCACAAGATGACCTGACACCATATCGCCGGCTTCCACATCACCGTCGTTTCAAGCGAGCCAGCGGGGCGAGTCGAGCGCCACACGCTGCTGCTCGAGCGTGCGAATGTGCTGATCCCAGTAGGCCGAGTCGGCGACATAGGGGAAGGCGCGAGGAAAGGCCGGGTCTTCCCAGCGCGCGGTCAGCCAGGCACTGTGACGCATCAATCGTAGCGTGCGCAGCGGCTCGATCCAGGCAAGCTGGCGACGATCAAATTCGCAGTAGGTTTCGTAGCCTTCGATCACCTCGGAGAGCTGCATCTGCCACTCTTCCGGTGACTGCGCGGTCAGCAGCATCCACAGATCTTGAATTGCCGGCGCCATGGCGCAGTCGTCGAAATCGACCAGCGCGAACGACTCGTCTCTTCCCAGCATATTGCCGAGATGGCAGTCACCGTGAACACGCTGCAACGCCGACGCCGGCCAGGCGTTCGCCTCGAGTAGCGGCAGCAGGGCATGGGTCACCTTGGCATAGCTCTCGCGCTGGCGCTTATCCAGCCAGCGCGCCTGCAGTACGCGTTCACGACACTGCTCGACCCGCGCGGCGATATCGAAGCGAGGACGATGCAGAAAAGGCTGCCGTACCGCGACGGCGTGCACCTGGCCGATCAATTCGCCGAGGGCGAACAGATGAGCGGGGTTCTCGAGCTCCGGAGCCTGTCCCACCACATGCGCGAACAGCGTGAAGCGGAAGCCCTCATAGTGATGCAACGTCGTACCCGCGGCATCTGCCCAGGGCGCACCCACGGCCACCGACGCAGCCGTCAGCTCCCCGAGAAACGCGTGTTCTTCCAGAATCTGCGCGTCGCTCCAGCGCTCCGGCCGATAAAACTTCACCACCCAGCGGCGGCGATCCTCATCGGTCAGCGAATAGACTCGGTTTTCGTAACTGTTGAGCGCGAAAGGCTCGCCCGGCAGCCAGAAGCCGAGAGACTCGACGGCTTCGACCACGAGCTGCGGCGTCAGCGACTCGAAGGGGTGCGGGGATGCAGCGCTCATGCTTACCTCGCCAGAAGGCCTCTTTCATTGCGCGCATGCTATCAGATTCCACCCGGCGGCGTCCGTGCGAAGGCGAGTGCCACGACCTCCTCGGCGCCAGCGTCGAGACAGGCGCGAGCCAGCGCATCGAGCGTGGCGCCGGTGGTCATGACGTCATCGATGATCATCACTCGCTTCGGTAGCGCTTGGGACAGCGCAAAGGCGCCCCGTAGATTGCGCCGGCGATGCTGTCGATCGAGACCACGCTGGGAGGGCGTCTCCCGCCGCCGTCGCGCCTCGATCAACGGCAGCTCCAGGCGACCGGCCAGGCGCCTCGTCAACCAGGCCACGTGGTCGAAGCCCTGCTGCCGCGTACGCTCGCGATGACCGGGCACGCCAATCACGGCATCCACCCTCAGCGCAGCATTGGCCAACGCGACAACCATCAGCTGAATCATCACCTCGCCCGCCCACGCCTCGGCACCGAACTTGTAACGCTGCACCAGGCGCACCATGCGTCCCTCATAACGCCACGGCGCCAGGCTCCGCACCTGCGCCGGCGGCCGTTTCAGGCAGCGACCGCAAAGCGTCCTGTCGCCCCCCGCCACGCTCGGCAATGGCTCGGCACAGCGCCAGCAGGCAGAGGTGTTCCACGGCATCTCGACCAGACACCCTTCGCACCAGGGATGGTCGCCGCGAACGGGTCCCAGACAGAACGCACAGTAGCCCGGCAACGCGCGTCGCAACTGGGCGTTGATCGTATTGACCAGGCGCGCCACGTAACCACGCAGCCCCGCGCCCGACACCCTGTCAAAACGCTGTCTCCCGGATCTCGTACTCGTGGCCACGCCTCCTCTTTCGTGGGCCCCTTTCTCTTCCGTGGGCCCCATTTTCAGTAGACTCATTCATCAACCTCTGTCGGCAGCCCAGCCGGAAAACTGAAGCCAGTTCTCGTCTCGGCGACCAACTGACGCCCGCAAACGCTGCACGATAGCCTCCAGTGTCAAGCGACGTCTTATGACCGAACCATCCGGCGTTTGACTTCGAAGCCCGCGTCCGTAAAATACGCCCGGCCCGTCATCCTGCGGATGTGGTGGAATTGGTAGACACGCTAGATTTAGGTTCTAGTGCCGAGAGGCGTGGGAGTTCGAGTCTCCCCATCCGCACCATGCTTTACCTTGCGCATTCCTTAACATCGTGCCCCGATCCTCCTCGGATGGGCGAGAGCCCTGCCCCTACCGAGACAGCGTGTTGCGCTCCTGGTCTAGACACACCGCCTTGCTGTCACCACTAAACGACGCCAACGGTTTCCCTCCCGCAGCCCCGCGTGAAGAAGTCCCGCGTAAAATCGCCCTGCTATGATACTCGTCCTTATGAACTAGCCTCGGAACCAGGCATACCGAGACCGTTCTGACCTTGAAGGTCATCGCGCTCCGCCTTGCGCGTCAGTCATGAGGCGAAAGCTCGGTAGCGGGCATTGCGCCCGGTGCCCATTGAGTGAAATACTGTATGCATAGACAGTTATCCATGGGTAACGCAATGATCCTTCCTTTTCCTTCCGCTCGCGAACGCATTGGGCGACGCATCCAGCGCCGCATGCATCAGGCCGAACGTCACTGCCAACGCCAGATTGTCGTCTCGCGCGTGGACGGCGAAACGTCCATGGATTGGTCCCTGACGATGGAAATTCTGGGGGAGAGCGGTACGCTCAACGTGATCCATATCGGGCACGATGACGTACTGCTGGACTGGCGCGCGGCGGGTACTGGCTTGGCTTCGTAGGCGATTCATCGAGTGTCGTCTCGACGCCATGGGACTGCGTCAGAAACACGAAAGGCGGGCCCTTGGGCCCGCCTTTTTAGGTTCCGCATCTGCCGTGGACATCCTGTCCGATCCATGACGTCATCCTGACGGGATCTGGCGCGCGGCGCTGTGCTTCACGAGTCTTTCTACATCATCCTGATGCTTCGAGACCCAGCAGCCCTCCTTGGCTGCGAACCGGCCCACGCTCATCGTGCCGACTAAGGCACAGTGGATTCCCTCCCCTAGCTTCTTCCTTGAAGCCGGTGGGCCAGCTGACAGACGTAAAGTTATACAAGAGTTGACTGAGGGTCAAGCGTTTCATGAAACACGAAGAACATCTGAGGCGGGAAAGGAGGGGGATCAGATTCAAGCACCCTAAAGAGAAAAACCGACGGAAGGACGTCGGTTTTTCTGACACTGTTCACGCCGCATTCGCGGAACCACGTATCGAATACGGTGCTCATGCGATCAAACCGGCCTGTTCGCGCCCATTCTTCTCTGGCTCCTGAGTCTTGAACTCGTTCCTTGGCCCATGCCGCTAACCCACGCCGAGCGCACATCCCTTGGTCACGTCCCTGCGGCAGCCTTCAGGAGAAGAACTGCCCAGATGTTAGATCAATACATTACAAACAACAAAGCTTCGTACAAAATATTCACACCCGCCAAGCTGTTTTTCCTTGCTGACATGACAGTGCGGACACAGGATTGAACGGCAATGCGGCAAGAACGTGGATCGGCGCAGGTGTCAGCGGCGCCGTTCTCTTCTAGGCTCAGGTCTAGGCTCAAGGACGACGACAACACGAGATTTTAATGACCTCATCACACAGCCTGAGAAACTGGCTTAGTCATACGGCCTCCGCCGGCTATATCGCCAAGGGCGTCATTTACATCACGGTCGGCTGGCTCGCGCTGCTGACCGCCGCCGGGTTTGGCGGCAGTGAAAGCGGCACCAGCGACGTCATTCGTCAGATTGCCCTGTGGCCGTTCGGCGGCTTTTTGCTGGCTTTGCTCGGGCTTGGGCTCGTGGCCTACGTACTCTGGCGACTGGCACAGGCGATCTGGGATACCGAGCGCAAGGGACGCGAGTGGAAAGGCCTTCTACAGCGGATCGGATTCGCTGTCAGCGGCAGCCTCTACACGGCCTTGGCCTGGCAGTGCGCGACGCTGCTGTTCAACAGCCTTTCGAGCGGAGGCGGCGATCAGCAAGGCGCACAGCGGCTATTTTCGCTGCCCGGCGGACGCTGGCTGCTACTGGCGACCGGTGCGGTGTTTATCGCCGTGGGGATTCATCAGCTACGGCGAGCCTGGCGGCGCTCCTATCGCAAGAACTGGCATCTGGAGGACCGCCCCAACCCGCCATTGCCGCTTCTCGAAGGTATTGCACGCCTGGGTCTTGGCGCACGTGGTGTCACCTTCATGCTCATCGGCATGCTATTCGGCATCGCAGCATGGGAGGTCTCGCCGGACGATGCCAAGGGGCTGGGCGCCGCGCTCAACTTCCTCGCCCATCAACCCTACGGCGACGTCATGCTGGGCGCAGTCGCCATCGGCCTGATCGCCTATGGCGGTTACTGCTTCATCAACGCGGGCTATCGCCGCGTGCGTCATCCTCGCTGAGATCTCGCTACCGAGGGAAACGATGCGGGCCGCTAAGTAGCGGCCCGCGGCACTACAAACGTAACGTGTTGCAGTACTATCCCATCAGCAGTGCACCACCGGCCGCGGCGATCGCCACACCGATGCCGCGCAGCCAGCGATTGTCGCGGCGAGCCAGCCAACCGCCGACATAGCGACCGACCAGCGTGATGCCAACGCTCGCCAGCACAAAACCGATCGCATACAGCGCCGCCGAGGCACCGGGCGCCAACTCGCTGCCATGCGCATGGCCATGCAGCAGAATGAAGGCGAAGACAAATCCACCACCGACAGCGGTCGGTAGCTTCGCCAACGTGGCCAGCAGTACGCCGGCCAGCAGCACGCTGGAGGCGATACCGAACTCGACTCCCATCAGCGGCACGCCGAACCAGGCAAGCCCGGCCCCCGCTACCATGCCGAACGCGATCAGCAACGGCATCACGCGGCGCAGCACATCGCTCTGACGGCAGCTCCACAGACCGATTGCCAGCATCGCCAGCAGATGGTCCAGGCCGGTCAGCGGGTGCATCAACCCTGCCAGAAAGCTGCCGCCGTGCGTGTGCGGCAGCGCCCCTGGGTGGGCCGAGGCCACGCCCGCGACCAGAAGCGTCAGTGGCAGGCAGAGCGCGGCAAGTCGGCGCGAGGTCAAAAGCGAATGCAACATATCTATCTCCTTGCAGGTAGAAACGATCACTTATCCAAGCGATCCATCGTCAAAAAAATGCTCCGAAGCCGGCTCAATCAGCGCTCAACAGCGCCTGATCCTGAAGCTCCCGGCGGTCCTCCCCTCTGCGCTCCGGCAGCATGCCCTGATCGAGGATAAAGCGAACAATCGTCTCGACGCCGATGCCATCATGCAGGTTGGCGAATACGAAAGGCCGCGCCCCACGCATCCTCTTGGCATCACGCTCCATCACCTCGAGAGAGGCATGAACCTGCTCGGCGATGTCGATCTTGTTGATGATCAGGAGATCCGACTTGGTAATGCCGGGCCCGCCCTTACGCGGAATCTTGTCACCTGCCGACACGTCGATGACGTAGAGCGTCAGATCGGAGAGCTCCGGGCTGAAGGTCGCCGCCAGGTTATCGCCTCCTGACTCCACCAGCACCAGCTCCAGGCCCGGATGACGGGCGTGCAGATCGTCGATCGCCGCCAGGTTCATCGAGGCGTCTTCGCGGATGGCGGTGTGCGGACAGCCACCGGTTTCGACACCGATGATGCGCTCGGCTTCCAGCGCCTCGTGGCGCAGCAGAAAATCGGCGTCCTCACGGGTATAGATATCGTTGGTGACGACGGCGATATCGTAATGCTGCCGTAATGCCAGGCAGAGCTGACGCAGCAGCGCGGTCTTGCCCGAGCCCACCGGCCCACCGACCCCGACGCGTAGACAATGTTTCATGGTTTTCTCCTTCTCTCTTCTCTCAGCGGCGCCGACTCGCGTGCCAGCGCGCCAGGGTGTCAGCTTCGAAACAGGCGCGAGTACTGCGTCTCGTGCAGCGCACTGGCTAGCGCCAGCCCGGGCAGCACCGGCCCGAGGTCCTCATCGCCGAGGGTATTAGCTCGTGTCACCGCGCTCACCAACGCCGGGCGCAGGCGCTCGATCAGCCGCTGCGCGGCGGTCTGCCCCAGCGGCAGTGCCTTGCATGCCGCCGCCAACTGATTCTCGAGCCAGGCCCAGGCGAACCCCAGCTGCGCGTCCACCGGCGCAATGCCCCGACGATAGGCGACCCAGGCAAACAGCGTGACGTAGGCCGGGCGCGGCGGCAGCCAGCCGTGTTCCGGTAGCAACGACAGATCTCCCAGCAGGCGCACCAGCGCCTGCCCCAGGCGCAGATCTTCCTCCGCCAGCTCGTGGGTCTCGCGGTTGGCCTGCAACCAGTCGTTCCAGACGCTCAACGTCTGCCGATCATCGTCGGCCCAGGCCTGCTGCTGACGCGCGATCAGTGGCAGCTCACAGCGCACTAATCCATCCTCCAGCACACCGGCAAGCCACTCGCCCAGGCTCTCTTCGTCGTGGACCCAGCCAAGTTCGAAAGCGCTCTCCAGTCCTTGCGACCAGGCGAACGCCCCGATCGGCAGCGCTGGGCTGACCAACTGCATCAGGCCCATCAGTGCCAGCGGGTCCCGCGTCGTATCGGCTACCATCATGCGCGACTCGGCTCAGTGCTCATGATCATGATCGTGCGACGACCCGCGATGGGCGCGAAACTCCAGGATCCGAGCCGAGTGGCCATGATCGTGTTCGTGGTCGTGCTCATGACTGTGACCGGGTTCATGACTGGGGCCGGGCTCATGACTGTGCCCATGATCATGCCCGTGGGCATGGCCGTGAGAATGCCCCTCGGCATAGGCACCGGGCTCGGGATCGAAGGGCGCTTGATGGTGCTCGAGCGACGCGCCCAGTCGGGCCGCCAACGCTTCCAGCACATGGTCCGGCGGGAATCGCACCCACCCGGACTCACCATCACAGCCGATCGCCAGCTGCACGTGGCGATTGCCAAGGTGGTAGCAGAGCCTCGCCAGCTCCAGGCCGGCGGTAACGCGAGCCGTCACGACCGGCTCGTCGGCCGCCAGGACTTCGACGATCTCGCCGCTCTCGGCACGCAGCAGCGCGCCGTCACGCAGTACCGGCCCGCGGTCGAGAAACAGGCCAATCTCACGACCGCTATCGCTGGTCGCCTTCAGCCGCCCTCGACAGCGCAGTTCGAATGGCAGCGTCACGCTGTCACTGGCCACGGCGTCGGACGTCGCCTCCAGACGCTGAGTGAATTTCAACATCGCCCCTTCCTCGGAAAGTGATAGTGGAAAAGTGGTGGGAGTGGCCGAGCGCTGCAGATGACCGAAAAAGCGCCCGGCGACAAGTGGCCCACCGCTCTCAGAACAGATGATAGCGCTGGGCCAGCGGCAGTTCGGTTGCCGGCTCGCAGGTCAGTAACTCGCCGTCGGCGCGCACTTCATAGGTCTGCGGATCGACCTCAAGATGCGGGCAGGCATCGTTGAGCTTCATGTCACGCTTGCGCACGCCGCGCACGTTCGTCACCGCCGACAGCGGGCTATCCAGCCCGAGGCGCGACTTGACGCCGGCATCCAGCGCCGCCTGGCTGACAAAGGTGAGCCGCGTCGCACTCGCCGCCTTGCCGAAGGCGCCGAACATCGGCCGATAGTGGACCGGCTGCGGGGTCGGGATAGACGCATTGGCATCGCCCATCGGCGCTGCCGCAATCATCCCGCCCTTGACGATCAGCGCCGGCTTGACCCCAAAGAAAGCCGGATCCCACAGCACCAGATCGGCCAGTTTGCCGACCTCGACCGAACCGACCTCATGTGCGATGCCATGGGTCAACGCCGGGTTGATGGTGTACTTGGCGATATAGCGGCGTGCCCGGAAATTGTCCGCACCGAGCGCTTCGTCCTCCGGCAGCAGACCGCGCTGCACCTTCATCTTGTGCGCGGTCTGCCAGGTACGACAGACCACCTCACCGACCCGCCCCATCGCCTGGGAATCCGACGAGATCATCGAGATCACGCCCATGTCATGCAGGATATCCTCGGCCGCGATGGTCTCGCGGCGAATGCGTGAATCGGCAAATGCCACATCCTCGGGGATGTTGGGGTCGAGGTGGTGGCACACCATGAGCATGTCGAGATGCTCGTCGATGGTGTTGACCGTATAGGGGCGCGTCGGGTTGGTCGACGACGGCAGCACATAGTCCTTGGAACAGGCGGTAATGATGTCCGGCGCGTGACCGCCGCCCGCCCCCTCGGTGTGGTAGGTATGGATGCCGCGCGCCTTGAACGCCGCGATCGTGTCCTCGACGAAGCCGGATTCGTTGAGCGTATCGGTATGGATCGCGACCTGAATATCGTAGCGCTCGGCCACGCTCAGGCAGTTGTCGATCGACGCCGGCGTCGTGCCCCAGTCCTCATGCAGCTTGAGCCCGATTGCCCCGGCGACGATCTGCGCTTCCAGCGCCTCGGGCAGGCTGGCATTGCCCTTGCCGAGCAGGCCGATGTTCATCGGCAGCGTATCGATCGCCTGCAGCATCTTGCCCATGTGCCACTCACCCGGCGTGCAGGTGGTGGCATTGGTACCGGTTGCCGGCCCCGTGCCACCGCCGAGCATGGTGGTCACGCCGCTCATCAGCGCTTCCTCGACCTGCTGCGGGCAGATGAAATGAATGTGCGCGTCGATACCGCCTGCGGTGAGGATCTTGCCTTCGCCCGCGATGATCTCCGTGCCCGGGCCGATGACGATATCGACACCGGGCTGCACGTCCGGATTGCCCGCCTTGCCGATGGCCGCGATCCGCCCGCCCTGCAGGCCGACATCGGCCTTGACCACGCCCCACCAGTCGAGAATCAGCGCGTTGGTGATGACCGTATCCATCACCGCGTCGTCGACCCGCTGACTCTGGCCCATGCCATCGCGGATAACCTTGCCACCGCCGAATTTCACCTCGTCGCCGTAGACGGTGGCGTCGCGCTCGACCTCGAGCCACAGCTCGGTATCGCCGAGGCGCACGCGATCGCCTACCGTCGGGCCATACATATCGGCGTAGGCTTGTCGGGTGATCTTGACCATCAGTTCGCTCCCCCGTTGCTGTCGGCGACGTCGTCCAACGCCCCCATCACCTCGCCCCGGAAGCCGTAGATACGTCGCTCACCGACGTAAGGGACCAGTGTCACTTCCCGGGTCTGCCCCGGCTCGAAGCGAATTGCCGAGCCCGCCGGCACATCGAGACGATAGCCGCGCGCCGCCGTGCGATCGAAAGTCAGCGCCGGATTGGTCTCGGCAAAGTGATAGTGCGAGCCGACCTGTACAGGCCGATCACCAGTATTGCCGACCTCGAGCGTGATCGGCTCGCGACCGGCATTGAGCTCGATCTCGCCATCCTGAATCTGCATTTCACCGGGAATCATGGGTTTTCCCTTGTTGTCGATTGTTCGTCGCATGGACAGCGCTTCGGCTGTCATTTGCCGCTGATCTGACCCGCCATGAGAGAGGGCCCGGCCGCCAACAGCGCCTGAGCGAGCGCAGCCGCTTCAGACGATGGGGTCGTGAACGGTGACGAGCTTCGTCCCATCGGGAAAGGTGGCCTCGACCTGCACTTCATGAATCATCTCGGCGACCCCATCCATCACGTCGTCACGGCCCAGGATCTCGCGCCCGTAGCTCATCAGGTCGGCCACGCTCCTGCCATCACGCGCGCCCTCGAGAATCTCGAAGCTGATCAGCGCCATGGACTCGGGATAGTTGAGCTTGAGCCCGCGGGCACGCCGGCGCTCGGCCAACTGGGCGGCGCTGAACAGCAGCAGCTTGTCTTTGTCTCTCGGTGTCAGTTCCATATCGGGTTCCTGATCGTCGTCTGTCGACCGCACCGCGCGAATCGGCTCCGCGTGGCACCGTCATTCGAATCACGTGTTCCAGATTCGCGGATCGCAGGCCTCACGCCCGGCCAGCAGCGGCCTGAGAACCTGCCAGGCGGCACGGCAGAGCGCCCAGGCCGCGTTACGCGAGCTGCCCAGGTAGCGCAGCAGCAGAACGCCATGGCGCTCGGTCACGGCCCAGCCGGTATCCGCGGCCAGCGATGCCCGCACGGCCTCGACCGCCGCGCGCGGGTTCTCCAGGCCGACGGCCCACAGCGTTGCCTGGACCGTGGCGCCCCCCTGCCCCCAGCGCCCAACGAAGCGCGGATGCGCAGGGTCGAGCGGCTGGCGTTCGATCCACAGCGGCCGGCCGTCGCGAACGAGCTGGAAGCGCTGTTCGATACGCCCGCTGGCAAACGGTAGATCGCTCGCCGGGCGCCCCAGCGCCATCACCTCCCAGCCCAGGCAGCGCGCCCCGCCGGCGAGGGCAACTTCGGTTCGCTGCAGCCCGCGCGAGCCGTCGAAGGCGATGGTCTCCTGTGGCAGCCACTCGAGCAGGCCGCCGTCATCGACTCGCAACCGGTTGGTCTGCTGCCAGGCCACGGCATGACTGTCGGCACGATAAAGCTTGGTTGCCGCCGGCGTGGTCAGCACGGCGTGCGCATCGGCGGCCACCTCGACCTCGATCTCCAGCGCATCGCCGCTGACCAGACCGCCCGGGGGATGCAACAGATAGACATGGCAGGGATCGCTTTTCCCGGCCTCGGTCCGCTCCGGATAGAATGGCCGCTGCACCCGCAGCGGCCCGCGGTGGCGCGCGCGCGCCAGCCGCGTGCGCCTCGCCTCGCCATCGCCTACCGGCCGCGCCACAAACTGCAACGAGAGCGCCGCTTCCCAGCGCCGCTCGGCATCGAAACGGTGGCCGGAATCGGCCTCGGCGGGCCGCCAATCACGTAAAGGGTCTGCCGTCATACCGTCAGGTGTCGCTTGATCAAGTCGTCGCTCAAGGCGGCAATGTCCCCATTCGCCACCTTCTGGCCGCGATCCATGATCGCGAAGCCGTCGGCGTATTTACGCGCAAAGGGTAGCTTCTGCTCGACCAGCAGGACGGTCAAACCATCTTCCTGATTGAGCCGGCGAATGACCTCGCCGATCTGCGCCACGATATTGGGCTGAATACCCTCGCCCGGCTCATCGAGGATCAGCAGGCGCGGGTCGAGCACCAGGGCTCGACCAATCGCCAGCTGCTGCTGCTGTCCACCGGACAGATCACCGCCGCGGCGATAACGCATCTCCTTGAGTACCGGGAACAGTTCGTAGATGCGCTCGGGAATGCGCCGCACTCGATCGCGCCGGGCCGGCAGGCCGATGCGCAGGTTCTCCTCCACGCTCAGGGTGGCGAAGATCTGGCGTCCCTGTGGCACATAGCCGATACCCAGACCCGCACGCGCCTCCGGGCGCCGCTTGAGTAGCTCCTCGCCGTCGAACCGGACACTACCGCTGCGCGCGCCGACCTCGCCCATGATCGTCTTCAGCAGCGTGGTCTTGCCGACACCGTTCCGCCCCATGACGCAGGTGCAGCGGCCACTCGGCACCTCGAGCGACAGGTCGCGCAGAATATGGCTCTCGCCGTAGTACTGGTTCAGCCCGTCGACACTCAGCATCAAGCTGCCTCCTCGTCGCCACCGAGATAGACCTCGATCACTCGCGGATCGCCGGCCACCTCGTCCATGGTCCCTTCCGCCAGTACGCTGCCCTGATGCAGCACCGTCACCTGGCGCGCGATCGAGCGCACGAAGCCCATGTCGTGCTCGACCACCACCACCGACTGCTGGCCCGCCAGTCGCGTCAACAGATCCGCGGTGCGATGCATCTCCGGCTCGGTCATGCCCGCGACCGGCTCATCCACCAGCAGCAGACGTGGACGCTGCATCAGCAGCATGCCGATCTCCAGCCACTGCTTCTGACCGTGAGAGAGGACGCCGGCAAGGCGATGGCGCTGCGCGCTCAGGCCGGTCGTCTCCAGCACCTCGTCGATGCGCGCCTGGCCTTCATGATCGAGTCGTGCCAACAGTGTTTTCCAGATGCGTCGATCGCCGGCCATGGCCAGCTCCAGATTCTCGGTCACGTCCAGCGCCTCGAAGACCGTCGGCTTCTGGAACTTGCGACCGATCCCCAGGTTGGCGATCTGCGGTTCGTCGAGCGTCAGCAGATTATGGCGGCTGCCGAACCAGACCTGTCCGGTATCGGGCCGGGTCTTGCCGGTGATGATATCCATCATGGTGGTCTTGCCGGCCCCGTTGGGACCGATGATGCAGCGCAGTTCGCCGTCGTCGATGGTCAGGTTGAGCCGGTTGATCGCCTGAAAGCCGTCGAAACTGACGCTGACGTCTTCCAGATAGAGGATCGGGCCGTGGCTCACGTCCACCGGCGACTGCGCCGGAGCCATGAAGTCAAAGACGCGATCCGGACGCGCGAATTCCCGCAGCCGCTCGAGGCGGCCGGAAGCGATCGGATTCATGCACTTGCCTCCTGCCGGCCGCGCCGACGTGCCAGCAGCCCGGCAATTCCCTGTGGCAGCGCCATCGTGACCAGCACGAACAATCCACCCAGCAGGAACAGCCACGCATCCGGCACCGCACCGGTCAGCACGGTTTTCAGATAATTGACCACCAGGGCGCCCAGCAGCGCACCGTACAGTGTGGCGCGTCCGCCCAGCGCGACCCAGACCACCACCTCGATCGAGAACAGTGGCGCAAAGGTGCTCGGGTTGATGATGCCCACCTGCGGGACATAGAGCGCCCCAGCGATCCCGGCGATCATCGCCGACACCACGAACAGGGCCAGCTTGACATGATCCACCCGGTAGCCGATGAAACGCACTCGCGCCTCCGCATCTCGCGTGGCCATGCTGACGCGTCCCAGCCTCGAGACGACGATCGCCCGGCACAGCCAGAAGGCCAGCAGCACGGCGACGCCGGATGCGATGAACAGCGCCACCGTCATGCCCTCGCTGGACAGGGAGAAGCCCAGCAGCTCGTAGAAGCGAGTCAGTCCGGTGCTGCCGCCCATGCCCATTTCGTTGCGGTTGAACACCAGCATCAGCGCGAAGGTCAGCGCCTGGGTAATGATCGAGAAGTAGACCCCGGTCACGCGCGACCGGAATGCCAGCCAGCCGAAGACCAGTGCCAGCAACCCCGGCGCGAGCACGATCGCCAGCGCGGCGACCGGAAAGTAGGTCATCACCGCCTGCCAGCCGGGCAACGGCGAGGTCTGCGCGTTGAGATAGAGCCCCATGGCGTAGCCGCCGAGGGCGAAGAAGGCGCCATGGCCGAGACTGAGGATGCCGAGATAGCCCCAGATCAGATCCACGGCCAGCGCCAGCAGCATGTAGGTAAAATACTTGCCGAGCAGCGCCACGGTGGCGCTGCTGACATGCAGCGGGTTGCCATCCGGCAGCGCATTGAGCACCAGTACGCCCAGCATGCCGACAATCAGCACGACGCTGGTCAATAGCGTCGAGCGTGACAGGAAGGCCTGGCGGGAGCGGTCGATGGCCTGAGGGTTGTCGCTCGCGGTCATGAGGTGCGCCCCTTCGGTGCGAAGATGCCCTGCGGGCGTTTCTGGATGAACAGAATGACGCCGACCAGCACGAACACCTTGGCCAGCACGGCGCCGACCCACGGCTGCAGCACCTGATTGATGACACCCAGCGACATGCCGGCGACCAGGGTGCCCCACAGATTGCCGACGCCGCCGAAGACCACGACCAGGAAGGAGTCGACGATATAGCCCTGCCCCAGGTTAGGGCCGACGTTGGTCAACTGCGAGAGCGCCACCCCCGCGAGACCGGCGACCCCCGCGCCCAGGCCGAACGTGAGCATGTCGACGCGCGTCGCGCGGATGCCCATCGCCCGTGCCATGGCCCGGTTCTGGGTCACGGCGCGCACCTCCAGCCCGAGTCTTGTGAAGCGCATCAGTGCCCACAACGCCGCGAAAACCGCGAGACAGAACAGCAGCACGCCGAAGCGGTTGAGCGTCAACGACAGGGCTTCGTTGATCTGCCACGAGCCCTGCAGCCAGTCCGGCGAACTCACCCGGCGGTTGAGCGGCGAGAAGACCGTGCGCACCAGCTGCTGCAGCATCAGGCTGAGGCCGAAGGTCGCCAGCAGTGTCTCCAGCGGGCGTCCCTTGAGAAAGCGGATGACCGTGCGCTCGATCACCACCCCGAACGCGCCGGCGACCAGAAAGCCACCGGGAATCGCCAGCGCGAGCGCCAGCCCCGGCTGCCCCGGCAGCGCCTGCTGGATCAGCCAGGTGGTGTAGGCGCCAATCATGATCAGCTCGCCGTGCGCCATGTTGATCACGCCCATGACCCCGAAGGTAATCGCCAGCCCGATCGCCGCCAGCACCAGAATCGACCCGGCGCTAAGGCCAAAGAAGAGGGTCTGGGCCCGGCTGTACCAGGCCCGCTTGTTCTCGATGCCGTCGAGTACCGCCCGCGTCTGTTCGGCCAGCGCGTCGTCACCGGCGGCGATCGGCGTCAGCGCGTTGCGCACGCGGGTGTCGAGATTGCCGCGCAGCGTTTCCAGCGCCTCGGCATCCCCTTGTGCCACCGCATGGAGGGCAAGCGCCATCTCGAGGCGTTCGCGTACGGCCGGGCTCTCTTCATCGGCGAGTGTCCGGCGCACGGTCTCGACGTTGTCCGATGACACCTCGCCCAGCAGGCGGTCGGCGGCCTGCAAGCGCGATGCCTCGTCGCCACTGGCGAGCGACAGCGATGCCATGATGCCTTGTAGCTGGGTCCGCAGGTCGTTGTTGATGCGAAAGGCATCGACCGTACGCCGGGTACCGGTACCGGCATCCTCATAGCTGATGGCATCGATGATCGGCCATTCGCGGCCACTGTCATCGGTGATGATGTAGAAGCGATCGCCACGGCGCTCCTTGCCCAGACGGCCGTCGAGCAGCGCCTGCAGCCAGCGCATCTTCTGCTCGGCGTCGCTGTCCGCAATGGCCTGCGCGGCCTCGCCCTTGGCCTGAAAGTTGCCGGTGTCGAGCGCATCCAGCAGCGTTCGCGCCTGTGACTCGCTGACGGCGGCCACGGCGGAGGTGCCCCATGCCGACAGCAGGCACAGGAGCAGAGAAAGGGTCAGCAGGCGCGCCAGGCGCTGGCCCGCTGACAGTCTGTTATCGGTCATGTTCTTATCCTCGAAGGCGCCCGTTCACGGGCGTCATCCGAATCGGTGCCTCTGGCGTGCAGGCCGACGCTCTTCGAGCGCCGGCAGGCGGGCGTTACTCGGCGCCCGGACCGTCTTCGCAGGTCATCGACTCGACGTTGAACTTGCCGCAGCGTAACGGCGCACGCCAGTCGCTGATCAGGTTTGCCGATTCCGGCAGGTAGTCCGACCAGGCATCCCCAGCCACCGCGGAGGGGGACTGCCAGACAACGCTGAACTGACCGTCATCCTGGATCTCGCCGATCATCACCGGCTTGGTGATGTGGTGGTTCGGCATCATCGTGGAGGCACCGCCGGAGAGGTTGGGCACGGTCACACCGATGATCGCATCCTTGACCGCGTCGACATCCGTGGTGCCGGCACTCTCGACCGCCTGCAGCCACATATTGAAGCCGATGTAGTGCGCTTCCATCGGATCGTTGGTCACCGCGTCATCATTTCCGGTGAAGTCGAGCCAGTTATCGATGAAATCGTAGTTGGCGTCGCTGTCGACGCTCATGAAGTAGTTCCAGGCCGCCATGTGACCGACCAGCGGGGCGGTATCGATCCCTGACAGTTCCTGCTCGCCCACCGAGAATGCCACCACCGGAATGTCGGAAGCCGAGATGCCCTGGTTGGAAAGCTCGTTGTAGAACGGAACGTTGGCGTCGCCGTTGATGGTCGAGACCACGGCCGTCTTCTTGCCCTGGCTGCCGAAATCGCTCACCTCGGAGACGATCGACTGCCAATCGCTGAAGCCGAACGGCGTGTAGTTGATCATGATGTCGTCATCCGACACGCCATGATCCTTGAGGTAGGCCTCGAGAATCTTGTTGGTCGTCCGCGGATAGACGTAGTCGGTTCCCAGCAGCGCCCAGCGCTCGACGCCCTGGCTCATCAGGTAGTCGACGGCAGGAATCGCCTGCTGGTTCGGCGCGGCGCCGGTATAGAAAATGTTCTCGGAGGACTCTTCCCCTTCGTACTGCACCGGGTAGAACAGCAGGCCATTGAGCTCTTCCACCACCGGCAGCACCGCCTTGCGCGATGCCGAGGTCCAGTTGCCGAAGATGACGTCGACCCGGTCGTCGCCGGTCAGCATGTCACGCGCCTGCTCGGCGTAGAGCGACCAGTCCGAATTGGGGTCCATCACCATCGGCTCCAGCTGGCGCCCCAGCAGGCCGCCGGCTTCGTTCTGCTGCTCGATCAGCATCAGCATTTCGTCTTTCAGCGTCGACTCGCTGATGGCCATGGTGCCGGAGAGCGAGTGCAGAATGCCGACGCGAATCGGGCCTTCATCCTGCGCCACGGCGGCGCCGCCGAATGCGCTCAATCCCAGCGCGATGCTGGAACCCGCGATCAGTCTACGGAGGGAAGTTGTTGTCATGGAGTGCTCCTTCGTCAGTATCCCCAGTTCAGTCACCCTGATGCGAGCGGGCTCGAACGCGGGAGGCCCCGCGGACGCGCTGCCGTCGATCCTTCAGGCACATGCATATTTCGTGCCTTGAATGACGCCGCGCCGCCAACGCGTATACAAAAAACGGGAAAAGAGGACGTTCACACCCCAAAATATGCAAGAAAATGGTGCACAGCCGCGCCGAATTTCTGCCGGATTGCGCCAGCCATGCCTCAACACGAGGCCGCACCGCGCCGCGGAATGCACCAATAAGGCACACGCACGACTAGGGTAAGCATTTGAAGGCACCGATTTTGTGCGCGCCTGCGGTGCCAGCGGGCACCACAGGCCGCACGTCGATGCGGAGAAAGCGTGGCAGGGGTTATCAGGGCCGCGACAGGATACGACCGCTAGCACCTACTAGCGCTTAAAAGTGATCCGCGTCGAGCGCCATCAGGCCAGCCGCGCCGGCTCCGATCTGCGCCTCGAAAGCCGTGCTACGCGGCAGCAAGCGCTCGATGAAGTGGCGTGCCACGATCAGCTTGGCACGATAGAAAGCCTCATCCATGGCGCCTCCCTTTTCCAGGCCGCGCCACGCCGCCCGTGCGGCCTGCCACCAGAGCCAGGCATAAACTGTATAGCCCGTCAGCTGCAGATAGTCGTTCGCCGCTGCACCCGTAGCCGCCGGGTCTCGATCGGCCTCGGCCAGCAGCGTCGCCGTGCTGCGCTCGAGACGCGCCAGAACCTGTTCGGCCGCCTCGAGAAACGGCGCCAACGCCTCCTCGGCGCCTGCCGGCAGCCACAGGTCATCGCGCATCCGTCGCGCCAGCGCCTCGACGTAGGCGCCGCCGTTACGCGTCAACTTGCGTCCGACCAGATCCATGGCCTGAATACCGTTGGTACCTTCATAGATCATGGCGATACGCGCGTCCCGCACGAACTGCTCCGCGCCCCATTCGACGCAGTACCCGCTACCCCCGTACAGTTGCTGCGCTTCCACCGTGGCGTCGAAGCCACGATCGCTGAGGAAGGCCTTGGCCACCGGCGTCAGCAGCGCGACCATCGCCTCCGATGCCTCGCGCACGGCGACCTCAGGATGCAGCCGCGCCCGATCAATCTCCGCGGCGACGAACCCGGCGAAGAGTCGCCCACCCTCGTTCCAGGCCCGCACGTCGAGCGCCATGCGGCGCACGTCCGGATGCACGAGTATCGGATCGGCCGGCTTGGCCGGTAAAGCAGCCCCACCCGGCGCCCGGCTCTGCAGGCGCTCGCGGGCGAAGGCAATGGCGTTCTGGTAGGCGACCTCCCCCAGCCCTAGCCCCTGAATACCGATCGACAGCCGTTCTTCGTTCATCATCGTGAACATCGCCGCCAACCCCTGATGCGGCTCACCGATCAGCAGGCCTCGCGCCGCCTCGAAGTGCATGACGCAAGTGGCGCTCGCGCGAATGCCCATCTTGTGTTCCAGACCGCCGCAGAGCACGCCATTATCGTCACCGAGCGCCCCCGACTCATCGACCCAACGCTTCGGCACGAGAAACAGCGAAATGCCGCGCGAGCCGGCCGGGGCGTCAGGCAGCTTGGCCAACACCAGATGGACGATATTGTCGGTCAGGTCGTGCTCGCCGCCGGTGATCCAGATCTTGCTGCCGAAGATATCGTAGTCGCCGTCCTCTCGCGGCTCGGCGCGCGTCTTGATCAACCCCAGATCCGTGCCGCAGTGCGGCTCGGTCAGGCACATGGTGCCGAGCCAGTCGCCGGCATAGAGATGAGGCAGGTAACGTGCCCGGACGGTCTCGTCCGCACACGCCTCGAGCAGCGACGCTGCCCCCTGATTGAGCGACAGGTAAAGCGCGAACCCGGTGTTGGCGGCAAACAACATCTCGTCGACGGCGTGCGTCACCAGTTTGGGCAGCCCCTGCCCGCCCAACTCGAGATCCCCGCCGAGGCCGCACCAGCCCCCATCCGCCAGCAGCCGGAAAGCCTCGCGAAACCCAGCAGGCGTAGAGACGCGCCCGGCCTCCAGCAGACATCCCTGGGCATCACCGGACTGGTTGAGCGGCTGCAGCTCGGCTTCGATCACTCGAGCCGCCTCCTCGAGCACCGCCTCCGCCAGCCCACTTTCCAGCTCCGTGGTGGCCGGCATCGTCGGCCACACTTTTCCCGCTTCGAGAACGTCTTCACGTACAAACCGCAGGTCCGCTAGCGGCGCTCGATAGACCGTCATCTCCTCACCTCCCGTTCAAACGTGCGTTTCAATATAAACGATGATAGGGCGCTGACTGATCCCTGACATTGGTCTAGCCATGGCGCTGTACGCCACGCCTGTCGCGGGCTGCACCATCAATATCACCGCCGCGACGCAAACAGGACCGTGGAGATCGGGTTGAGGGTGGTTGGAACCCCGCGGTTGATTCAGGATAATTATGGGCTTGCGTGTTTTCACCGATCCGCCAGACTAAGTGCGCACTGGTGCGGCGAGAATGGCGCAATCGAACGCAAGGGCGTTGCCGTCGTTCGCGATGCGAATGCGGCACCAGCGATCAAACATAACCAAGGGAGAACGGCTAGTGGCTCAGGACACTAATAATCAGCCGGATGCGCCACAGGAAGGCATTCCGGCGCCGGAGGGTCCCGCCAATCTCATCGATACCGATTATGTGATTGGCCAGGACAATATTCAGACCAACAAGTTCGGCTTCGATGTCGACCTGCATGGCAAGGTCTTCACGATCTCGTCGCTGTTGATTCTCTTCTTCGTGATCATCACGTTGGCACTGCCCGACCAGATGGGACCGATCTTCAACGGCATGAAGAGTTTCCTGACGGATAACCTGAGCTGGCTGTTCCTGCTGGCCGGCAATATCTTCGTGATTCTCTCCGTGGTGCTGATCTTTACCCCGCTGGGCAAGGTCAGAATCGGCGGCATGGAGGCAAAACCCGACTTCAGCTATGCCGGCTGGTTCGCGATGCTGTTCGCCGCCGGCATGGGTATCGGATTGATGTTCTACGGCGTTTCCGAACCGATTACACACTTCGGCACAGCCGTGACCGGGGATTCCTGGGCGCCGCTGGGTGGTGCTGAAGGCAACGATGCCGCCTCTCAGTCGCTGGCCATGGCCGCCACGATCTTCCACTGGGGCCTGCACCCGTGGGGCATCTATGCCGTCGTCGCCCTGTCGCTGGCGCTGTTCTCTTTCAACAAGGGCCTGCCGCTGACCATGCGTTCGATCTTCTACCCGATTCTGGGTGAGCGGATCTGGAGCTGGCCGGGCCACGTGATCGATATCCTGGCCGTCTTTGCGACGCTGTTCGGTCTGGCGACCTCACTGGGTCTCGGCGCCTCACAGGCCTCTGCCGGCCTCAACTACCTGTTCGGCGTGCCCAATACCGACGTCACCATGGTGCTACTGATCATCGGCATCACGATCATTGCCCTGGGCTCGGTCATGCTCGGCGTCGACAAGGGCGTTCAGCGTCTGTCGCAGATCAACATGGCGTTGGCCTTCCTGTTGCTGCTGTTCGTGGTCATCGTCGGCCCGACCGCCCTGATCGCTACCAGCTTCTTCGAGAACCTGTTCTCGTACGCGACCGAACTGCCGGCTCTGTCCAATCCGTTCGGACGTGAAGACACCAACTTCGTTCATGGCTGGACTGCCTTCTACTGGGCCTGGTGGATCTCCTGGTCGCCGTTCGTCGGCATGTTCATCGCGCGCGTCAGCCGCGGCCGTACCGTACGCGAGTTCCTGATCGCCGTACTGGTCGTGCCGACCGTGGTATCGGTGCTTTGGATGACCGCCTTCGGCGACACTGCCATCAATCAGCTGGTCAGCGACGGCTTCGAAGGCGTGCGCGACGCCGCTCTTGAGCTGCAGCTCTTCACCATGCTGGGGCAACTGCCGCTCTCCGCGATTACCTCCTTCGTCGGGATCGTGCTGGTGATGGTGTTCTTCATCACCTCCTCCGACTCCGGCTCTCTGGTCATCGACTCGATCACCGCCGGTGGCAAGGTGGATGCACCGAAACCGCAGCGCGTGTTCTGGGCGCTGATCGAAGGCGCCATCGCTATCGCCCTGCTGCTGGGCGGCGGACTGATTGCGCTGCAGGCCGCCGTCATCACGACGGGCCTGCCGTTCACGATCGTGCTGCTGGCAGCGTGCTACGCCATCATCCAGGGACTGCGCTCGGAACCGCGCTAATCACATCGCGACATCGAGCATCCCCTACAGCGAGCGGCCACCTGGCCGCTCGCTGTCGTTTCCGAGTAGAGAAAATGCCAGAACACGAGAAGAAAGCGAGAAGGATGCGACGATCACGCCAGCGCCCGGTTGCCGGGACCCTAGCGCCAGAGCGCGCTGACCGGGGTATCCCAGCTGTAGTGATAGAGAATCTGCGCCTGCAGCAGCTCGGCCGTCGCCAAGGAATCGACCAGCGCATGGTGCCCCGTGTAGGCCGGCAGATGATAGCGTTGGCGGCTTTCGTGCAGGCGAATCGAGGCCATCGGGCGACCTGCCCAGCGCCGCAAACGCGCCCACCAGGACTGCCGATGAATCCGCGCCTCGAGCGACATGGTGTCGAGCATCGGCATCAGCAGGCCTTCACCCACACGCTCGCGGAAGGCGGCATCGAGAAAGCTTCGTTCCAACTGACGGTAGTGCACCACCACTAACCGACCGGTGATTTGCGCCAGCAGCTCGTCGATGATGCTGGCGAAGTCGGGCGCATCGGCCACTTCTGCATGGGTGATATGGTGAAATGCCACCGACTCGTCGCTCAGCTGGCGGCGCGGCGCCAGTACCCAGTATTTTCCTTCTGCCGGGCGGATGCGATCGAGCGTGAACGGTACCAGACCGACGCTGACGATATCGTGGCGGTGGCTGTCCAGCCCGGTGGTCTCGAAGTCCATCGCCATCAACGGCACCTCGCTGATCGGCGTCGCCGGATCCGGCAGGCCGGTTTCGAAGTAGCGCTTGAGGCGCGGGTCGGCGGCCTGTGTCGCACGCGCCGCCAGATAGTCGGGCCAGTTGGGCTGCGCCTGACGACGAAAACCGAAGCGCCGGCTCACGGCGCCCCCTTGCCGCTACCGGTGCGCTTGCCCTGACGCCCGGCGGGCATCGTGTAGCGGAAGGAGAGAAACTTCTGCGCGTTGCTGATCGCCTCGAAGGCATCCTTGAGATGGTGCCGCTCGCGGCTGCCGATATTTTCCGGATCGACGCTGTTATCGGGCTCCTGCCCTTTTTCGATGGCATCCGCTTGATGCCGAATACGGACCATCGAGAGAAACTCGAAGGCATAACGCAGCCGCTCGTTGACCCCCTCGGCGAGCAGCTTGGTGTTGGCGATATCGTCCAGTCGCGCGAAGCTGTTCTGCGCCTTGGAACCACACGCCAGCGCATGGACACGGACGAGATCGGTCAGCGGCGCCGTGCCACGACGCTTCAGGTTGATCGACTTGCGATGCTCGCCGTCCTGCTCCATGACGAAGGTGCGGAAAAATCCCAGCGGTGGCGTGCGGCTCTTGGCGTTGCGCGCCAGCGCAGCCAGAAAGACCGGACGCTGCGGTGCCAGGTCGGCGATCAGATCCTGCAGCGCCTCAACCATCGGCGACTCGCCATGCACCGGCGCTAGATCGAAGAAGATCGAGCTATGCAGCAGCCGCTCGCCGTTAGGCTCGTCCATCCACTCTGTGAAGTAACGCTTCCAGACGTGCAGTGGCTGCCGCCAGCGCGGGTTGATCGCCATCACGTCGCCCTTGCAGTAGGCGTAGCCGCAGGCGTCGAGACCATCGCAGACAAAGCGCGCCAGTGACTCGAAGTACTCGCCGTGCTGCTCGGCGTCATAGCGGTCGTCGAGCACCAGCGCGTTATCCTGGTCGGCGTTGATGGTCGGCTCCTCGCGCGCCATCGACCCCAGTACCATGAAACAGTAAGGCACCGGCGGCGGCCCCAGCTCGCTCTCCGCCAGCTCGAGCAGGCGCTGCGTGAAGCTGCGTCCGATGGTCGCCAGCGATCGGCTGACCATCTCCGAATTGGCGCCATCGGCCACCATGCGCACGAAGCCGGTCTGCACTTCCGACGAGAGCCGGGCCAGCTGCGCGGCGGTATTCTGGACGAAGATGTTGTTGACCAGGAACAGGCTGCTGTGAGTCTCGTGGCGCACGATGTCGGACAGATGCAGCACACCCATCGGCTGCCGCCGGTGCAGAACCGGCAGATGATGGACCTGATTGCGCAGCATGCTCAGCATGGCTTCGTAGACCGACTCGTCCGACTGCACCACGATCACTTTGGATGACATCACGTCTCCCACCGCGGTCTCAGGAGACAAACCCTCGGCCAGCACCCGGGTACAGAAGTCGCGATCGGTCAGAATGCCGCTGAGCTGCCAATTGCGGCCGTCGCGTCCGGTAAAGGTGTAGGCGGACTGAGTATCGGTGACATCGACCACCAGCACGCAGGTCGTATTGCCGTCGCGCATCTCGCGGGCCGCTTCCTGCAGCGTGGTGGTGGCTTCGACCATCTTCGGCTGGCGCGTAATCAGGCGGCGTACCCGCGTCGTCATCAGCCCGCTGTCGTCGCGCTGCTGCTCCACCGTGCCCTTGAGACGCTGGCCGCCAGTATCGACAAACTCGGAAAAATCATCGTCCTCGTCGCACACCGACTCGAACACGTCGGCGGGCACAAAGTAGATCAGGGTATCCTCGATGGCGTTGACCGGGTAGCGGACACGCCGGTTCCGCAGCAGATCGGAGTAGCCGAAGATATCGCCCTCATCGAGCCGATTGAACAGCCGCCCGCTGCGGAAATACATCTCCACCGCACCGCTGCGGATATACCACAGGGAGTCGATCTCCTGATCCTTGACCAGCAGTTCACTGCCGGCCTGGAAATAGCGGACCTCGACCGAGCCGACAAGGCGATCGAGCAGCTCGTCGGGTAGGTCATCGAAAGGCGCAAATTGCGCCATATGGGCGCGGATGTCCAACTGCTCAACGTTCATGCTTGCCTCCCCGGTGCGAGCCCTCATTTTCCGGGGGGCGCCTTGGCGGCGTCAATCGCGCCTTCGGGGATATCGGCTTGATATCGGGGCAAAAGCCGAGCGCCAGTCATGCGCGCTCCAGCTGCTGCGCCAGCTGTCGCAGACGCTCGCAGGCAACCTCGAAGATCCCCTGGGTCGAGACATCCGTCACGCCACCGATATGCGGGGTAGCGATAACGTTCTCGACAAAGATGGGGTCGTCCGGATTCGGAGGCTCCTCCCAGAAGACATCGAGACCGGCACCACCGAGCTGACCACTGCGCAGCGCCTCGAGCAACGCATCACGCGAAATCAGGCCGCCGCGTCCCAGGTTGATCAGAAAGGCACCGTGACGCATGGAAGCCAGTGCCTGCGCGTCGATCATCTGGTGCGTTTCGGGCGTATCCGGCAGCGTAAGCACGACGAAATCCGCCCGCTCGAGTAGCGTCGGCAGCTGTTCGAGAGTGCCGAGCCAGGCCAGCCCGTGTCGCTCGGCAAAGGCCGGATCGGCCTGCCGCTTGATGCCCATCAGCGTCATGTCGAAGGCGCGCAGCCGCTGGACCAGCGACTGCCCAAGCCCGCCGAGGCCGATCACCCCCGCCGTCTTGCCCTTCAGACCGACGCCGATCGGCCCGCCCAACTGACGGGCTGCGAAATGCTCGGGAATCCGACGCGCGTGACGTGCCAGCCCCAGCATCAGCCAGATACCGAGCTCGGCCACCGAGTCCGCATTGCCGGAGAGGCCGGTCGGCACGTTGGCCACGACGATCCCTTGTGCTTCCGCCGCCTCGCGATCGACACCCTCTAACCCGGCACCGATCTGCTGAATCAGCTGCAGGCGATCACCGGTGGCCAGCAGCTCGGCATCGACCCGCGCCATGGTCGGGATCAGCGCGTCGAAGCCGGCCAGCGAGCGTAGCGCGTAACCGCCGGCGGCCACGAATTCGACCTCGGGCAGCGCCCGGCGAAACTTGTGAAGAATTCCGCCCCAGGCGTCCTCCTCGGCGGCAAACAGTACGCGCACGGCAATCCCCTTTCGATGGAATGGTCGAAATTACCATGCCGCGACGCGTCATCAGAGTAAATGCCGCGCCGCCCGAATACCGCTTTGCGACAGTGGGCGCCGATAACGCCAGAGAACGGAAGGAGAGATCGGGAAAAGCGTCGCGAAAACGCGTTCCCGTCAGGCGCTATCGGCCTGCGACAGCGGCGTCGGGTGCTTGCCCTCGATCCAGCCAAGGCTGCCGCTGTCCGAGGGCCGAAACCAGTCGAGCCGCTGGGCGAGACTGACGACGCTGCCGACCACGATCAGGGTCGGCGGCCTCGGCGCGCGATCGGCCAGGCTAGCCGGCAGCGTCTCCAGCGTCCCCAGATGCACCTGCTGGTTAGCGGTGGTGCCCTGCTCGATCAACGCCATCGGCGTATCGCCGGCCAGGCCATTCGCCACCAGGCGCTCGCGGATGAGCTCAAGCGCGCCGAGCCCCATGTAGAACACCAGCGTCTGGCCCGGGGCGGCGAGTGTCGGCCAGTCGAGGTCGCAGCTACCGTTCTTGAGATGCCCGGTGACGAAACGCACCGACTGGGCATGATCGCGGTGCGTCAACGGCACGCCGGCATACGCCGCACAACCCGAGGCGGCCGTGATGCCGGGCACGACCTCGAACTCGACGCCCGCGTCGACCAGCGTCTCCAGCTCCTCGCCACCCCGGCCGAAGATGAAAGGATCGCCGCCCTTCAGACGCACCACTTCAAAGCCGGCACGCGCCCACTCGACCAACGCCTGATTGATGCCGTCCTGCGGCACGCTGTGCTGTGAACGGGCCTTGCCGACATAGAAGCGCCTGGCCTCGGGGTTGGCGAGCGCGAGGATCTCGGCACTGACCAACCGATCGTGGATCACGACATCGGCCCGCTGCAGTCGCTTCAGGGCCTTCAAGGTCAGCAGCTCCGGATCACCCGGGCCGGCACCGACCAGCGCCACCCGCCCCCGGCGCCACCGGCTTTCCGCCGCGGCACGATCCGTCGCCGTCAGCCGCGCCGGCAGACGGATACTGCAGAGCGCCGGGTGCGCCGGTACATAGACAGGCACTCGCGCCTGGCGCGCCTGTTCGGCAAGACGCCGGTCTGCCTCGACCTCCCCCGTGGCCACCAGCCAGAGCTGGCCCGCCGCCGGCGTCGGCGCCGCGGTGCGCAGTCGCCAGCGTTGCGCTTCGCAAAGAGCTGCCAGGCCCGGCATGGCGGTTGCGGCATGCACGGTCATCGCCGGCAGCAGGTCGATGCAGCGCCGCGCCAGCGTGAGCGCCTCGCCGCCACCGCCAATCAGATGCACATCGAGCTGAGCAGGATCATGCTGCAGCATCAGGGGCTCATGGGCATGTCGGGTCACGAATCGAACCATCGGTTGGCGCGGGCCACAGACCGCGTCTTAGAACGAAAAAGTGCGCAAAGCGCATTGTCTTATAGCCGAATTGTAAAACCCCAGGCGGTGTCGACGAAGGAACGCTTTTTTACAGGGTTATAACCAAAGACTCCCTCGCCCCAGAAGCGGCGAGGGAGTCGGCCGAGCGGTACCTTGTTAACGGCACACCGCTCGGGCGTCGCGCCAAACCCGAGACTACTCGACGTTGATGCGTGTCACGCCGCCCATGTAACCCTGCAGCGCGCTCGGTACATCGATGCTGCCGTCGGCGTTCTGGTAGTTCTCCAGCACTGCCAGCAGGCAGCGACCGACCGCCAGGCCGGAGCCGTTGAGCGTATGCACCAGCTGCGGTTTCTTCTGCTCCGCGCCACGGAAGCGCGCCTGCATGCGCCGCGCCTGAAAATCCTCGCAGTTGGAGACCGACGAGATCTCACGGTAGGTCTCCTGGCTCGGCAGCCACACTTCCAGATCGTAGGTCTTGGCCGCGCTCGCCCCCATGTCACCGGTGCACAGGGTCACGACCCGATAGGGCAGCTCAAGCGTCTGCAGGATCGCCTCTGCGTGTCCGCGCATTGCCTCCAGCGCCTCGTAGCTGGTCGCGGGATCGACCACCTGCACCATCTCGACCTTGTCGAATTGGTGCTGACGAATCATGCCGCGGGTATCACGGCCGTATGCCCCGGCTTCACTGCGGAAGCACGGCGTATGCGCCGTGAGCTTCAACGGCAGCGAAGCCTGATCGAGGATCTCGTCGCGCACGAAGTTGGTCAACGGCACTTCCGCGGTAGGGATCAGGTAATAGTCGCTCTCTGCCAGGCGAAACAGGTCCTCGCCGAACTTGGGCAGCTGGCCGGTCCCCATCAGCGAGTCGGCATTGACCATGTAGGGCACATAGCACTCTTCGTAGCCGTGCTCCTGGGTCTGCTTGTCGAGCATGAACTGCACCAGCGCCCGGTGCAGCCGCGCGATCGGGCCACGCATGACGGCGAAACGCGAGCCGGTCAGCTTGGTCGCCATCTCGAAGTCGAGATACCCGAAGCGCGCGCCGAGGTCGACGTGATCGCGCACCTCGAAATCGAACGCTCGCGGCGTGCCCCAGCGGTGGAGCTCGACGTTGTCGTCTTCATCCGCCCCCTCGGGCACCTCCGCGTGCGGCAGGTTGGGCAACCCGGAGACCAGTGCGTCCCAGGCTTCCTGCAGCTCGGCCAACTCCCGTTTGGCGCGGTCGAGATCATCGCCCAGCTGGCCGACCTCGGCGAGCAGCGGCTGGATATCCTCGCCCGCCGCCTTGGCCTTGCCGATCGACTTGGAACGCACGTTGCGCTCGTTCTGCAACTGCTCGGTGCGGGTCTGCAGCTCGCGGCGCTGCGACTCGAGCGACTCGAGCTTCGCGGTATCGAGCGTGAAGCCCCGCAGGGCCAGGCGTTGGGCGACGAACTGCGGATCGCTACGCAACAGCTTGGGATCGAGCATGACGATGTTCCGTTGATGGTTGGATCGGTAGCCTGTGGTCGAGACAGACGCCGACGTCGTGGCGACGCCGGGCGATTATTGTAGGGAAAAGGCGCGAGCCGCACCATGCGCCGCGCGGGTTTCATGTCAGTCGTGTCGCTCTCGCGCTACAATATGGCCCTTTTCGATCCTCCTGACATGGCCCTTTTCGATCCTCCTGACGCGCCGTGATGCAGGCGCGCCGGCAAGATGGCCAACGACAACCGCGCCCCGAAAGCGGGATGAACAGGCTTGATGACCACCATGATTGCAAGGCTCGACCCGGCCAGCGCCGACCTGACCCTCGACGAGATCTACCGCCGCTTTCTCGATGATCTCGAGGCGGCAGGATTCACCGGCGAAATCGCGCCGGACGCCGCCAACCGAACCGTATTGGCGACAGATAACTCAATCTATCAGCGCCTGCCGCAGGCAGTGCTCTACCCGCGCGACGGCGCCGACCTCGAGCGAATCGCCCGGCTGATCGGCACGACGCGCCATCGCGGCGTCGTGATGGCGCCTCGCGGCGGCGGCACCGGCACCAACGGCCAGTCGCTGACCGATGGCGTGGTGGTGGATGTCTCGCGCCACATGAACCGGATTCTCGAGATCGACGTCGACAATCGCCGCGTTCGCGTCCAGGCCGGTGTGGTCAAGGATCAGCTCAACGCCGCGCTCAAACCGCACGGGCTCTTTTTCGCGCCGGAGCTCTCGACCTCCAATCGCGCGACGATCGGCGGCATGATCTCCACCGACGCTAGCGGCCAGGGCAGCTGCGAGTATGGCAAGACGCGCAACCACGTACTGGCGCTGAATGCCCTGCTCATCGGTGGCGAGCGGCTATACAGTGAACCGCTCGCCGCCGATGCGCTGGCGGCGACCTGCGAACGCGACGATGCCGTCGGCCGTGTCCATCGCGCCGCCCACGACATTGCCGAGACGGAGCGCGAGCGTATCGCGACCCGCTTTCCGCCGCTCAACCGCTGCCTGACCGGCTACGATCTCGCGCACCTTTACACCACCGACGGACACTTCGATCTCAACAGCGTGCTATGCGGCGCGGAAGGGTCACTGGCACTGCTCGACGAAGCAACGCTCAACGTGCTGCCGCTACCGAAACATTCGACGCTGGTGAACGTGCGCTACGCGGGCTTCATGGAGGCCCTTCGCGACGCCGAGACCCTCATGTCGGTGAGTCGACCGACATCGATCGAAACGGTCGACGACACGGTGCTGATGCTGGCGATGGAGGACTTCGTCTGGGACAGCGTCGCCGAATTCTTCCCCGAGGCGGCAGACGACACGCCAGCGCGCGGCATTAACCTGGTCGAGTTCAACGACGACGATCCCGAGCGCCTGGCCGCCCGCGTCGCCGCCTTCACCGCCCACCTCGGGACTGACGCGGGCGTCGAGCGAATCGGGTACACCCTGGCCGAGGGCCGAGCGCAGATCGCACGGGTCTACGCCATGCGCAAACGCGCTGTGGGCCTGCTCGGCAACGCCAAGGGCGAGAAGCGCCCGATCCCCTTTGTCGAGGATACGGCAGTACCGCCGGCGGCGCTTGCTGACTATATTGCCGAGTTCCGCGCCCTGCTCGATGCCCGCGGGCTCGACTACGGCATGTTCGGTCACGTCGATGCCGGCGTGCTCCACGTGCGCCCGGCCATCGACATGAAGGACCCGGCCCAGGCGGTGCTGATTCGCGAACTCTCCGACGAGGTGGCAGCACTGACACAGCGCTACGGCGGCCTGCTGTGGGGCGAGCACGGCAAGGGCGTGCGCTCGGAATACTCGCCGCGCTTCTTCGGCGAGCTCTATCCGGCCCTGCAGCGTCTGAAGGCGGCGTTCGACCCGCATAATCAGTTGAATCCGGGCAAGATCGCGACGCCCGCCAGGCCCGGCGTTTCTGGCATCATCGACGGCACCGATCCGGGACTGCTGGCGGTCGATGGCGTACCGACCCGCGGCGAGCGCGACCGCCGGATCGATGAACGCGTCTGGCAGGCCAACGCCAGCGCGGTCTACTGCAACGGCAACGGCGCCTGCTACAACTACGACCCCAACGACGCGATGTGTCCCTCCTGGAAGGCGACGCGCCAACGTGTGCATTCACCCAAGGGGCGCGCCAGCCTGATGCGCGAGTGGCTCACGCGTCAGGGTGACGCCGGGGTCGATGTGCTTGAGGTCAGCCGCACCCAGCAGCGCGGCGGACTAGGCGCCTGGCTCAAGGCGCAGCCGAGCAAGCTGCGCCACGCGGTTGCGCGGCGTCGCGGCGAAACGGATTTCTCGCATGAGGTCTACGATGCCATGGCCGGCTGTCTGGCGTGCAAATCGTGCGCTGGCCAATGCCCGATCAAGGTCGACGTGCCCGATTTCCGATCGCGCTTCCTGGAGAGCTATCACAGCCGCTATGCACGCCCGCTGCGCGACTATCTGATCGGCGGACTGGAGTTTTCGATCCCTTATCTGCAACCGGTCGCCGGGCTCTACAACGCGCTGCTCGACCAGAGGCTGGTTGACAGGTGCCTGTCTCGGGGGCTCGGCCTCGTCGACTCCCCGCGCCTGTCGCGCGCGAGCCTGAAGAAGGGGCTGGCCGCCTGGGGCATTGCCGAAGCGACGCCGATCACCCTGGGCCGGCTGACCGAGTCCCAGAAGGCACGCAGCGTGGTCCTGGTACAGGATGCCTTCACCAGCCACTTCGAGGCCGAACTGGTGCTGGATATCGTCGAGCTGCTCTCGCGCCTGGATATCCGCGTGTTCGTGGCGCCCTTTCACCCCAACGGTAAGCCACTCCACGTGCAAGGCTTTCTGGGCCGTTTCCAGCGCGTCGCCGCACGCCAGGCCGAACGGCTCAAGACGCTGTCGCGCTTCGGCGTACCGCTAGTGGGAATCGACCCAGCCATGACGCTGACCTATCGCCAGGAATACGTGAAACAGCTCGGGCCGACGGCGGTACCGCCGGTATCGCTATTGCAGGAGTGGCTGCTCGGGCTGGGCCCGGCGCTTCTGCCGTCGGGGTGGGACCCCGCGGCGGCAGCGCAGGCAGATCCCGGCTATCGACTGCTCTCGCACTGCACCGAGAAGACCAACGCCCCCGGCAGCCCCAAGGGTTGGCAGCAGCTCTTCGCACGCGCCGGGCTCGAGCTCGATCTGGTCGACACCGGCTGCTGCGGCATGTCCGGCACCTACGGCCACGAGGCACGCAATCGTGATACGTCGGCAGCGATCTACGATCTCTCGTGGCGCGCCCCGGTCGAGGACGACGCCAACGCGGGACGCCTGCTCGCCACCGGCTACTCGTGCCGCAGTCAAGTCAAACGGCTTTCCGACAGCCGCCTGCCGCATCCGCTGCAGGCGCTCCTGAAGGTCGCGCGACTCGCCGGCAACTCCACGACCTAGGCGCCGGCACCGACTTCAACGCCGTCCTCGCGCAGGCGTCATGACTTCGGTCTATCTTCATGGCGACCGGCCTCTTGTCGAGGCCGGCCCATCCCATTGTCCACCGCTATTCCTCCAGGGACGCCCCATACCATGTCTGATCCTCGGCACGTTGTCTGCCCTCACTGCCAAGCCGTCAACCGGGTCGCTGCCGAACGCCTCGCGGCGCACCCCAACTGCGGCCGCTGCCACAATGCGCTGTTCACCGGCGAACCGCTGACGCTGGACTCGGCCAATTTCGAGCGCTTTCTCTCGCGCAGTGATCTGCCCCTGCTGGTCGACTTCTGGGCCGACTGGTGCGGCCCGTGCCAGGCCATGGCACCGGGATTTGCCGGCGCCGCCCGCACGCTGTCTCCCGATGTCATCCTCGGCAAGCTCGATACCGAAGCCGCGACGGACATCGCCTCGCGCTTCGGTATCCGCAGCATTCCGACGCTGATCCTCTATCGCGGCGGGCGCGAAATCGCCCGCCAGGCTGGCGCCATGCGTCAGCCGGAGATCGAGCAGTGGGTGGCGCGGCAACTCGCCACACCGTAATCCGCCAATTTTCTGTCCTTGTCGGCATTGCATCGCCGCAGCGCCACCGCTAGTCTGCGCGCTTTTTGCCACGCCCCGGAGAAACTGCCATGGAAGACGCTGCCCTTGCCTTGACCGGCATCGGACTGCTGGCGCTGATCTGCCAATGGCTTGCCTGGCAGTTGCGGGTACCGGCGATTCTGCCGCTGCTGATCGCCGGCATCGCCGCCGGGCCGGTCACCGGCATTCTCGAACCCGACGCGGTGCTCGGCGACCTGCTGTTCCCGATGGTCTCGCTGGCCGTCGCCGTGATCCTGTTCGAGGGAGCACTGACGCTCGACTTTCGCGAGCTACGCGGCCATGGTCATACCGTCAGCCGGCTAGTCACCTGGGGGGCGCTGGTCACCGCGCTGATCGGTATCGCCGCCGCGCACTGGGTCCTTGGCCTGTCGTGGAAGATGGCCAGCGTACTGGGGGCGCTGCTGGTGGTGACCGGACCCACCGTGGTGTTACCGCTATTGCAGTCGTTGCGCGCCCGCGAACACGTCAGCCAGATCCTGCGTTGGGAAGGCATCCTGATCGATCCGATCGGCGCCATCGGCGCGGTACTGGTCTACGAGTACGTCGCCCTGGGCGCATCGAACGGTGCCGCCACCCACACCCTGTTCAGCTTCGCCCAGACCGCCGTGATCGGTTTCGGACTGGGGACTGCCGGCGGCTATCTCTGGGGCAGCGTGCTGCGCCACTACTGGCTGCCGCAGCGACTCCACAGCTTCGGTACGCTGATGGTGATGCTGACGCTGTTCACCGCCTCCAACCAGCTGTTCCACGAATCCGGATTGCTGACCGTGACGGTGATGGGCGTGTGGATGGCCAACATGCGCGGCGTGCCGACCCAGCCGATCCTAGAGTTCAAGGAGACGCTGTCGATCCTGCTGATTTCGGGCCTGTTCATCCTGCTCGCGGCTCGGCTGAGCCTGGAGCAGCTCGGCCTGCTGTCGTGGCAAGCTTGGGTCTTCCTGGTCATTCTGGTCTGGGTAGCACGCCCGCTCGCGGTGTGGCTGTGTACGCTGAGTAGCTCGCTCAATTGGCGCGAGAAAGCGCTGCTGGCCTGGCTCTCGCCGCGCGGTATCGTGGCCGCGGCAGTCGCTTCGCTGTTCGCGATCCGTCTGGAGACGCTAGACGTGCCCGGCGCCGAACTGCTGGTGCCGGTGACGTTTCTCGTGATCATCAGCACGGTGGTGGTCCAGAGTCTCTTCTCGCGACCGCTGGCGCGACTGCTCAAGGTCGATGCGCCAACCCCCTCGGGCTTCCTGATCATCGGCGCCAATCCGGTTGCCCGGGCTTTCGGCAAGGTCCTGCAAGAGGCCGGTTTTACGGTACGGCTCTGCGATCACAACTGGGACGCCATTCAGGAGGCGCGCATGGCCGGGCTCTCGACCTACTACGGCAACCCGCTCTCAGAACACGCGAGCCAGCACCTGGCCCTGACCGGCCTCGGCCATCTGCTGCCCCTATCGCCCTATCGCGAACTCAACAATCTCGCTGCGCTCCACTTCGAACATGTCCTCGGCCACGGCAACGTCTTCCGGCTAGCGGTAGAGTCGTCGCGCAGCGCGCGTCGCCACCACCAGCAGGCGCTCGCCCACCTGCCGCTGCTGTTTGACGGCCACACCACCTTCACGCGGCTCTCCAGTCTGATCAGTCGTGACGCGGTGATTCGCACGGCGAATATCAACGACAGCTTCGGCATCGAGGACTATCGCCGCATCCATCAGAACCGGCTACTGACGCTGTTCACCATTTCGACCAGCGGGCGCATCCGCATCGCCACGGCGGAGAAGCCGCTCAACCCGAAGGCGGGCGACCTGCTGATCAGCCTGATCTTCCCGGATTCGCCGGAGTTCTAAGCCAGCCGGCCAAGGCTCGCCGCCCCCGTAGGATCATCGCCCTCAACGACAAACGCCGCTGACAGGCAGCGGCGTTTGTTAGGGCGACGGCAGTCAAGCCGGCGACTCAGAAGAACAGGCGACGCAGCGCGTTCCCCGGCTCCGCTTCGCGCATGAAGGCTTCGCCGACCAGAAACGCATTGACGTCGTATTCACGCATGCGCTCGACATCGTCGCGGGTGTGGATGCCGGACTCGGTGACGACGGTCACCCCAGCGGGGATGCGGTTGAGCAGCTCGAAGGTCGTGTCCAGCGAAGTCTCGAAGCTCCGCAGATCCCGATTATTGATGCCGACCAGCGGTAGATCCAGGGTCAGCGCGCGCTCCAGCTCAAAGGCGTCATGGACTTCCACCAGCACGTCCATGCCGAGCGCCGTCGCCTGCTGGTAGAGATCCTTGAGCCTGGCGTCATCGAGCGCCGCGACGATCAGCAGGATACAGTCGGCGCCAATCCCGCGCGCTTCCGCCACCTGATAGCTCTCGACGATGAAGTCCTTGCGAATGACTGGCAGCTGGCACGCCTCGCGCGCGGCGATCAGATAGTCCTCGTGCCCCTGAAAATAGTCCGCATCGGTCAGCACCGAGAGACAGCTGGCGCCGGCTGCCGCGTAATCGGCGGCGATCGCCGCCGGACGAAAGTCCTCGCGAATGATCCCCTTGGAAGGCGAGGCCTTCTTGATCTCGGCGATCACCGCCGGGTCACCGCCGCGAATGCAGGTCTCGAGCGCCGCCACGAAACCGCGTGGGGCGTCCTGCGCGGCCGCACGCTCGAGCCAAGCCTGCTCGCTGAGGGTCGCGCGCCGCTCGGCGATCTCCTCGTGCTTGCGCGCCAGGATCTTGGCCAGAATGGTGGGCAGTGCGGAATTGGCATTGTCGGTCATACGACGGCTCCGGTGACGGCTCTGACAAAAGACGAAATGCGTAACGACGTGGGCATCGGGATCACTGCTGAAAGACGCGAGTGAAATCCGCCAGCTCCTTGAGTTTCTCCAGCGGCAGTTTGGAAGCCTGAGCATCCTGCGCCATCAGCACCCCCTCCTTGAGCGAATCGGCTATGCCAGCGACATAAAGCGCCGCACCGGCGTTGAGCGCGACGATATCACCTGCCGGCCCCTTGCCCACCAGCGACTCCTTGACCAGCTTCAAGCTGTCTTCCGCCGTGACCACCTTGAGTGGTGCCAACGACTGCCGCTCGATACCCAGCGATTCGGGCGTGACGGTATACTCCCGGATCTCGCCGTCGCGCAGCTCGGCGACCCGGCTCGGCGCTGCCAGCGAAATCTCGTCCAGCCCATCCTCTGCGTTGACGACCAGCACGTGCTCACTGCCGAGCTGACGCAGCGATTCGGCGACCAGCGGCACCAGGTGCGGCGCATAGACACCGAGCAGCTGATTGGGCGCGCTTGCCGGATTGGTCAGCGGACCGAGAATGTTGAAGATGGTGCGAACGCCCATCTCGCGACGCGGGCCGATAGCATGGCGCATCGCCTGATGATGGCGCGGCGCAAACATGAAACCGACCCCGACCTGCTCGATGCAGCGCGCAATGGTCGCGGCATCCAGATCGAGATAGATCCCGGCCACATCGAAGAGATCAGCGCTTCCCTGCGAGGAGGAGACGCCGCGGTTGCCGTGCTTGGCCACATGACCGCCGGCGGCGGCCACGACGAAGCTGGACGCGGTCGATACGTTGAACAGGTTGGCGCCGTCACCGCCGGTGCCGACGATATCGACCACGTTGTCGCAGCTTATCGAGACCGGCTGCATCAACTCACGCATGACCTTGGCCGCCGCCGTGATCTCGTCAGCGGTCTCCCCTTTCATGGATAGCCCGATCAGGAAGCCGGCAATCTGGGCGTCGGTGGCCTCTCCGGTCATGATGGTCCGCATGACGGCATGGGTCTCCTCGAAGCCGAGGTTCTCATGACGCATCAAGGCGCCGATGGCATCCCGCATTTGCATATCGCTCTCCCAGCCGTTCAGGCGCGCCGTTTCAGAAAATTGGCCAGCAGTTCATGCCCCTGGCGCGAGAGAATCGATTCGGGATGAAACTGCACCCCTTCGATATCCAGTGTCTTGTGCTTGAGCCCCATGATCAGCCCCGGGGTCGGGTCACCGTCGTCGACCCAGGCAGTCACCTCGAGACAGTCGGGTAACGTCTCCGCGCTAACGACCAGAGAATGGTAGCGCGTCACCTCGAGCGGGTCCTCCAGTCCTTCGAAGACCCCCTCCCCACGGTGACGGATTGCCGAGGTCTTGCCGTGCATGACCTGCGGTGCACGCACGACATCGCCGCCATAGACCTGACCGATCGCCTGATGCCCGAGACAGACGCCCAGAATCGGCAGCTTGCCGGCAAAATGTCGAATCGCCGCCATCGAAATCCCCGCCTCGTTGGGCGTACAAGGCCCCGGCGAGACCACCAGATGCGTAGGCGCGTAGCGTTCGAGATCCGCCAGTTCGACCTCGTCGTTGCGCACCGTGATCACCTCCGCCCCCAACTCGCCCAGATACTGGACGATATTGAAGGTAAAGCTGTCGTAGTTATCGATCATGAGGACTGACATAGCGATAAACTCCTGATATTCGTGACAGATCGAGTCATGGCCGTGATTTCTTACCCGGGAGAGAGGCTCCCCAGTTCGATCATTTCACCTATGCCAACCTCACGGAGCGCAACGGACAAACGAAAAATGCCGCCCCATGGGGCGGCATTTCCGACAGACATTGGCGTGCCGCCCTTGAGTCAAAGGCGCCACCACCACTGGGTCAATCTGTGCGTTGGGCTCATATTCATGGCCCGTATAGTGCCTCGACGCTCACTGACGTGTCAACGCAGCCGCGCCACCACCGGGCCCGTCACTCGCGCCCTGTCTCCTCGACGAGATTGCGCATCAATTCATCGATATCCGGAAAGACGGGTTCGACCTCCCGGCTACTGCCGCAACCCGGCCCCAGCTTGACGCGCAGGAACTGCCAGAAGACCAGGCCGTAATCGCCAAGGTACTGACCGATACGCGCCTGGGCCGGTACGCCGAGCCCTGCCATCAGACGGTCCGACAAATGCGTCATCATCAGCGCCTGCAGTCGATCGAAAGCCAGCAGATCGCTCTCGGCCACAACCGATAGCCCCGGCAGCGCCGGCACCAAGGCCTCCCAAAGGCGGGGCACATCGGACGTCGGACGAATGGCGACGTCGAAAATGAGTTCTCGCATAAGCCCTCGCCCCGAATGTTGACGCCGGTCAAGGCGCCCGGATCGCACCCGATGACGACCGGTGACTGAATCATGACAGAACCGGGGCGCAACGAATGCGAAAAAATCACCCTTCATTTGGCACAATCGGCAGGAAACAGATGAAAGCACCAATAGCGACACTTCCGATCCAGGCAGTCATCTGCCGGACACTAGCCTGTTCGGTGCATTTCACCGTGCCGAATAACGAACCAGGGCTGCACGAAACAGCGCTCGCCGCAGTAGCGGAGGCACCATCGATACTCGCACTGTGCGGCAACATCGGCGCCAGAAAGCAGACGTAGCTGGCCTCCAGCGCCTCCAGGTCCATTCCGACCTCCTCGCGCCGGAAGCAGTGGCCGAACCAGGTCGAGCGCGACTCGAAACGCTCGCGCTCCTCGAGAAAGGTGTTCGCGACCAGCCGACGACACAGCGACTTGGCCACATCGCTGACATGGAAGGAAACATCCTGACTGATAAAAGCAAGATCCGTCGCGCGATAAAGCATGACATGCCCGAGGCGCAACGCCTCGTGAGCCATTATCTCCTCGCCTCCCAGCAGACCGCCCGCACCGCCGCGGTCCACCGCTGACGGATGCGCGATCACCGGCCCTGGGCCGGTTCCGTTTTCCCTCATCATTGCGTACGGACTCCCGTTAGCAGTCCTTTCCCTGACAGTAACGCTGTGCAAGGAAAAGATTACCAACCACCAACAGGAATATGAAAAGCCATAGAGGCTTATTTTTGTCATCAAAAGGGATAAGGCGTGTCCTGTACAGCGTCGGACGATGCGCAGCCTAGACACGACCGATGACGTCGATATGCCCATGACATCGATACACCAACCATGACGTCGATACACCAACGTAGAAGTGCCGCCAGCATGTAGAAGCGCCACCACTGTCGTACGCGTAGACGTAAATGTGCCGAACGAAGCCCTTTGCAGGGGACGCATGCCGACAACGGCGACAGCCGAAGCATCAGGACAAAGACGACATACCGAGATAAACAGGAAGAGGAAGGGACTGACACTGCATATGGCAGATATGAAAAAGCCGCTTGCCATGAATACGGCAAGCGGCTCATTCAGATCAATTTTTGGTGGAGCCTAGCGGGATCGAACCGCTGACCTCGACACTGCCAGTGTCGCGCTCTCCCAGCTGAGCTAAGGCCCCACGCGGGCGTCGTCTCTCGACAACGCGGCATACTTTATCGATAGCCCAGGCAGCCGTCAAGCGCGATTTTTTCATCCACAACAATGTCGCCCAAGGCCAACGACCTCGAGTGGCCAATGGCCGTCGCCACATTTCCGGGCGGCAAATTCCCCTGATGGAGGTGGAGCAATCGGTTCAGGAACATGTCAGACTGTGACCGACAAGAAGCGTTGTTTCTTAATGTTTCATTTTTGAAAGATAAAGAATCTCACTGAAAGACGCTCACCAACTGCAGGGATCGTTCGATAGCGCGTCGAGCACGCAGTGAATCACGCCTATTAATGGCATTGGCGGGCTCGAGTCAGGCAGTTAGCGGGGGATGATTTTTTGACAAGGGTATTGATTGCCGACGACCACCACCTGGTGCGTACTAGCATCGCTCGCGTGCTGAGCGAAGAGGCCGATATCGACATTGTTGCCGAAGTCGATAGTGGTGAAGGCGCACTGGACGCCTGCCGAGAACACGAACCGGATATCGCCCTGATGGATATCCGCATGCCGGGTATCGGCGGCCTGGAAGCGATTCTCAAGCTGCTGAGAAACCAGCCGGAGATCAAGGTCATCGTCCTCACCGGGCAGGTCGAAGAAAGCACCGCTCAACGTTTGATCGACGCGGGTGTAACCGGCTTCGTCAGCAAGGGGACCGAGCTCGACCTGATGATTCAGGCCGTGCGTCGCGTTGCCGCCGGCGAACGTTTCATCAGCGCTGATGTCGCCCAGCGGGTCGTGCTGGCTCGCAGCGAAGGCCACCGCAACCCGTTCGAACAGCTGTCGCACCGAGAGCTGCAGATTGCGACCATGATCATGAACTGCAACAAGGTCAGCCAGATCTCGGAAAAACTCTGCCTGAGCCCGAAGACGGTCAACACTTATCGTTACCGCATCTTCGACAAGCTGCAGGTGCAATCCGATGTAGAGCTGACCCATCTCGGCCTGCGTCACGGCATGATCGAAGGCTTCGAGTAGAATCGAGGGCTTCGAGTAGCATCGGGGCTTCGAACGGACGCGCTCGCCCGCGCGGAGACGCGCATCAGGTGAGCCCGACTTTCCGGCCACGCGGGTAGTTTTTGATATACTGCGGGCATGAGCGAAGCCCCTACTGACACCGCCGCGCGTTTTGATGCCCGCCATTTCCTGAAGTCCGTCTCGGAGTCGCCCGGCGTCTATCGCATGCTGGACGAATCCGCCAACGTGCTTTACGTGGGTAAAGCCAAGAGACTCAAGGCACGACTCTCGAGCTATTTTCGCGGCGCCTTGAATACCAAGACCCAGGCACTGGTTGCCCGCATCCGCGACATTCAGGTGACCATCACCCGGAGCGAGACCGAGGCGCTGCTGCTCGAGCAGACGCTGATCAAGGAGCTGCGCCCGCCCTACAACGTGCTGCTGCGCGACGACAAGTCGTATCCCTACGTCTTCGTCACCGATCGTCACGCCTACCCGGCGCTGGAGTTCAAGCGCGCGCGCCAGAAGCGCCAGGATGGCCGCTACCTAGGCCCTTACCCGAGCGCTACCGCCGTTCGCGAAAGCCTCGCGCTGATGCAGAAGATCTTCCGCATCCGCAACTGCGAAGACAGCGTTTTCGCGCACCGTGACCGCCCCTGCCTGCAGTATCAGATCAAGCGCTGCAGCGCGCCTTGCGTCGGTTATATCAGCCAGGCGGAGTATCAGCGCGATATCGACCACGCGGTGATGTGCCTTGACGGTCGCAGCGAGCAGGTCACGAAACAGCTGACCCTCGCCATGGAGCAGGCCGCCCAGACGCTCGATTTCGAGGAGGCCGCGCGCCTTAGGGACCAGATTCAGCAGCTTCGGCGCATGCAGGAAAAGCAGTTCGTCGACAACGCCGACGGCGACGCCGACATTTTCGCCCTGGCCGAGCAGCCCGGCGGACTCTGCATCAGCGTGCTGACGATTCGCCAAGGTCGGATGCTTGGCGCTCGCCACCACCAGCCGGAGAACGGCCTGGATCTCGGCATCGGCGAGTTGCTTGGCGAGTTCGTAAGCCAGTTCTACCTGGGCCAATCCAACGAGATTCCGCAAGAAGTCATCGTTTCGCACCCGCTGACGGACATCGACCTGCTGCAATCGGCGCTTGGCGAACGCGCCGGGCGCAAGGTACGCATCGCCTCACAGGTTCGCGGCCATCGCGCCCAATGGCGTGGTCTGGCGGTCACCAACGCCGAACAGCATCTCGCGACCCAGTTGGCCAACCGCAGCCAGTTGAGCCGACGGTTCGAGTCACTGAGAGCGGCTCTCGACATGCCTCAGCCCCCAGCGCGCCTGGAGTGCTTCGACATCAGCCACAGCCAGGGCGAGGCGACCGTCGCTTCCTGCGTCGTGTTCGACCAGGACGGCCCGGTCAAGTCCGACTATCGTCGTTTCAACATCGAGGGCGTCGCGGCCGGAGATGACTACGCCGCCATGCGCCAGGCGCTCACTCGACGCTTCAAGCGACTGCAGAGAGGCGAAGGCAAGCTGCCTGACATTCTGATCGTCGATGGCGGCAAGGGGCAGCTCAACATGGCGCGCGAGGTCATCGCCGAGCTGGAGGTCACCGGCGTGGCCCTGATTGGAGTGGCCAAGGGGGTGACCCGCAAGGCAGGTCTCGAAACCCTGTTCATCGAGACGGTGGACCGGGAGCTCGACCTCGACACCAGCTCTCCCGCCCTGCATCTGCTCCAGCATATCCGCGACGAAGCGCACCGCTTCGCGATCACCGGTCATCGCCAGCGGCGCGACAAGCAGCGCCGGACCTCCTCGCTTCAGGATATCCCCGGCGTCGGTCCCAAACGGCGACGCGAGCTGCTACGCTTCTTCGGCGGCCTCCAGGGGGTGCGCAAGGCAACCCGAGACGATCTGGCGCGCGTCCCCGGTATCAACGAACAGATGGCGACGACGATTCATCAGGCCCTACATGGATAACCCTGCATGGATAACGATGCCGGTCGCGAGGGATCTCGGTCGCGAGTAGAATGCCTCAATCTCTCTTACCAGCAAGGACGCTAGCGGTACGATGAACATTCCCAACATGCTCACTCTGGCAAGACTCGTGTTCATTCCGCTGCTGGTGATCCTGTTCTATCTGCCCTATCACTGGAGCCTGCCGGTGACCGCGGTCCTGTTCGGCCTCGCCGCCGTGACCGATTGGTTGGACGGCTACCTGGCACGTCGCTGGAACCAGAGCACGCCCTTCGGTGCCTTTCTGGATCCGGTTGCGGACAAGGTCATGGTGGCCGTGGCCTTGGCTCTGCTGATCGAGCGCTACGAAGTGTTCTGGCTCACCCTGCCGGCACTGGTCATCATCGGTCGCGAGATCGTCATCTCCGCGCTGCGCGAGTGGATGGCAGAGATCGGCGAACGCAAACGCGTTGCCGTCTCCTGGATTGGCAAGTCCAAGACAACACTGCAGATGGTGGCGCTGCTGCTCTTGCTCGGCTTCCCGCCCGCTACGCCGATCGCCTCGCTCGGCGTGGTGCTGCTCTACGCAGCGGCAGCACTCACGCTCTGGTCGATGATCCAGTACCTCAAGGCGGCGTGGCCGGAGCTGACCCGATCACTGTGAGCGGGTGCACGACCGGCCGGTCTGCCGCCGTGACATAAACCTCTCCAGAAAATTGCCATAAGCGTTTGACACTTACGGACTTATCCTTATAATGCGTCGGCGAGTTGAGCGGGAATAGCTCAGTGGTAGAGCATCGCCTTGCCAAGGCGAGGGTCGGGAGTTCGAATCTCCTTTCCCGCTCCATGACTCAATAAGGCTGGATGGCAGAGTGGTTATGCAGCGGACTGCAACTCCGTGTACGCCGGTTCGATTCCGACTCCAGCCTCCAACTCCGACAGCTCCCGTCGGAAGCGCATTCAGCGCACTCTCCCGAATTCTTTGATTCGCAGCCCGGATGGCGAAATTGGTAGACGCAAGGGACTTAAAATCCCTCGGTGGTGACACCGTGCCGGTTCGAGCCCGGCTCCGGGCACCATGCTCTCGTCGACCTTGCCCCACCGCCGGCCACGTGAACTCTGCGCTTCTTTTATCGACCAGTTCCTGGTTTTATCGACTCGTTCCTGTTTTTATCGATTCGCTCCCGGCGCCTTTATCATCACCAATCTCTGCGAGCGCTGGCTACCGGCTCTATGTCTTGTCACGCCAAGAAAAAACGACTCGGCAGCGTGCGATCGCGGTGACGATTGGGCGCTGCCGAGTCGAAGCGGTCGCAGGGAAGCGACTCGAATCCTGCCGCCGTGGCGCGTCGATGCCAACGGCCCCGGCAGCGTTGCTCCGTGAGAACCGGATAAGTTATCGGCATGGTGTCCGGCAACTTGAACCGCCCCACAATTGCTCATCGACCGTGATCACAGCGCGTGGCCGGCGCGACGCGCCAAGTCTGACTCACACCGACCGCAGGGCATACTCGAGCCCCATCGCCACGTGGAGCGCCGTCGTATCGTAAAGCGGTAGATCGCAATCCTTTGGCCGCAGCAATAGCGAAATCTCCGTGCACCCTAGAATGATCGCCTGCGCCCCGTCTGCCTCCAGACTTGCGACAATGCTTCGATAGTTCTGGCGGGAAACGTCGCTGATCACCCCCTGCACCAGCTCCTCGAAAATGATTCGATGCACCTGATCACGTTTCGGCGCGTCGGGGACCAGGCACGTGACACCGTAGCGCTCCGCCAGTCGGCCGCGGTAGAAATCCTGCTCCATGGTGAAGCGCGTCCCCAGGAGGCCTACCCGCTCGATCCCCGCGGCCATCAATCGCTCGCCGGTACCGTCAGCAATATGCAGAAGCGGAATATCGATGGCCGCCGAGATCGCTGGCGCGACCCGATGCATCGTGTTGGTCGCCAACAACAGGCAATCCGCCCCGGCCGCCTCGACACGGCGCGCGGCCTCCGCCAGCTGCCGTCCGGCTGCCACCCAGTCACCGGCGCGCTGTAGCGCCTCGATCTCGGCGAAGTCGACGCTGATCATGACAATCCTGGCGGAGTGGTGCCCTCCCAGACGCTCGCGCACCCCCTCGTTCAACAGGCGGTAGTAGCTCTCGGTGGATTCCCAGCTCATACCCCCCAACACGCCGATCGTCTTCATGCCCCGCTCCCACACTCGTCGAAAGACCCACTAGACCATCGAACCCCGGACCAAGCCAAGCCGTCGCAATGCGCTATCCCAAAATAGTGGACAGCCACCTCGGGCGCGCAGGCGACCGAATGGCTGACGATCAATTTCCGAATCTCATCTGACACTTTCACCTATCGCCAGGCGCGGGGCCGGCCCGCGGATACCTCCAGGCAACTCGCGTCCAGGGCCACTCCCCCCTTTAAATGTCAACTTTCTATACGTGTAGATACATTCTGCAAACCAAGAATTATCTTTGCCGCGTTGCCTACTGTTCAACCCGATTCCCACAGGGCCTAGCCCAAGGAGACAGGCATGCATCGACAGACACACGCTGATGATGTTTTCGACTTGGAAGTTCGCGCAGTGCAAAACGTCGCAGCGGCAAGAAAGATTGATCAGCTCAGTACACAGCTGGCCGCTTCCAATGCGCTGCTGCGAAGCGTGTTGGACCAGCTGGATGAAGCCAGAGCCGAAATCGAACAGTTGCGCAGCGAACGGACCGACGACGCTGTGAAGTCGGCGTTGCTAAAACTGCCAGACTTCTTCAGGACCAGCCCGACGGAGCGGATCCGGCAGCAGGTCTGTCCGATTTCGCAAGGCCATTTGGGCTGATTACCTCAGAGCGCAAGCGATGGCCCAGCGCCATCGCTTTTTTGTTGTCATTCCCGCCAGGTTCGACACCATCCTGCCTCAGCACCGGTCATGCAGACCGTCACGAAATATGCGACACTCCGCGCCTTTCCCTCGCGACCGACCACCCTACCGACGCTCTGCCCCATGACTCTCGAACGCTCCGCGCCCGCTCCGCTTGACCGTACCTTCTCCGTCGCCCCGATGATGGATTGGATCGAGAGCCTATAACTACGGTCTTCGTGACCTCCCAGTGACAAAATTGTGACCACAGAACCTCTTTTTTCCAGGCTAGCGGCTCACGATAACGCCCACGCTTGGCCACATCTGGCACCTCTCGCTACAACGTACTCTCCCATCACCAGACCTTCTCGCCTATTCTTCCCTACATGCATGAAACCGCTGTCACAACACCGCCAGTTTTTGCATAAATCTGCATAAAAAATCGCCCCCTCATAACCATCAGAATGCCCAGTACTGGCGCGGCTTCCACGCTACTGCAAGGGTGCGTAATTTCTGACCCATTTAGCGCGCGGGCGGGGCGGGGTGCTGATCGCGCGGCTCGGGCGGCGATCGGGGCTAGGGGCCGCCAGCCCAACGAAAGCGGCCGCCCTCCTGGGCGGCCGCGCTGTCGTGGATCGATCGATCAGCGATTGGTGATGATCAGTTCGCCACGTGCCTCGGTAGTCTGCCGGCCAACGCTGTATCGCAGCTGTGTCTTGCGGATGTTGAGTCCATCGAAGGCGGCGTGCATCTCCGGGATGTCGTTCACGCTGATGACCACCTGACCTTTCGAGCATCGCGCGAACTCCGCCATGCGGTCGTACTCCTCGAGCGCGAAGTCACGACCATAACCGGCGGTGCCCCAGTACGGCGGATCCAGATAGAACAGCGTCTGATATCGGTCGTAACGCCGCAGGCACTCATACCAGTCCAGGTGCTCGATCCAAGTACGGGCCAAACGAAGATGGGCATCGCTTAGCTCTTCCTCAATTCGCATGAGATTGAAACCAGGCGGTGCGCTGACCTTCGCCCCGAACGACTGCCCTGACACCTTGCCCCCGAATGCCAGCTTCTGCAGATAGAAGAATCGCGCGGCGCGCTGGATGTCCGTCAGGTGAGCGGGATCGACCTCGCGCTGGGTGAGATACTCCTCGCGGCTGACCAACGCCCAACGAAACTGGCGCACGAGCTCCTCGAGGTGGTGTTTGACGATCCGGTAGAGATTGACCAGCTCGCCGTGCGCATCGTTGATGACTTCGACCGCACTCGGCTCCTTCATGAAGTAGAGCGCGGCGCCGCCACAGAATGGCTCGACGTAGGTGTGGTGGGGCTGGAACAGCGGCAAGATCTGTTTCGCGAGGCGACGCTTGCCACCCATCCACGGGAGAATCGGTTTCTGGGCCATCCTGATACCTGTCTATTTATACAGCTTTTCGTTAAGATTTGGCTGTCGCTGTGAGGTCCGAGGGAGTGACAGGAATCAGGAAGATTCAGGCGATGCGCCCGGTGGCCGCCGGGCGCCCTACCTTCAGGCTTGTGCCGGTGCCTCCAGTGAATACGGCTGGAATCGCACCACCTCTTCGCCGATGCGATCGTTGATCTCGAGCATGGTCTGCTGAAGCGGCTCGAGTTCGTTGGCGACGAATACACGCGCCGCTTTCTCCACGTCCCCGAAGCCACCGGTGTTTTGCGGAATGATGCCCATCAGCTGCGGCGGGATTCGATGGCCGGCAAGCTGGTCGTCACGCGTGATGTTCTTGATGTTCCAGAACTCGTCCTTCGCGGCGACCTCCGATACCGGGATGATCTGCACCCCATCCTTCTTGCCCTTGGGCGCGTAGAGGAACAGGTTGCGGAAGTTGCCCGGTCCCTTGCTCTCCCGCAGAGCCTGGCGCATCGAGTCGATATCCTTCTTGTCGTGGGCCTCGTCGTTCACGTACATGATGAAGCCCGCGTGACTGCCATTAAGGTAGTACCGGCGGCGAAACAGCGTCGCGCTCTCGTTGAGCCAGGCCGACTGCATGGAGCCGATATAGTCCGGCAACCCGTAGACCTCCTGGTCGATGTCGGGCTCCATCAGGTGGATGGTTCGCCCCGCCGGCAGCTCGGTGCGGTTGATCCAGTCCGGCACCCAGAAATAGCGATGCGTCTGCGCGCCGCGGCGCATGTACTTGGCCGGCCGACGCTGCAGCTCGAGCAACCGCCCTAGCCGCCCCCGGATCTCCTCGAGGTAGCAGTTGCCGAAAACCAGATGGTCGAGCGCGAGCGCGCTGAACGTCTGCCGGCTCAGCAGTGGATGTGGCTGAAACGTGCGCAGCAGGATATTGCGCTTCACCTGCAACGCGGATCCGTGGTGCGCGGTCGCCCGGTAGCTCTTGGCCAGGATGTGAAACGGGATCGGCGGCTCATACCACTCGTTCGGCGATAGGTAGACGCCCTCGTAGAACACGTCGCACAGGCTGGTCACCGGCTCCGGATCGCCAAAGCTGAACGCCTCGGCGCGTCCCGCCCCTGGGGACCCGGTCTCGCGGGTGGATTCGGATGCGTTGGAAAGAATCGCGGGAACGCGCACGCGCGGCTTGGCGGCGGCTGGCTCGCTCATTCGTAGATCTCCATCATGGATTCGCCGGTATCGCCGGCCGGGCCGTCGATCGGTTCGAAGTGCAGGGCGTGCATGGTCGCCCACGCGAGATCCGCGTGGCCGGTCTTGGCGTTGCGCCCCGAGGTGTAGGTGAACTGACGACCGCTGGCCGTGAGCTCCTTCTTGATCGCCATGAACGACTGGGCGAGATCCACCCAGCCGGCGTCGAACTCGAGTCGATCACGCCGGATGATCTGCTGCGCCTGCAGCACCATCTGGGTCTTGAGCTCGACGGTGTAGTGATACCGGGTGACCAGCGGAAACCACTTGGCCACGTGCTCGGCCACGGCCGCGCCAATGCCGGTCGTGTCGATGCCGATGTGGTCGATGTCGTACTTGTCGGCGAACTGGCGGATGAAAGCCGCTTGCTCTTCGTAGTCCTGCCCTTTGAGTCGATGACGCTCGAGAATCCGGTGCTTTTCGCCGGCGGAGCGTGCCGGCAGGATCACCACCAGCCCCGCCCCATCGCCATCCTCGTTGATACCGGTCGGGTCGTAGCCGATCCACACGCCCCGCTCGCCCACCGGCCGAGGCGCGAATGGCCGGTAGTCGTCCCAGGCTTCCCAGGCGTCGACCATGCAGCCCTGCAACACGCCCAGCGGAAAAGCGCTCTGGCTATCATCAACGAACTCGCACTCGAAAAGGTTGGCGAACTCGTCCGCGCTGTACTCGAACTGCAGGTCCTCGATATCGAACAGATCGCAACCACCGGCCTGGGCATCGTGCACCGTGACGATCTGCTTCCACTGCCGGTCGCCGCAAAGCTCGCCGTCCTTCAAGGCCGAGTGGCTCACGTCGATATCGACGCGATCGGCCTTCTTCCGCCGTTTGTTGATCCGTTCGCCGGTCCAGAAGGAATATGCCTCGTGCGCGATCGACGACGGTGTCGAAAAATAGGTCTGCCGCCACTGCTTATGCGTGGCCATGGCCGAGGCGACCTTCCGGAACTGCTCGAACCCATGAATCCAGAAGTACTCGTCCAGATACACGTCACCGTGATAGCCCTGGGCGGTCTTCGAGTTGGTTCCGAGGAAATGTAGCTCGGCACCGTTCTCGAGGATGATCGGATCGCCTTTCAGCTCGACGTCGCAGGTCTCTTTGACGAATTGGATGATGTAGTTCTTGAAGATGTGAGCCTGCGCCTTCGAGGCGCTGAGGAAGATCTTGTTCTTTCCCGTCTTGAAGGCATCGACGATCGCCTCGCGGGCAAAATAGAACGTGGCGCCGATCTGGCGGCTCTTGAGGATGTTGCGGATGCGGTGCTTTTCGCCGGCGGCATGCCAGGACAGTTGATAGTCGAACAGCGAATCGAAGAACGCCGCCTCCAGCGCCTCGAACTGCTCCTCGGATAGCGCGTTGCGTTTCGGCTTGCGCTTCGGCCCCGCGTTGCGCGCGGCGAGCTTCGGATTGAGGTCCCCCTCCTTGCCCGTCTCCTGGTACCGGTGCACCCGCGCAATGCGCTCGATCTGCCGGCCGAGCAGATCGATCTCCTTGTAATCCCCTCCTGTCTTACGGTCCTTCACGATCAGTTGAACCAGCCGCGCTTCGAGCGCGCCTTCGACCCGCTGCGTGGGCGAGGACTCTTCCCAGCGGTCGCGTTCCTTCCAGCTATGTACCGTGGCCGCCTTCACCTCGATGAATTCAGCGATACGCGCGACACGCCAGCCCTGCCAGTACAGGTGGCGAGCGGTCAGGCGCGGAGAATCGAGGGAGTCGGGGGCTGTCGTCGTCATGCGGCCAGCGTACCCGCCCGGGCGCTCGGGCTACCGGGCAAGCCGTTGTAGATCGCGAATCTACAACGTCGCTCGATTGAGATGAGCGAAGGGGGCGCGGAACCTGTCGGCACACAGCAAGCAGGCAGTCACCGAGGGACACCCAATGCCGAAATGGTTTCGCGTCGCGACCGAGGGCGCCACAACGGATGGCCGCACGATCTCCAAAACGTGGATCGAGCAGATGGCCAGCAATTTCGACCCGGCGAAGTACGGCGCCCGGATCTGGATGGAACACATGCGCGGCATGTTCCACGACGGTCCGTTCGCGGCGCTGGGCGACGTCACCGCCGCCGAAGCCCGCGAGGTCGAGGATGGCAAGCAGGCGCTTTTCGTCCAGATCGATCCGACCGATCGGCTCAAGCAGATCAATGGCGAGCGGCAGAAGGTCTACACCAGCATCGAGGTGGACCCGGACTTCGCCGGCAGTGGCGAGGCCTACCTCATCGGCTTGGCCGTCACCGACTCACCGGCCAGCCTCGGTACTGAAATGCTGCAGTTCTCGGCCACCCAGGGCGAGGCCTCTCCGCTCAACGCGCGCAAGCAGCGCCCCGAGAACCTGTTCACCGCCGCGACCGAAACCGAGCTCGACTTCTCGGAGCCGGAAGACGAAGGCCCCTCGCTGCTGGAGAACGTGAAGGCGCTGTTCACCCGACATACCGCCAAGGGAAAACTCGAGTTCGCGGCATTCCGCAACGACCTCGAGCAGACCCTCGGCCTCTTCGTCGAGAAGCACGCCGCACTCGAAGCCGAGCTCGCGAACCGACCGAGCGCCGATGCCTTCTCCGAACTGCGGACCGCGCACGCGGAGACGCGCCAAAAACTCGATGCGCTCTTCACCCAACTCGACACCACCCCAGACCAGCCGCCCCGCTCCACCGCCACCGGCGGCAACGGCGGTACCGAACTGACCGACTGCTAAGGACCGCCCAATGCGCAACGATACACGCCTCGCTTTCAATCGCCTGACGGCCCAGATCGCCCAATTGTCCGGCGTCAACTCCGCGACCGACTCTTTCGCTGTCGAGCCCAGCGTCCAGCAGACGCTGGAAACCCGTATTCAGGAATCCAGCGAATTCCTCGGCATGATCAACGTGGTTGGGGTCGATGAGCTCAAGGGCGAAAAGCTCGGCCTCGGTATCTCGGGGCCGATCGCGGGCCGCACCGATGTGAGCCAGAAGGACCGTTCGCCTCGCGACCTGACGACGCTCGACTCGCAGAGCTACGAGTGTGCCTCGACCGAATTCGATACATACCTGCCGTGGAACAAGCTGGATGCCTGGGCCAAGTTCCCTGACTTCCAGACCCGAGTGCGCAACACCATCCTGCGGCAACAGGCGCTGGACCGGATCATGGTGGGTTTCAACGGCACCAACGCCGCCCGGGAAACCGACCGAGCCACAAACCCTCTCCTTCAGGACGTCAATGTCGGCTGGCTGCAGCAGTACCGCACCCATGCGCCGGCGCGCGTGATGTCGAAAGGCGCGGCCGAGGGCAAGATCGTCGTCGGAACAGGCGGCGATTACGTCAACCTCGATGCGCTGGTCATCGACGCGGTCAATGAGCTCATCGACCCCTGGTTCCGGGAATCGACGGACCTGGTCGCAATCATGGGCCGCAAGATGCTCGCCGATAAGTACTTCCCGCTGATCAATCAGGACCATCCGCCGACCGAGCAGCGAGCCCTCGACCTGATCGTCAGCCAGAAGCGCGTGGGTGGTCTCCAGGCAGTGCGTGCCCCCTACGTGCCGGACGGCGCCATCTTTGTCACCGCGCTGAGCAACCTGTCGCTCTACTGGCAGAACGGTAGCCGCCGCCGCTATATCCGCGACAAGCCGGAGCGCAAACGCGTTGAGAACTACGAGAGCTCCAACGACGCCTATGTCGTCGAGGACTTCGGGCTCGGATGCCTGATCGAGAACATCGATGTCACCGAAGCGTAAGGGGAAACGATGACGAGCCCAGCCCGCCGACACTTTCAGCGCGTCACCGCCGCCCGGGCGGCCGGTGACGCGGTACCCGGCCAGCCCCAGAACGGTGAACAGTACGAGCTGATGATGGCCGCGATGTGGGAGGCCCGCCGCTCCCTCAAGGCGATCAAATCGACCGAAGGCAAGATCGCCCTGAAACGCCAGCTGCTGCCCCAGTTCGATGCCTACATCGAAGGCGTGCTCGAGAGCGGCAGCGGTGCCCAGGACGACGTGCTGGCCCGAGTCATGATCTGGCGCTTCGACATCGGCGATCTGCCCGGGGCACTGTCCATCGCCCGTTACGCCGTCGAGCACGATCTCGACACGCCCGACAGTTTCGAGCGTGATACGCCGAGCCTGGTCGCCGAGCAGTTGGCGGAAGAGACGCTCGGACAGCTCGACCGGTCCACGGACGAGGATCGACTGGCACTCGCCACGACCCTCGCCGGGCTCTGTTCCGAGGCCCGCGGCCTAATCGACGGCGCCGACATGCATGACCAGATCTCGGCCAAGTTCCACAAGGCCTATGGCTATGCCCTGCGCGACGCCGGCTGCCCGGCCGCCGCGCTCGAGCAGTTGAAGCGCGCCTACACGCTCAACGACCGCGTCGGCGTGAAGCAGGACATCCAGAAGCTCGAACGGGAAATCACCAGACAGAACGCCGGCACCCCGGGCCAGTAAGCCCGACGCCGCCACCGAGTCGCACGCCGACGCCAAGGGGGCGTCGGAGGAGATCGGGCCCAGCGCCCCGTCGTCGATCTCCGACCCACCCCCTTACTTACGGAGCGCACCATGTCACTGGTCGCCTACGGCAACGCCAACATCCCCACCGCCGGAGCCATTACCAACAACGGCTTCTGGCCGGACATCCAGCCGCGCGAGTTTCGCGAACGGCATCGCATCGACACGACCATCACCCAGGGGCGTGTCGTCGCCGCGCTCGAGATCGCGGTCGCCAGCCTCAATCGACAGCTTTCCGACTACCAGCTTGACCGACAGGCCGCCGGCCATCGAACCGCCGACGCCGTGCCGCCGGAAGTCTGGCAGATCGATGGGCACGCCGGGCGTCTCTATCGTCAGGGGGTTTTCGCCGAAGCGCACGCGCAGCTGCTCGAAAGCTACCGAGATTTCACTGCCACGCGGGAGGGTGACGAACGTGGAGAAGCCAAGAGCGACGCGGCCGAGGCTTATCGGCGCGATGCCCGCTGGGCGGTGTCGGAGATCATCGGCGAGCCGCATACCACGGTCGAGCTGATATGACTCGCACCGTTCGCGCTCACCAGGGCGACACGGTCGACGCCATCTGCCAGCGCGTCTTCGGCCGTACCGCTGGCGTGACCGAGCAGGCGCTCGAACTGAACCCAGGGCTCGCCGAGTTTGGCCCGGTACTGCCGCAGGGCACGGCGGTCGTACTGCCGGACGTCGCGCCCCGCCCCCAGCGGTCCGACCCCATTCAGCTCTGGGACTGATGCCATGACCGCGCGACTACGCCAACCACGCAAACAGCCCGACCCGATAGTCGTGCTGATCACCCTTCTGATAGCTCACGCAGGAACGGCCATGGCCCAGCAGCTGAATATCACCACCGAAGCGATCAAGACGACACCGCCGGCCATCGTCTCCCTGTTGCACGCCGGCGGGATGACGCCCAGCGACTGGATCACCGTGCTGACACTGGCCTATCTCATGCTGCAGATCGGCCTGCTGCTGCCCAAGTATCTCGAGCGGATACGCGGGTGGTGGGACCGGCTTCGCGGGAACAAGCGATGAGATGGCGCCGCTGGCTGGATAACGGCGTCATCGGAATCGGTGGCGGTATCGGCCTGGCGTTGTCGATCTCCATCGGCATGGTGAAGCACTACGAAGGCACGGAGCTGGAATCCTACCCCGATCCGGTGGGGATCCCCACCATCTGCACCGGACACACGGGGCCGACCGTAGAGCTGCATCAGACAAAAACTCAAGAAGAGTGCGACGACCTACTCGCCGGCGACCTGGGCAACGCTTTCGATGCGATCGACCGCTACGTCGCGCCCGATATCAACGTCACGATGCCACCGGTCCGGCGCGCGGCGCTGGCCAGCTTCATCTTCAACGTCGGCGAGGGCGCCTTTCGCGGTTCCACGCTCCTGGAGCGGCTCAACGCCGGCCGCGTCAGAGATGCCTGCAACCAGTTATCGCGCTGGATCTACGCGCAGGGGCAGAAGCTCGAGGGACTCGTGCGTCGACGCGCCACGGAACGCGATCTCTGCCTCGCGGGGCTGGAATGAAAGCACGCGTGTTCGCGGGACTTATCGCGCTGGTCGCAGCCCTCGCCTTTTCCGCCGGCTGGCTTACGCGCGGCTGGTTCGAAGACGCCCAACGACTGACCGAAGAACGCGCCGCCCGGCTGGTGGCCGATGCCGCGACAGCCCGCGAAGCGGATATCGCCGGCATCGTTGAGGAACGTCTCGCCGAGCTCGACGCGAACGAGCGCGTTATCGATAGAGGGATCATCCGTGAAATTCAGCAGCCGATTTACCGCAACGTGTGCCTTGGCGATAACGCTGTGCGCTTGCTCAACGACGCCGCCGGCCGCGCCCACACTCCAGCAGAACCTGCTGCAGCGCTGCCCGCGGGCGCTCCCGCTGCTGACTGACGGCACGGGCGAAGACATCGTGCTCACCATGAACACCTGGGCCAGCGCCTACCACCGCTGCGCCCTACGCCACAACGGACTCGTCGAGGTACTCGATGCGCAAGCTCGCCAACCTTCGCCAGCACCTGCTCGATAGCGTGCCGCCTCTCGCGGCCGATCCCGATCGACTGCGTACCTACACTCCCTCGGGGAGCATTCGCTTTAGCCGGGGCCAACACCTCTCCCATGAATACCGCTTCACTGCCGAGATTATCGTGATGGGGCATCGGGGCGATCTCGACCCGATCGTCTTGCCCCTGCTGCAATGGCTCGCCCACTACCAGCCGGACGCGGATCCGGAACAGGCCGTCAGCTTCTCCGCCGAGATCCTGTCCCACGAAGAGCAGGACCTGATTTTCAGCGTCGAGCTGACCGAACGCGTGGTTGCCCTCGTGGACAACGACGCCGGAACGATCCGCAGCGAGCACCGGCTGCCGGAGTATCCCATCGATCGCGACCCGGCCCAGCGCTGGCAGCTATCGACACGCACCGACGGCCAGGACGACTTCACGCCCGCCAGTGAGTGGCAAACGCCATGACCGAGGACGACCTGCAGCGCCTGGAGAGCTGGGCGGGTCCGCTGATCGAAAAGCTGGAACCAGGCCAGCGGCGCAAGTTGTCCCGCGAGATCGGCGTGGCGCTCCGCAAAAGCCAGCAGCAGCGTATCCGTCGCCAACAAAACCCGGATGGCACGCCCTACCGCTCCCGCGTCGGCCAGAAGCAGACCCGGCGCGCGCGCCGCCGCTTGCGCTTCATCTACGAAAAACCCGGCCATGCCCCGGAAGAGCGCGAGATTCTCAACTGGTTTGCGACGCCCGAGACCTACTTTGGCTTCGACCAGAAACACGCCGGCGAGCTGCGCACCTTCAAGAAGCGGCGTGTCATCCGGATACTCGAGCGGGACCTGACTCCGGTGATCGACCCGCGAGCCAAGCGCAATCAGGGCAAAGCCAGCGAGGCCATGTTCCAGAAGCTACGCACCGCGCGGTATCTCAAGCTGAAGGCGAACGCCGACCACGTCGCCGTCGGCTACGAAGGCCGCATTGCCCACATCGCTCGCATCCACCAGGAAGGCCAGAACGCCCCCATCAACGGCTTCCTGCGCTACGACTATCCCGAACGGGAACTGCTGGGCGCCACGCCGGACGATATCGAGCGCGTCTACGACATGCTCATCCGCCATCTCGGCTCGGATCTGGAGGGCTAGGGCGTGTTGTAGATACCCGATCTACAACGCCCGCCGCTAGAGCTGAACGACCCACCGCGCAAGCATGGCGACATGAACAACGTCGCCGAACTTCTTCGCCTGATTCACAACCTGATCCGCCTCGGCACCATCGCCGAGGTGGACCACGCCAGCGCACGCGTTCGTGTCCGATCCGGCGGCCTACTGACGACCTGGCTGCCGTGGTTGGCACTGCGGGCAGGCACGACCCGCGAATGGGATCCACCGACAATCAGTGAGCAAGTCGTACTGCTGTCTCCGGGTGGAGATCCTGCTCTGGGGGTCGCACTCACGGGCCTGTTCAGCACTGCCCACCCAGCGCCAAGTGACGCGGCCTCGTTGTGGCACCGCGTCTTCCCCGATGGCGCCGTAATCGAGTACGACCACGAGGCGCATCATCTGCGCGCCGCCCTGCCCGGATCCGCCTCGATCGACGCTCAGGCCGATGTCACCGTTACCACCACCGCCGCGCTGACCGCCACCGCGGCCGGCGGCGCGACCATCAACGCCAACGTCGTCATCAACGGCAACGTCACGTTGAACGGCAATCTCAATCAGCCCAGCGGGAAGACCGCAACGATGTCTGGCGCGGTCCACTTCAAGGGCGCCGTTACCAGTAACGGTAAGGACATCAGCAGCAGCCACACACATACCGATGTGCAGCGTGGCAGCAATAACACAGGGGGCGTTTCCTGATGCCCGGCATGAACCGTACCACTGGCGCGTCGATTGCCGGCCTCGAGCATATTCGCCAGAGCGTCGCCGACATTCTCACCACGCCAATTGGCTCGCGGCTGATGCGCCGAGACTATGGCTCACTGCTGCCCAGCCTGATCGATCAGCCGCTCAACGACGCCACGCTGATGCGTACCTACAGTGCGGCGGTCATGGCGATCATCCGTTGGGAACCTCGCATCGTCGTTCGCTCGATCAACAGGCGTGTCGGCACGACGGCCCCCGGTAGCGCGACGCTGGAGATCGACGCCGTAACGAGCGATGGCGAAGACGTCTCGCTCTCCGTCCCCGTGGGTGGCCGCGCATGAGCTCGCCCATCGATCTCTCCCAGCTGCCCGCACCGGCGGTCGTCGAATCCCTCGACTACGAAACCATCCTCGCCGAGCGCAAAGCCGCGCTCATCACCCTGTTTCCGGCCGACGAACAGGCCGACATCGCGGCCACGCTCGAGCTCGAATCCGAGCCGCTGACCAAGCTCTGCCAAGAGAACGCCTATCGAGAATTGACCTGGCGGCAGCGCGTCAACGAGGCGGCGCGCTCGGTCATGCTCGCATTCAGCCGGAAAACCGATCTCGACCAGGTCGCCGCGAACTACAACGTCGAAAGGCTGGTTATCGACCCGGGCGACCCGGACGCGGTGCCGCCGGTCGCGCCGACGTATGAGAGCGACGACGATCTGAGGCTTCGCGCCCAGCGGGCGTTCGAGGGGCTATCGGTCGCCGGGCCTCGTGGCGCTTACGTATTTCACGCGCTGTCGGCCGACGGCCGCGTCGCCGACGCGACGGCGATTTCGCCGGCACCCTGCGAGGCGGTCGTCACCGTGCTGGCCCGTGCCGGCGACGGCACCGCCGACCAGGCGCTACTCGATGTCGTCGCATCCGCGCTCTCCGCCGAGGACGTGCGACCGGTCGGTGACCGGCTGACGGTCCAATCAGCAAGCATCGTCGACTACACCGTCGACGCCACGCTCTATCTCTACCCGGGACCGGAACAGGAGCCCATCCTCGCCGCCGCCCAATCCGCGCTCGAGGCCTACGTCACCACCCAACGCCGCATCGGCCGGGATATCCGCCTCTCGGCCGTCTACGCGGCCCTGCACGTCGAAGGCGTCCAGCGTGTCGAGCTCGCCGCGCCGGCGGCCGATGTCGTGCTCGACGAGACGCAGGCCGCGCACTGCACCGGCACGAGCATCGTGATCGGGGGCAGCGATGAGTAGCGCCACGTTGCTGCCGCCCAACGCCACCGCGCTCGAGCGCGCCGCCGCCGAGGCATTGGCGGAAATCCAGCGCGTACCGATTCCGCTGCGTCAGCTCTGGAACCCGACCACCTGCCCGGCGCGGCTGCTGCCCTATCTGGCCTGGGCGTTTTCGGTCGACCGCTGGGATCCTACCTGGAGCGAGGCCACCAAACGGGACGTGGTGCGCAATGCGTTCTACATCCATCAGCGCAAGGGCACGATCTCGGCGCTCCGCCGCGTTGTCGAGCCGCTCGGGTACCTGCTGACAGTGGAAGAGTGGTGGCAGCAATCCCCCGAAGGCACGCCGGGCACGTTCGCGCTGCGTGTCGGCGTGCTGGACACCGGCATTACGGATGCCATGTACACCGAGCTTGCGCGACTGGTCGATGACGCCAAGCCGTTGACTCGGCATATCACCGGACTGGATCTGCTTGGCGAGACCCGAGGGCCGCTCTATCTGGGCGGCACGATCTATGACGGCGACCAGTCCGCCGTTTACCCCTATCTGCCGCCGGTCATTGCCAGCCATGGCGCCTGCTATATCGGCGCCGGCATGCACCTGATCGATGCGGCGACCGTCTACCCCGGACCCGTTTCCTAACCGCGAGAGAAATCGCCATGGCCCAGTACTACACCGTGCCGACGCGAGTCGGCGCCGCCAAGCTCGCCAACGCCATCGCCCTCGGGGTACCGATCGAGATCGTTGAGATGGCGGTCGGTGACGGCGGCGGCAACCTGCCCGATCCTGACAGCAGCCGCTCATCACTGATCAACGAGCAGCGCCGGGCGCCGATCAACGCCAGCGAGACCGATCCCGATAACCCGACCTGGATCGTTATCGAACAGATCGTGCCACCGGAGGTCGGTGGATGGACCATTCGCGAGGTCGGCGTGTTCGATACCGACGGCGACATGATCGCCTATGGCAACTATCCGGAGACCTACAAGCCACTGCTCAGCGAAGGCAGTGGCAGAACGCAGACGATTCGCTTCGTGCTGCAGGTCTCCGATACCGCGGCGGTCACACTGAAGGTCGACCCCAGCATCGTGCTTGCGACGCGCGGCTACGTGAACGACGAGCTCGACAAACACACGAAGGCCCGCAGCCATCCCGCCGCGACGACCACGGCCCAAGGCATGGTGGAGCTCGCCACGCCCACAGAGACAAGAACCGGTAATGACAGCCAGCGCGCGGTTACCCCTGCGGGCAACAAAGTCGCGTTGGATGAGCACCGCAGGGAAACCGACGCCCACTCCGCCGACCGTATCTCGCTCGGCGATCTGCCCAACCTTGGCAACCCCCAGACCGTCCAGGCGGCTCTGGCCGCCATGGGCAACGTGGTACTGCGCGACCAGGGCCCCGGGAATGGACTGGATGCCGACACGCTCGATGGCCAGCACGGCAGCTACTACCGAAATGCCGGCAACCTGAACGCCGGCACGCTTCCCAGGGCGCGCCTCTCGGGCAGCTACAACATCGATATCGACGGCGCTGCCGCCTCGGCCAACAACTCCAGCCAGCTTGGAGGCCAGCCCGGCGGCTACTATCGCAACGCGGGCAACCTCAACGCCGGGACGGTGCCTAGAGCGCGATTGTCCGGCACCTACGACATCAATATCACCGGCAACGCCGACACCCTCGACGGACAGCACGGCGGCTACTACCGAAACGCCTCCAATCTCAACGCCGGGACGGTGCCGGCCGCACGCCTGCCGAACAGCGTAAAGGTCACTACTTCAAGCGTGCTCAATGCCACCAAGGGGGCCAGCGTCGGCGCGGTGGGCACGTATGCTTTTCTGCACTCATCACGCGATCTGTCTGTTGGTGCCACTACCGCGGCCAGTAATCTGGAATATGCGGATGCGTCGGGAGGAGAGGGAAACCGGCCGTCAGGGACCTGGCGGGCCATGGGGCAACCCTATGGAAGCTCCCCTAACACGCTTTTTCTGAGGATCTCCTGACATGAGCGACATCACGAATACCGCCACGGTGCCGCGTTGGCAGAACCCAGTTCGCAACGCCGACGGCACCATCGACTGCGAGATCGAGCACCCGGACTACGGCTGGATTCCATTCACCGCCTCGGCAGACGACGTAGAGGAAAGCGGCCGACAGCTTCACGCAGCGATCCTGGCCTCGGGCGAGAACATTGCTGAGCGGAAGCTACCGATCGCCGACCTAGCTGCCGCCAAGCGCGCCGAGATTGAATCGGCCTATGCCGCCGCGCTCGCCACCGGGCTGCCCTACACGCTGCCCGATGGCACCGAAGATGTGATCCAGACCCGGCCCGAGGACGAATCGAATCTACTTGGGCTGGCAATCGAAGCGCGCGACCTGCGCACTGCAGGCGAGACCGGCGCGGTGATGTCGCTGCGCGCGCAATCGAACCGCGTCTACACGCTCACGCCCGAGCAGATGATCGCCGCCACCGACGCCGCCAAAGCGTTCAAAAAAGCACAGCTGGCCAAAAGCTGGCAGCTCAAGGACGCCGTCAGCGAAGCCGAACGGAACGGCGACCGGGATGCTATCGAGGTCGTGAGCTGGATAAAGTGATTTCACAATATCGAACCGTCAATTAAAAGAGCCCGCGAATGTGGGCTCAGTTCGTTATCCGATGGGAATAATCCAGATAATGAAACAACTCCCGAGCAAGAGGTGATAATCGATTGCTATTCCGTGCGTATCCACCTCCGTATGTAGCGCCAGGACTGGTGACGAGCCCCGAGCCAGCCATACGATTGAGCAGAGAAGCGAGATAGTCTCTGGAGAATCCCAAGCTGTTTTCACCGAACAATTCCAGTTCGTTTCGTTTACTTTCGTCCTCACCACTGCGCTCATCATCAAATAGCCTCAGCTTCCGCATTTCAGCTAAAACGATGATCTCGGTGCGGGTTAGCGATCCCAAGCAGTCCATCAGAAGCTGAAACTGGTCTGGTGAATCATCAGAAAAACGACTTTCCACGCCGCCGACCATTAAGTCCACCAAATAGTCTGCCATCTCGTTGTTAGAGCAAACTTCTAAGGCTCGCACCATCCGAACAAAATGAGCAAAGCGCACTTCAGTACGGCATAAATCCTGAACCGACACTCCATTCTCTGCCGCCCGACGCAAGGATCTTTCTAGGCGCACTTGTGTGAAGTGTTCATATCCTCTGGCGGCTGCCCATCTTAACGCCCCTGCCAAAGTTGGTTCGATTCCGGTCATGCTGCCTCCGATATCTGAGTTGCCAGTTCTATGACGCCCCTCTCGCATCACTCTACCAGTCCCATCCTCAGGAATGCCCGCCCCCTCCCTGTTGTAGATCCCCGATCTACAACGCCCGCCGCTAGAGCTATGGCAACGACCGCGCAAGCATGGCCGCACGCATGCACTGAACCATTCCCCGCGCAGGAGTTCGCCCATGGCGACCGATTACCACCACGGCGTTCGCGTCGTCGAGATCAACGAGGGCACCCGCCCGATCCGGACCGTGTCGAAGGCGGTGATCGGGATGGTCGCCACGGCGAAAGATGCCGACCCAGAGCAGTTCCCGCTGAATACCCCGGTGCTGGTCACCGATGCCTACACCGCGCTCGGCAAGGCCGGCGACAGCGGTACCCTCGCCCGTTCGCTGGATGCCATCGTCGATCAGGCCAAGCCGCTGTCGGTGATCGTGCGCGTGGCCGAGGGCGAAACCGCCGACGAAACCAAGGCCAACATCATCGGCGGCGTCGAGCCCAACGGCCGGAAGACCGGCATCCAGGCGCTGCTGGCCGCGCAGGCCCGGCATGGCGTCAAACCCCGCATCCTCGGCGTGCCGGAGCTCGACGACGAAGACGTGGGCGCCGAGCTGATCAGCGTCGCCCAGAAACTGCGCGCCTTCGCCTACCTCTCCGCCTATGGCTGCACCACGGTCGACGAGGCGACGATGTATCGCCAGACCTACGGTGCCCGCGAGGCGATGGTGATCTGGCCGGACTTCACTGGCTTCGACACCGCCACGGCCAGCACCCGCAATCTCTCCGCGGTCGCCCGTGCCATGGGCCTGCGCGCCAAGATCGACGAGCAGACCGGATGGCATAAGACACTGAGCAACGTGGCGGTGAACGGCGTTACCGGTCTTTCGCAGGACATCTACTGGGATCTGCAGGACCCGGCGACCGATGCCGGCGTGCTGAACGCCGCCGACGTCACCACGCTGATCAACCGCGACGGCTTCCGCTTCTGGGGCTCACGCACCTGCACCGACGACCCGCTGTTCGCCTTCGAGAACTACACCCGCACCGCCCAGGTGCTCGCGGACACCATGGCCGAGGCGCATCTGTGGGCGATCGACAAGCCCATGCACCCCAGCCTGGCGCGCGACATCATCGAAGGCATCAACGCCAAGATGCGCGAGCTGACCCGGCAAGGCTACCTGCTCGGCGGCAGCGCCTGGTTCGACGCCGAGGTGAACACCACCGACGTCCTCAAGAGCGGCAAGTTGTACATCGACTACGACTACACGCCCGTCCCGCCGCTCGAAAACCTCATGCTGCAGCAGCGCATCAGCGACCAGTACCTGGTCGACTTCGCGTCGCGCGTCGCCGCCTAAGGAGCAACCGACACATGGCACTCCCCAACATCCTCAAGGACTTCAACCTGTTCGGCGATGGCAACAACTGGCAGGGCCAGATCCCGTCACTGACGATGCCCGAGCTCGCCCGGCGCATGGCCGAATACGAAGGCGGCGGCATGGATGGCCCCATCGAGGTCGACCAGGGCCAGGAACTGATGACGATGGAATGGACCGCCGGCGGGCTGATCGTCGACGGCCTCTTCGACTCCTTCGGCTCCCCGGTGCACGACGCCGCCCTGCTTCGCATGACCGGCAGCTACGAAAGCGACGAAACCGGCGACGTGATCCCGGTTGAGGTCGTCGTGCGCGGCCGTCACAAGACGATCGGCATGGGCGAGGTCAGCAAGGGCGACAACAACACTATCTCCGTCACCACCACGCTGAGCTACTACAAGCTCACCGTCGACGGCGAGGAGATCATCGAGCGCGACGTGCCCGGCTACGTCTTCAAGGTCCGCGGCGAGGATCGCTACGCGGATCGCCGCCAGGCGCTCGGCCTGTAAACGAGACACGACGTCCGCCCGGACCCAATACCGCCACCCCCGCCGGGGTGGCACGACATCGCCAGAAGAGAGAAAACCATGACAGAGACCACCGTCGCCAAGACCGAAGACAACGCCCCCACCGTCGAAGCCTCCGCCCGTGTGCAGACCGAAACCATCATCCTGGACACGCCCCTCCAGCGCGGCGGCAAGTCCATCACCGAGATCACGGTGCGCAAGCCGCTCTCCGGCGCCCTGCGCGGCGTCACGCTGAGCGATGTGCTGCAGCTCGATGTCACCGCACTGATCAAAGTGCTGCCCCGCATCACCGAGCCGGCGCTGACCGAGGCCGAACTGCGCAACCTGGATCCCGCCGACCTCGTCCAGCTCGGCGGCGAGGTGGCCGGTTTTTTGCTGACGAAGCGAGCGAAGGGGGAAGCCTGATCACTCCGCGCGCCCTGCCCCATCACGTGGATGACGCCATGGCGGATCTCGCCATGGCGTTTCACTGGGGCCCGCGCGAGATGGACGCCATGAGCGTCACCGAACTGATGGATTGGCGCGAGCGTGCCCGGGTCCGCCTGGAGCCGCCTAAGTCCGGCAAAGCGTAGGAATCCCCCATGGCGCGCAACCTCAAGCTGCAACTGCTCTTCAAGGCCGCCGACCGGGTCACGGCGCCGCTCAAGAAGATCTCTCGCGGAAGCCAAAGAACCGCCGATGCCCTGCGCGCCAATCGCGAGCAGCTGACTCGTCTCGAGAAGCAACAGCAGGCCGCGCGCGGCTTCCGTCAGGTCTCGCGGGACGTGAAGAGCAACAACGACGCCCTGCGCACCGCCCGCCAACGCCTCAAGCAAGTCCGCGACGCCACCGACGCGCTCGGCGTGCCCACCAAACAGATGGCCCGGGAGCACGCTGCCGCCGCGCGTCAGGTGGAACGGCTCACCGGTAAGCAGAACCGCTACCTCGGCAAGATGCAGGACGCCAAGCAACGCCTGCGCGAAGCCGGCCTCGGCACGCGGGATCTCGCCCGTCATGAGCGGGAACTGGGCGAACGCATCACCGACACTACCGCCGCCATGCGGCGACAGCAGGCCCAGCTCGACCAGCTCGCCAACAAGCAGCGCCGGCTCACCACCGCGCGCCGCGCCTACGACAAGTCGATGAGTCTGCGTACCTCCATGGCCGGTACCGGCGCCGGCATGCTGGCGACCGGTGGCGCAGGGGTCTATGGCGCCGCGCGCCTGCTCTCTCCCGGTATCGACTACGGTACCGCCATGTCCCGCGTGCAGGCGCTGACGCGTCTGGACAAGGACGACCCACGACTGCAGGCGCTGCGCGATCAAGCTCGCGACCTCGGCGCCTCGACCGCCTTCAGCGCGACCCAGGCCGGTGACGCCCAGGGCTTCCTCGCCATGGCCGGCTTCGATCCGGAGGCCATCAAGGCCGCCATGCCGGACATGCTCAACCTCGCCCTGGCCAACGGCACCGATCTCGGCCGCACCGCGGATCTGAGCTCCAACATTCTCAGCGGCTTCGGCCTCGATCCGGATCAGATGGGCCGCGTTGGCGACGTCCTGACTGCCACGACAACCCGCGCCAATGTCGACCTCGAAATGCTCGGCGAGTCGATGAAGTACGTCGCCCCGCAAGCCAGGCAGATGGGCCTCTCGCTCGAACAGGCCGCCGCAATGACGGGGCTGCTGGGGAACGTGGGGATTCAAGGCAGTCAGGCCGGCACCACCCTGCGCGCGATGATGACGCGGCTCGCCGCCCCGACCGGTGCCGCCGCCGGCGCGCTCGAGGACCTCGGCGTCAACGCCAAGGACGCCGAGGGCAACATGCGCGACGTGCCGCGCATTCTGGCGGATGTTGCGCAGGCCACGGAGAACATGGGCAACGCCGACCGCGCCGCTTATTTGAAGGCCATCTTCGGCGAGGAGCCCGGCGCCGGCATGGCCGAGCTGATCGCCCAACAGGGTGCCGCCGGCGTCGAGAAATTCGTCGAGATTCTCACCCAGGCCGGCGGCGAGAACGCCCGCGTCGCCAAGACCATGAGCGACAACATCGGCGGCGATCTTAAAAGCCTGCGCTCCGCCTGGGAAGAAGTCGGCATCAGCATCACCGACACCAACGAAGGTCCGTTGCGCGACCTGATTCAATCCGTCACCGGTATCGTTCGCGGCGTCGGCGACTGGATCAAGGAGAACCCCGAGCTCGCCGGCACGATCACCAGAGTCGCCGCCGGCATCGCCGTACTCGTGGCCGCCGGCGGCGCGCTGACGCTCAGCCTCGCTTCCCTGCTCGGCCCCGTCGCCATGCTTCGCTATGGGCTGGCGATAATGGGCATCAAGAGCGGCGGTACCGCCGGCAAGCTCACCAAGCTGGCCAAGGGCGCGATTCCCATGATCGGTAAGGCCCTGCTCTGGCTGGGGCGTGTCGTCGCCATCGTTGGCCGCGCCTTCCTGCTCAACCCCATCGGTCTCGCTGTCGCCGCCATCGCCGGTGCCGCTTACCTGATCTATCGCAACTGGGATGCCATCGCTGGCTTTTTCCGCGACCGCTGGCGAGACGTGAAAGCCGCGTTCGATGAAGGCGTGGGTGGCGTCGTGCGACTGCTCGCCAACTGGAATCCGCTTGGGCTGATCTATCGCGGCATCGTCGCCGTGCTGCGCAAGCTAGGTGTCGAAGTCCCCGACAGCATGGCCACGCTGGGCGATGCCATCGTCAATGGTCTAGGCGCCGCGTGGGAAGGCATCAAGAACCTCTGGGACTGGTTCAAGAACGCCCCCGGCCGCGCCATCGACTACGTCGTCGATCTGGTCGGCGAGTGGGATCTGCTCGGCCAGCTCGAGGAGAAATGGACCGCCGCGATCGACTACCTCAAGTCGCTGCCCTCGCGCATGTGGTCCGCCGGCGCCGACGTGGCCACCGGCCTGAGCGAAGGGATCCGCAACGGCGCCTCGTCGGTGGTGGATAGCGCCCGGGGCATGGCCGACGGCGCCGTCGACAGCGTCAAGAACCTGCTGGATATCCACTCCCCGTCTCGTGTGTTCCGCCAGATCGGTGGCTACACCGTGGACGGCTTCAACCAGGGGCTGGACCGCCAGCGCGACGAGCCCGCCCGGCGGATCGCGGATATCGCCAAGCGTGTCACCCAAGCCGGCGCCGGCATCGCGCTCGGTACCGCCGCCCTGCCCACGGCCGCCATGCCAGCCATCGAGGGCGCCCGAGGCGTGCCGCTGGACACGCGCCCGCCCATCGCCGCGCCGGGCGGCACCACCGTGCAAATCACGATCGGCGACATCAACGTCAATGCCGCCCCGGGCATGGACGAACGGGCACTGGCGCGATACGTCGCCGCCGAAGTACAGCGCGCCCTGGCCGCCGCCGAGCGCGAATCCGCCGCTCGCACCCGGCGCAACTTCTACGACAACGACTGAGGCACCGCCCCATGATGATGGTCTACGGCATGTTCGTGTTCTCGCTCGGCACGGCCGCGTACCAGGACTTCAAACGCCAGACACAGTGGCGCCAGTCCAGCCTCTCGCGGATCGGTAAGCGCCCGGCGGTCCAGTTCCTCGGCCCGGGCAGTGACACGATCACGCTCTCCGGCGAGCTCTACCCGGAGTTCACCGGTGGCCAGTCGAATCTCGACCAACTGCGCGCCATGGGCGAACAAGGCGCCGCCTGGCCGCTGATCGAAGGCACCGGCCGCATGTTCGGCCTCTACACCATCGACTCGATGGAAGAAGGCAGCGACCGGCACTTCCGCGATGGTGCCGCCGCGCATATCACCTTTTCGCTCTCACTGACCCGCGTCGACGACGATCGACGAGATCTGCTGGGCGCGATCAGCGACACCGCCCTGCGCGCCGTCACGGGAGCCCTGGCATGAGCCCGTCATCGATCGAGAGTGGCCGCCCTGCTCGCTCGCCGGACTACGAGCTGGCGATCAACGGCGAGCGAATCACTCCACGTCTGCGCGGCCGCCTGCAACGCCTCACCCTGACGGATCGGCGCGGCCTCGAGGCTGATCAGCTGGATATCGTGCTGACCGACGATGACGGCCAGCTCGCCTTGCCCCGGCGTGGCGTCGAGATCCAGGTCGCTATCGGCTGGAGCGGCGAGCCGCTCGTTCAGCGCGGTACCTTCATCGTCGACGAGGTCGAACATGCCGGCGCGCCGGATACCCTCTCGATCCGGGCCAGCAGTGCCAACCTGCGCGGCACGCTACCCGGCAAGCGGACACAAAGCTGGCACGACACCACCATCGGCGACATTGTCACCACCATTGCCAAACGCCACGACCTCACGCCCAGAAGCGGCACCACGCTCGCCGGCATCCGCGTGCCCCATCTCGACCAGACCGAGGAAAGCGACATGCACTTCCTCACGCGGCTGGCCGAACGCCACGACGCCGTCGCCACCGTGAAAGCCGGCAACCTGATGTTCATTGCTGCCGGCCAGGCCACCACCGCCAGCGGCGTCGAGATCCCCCCGATCATCATCCGACGCCAGGACGGCGACCAGCATCGCTACGCAAGCGCGGACCGAGAGAGCTATAGCGGTGTTATCGCCAACTGGAATGACGTCTCCGGCGCCCGACTCCGAGAAGTGATCGCCGGCGAAAACGACAACGCCAAGCGGCTGCGACCCACCTACGCCAGCGAGGAAGGCGCCCTCGCCGCCGCTCAGTCGGAATGGCAGCGAATCCAGCGCGGCGCGGCGGATTTCTCATTGACACTCGCCGAGGGCCGGCCGGACATCTACCCGGAAACCCCGGCCCGCTGCGTCGGCTGGAAGCGAGAGATCGAGGAAACGGCGTGGCTGCTGACGGAGGTGCGGCACGAGCTCAGCGAGAGTTCGTACATCACCCACCTCAGGCTTGAATGCCGAATCTAGACACTTCTGCCATTATGTTGATTGACACCAGTATCCCTAACAAGCAAATAAAGCTCTTGAAAGAGATTGCTTAGATCCTCTTCAGGCATCTCCAATAGTTTATATTCAGCCCCCTCAGGATCGTCATTAATCCCACTTACTAATGAAGCGGCTTTTTCCTGAATCTCCATCATATTCCAACCTGGCGGCTCATGCTTGAGAGCCAGACCGAGCCCCCCAAGCACACGTCCGGCTTGTTCAATTACAACATCCGCGACTCCTGAAGCAAAAATACTTCCTAAAATCGAAATCAAATATGTCGTAAATTCACCTCCTGAATGCTTAGCACATCGTTCATGTTCCACCGCCACTGGGGCGCCACATGGAAGATTATTTGGTAAACTAGCATTACAGAAGTAGAAATATAAGCATGAATTGTCTGCATCCTCATGCTCTTTACTGCACCTACCATATTCAACTTTAACATGAGAATTACATGCATACCTATTCCCATACTCACCATTGCAATAATAATAGTTAGCCATCACAATTCCCCTGGAAATTCAGAAAACACAAACACAAAATAGGAAAGAAAATGCAAATGCAATATTTCATTTTGAATTTCAAAAAAACAAAAAATAACTCGAAGAATTAATCTCTGAAAATCAATACGCTCGGTCATATGTAAAAAATAATGCTCATTGATAAATACAAATTACATTACGCCATTTACAATCCGGTCTCCCTGAGACGGAGCCCGTATGCGTTACCTCATCACCCTGCTTGCCTTTCTCACTGTTCCAGCCCTCGCCGCCCCGCCCACGTCCTTCTCCGCCGCGAAGCGCGTAGCGGAAAGCGAGGTCTACTACGACCAGGACCAGACGTTCTACTGCGGCTGCGCATTCGATTTCGAGGCGGGGCCAGATCTCGCCAGCTGCGGGTATGAGATCCGCAAGCAGCCGGCGCGCGCGGCGCGGATAGAGTGGGAACACGTCATGCCAGCCTACGACTTCGGCCGTCAACGCCAGTGCTGGCAGGAAGGCGGCCGCCGCAACTGCCGGGCCAACGATCCCGTCTTTCGGGAGGCCGAAGCCGATCTGCAGAACCTCGTGCCGTCAGTCGGCGAGGTAAATGGCGATCGCTCGAACATGCGCTACGGCATGATCGCGGGCGCCGATGCCTACCAGTACGGCCAGTGCCAGGCGAAGGTCAGCTTTCCTGAGCGTATTTTCGAGCCACCGGCGGATGTCCGCGGCGATATCGCCCGCACCTACTGGTACATGCGAGATACTTACGGCATTCAGATCAGCCGCCAGCAGCAACAGCTTTTCCAAGCCTGGGCGAACGCCGATCCGGTGAGTGACTGGGAGCGAGAGCGAAACCGGCGCATCGCCGCGATACAGGGGGCCGGCAACCCTTACGTGGACGAAAACGCCGAGGTGCCGGACTGGCTAGCGGATAGCCGCCGCGCCGATCCGTTCGATCCCGATGAAGCGGAGGGTTTCAGCTGCAGCCCCCGCAAGAGCTGTGGCCAGATGCGGTCCTGCGAAGAAGCCCGTTACCACCTAGAGCAGTGTGGTAACGGCCGTCTGGATGGTGACGGCGATGGCACGCCCTGCGAAGCGATATGTCGCTAGGGTGCGTTAACGTAACTTTAGTTTGCGTAAAGAAACCACAATTGATACAAAATGAGTGTCTTGGCGATAGGCTGCCTCTGCGTATCCTATCGCTCCTCAGTCACTTTGTGATCGCTTGACAATGTTCCTGGGAGTCCTCGATAGGAATCTCCGGGTATCGTCAGTTGGTTATCGGGTTGTGCGCGTCGCGCTAGTCAAGCCAAGACATTTAGAGGAGCTGAGATCATGGAAAAGAAAAAATCTCGGCTAGCTCAGGAGCACATTCTGCTGGCCCTGCGCATCGTTTTCCTTGCGGAACGTTGCACGGCGCTAGCTATCAAGATTGTTGAACTTCTGGGCGCAGCCCTTAACTATTGTAAGAACAATGCCTTCCAAGTGGGACGTTAGATTTCAAATAAAGCCTGACAGATGGATTTACGTTCCATCGAAACAGGCAATGCTTAAAGGAAAGAAAATAGCCGAAAGAGTTGGCTCACGCTTTCTTGCGCCGCATTACTACTATCATCTGATGAACGGTGGACACGTGTCGGCTATCAAAAGCCATACAAACGACACTTACTTCTTGAGCGTCGATATTTCAGATTTTTTCGGGAGCATTACTAGAAGCCGTGTCACCAGGACGCTAAAGCGTTTCTTTCCTTATTTTGAAGCCCGCGAAATTGCAATAGAGTCTACGGTTAGAAAACCTGGCTCAGCCCCAGCTTACCACCATCTACCATATGGTTTCCCTCAGTCCTCAATGATCGCGTCTTCATGCCTACGTGAAAGTGCACTAGGCAGGTATTTACAGAAAATATCCCAAGATACCAACGTCAGCGTCTACGTAGACGACATCATTATTTCAACAAATGACCCCGCAGTGCTACAAAAGATAAGTAATAAAATAGTTGAAAAATCGACGCGATCAGAGCTTTTCCTATCGAAAAAATCATCATGCAAGGTTGCTCAAGAAATAGAATCCTTCAACATTATTCTTTCACATGGAAACGTAAGATTAACTCAATCTCGCTTCACATCGCTGCTCTTAAAAGCATCGCTTAGCGAGAACCAAAACGAGATCGATGGAATCCTATCATACATAAAATCCATCAATCAGAGTCAATACGATGAGGCCTGTTCATCCCTTAAGAATCAACAGCCGAATCTGCCTATAAAAGCCTCAACAGCCCAGTCAAGTAGCCCGAGTGCGCCCTGAAGAGTAAGCCTCTCACGCCACATACTGCCGAGCCAGGTTCACCACCACGCCCAGCAGCATGTCTTCTCGGATGAACAGAGACTCTCGGCCGTACATCGGGATGAACCGGACGCGGCCGCCGATCCGCCAAATGCGACCGAGCTGACAATCGTCGTTGATATCGGCCACGGTCAGGTCATTGTTTCGCGCCGCGCGGCTTTCGTCCGCGATCAGTACGTCACCTTCGATCAGCGAACCATCACAGCCGGCCTGTTCGCCCAGCTCCACCGCGAAGTAGTTCGCCGGGAAGCTATCCAGGTCGTAACCGGTCAACGCCGGGTGGCCATGCCCCATCATCAACGGCCCGAGATATTGCACCTGCATCGAACGCCCGCCCACCTTGTCGCAATTCCGATTCCGAAAACTGTATATAAAAACAGTACTCAAGGAAAGCTGAAGCACCCAGGAGATACCGGGACCACGGCAAAAGCTGAAAATCGCGTAGGAGATCGGACATTCGCCAGTGAACCGTCGTGCCGCGCTTTGTGGGGCGCCATGGCGCTGTAATAAACTCGCGCCAAAGCACGAATCAGGACTTGCTCATGTTCAATCCCGGCGACGGTCTTGTTCGTCTTGGCGATGCAACCAGCCACGGCGGCAAAGTCATTACGGCGCATGGCCAGAACTACAGGGTGCACGGCCTACCCGTGGCCTGCGTAGGCGATAGCGTTACGTGCCCCAAGCACGGCACCAACCCTATCGTTGAGAGCTGGTCGTTCATGATCGTCGACGGCAAGCAGGTCGCCACCCACGGATGTCGCTCGGCATGCGGCGCCTCCGTTATTTCATCGGTACAGGGCACCCACGGCATCGGGACCAGCGGAGAACGGCGTGACTCCCCTGCTCGCGCCGCACGGCTCTACGGGACGACTCATCGAGAACGCGCCGTTCTCAACCAGGACAAGGTCTTCGCCAAGAGCCTAACCGTCGGCGCCACAACCCACGCCGGTGAGACGGAAGAGCCATCGAGCAACTTTGGCAATGCTTCGTTACTGGCGGCAGGTGCGGCCCGGCCCGGTGCACTGGGGATGGAAAGTCTGCTGGAGCGCGTCGCAGGCAAGCTGGCTTTGCCACGGGCGCTAAGCGTCGGCCCGTGGGCCGTGGCTGCTTTGCTATTCAAACCCTCCGAGCTGGGCGATGGCACGTTATACAGCCATCAGGATCTGCGCGGCACTTCCATGGCCCGAACGCCGGTTCGCTTTTATCTGAGCGAGAACGCCGAAACAGGCGCGCTGGAAGTCAGTGGTCTACATACACGCCCAGGCGAAGCCATCGAAATGGTCCCCGTGGTTCATGCTTACCGGGATGGGGAAAACTACGTCGCCGAACACGGCGGCATCCGTTTCACTTGGCGGCCGGATCAAAGCGAGCTCGTTGAAACGCCGACATCCGCCTACCCGGCCGATCCCGGCGTCGAGCCAGACAATATTCTCGTCACACCGATCGACCTGGATGCTTCAGGCCCGCAGCAAACAGAGTACCCAGCCTCGGAGACGGGATCTCAGGACCTCATCATCACATTCCCCGCGGATGACGTAGATCCACTGTATATCGTCTATCGCGAGCCGGATGTGGTGCCCCTGGAAGTCGGTACCTACGGAGACCTCAGTCGACGCAGCCGTAGAGACGGTATGGATGTAGATCATATTCCGTCCCAAGCGGCCCTCGAAACCTACCTCCGCTCGCTCGACCCTAACATCAGAAAAAGGCAGATCGACGCTATCAAGCGGCAGGCGCCGAGTGTAGTCATACCCAATGACGTTCATCGACAGCTGAGCGAAACTTACGGGGGTAGAAACAGCGTTAGTAAGAGAACGATGGATGCTGAGGACCTCCGGCGTGCGGTCGATAGCAACTTCGACGCGATCAAGCCCGGTCTACGAAATCACGGTCATTCAGATCGCGATATTGAAAATGCAAGATCGCGGTTACACGAATTGATGCAAGAACAAGGGTGGTACTGATGACAGCCAATCTCGACGAACTCGCACAACGCCTTGGCAACACCTTCGATGAACTCGTCCGTCAGGACCTGTTGCCGGAGACCCCAAGACCAGCACCCGACTACGACGGTGCTGACAGGCTGTTCCTCGAACCTGAAACCGGGCTGGTCTTACAGTTCAACCTTGATGATGTACTTCAACGAATTGAGATAACACTGCGTGACGAAGACCCCGAGGAAACCTATCAAGGTCAGTTGTTTCCGTCCATGCAAGGCGAAATCACCCGGCAGGCCGTGCGACAACAATACGGTGAGCCGCTCGAAACCAGCCCTCCCGTCAAACTGCCCATCATCGGAATGACCGGCGGCTCGGATCTTTTCCAGGCCGATCGGCGCGTATATGGCGACGCGTTAATGCGAGTGGCCTATGACAAGGAAGGCATTGCAGACGGCGTCATGTTCGAGCCACCAACATCCTCCTGAAGCAGGCGCGCTATCGACACGAGGCCCCAACTCAACCAGTTCCACTTGGAAAGGATCGGTACTACCTGCCCCGCCATGCAGAGCGGATTCATAACACAAGCTTCGGGTAGCCGAAAAAAGCCCGGCCATCAGGCCGGGCAATGCAGGGTATGAATGTGCGGCTGCACACTCTTTGGCTATCGGCAGCCGGGCGCGATGCCTCTGTCAGGAATAACCACCAATGCGTGTAAGAGATATCGTCGTGGGAATGCAGATTTAGTTGATTAGGGAATATTAATTTATCTTATTCATGTCCATGGATCATCAGGGTTTTTCTTGCTAAGGCGAGGCTCGCCCTTTCCACACGAATAAGCTGTCTTACCGGAGATATAAAGTGGTATCCACGACGGCGAGCACACTCCGAAGCAGGCGAGTGTCAAAATGACCAGCATTGAGATCTCGGTCGTGGAATCTATCAGATAAAGGTACAGCAGCATGAACAAGCCGCAAGCGGCAAACGGGGCTGTGGCAATGCCGGCGACGTGGCGCCAGGCAATAGATCGACCGTTGAGTCTCATTGACCTTGCCAGTGCGAGCCAACTCCCCAACCCAGCGATCAGCGACAATCCGAAAATGATGTTTTCTACTACCACTACATTCATAGCCAGCATTCCCAACATACGTACCATCCAGGCTTTAGCCTATCATAAGGACGCGAGATGAAACCGGCCTTGAAGACGCGTAAGTTCCCCGGTGGCGTTGTAACCTTCAAGATCATTGCTATTTGCCACCGGTAGTGGGGACTTGGCACAACATAAATGAATCAGCAGCTTTCGAAATTTTCCTCTTCACCACGGTCGGCTTGGGCGTGCTGGCGTTCCTGCTCGTGATCGTCGGCATGACCCTTGCACCGTTTATCATCGACAAAGTCGACCACGCGCTAGGGCCTCTGGCCTCGGAGAAAGAACAATTCTTCAAGGGCCTGCCACTATCAGCCCGTCGAATGAGCAGCTACGGCCTCAAGGTGCTTGGCCGCCATACCCAATGGGGGCAGCGCCGGATCTATCTTGATCGTCCAGACCGCGTGACAGCCGTGGAACGTTCCCCTGCATGGATCCGCAACGTGGTGACATGGATCTACGCCAGCTTTGTCATCGTAGCGCCGATCGCATTTCTGCTAGCATTAAGCGTGATTGGGATTTACGACTAATTTTAAATTACCGCAAAATTGTCAACTTTGAAAAAAGCTAGCTAGCCTCCCCAGCGCATTTGAGAGGAACCAGCATCCCGGTACCAAACCTAGAAATCGTAGTAGTTACAAGGGCAGCTTTACGGCTGCCCCAATAAGCGTGAAAACCGACACTTCCCTTTAGATCTGGCCAGTTGCCATTTGCCGATTCAGACAAAGATGATGCAAAATCTGTTGTCTTTTATTAGTTGGCAAGCCCGGAAAATGAATATTAGCGACCTGTTGCTGATAAGAAATTAATGCAGGATTATTCCCAAATTCTGCTGGCCTTGAATTAGCGGCAGAAACTAATTGAGTCGCGGCATCATGATATTTACCAGCAACATCTCCTTGACTCCTTTGAGTCAAGGCCGAAACAAAATGCTCAATCCAAACACCTCCCGCCTGACTATCCTTATAGGTCAGATGGATTGCCACTGCACCTGGCTGCCCTCCAGAACTAGGTGGCAATGTTGAAAGAACTGTATAGTCTCCGTAACCCACTGCATATTGCTGATATGTGTGAAATTGATTTGAGAAAAATTCAGGGGCGCCATAATCAGCATTTCTTTGCTGGACCGTGAAGCGGTCTTCTATATCTATAGTCTTATGGGCACTAAGAGTATTCCGCTGGGGTGGATTAATGGAGCCGGGAAGAACAACGTTCCACCGAACCCTTGCATCCTGGTCGACAGATTGAAAATTGCCGAGACTCAAATGAGATGAAGCATGTATTACTACTGCCCCAGCCGGATAAGCATTTAAAAATAAGTCAATGTCAGCATACCCGATAGCTGCGTTAGTTTTGTAGGCCGGTATATAGTCAACGAAAGCTGTCAACTGGTGAGAAAAATTCTGATACCAAGTCCGTTGCGCCTGGCTCGAAGATAGTTCATCCTGACCTGGATTTAAGACTACAGATGCTAAAATACCATTACTAGACAGTTGTCTCAAACATGTTGCCAAATTAGAAACATTCGCTTTTGTAGGCTCAATAATTGGACTTAAAACTCGATCGTTAGGATGATTTTTGGCATAATCTCTTAAAGCCAAAAGCTCAGATTGAGCTCCATAAAGGTATGGGCAGTACATCTTTACTTCCTCGCGTAAAATTATATTTTCTTCGCCAGTAGATCCAAAACATTAGCTTTATTTTTGTTGTTCAGCTCTACAGCACTACCTAAAACACGCAAGCTATATGGTAGTGCGGAAAGAAACTGTGAAACATTGATATCGGTTTTGCGTTCTCTCATCAATTGGACGTAAATTTCGTGTGCTTCAATGGTGTCAATATTTTCGAAAATATCTAGGCATTTCTCATGTACCAACGCATTAGGTAAATCTAATTTCTGCCCAGTAATTTTCTCGCCAGCGATGATTTTTTCTTTTTGACGAAGGCATTGAAACATAGCTCTTTTGTCTAGGAGCTTTAAGTTGGATGCTGCCCCCCTCACAACCCTCAAGCTACCCTTTTGATTAAGAAGCAAAACTCCAACCGCATTAGGAATTATGGAGCTGTATTTATAGAACTGCCTGTCTGACAAAACTAAATTTACTTTATCAAATGTCTTCAAATAGTCTTTGCATTGAGAATTCAAACGAAAAGGTCCATCGAGCTCCGTTTTAATCTCATAAGCCGTAGACGTACCATTAAAAACCGCCAAATCAACAACGGAGTTTCCTGCGCCTAGCTCAGGAAACAAAGCTGTAGTAGAAGGTTTGTGACGACCAAAAACAATACGATTAGCGACTTCTGTCTTAAAAACATACTCGTTTCGATAAACTCTTTTAAGACGTTTCCAAGCTAAATCGAAAAGTTGACCGAGAGTAACATCTATCTTTCCAAAAGATGAAAGACAGAATAATCGGTTCGCAAAATCCTCAGGATCTCGGCAAGTCGATAACTCCATAAAATTTGCTCGCGAAAATATACTTGCAAGCCTATCAGGAGTAAAAGAGTTGAAATAATGCTGCATGACTGACCGACCTTTACGAACATTTAGCACTAGTACATTCCAGTACTGAAATCAAAAAACCCTACCCACCTTCCGCCAGCACTGCCCGATGATCTCCACGTTCCGCCGCTCGCCCGGCTTGATCAGCTCCCGCTCGTAGGCCGGGTTATCACTGATCAGCAGCCAGCCGTTGCCGGCGACGCGCTGCACGCGCTTGATGCGGAGCTCGTCATCCATCCGCAGCAGAAACACGCCATCCGGCGTGCGTTGGCCACGGTTCACCAGCACCTGTTCGCGATCGCGGATCGTGTCGCCCATGGAGTCCCCGCGTGCAGTCACGCCAACGACCTGGGCCGGGTCCACTCCCTCGGCCTCGAACAGCTCGGCCGGCAGGTAGAACGTCGACTGAATCGTCTCGGCGTCGAATAGGCGCCCCGCTCCCGCTGCGGCCTCTATGTCATACATCGGCACCGGTTCTGCTCCCTGAAGTACGTCCAAGGAGGGTGGCGACTCCGGAATATCCAAACGGGAACCATAGAGGATGAAATGCACGTCAGCCCCGACCTGCAATATCCGTTCGAGATAAGCAGTGTCAGGGTGCCGTTTACCGGTTTCGTAGTTGGATTGCGCGACTTTTTTAACGCCGCCTACGGCGCCGAAGTCTTCTTGAGACATACCCAAACGGGTACGCTCCTGTCTAAGCCGCTCGCCAATGTTACTCAAAAAGGATTTCTCACTCTTGACAGATATCCATTTGGATATCATTCTGAGTTCACACGATGATTTAGCGTCACACTAACCCGGAGCTTACCCCATGGACCCCATGCCGTCGAAGCCCACCCGTAGTCCGCGCGGCGTCGAGAGACCCGTCGCCATGCGTCTGTTGCCCGATGAGCGCGGCGAGCTGGAGCGAATCGCCGACAAGGAAGTCCGTTCGGCGGCTTCGATGGCCCGCATCATCTTCCTGCGTGGACTTGCCCATTACCGGCAAGACAGCGCCTCCGCCTGATCAGCACAAGGAATCCTCGCCATGTACCAGGACCCGAAACGTGTTCGTAGCCACAAGTGCACCGTTTATCTGGACGAGTACGAGGCCGCGATCATTCAGGCCCACGCCAACTACGCGGGTGTCTCACGGGCCGAGATGATGCGCCAACTCATGCTGCAACAGGCGCGGGAGGCTTTCGGCATCGATCCCGCCTCGCTCAGCGCCACTTTGCCAGCGAGCGCCGGTTGAAAGAAGCCGTGTATTCACCGTGTTTCCACCGTGCAAAGCGAGGCCCTCATGCCGGAACAGTCCGTCGAGTTCGATGAGCAAACAGCGGCCGTGCTCGATGCCGTGTGCGAACACGCAGGCTTGAGCTCACGACGTCAGGCCGCCGAGTTCCTGCTACGCACCAGCATCCGCGAAGGCAATGCCCGGCTTACCGGTCGCGGTCGCGCACTTTACCCAATCCAAGGAGGTTCTCGGTGAGGATCTGTTGCCCGCATTGCGGCGAAGCGTCGATCACACGCACCAGTCGACGCCCGTCGCCGACGCTCTACGAGGTGTACGCGCAGTGCATCAACCCGGCGTGCGGCTTCGGCGGCAAGATCTACGTCGAGTTCGCCAAGACGCTGACGCTGAGCCGCGCGCCCAACGCCGACATTCGTATCCCCATGGAGCCGGAACACCGCCGCGCCTGCATGGAGCAGCTCGCCGAGCTGAACGGCTAACCCCCAACACAACGCCCCGAAGGGCTCATTTCAGGAACGACACCATGACGATCGCAACCGCTTCCGCTGGCCATCTGGCCAAGCGGCTCCCCCAACTCGACCCGAAAAACGCCGCCACCGCCTATTTGCTGCGCTACTGCCGGGGCCTGGAACGCCGCGAGGCGTTGGAAAACTGCACCCAGTTCCTGATGAGCGAACTGGCCATGCCGGAAGCCAGGGCGGAGCTGGAGGCGATCCACGCCAGCGCCGAGCTGGAATCGCTCAATCAGGTGGCCTGGATCGACCTGGATGCCAGCACCCGCGATGTGGTCGTCATTCGCTCCGCCGGCGGCGTGCCGGTCTCGTTCACGGTGGGCGACCTGCTCGCCGCGCGGGAATCCGCCCGCGACAAAGGCACGCTTCGCGTCATTCGCCAACGGCCGCTGCAGTAACGGCCATTCGAGTCAGCGAGGTCTACCCCATGGCAGCCGCTCCACAAACCGTCACGACACAACCACGCCGCCATCTGGCACTGGTCGAACCGGATTCCCGTGCTGGCTTTGGCGCCCTGCGGGCGGAGCTACACGCCCGCTGCGCGGACGAGGATCTCGCCGAGCTATGGGCGGACATGCTGACCAACGAACGCAAGGCGGTGCTGGCCAGCGCGCAGATGACCCCGGGTGACGCGCTACGCGGCATCGACGAGATGAGCCGCACCGAGCGCGACGCGATTCGCGCCGCCATCGGTCGCATGAGCCGTTACGCCCAGCGTCTGGGCGAGCGGCTCAAGAGCGAGAGCCCAACGCTGGAGCTGGCCGCCAACGCCCGTCGGGCGATCGGTGCCGGCGATACGCAGGCGGCACTGCATTGGCTGGGCCTGATTGAACGGGGCGCGCAATGAGCCGAATCACTTACCGACCTATCGCCTACGCGTTGACAGACGCCCGACTGCAAATGGTGCAACTGGCCGGCCAAATGCAGGCAGAGGGAGATACCGAGGGCGCTCAGGTACTACTGACGGAACAGCGGCGGCTAGCCGCCTTCGTTCACGAGATGGATGGCCGAATTCTCGCTGCAATGTCTCCGCTCGAAGGTAAATCGGAATGAGTGCACTCGAACAATCCCGCGAGTGGGGCACGGTCGATTGCCTGCGTTGGCGCGGGGCCATCTTCACGCGCCTGCCCTCGCTGGCCGAGGATCTGGCCGCCGGGTTTCTGCACGTCGCCATTCGCTACGGCAACGCGGCGGGTAACCGCTGGCTGACACGTCAGACGGCGGATCTGCTCGAACCGACGCAGGTCTACAAACGCTTCCCGGTGATCGCGGACGATCTCAAGCGCGCGTTCATCGCCAAGCGCAACGCCGAGAGCACGACTATCGAGGGCATCAAGGCAGCCTGCCAATGGCTACAGGATGCCGAATCGCGCCTCAAGATCGGCTCGCTGAACGTGACCCACGATGACGATGCGCTGGTCGACTACGCCCAGGCACAGGCTCGCGCCGTGGAGGATGCGCGCAACAAGCTGATCGGCAACATCGCCGAGCACAATCGTCGCCAGCGGCTCGGCCTGCTGCCGCCGGCAAGGCGCATTCGCCAGCCGCGTGGTGGTTCCCTATCCGAGCAGTCGCGGGATATGGCGCGCCAGATCGCCGAGGCACGCAATCCACTGACGCCGCCGCCGGCCGGTATCCCGTTGATGGCGGTATTCGCGTGGCATCGGGCGCCGCTCATGAGTCTGGCGGTCGCCGATGAGCTGGCCGCCGCCGCGGCGCGCAAACGTGCGACGCTGCATAGCATCACCCCGCCACCGGTGAAGCAACCCGCCAGCATGCAACTGGCCCGCCTGAGCTGCGAGAGCTTCTGGCGTCGCAAGCTGCGTCGGTTGGCCGGGCGCCGGCTGGAGCAGGTGCAGCGCGAGGCCTATCGCGTTCATGCGCAGGCCGGCATCTACTGCAGCGACCTGACTATCGAACGCCGCCGCGCCCAGCGCGTGCGCAACCGCACGCTGCTGGAAGCCTTCGAGGCGATCAATCAGGAAGGTCAGGTCTACACCCTAGCGGAGCTGGCCGAGCTGGGTCTGTCGAACCCGGACCACCGCCGCGCGGAACTGATGCTGCGCATCCGCGATACGGAAGTGGAAGCCCGGCGTCTTGGCCACGTCGGCATGTTCTACACCGTCACCGCGCCAAGCCGGTTTCATCCGGTCAACGCCAACCGCTACAAGGACCGCAAGGGCCGGGAGCGCTACCGCTGCAGGCGTAACCCGAAATACGACGGTTCCACACCACGAGAAGCACAGCAGCATATCCAGAAGGTGTGGGCGAAGGCCCGCGCCAAGCTCTCGCGGGACGAGCGCGCCATCTATGGCATCCGCGTGGTCGAGCCGCACCACGACGGTACCCCGCACTGGCACCTTCTCATCTGGATGAAGCCGGAAGACGCCGAAGCCATTACGGAGACACTTCGCGGCTACGCGGAGGAAGAGTCCCCCGAGGAGCTCTACAACTCGCTCGGCAAGACCACGGCGCGCTTCGATGCCAAGCGCATCGACCACGACAAGGGCACCGCCGCCGGCTACGTGGCGAAATACATCTCGAAGAATATCAATGGCGAGCAGTTCACCCGCGCCGGCGTGGAAGGCGACGAGCTGGACCGCTACGGCCACGACCTGAACAGCGCGGCGCCACGTATCGAAGCCTGGGCGGCGTGCTGGGGCATCCGCCAGTTCCAGTTCGTTGGCCTGCCCAGCGTGACCGTCTGGCGCGAGATTCGCCGCCTCACCGACCAGCAGGAAAGCCAACTGCGCGAGTGGGAAGCCGCGACCCGCCCTCACCCGCGAGCGGCGGCCACCTTCCACCAGATCCGCGAAGCTGCCAACGCCGGCCAGTGGGACCGTTTCCTGCGGCTCATGGGCGGCCCGAACACGCCACGCAAGCTGCAGCCGATCAAGCCGTGGTCGATCCCCGCTTTCCGCACCGATCAAGGCGATGACGATTTCAGCCACGCCACCGGCGAGCGGCGTACCGAGTTCCTCGAGCGCGGCCGCTACGGCGACGAAATCAAGGTACCCAAGGGGCTCGCCGTCAGCGATGGCAAGGGCCGCGTGTCCGAATATCTGACGCGCCTGTACCGCTGGAACGTGCGCCCGAAGCGTGCGGCCGCGAAGGGTTTTTCGGGAGGAGGCGAAGCCGCCGACCCTTGGACTTGTGTCACTAACTGTACGGACCCCGGCACGGGGACCGGCCAGAGCCTCATCCCTCGGAGGATCCTCACTCCGAAAGAACTCACCCCGGCGGAGCTCACGGAGCAGACCCGCCGGTACCAGGAGTGGCGCGGCAGCGAAGCGGTCCGCGCCGAGATGGAAGCGGTGGAACTCGAAGAGCGCCACATCCGTGCCGCAGCCCGCCGGCACGCGCCCCGACCCGAATGGCATGGCATCGAGGAGTTCTTCCCCGATGGCATCTGATAACGCTCGCGCCACGCAGGCGCTAAAGGAGGAAACGATGGAAACCCAAGCCCGAGCCGTGCCACGCGGCACGCTGCAGGAAGCCGGCGAGCTGGCCGTCTTGAGTGACGCCAGCGGCCCCACCCGGCACCGCTATGCCCTGGTGATCGCGTTCGACAGCGAGGACGCATTACGACAAGCCGTCACCAACCACCGCTGCGCCTATCGGGATGGTCAGCGAGTCCAGGAGCTCAACGCGGAGGGTGCCGCCCATGGCTGATGCAGCAGACAACGCCGGCGTCGTGATCGAGCAGCAACTGGCCAGCTCACTCGCCCGCCATCATCTGCCGGCGGATATCGCCACCGACTCCGAGTGCGAGGAATGCGGCAACGAGATCCCCGCCGCCCGGCGCGCCGCCGCTCCGTGGGCAACGACCTGCATCGAGTGCCAGTCGATTCGTGAAGCCAGGGGGCGCCATGTCCGGTGAACGCATCAAACGGCTGTCTCACGTCGCCGCTTTGCTGATCTTCGCATTGGCACTCGGCGTGGCATTTCAGGCAGGCGTCGGCCTGACAGCCAGAATCCTGCCCCGCATCGATGTGATTGAGGTCCATGCCATCAATCACGCCGAGACGGCCGATATGGCCACCACAGAACCGCTCCCGGCGCTGCCGGGTCGGTATCAGTACTGAGGGCCTGAACGATGGCCGGCAATCATCACGCCCGAGCTGCGGGCATCCTGTGCCGCGATCCGGCGTTCCGGCTCTATCTCGACCGCCGCGCCCGGGCCAAGTTCGGCGCAGACGTCCCAGATGGTACCCATACCGATCAGGACGCCAGTGAGTGGATCCGGAAAGCGTGCCAAGTCCGCAGCCGATCGGAGCTCGATACAAACCAGCAGGCCGGTACCACCTTCCGGCTGATCCAGAACCGCTTCAACCGTTGGAGAGCGAGACAAAAATCATGAATACCTACTTCGGACTGCTGGCCGAATTCGACGGCCGTGCTGAACTCCTCCTGGAGGAAGTGGCGCCCCGGTATTTCGGTATCAGTGCCAAGACGGCAAACGCCCGCGCGTTGGCGCAAGGGCTGCCCGTGCCCGCCTATCGTGCGCTGGACTCCCAGAAATCGCCTTGGCTGATCAGCGCCGCAGACCTGGCCAGCTATCTGGACAAGCGGCGAGCTGAAGCGTCCGCGATGTGGCAGAAAGTAAATCATTGATGATCAGCGATGTGGCGTCAGGTTAGGCTACTCAACAAATCGATACTGGGCGCCACTATGAAAAATGTCGCTGCAGGGCTGATCTTGGATGAGGGAACCATACTCCTGACAAGACGCTCCCCCGGGCAGAATCTCGCCGGCTACTGGGAGTTCCCAGGAGGCAAACAGGAAGCCGGCGAAACCATCCAGGAATGCCTAGAGCGAGAGCTACTTGAAGAGCTCTCGCTTTCTTGCATCGCTAAAGAAGTCTTCATGGAAAGCCGATACGACTACGATGGGGGATCGATCAATCTCGTTGGCATCATTGCTCAAGCTGACTGTCAGCCACTCACCCTCACAGTTCATGACCTGGCAGAGTGGGTCCCGATAGAGGACCTGATGACCTTCAAGCTCGCACCCGCAGACATTCCCATCGCAAAGGCTCTTATCAAATCTCATGGATAGCATCGAGACGCTTCAACCAGGCACGATTCTCAACAACGCCCAGCTATGTGAGATTTTCGGATGCAGCCCTCAGGGCGGGATGAGGCGTTCAAAACGCACCAATACATTGGTCGTGGTGACGAATCACATTGAATCGATCTACGACGATCGCTGGGAGGGGGACATCATCCACTACACCGGGATGGGCCAAACCGGTGAAATGGAGCTCAATGCGGCCCAGAACCGGACGCTCAATGAAAGCCCAGCGAACGGTGTTGCGGTCCACCTTTTCGAGGTGTTCAGGAAGCGTGAATACACCTACGTCGGGGAAGTCGAACGTATTGCTCCGGCCTACCAGGCCCAACAACCTGACGCTGAAGGTAACCTCCGCCTGGCCTGGCTATTCCCGTTGCAACTGAAAAGCTCAATGGCAGCACCGCTGGACCCGGAGGCGGCGGATGAAGCCTACCGCAAGCAAGAACGCCAGGCTCGCAGGCTCTCGGATGAGAAGCTACAGGAGAGAGCGTGGCAATCGCCGGCAGAGGTGAGTGTCCGCAGTGTGCTCACCGCCCAGCGCGGACGCTCACCGTATGTCGCCGCCTATGCCAAGCGCCGCGCTGCGGGATCATGTGAGCTCTGCCAGGCCCCCGCGCCATTCCAAACTCAAGGTGGAGAGCCCTACCTGGAGTGCCATCACATCGAATGGCTGTCACGGGGTGGCAAAGACTCAATCGACAATACCGTCGCGCTCTGCCCCAACTGCCACCGCCGGATGCATGTTATCGAAGCAGAAGCCGACATTAATGCCCTAAAAGAGATTCGCAAATGAGGGGCAGAGAGAAATTGAAAGAAGTGTTTTCGGGACCTAATTCCCCTGGAGAGACTAGGGAGAAATACTGGGCGATGCACAAAAGCATGGGCATTGGAATTTTCCTGGGAAGCTTGACGATGCTGCTATACGAAGTGACTAAGACGCAGCTAGCATGCCAGGCGGTGCTGGGGGTTCTATCACCGGAATTATGGTTACTTCTAACCTTCTGCGGCTTGTTTTTTCTCTGCCTACATGATGTCGCACCGAAAATTAAGCTACTTAAGCGAGCAGCGGCATCGACGATAAAAATTTCCTCTGATATTGGCTCTTTGTTTATTGGCGCTATTATTTCGGCACTTTGCGTCGCGTCGCTGGTAGAAAGTGGGATATCTGGCCTTTTTGGAAATTCTCCCTGGATCATTGGGGGCGGCGCCATTTTTTATGCTCTAGCGGCAGTTACTAACTACCTGCCTTACGCCATGCTTACAACGGAATATGGCCGAGAAGAGATGGAAAAAAACAGAAAAGCATACCCCTTTAGAGCCTTGATGCTTCTGCCCATCATCATGATTATTTTGTACTTTTTACGACTTCCATCGTTACAACTATGCAATCACTTCAATTGAAGCTTCTCTGGCCGTAAGTGGGTGTATCTTTTCAAGACATCCCAGCTCTCGTGTAGCGTGAATTGCTGCACCTCAACGATCTCATAGCCCACCTCGAATAACCGCGACGTCGCTTCGTGCCGAAGATCATGAAACCGAAGATCTTCGATCCCACTGGCGACGCAAGCGCCCCGCCACCGGGTTCCTATCGACTTGCCGTTGTACGGGAATATCTCATCAATGCCAGATTGCCGCGGCTGCCGTTCGATAATTTCCATGGCGGCATGGGTGAGCTTAAACCGCTTGTGATTGCCCAGTTTCTGCCGCGGGTGCTTCGCATCTCTGACGATGCAGGTCATTGATCCCTCATCCAGGTCGCTCCAACGCAGTCGCACGATCTCGGCCTGGCGTCTGGCTGATACGATCGCGAAGTCCATGATGTCTTCCATTGGAAGGATCGCCGAAGGCCGGATGCGTTGGGAACGCTGGAAGAAAGCTCGCAATCGGCTTATCTCACCTTCGGATGGACGGCGATCCCTCTCCCCTGCCTTGGCGATGAGGCCTTTGCCCCGCAAGAGCAATTTCGCTGACTCGAACTCATTCAGATCGACGGGCATTTTCCAGGCTGCGGCGGCCGTTTTCAGGATGATGCCGATCCACACCACATCCTGATTGATCGTTGAGGGCTTGATCCCGCTATTGCGACGCATCTGAGCGTGATCGATGACCTGCTCGCTGGTGAGGTCCGTGATCATCACTCTCGCAATAGGGAACCGCCCAAGCTGCTCAATCGTGGCACGCTTCGAACGCCCAGCACCTTGCCCAAACTCCTCGAGGTAGCGCTCGAAAGCATCGCCAAGAGTGACGTTTCGCCACCGGGCCGTGATCACGCCACCGGGCGCACTAAGCTCGAGTTCTCGGCGCTTGGCCCACTCCTCGGCCATCGCCTTGCGCGGAAACGTCCGCGACTCTGTATAATCCCCGCTTCCTCGGCGTGCGATGCGGATCCGGGCCAGGTATGAGAAACTGCCGTCCTTCTTCCGCCGCTTTACGATGGTGGCCACAGCCCCTCCCGAAATGTGACAAATCCGGATGCCGCGCGGTGCCAGATTTGTGACAACACGACTCGCAAAACGCGGCAAAAGCACTGTAAATATTACCAGTTATGGCTATGACCGAAAACGTCACAACCCGCGAAAACCCTACAATCACGCGGCCTGTGCTTGATAGGACTTTCTCCGTCGCCCCGATGATGGAGTGGACGACACGCGACTATCGCGCTTTCGCGCGCTGCCTGACGCGCCGCACGTTGCTTTATACCGAGATGGTGACCACCGGAGCGATCCTGCACGGTACGCCGCGCGAGCGCTTCCTGGGCTACGACGCCATCGAGCACCCGCTGGCATTGCAGCTGGGCGGCAGCGATCCCGGCGAGTTGGCGGAGTGTGCGGCGATTGCCGAAGCGTGGGGCTACGACGAAGTCAATTTGAACGTCGGCTGCCCCAGCGATCGGGTGCAGAACAACCTGATCGGCGCCTGCCTGATGGGCTACCCGGAGAAAGTCGCCTCGGCAATCGATGCCATGCGTCGCACGGTGTCGATTCCGGTCACCGTGAAATGCCGTATCGGCATCGATGACCAGGACGAAGACGCCGATCTTGCGCGCTTTATCGAGCAGGTCGCGGCAACCGGTTGCGACACCTTTGTCGTGCACGCACGAAAGGCATGGCTACAGGGGCTGTCGCCCAAGGAAAACCGCGATGTGCCGCCGCTCAACTATCCGCGCGTCTATCGACTGAAAGCCCAGTATCCCACGCTGCACATCGGTATCAATGGCGGCATCAAGACGCTGGCCGAGAGCCGCGAGCACCTTGAGAACGGTGCCGACAGCGTGATGGTGGGTCGCGAAGCCTATCAGAACCCGTGGCTGCTGGCAGGCGTCGACCCGCTGCTCTATGGCGAGGCCGCACCGGTCGCCTCGCGCCACGAGGCCGCGCGCGCGTTCCGCCCTTACCTTGTCGAGCGGCTGGCACAGGGCAGCAAGCTGAACCATGTCACGCGCCATCTACTGGGGCTTTTCCAGGGCTGCCCGGGCGGCCGACGTTTCCGCCGCCATCTCTCCGAGCACGCCCATCGCGACGGCGCCGGCATCGGCGTCTTCGATGATGCACTGGGCCAAGTCGACGAGCAGCGCCTGACCGAAAGCGCCTGAGCCTGACGCACGCCCCGTGTTTCTCTAACCGCTCGCGCCAGGCGTCTCGTAGCGCGACTGAAAGTCCTCCACGGCGCTCTCGACGTCGTCGATCTCCTGATAGCGCGCGACATGAAACAGCGCCTCGCCTTCGTTGGCCAGCGGTAGGTTGCTCATGCCGATGACGATACCGTCAGCGCTTGCCACGACCTGCGCTTCGTCATTACCGAACGGGTCGGCGACCACGCCGAGCACTTCATCGCGCGCCACGCGCGCGCCCAGCCTGACCCTTGGCCGCAAAATGCCGTCGATTGGCGCGCGCGCCCAGCTCGAGCCGTTGGCGATCTCCGCCGCGGGCGGCGAACGGCGCCGACCTTCCGACGGCAACATGCCGATCAGGCGCATGACCCGACGAATACCGCGCACCCCGGGGGCGATCGCCCATTCGTCGAAGCGCAACGCCTCCCCCGCCTCGTAAGTCAGCACCGGCACGCCGCGACTCTGCGCATATTCACGCAGGCTGCCCTCGCGCAGCTCGGCATTGAGAATCACCGGCACGCCAAAGGCGTCGGCCATGGCACGCGTTTCCGCGTTACCGTGTAGCTGCGAACGGATCTGCGGCAGATTGGTGCGATGAATCGCGCCGGTATGCAAATCGATGATATGCGTCGCCCGGTCGACCATCGCCTCACGCAACAGCGCCGCGATGCGTGAACCCAGCGAGCCGCTTTCGCTGCCGGGGAAGCAACGATTGAGATCGCGGCGATCCGGCAGATAGCGCGACTGCTGCACGAAGCCGAATACGTTGACCACAGGTACCGCGATCAGCGTACCGCGCAGCCGCGAGAGTACCGGCAGACGCAGCAGCCGTCGCACGATCTCCACACCGTTGAGCTCGTCGCCGTGGATGGCACCACAGACCAGCAGCACCGGCCCAGGCTGGCGGCCATGAACGACTTCGACGGGAATGTGCAGCGGTGCGTGGGTATAGAGTTTGGCCACGGGCACGTCGACCTGACGTCGCGTCCCCGGTTCGATGCGCTCGCCCGCGAGCGTGAAAGGTGCCTGCGCCATGTAACGACCTGAAGGATCGGGAAAGACAGGCTGATCGTACTGGCATCCCCGCGCGTAGGCGAGCCCGCGAACGACAACAGAAGGCGCGAACATCGCGCCTAAAGAGAGCCAATTCGCCGCATACGATAGGCATCGGCATCGCCAGCCTAGGCGCGACTGACACCTGACCGGGGTGCGATCGCCGGTCCTAGAAGGCGTTGAGGCTGGGCGGCACCGCACGGCGCCGCCAGAGCCAACGCACGTCCCGCCCGAACGAGACGACCAGCAGCAGCAGGGAGAACGCCGCAAGCGACGAGGCCAGCGAGGCCGACACGATCGGTAACAAACAGATCAGCAGCGTCGTCACCTGCCAGACACAGACCGTCTTGCGGAAATAGCTGAGTGGTAGATCACGATGCAGCCACGGCAGATAGATACCGGCACCGACAAAGGCATAGCGCGCCAGACCGATCAACAGCGCCCAGCTGCCGACCTTGTCGAGCGCTACCACCGCCGCGCTCAGCACCAGAATGAAAAAGGCATCAAGCTCCATGTCGAAGCGGGCACCAAATGCCGAAGCCGACCCCGTGCGTCGCGCGACCCAGCCATCGATGCCATCCAATGACAGCGCCAGCAACGCCAGTGCTGCGATCCCTTCGCTGTGACGCTGCATGAAGGCTGGAAACGCGATCAGCCCAGCGATCACCGCAATCAACACCGCGCGCAGCAACGTGACCCGGTTGGCCCAGCCCAGTCCGCTGCGCGCCGGCGGCCAGGTCCAGAGGAACAGCGTGGCGATCACGAGATAGGTTCCGCCCGCCGTAAAGCGCAGACCCTGTGGTGCCGAAAATGCCCAGTGCACCCACTCAACCAGCACCGCGACCAACACCAGTCCCGCCGCCAGCTCTCCCCAGCCGCGACGCCGGATTCCGGCGCGATGGCCAGGCTCCCAGATCTTCACTGTCGAATCTCGCATCATTGGCCTCCCTGACTGACGGGATCTACGCGCTGCGTACAATATTGGATGCAAACGCGCAGGATCGCGAGTCACCTTTTGGCGATGCCTGCTCACCGTCACGTGAGACGCCAAACCACGAAGAACGTCGCTATGAGGGGCGCGCCGCTGCTGACGGACAGCACGTGCGACTCGGCATCAGACGTCCTACCCCCGATGCGTCGAACCCAATAATGATACAACAAATACCAATTCGTACAGCTTTTGCATAACGCTAAAACTGTCAGCTCTGCCATACTGCTTTACTACGTGATCAGGGCCGCCAACGAGGTCCAAACCAACAGGGAAGGTTCCGTTCATGACAGGTCCCTATGCTCACGCCTTCTGGTCGCTCGGCGACGGCAGCGGCGAAATTCGCCAGGCAGACCTCGGCGACAGCGGCGAGCTGATGGTACGCACCTGCTACAGCGCCGTCAGTCGCGGCAGCGAGACGCTCGTATTCAACGGCCAGGTACCAGCCAGCGAGTTTCAGCGCATGCGGGCACCATTTCAGAGTGGCGATTTCCCCGGACCGGTAAAGTACGGCTATTCCAACGTCGGGGTTGTCGAACAGGGCGCCCATGACTGGCATGGACGCCACGTCTACTGTCTCTACCCGCACCAGACGCACTACCGTGCGGCCGTCGACGATGTCGTGCCATTGCCCACCGATGTACCGCCGGAACGCGCCGTGCTTGCCGCCAACATGGAAACCGCGCTCAACGCGATGTGGGACGCCGCTCCCGGCGTCGGCGACCGCATCAGCATCGTCGGAGCCGGCGTGGTTGGCGCCCTCGTCGCCTGGCTCTGCGCGCGCTTGCCCGGCGCTCGCGTCCAGCTGATCGACATCGACGAACGCAAGCGCTTTCTTGGCGAGGCGCTGGGCGTCGAATTCCGTACCCCCGACAACGCCGCCAGCGAGCAGGATCTGGTGATTCATGCCAGCGCCTCCGATGCCGGCCTGCAGACGGCACTGTCGCTGGCCGGTTTCGAAGCCACCGTGCTCGAGATGAGCTGGTATGGCAGCCGCGAGGTCAATCTGCCACTGGGCGAAGCCTTCCACGCACGACGCCTGACGCTGCGCTCGAGCCAGGTCGGCAGCGTCTCGCCCGGCCATCGTCCACGCTGGGATCATCGGCGTCGGCTATCGCTGGCCCTGTCGTTGCTGAACGACGACCGTCTGGATGTCTTGATCAGCGGCGAGAGCCACTTTCGCGATCTGCCGGCCACGCTACAACGGCTGAGCCAGCGCGACGACAATACTCTCTGCCAGCGCATCTGCTACGCCTGAGCGAGCGTAGATGCGAGTAGAGACCGGCAAGATAAACAGACGATAGCGACCGTGCCTCGGGGGCGAATGCGATCGCGCCAAGGTACGAGACAGCACCCCCTGGCGACCGACGCGCCGCCTACACCGCAAGGAGACAGGGAATGTTCAGCCTGACCGTCCGCGATCACATGATGATCGCCCACAGTTTCAACAGCGAGACCTTCGGCCCGGCCCAGAAGCTGCACGGCGCCACCTATGTCGTCGACGTGACCTTCAAGCGTCCGGAGCTGGACCAGGACGACCTCGTCGTGGATATCGGCCTGGCCGGCGAGACGCTCAAGCAGGTATTGAGCGAGTTCACACTCAACAATCTCGACGAGATCGCCGAGTTCAAAGGCCGCAATACCACGACCGAGTTCATGGCCTGGGTGGTTTTCGAGCGCCTGTCGCACGCCATTCGCGAGGGCGCGCTGGGTGAAGGCGGACGCCATCTGACCGCGCTGGGTGTCACCCTGCACGAATCGCATATCGCCTGGGCAAGCTACGAGGGCGGGCTATGAGCGAGGTCACACTGATCGTTGCCGGCGACCCGGGCCAGCTCACCGGCGGCTACGTCTACGATGCACACATCACCGAGGCGCTGCGCGAACAGGGATGGACGGTCGACGTCGTCGGCCTCGACGGTCGCTTTCCCGAACCGGATGCGGTTGCCTCTCACGCGCTCGATAGCGCCCTGACCGCGCTGCCGGATGGCAGCCGTGCGGTCATCGACGGGCTGGCCATGGGCGGACTGCCGGCCATCATCGAGCGCCACGCCTCGCGCCTGTCGATCACCGCGCTGGTCCATCACCCGCTGGCCGATGAAACCGGGCTCGGCGAATCCGAGCAGCAACGTTTTCGTATCAGCGAGACGCGGGCGCTGGCTGCGGTCGAGCGCGTCATCGTCACCAGTGTCTATACCGCGCGCCGTCTCGCCGACTTTCAGGTCCCCGCCCACAGGCTGGCCGTGATCGAACCGGGCGTCGATATTGGCGAGCCGGCCACCGGCGATGGCAGCGGCATACCGCGTCTGCTCTGCATCGCGACGGTCACGCCGCGCAAGGGACAGGACATACTGGTCGATGCGCTGAGCGGTCTTGTCGATCTGCCCTGGCAGTGCGAGCTGATCGGGGCGCTCGATCGTGCCGACGCGTTCGTTTCTCGGGTTCGCGAGCGTATCGCCCATCACGGCTTGCAATCGCGGATCCGGTTGCTCGGCTCGCAGCCTACCGCGCAGCTCTCGTCGCACTATCGCCAGGCCGATCTCTTCGTGCTGCCCTCCCATTACGAGGGTTATGGCATGGTCATCACCGAGGCACTGGCCCATGCCCTGCCGGTCGTGACCACCACCGGCGGCGCGCTGGCGCACACCCTGCCGGACAGCGCCGGGCTCAAGGTGCCGCCAGGCGATGTCGAGGCGCTACGCGACGCCTTACGGCGGATGTTGAGCGAACCGGCCACTCGCCAGCGCTATCGCGATGGCGCGCTTCGGGTGCGCGACGCGCTCAATGACTGGCACGCGGCCGGTCGCGCCTTTGCCAACGCCCTGCATCGGGCCCCCGCCGAGGAGGGGGAGCCCGCATGACGCACGCTGACCGCTCACCGCACGCCGTCTTCAGCGACCCGTGGCTCAGCCTGCGTGAGCCCGCCGACCATCGCGCGCGGGATGCCCAGCTCACCCATGCCGCGGATCGCTGGCTAGCCCAGCGCCACCGCGATGCCGGACCTTTCGCGCACACGGGGCAAGTCGTCGATCTGGGCAGCGGCAGCGGTTCCAACTTGCGCTATCTGGCCCCCCGTCTTGCCGGCGCACAGCATTGGCGACTGATCGATCACGATGCCGACCTGCTGGCCCAGGCACGGCTGCGCTGCGAATGCGTGGCAAGCGCCGACGGCCAGCCGATTCATCTCGAGACGCGGCAGTCCACGCTTGCCGAGGCCTGGAATCGGGGATGGCCGGAGGCGGACCTGGTCACGGCTTCGGCGCTCTTCGACCTGCTGACGGCAGCCGATATCGAGCACCTCGCCAAGGCCTGCCAGCGCGCCGGCTGTGCGGCCCTCTTCGCCCTGAGCGTCGACGGTCATATCCGCTTTGATGACGCCGGTGGCCGCCCTGTCACGAGCGATGACGACCAGTTCGCCTTTCACGCGTTGGCGGACCACCAGCAGTGCGACAAGGGCAGCGGCCCGGCGCTTGGCACACGTGCGCCGGCCGTGCTGCGTGAAAACTTCCATCGTCACGGATTTCGGATACGCGAGGCGATCACCCCCTGGCGGCTGGGCCCCGAATCGCTGCCGCTGGCCGAAGCCCTGATGGCCGGCTGGCGCAACGCGCTTCACGAGCAGGTACCGACACAGGTGGCACGCATCGATCGCTGGCACGAGCAGCGTCTCGGTGAGCTCATGCGCGGTCAACTGAGTCTGACCGTCGGCCATCGCGATCTTCTCGCCATACCGGAGCCGCCTCGGTGAAGCGTCATCTGGCGTCGGGGCTGCGGCTGGGTATCACGCTCGGCCTGTTCGGTGTGCTCGCCTGGCGGCTGGACACCACTGAACTGCTGCGCCAGCTCGCCACTCTCGAGCCCGTCTGGGTGCTACTGGCGCTGGGGATCGCGCTCCCTCAGGTCGTGCTGTCGGCTTGGCGCTGGCGCCTGACCACGCAAGCCGTCGGGCTTGCCCTGCCCTGGCGTACGGCGATTGCCGAGTACTATCTCGCGACCTTTCTCAACCAGATTCTGCCTGGTGGCGTCCTGGGCGATGCCACCCGGGCCTGGCGCCACGGCAATCGCACCCGTGCCGGCCTTCGCGACGATCTTCGCAATGACCTTGGCAACGACCTTGGCGATGGACGACGCGAGGCAATAAGCGACATCACACGCGACACAGAATGCGACAATACGCACGGCAAGAACGAACGAATCTCCCGTGGCACCGCCGTACGCGCGGTCATCATCGAACGCGCTTCGGGGCAGTTGGCACTGATTGGCGTGGCCCTTGTCACGCTGTTGGCCTCGCCCACCCTGCGCAGCGGTATCGCGGAGGCCGCAGCGCCGCTGTCCGGCGTTTTCTGGGCGTGGCTCGTCGCCGGCTCACTCGTGGTGGTGGCGCTCGGATATCGGTGGCGACATCGTCGTGGAAGCCTGCGCGTGCTCGGCGACGCCCGTCGCGCCCTGTTCGATCGGGGCAACTGGCTGCGTCAGCTATCAAGTTCGCTGCTGGTCGTCGCCACCTACGTCGCCGTCTTTCTCTGCGCAGCCCGCGCCCTGGATCTCTCCCGACCGCTAGTTGACCTGCTGCCACTGATCCCGCCCCTGCTGATGGCAATGGCCATTCCGCTGAGCATCGCCGGCTGGGGGCTGCGCGAAGGCGCCGCCGCCCTGCTATGGCCACTGGTCGGCTGGCCCGCGCAGGAGGGTGTCACGCTCTCGATCACCTATGGCGTGCTGATTCTACTGGGCAGCCTGCCGGGGCTAGTGATATTCGCGCTAGGGCGCCGTTCATCGGCGCATGCAACAGGCAATGCGCACCCTGTCGCGACGCCGAGCCCAGCCGTGGAAGGTCTCGCCACGCGGGCATCACTCGAGGGGGAGACCGGATGACGCCGATAGTGATGATCAACGAGACGCCAGGCGGCGACAGGAGTCTTTCAGGCGGTGCCCATTTCATCCGCGCGCTGGCGCAAGTCAAGATCGAACAGCACATCGCTGCCCAGCGAGAAGTGCCGGCAGGCGGGGCGCAACGCCTGCGCCAGCGTATCGATCTCGGGCAGCGTGATCGCCGGGCGCCCGGAACCGATCAGCATCGGCGCGACGACGCTATGCAACCGGTCCAGGCAACCCGCTTCCAGGAAGCGCGAAATGGTCAACCCGCCGCCCTCGACCAGAATGCGACGATGCCCGGCCTCGGCCAGTGCCGCGATAATCGCGGCAGGCTCGATACCCTGTTCACCGCCTTCCAGGGAGACGACACGCACATGTTCGGCAGTGGCCGTCGCGACCGACGAACCGTGAGCGATCAGATGCCAGGCCGGCGCATCTGCCCGGTGAAAGACGCCGCGCTGCGGATTCACGCGACCTCGCGGGTCGAGCACCACGCGCAGCGGGTTGTCCCCCTCGACGTGACGCACCGTCAACTGGGGATCATCCGCCTCGACCGTGCCCGCGCCGACGACCACCGCGTCCACCAGCGCCCGCAGCCGATGCAGATGCACCAGACTCGCGGCCCCGGTGACGTAGTGCGAGGCGCCGCTTGCGGTCGCAATACGGCCATCCAGACTCTGACCGATCTGCGCGATGACCCGCGGGGCCCGCACGGTGTCGGCGACGCTCCACGGCAGCCAGATAGAGAAGAGCTGCGCGGCCTCGGCATCGACGGTCACGCTGCAGCGCCATTGGCCGTCGGGGTCGACCTCGAGCCGCCGGCCGCCCTCGTAAAACGTGCCCTCGAACTCGCCATCGCGCGCCGCTTTCGCGATCTGGCGAATCCAGGACCACGCCTGCGCGGGATCGAGCGGAGAAGAAGCAGAGGAGATACGCATCGTCGATCTCTGGTCGGGGGAGCTCACAGCGTAGCAAAAGATCATCGCCGGACGCAGACGCGCCGCCGAGCCATCGGCCGTCACGACAGCGGAGACACGAGAATCGTGACCGCCACTCGCTCTCGGCCGGGCAGCCGAGGTCGACCCGACAATAGCGCGATCACGGACCGTATCGATCACGGACGTCACACGAATCACGGATGAAAAGAAAGGAGATGAGCATGCGACAGGTAGAACGTGCGATTTTCGATCTGCGCCGGGGACTGCCGGTCCTCGTACGCGCGGCTCAGGGCGATGTGCTGGTGCACCCGCTGGAGGGCTGCGATGACGAGGCGATGGCCGCGCTTCAGGCGCTGGCCGGCACCCAACCCGCCCTGGCCCTGACAAGCCACCGGCTGGGCCGTCTCGGCATCGACGTGGAAGCGCCAGCCGCGCGTCTGCCATTGGACGCTGCCGATACCGCCGAGGAGGTCATCGCCTGGGCCAGCGACGAGGATAGCCGGCTGCCGCCAGACACACGGCCGGATACGGCCGGCGAAGGCTGTACCGCCGCGCTGGACCTGATGCGCATCGGCCTGCTGATTCCGGCAGCCGTGATCGCCGACATCCATGACGCCCATCGCGCGCAGATCGAAGCGCTGGTCGCCGAGGGCTCGGTCCTGGCGGTGCTCGCCGAGCAGATCCAGGCCTATGCCGAGACCCGCTCCCACTTCCTGCGGCGCACCAGCGAAGCGGAGATCCCGCTCTCTCACGCCGAGCAGGCAACATTCGTGATGTTTCGTGAAGCCGACGGCATGCGCGAACACATCGCCATCGTCATCGGCGATCCCGAGCAGTGGAACGAAGCCGTGCCGGTGCGCCTGCACTCCGCCTGCCTGACCGGCGACCTGTTCGGCAGCCTGCGCTGCGACTGCGGCGAACAGCTACGCGAGAGCGTGCGGACCATCGACGAACGCGGTGGCGGCGTGCTGCTCTATCTCGCCCAGGAAGGACGCGGCATCGGCCTGGCCAACAAGCTGCGAGCTTACACCCTGCAGGACCGCGGGCTGGATACCGTGGACGCCGATCAGGTGCTCGGCTTCGGCAACGATGAGCGCACCTACGGCGTTGCGCTGGAGATGCTGCAGCAGCTCGACATCAAACGGATCGAGCTGTTGACCAACAACCCGGAAAAGATCGCCGCCATGGATCAGGGCGGTGTCGAGGTGGTCAATCGACGTGGCGTTTACGGCAAACTCACCCAGCAAAACCGCCGCTACCTGGATGCCAAGGCCAAACGCGCGGGCCATTGGCTGGAGGAAGTGCTGGGAGAAAACGAGGAGGAGCACGTGACGCCGTTCCAGCGCCCGCTGGCTCGCTGATATCGATCACCGCCGACCATCAATGGCGCCTCTTCCCGGCCGGCCCAATCGACGCCGGCCGGTTTCAAGCGCCGTCGGCGTCGCGCAGCGTGGCGAGGTCGAACCGCCCGGTCTCGTCGATGATCTCTGCCAGACGCTGTGCGAAATGGTCTACCAGCCGCGCCCCGAGCTGGGCACTGGCTAGCGTGGCGTCGCCGGTCACGCCGCCGGCGTTCAAATCCTGCGCCATCCAGGCATAGCCGGCATCACCCTCCGGCCCCAGTGTCGAACCGGCACTCTCTCGCCGCGCGCCTTCCGAGGGCGCGTTGGCCAGCCGGGCAACGCGCACTTTGGCTGGGGCGAGATGCAGCATCATTGCGGTCTCCAGTGCCCCGCCGTGCAAGCCATGACGCAGCTCGGCCGCCGGCAAGGCATCCATCGGTGGCGCAAAGCGAAAGTAATTGGCCTTGACGACCAGCAGGCCATGCGTCGCGCGCAGCTTCAGCGCAGCCAGGTCGATCACCGCCTTGTTGCCACCGTGGCTGTTGAAGAGTATTAGCCGACGAATGCCGGCTCTTGCCACCGCCTCGCCGAGTGCCTCGATCACGCCGATCGCCGCCTCCGGTGCCAGGCTCAGCGTACCGGCAAAATCGCGGTGCTCCAGACTCGACCCCAGCGCCAGCGGCGGCAGCACGATCACTGGCGCCGAGCCGGTGAGCCGGCCGGTGGCGACCTCGAGCAGGCCAACCCCGATATCCAGATCGGTCGAGAGAGGGAGGTGCGCGCCGTGCTGTTCGATCGCCGCCAGTGGCAGCACAGCTACCGTGGCGTCCCCGCCCAGTGCCGCCAGTTCCGGGCTGGTCAGTGCGTCCCACGCGTACACGTTGTCGGACTGATTCATCTTTGCTCCCTGCTGTATGGACCACCCGCGGCTTTAAACGCCTGCCTCTCGCCCCACGGTAGCCTCATCCCTCTTTGCGCGCCTCCCTGGACGCTACCGAGCGGCGAATCCTGCAAGATACGCTCATCCTACCGTGCGACCTCGCCGCGTTCATCCGTGATCGACGCCATCGCCGGCCTGCGGCAAGATGATATGACAATAAGATGACCCTCGGCTTCCCGGCCGCCACGTCATCCGATAAAACACTATCGACAAGGGCGCTCAAAACGGGGCCCGATAAGGAGATTCGGTGACCACGCCCGTCTTTCTCGCGGTACTCGCCGGCGCCCTGATGCACGCTAGCTGGAATGCCCTGGTCAAGGTCGGACTCGATCGTCTACTCAGCATGTCGCTGATCCAAGGGGCCTGCGGCGTGCTCGCGCTTGCCAGCGTAGCGTTCGTGCCCTTACCGGTCGCCGCGGCCTGGCCATGGCTCGCAGTCTCCACGGTGCTGCACATCGGCTACAACGTCTTTCTGGTCCGCGCCTATCGCGTTGGCGATCTCGGTCAGGTCTATCCCATTGCACGGGGCTGCGCGCCACTACTGGTGACGCTGATCGGTGTCTTCGCCCTGGCCGAGCATCCGACCTGGCTCGGCTACCTGGGCATCGGCGTACTGATTCTCGGCATCTTCTGCATGGCCTTCCGCGGTGGCCGGCATCAGCGGCTGGGGCGTGCCTCGCTGGTCAATGCCCTGCTCACCTCGGTCTTTATCGCCGGCTATACCCTCGCCGACGGCAGCGGCGCCCGGGCCAACGGCGATGTCGCCAGCTACGTGATATGGCTGTTCCTGCTGGACGGCTTCGGCATGCTTGCAGTGCTGGTCGCCCTGCGCGGTGTCGGCGCGCTATCGCAGCTGGCTCGCCACTGGCCCATCGGGCTCGTGGGGGGTGCCCTCTCTCTCGGTGCCTACGGCATCACCATCTGGGCCATGACCCAGGCGCCGATCGCGCTGGTCGCGGCGCTTCGCGAAACCAGCGTGCTGTTCGCCATCGCCATCGGCATCGTCTGGCTCAAGGAGCCGCTACGGCGCGAGCGTATTCTGGCCGGCGGCCTGATCCTCGGCGGGGTCATCCTGACACACTGGGGCTGAGTCGCACCGGAACGCGCCGAATCGATACCTGGGACACGTCTTCCGACTGTCATACCGGGACATGAATGCTAGGCTTAGCGACATGACTGTTCGCTCTGACAACGTCGACACGCCGACCGAGCCGATTGCTGGCGATGCGCCCGCTGCCGACCTGACCGGCACAAGCAAGCTCACCGCCACTCACACCGACGTCGACAAGGAGCCCACCTTGGCGCTGACCGCCCCGCCCTGCCCCACCGACACCGACGGTCGCGACCGCTGCATCGGCGTCGAGATCGAGTTCGCCGGCATCGGACCGATCGCCGCCGCCGAACTGACGCAGCGCACCTTCGGTGGCAAACTGGAGCAGCTGAGCGCGCATCGCGCGCGGGTCAGCGGTACGCCCTGGGGCGACTTCCGCATCGAGCTGGACAGCAAGTACGTACACCCGGACGAACGGCTGCTCGACCGGGCGCGGGCACTCGATGGCGATCCACCCGGCCTCGGCGAACATCTGCGCGCCAGCCTTCATTCACGTACCCGGGAGTGGCTGGGCGACATGGTCGCCGGCTTGGTACCCACCGAGATCGTCAGTCCACCGCTGCCATGGCCACAGCTCGAGCGCTTCGATACGCTGCTCCAGGCGCTCCGCGTACACGGCGCCGAAGGCACCGATGCCAGCCTGCTCTATGGCTTCGGCCTGCATCTCAACCCGGAGATACCGGCGCCGACGGTCGACAGCGTACTGGCTCATCTACGTGCCTATCTCATTCTCGCCGACTGGCTGCGCGATCAGATCGCCGTGGACGTCACGCGAGATGTGCTGCCGCATACGCGCCCTTTTCACAGCGACTACGCCTGCCAGGTACTGGCACCGGACTACCGGCCCGACATGGTCACGCTGATCGACGACTATCTCGCGGCCAACCCGACGCGCAACCGCGAACTCGATCTGCTGCCACTGTTCGCCTGGTTGATGCCGGACCACCCGAGTCCGCTGCTCAAGGAAGCCCTGGTCAGCCCTCGCCCGACCTACCACTATCGATTGCCCAACGCCGCGCTGTCCGACTCCGCATGGGGCGTCAGCGTGGAATGGAATCGTTGGGCCGAAGTGGAGAAGCTTGCCGCCGATCCGGATCGCCTCGCGGAGCGCAGCGCTGCCTATCGCCAGCATCTCGCCCAGCCGACGCTGAGCCGATGGCTCGACTCGTTGCGCCACTGGATGCGCCATTGATGGGCAAGACAGCAGCAACCGGCGACGCGCCCGGTGACACCGCCCGAGCACCCCGGCCACTGATCGGCATCACCACCTCGGATCACAAGAGCCGACTGGCCTGGTGGTGTGACTGGCTGTCGGTCTGGCGTGCTGGCGGGCGGCCGCTGCGCATTTCACCGTCACGCCCACCAAACCGTCAGTTGGATGCTCTGATCATTGGCGGCGGCGACGATATCGGCGCCCATCGCTACGGTGGCGAGGTACAGCTCGATGTCCGACTCGATCCCGCCCGCGACGAGCTGGAGCTGAGCCTGCTGGCCGATAACCTGCCTCGCGACATTCCGATTCTGGGTATCTGCCGCGGTGCACAGATGATCAACATCCACTATGGAGGCACGCTGATCGGCGATATCCGCACGACCTATAGCCATATTCGCAATCGGCGCACGGTACTGCCGCGCAAGCGCGTCGAGATCGCCCCCTACAGCCGCCTGGCCGAGATCCTCAACCGCCGCTACTGCCAGGTCAACAGCCTGCATCACCAGGCCGTGGATCACACCGGCGAGGGCCTCGACGTCGTCGCCCGCGACCGGGACCAGTTGGTTCAAGCCATCGAGAGTGCCAGCCACCCGTTCTTGATCGGTGTGCAGTGGCATCCGGAGTTCCTGCTCTTCAGCCGCTCGCAGCAGCGCCTGATCCGCGCGCTGGTGACGGCGGCTCGCAACGCCCGCGCCAAGCCATCGTGACCGCCATCCTCGACACCGCCCTCGGCGGCCAATGACATCGAGACGCGAACAGCGGCGGTTTCAGGTAGGCATCGCCGCCAGACGGCGGCCGGCGCGGGTGCGCATCAGCAGCACGCCGATGACCATACCCATGATAGCCAGCGCACCGACGTAGATTGCTGGCGACATCGGATCGAGGCGCATCAGCGTAGTCACCAGAATCGGCGTGAAGCCGCCAAACAGCGCGTAGGCTACGTTGTAGGAGAACGAGAGCCCGGTGAAGCGGACGGTGGCGGGAAACGCCTTGACCGCGATAGCGGGAATCGCGCCGGTGATACCGACAGCGAAGCCGGCCAGGGCGTAGAGCGGCATCAGCGCCTCGGGATTCGAGCCGACCACGCTCATCATCAGCCAGTAGCTAGCGCCAAGCAGCACGCTCCAGCCCAGCAGCGTGGCACCGCCGCCGAAACGATCCACGCACCAGCCGGCCAGCATACAGCCGACGATCAGGCAAAGAATCGCCACGACGTTGGCCAGCGAGGCATCGAGCCCATGCTGTGCCGCCAGCAGCGGCGGCGTCATCAACATGACGACCACAATCGCGGCGGTCAGAATCCAGCTGACCGCCATTGCCAGCATGACCCCGCCGAGATGATCCCGCAGGACGGTCTTGACCGGCAGCTCCGCCGCCAGCGCGCGACGTTCGCGCATTTCGGCGAAGACCGGCGTCTCGTGCAACCAGCGCCGCAGATAGACCGCAATCAGGCCAAACACGCCGCCGAGCAGGAAAGGAATCCGCCAGGCCCCTGCGGCGAGCGCTTCGTTCGAGAAGTGCGACTTCATCACCGCGGCGACCAGCGACCCGATCAGGATACCGGCAGCGAGCCCGGCGGAGAGCGCCCCGCAGGCGAAGCCGACATGGCGCCGCGGCACGTGCTCCGCCACGAAGACCCAGGCCCCGGGCACCTCGCCGCCGACGGCCGCGCCCTGCAGCATGCGCAGCAGAACCAGCACGATCGGGGCCGCATAGCCGAGCGTGGCATAGGTCGGCAGGCAGCCGATCGCCAGTGTCGGTAGCGCCATCATCAGGATCGACAGCGTGAACATGCGCTTGCGCCCCAGCAGATCGCCGAAGTGCGCCATCACGATGCCGCCGAGCGGTCGCACCAGATAGCCGGCGGCAAAGATGCCGAACGTCTGGACCTGACGCAGCCACGCCGGCATGTCCGGCGGAAAGAAGAGCTGGCCGATCACCGTCGCGAAGTAGACGAAGATGATGAAGTCGTAGAACTCCAGTGCCCCGCCCAGGGCCGAGAGAGAGAGCGTGCGCGTATCACCGCGAGAGAGCCGGCGCGAGGGCACGGCGGAGGCTGGCTGGGACATGAGATCTTCCGGAGACGTCAACGTCGAGATGCCGGCCCTTACCGGCAGGCCGATCGCGATGACAGGCGCACATCGCGATCGGCCGGGGCCGGACCGGCGGGCAAATCAGTGTTGCATGATGGCAAGCCGCTGGCCGCTTGGCGCGCGCAGCAGGAACAGGCCGATCAATACGCCGAGCAGTGCCAGCCCGGCGATGTAATACGCCGGCGACCCAGGATACGTGGCGATCAGCGAGGAGACCGCGATCGGCGTGAAACCGCCGAAGATGGCGTAAGCCACGTTGTAGGAGAACGAGAGCCCCGTGAAGCGCACCGCAGCCGGGAAAGACTTGACCGCGACGGTCGGCACCACGCCGACGATCCCGACGCCGAAGCCGACCAGGCAGTAGAGCGGCATCAGCATGTCAGGGTTCTCGGGCACGGTGTGCATCATGACCCAGTAGCTGATGCCCAGCAGGACGCTCCAGATCATCAGCGTCACGCCGCTGCCCAGCTTGTCGCAGCACCAGCCGGAGACGACGCAGCCCAGCACCACGAAGACGATCGCCCAGACATTGGCCAGCGAGGCATCGATCCCGTAGAGCGACTGCAGCAGGCTCGGCGTCATCAGGATCGACACCACGATCGCCCCGGTCAGAATCCAGGTCACGCCCATTGAGAGCGCAACGCTGTCCAGATGACGGCTGAGCACGCGCTTGACCGGCAGGCCGTCGTTGAGTGCCTTCTTGGCACGCAGCTCGGCGAAGACCGGCGTCTCTTCCAGATAACGCCGCAGGTAGACAGAGAGAAAGCCGAAGACGCCGCCGATAATGAACGGAATGCGCCAGGCGTAGGCGTTCATCGCCTCGGCGCTGTACGACGATTTCAGTGCCGCGGAGATGATCGAGCCGATCAGGATACCCGCCACCAGACCAGAAGCCAGCGTGCCGCAGGCCAGTCCGACATGCTTGCGCGACACGTGCTCGGTGACGAAGACCCAGGCGCCGGGGACCTCGCCGCCCACGGCAGCGCCCTGCAGGATACGCATCAACACTAGTAGCAACGGCGCCAGGTAGCCGATGGTGTCGTAGGTCGGCAGACAGCCGATCAGCAGTGTCGGCAACGACATCATGAAGATCGACAGCGTAAACATGCGCTTGCGACCCAGCAGGTCACCGAAGTGCGCCATGATGATGCCACCGAGCGGACGCGCCAGGTAGCCGGCGGCGAAGATGCCGTAGGTCTGCACCATGCGCAGCCACTCCGGCATGTCGGCCGGGAAGAACAGGTGGCCGATCACCGTGGCAAAGTAGACGAAAATGATGAAGTCGTAGAATTCCAGCGCACCGCCCAGGGCGGAAAGCGAGAGAACCTTGATGTCACCGCGTGACAAGGGACGCGACGGAGCCGCATCGTATTGAGGTGCGTTAGCCATAGCCCTGTTTCTTTTATCTGAGGCGTTGAGTCTTGCTTGTGTCCAGTGGCCCTTCGCACCTGTCGGAGACGCGACAGAGGGTGCCGCCCGCAGCACGAGGGGGCGTGTACATTACCAGACTTTACAACGCCGCGTCATGGCGGCTGGCGGGCGATTCAGGGGAAAGGTCGATGGGAGTGCCAACAACAGAGCCGGCCACTTGGGCCGGCTCCTCGATACGCCGAGACGATGTCGCAGCTCAGCTCTGCAACGTAGCGTCCAGCGAAATCTTCGCGTTCAACAGCTTGGAAATCGGGCAGCCTTCCTTCGCCTTCTGCGCGGCGCTGTCGAAAGTCGCCTGATCACCGCCAGGAATCTTGGCAACCGTTTTGAGCTGCACTTCGGTGATGGTGAAACCGCTGTCGTCCTGCTCCATGATCACCGTGGCGTCGGTCTTGATGCTATCCGCCTCGACGCCTTCTTCGCCCAGCATCATCGAGAGTGCCATGGAAAAACAGCTGGCATGCGCTGATGCGATCAGCTCCTCGGGGTTGGTTCCGGGCTGTCCCTCGAAGCGCGTGTTGAAACCGTAAGGGTTGGCCTGGAGCGCACCGCTTTCGGTGGAAACCACGCCCTTGCCCTGCTTCAGACTACCTGTCCATTCGGCGGAACCGGATTTCTTGATCGTCATCGTCAACTCCTTCTGATGTGATGCGACTGTTGGGACACCACTATTTATTGAGACGCAACTATTTGTTGAGGCGCCACTATCGTGGCGGCGGGCATCGCTGGTCCCTCGACCGGGGAAGCCCTACCTTGTACTACCTGCCGGATTACGACGGCAGACATCGCCCATCGCGTCGGATGGCGTGCCCGTCAGTGTAGACCAAGGTACGCAGGCGTCATCCCGCGCGACGATTCAGTGCGGCTGTCGCCGCGTCATAGTCGGGCTCGTTCTTGATCTCGCTGACCAGCTCGGCATGCACAATCTCGTCGTTGGCATCGGCCACGATCACCGCGCGAGCACAGAGCCCTGCCATCGAGCCACTGTCCAGCGCCACGCCGTAACGTTCGCGAAATTCAGGATGGCGAAAGCAGGACAGCGTGGTCACACTATCCAGCCCTTCGGCACCGCAGAAACGGGTTTGCGCGAATGGCAGATCGGCGGAAATCACCAGCACCACCGTGTTCTCCAGCTCGCTGGCATAGGCATTGAACTTGCGCGTCGACAGGGCACAGGTCGGCGTATCCACACTGGGGATGATATTGAGCACCTTGCGCTTGCCGGCGTAGGTATCCAGCGAGACATCGTTCATTTGACTATCCGTCAGCGTGAACGACGGCAGCGATTCGCCCTCCTCGGGAAAGCGGCCGCTGACCTCCACAGTCACACCGCCTCGGGTCACGGTTTGCATGGCAGGACTCCCTCTGAATAGCAGGCTTCGAAGTTGAATGCGTGAATGACAACGCGTGAATAACAGGTTCGCCTCGCACGCCGCGCTGCCACCCTATCGAGAACGGCGAACCGTGACGCGATCTTCCGTCGCCAGCATAGCGCATCACACTCGGCTGTCAGCCACGCTCACAGGCCCGAGCTGCTGCCAGGGCCTGAGAATCGGGCGCTCGCAGCCGCTCCACGTTACGTTCGGGGATCCCCTCGGGGTCCGCATGACTCGCCAGCGCCCGCTCAAGCGACGCTTCGCGCAGCAGATGCAGCATCGGGTAAGGCGAGCGATTGGTCGCATTGGCCGGGTCATCTGCCTCGACGCCATCGAATAAATAGTCAGGGTGAAAGCTCGCCAGCTGGTAGACACCCTCATAGCCCAGCGATGCCAGCAGCGCCTCGGCCAGCGACAGCAATGTCAGGTAGTCGTCGAAATCCTCCAGCCCCTGAGGCAGGATGAAAAGCGTGGTGGCGATATCGGCGTCGCGATCCAGCAGGCGACACTCATCGGCCAGCTCGTGCAGCCAGCCCTCGACGGCGTTCGACTCGGCGATGGCGTAACGCACGGCCCGGCGGCGCACCTCTCGACCGGCGAAGGGGCAGATATCGTGGGCGACCACGAAGGTCTCGAGCCATTGCTGCGTGGCAGGAACAATGGCGCTGTCGGCTGAAAAATCGATGATGGTGGTCTCGTAAGCAGGCATGGGAACCGATAGCCGAGCTAAGTAAAGTTGCGAACCCGGCGAGTGACGACCAGCATAACAGTACCGATTTCCCGAAGAAGGTATTTCGATGGCCTATACGACTCCTCAGATCGTCTTCCCCGCCGACGACCGCGAAGCGACGATGGCCCTGCCGGCCATCGGCCAGGGAACCTGGTATATGGGCGAAAACATCGCACCGCGACAACAGGAGATCGACGCGCTCCGCCATGGCCTGGATCTCGGCCTGCGCCTGATCGATACCGCCGAGATGTACGGTGATGGAGAGGCCGAGGCCGTCGTCGGCGAGGCGGTACGGGGAAGGCGCGACGACGCCTTTATCGTCTCCAAGGTCTACCCCTGGAATGCCGGACGCGATAGCGCCATCGCCGCCTGCGAACGCAGCCTCTCGAGGCTCGGTATCGAAACGCTCGATCTCTACCTGCTGCACTGGCCCGGGGGCATCCCGCTCGACGAGACGTTCGAAGCCTTCGAGCGGCTGCGTGATCAGGGCAAGATCCGCCGTTTCGGCGTTTCCAACTTCGATATCGACAACCTGCGTGCGATGGCATCGATTCCGGCCGCCGCCGACTGCGCCACCAACCAAGTGCTCTACCATCTCGGTTCCCGCGGGCTCGAGGTCGACGTCAAGGACTGGATGCACGATCAGCATCTGCCGATCATGGCCTACTGCCCGCTCGCCCAAGGCGGGCGCCTGCGGGCCAAACTGCTCACGTCCGCCGTCGTCAACGACATCGCCGCCAAGCATCAGGCCGATGCGGCCCAGGTCCTGCTCGCCTGGTGCATTCGCCCGGCCAACGGCAACCCGGAAGCGCCCCGCCCCATCATCGCGATTCCCAAGGCGGCCAGTCTCGAGCACGTCCGCGCCAACGCCGCCGCGCTCGAGCTGGACCTCGACGACGAGGACTTGGCACGACTCGACAACGCCTTCCCCGCCCCCCGAGAGCCGGTACCGCTGGATATCGTCTAATCTCGTCAGGCGCCTCTTCCTTACGACCAGATCTGACAAGCATGACCCGCTGACTCATCCCGCACGCCCTCGAAGGAGTTCGACATGCAGGACCGTAGCCCGATATCCGCTTTCCTCTCGGCACGCCCGCGCCGGCCTGCGCTGGGCCTCGTACTCGGTGCCGCGCTGATCGGTCTTGCGGCGCCCGCCGTGGCCGAGGAGAGCGAGACGCCGCGCTATGGCGGTGAACTGCAAGGGTTCGACTACCCCTATCCCGTGGAACGCTTCCGCTTTACCTCACAGCGCCAGGATCTGCAGATGGCCTACCTGGACGTACCCGCCGACACTCCCAACGGCCGCACCGTGGTGCTGCTGCACGGCAAGAATTTCTGTGCCGCCACCTGGGAGGACTCGATCGACCGGCTGACCGCCGCCGGGTATCGCGTCATCGCGCCAGACCAGGTCGGCTTCTGCAAGTCGAGCAAGCCGGAGGCTTATCAGTTCAGTTTCCATCAATTGGCCAGCAATACTCACGCCCTGCTGGAGAGCCTCGATCTAGGCGACGTAACCGTCATGGGCCACTCCATGGGCGGCATGCTCGCCAGTCGCTATGCGCTCATGTATCCGGAGCAGACCGAACAACTGGTACTGGTCAACCCGATCGGCCTCGAGGACTGGAAAGCGATGGGCGTACCCTATCAGCCCGTGGATGAGGGCTTCGCCAGCGAACGGCAGAAGGACGCCGAGTCGATCCGTGCCTACCAGCAGTCGACCTACTATGTCGGCGACTGGGAGCCGCGCTACGACCGCTGGGTGAATATGCTGGCCGGCATGTATGCAGGGCGTGACGGCGAACGTGTCGCCTGGAACCAGGCGTTGACCTCGGACATGGTCTTTACCCAGCCGGTCATCCACGAATTCGGCGAGATTGAGGTTCCGACACTGCTGCTGATCGGCGAGCAGGACAACACCGCCATTGGCAAGGGGCGGGCCTCCGAGGCCGTACAGCAGACGTTGGGGCACTACGACGTACTCGGCGAACGCGCCGCCGAGCGCATTCCGGATGCCGAGTTGATCGAGTTTCCCGAGCTGGGACACTCACCGCATATCCAGCAGCCGGATCGCTTTCACAAAGTGCTGCTGGACGGCCTGGAAGGTCTCGACGACAGCTAAGACAGCCGCACGGCACCGCTCTTCAAAACGAGAGCTGTCCGCTCCCTGCCACCTCGCCGCGCCGCGAGGCCAGCCGATCCGCCAGCCGGGTCGGTTCCGGCAGTTTGGTCGTGCCCAGACACGCCGTCACCCAATCGACCGCCGTCAGCAGTGACAGCCGGTGGCCGGGAGAGACGAACAGCGGCTTGACGTTCTCCCGCGAGCGCAGCACGGCGCCAATCGTCACGCGGCCTTCCGCGTCCAGCGCGACGTCCTTCGGGTCCTCCTCGCGCCGGCGGTCGGTTAATGGCGTCCAGGCGCCCTTGGCCGTTGGCACCTCACCGAAGCGGCCGCAGAGCCGGCTCTTGCCGACGCCGATGGTCGGCAGGTCGAGCCACAACCCCAGATGCGAGGCGATGCCCAGTCGCCGCGGGTGCGCGATCCCCTGCCCGTCGACCATGACCAGATCCGGCAAGGTCGAAAGACGCTCGAATGCGCCAAGCGCCGCCGGTATCTCGCGAAACGACAAGAGTCCCGGCACATAGGGCATCCGCGTCGGCTCGCGATGGACCACCTGCTCCCGCAGCACCAGCGACGGCCACTCGAGCAGCACCAGGGCCGCCCGCGTCGTCTCGCCGCCATTCTCGAAGCCGATATCCATGCCCGCGACCGTCGCCACCTCGCCGATTCGATCCTCGCGCACCAGCGAGGGCGCCAGACGCTTCTGCAGCGCAATGGCCGCTTCCGGGCTCAGGTTCCAGTCGTGCAGTGGCATACGCGCTAAAGTCGGCATTCAAGGCTCCCATGGTGGCTGGCAATTGTGGCTGGTGGCAGTGACTTGGCAGAGGTGGCTAACGAGCTGGTCAAGGCGCCAGGCAGAGAGACGATGGTTGGCATGCCCTCAAGGTGACCGATTTCCAGCGTAGGCGCCGACCACCCCAAACACCAATCGCTCGGCCGGTCACGACTGCCAGTTACGCTACCGCGCGTTACACTGTGGCGCTCGTTTATCCGTCGTCAGCTGCAACAGGCCTCGCCGTGAAACTGATCCACACCGCCGACTGGCACCTCGGTCAATCCTTCCACGGTCAGGAGCGCCACGCCGAACATCGCGCCTTTCTCGACTGGCTGCTGGTGACGCTTCAGGCGCGCCAGCCAGATGCGCTGCTGATCGCCGGCGACGTCTTCGACGTGGTCAATCCGTCGCTGCGCGCCCAGGAGCTGCTCTACGACTTCATCGTCAGCGCCCATGCGGCACTGCCCGAGCTGACAATCGTGATGATCGCCGGCAACCACGACAGCGGTTCGCGCATCGAGCTGCCGGCACCGCTGATGCGCCGCTTGCGAACGCATGCTCTGGGACGAGTGCACTGGCTCGACGACGGCCGCCTCGACTGCGACCACCTGCTGGTACCGTTGCCCGATCACCACGGCGATGTGCGAGCCTGGTGCCTGGCGCTCCCCTTTCTGCGCCCGGCGGAGGTGACCGGCGGCGACGTCACGGACTACCGTGACGGCATCGCCCGCGTTCACCGTGAGCTGATCGCGGCCGCCGAGGCGCGCCGCCAGCCGGGTCAGGCGCTCGTGGCGATGAGCCACGCCCACCTCACCGGCGCCGCCGTATCGGAGGCGAGCGAGCGACCTATCGTCATCGGCGGCGAGGAGTCGATCCCCGCCTCCCTCTTCCCGCCGGCGATCGCCTATGTCGCGCTGGGGCACCTGCATCGACCACAGCAGGTCGGCGAACCACGCATCCGCTACAGCGGCTCCCCCTTGCCGCTGGACTTCAGCGAGAGCCACTATCCGCACCAGGTGCTCGAAGTCACGCTGGCCGAAGCGCAGGTCGAGCACATCGAATCGCTGGCGATCCCGCGTCACGTCGCGCTGACGCGCGTCGGCCCTGGCGATCTCGAGGCGGTCGAAGCCACCATCGCCACGCTCGAGATCGACCCCGAGCTGCCGCGCGAACGCTGGCCCTGGCTGGAAGTCCGGGTCGAGCTCGAGACGCCGCGCCCCGACCTGCGCGCGCGTATCGAAGCCGCCATTGCCGACAAGCCCCTGCGTCTATTGCGCATCCATAGCCGCTATCCCAACGCCGACACCACGGATACCGAGCACACCGATGCGGATCTCGACACGCTGACGCCACAGGAGGTGTTCACGCGAACCTGGCAGTCCCAGTACGGTGAAAATCCGCCTGATGCGGTGATGCGCGACTTCGCCAGCCTGCTGCAACAGGTACAGGACACCCAAGAAGACGAGGAGCAGCACGACGCATGAAGATTCTGGCCATTCGTCTCGAGAACCTCGCCTCGCTCGCTGGACGCCACGAGCTCGATTTCACCACGCCGCCGCTGGCCGATCAGGGCCTTTTCGCGATTACCGGGCCCACCGGTGCCGGCAAGAGCACCCTGCTCGATGCGCTCTGCCTAGCGCTCTATGGCAACACGCCGAGACTGCGCCAGGCACCGGCACGCGACTCGCAGATCGCCGATATCGGCAGCGATACGCTGACGACCGCCGATGCCCGAACGCTCTTGCGGCGAGGCTCGGCCAGCGGTTTCGCCGAGGTCGATTTCGTCGGCCGGGATGGCCGCCGTTATCGTGCGCGCTGGTCGGTACGCCGCGCACGCGACAGGATCGACGGCAGCCTGCAGAAAATCGAACAGTCGCTGACCGACCTCGAGTCGAATCAGTTGCTGACCGCGCAGAAAAACGAGTTCAAACAGCTCCTGCCACAGCGGCTCGGCCTCACCTTCGATCAGTTCACCCGAGCAGTGCTGCTGGCGCAGAGCGAGTTCGCGGCCTTTCTCAAGGCCGACGACAACGACCGCAGCGAGCTGCTCGAACGACTGACCGATACCCAGCACTACTCGGCCATTTCACGCGCGGCTTATCAACGCGTACGCACCGCGAAAAGCGTGCTCGAGGCAATCGACGCGCGGCTCGCCGATGCCGTACCGGCAGACGCGGAAACACGCAAGCAGCTCGAGCAGGAGGCCAGCGTCGAGGAAAAGGCCTTGGCCGAGCTGCAGGCGCACATCGCCACGCAGCAGCGCGAGCAGGCCGAGCTGGAACGCGAGGCCGAGATGGCCAATGCCTGGCGGGAAGCCGAGAACGGACTGCAGCAGGCCGAGTCGGCCTGTCGTGACCGCGACGACGATCGCCGGACCTTCGAGCAGCTGCAATCGCTGGCCCCCTGGCGGGAGCGCGCCCAACGTCACCGGACGCTGGAACGCAACCTCGCAAACCGGGCCCGGGAGCTGAGCCAGGCGCAGGAAACGCTTCGCGATCGTGAGCAGGAAGCGCACACTCTCGACACGCAGCGACAAGCCGCCGAGGCAGACCGCGACCGCGCTGACGCGGATTATCAGGCGGCGCAGCCGACGCTGGAGGAGGCTCGCCGATTGGGGGCCGCCCTAGAACGCCAGCAGCAGCAGTTCGAGCAGGAGAGCGAAGAGCGGCGTCAGCTGGCCGCCCGTATCGAGACCGACCAACGCCAGGCCGAGGTGCTGACCGAGGAACGTCAGCGCATCGATCACGATCTGGAAGCGCAGCGCCAGGCGCTCGAACACCTGCTGGCGGAGAGCGCCGATGCGGTGCCGAAAGCGACACTGGAGACCTTGCGCAGCGATCTCAACCGACACCGTGACGCGGCCCAGGCGTCGCTCGGCGCTCTGCAGACGCTGACGCAGGCGTGGCAGGAAGCCGAGCGACTGGCGCAGGAATCAGCCTCGGTCACGCGGCAGCAGGAGAGCGAACACGCACGCCTGCACCAGCTCGAACGCGACGGCCAGCAAGCGAAATCGACACTTGCGGCACAGGAGACACAAGCTCGCCACGTCACCGAACAGGTCGAGCGCGCCCGCATCGCGCGCAGCGACAGCGTCGAGCAGCTGCGGCAGTGGCTGCGCAACGACGAACCCTGCCCGGTCTGCGGCGGAACGGATCACCCCTATCTCAACGACCCGCACGCCACGCCGCCGACGCATCCCGGCGAGGCCATGCTCGAGGCGATCGAAGCGCAGGAACGCGAGCAGCTCGAAACCGAGACGCGTCAGCTCGAGGCGGCACGGGAGCGCCATCATCGGCTCGGTGCCGAATGGCGCGCCTGTCGAGACGGCCTCAAGGCGCTTGAGCAGCAGCTCGCCTCGCTGCTCCCCCGTCGGCAAGCCGCCGACCGGGCACTGGATGCCTACGAGGAGGCCGCCGCGCTGCTTCGGGCCGAGGACGCCCGGACCTGGCTGGCAGCCCGACGCGAACAGTCACAGCGCGACTACGATCGTCACGGCGAGCGTCTGGCGCGGCTGGATACCATCGAGAGGCAGCAGCGCCCGCGGGAGGCCGAACGCCAGCGCAACGCGCTGTCGCTCGGTAAGCTCGAAGCACGCCAGGCGCTGTCTCGCCAGCGTCTGGCGGCACTCGACGACAGCCTGCCCACGCTCGCCCGGTCCCGCGACGACACCGAGGCCGCGTTGCGAGCGTGCCTCGGTGAGCACGCTTCCGCCACGGCCTGGCAGGCGGCGCTGGAGCAGCGCCGACAGCAGGCGCAACAACAGCTCGAGTCGCTTCAGACACGCTGGCAGAGCGCCAGTCAGGCGCAGACACAGCAGGCGCAGCAGCTCACTTACCTGCGCCAGCGGCAACAGGAAGAGCAGCAGGAGTTCGAGAGGTTGGACGCCGGGTGGCGGGCCTGGCGAGCGGATCAACCGGCCCTGAGCGACGCGCGCATCGATCAGTTGCTTGCCTGGAACGAGGCCGATATCCGTGAACTGGGCGACACGCTGGACGCGCTGGCGCGTGAGCGCGACACCGCTCGCATCACACGCGACGAACGTCGTCGCGCCCTGCTCGCCCAGCGTCAGGCGCTGCTGCCGGACGCGCCATCCGATATCGGCAATCCACGACTCGACGATGCCACGAGCCGGCACCTGGCCGAGCGGCTCGAGGCCCGGCGCCAGCAAGCACTCGAACTCGAGCAGCAGCGCCACGACCTGCAGGAACGCCGCGATGTCGCCCAGCAGCACCTGCGCGAGGATGACCGGCGCCGGCAGGCGCAGCAGGAAGGCGCTCGCAAACGCGAGTCGGCACGACAGGAAGTCAACCGCTGGGAACGCCTCAATGGGCTGATCGGCAGCGCCGACGGCAAGCGCTTCCGGCGTATCGCTCAGGCCTACAATCTGGATCGTCTGTTGCTACACGCCAACCAGCACCTCAAGTCGTTGACCCCGCGCTACCGCCTGCGACGTGGCGGCAGCGATCTGGGGATTCTGGTCATCGACGGCGATATGGCGGATGAACAGCGCTCGGTCCATTCGCTCTCCGGCGGTGAAACCTTTCTGGTCTCACTGGCACTGGCGCTAGGCCTGGCCTCGATGGCCTCGCGTCAGCTGGCGATCGAATCGCTGTTCATCGACGAGGGGTTCGGCAGTCTCGATCCCCAGTCGCTGGCACTCGCCATGGACGCACTGGACGGGCTACAAGCGCAGGGTCGGCGCGTCGGCGTCATCTCTCACGTGCAGGAGATGCACGAAAGAATTCCGCTGCAGATTCGCGTCGAGCCGAGCGGCAACGGCGCCAGCAGCGTGACGACGGTTCAGCGCTGACAACCGCCGATGACGATCCATTTTATCGCCCATTTCGCTTAGACTTTGGTCTATCGAATGCCCACTTTGCCGGCATCCAATCCTTTCATAACCGCAAGGATTGGATGCCCACAACCGTCTTCCACTTCCCCGTAAAAGCCTGAAAATACAACGATCAATCGATAAAAAACACGCCAAATGGTTATGACAAAAACCAGTAAAAAACCTTTCAAATCAGTAATTTTTACAATTTTGTAAGAGTTGCTAAGTCAATTTCACGCGCCCTAACATCCGCTCACTCGGGTTCTGATATCGCTGCTAATTCGGCACGAACCCGCCTGATTATGGAGGGTGTTTTGCTGACGTTCATTGGCCTTGGCATCATCGTTGCCATCGTGGCGCTGCTTTTGACCGAGCGTGTCACACCTATCATTGCGCTATCGATGGTGCCGCTGATCGGCGCCTTCATCGCCGGCTTCGGCATCGGCGATATCGCTGGCTTCTTCGAAAGCGGGCTGCAGGATGTCACCGATGTCGCGGTGATGTTCATCTTCGCGATTCTCTTCTTCGGCGTGCTGCAGGACGTCGGTCTGTTCGATCCACTGATCAACCGCGTGGTCGCGCTGACCCGCGGCAACGTCGTCGCCGTCACCATGGGCACCGGTGTGATCGGCACCATCGGCCACCTGGATGGCTCCGGCGCCTCGACCTTTCTGATCTCGGTACCCGCGCTGCTGCCGCTTTATCAGCGTCTGCGCATGAGCCCCTATCTGCTGCTGCTGATCGTGTCGGCCAGCATCGGCATCATGAACCTGGTGCCCTGGGCCGGGCCGATCGGGCGCGCCGCCGCCGTCACCAACCTGAACCCTACCGATCTCTGGCGCGATCTGTTGCCGGTCCAGATCGCGGGGTTCGTGCTGCTGATGATCTTCGCCGCGTTGCTGGGGCTACGCGAGCAGCGCCGTATCGCCAAACTACCGGCGGACACGAGCCGCCCGGACAGCTCGGAAGTCGTCGCCGACGCGGAGAACGGCAAGGCACTGCCAAAGCGCTTTTGGCTCAACCTGGCAATTGCGATCGCGACGATCGGCGTGCTTGCCTCGGGGCTGCTGCCACCGGCCTATATCTTCATGATCGCGCTCGGCGTCGTGCTGCTGGCCAACTACCCCAAACCCAGCGAGCAGATGGAACGCATCAAGGCACACGCCGCCGGCGCCCTGATGATGGCATCGATCATCAGCGCCGCCGGCGCCTTTCTCGGGATTCTCTCGGGAACCGGCATGCTGGAGTCGATCGCCACCGATCTGGCCCAGGTCCTGCCGCAGCCACTGGTGCCCTATCTGCACCTGGTGATCGGTGCCTTCGGCGTGCCGCTGGACATGCTGACCAGCACTGACGCCTACTACTTCGCGCTATTGCCGGTCGTCGAGCACGTCGCCTCGACCCAGGGCATTGCCCCGGAGAGCGTGATCTACGCCATGACGATCGGCAACAACGTGGGCAAGATGATCAGCCCCTTCTCGCCCGCCATGTGGCTGGCTCTGGGGCTGGCCGGTGCCGAGATGGGTCGCCACATCCGTTATTCGTTCCTGCTGTTGTGGCTGTTCAGCCTGGTGATGCTCGCCTTCGCCTTCTTGATCGGCCTGCTGTAGGCCCGGCCGCCATGCCACGTCTAGAGTTCTACCAAGCCTAGAGTTCTACCGCCGCGCGAGCCATGACCTCCGCGGCGGCCCCTCGCGCCGCCGTAAAGGTGCTGTCGCCAATGACCTTCACCGGAATCGACAGCGGCTGTCGCAGCAACCCATTCTGGTGCGCCTCGAAATAGGCCAGCGCCGGCGCGATCAAAGGCTCGCCGAGTCGCGTCAGCGACCCGCCGAGTATCAGCATGGCCGGGTTGAGCGTGTGATGGAGATTGAGCAGCAGCCAGCCCAGCGCCTCTCCCGCCTGCGCCAGCGATGCCTTCACCCGGGGTTCATCGCCGCGCCGAGCCAGCGCCTCGCTGAGGCTGGCATCGGCCGCGACATCCAGCTGTTCACGCAGTTTCCAGCCGCTGACCAACGTCTCCGCGCAGCCCCGATTGCCGCAGTGACAGGGCGCCCCGCCGGGCTGCAGCACGGTATGCCCGATCTCGCCGAACAGCCCCTGCGCGCCGCGCGAGATGAAGGGAAAATTGTCGCCGCTGACCACGCCGCAGCCGATACCGCTGCTGGCACACAGATAGGCGATCGACTCCGGCGGCGTGCCGTCGAAGAAGTAGAACTCGCCGAAGGCGGCGGCGTTGGCTTCATTGTCGAGCAGCCAGCTGCCGGCGATCTCCAGCGACTGCTGGCGCAGCAGGTCGAGAAACTCGACATCCACCCAGCCAAGGTTGGGCGCCAGTCGCAGCACCGGGGCATCGGGCTTCACCGGCCCGGGCAGCGCCACGCCTAGCCCCAGGCAGGTTCGCGACTGCAGATCCGGTGAGCGGCACAGGTCGGTGAGCATGCCGGCCAACCGCGCTGCGGTCGCCTCGGGCGAAGTCGGCGCCTGTTCGCTCTGCTGCTGGGCGAGTACATCCCCCTGCAGATTGCAGGCGACCAGCCGTAGCCCCTTCACCCCGACCTCGGTGCCCAGCATGAAGTGGCGGCTGCCATCGAGATAGAGTGCCCGCCCCGGCCGGCCGCCACCGCGCGCATGTAGTTCGCCCTCGCGCAGCCAGCCGCGCGCCAGCAGCACCTGGACCACCCCACCCACGGTCGCCTTGGTCAGCCCGGTATGCGTGGCAATATCGGCCCGTGACAGGCCGGGATGACGCCTGACCGTGGCGAGAATCGTGCTGCGATTGAGGCTTTTCAGATAGTTGAGATCACCGGCGGCCTGAGGGGTGAAGGCATTGGGCATGCGGCGGTCACCTTCGTGGTAGTGATAGTGGTAGTGAATAGGAGTAGTGGCGGTGTCGATGACTATATCAGACGACCCTGTACCGTAGAGCCACCTGTCGGCGCCATGCTCCGCTCCGGAAATCCGGCCCGACACGACAACGGCCGAGACAACGACAGACGGGCTATCGAAAAGCCTTAACAGCACAAAGTCTTAACACCAATGGTCAATGGCGACCGTCACGTGGCGGCCGCATGCTGGAGCGACCATTAGTTAAGAGAAATTACTAAAGCCATGACACTCGCCAAGGGCCGCTCGGCCCGCTACCCCAGCCTGGAAGGCAAGCGCGTGGTCATTACCGGCGGCGGCTCCGGCATCGGCGCCGGACTGGTCGAAGCCTTTGTCGATCAGGGAGCCGACGTGCACTTCCTGGACATTGTCGAGGCGCCCTCGCGTGCGTTGGTCGAGCAGTGTCACGGCCTGCCGCGCTTCCACCACTGCGACCTGACCGACGTGACCGCCCTGCAAGCGGCGCTGGCCGATATCGGCCAGGTCGACGTGCTGGTCAACAATGCCGCCAACGATGACCGCCATTCCCTGGCAGAGATCGATACCGACTATTTCTCGCGCAGCCTGGATACCAACCTGCGCCATCTCCTGTTCGCGACCCAGGCCGTGGCGCCCGGCATGGCCGAGGCCGGCGGCGGCGCGATCATCAATTTCGGCTCGATCAGCTGGCATCTGGGACTCGAGAACCTGTCGCTCTACGAGACGGCCAAGGCCGGCATCGAGGGCATGACGCGAGCCCTCGCCCGGGAACTGGGCGGCGACGATATCCGCGTCACCTGCGTGCTGCCGGGCAACGTCGAGACCCCGCGCCAGAAGCGGTGGTACAGCCCGGAAGGCGAGCAGGAAATCCTCGACGCCCAGGCACTCAAGCATCGGCTGCAGCCGCACCACGTGGCCGGGTTGGTGCTGTTCCTGGCCGCGGACGACGCCGCGCTGTGCACCGGTCACAGCTACTGGATCGATGCAGGCTGGCGATAACGCGCCGTCGCGCGCTTGTCGCCTTGAAACTCGAAGGCGCCGAGCCTTCACAGAAACGATCGCAAACCCAACGTCATACCCCCAAGGATTCCCACAACGATAATCCACCTTCAAGGGAGCACGTCATGCCAACCCAAGTGAACTCGCAGCGCCCCTTTGTGGTACTGCTCACCTGCTGCGTCGCCGCCATCGGCGGCTTCCTGTTCGGCTTCGACAGCGGCGTCATCAATGGCACGGTCGACGGCCTGCAGCAGGCCTTCGAGTCGCAGAGCGTCGGCACCGGCTTCAATGTGGCCTCGATGCTGCTCGGCTGCGCCGTCGGTGCCTTCTTCGCCGGCCGCCTGGCGGACAGGCTGGGCCGCCGCACGTTGCTGCTGATCGCGGCGGTTTTCTTCCTGATCAGCGCCTGGGGTTCCGGCATCGCCGGTGGCTCACTGGAGTTCGTGCTCTACCGGGTGCTCGGCGGGCTGGCGGTCGGTGCCGCCAGCGTCATGTCGCCGGCCTATATCAGTGAAATTGCGCCTTCACACCTGCGCGGTCGGCTGGCCACCATCCAGCAGGTCGCGATCATCGCCGGCCTGTTCTGCTCGTTTCTCAACAACTATGCCCTGGCCAATATCGCCGGCGGGTCGATGTCGACACTGTGGTTCGGCTTCGAGGCGTGGCGCTGCATGTTCTGGATGGAGATGCTGCCAGCCGGGATCTTCCTGATCGCGCTGTTGTTCATTCCCGAAAGCCCTCGCTTTCTGGTGAGCGCCGGCCGGACGACCCAGGCCCAGCGCGTGCTGCGACTGGTCTATGACGAGGCCGGCACGCGCCAGCGTCTGGAAGAGATTCGCGAGTCGCTCTCCAGCCGCCACAAACCGCGTCTTTCCGACCTGATCAACCCGGCCACCGGCAAGGTGCTCAAACTCGTCTGGGTGGGGATCGGCCTGGCGGTCTTCCAGCAGCTGGTCGGCATCAACGTGGTGTTCTACTACGGGGCGGTACTGTGGCAGGCCGTCGGCTTTTCCGAAAACGATGCGCTGATGATCAATGTCATCAGTGGCGCCGTGAGTATTGCCGCGTGCCTGATCACCATCGGCCTGATCGACCGTATCGGCCGCAAGCCGCTGCTCTGGGCGGGCTCGCTGGGGATGGCCGTCACGCTGGCCATCCTGGTCTATGCCTTCTCCACGGCGGAGATCGTCGAGGGTCGCCTGGCGCTCTCCTCCGGCAACGGCGTCCTGGCACTACTCGCGGCCAACACCTATGTCTTCTTCTTCAATGTCTCCTGGGGGCCGGTCATGTGGGTCATGCTCGGCGAGATGTTCCCCAACCAGGTTCGCGGCTCGGGCCTGGCGATCGCAGGCCTGTTCCAGTGGGTGGCCAACTTCGCGATCACCATGACCTTCCCGATCATGCTCGCGTCTATCGGCCTGACCGGCGCCTACGGTTTTTACGCGGTCTGCGCGGTACTGTCGGTCATCTTCGTGATCCGCTTCGTCGGTGAAACCAACGGGCGCGAACTCGAGGAGATGGTCTACGAGTAAGCCGTATCTCTCGCCGGCGAGCCGAAACGTCATCGGCCATCGCCGGCGAGATCGGGTGCCCGCCCGGCAAACGCCAGGACCCGCACCGATGGCGCGGGTCCTTCCTCTCTAACGACCGTCACCTCTAACGGCCATCATTTCTAGCGGCCGTCATCTCCGGGGTGGCCTTCAAGGCGGCGTCACTACCGGGCCACCCGCGCGGTCAGCTGGCGAGCTTCGCGGCCAGCTCGGCAACATGCTTGCCCTGAAAGCGCGCGATGGCCAGCTCGTTCTCGCTCGGCGTGCGCGCACCGTCCGCCTCCGCCAGCGTCGAAGCGCCGTAGGGCGTACCACCCGTGATTTCATCCATGTTGGCAAGCTCGGCGCAGCTGTACGGGACACCGGCGATCACCATACCGTGATGGAGCAGCGTGGTGTGAATCGAGGTCAGTGTGGTCTCCTGCCCGCCATGCTGAGTCGCCGTCGAGGTGAAGGCGCTGCCGACCTTGCCGATCAACTTGCCCTGCGCCCAGGGGCCACCGGTCATGTCCCAGAAGTTGCGCATCTGGGAGGCCATGTTGCCGAAGCGTGTCGGCGTACCGACGATGATCGCATCGTAGGCGGCGAGCACATCCGGGCTCTCGATCAGCGGCGCGCCCTGATCGGTCTTGTAGCCGGACTTCTCTGCCACGTCCTCGGGTACCAGCTCGGGCACGCGACGGATATCGACCTCGGTCCCGGCGACGCTGCCGGCGCCTTCCGCGACCGCATTCGCCATGGTTTCGACATGGCCGTAGCTCGAGTAGTACAGCACCAGCACCTTGCTCATGGGTGAGACTCCTGGAATCGGGGTAACAACTTGAGAATCGGGTTATGGCTTGAGACTGAAGGCCTTCGCCCGACTGTCGGAAACGCGAACCTGCCCGCACAGGCTAGCCGCTGTTGGAAAATCCCGGCAAGGCGACATCGACGCATAATTTGCGGCCATTCGATGCAGTCGGTCGAATCATCGAGATCCGTCACCGGTTTCGCGCTTGGCCCGGCGCTCACGGGCCGTTACTCTGAAGCCACACCGCTTGTGAACCCTCAGGCCTGGATGCCGCATGGATACTCGTGAACTGCTGACAGCGCTCGTCGGCTTCGACACTGTCTCTCGTCATTCGAATCTCGCGCTGATCGACTTCGTCGAGCGTTATCTGGCCAAGCACCGCGTACCGGCCCAGCGCATCGCCAATACTGACGGCAGCAAGGCCAACCTGCTGGCACGCATCGGCCCGGCGGTCGAGGGCGGCGTCGTGCTTTCCGGTCATACGGACGTGGTGCCGGTCGACGGCCAACCCTGGTCGAGCGCGCCGTTCTCGCTGACCGACATCGGCGATGGCCGACTCTACGCGCGCGGCAGCTGCGACATGAAGGGCTTTATCGCCTGCGCCCTGGCCCAGGTGCCAAGGTGGCGCGCGCTCGACCTGAGGCGTCCGATCTATCTGGCCTTCTCCTATGACGAGGAGATCGGCTGTCTCGGTGCGCCGTCGATGATCGAGCGACTGATGGCGGACGAACCGCGCCCCGCCGCCGTGATCATCGGTGAACCGACGCTGATGCAGCCGGTCGTGGCGCAGAAAGGGATCACCACACTGCGTACCACCGTGACCGGTCGCGAGTCTCACTCGAGCCAGGTCAATCAGGGCGTCTCGGCGATCCACGTGGCCGCTCGGCTGATTACCCGCATCGAGGAGATCATGGCCGAGCTGGTCGCCGAGGGCGCCGTCGAGAACGTGTTCAACGTGCCCCACTCGAGCCTGCATGTCGGGCGCATCGAGGGCGGTACCGCGATCAACATCATGGCGCGCGAGTGTCACTTCGAGTGGGAGATTCGGCACCTGCCGAACGACGGTTTCGAGGCCGTCTACCAACGCTTTGCGCAGTACGCCGACGCACTGCAGGCGACGCTTCGCGAGCGCGCCCCGGAGGTCTCGATCGTGACCGAAAAACTGGTCGAGACGGTGCCGGCTCTCGCCGACCGGGACAACGCACCCGCCCTGTCGCTGTGCCGGGCTCTGCTCGACGATGCCAATACCGACACCGGTGGCGTCGCCTACGCCACCGAAGGTGGCCAGTTTCAGCGTGTCGGCCTGCCGACGGTGATCTGCGGCCCGGGCAGCATCGCGCAGGCGCACCAACCGGACGAATATATCGAAATCCGCGAGCTCGAGGCCGGCGACCGCTTCATGCGTCGACTCGGCGAGAGACTCGCCGGCTGATGCGGCAGGCCGCGCCGCCGTTTCACGAACGACACGCGAGGGCTCCGCATCGCGGCTAACCTCGCCCGCCCACACGACAGGACACCCCCAGCCCATGTACTCTCCCGCTCTCGCCATTCGCCGCACTTCGCTGGTCGCCGTCTATGGCACCTTGAAACGCGGGCTGCGCAATCACCACTGGCTGCAAGGCGCCGCGTTCGTTGGCCCCGACATCATCACCAGCGCGACGCTTTACGATATCGGTCCCTACCCGGGGGCTCGCGCGGAGCCGTCGCGCGGCATCGAGATCGAGGTCTATCGTGTCGATGCTGCCGGCCTGCAAGCGCTGGATCGCCTGGAGGACTACCGCGTGCGAGCGCCGTTGTCGGGTGACTACAACCGCGCCGTGCACCGCACCGTCTTCGGCCCGGCGTGGCTCTATCTCTACAACCGGGATGTCAGTGGCTGTCCGGTGATTCGAGAAGGCGGCTGGCCGGCCGCGGCCTAGGCGGGATCGCCAGTGGCTACTGGCTGTCGCTTCGCCACTGGCGCGGGCTGACACCCTGCCAGCGACGAAACGCACGTGAGAACGCGCTCGCCTCCGAAAAGCCCAGCAAGAGCGCGATTTCCGAGATCGACAGGTGTGGCTGGCGGAGATAGTGGTCGGCCATCTCACGACGTACGCCGTCGATCAGCCCGCTGAAGCTCGCGCCCTCATGATGCAGGCGCCGTTGCAGCGTCCAGCTCGACAGGTCGAGGCGATGGGCGACGCTTTCCAGCGTCGGTTCCTCGTTCGACAGCGTCTGGCGTACCTGATCCCGCACGTGATCGATGAGCCCCTGTGGCCGGCGCTGTCCGTCGAGCCGACGTATCGCATCGACAATCACCCCGAGCAGCAGCGGGTCACGCTCCGGCATCGGTCGATTCAGGTCGCGCTTGGGGATCAACATCGCGTTGAGTGGCTGATCGAAATAGACCGGCGAATCGAAGGATTTACAGTGGTCATGCCACTGCTCCGGGCGCGGATGCTCGAACATGACGGCACGCGGCGCCCAGTGCGGCCCGGCAGCGTGACGGATCAGATTGAGCGCCATCCCCATGGTCAGCTCGGCATCCTGACGCCGACACAGAATGCGGCCATGACGCACCTGATAGTCCAGCCGCCAGCAGTCGTCGGCCTCCACCAACCGGATGAGCGTGTCGTGCTGGTGGTAGGGGAAGGCCGCCACCCAGTTGTGCAACGCCGCCTCGAGGGTCGACGAGCAGAGCCCGATATAACCGATCAGCCCCAGTGCCTGCGGCTTGAACTGCTGGCCATAGTAGAGGCCGAAGTTGTCGCATCGAGAGTCACGCGCCGCGTTTTCCATGACCTGACAGTAGTCGTCGAGGCCGAGGCTGAGCGTCGGCTGGGCGAGCAGTTCCGGGTCGACCCCGCTGGTGCCAAGAATCCGGTCGGCATCGCCACCCTGATGGCCGATGAAATCGCACAGACCGCTGGCCGCAGCGGACAGCACGCCCCGGTTACCCGCCGTGGGCTCGCCGGTCATGGCGCCGAAGGCGGTCTCGGTCCCGTCCGGGAGAAGCGATATCCCGCCCGAGAGAAGCGATAGGTTCATGAGCGTCTATCCGCTGATGCGAGTTCATGGTCAGGCAGCAAATTTCATACCAGCAGCAGCCTCCCTGCCCCTCCACCGTTTGAATTCACGCGCCTGCCGGCCAGCCCGATTGGCCGCGCGATCGCGCCTTGCCAAAACGAGACAGCCCGACCGCTTCGGATTGGTGCGGACAGAGACGCGACTGCACCCGGTCGTGTCACGAGTCCGCTCTTCTTTCTTCGCGCCACGGGTCCGCTCTTCGCGCCACGGTATCAGTCGGCGCCGAGCGGCAGCCTGCCGTCCAGATAACGGCTCACCAACCGCACCGAGTGATCCGCCCAATCCGCACCGAGGTCGGCGACCTGTTGTGTCCGGGCATGGGAGCCGGTCCAGGCGAGCAGCTGGATGCGTCGCTGCGCGATCATGGCCGGGATAATGGCGAGATCGGCCGGATCGAGCGTTGCCACCTCGCGGTAGCCCGCGAGCCACTGTAACAGCCACTCCCCGGCGCGCGGATGGTGTTCCTCGAAGCTCAACGCCGCCGCGAGGTCGTGCAGGTACCAGCCGAAACCGCAGTCGTCGAAGTCGATCACGCGGGTTTCGTCGCCTTCCAGCAGCAGGTTGGTCAGGCGTAGGTCGGCATGAATCAAGCCGAAGCGCTCGGGGGCCTGGCCATAGGCTTCGAGCTCGGCGCCGATCCGCGAGATCGCCGTTTCAATCGTCGGCCAGTCGCGGGTCTGCAGGTTGGGCGCGTCTCGCCAGTCGCCCCAGTGGCCGCGCTCACCGACCATGGTGTCGTGATTCCAAAGCAGGCGCCGGAACCCCGGCGGCCGTTGCCAGTGGCGACTGTGACGATGCAGATGCGCGGTGGTTTCGCCAAGACGCCGAAATGCCCGGGGATCGACAGCATTGGTCGGCATATCGCCCGCCATCCAGCCGAACATCACAGCGTGACGCACCTCCCGTGTCTCGCTTGCCGACCCAGCCAGCGGCAAGGTCAGCACCGTCTCGCCGGCGGCATCGGCCACCGGCTCGGGCACTTGATGGCCCGCCTCGCGTAGCGCCGCCAGCCACGCCAATTCACTGACGATATCCTCCCGTTCATGGTAACCGCCGCGATGCAGACGCAGCGCGTGGCGCACGCCATCCACCCTCTCGACGACAAAGGTCGCGTTCTCCGAGCGGCACAACAGCCTGACCGTGCCGCGTACCGGCACCGGATAGCGCGCGACGGCCGCCTCTGCGAGACGTGTCAGCGTATCGTCGTCGAGATCATCCGCCTGCGGTGCATTCGCCCTCGAATCCGTCTCGAGCGTCGATGGATAAGCCATGGAAATCTCCTGTCAGCCGTGAACGTTGGCGCGACTTCTCATCGCGATTCACAGCATGGAGCGCGCAAGTCCACGCCGGCTTGACCCGGCGTCACACGTCCTTGACCGGGGATGACAGGAAATAGGGCCTCGGCAGGCAGTTGACCGCCGGACACAGCCATCGCTGCCTCACGGTCAAGTCGTCGTCTCGCTGCTCGAGGCATCATCCGCGTCATCACGCCGATTCGAGACACAAGGGCTGTCCAGCCCTGCCCAGGAGAGAACGATGCTCAAGACCAACGCCTTCGACGCCAGCACCGGCGATACCCTCTCGGCGGCAAAGCGGGACATGATCGAGCGTCGTCGACGCCTGCTCGGCCCCGCCTATCAGCTGTTCTATCAGGACCCGCTCCATCTCGTCCGCGGTGAGGGCGTCTGGGTATTCGATGCCGATGGCAATCGCTATCTCGACGTCTACAACAACGTGCCGTCGGTCGGGCATTGCCATCCGCATGTCCTCGAGGCGCTCACGCGTCAGGCGAGCGAACTCAACACGCACACCCGCTATCTGCACGACAACGTGCTCGACTTCGCCGAGAAACTGATCGGGACCATGCCCGAAGCGCTCAGTCAGGTGATGTTTACCTGTACCGGTAGCGAGGCCAACGACCTGGCGTTACGTATTGCCGAGGACTATACCGGCGGCACCGGCGTGATCGTCACTGACTACAGCTATCACGGGATGACCAAGTCGATAGCGGCGCTATCGGCGTCGATGGGCCCCTACGTCAAGCTCGACCGCGACGCCCGCGCGATTCCCGCGCCAATCCACGACCCGGCCAATCCGGCGGCGGTCGGCAAGCGCTTCGCCGCCGATGTGCGCGCCGCGGTCGCCGACATGCGACGCCACGGCATCCGGCCGGCGGCCCTGTTGATCGATACCTTCTTCACCAGCGACGGCGGCTTCTTCGATCCCCCCGGCTTCCTTCAGGAAGCGGTAGCGGCCATCCGCGAGGCCGGCGGTCTCTACATTGCCGACGAGGTGCAACCGGGCTACGGCCGCAGCGGTGAGCACATGTGGGGCTTCGAGCGTCACGCCCTGGTCCCGGACCTGGTCACGCTGGGCAAGCCGATGGGCAACGGGCATCCGATGGCCGCGACCGTGGTCAAGCCGCATATCCTTGAGCGTTTCGGCAGCGAATCGAGCTATTTCAATACGTTCGGCGGTAATACCGTCTCTGCCGCCGTGGGTCTGGCCGTGCTCGAAGTGATCGAACAGGAGAATCTGCTGCCCTCGATCCAACGGGCCGGCAAGGCGATCGTCGAGGGCATCTCGGCGCTGGTGCCACGCTATCCCGTTCTCGCCAACGTCCGCGGTGCAGGACTCTACGCGAGCGTCGAGATCATCGACTCGAAGGGCAAACCCGATGCCGCCATGGCACTGGCCATCGTCAATGGCTTACGTGATGAAGGCATACTGATCGGCGCCATCGGCCCGCATGCCAACATCCTCAAGATCCGCCCGCCGCTGGTGTTTCAGGCAACGCATAGCAGGATGCTGGTGGAAGGGCTGGAAAAAGCACTGACAAAGCTGATGTCGCACGCCTGACGGCGCGATTCTGGCCAAGCAGCGGCCACGGATAGCCACCGCGGCCATCAGGGCAGGGATCAGCGCCGCTGTCGAGCGACGCGAACGAGGCGCCCCGCGGGATTTCGCACATCATTGCCGTAGGCGTCACGCATCGAAAAACACCCGCAGCACATGATCCAGGTGGACCTCCATGGCGTGCCGCGCGGCATCCGGGTCGCGGCGCTCGATCGCGTCGAGAATGCGCTGGTGATCATGCTGTGACTGGCGCGGCATGTCGGTTTCCATGAACAGCTCCTGCAGCCGGCGAAACATCATGCCGTACTGATGGCCAAGCAGATGCTTGATCGTCATGGCGTAGGCCGCGTTACCCGAGGCTTCGGCAATGCGAATGTGCAGTAGCCGGTCGCCGGCCTGGTTGCGCCCGCCCTGCAGATTGTCCTCGACGTTACGCGCATAGGCGGCGCGCATGGCAACGAGATCCGCTTCACTGGCATTGGTCGCCGCCAGGGCTGCCGTTTCCGGCTCCAGATAGCGCCGTGCCTGCAGCAGCGAAAACGGCGGAATTTCCTGGTCCAGATCGAGCTCGATCTCACTATCGAATTCGGGGTCGAGCGACCACGGCGCCTTGCGACGCGCTTCGCTCATCACCGAGCTGCCGACGGCTTCGTCGCGTTCCAGCACCAGCACGCCGTGTCCGACACGCACCTCCACCTGCCCCACCACTTCCAGCGCGATCAGGGCTTCCCGCACCGAGGCACGGCTGACACCGAGCTGCTGCGCCAGATCGCGCTCGGGTGGCAACAGCGTACCGGGCGGGAATTCTCCCTGCTGGATCAAGACCAGCAACTGATCGGCAATCTGGCGATAGAGCCGCTGGGCACGAATGGACTGAATCGGCATCTATCGACCTCCTGATACGAGTCAAAGATTAGACATAAGTCGAAAAAATCGGCGAATTCATGGGATTTCGTCACGATATTAGACGTTTGGCGATTTGCGGCCCGCTACGGCGAAGCCTAATACTCGGACCAAAGGTCAGGCCTTTAGACATTAGAACCAAAAACCGGGGTGCCTTGCCAGCATGCCGCGATTCAGGAGACGACTGCTCATGCGACTCGCCGACAAGACCGCGCTGATCACCGCCGCCGGACAGGGGATCGGTCGCGCTTCCGCCGAGCGGTTCCTGGCGGAGGGCGCTCGAGTCATCGCCACCGATGTCGACCCTGACAAGCTGGCGGGTCTGAAAGACGCCGAGTGCTATGCCCTGGATGTCACCGATGCCGCAGCCGTCGCCTCGCTGATCGAATCGCTGCCGCCGCTGGACATTCTGTTCAACTGTGCCGGTACGGTGCCCGCCGGGTCGATTCTCGACTGCGACGATGCACAGTGGACCTTTGCGCACCGCCTCAACGTCGATGCCATGTTCTACACCATTCGCGCCGCCCTGCCGGCCATGCTGGCCAACAGCGGCGGCAACATCATCAACATGTCTTCACTCGCCTCGAGCGTCAAAGGCGTGGTCAACCGCTGCGCCTACGGCACCTCCAAGGCTGCCGTCATCGGCCTGACCAAATCCGTCGCCGCCGACTTCATGACCCGGGGCATTCGCTGCAACGCGATCTGTCCCGGCACCGTCGACTCCCCCTCCCTGCGCGAGCGGGTCGCGGAACAGGCGCGACAACAGGGGCGTACCGCCGACGACGTCTTCGCCGATTTTGTCGCCCGACAACCGATGGGGCGGCTCGGCAAGGTAGAAGAGATCGCTGCACTGGCCGCGCATCTGGCCAGCGACGACGCCGGTTTTATCACGGGGACCGTGCAGATGATCGATGGCGGCTGGTCCAACTGATCCCCATCACGAGCGCCGATTGCGCGTCATCCCCCCTCACTTACTGCTACAGGAAAGGAAATCGCATGAAACTGCTGCGCCATGGCCCCAAGGGGCAGGAAAAACCCGGCATTGTCGATGCCAACGGTGTCGTCCGTGACCTCTCCGGTGAAATCGACGATATCGCCGGTGAGACACTGTCGGACGAGCACCTCGCCGCGCTGGCCCAGGTCGATCTCGCCAACCTGCCGGCAGTCGCTTCCGATACCCGCCTCGGCCCCTGCGTCGGTCGCGTCGGCAAGTTCATCTGCATTGGCCTCAACTACTCCGATCACGCCGCAGAGACCGGCTCGGACGTGCCGGCCGAGCCGGTCATCTTCAACAAGTGGACCAGCGCCATCTGCGGCCCCGACGACGATATCGAGATCCCGCGCGGCTCGACCAAGACCGACTGGGAAGTCGAACTGGGCGTGGTCATCGGCAAGGGCGGGCGCTATATCGAGGAAGCCGATGCCATGAGCCATGTGGCCGGCTTCTGCGTGGTCAACGACGTCTCCGAACGCGAGTTCCAGCTCGAACGCAGTGGCACCTGGGACAAGGGCAAGGGCTGCGACACCTTCGGCCCGCTCGGCCCATGGCTGGTCACCCGCGACGAGATCGAGGACCCGCACGATCTGGACATGTGGCTCGAGGTCGACGGCAAGCGCTATCAGGACGGCTCCACGCGCACCATGGTGTACCAGGTTCCCCATCTCGTCTCGTACCTGAGCCAGTTCATGAGCCTGCAGCCGGGCGACGTCATCTCCACCGGTACACCACCGGGCGTCGGCATGGGGCAGAACCCGAAAATCTTCCTCAAGCCGGGACAGGTCATGCGCCTGGGTATCGAGGGGCTCGGCGAACAGCAGCAGCGCTGCATCGAGAGCTGAAGCGGAGACCTCCCAGCGACAGGCGGAATCCAGCCCCCCTGCCGAAGCGGATCGGCGGGGCGAGGCCTCCGCCAATTGGTCAGGCCTTTGAACCGATAGCGCCGTACGCCGGCCCCAGGAGAAGCCAATATGCAAGTCGTCGTCTGTTCCCAGCCCGGCGAGATGAATCTCATCGAGCGGCCGACGCCCGACTGTGCGCCGGGTGAAGCCCGCGTCGCCATTCGCCGCATCGGCATCTGCGGCACCGATATCCATGCCTTCGGTGGCAACCAGCCCTACTTCGTTTACCCGCGGGTACTGGGGCATGAGCTCGGCGGCGAGGTGGTCGCCACGGCTGACGATGTCGACTCCGGTCTTGTTGGCCAGTCGGTCTACGTCATTCCCTACCTGCACTGCGGCGAGTGCCGCGCCTGCCGCCAGGGCCGTACCAACTGCTGCCAGTCGCTCGAGGTGATCGGCGTACATCGCGACGGCGGCATGGCAGAGACGCTGAACGTGCCCGCCACGCATCTGATCCCGGTACCGGCGCTGTCACCGGATCAGCTGGCGCTGGTCGAATGTCAAGCGATCGGCGCCCACGCGGTTCGTCGCGCCCAGGTTGCCGCGGCCGAACTGGTGGTCGTGGTCGGCGCCGGGCCGATCGGCATGGGCGTGCTGCAGGTGGCGAAAAGCCGCGGCGCGCGGGTGGCGATGGTCGACACCAACCGTGAACGCCTGGCGCTGTGTCGCGATGCCTTCGGCGCGGATGCGGTATGGCACGCCGTCGAGGAAGACGTGGTCGCCGAGATTGTGGCGATGAACGATGGCGCTCTCGCCGACGTCGTCTTCGACGCCACCGGCAATCCCGAGGCGATGAATCGTGGCTTCGACTTTGCCGGTCACGGCGGTCGCTATGTGCTGGTGAGCGTGGTCAAGGCGGATATCACCTTCAATGACCCGGACTTCCACAAGAAGGAGCTCACCCTGCTCGGCAGCCGCAACGCCACCAAGGAGGATTTCGAGACGGTGACACGGCTGATGGCAAGTGGCGAACTGCAGACTACCCCGCTTATCACCCACCGCGGCACGCTCGCGGACCTGCCGACCTTGATGCCCCAGTGGTGCGACCCCGCCAGCGGCGTGGTCAAGGCCATGGTGACACTCGACGGCACAGACACATTCGAAGGGGAACCCGCGGGAGCCGGCGCATGAGCGGCACGACCTCCCCTACCGGCAACGACGCTATCGCGACCGATGGCCTCGCACGCGCCGCCCTGCGCATCCACCCCGACGACGACGTGGCGGTTGCCCTGACCGACCTGCCCGCCGGCCGCGAGGTGGCGGTCGACCGACAGACGTTCACGCTGGTCGATAACGTGCGTGCCAAGCACAAGTTCGCGCTGGTCGACTTCGCGCCGGGCGACACCGTCACCATGTATGGCGTGGTGGTCGGTAAAGCGACACAGCCGATCGTCGCCGGCGGCGCCCTCACCACGGACAACCTGGCCCATGCCACGGGTGGCGACAAAGCCATGCCTGGCACCAAGGACTGGACGCCGCCGGAGACGTCGCGCTTTCAGGCGACGACCTTCGAAGGGTTCCACCGCCCCGATGGCAGCGTTGGCACCGCCAACGTCTGGCTGGTGATTCCGCTGGTCTTCTGTGAGAACCGCAATATCGAGGTGCTGCGCCAGTGTGTCAGCGATGCCCTAGGCGATGACCCTTATCGCGACTACAAACGCATGGCGCGGCAGATGCTGGATGGCACCGATAACCCGGCAAGTGACGGCGACGAGGCACCGTCTGACGTCCCGCGGCGCTTCCCCAACGTCGACGGCGTGCGCTTTCTCAATCACACCCTCGGTTGCGGCGGCACCGACGACGACGCCCAGGCGCTGTGTCAGTTGCTCGCGGGCTATGTCTGTCATCCCAATGTCGCCGGCGCGACGGTGTTGAGCCTAGGGTGTCAGAAAGCGCAGATTCGCATGCTCAAGTCGGCCATTGCCGAACGCGATCCCCACGCGCTGAAAACGGTGGACTATTTCGACCAACAGTCCTCGCCCAGCGAAGAGGCACTGATACGAGGCGCCCTGCGCTCGATCTTCGACGGTCTGGCGGCCGCCGATCGGATCACCCGCCAGCCGGCACCGCTGTCGAAGCTCATCCTTGGCGTCGAATGCGGCGGCTCGGACGGCTTTTCGGGGATCTCGGCCAATCCGCTGGTCGGTGCGGTCGTCGACCGTCTGGTAGCCCTTGGCGGCAGCGGTATCCTCGCGGAATTCCCCGAGCTCTGCGGCGTCGAGCACGAGCTGATTGCCCGCTGCACCGAGACCGCGATCGCCGAGCGCTTCAGCCAGTTGATCGAATCGTATCAGCGTCATGCCGAGGCGGTAGGCGCCGACTTCGCCATGAACCCCTCGCCCGGCAATATCCGCGATGGCCTGATCACCGATGCGATGAAATCCGCCGGGGCCGCCAAGAAAGGCGGCGATAGCCCGGTCGTCGACGTGCTCGACTACACCGAACCACAGCGTCGCCTGGGCCTGAGCCTGCTCTGCACGCCCGGCAACGATGTCGAATCGACCACCGCCCTGGCCGGATCCGGCGCCAATCTGATCCTCTTCACGACCGGGCTGGGCACGCCGACCGGCAACCCGGTGGCGCCGGTGCTCAAGATCGCCAGCAATAGCGAGTTGGCGAACCGCATGCGAGACATCATCGACTTCGATGCTGGCCCCATCGTGCGCGGCGAGCGCGCCATCGGCGAGCTGGCCGATGACCTGCTGATGCTGTGTCTCGAGACCGCGTCCGGGCGCTATCGATCATGCGCCCAGCGACTCTCGCAACACGACTTCATCCCCTGGAAACGTGGGGTCTCTCTATGAAGAACGCCGCCATGAAGAACGTCGCCATGACGAGCGCCACCATGACATCTGACCTTTCCGACTTCCCGTCGGGCGCATCGATCATCCAGTTCGGCACCGGCCGCTTTCTGCTCGCCCACGTCGACGCACTGGTGTCGGCCTCGCTCGAGGCCGGCACCAGCGATCAGCGCATTCTGGTGGTCCAGACCTCGCCGCGCGAGGAAGGTAAGCGCAAGGCGCGCGCGCTGGCCCGACAGTGTCGCTATCCGGTGCGTGTTCGCGGTCGGCGCGACGGCGTGACAATCGACCGGGAGGAAACGATCGCCAGCATTGCCGGCTGCCTGATCGCCGACGAGCAGTGGCGCACGCTGGAGCGACACGTAGTCGAGCGGGCGCGAATCGTGGTCTCCAATACCGCGGACAATGGCTATGAGATCGGCGATGACTCCAGTCTGGCCGCGGTGCCGGCGAGCTTCCCGGGCAAGCTGACGCGGCTGCTTCGTGCGCGCTTCACGGCCGGCAAGGATGGCCTCACGATCCTGCCGTGCGAGCTGATCGACCGCAACGCCGATCAGCTGCGCTCACTGGTTGTCGCCATGGCCCGTCGCGACGGCGGGGAAACAGCCGAGACCGCCGACTTCGTCGCCTGGCTGGAACAGCGATGCGTCTGGGCCAGCACGCTGGTCGACCGCATCGTTTCGGCACCGCTCGACCCTTTGGGAGCCGTGGCCGAACCCTACGCCCTATGGGCAATCGAGCAACGCCCCGGGATGGCCGTGCCGTGCGTTCATCCCGACGTTCAGGTTGTCGACGACCTCACGCCGATGGCGACCTGCAAGCTGCACATCCTCAATCTGGCACATACCTTCCTGGTGCATCTCTGGCAGCAGCAGGGGCACCCCGTCGCGCTGGTCCGTGAGGCCATGGAGACGCCGTCGCTGCGCGACCCGCTGACAGCGGTACTCGAGACGGAGGTGCTGCCGACGCTGGCCGCCGAGCTGCCGCAGACACAGCTCGAAACCTATCTGGCCGCGACACTCGAACGTTTCGCCAACCCGTATCTGGACCACCGCATCGCCGATATCGCCCAGAACCACGACGCCAAGCTGATACGCCGCCTGCGCCCAGTGGTGGAAAAAGCGCGTCTGCTGGACCGCGCCACGCCGGCGCTCCAGGCCGCACTCGACGGCTCGAGCTCATCGAACTGATGGCAGAGACGCAAACGACAGATCGATGCTGTTCACACGCCACACGATAATCAGGACGAAACAGGAGCACGCCCATGACAACCCAACGATGGATCCAAGTGACCGCCTCTCTCACCCTGGCGAGCTTGAGCGCCCTGGCCGGCAGCGCGCAGGCCGCCACCGAGATTCGAGTCGCCTACGGCAACCAGCCGAGTGAACCGGTCGACGTGGCCGTCAAGGCCTGGGCAGACCGCGTGGCCGAAGAAAGCGACGGCGAATTGACACTCAAGGCCTTTCCCGCCAGCCAGCTCGGCGGGGAGACCGAGGTGATGGAGCAGGCCCGCTTCGGTTCGCCGCTGATCACCATCACCGCCTACTCCAACTTCATGAGTTCGGTGCCGGACCTGGCGGTGCTCGACGCGCCCTATCTCGCCGATGACTTCGACAGCAAGCTCAAGGTCTTCGATTCCGACTGGTTCGCTGAACAGGAGAGCAAGGTCGAGGCGTCCGGCTATCACATCGTGATACCCGATACGGTCTACGGCGTTCGCCATCTGCTTTCCCGCGACCCGGTCACCACGCCCGACGATCTCGCGGGCGTCAAGATACGCGTGCAGAACTCGCCGATGTACGTCGCCGCCATCGAAGCCATGGGTGCCGTACCGACCCCCATGTCGCTGGGCGATGTCTATCCGGCGCTGGCCCAAGGCCTGGTCGACGGCGTCGAGAATCCGCTGCCGGTACTCTACGGCGGCAAGTTCCAAGAGGTCGTGAAACAGCTCAACCTGACCGCGCACATGCATACGGTGGCTCCGTTCGTGACCGGCGAAACGTTCTGGTCGCAGTTGAGCCCGGCGGAGCAACAGATCCTGACCGAGACCGGCGAAGAGATGGCCGATAACCTGCGCGGGCTTGTCGAACAGGCGACGGAAACCTCGCTGCAGCAGCTCAAGGATGCCGGTGTCGAGGTCAACGAGGTCGATACCGCGCCGTTTCGCGAACGCGCCGCCGCCCAGATTCCGGCAGCCTTCCCGCAGTGGAGCGACGGTCTCTACGAGCAGGTCAGCCAGATCATGACGCCGTGATGACGTGCCTGCGCGACACGCTCGCGCAGGCTTCTATCGCGCTCCCGGCGGCAACGACTCGCGCTGTCGGGGCAGCGGCATCGCGTCCACGTCAAAGGATTGCCCATGAAGAAAACGCTGTTCAAGACACTCGACCGACTGATGCGGCTCGATGAGGCAGTCGCCAGCCTGGCGCTGTTCGGTCTGTTCGTGGTCGCCATCGCCAACGTCATCATGCGCTACCTGTTTGCCTCACCGCTCGCGTGGAGCGAGGAGATACTGCAGCTGCTGCTGGTCTGGGCGACATTCCTCGGCGCCAGTGCGCTGGTGCGCCGCAATGAGCACGTGTTGATCGGCCTGCTTGGCGACCGGCTGCCACCGAGGCTGGCACGCTGGAACACCCGAATTTTCAACGTCGGCATCGTCATGCTGTGTGCCTCGGCCATGCTCGTCTGGGGCCTGGAACTGCTGCCGTTCTCGCGCTTTCGCAGCACACCGATGCTGCAGATCCCTTATTACTGGATTCACGTCGCTATTCCGATCAGCGCCGTCATCATGCTCTATCACGGGCTGGTGCGTCTGATCGACGGCGACCGCGCTCTCTCCCCGCCGGCCGCGGAGACTTCCGCCGCCAAGGCCAGCGAGTGACCTCAACAGGAGTGACCTGAATGGCTGTCGGATTCGCGCTCGCCGCCCTCTTCATTCTTTTCTGCCTTGGCACGCCGGTCGCCTTCGCCCTGTTCGCCTCCAGCCTGGTCTATTTCCTGGTTGGCGCCGACCAACCGATGGTGATGCTGATCCAGCGCCTCGCCGGCGGTCTGGAGTCGATCTCGCTACTGGCGATTCCGTTCTTCATCATGGCCGGTGTCTTCATGAATCACTCCGGCATCACCGAGCAACTGCTCAAGCTCGCCGAATTGATGACTCGCCGCCTGCACGGCGGGCTTGCCCAGGCCAATGTCCTGCTGAGCACCTTCATGGGCGGGCTTTCCGGTTCCAACATCGCCGACGCCGCCATGAATGCCAAGTTGCTGGTGCCGAGCATGAGTCGCGCCGGCTACCCCAAGGCCTTTTCCAGCGCGATCACCGCCTCGTCGTCGCTGATCACCTCGACCATCCCCCCCGGCATCGCGCTGATCGTCTATGGCTACGTCAACAATGTCTCCATCGGCCGGCTGTTCCTGGCCGGCGTCGTCCCCGGCGTGCTGATGGCCGTGGCGCTGATGATCATGGTCTCGCGCCAGTGTCGCCGTCGCGGCTACCAGCCCCCGCGCCGCGAGCGCGTGACCCGCCACGAGTGGATCAGCGTGACCCGTGCCGGAATCATCGCCCTGCTGCTGCCGGTGGTGGTGATCGGCGGTATCCGTATCGGTATCTTCACGCCGACCGAAGCGGGCGCGATGGCCGTGCTCTATGCGCTGATCGTGGGGCTGTTCGTCTACCGAGAAATGGGACTCGGCAGCGTTGCCATCGCTACGCGGGAGTCCCTCATGGCCTCGGTCAACGTGCTCTTCATCATCGCCGTCGCATCGGGCTTCGCGCGCGTGCTGACCTGGGAGCAGATTCCCCAACAGATCGCCCTGCTGCTGTCGTCGGAGGTCGGCAGCGCCGTGGCGTTTCTGCTGATCGCCAATCTGCTGCTGCTGGTTTTGGGGATGTTCCTCGAGGGCAACGCCATCCTGATCGTGCTTTCGCCGCTGTTAGCCCCGGTCGCCGCACAGTTCGGCATCGATCCGGTGCATTTCGGCATCATCTTCATCCTCAATGCCTCCACCGGCACCGTGACGCCCCCGCTGGGCACGGTCATGTTTACGACCTGTTCAATCACCGGCGTCTCGATACCGGATTTCATTCGCGCGGTCATGCCTTACTGGCTGCTGCTCGTCGCGCTGTTGCTGGTAGTGACCTTCGTACCGGCACTGTCACTGACGCTGCCCGGCTGGGTGTTCTAGGCAAGCAAGGCTAAGACCATCGCCGTATGTCGATCTTTCACGGTCGCCACCGACGCGGCGAGACGGGTAAGATGAGATTGAACGCGGCTATGTTGACCATACGCCGCGCCTTTCTTCGACCGCCGGGACCCGATTTTCGTGAAGGACGCACCGCCACCGCATTCCCGACAACGCATTAGCGTCGCCGAGGCACTGGCCAGTGATATCTTCGCCGGACGCTATCCGCCGGGGGCCTTTGTCCCTCGCGAGATCGACCTGTGCGAGCAGTTCTCGCTCAATCGCTCGGCGGTGCGCAGCGACCTGCGTCGATTGGTGGATGCCGGCATCATCGAGCGCATCTCCGGCTATGGATCGCGCGTGCGGGACTACGCCGAGTGGAACATCCTCGATCCGCAGGTCACCGCCTGGATGACCCGTTTCGCCACGCCGAATCCCGGCATCCAGCGCGAGATTCTCGCCTTCCGCCTGGACGTCGAGCCCTACGTGGCGATGACCGCGGCCAAACGCGCCACGGCACACGACCTGGTCGCTATCGAGGAAGCCTTCGACGGCATGGGCCAGGAACTGCGCGACCCGGGCGGCCGCCTGCACAGCGAGCACGATGTCGCCTTTCACGTCGCCATCTTCAAGGCCACCCACAACATCGTCTGGACCCAGCTTTCGCATATCCTGCAGCCGTCGATTCACCTACTGGTCGAGACATCCAATGTCAGCGCCAGCGACCCGGAAGAGAGCCTGGAGCGTCACCGGCAGCTGATGGAGTGCATCCGCACCCGTCGGCCACGAGACGCCTTCTTCGCCTCGGTCGCGGTACTCGAGGGCACGGCCGCTGCGCTGGGCCTCGAGATGCCGGAAACGCTATTGGGCGAGATACCGGAAACGGCACGCGGCTGACCCCAGGCGCCGGCGAGGCTAGACGATCATCGACCAAGGCGACACGAATATCGACCAAGGCGATACGAACATCCACCAAGGAGAGCGTCATGGATCTGGGAATTCGCGGCCGCTGGGCCGTCGTCTGCGCGGCCAGCCAAGGCCTGGGCAAGGGATGCGCAATAGCGCTGGCGCAAGAGGGCGTCAACCTGGTCATCAACTCGCGGCGGGCCGAGTCCCTGGACGCCGTCGCCACCGAGCTGCGTGAGTTGAATACCGGGATCGAGGTTCGTACGGTGGCCGGTGATATCGGCGACCCCGTGGTGCAGAAAGCGGTGCTGGCCGCAGCGCCGCAGGTCGATATTCTCGTCAACAACAACGGCGGGCCACCGCCGGGCGATTTTCGCGACTGGTCACGCGAGCACTGGATCGCCGCCGTGGACGGCAATATGCTCACGCCGATCGCCCTGATTCAGGCCTGCGTCGACGGCATGGCCGAACGCGGCTTCGGCCGCATCGTCAATATCACTTCTTCCGCCGTCAAGGCACCGATCGACGTGCTCGGGCTCTCCAACGGCGCCCGCAGCGGGCTGACCGGCTTCGTCGCCGGCACTGCCCGCCAGTCGAGCCTGGCCAGCCGCAACGTCACCCTCAACAATCTGCTGCCAGGTAGCTTCGATACCCAACGCCTGCGCGGCAATATCGAACGGGCGGCCAGCCAGCGCGGGCTAGACGCCGACGATTTGGCTCAAGCCCGTGCGGCGGCGATACCCGCCGGCCGCTTCGGCACATCCGAAGAGTTCGGGGCCTTCTGCGCCTTTCTCTGCAGCCAGCAGGCCGGCTACCTGACCGGACAGAACGTGCTGCTTGATGGGGGCGCCTACCCGGGGACTTTTTAGGACGCCCAAAGCCGCGTTTAGGACGCCCGAAGCCACGGCGCTGTCTATACCAGGGCGTCCGAAACTACGCCGTTATGCTGTCCCAGGCGCCTGATGCCGCCCTTGGGCTTTGGTGACGGCGTTCTCGTGGCTCAGTGATTGTCCCGCGGCAGATCCCAGGCGATGGCACGGTACTTGGTCGCCGGCGCCAGCGTCATGCCGCGGTCCAGCTGTTCGACCATCAAGCGCTGAATCTCCTGCCACGGTGTCTGGTGATCGCGGTAGGGATAGCCCCCGTTGGCTTCGAGCTTGGCGCGTCTTGCCGCCAGTTCCTCGTCATCGATCAGCAGTTTGGCTTCGCCGCGTTTGAGATCGATACGAAGACGATCGCCGGTCTCGAGCAGCGCCAGTGTGCCGCCGGTTGCTGCTTCCGGCGAGGCGTTGAGGATCGACGGCGAACCGGAAGTGCCCGACTGACGCCCGTCACCCAGACACGGCAGTGACTCGATGCCGCGTTTGAGCAGCGCCTCCGGCGGCTGCATATTGACCACTTCCGCCCCGCCCGGATGCCCCACCGGCCCGGCGCCACGCATGACCAGAATCGTGTTCTCGTCGATCTCGAGCGCTGGATCGTCGATGCGAGCGTGGTAATCCTCCGAACCATCGAACACGGCAACCTTGCCTTCGAACGCCTCCGGATCATCCGGATTGGAGAGATAGCGACGTCGGAAATCCTCCGAGATCACGCTGGTCTTCATCAGCGCTGAATCGAACAGGTTACCCTTCAGGTTGAGAAAACCCGCCGACTCGACCAGCGGGTCGGCATAGCGGCGAATGACGTCGTCATCCTGGGTTTCCCGGCCAAAGCAGTTGTCCTGCAGCGAGCGTCCGTTGACGGTCAGCGCATCGCCGTGAAGTCGTCCGGCCGCCAGCAGTTCATGGACCACTGCCGGGACACCGCCGGCACGGAAAAACTCCTCGCCGAGATAGGCACCCGCCGGCATCACGTTGGCCAGCAGCGGAATGTCGTGGCCAAGGCGCTGCCAGTCGTCGTTGGTGAGTTCGATGCCGGCGTGGCGCGCGATCGCATTGATATGCACCGGCGCATTGCTCGAGCCACCCAGGGCGGAGCAGACGACGACCGCGTTCTCGAACGCTTCCCGGGTCAAAATGCGGCTCGGACGAATATCTTCCCAGACCATCTCGACGATGCGCGCACCGGTGGCGTAGGCGACCATCGGTCGCTCCTTGTAGGGCGCCGGAATCATCGCCGAGCCGGGCAGGCTCATGCCCAATGCTTCGGCCATCGAATTCATCGTCGAGGCCGTGCCCATGGTGTTGCAGTGCCCCACCGAGGGCGCCGAATCGGCGATCCGTGCCAGGAAGGTGGGGTAGTCGATCTCGCCGGTGGCCAGGCGCTTGCGCAGCTCCCAGACGATAGTGCCGGAGCCGACCCGCTCCTTGCCGCGCCAACCGTTGAGCATCGGCCCGCCGGAGAGCACGATCGCGGGAATATCCGCCGTCGCGGCGGCCATCAGACACGCCGGTGTGGTCTTGTCGCAGCCGGTGGTCAACACGACGCCGTCGAGCGGATAGCCGTGCAGCACCTCGACCAGGCCCAGATAGGCCAGATTGCGATCCAGTGCGGCCGTCGGCCGGCGCACGTTCTCGTGGATCGGGTGCAGCGGAAATTCGAAAGGCACGCCACCGGCGGCACGAATCCCCGCCTTGGTCCGTTCGACCAGGTCGAGGTGATGCCGGTTGCACGGCGTCAGATCCGAGCCGGACTGGGCGATACCGATGATCGGCTTGCCGGAAGAGAGCTCCTCTAGCGTGATGCCGTAGTTCATGTAGCGCTCGAGGCAGAGCGCCGTGGTGCCGGCATGCTCGGGATTGTCGAACCACCAGCGCGAGCGCAGGCGCTCGGGCGTGACGCGGGGATGATCGCTCATGATGCGCTTCCGGATTGCTTTCACGTGTCGTCGTCGAATACGGGGGCCAGATGGGCGACAGCGCCGCTCTAGAGCGCCGTGGCCGCCGAATAGCCGAAGTCCGACTCGCTCCCCAGCGGGTTGCGCAGCGGCCGCCCCAACGCTGGCAGGTCGATCTCGTAGCGGTCGCCCGGTTCGACGACGATCTTGTCGGCGAAACTCAGGGTGGCGGTGCCGAAGAAATGGACGTGCACATCACCGGGGCGACGAAAGTTGCGGTACTTGAAGTGGTGATGCTCGAGGTTCGCCAGGCTATGTGCCATGTTGGCCTCGCCGGTCAGGAACGGCTTCTCCCACAACGTACGGCCATCGCGCACGATTCGACTGGTACCTTCGAGGTTCGCGGGCAGCTCGCCGACGAACAGTTCCGGCCCGAAGCTGCAGGCGCGCAGTTTGGAGTGCGCCAGCCACAGGTAGTTGAAGCGTTCGGTAACGTGGTCGGAAAACTCGTTGCCGATCGCGTAACCGACCCGCCACGGCGTGCCGTCTCCGCCGATCACGTAGAGCCCGGCCAGCTCCGGCTCTTCGCCGGCGTCCTGCGCAAAGGTTGGAGACGGGATCTCGGTTTCCGGCGCGACCACGCAGTCGCCGTCCCCCTTGTAGAACCATTCCGGCTGTGGCCCGACCTCGCCCGCCTTCGGCTTGCCGGCTTCCACGCCCATGCGGAACATGCGCATCGAATCGGTCAACTCGCTCTCGTCGATCTTGTCGGTGGCATGCATGGCAGATCGCGTATCGGCGCTGCCGAGGTGCGTCAGCCCGGTGCCGGTGACCAGACAGTGCGCGGGATCGGGATGCGTCATCGGCGGTAGCAGGCGGCGTTCTTCGACGAGCTGCGCGTAATCGAGACGCGTCTCGGTCAGCGCCGCCTCGACAACGGCCGTTAACGATGTGCCCTCGGCGATGGCACGTCTGGCCAGGCCATAGACGCCCTCGTCGCCTTCGACGACCTGGACTTCGGTATCGCTCACGACACGGGCGACGGTCAGCCTGTCGTCGTTCAGGCATTGAATCAGGCGCATGCCTCTCTCCTTTCTCTGTATCGGGTTTTCACTGCGATTTTGTGAGCCAATTCGGCACCGAGCGGTTCGAGTGCCGGTGCCGCTGGCCGGATCTCCAGTACGGTTCACGCTCGCCCGACCTGAGGCCGGGCGCCTCGATCATTCGCCGGCGTCCAGCAGGCCGCGCGATTGCAGAAACGCGACCGCGGAGTCGTAGACCTGCTGCGTCTGGGCGTTGCGACCGGCCCACTCCTGCCACTCCTGACGCGCCGCTTCACGGAAGCGCTTGCGCTCCTCGGGCGAGAGGTCGATCGGATGCACGTCCGGGTCTGCCTGCAGCTTGGCCAAGGTCTCGAGATCCTGGACCTTCAGACGCGCCACCAGGTCGTAAGCCATGGCATCGAAGCCGGTCTCGAGGATGCTCTTGAGATCTTCCGGCAGGCCGTCCCAGATCTGCTTGTTGAGCGAGATCGCGATCATCGGCATCGAATGGAAGCCGGGATAGAGCGGATACGGGGCGAAGGCGTGCAGGCCCATGGCATCGTTGTTGGAAAGCACGGTGGAGTCGGCCGCGTCGATCACGCCCTTTTCCAGCGCGGTATAGACTTCCGAGCCCGGCAGGTTGACCGGGGAGGCACCCAGCCGTTCGAAGATGTTGTAGACCATGCCCTGCGGCGCGCGGATCTTGAGCCCCTGAAAGTCCTCCATCGAGTCGATCTCGCGCGTCGAGGGAATCGACTCCAGCGGGAACGTCCCGGCGGCGATCAGGTGGGCACCGTAGGGTTCGGTGATCTCGTTGTAGATCGCCTCCCCACCGCCCTGATTCATGTACTCGAGAAAGTCGTAGGGATCACTCCAGGCACCAACGAGATTGCCCATCATGCCGTAGGCAGGATTCTGGCCCGAAAAGTAGCTCGGATCGGTCATATGTCCCTGCAGGATGCCGGATGAAACCGCCTGCAGCGTTTCCGTGGGGCCGACGACGGCATTGATCGGCAGCAGCTCGATCGAGACACGCCCGCCAGTCATGGTCTCGATACGTTCGAGCCACGCCTGCTTGATCTTGAAGCTCGGCTCGCCCGAGGTCTCGGACGCCTGAAAGGTCCATTCGTACTCGGCAGCCTGTGCACTGAGCGTGGCTAGCATCAGTGCGCAGGCTGCCGTCGCGGCGGCGATTCCGGTCGTGCGTGTCATGGCGTTCATCCCCCACCTCTCGCTAGGAATATCGTTGTAAAAGTTCGCTACCGGTATCGATCGCTCGGCGCGTTATCGTCCGCTCGCGTATCGAAACGGGCCAAGGGCACGACCTGGCGGCGCGATCACCGGCAGCGCGCTCCATTAAACGCCATCACCTATGTTGAACATATGACCAATAAGTACAACATAGACTTTTGGCGCAAATACGTGCTTCGAGAAGCGGCGTAGGCTGACAAAGAAGACGTGGTCGGAAATCGCGAAATTTAAGGCAAGCGAAACCTGAAGTTGCTGATATCGATGATATTAACCGTCATTAATTTGCGGTTTAAACCATCATATTTCGCGCCATTAATCGCGAAAATCCAGCACAGACTAGACCAATGTCTAGACAATACGAATATTGCACTCAATGGTCATAAAACATAGCTTCAGGGAGCGGAAGCAAGACAAGAAAAGCCGGATCGCACCCGACTCATTGCTCTGGAGATACGCCATGACGTTTTCGATACCACGCCGACATCTCGCCGGTCTGCTGGGCCTGACACTGCTGTTGCCGCTACCGGCGCTGGCCGACTATCCGGAAAAACCGATCACGCTGATCGTGCCCTGGGCAGCCGGCGGCGGCACCGATGCCACGGCTCGCACCATCGCCGCAGCCCTGGAGGAAGAGCTGGGCCAAACCGTCAACGTGGTCAACCGCACCGGTGGTAGCGGCGTGGTGGGTCATACCGCGATGGCGATGGCCAAGCCGGACGGTTACACGCTTGGCCTGATCACGGGCGAGATCAACATGATGCACTGGCAGGGGCTGACCCAGCTGACCTACGAGGACTACACCCCGATCGCCCAGATCAACTACGACTACGCGGGCATACAGGTGGCCGCCGATGGCCCGTTCAGTTCGGTCGAGTCGCTGGTCGAGCAGATTCGCGAAGAGCCGGCGGGCACCTACAACGCTTCCGGCACCGGCCAGGGCGGCGTCTGGCACCTGGCGTTTGCCGGCTTCCTGCTCGATCAGGGCATGGAACCGCAGCGCGTGTCGTGGATTCCGAGCCAGGGCGCGGCGCCAGCCATGACCGAGATGGCCGCGGGCAGCATCGATATCGTGCCGAGTTCGGTACCCGAAGGTCGCTCGATGATCGATGCCGGCAAGGTGCAGAGTCTGGCCATCATGGCCCCGGATCGGCTCGACAGCTTTCCCGACGTGCCCACGCTGAATGAAGCGATCGGCAGCGACTACACCATCGGCGAATGGCGTGGCATCGCCGGTCCGAAAGGGATGGACCCGGCCATCGTCGAAACGCTGGAAAGCGCCATCGAAGCGGCCTACGAGAGCGATACCTATCAGGACTTCATGTCCCGGCAGGGCTTTGGCACCGAATGGCGCGGCGCCGAGGCTTTCGGCACCTTCATGGCCGAGCAGGATGAGCGCTTCGGCGAGATCGTCGACCAGGTCGGTCTGGCCAAGTAACGCCAGGCACCGACAGGAGAAACCCGATGAGAGATTTCCTGCTCGGGCTGGCATTCGTGATCGGCGGCGGCGTGGTGATTGCCGTCGCCCGCACCTACCCCACGATGCCCACCTTGCAGTTCGGCCCTTCACTGTTTCCGTCATTGATCGGCGCCGGCATGGTGCTGGGCGGCGCGATACTGGCCCTGACGAGGCTGGCATCGGTGAAAACGGCCTGGCGTAGCGCTGGCGGTGCCCTCTCGGCCTACGACTATCGCGGCCTGGCGATCTCACTGGTGCCCTGTGCGCTGATCGTCTTCTACATTCTGGCCAGCGATACCCTCGGCGCACCGCTCTGCATGGCGCTCGGCATGCTGCTGCTGATGCTGATCCGCGGGGCGAAACTGTGGCTGGCACTACTGGTATCGATCGTCATCGCCGTCGTGATCTATCTGCTGTTCTCGCGCTACCTGCTGATTCCCCTGCCGGAAGGCACCCTCCTTCCCCCAAGCCTCCTTGCCTGGTGATTGCCCATGGAACCGTTTCTGCAGGGTCTGGGGATGGTCTTCAATGCCCAGACCTTACTGGTCATCCTCGCTGCCGCCGTGTTCGGCCTCTTTGTCGGCGCCATCCCGGGGCTGACCGCCACCATGGCGGTCGCCCTGCTGGTACCGATCACCTTCTACATGGATTCGACGCCAGCGATCGCAGCGATCGTCGCCACTTCGGCGATGGCGATCTTCGCCGGTGATATCCCCGGCACCTATCTCAATATTCCCGGTACGCCAGCCTCCGCCGCGTATGTCGGCGAGTCACACCGCCTGGCACAACTTGGCCGCGCCCGGGAAACGCTGGGCACCAACCTGATCTGTTCGGTGATCGGCGGCCTCTTCGGCACCCTCGTGCTGGTGCTGGTCTCGCCATCGCTGGCCGAGATCGCGCTCAATTTCAGCTCGTTCGAGTACTTTTGGCTGGCCCTGCTGGGGCTCAGCAGCTCGATCTTCATCGCCATCGGTTCGCGCCTCAAGGCCTTCCTGTCGTTGACCGTCGGCCTGCTGCTGTCGACCGTGGGGCTGGACATGATGAGCGGCGCCCCGCGCTTCACCTTCGGCATCCCTGATCTGATGGCCGGCATCAATTTCATTCCGGTAATGATCGGCATGTTCGCGCTCAACGAAATCATGATGTTCTACGGCACGAAGAACGAGTCGCGCCAGGTGCCGGTCACGGCCCGCGACAGCGTTTTCGCCAGCGTACCCGGCCACCTGCGCCACTATTGGCGCAACGTGCTGCGTGGCAGTTCGCTGGGCACACTGATCGGTGCCCTGCCTGGTGCCGGCGCGGACATCGCCGCCTGGATCGCCTATGCCCTGGGCAAGAGCCGTTCGAAACACAAGGAGAAGTACGGCAGCGGCCACATCGAGGGCATCGTCGATGCCAGCTCGGCCAACAATTCCGGTATCAGCGGCGCCTGGGTGCCGGCGCTGGTGTTCGGGATTCCGGGCGACACCATCACTGCCATCGTGATCGGCGTGCTGTACATGAAGGGCATGAATCCGGGACCGACGATCTTCATGGAGGGCGGCGGTCAGGTCTATGCCCTGTTCACGGTCTTCTTCGTCGCCAACCTCATCATGCTGCCGCTCGGCTATCTGGCAATCCGCGCCTCGAAGGTCTTCATCCTCACCCCGCGCAAGATGCTGATGCCGGTGATCCTGAGCTTCTGCATCGTCGGCGCGTTCGCGATCAACAACTCGGTCACCGATATCTGGATCATGCTGGTCATCGGCCTGGTCGCGTTCGTGCTCGCCCGCAACGACTTCCCGATGGCACCGGCCATCCTCGGCCTGGTGCTCGGCGGTACGCTGGAGAACAGCTTCATGAGCTCGATGCTCAAGTCGAACGGTGACCTGCTCGCCTTCTTCGAGCGCCCGATCAGCGCCGCGCTGGGCGCGCTGGTCATCCTGATCTGGTTCCTGCCATTGCTGCTGCGGCTGATGCGTCGCCTGCGCGGTCGGCCCGCCCCCCAACAGACACCGAGGTCCCCATGACACACTTTGATGCCGCCACGCTACGCGAGACATTGACGACGCTCTTTACCGAGAACGGCGCCACGCCCACGGTTGCCGAGACCACGGCCCGCATCCTGGTCGAGGGCGACCTGCTCGGCCACCATACCCACGGCGTCAAACTCGCCAACGGCTATCTCAAGGACCTGCGCGCGGGCCATGCCAAGGGCGACGACGCGCTCCTCGAGATTCACCGCAACAGCCCGGTGGCGGCGCTGTTCGACGGCCACTATCTGCTGGGGCCCTACGTGGTGCAGCGGGCGTTGGATCACGGTCGCGAGGCCGCCAAGCACTATGGCATCGGCATGGTCTGCGTGAAGCGCTCGCATCATATCGCCTGCCTGGCCGCCTATCTGCAGCCGCTGGTCGACGCCAACCTGGTGCCGATGATCCTGAGTTCCGACCCGGCGGTCGCCTCGGTAGCCCCGTTCGGCGGCCTGGACCGCGTCTATACACCCAACCCCCTGGCGATCGGTATTCCCGGTCGCGAACAGCCGCAGCTGATCGACGTCAGCATGTCGACCCTTACCAATGGCACGGTCGGCAAGGCCCATGCCGCCGGCGACAAACTCGCGCATCCGGCGATTCTCTCCGGTACGGGCGACGTTAGCGATGATCCGGCCGATTACTTCGCCGAGCCGCCGGGCAGCATTCTGCCACTGGGCGGACTGGCCTTCGGCCACAAGGGGTTTGCGCTGGGCCTGATGGTGGAGGCGCTGACGTCGGCGCTGTCGGGCTTTGGTCGCAAGGATGCCCCTGAGGGATGGGGCGCATCGGTCATGGTGATGGTGATCGACCCGGCCAAGTTTGGCGGCACCGAGGCGTTCCTCGACGAGACCGATTTTGTCGCCCGGCGATGCCTGGATGCCAAGCCGCGAGATCCGGCACGGCCGGTACGCCTGCCCGGCCAGTCGGGCTTGAAGCGCCGCGACGACGCGCTCGCCAGCGGACTCGCGCTGCCGGATGACGTGGTCGCGAGCCTGCAAGAGGCCCTCGCCGGCTCCTCGCTGGCCGGCAAGACGCCCTTCGGCTAGCCCCCTTTCGATCGAGACCTTTCCCTGAATCTCGAATCGAGTGAACCGCATACCGCGTCGTCATGCTCTCGGCAGCCTGCCGACGCTCTTTTTCCTTCCTTCGGAGTTCGTTGTCCATGACGCCAACCGATGATCTCGATTGCCTACCCGTCGACGCCGCGCGAGCCCTGCTCGTCGGCAGAGTCTGGCTAGCCCGCGAAGGCCAGGCTCCCGGCCCCGCGGTTGTCGCCCTGCGGGGTCATGCGCTGGTCGACCTGTCGGCGCAGGTGGCCACCATGGCCGACCTGCTGGAACGCCCGGACGCCGCCTGGCTGGTGCAGGAGGCCCCCGCGCCGGAAATCGGTAGCCTTGAGGCCGTACTGGCCAACGGCCGACAGACGGCGCCGGTCGCGCCCTTCCTGCTCGCCCCTTGCGATGTCCAGGCGATTAAGGCGTGTGGCGTGACCTTCGCCGTCAGCCTGCTCGAGCGGGTGATCGAGGAGCAGGCCGGCGGTGACCCGCACCGCGCACAGACCCTGCGGGAGGAGATTCAGACCCTGATCGGCGGCGACCTGTCGCGCATCCAGCCCGGTTCGTCGGAGGCCATGGCGCTCAAGGCGGAGCTACAGGCGCGTGGTGGCTGGTCGCAGTACATGGAAGTGGGCATCGGCCCCGACGCCGAGGTGTTCTCCAAGGCGCAGCCGCTCTCGGCGGTCGGCCACGGTGCCCGCGTCGGCCTGCACCCGGCCTCCCAATGGAACAATCCGGAGCCGGAAATCGTGCTCGCCGTGGACGCCGCCGGCCAGGCTCGCGGGGCCACGCTAGGCAATGACGTCAATCTGCGCGATATCGAGGGCCGTAGCGCCCTCCTGCTGGGCAAGGCCAAGGACAACAATGCCTCCTGCGCGATCGGTCCCTTCATCCGCCTGTTCGACGACGACTTCAGCCTTGACGACGTGCGCACGGCCAAGGTCTCGATGCGTATCGAGGGCGCCGACGACGGTTTTATACTCGAGGGCGAAAGTGACATGCGCGAGATCAGCCGCGATCCGCTCGACCTGGTCTCCCAGACCTGGGGCGCGCACCATCAGTACCCGGACGGCTTCATGCTGTTTCTCGGCACGATGTTCTCGCCGATTCAGGATCGCGATGGCGAGGGCCAAGGCTTCACCCACCACATCGATGACCGGGTCAGTATCAGCACGCCACGACTCGGCCGCCTGACCAACGTGGTCGACCGCAGCGACCGCCTGCCGCCCTGGACCTTCGGCATTCGCGCGCTTATCGAACATCTCGCACGGCGCCCTACCTGAAAGACACTCCCCGACACCGGCGGTGTGAGTCCGCCGGGTCGCCCTTCCGACCGATCCGACGCTCAAGACTCGCTGTGCAGCAAACGCTCAATGAATGCCTGGACCTGCTCCGAGGATTCTTCGTGCTTGCGCGTGAGCACGCCGTAATAGCCGAGCGGTTCGCCGATCGTCAGCGGTAGTGCCGTGAACTTGCCCGCCGACACGGCCGTTTTCAGCACCGACGTCGGCAGCAGCGCGATGGCATCGGAAGCACTCACCATCTGCAGCGTGGTCTGTGTGGAGGTGGTCTCCACCACATTGCGTGGCGACGGTACGCCGGCCTCAGCCAGCGCCACCTCGAAGAGCCCGCGCATCGGGCTTCTCATCGGATGCAGAACCCACGGCCAGCGTATCACCTCGCCCAGCCCCGGCACCGCGTCGCACAGCGGATGCCCGACCCTGACGACGACCGAGACCGGCTCCGCCTGCAGCGGCAGAAAGTGAAACAGATGTCGCTGCGCCGGATCGGTAAACCGCCCGATCACCACATCAAGCTGCTTGTATTCCAGATCGGCCAGCAGCCGGTCGCTTGAGTTCTCCACCAGGCTAACGGCCAGATGCGGCCGCTGAGCCTTGATGGCGGTAATGGCCCACGGCAGCAGCAGCGGCGCGGCGCCGGGTACGGCACCGATTGCCAACTTGCCGTAACCGCCCTCGCGCAGCGAGACCAGGTCATCGATCAGCCGATCCGTGTCGTTGAGAATGCTGCGCGCATAGCGCACCAGCAGTCGCCCGGCATCGGTGGTTTCCATCCGCCGTGGCAAGCGGCGAAACAGCGTCATGCCAAAGAATGTCTCGATGTCCTTGAGCATCTTGCTGGCGGCGGGCTGACTCATGTTCATGTGCCGCGAGGTGCTATGCAGGTTGCGACTTTCGTCCAGCATGACCAACAAGACGAGATGCTTGATTCGTAGCCAGCTTTTGACATGAACTCGACTTTCGTTGGAGATCATTTCCCTGAAATCACCACGCAAAATAGGCCTTTGGTCAAAAACAATAACCCCAGGTTAGTCAGGGTGCAAAAAAAACGATTGGCCCTGAATGCGGCGATCTCATTAGCCTGTGTGGCAGGAAAAAACTGCTTATCCTCGAAATAAAATCACGGCCTATTACTAAAGTTTTATCTCCGAAACAGGCCGAATTTCGGGAAATAAAGAGTGTTTCTCCAACTGACATTCTCGCCCATTGCCACAAGGACCCGGCCAGCATGCCCAGGATCGCCCACATCGAGGTTCGCGACATTCGCTTTCCCACCTCGCGTCAGCTCGATGGCTCCGACGCCATGAACGCCGCACCGGACTACTCGGCAACCTACGTCATCCTGCACACCGACGCTGGCGACGCGCTCAGCGGGCATGGTCTGACCTTCACCATCGGGCGCGGCAACGACCTCTGCGTGGCCGCCGTCGAGGCGCTGGGTCAGCGCCTCGAGGGGCGCGAGCTTGACGAGATCACCGCCGACATGGGGTGCTTCTGGCGCGACCTGACCAGCGGTGACAGTCAGTTGCGCTGGCTGGGGCCGGAAAAAGGCGTCATCCATCTGGCCAGTGCCGCGCTCGTCAACGCTGTCTGGGACCTGTGGGCCAAGCAGGAAGGAAAACCGCTCTGGCAGCTGCTTGCCGACATGACACCGGAGGCATTGGTGCGCTGTCTCGATTTCCGCTTCGTGACCGACGCGCTGACGCCGGAAGAGGCCATCGGCCTGCTGAAGCGTCGGCAGGACGGCAAGGCCGAGCGCGAGGCGTGGCTGCGCGAGCACGGCTACCCGGGATACACCACGTCCGCCGGATGGCTCGGCTACTCCGAAGCGAAAATGCGTGATCTTTGCCGCGAGTCTCTGGCCCAGGGCTGGGAGCAGTTCAAGCAGAAGGTCGGCGGCGATATCGAGGAGGACCGACGCCGGGCGCGCATCCTGCGCGAGGAGATCGGCGAATCGCGCGTGCTGATGATGGACGCCAACCAGATGTGGGACGTCGACGAAGCGGTCGCCAACATGCGCCGTCTCGCCGAGTTCAACCCGTACTGGATCGAGGAGCCGACCAGCCCCGATGACATTCTCGGCCACGCCGAGATCCGTCATCGTCTCGGCCCGATCCGCGTCGCCACCGGCGAACACTGCCATAACCGCATCATGTTCAAGCAGCTGTTTCAGGCGGAGGCACTGGATGTCTGTCAGCTCGACGCTGCGCGGCTCGGCGGGCTCAACGAAGTCATTGTCGTGCTGCTGCTCGCCGCCAAGCACGACATCCCCGTGTGTCCGCACGGCGGCGGGGTCGGACTCTGCGAGTACACGCAGCATATCTCGATGTTCGACTACATCGCGGTGTCCGGCTCGCTCGAGGGACGTGTCCTCGAGTACGTCGACCACCTGCACGAACACTTCGTCGACCCGGTGCGCATCCAACGCGGCCGTTATCAGTTGCCGGAGGCGCCCGGCTACAGCGCCACCATGAAACCGGCATCGCTGGCGGCACATCAGTTCCCCGACGGTAGTGCCTGGCGCGACCCGTCGGACAAACCGTCATGACGTGACGCGCCCGGAGCCACCTTTCCACACCCACGCCACGCCTTACGCCTGCAACGCCACTCACACGAACGACGTCACTGCCGCCCACCGCGCCAAACGTCCTGGAGCCGAAGATGAAGACAGTTCCTACGCAATCCCGTGCCCTGCCGCTGTGCCGTTCCGTCGCCTCGTTGCTCACGGCCGCGGCACTCGGGCTGGGTAGCCTCACCGCCCAGGCGGCAACGGAGATGCCGCCGTTCCCTGATGTGACCGGCGATGTCGTCCAGGGTGACGGCAGCGACTACAGCCTGAAGTTCAACATTGGCCTGACACAGTCCAGCGCCCAGTATCGCGGTCTCGAGTATTTCAAGCAGATCGTCGAGCAGCGCAGCGACGGCCATATCAACGTCCAGATGTTCCATAGCGCCCAGCTCGGCGACGATCTGCAATCGGTCAGCGCGCTACAGGCGGGAACGCTGGAGATGACCTCGCCCTCCACCTCGCCGATGGTCAGCATGTTTCCGCAGTTCGCGGTCTTCGATCTGCCGTTCCTGTTTCCCGAGCCGGAGGTCGCCGATGAGGTGCTGGATGGCGAGATCGGGCAGCGCATGCTGGAAGAAGCCTCCACGCAAGGGTTGGTGGCCATCGGCTGGTCGGAGAATGGCTACCGACAGCTGACCAACAGCAACCGTCCGGTGACTCAACCGTCCGATCTCGAGGGCCTGAAGATCCGGACCATGCAGAACCCGATCCATCTCGATATCTGGCGTACGCTCGGCGCCAACCCGACGCCGATGTCTTTTGCCGAGCTGTTCACGGCGCTGGAGCAGCACGTGGTCGACGGCCAGGAGAACCCCTGGATCACGATCCAGTCTTCCAAGTTCAACGAGGTGCAGCAGTACGCCACCGAAACCAATCACGTCTACACACCGTTTATCACCCTGGTTTCCGAACGCTTCTGGAATCGTCTGCCGGAATCCTACCAGCAGCTCCTGCGCGAGGCGGCAACCCAGATGGGCGAGTACGAACGCCACGTCAGCCGCTCCCTCAATGATCAGATCAAGGCGGATCTCGCCAGCGAGGGCATGGAAGTGACCGAGCTGACGCCGGAACAGGTGCAGGTGTTCCAGGAGACGCTGGAGCCGGTCTACGACAACTGGCGCGACAAGATCGGCGGCGAGCTGATCGACAGCATTCGTAACGCCGTCCAGACCGAGTAAGCGCCCCAGGGCTGCCGTCGTGGAGGCCGTCAATCCTTGGCGGCCTCCTGCCGTCGGGCCCCGCCACTGTTATCGCCAGGAGATCGCCATGAACGTGACGCCATCTACCCCGCGCGGGCTGCTGGGTTGGTTGAAGCTGACGCTGGAGATCGCCGTCGGGCTACTCGTCCTCGGCGTGGTCTTCTGCGTCACGGCCAACGTCTTCGGCCGCTACGTGCTGAACTATTCGTACACCTGGGCCGAGGAGCTCTCCCGCGTGCTCTTTATCTGGCTGGTCTTGCTGGGCGCCGGCGTCGGCAGTCTCGGCAACGAGCACGTCGCGGTCACCTTCTTCCGCGACAAGGCGCCCACGCGCCTCAAGCAGCTGGCGTCGCTGCTGGCCATCGCCATCATCTACCTCGTCTGCGTCTGCATCCTGCTGGGTTTCCGCGATCTGATCTCGGGGTACACCAGCGCCACCCCCATGCTCGGCATTCCCCAGACCTGGCTCTACAGCGCCATGCCGGTCATGGCCGGGCTCACCCTGATCGCCAACACGATCGCGCTCGTCGGCCTGCTGCGAGGTAAGACATCATGATTCTATCGAGCATCCTGATCGGCCTGGCGATTTGCATCGTGATCGGCCTGCCGATCTCGTTCGGGCTGGGCGCCATCACCCTGTTCATCTTCTTCGAGGCCGACTATGCGCTGTCGCCGATCGTCGCCCAGGCGGTCAATGGCCTCGACTCCTTCCCGCTGCTGGCGATTCCACTCTTTATCCTGGTCGGCGAAGTCATGAGCGAAGGCGGAATCGCCACCCGGCTGGTGAGACTGGCCAGCGCACTCGTCGGCTTCGTCGCCGGTGGGCTGGGGCAGGTGGCCGTACTGACCTCGATGTTCTTCGGCGGGATCAGCGGCTCCGCGGTCGCCGATGCCTCGGCCGTCGGCAGCATGATGATCGAACCGATGAAGCAGCACCGCTACTCTGGCCCGTTAGCCACGGCGATCGTGGTCGCCGCGTCGGTGGTCGGCATCATCATTCCACCTTCGATCCCGATGATCCTGTTCGGCGTGGTCACCGGCACCTCGATCTCGGAGCTGTTCCTGGCCGGCATCGTGCCCGGCATCCTGATCACGCTCGGCCTGGCCGTGACGACCTACGTGCAGTCGCGACAGAACGGGCGCGGGCAGCCGTTCTCCATGCAGGAGCTCGCCAGCGCCCTCAAGGATGCTGCGCTGGCGCTGTTGCTGCCGGTGATCATTGTCGGCGGCATTCTGTCGGGCGTGTTCACCCCTACCGAGAGCGCGGCCATTGCGCTGGTCTACGCCGTCGTGGTCTCTTTCGTGGTCTATCGCAGCCTGTCGCTCAAGCGCTTCTTCGAGCTGTGCATCAACACCGGCAAGCTCACCGGGGTCGTCATGCTGCTGCTGGCCTTCGCCAGCGTGCTGGCCTGGCTGCTGACCGCCAATATGATTCCTCAGCAGCTGGTGGTCAGTCTGTCCGCGGTAACCGACGACAAGCTCCTGCTGCTGCTGTTGCTGTCGGCGTTCCTGCTGGTGGTCGGCTTCTTCATGGACCTGACGCCGGCCATGGTGATTCTGGCGCCGCTAATGACGCCCGTGGTCGTCAAGCTGGGCATCGACCCGGTCTATTTCGGTGTCCTGATGTCGTTCATTCTCGGTATCGGCCTGATCACGCCGCCCGTCGGCACAGTGCTCTACGTCGGCTGCGGCGTCGGCAAGGTCGGCATGGAACAGCTGGTCAAGAGCCTGCTGCCCTTCTACTTCACGCTGGTCGGCCTGCTGGCCCTGTTTCTGATCTTTCCGCAGCTCGTGCTGTGGTTTCGCTGACACACCGGCGCCATGAAGAAGAGAGATCCCATGCCTTCAACCGCGAAGATACTCGATGACCTCGCCCCCCTGCTCGACAAGGGCGGTCTGATCACCACCGCCGACGACATGGAGCGCTATCGGGTCGACTGGCCCGGCCATCGCGGCGCCTTGCCGCTTGCCGTGGCGCGCCCGGCAACCACGCAACAGGTCGCCGACGTGGTCGGCTACTGCCACCGCCATGACGTGCCCCTGGTGCCGCAAGGCGGACACAGCGGCCTGGTCGGCGGCGCCCTACCGGACGCCGACACGCCCGAACTGGTGCTGAGCCTGGAACGCCTGGCGTCGATCCGCGACATCGACCCGATCAACTTCTCGATCAGCGTGGACGCCGGCTGCGTGCTGCAGACGGTCAAGGATGCCGCTGCCGAGGCGGATTGCGATTTCCCCCTGTCGCTTGGCGCCCAGGGGAGCTGCCAGATCGGCGGCAACGTCGCGACCAATGCCGGCGGCCTCAACGTGCTGCGCTACGGCATGATGCGCCAACTGGTATTGGGACTGGAGGTCGTGCTGCCGGACGGGCGCCTCTACAACGGCATGAAGACGCTGCACAAGAACAACGCCGGCTATGACCTCAAGCAGCTATTCATCGGCGCTGAAGGCACGCTCGGCATCGTGACCGGCGCCGTGCTGAAGCTCTTCCCGCGCGCACGCGAGACCCGCAGTGCCCTGCTGGCCTGCCCCGACGTGGAGGCCGTTCTGGGCCTCTATGCGCTCGCGCGCCGCGCCTGCTGCGACCTGCTCACCGCCTTCGAGCTGGTGCCACGCGCCTGCCTGGAGCTGGCGCTGGAAGCCGCGCCGGATCTCCGCGACCCGTTGGATGCGCCTTCGCCGGTCTACGTGCTCATGGAGGTCGCCGCCAGCGGCCCGGTCGACCTTGATGCCATGATCGAAAGTCTGTTCGAGCAGGGCATGGAAGCCAATCTGCTGAGCGACGGTGTCCTGGCCGGCAGTGTCGTGCAAGCCGAACGCCTATGGCGGATTCGCGAAGCCATGCTGGAGGGCCAACGCAATCGAGGCGAACATCTGCGCACCGATGTCGCGCTACCGATTTCGGCGCTAAGCGCGTTTCACGCCCGTGCCAGCGAAGCGATCGGGACCATGTCGCCGGAGGCCACCATCATCGCCTACGGTCACATCGGCGACGGCAACCTGCACTTCAATATTCTCCCGCCGGCGAATCTGACCCCCGACCGCTGCACGGCGCTGCTCCACACGCTGGAGGAGAGACTGTTCGAGATCGTCACCGAGTTCGATGGCAGCATCAGCGCCGAGCACGGCATCGGCCGCTTCAAGCAGGCGGCTTTTCTGGAGCGCCTATCGGAACCGGAGTTCGAGCTGATGCACGGCCTCAAGCATCTGCTCGACCCCCGCGGCCTGCTGTCACCGGGTCGCATCCTGCCACCGTCCGCGAAGTGACGCCCGCCCGCGAAGTGACGAACCGCCCCGACGAGACAGCCGGGGCAGCCGCGAGTCCCGGGCGTCATCACCGACGATCGAGCCAGCGAAGATAGCCCGGCACATCGATTTGGCCGTCGTCGCGAAAGTTGGCGAGACGCGCCTGCACCAGCGATTCGGAGTCGTGAATATGATGGAAGAGCGCCTCGCTGGCCTGGCGCCCCTGGCGTGACAGCATCGCCTCGAAGACACGCCGGTGGGCAGCAAAGAAGGGATCGTCCGAGGGTAACGCCACGACGCCGCCGAGCAGGTGCTTGCTGATCAGCAGGATCGGGCGAGTACGCTGCAGCATGATCAGGATCTCCGGGTTGCCGCCCAACTCGAGCGCCTCGTGATGCAGATCGTTCTCGAGCGCATCGAGCTGACTGGCCTCCACCGCCGGATAGCGTGCCCAGGCATCGTCGAGCCGCGCGATATAGCGCTGGATCTCGCCGTCGCTGGCCCGCTCGCTGGCCCGCGCAATCATGTACGGCTCCAGTTGACGCCGCGCATCGTAGAGCTGGTGTAGCCGATCGGCATCGAGCGGCACGACGTTCCAGCTCGAATACTTGATCTTCTCCACTACGCCGAGCGATTGTAGCTGTAGCAGGATGCGGTGCGTCATGGTTCGGCTGACATCAAGCGTCTTCGCTAGCTGCAGTTCGTTGAGCTCGAGCCGCCCCTTCATCGAACAGAGCACGATATCGTGCTCGACCTGCTCGGCCAGCGCGCGCCAGGACTCGGTGCGCCTGACCGAGGCCCGGCCGCCGGCAGCGCGAAAGTCCGCCGCGCTCAACGAACGACGCACGATCTCTCGCGGCGCCTGCCCTACCAGAAAGCCGCGGCCCTCGAAGCGGCTGATCGCCCCCTCCTCGTGGAGCCGACTGAGCGTCTGGCGCACCGGCGAACGGCTCATGCCGAAGATCTCGGCGATATTGCCCTCCAGCAGCACCAGCCCAGGCTCGAGATGGCCACTGGCCATGCTCCGCAACAGCGCGTCGTACAACTGATCCTTCAGCGTTTTGGCCATGGCATCACCGCTTCGCTTGTCCAGAGACCGAATCCGGCAACTGCCACGATTCAGCGATAACGATTATTGCATACAAAGGTCGCGCAGACTGCCCGACGATGGGCCAAGGGTCGATGATTCACGAGGACGCCGGGCAACAGCCAGACGGTAGATAGCCGATACCCGCCAAAAAAAAGCCGCCCACATAAGGTGGGCGGCTCTGGCGGTCAGCGACGTGCAGCGAGATCAGGCGCGCGAACGGCGCGCCGGCGCATCGCCGTCGTTGCGACGCCGGGGAGCGCGCTCGGGCGCGCCCTGATCTTCAGAGATCTCCAGCGGACGGCCGCCGACGCGGGCGCGGGACATCTTCGCCAGAATCGAGGACGGCAGGCCGCTCGGCAGCTCGACCACGGAGAAGGCGTTGCGGATATCGATACGGCCGATACGCGCCCCTTCGATGCCACCTTCATTGGCCAATGCACCGACCAGCTGGCCCGGCTTGACGCCATCCTTGTGGCCGACCGAAACGCGATAGCGGGTCATGCCTTCGCGCGGGGCGCTGTCGCGGCGGCGCGGGGCGCGCTCGCGGTTCCCTTCACGACCGCCGTCGCGACCGTTGTCGCGACGCGACGGGCCGCTGGTGATACGACCGATGCTCGGCTCTCCGGCACGCGCCAGCGTCGCCAGCGCGGCAGCCAGATCGACCGGATCGTGGCCTTCCTCGACCAGTTTCTCGATCAGCTCGCGCTGCTGATCGGCACCGGCTTCGAGCATCTGGCGCAGGCGAGCGCTGAAACGGTCGTCGCGATGACGGCGAATCGCGGACTCGTCCGGCAGTGGCATTTCCGTCATCGGCTGGCCAGTGGCCTGCTCGACCCAGCGCACCTTGCGCGTCTCGCGGCCACCGGCGAACGTGATGGCCGTGCCATCGCGACCGGCACGGCCGGTACGCCCGATACGGTGGATATACGCCTCGGAATCCTGCGGCAGATCGTAGTTGACCACGTGAGTAATCCGCGGCACATCGAGACCACGAGCCGCAACGTCGGTCGCCACCAGCACGTCCACCTTGCCACGCTTGAGACGCGTCACGGTGCGCTCGCGCAGGCTCTGGTCGAGATCGCCCGACAGACCGGCGGCGTTGATGCCGCGTGCGGTGAGCTGCTCGACCAGCGTGGTGCAGGCGGCACGCGTCCGCACGAAGACGATCGCCGCATCGACGGGCTCGACTTCGAGAATGCGCGCCAGGGCTTCCAGCTTGCTCGGCCCTTCGACACGCACGACGCGCTGTTCGATGTTTTCGCCGGTGCTGACCTTGGATTCGATCGCGACCTTGACGGGGTCCACCAGGTAGCGATTGACGATGCGCTCGATCTCGGTCGGCAGCGTGGCAGAGAAGAACACGCGCTGAGAGCCTTCCGGAGTCTCCGAGACGACGCGCTTGACGTCGTCGATGAAGCCCATGCGCAGCATCTCGTCGGCTTCGTCCAGCACCAGGGCGGAGAGACCGTCCAGCTTGAGGCTGCCGCGATCCAGGTGGTCGATGATACGGCCGGGCGTACCGACGACCACCTGCGCGCCACGCTTGAGCGCAGTCAGCTGTTCACGATAGTCCTGGCCGCCGCAGAGCGTGGCGATATCCAGACCCTTGAGGTTCTGGCCATACTTGGAGAAGGAGACCGCGACCTGCTGTGCCAGTTCGCGGGTCGGTGCCAGCACGAGCACCTGGGGTTGGCGACGATCGAGATCGACGCGAGAAAGCAGCGGCAGAGCGAATGCCGCGGTCTTGCCGGTACCGGTCTGGGCCTGGCCGAGAACATCGCGGCCGTCGAGCAGCGCGGGGATGGTCTGCGCCTGAATCGGTGAAGGAGTTTCGTAGCCCAGCTTGTCGAGAGCGGACAGGACTTCCGGCAATAGCGCCAGATCGCCAAAGCTTGGCGTCGTAACGTCAGTCGAGGTCATTTCACACCTTGGAGTGGCCGGTGGGCACCGGCGAAAATGTCATGGCATCGGCGGCGAATGGCCTGCTCGATACCGGTCGCACCTGGCGTTGCCTATCGCGTCACGGCCAATGTGCGTGGCGTCGACGGCATATGTGGCGACCTTACATGCGCCCGATCGCGGAAAATGGCGAGGGCGCTCCATCGTTGCATCCGGACGCGAACAATCGGCTTGCGCCGCGCGTCATTCAAGAGATACGTCCGATGAGGCATCGACTCACGGGTCGATGGCGCGATTGGCAGACATATCGGCTGGATGGTGGGGTCAACACATGCGAGGAAGCGCAACTATACCATTGGCGCAGCGATCTCACCACTGTAAACGTAAAATTCCGACGCGTGCCGCTGGCGCCGCCAGCGCGTAGACTGGCGCTCCCCAGGATACGAGAGATCGTCATGCCCACGCTCTGGATCGATGCCGACGCCTGCCCCCGCGCGGCCCGAGAAATCATCATACGCGCCGCCGAGCGCACCGAGACCCCCACCTGCATGGTCGCCAATCATGCCTTGCCCCTGCCGCCCTCTCGCTGGGTCAAGTCACGCACCGTCGCTCACGGCTTCGACGCGGCCGACAGCGCGATTGTCGATGCGGTGGCAGCGGGGGACCTGGTCGTCACCAGCGACCTCCCGCTGGCACAGGCGGTGATCGAGCGTGGCGCCGAGGTGATGACCACTCGCGGGGAGGCCCTGACGACCGACAACGTTCGCGCCCGCGTGCAGATGCGCGACTTCATGGAGACCCTGCGCGCGAGCGGCGAGCACACCGGTGGCCCCAACGCCTACGACGAAGGTGATCGCCGCGAGTTCGCCAACGCTCTGGATCGCTGGCTACGCCGTCACGCCTGAACTCGACGCGGCTGCGTCGCGAATGCCGCGACCCGGCAGGCGCTCGCGATCGTGCGGGGCGTCCAGCGCCATCTCCGGCCCCAGCGGCACGATGCGCGTCGGATTGACGGTCGGATGGCTGTAATAGTAGTGGCGCTTGATATGGTCGAGGTTGACCGTCTCGGCAATGCCCGGCCACTGGTAGAGTTCGCGCAGGTAGTTCGACAGCTGGGGATAGTCGGCAATGCGCTGCCGGTTGCACTTGAAATGCCCATGATAGACAGGATCGAAGCGAACCAGCGTGGTGAACAGCCGGATATCGGCCTCGGTCAACCACTCGCCCGCGAGGTATCGCTGCTCCGCCAGGCGGGCCTCAAGGCGATCCAGGCAGGCAAATAGCGCCTGGAAATGCTTCTCGTAGACGGCCTGCTCGGTCGCGAAGCCGGTCTTGTAGACCCCGTTGTTGACGTTGTCGTAGACATCGGCATTGACGGCATCGATTGTCTCGCGCAGGTCCGCCGGATAGAAATCCAGATGATTGCCGGTCAAGCCATCGAAGGCGCCGTTGAACATCCGCAGGAGCTCGGCCGATTCGTTGTTGACGATGCATCGCGCCTGCTTGTCCCACAGCGCCGGTACCGTCACGCGGCCGGTATAGTGCGGGTCGGTCAGCGTATAGAGCTGGTGATGAAATTCGACATGGTTGATCGCATCACCGCTCGAGCCCTCGTCGACACGATAGGACCACCCGCGCTCCAGCATCAGCGGGCTGGTATGCGACACCCCGATCAGCGACTCAAGCCCTTTCAGCTTGCGAAAAATCAATGCGCGATGCGCCCAAGGGCACGCCAAAGAGACGTAAAGGTGAAAGCGCCCGGCTGCTGCCGCGATGCCGGCCTGGCCCTCAGGCCCCGGTTCGCCGCCCGGCGTCACCCAGTCGCGCAGCTTCGCCGACTCCCGCACGAATTCGCCGCCATGGCTGGCCGTGTCGTACCACTGGTCGCGCCACTCTCCGTCGACAAGCAATCCCATGTTCGATGTCCTTTTTACTGATCCGTCGATAGCTACTGATCCGTCGATAGCCACAGGATAAGCGTTGTGTCTCGAATATCGAGCGCAATGAATTGGCTCATTCATTCGGGAAACTCGACGCCGGGATCGCCGCCGTCTGTCGCTGGCAGCATCGAGCCACGCTGTCGGCCAGGGTTTCGGCCAGCGCCAGCGTCGCGGGTCCAGCGCCATCGATATCGCGGTGAATGATCTGCAGCGACTCATGGCGCACGGCGCCAACCCGCAGAGGCAAAGGCTTGAGACGTCCCAGCGCCAGCGACGTGCGAATGCGATTTTCCGGCACCCAGGCAAAACCGAGGCCGCGTTCCAGCATGTCGATCGAGGTCGATAGATGACTCAGCGTCCAGCGCTGCTCAGCCTTGAGCCAACCGACATCGACCCGATAACCGACCGCCGAATCCCGGATCACCAATTGGCGGTACTGCTCCAGATCGCGCAGATCCAGATCGCGCTCGAGCTGCTGCAGCGGATGATCGGGATGCGCCACGGCCACGAAGGGCACGTCCACCAGCGGCTGACCGAGGAATCCCTCGGCGCTGAAACCCGAGATAATCAGATCGGCGCGCGCCTGATACAACATTTCGACAGCGCCATTGAGCACGGTCTCGTGCAGTTGCACCCGCACATGCGGAAAGGTTTCCGAAAAACGGGTCAAGGCATCCGCCAGGGCATCTCCGGGAAATATCTGATCCACGGCCAGCACCACTTCTGCCTCCAGACCACCGGCCAGTCGATCCGCCACGTCCTCCAGCATCGCCGCGTTCTCGATCAACTGACGCGCCCGACGCAGCAACATATCTCCCGCTTCGGTCAGTACCACCTGACGACCGCGAGGTTCGAACAGCTGTACGCCGAGCTGCTCCTCGATCTTGTGAATCGCATGATTCAGCGTCGACGGGCTCTTGTGAATGATCTCTGCCGCCCTGGCAAATCCACCATGGTCGGCCACCGCGGCCAGCATCTGCCACTGCAGCAAGGTCACTTTGGGCACGTCTTGGCTCCTTTCGAAATGGCCACCGCCGTTCGATAACCGGGATAATACTGCCATGAAAAGTGGCTTTTCGACGCTTTGGTCTCGGCAACGCGACGTAAGCTCGGCAGGACCGTCGGCACAGATTGCGAGACCCGCGCGCGGCCCTGTTCGCGATCGACAGGGACAATGCCTCCATTGTTGGGGATCATGCGCGTCGAAAACCGTAAACCGGTGTCGGTTACGAAACTCGTACAACGGTTTTACAGCGCGTCAATCTTGCAAAAAGTGCGACTTTTAAACGCACCATGAAGGTGCAAAAAGCCTAGCATCCGTATTGACAAGGCGCATTCTCGGCCTTTGAAAGCATCGAGGCACAAACCGGTCAGTTGCCCGGATGGCGTGCCTTTATGCACTGGATATAAACACAGACTAGGCAATTAATACTTCCTTGGGGTAAGGTTCTCGAGCCTTTCATTTACCTCTGTCATCTTTTTCTTTCGGGCCACCACTTTCATGTTGCGAATCTTCCATTCGCTGCCCCGCACGCACAAGATCCTGTTATTGCCGGTCGCCACCATGGTTACCGTGCTGGGCGCGCAAAAGATCATCGGCGTTTTCGGCGATGCCGGAGATGCTCCATCGCAGACAACCGTCGTGACCGCGACCGTTTCCCAGTCACTCGTCAATGCCGCAGCGGACAATGATCCCGCCGAGACCGGCAACCGGGTCTCACTCGATATGCCACTGGCGCAACTGCAGCCGCTGGATATCATGGACGTCGACATCATTCCCCAGGCTCGCGCCGACGAGGCGTCGGTCGAAGAGGCCGCCCCCGCCACGGCCTTTGCGGCCCCCATTAAGCCGAGCCTGAACGCCGAGGCATTGCGCCTGGCGCTGCAGATTCCCAGCCGTAGCGCCACGAATGAAGATGGCGACATCGGCGGCACCTCCTACGAGGATTGGGTGCTGGATAGCGGACTGCCGATCGACGGAGATCCTGAACTCGGCGACGAGATCGCCTCGCGCGAGAACTACGTGCCAGAGTGGCAGAGCTACACCATTCAGGGCGGCGATTCATTCGCGAGAACGGCGGAGCGCACGCTGGGACTGGATTACCCCGCGGTGATGCAGATTCTCGATACCGTGCCCGACAGCAAGGTGCTGACCCGCTGGCGCGTGGGTCGCAGTTTCGACTACCAGCTCGACGAGAACGGTCAGTTGATCGCGCTGCGTCTGATGAAGAACCCTCGCGAGGGCTACCTCATCCAGCGCGACAACGAGAGCGAAGACTTCGCCTACTCGCCCATCGAACGGACCGGCGAGGCAACGCAGCGCGTCTTCAGCGGCACGGTCAATGGCTCCTTCGCGCTGTCTGCCCAATCGACCGGGTTGTCGAATGCGGAAGTAGCCGAGCTGACGCAGCTCCTCTCCAAGAAGCTCGATTTCCGTCGCAATGCTCGTGCCGGCGACCACTTCCAGGTCGTCGTCGAGTCCGACATGATCGACGGCCAGTCGATGGACTCGAAGATTCTCGCGGCGCAATACGAAGGTCAGCGAATGGACCTGACGGTCGTACGCAATAGCGCCGACGACCACTTCTATACGCCCGACGGCAACAGCCTAGATCCGGCCTTCAATCGCTACCCGTTCGAGGGTCACTATCGGATCAGCTCGTCGTTCAACCTGCGTCGTCACCATCCGGTGACCGGTCGTATCAGTCCGCACAAGGGCACCGACTTCGCGATGCGCACCGGCACGCCGATCGATGCCCCGGCCGACGGCGTGGTCGAGCGTGTGGTCAACCATCCGCTCGCCGGCCGCTATATCGTGATTCGTCACCCCAACGGCTACGTGACTCGCTACCTGCATCTGAGCCGATCGCTGGTCAGCCCCGGCGACCACGTCACGATGGGGCAGGAAATCGCCCTGTCCGGCAGTACCGGGCGAGTGACCGGCCCGCACCTGCACTACGAGGTCCTGGTCAACAACCACCAGGTCGACGCCATGCGCGTCAAGCTGCCGGAATCGCAGAGCCTGACCGGGGAAGCGCTCGCCGCTTTCCAGCGAGAGTCCGAAGAGTTGCTTGCCAAGCTCGATACCCGTGGCGGCAACGAACCGGCGATCGCACGCACCGACAGCAACGAGCGTAACGACGACGATAACTCCTGAGCGGCATCACTCCGGCGTCCCCGAAAAGCCCCGCCCTGGCGGGGCTTTTTCGTGCCCGGCTCCCGTAGCGCTCGTGCCTGGCACGCGCGCCTGCCTCTTGCCGTGCGCAATATTTAGGGTCATCGGCACATCAAGGGGGTAGCGTTTTCGCGCCGACAGGATCATTCTGAAGATCATTCCTACCATCAGGGAGGTGACGCCGACACCGCCTACACGTTCGACACGCAACGTGGCGCTGATGGAGTGAGGCCCGCGACATCGATCTGTCACGGCGCTCTGTCAGGGTCGAGTAGCCTTGAACTCACAGGAGTGCTTTTGCCGATGGTGCGAATCGACAAGAAAGCGAACAGGCTCTACGTACTGGACACCAACGTCCTGATCCACGACCCCGCAGCCCTCTATCAATTCGACGAGCATGACGTCGTGATCCCCATGACCGTGCTCGAGGAACTGGACAAGCACAAGAACGGCATGCGCGAGATCGCGCGAACCGCGCGCCAGATCAGCCGCACCCTTTCCGACCTGACCACCAACGTTACCCCCGAAGAGATCCAGCAAGGCATTCCCATCCCGCGTGTCGACGGCGGCCAGGCCGGTCGGCTCCGCTTCCTCTGCTATCGCGACCTGAGCGTACCGGAATCGCTCGAACAGTCACCGGACAACCGCATTCTGACCGAGACCTGTCGTCTGCGCGATGAGCGCCGCGACGCCTCGGTCATCCTGGTCACCAAGGACATCAATCTGCGCGTCAAGGCCGCCGCGCTCGAGGTACCGGTCGAGGATTACCTTAACGACCGGGTCTTCGACGATCGCGATGCCATGATCGAAGGCGCCCGCATCTACACCGGCGCGGGCCGCGACGGTCACAGCCTGTGGGAATCGCTCGACGTCGACGTCATGGTCGAACGCAGCGACGGCCAGACGCTCTACCATCTGGAAGGACAGATACCCCAGGAGTGGCACCTCGGCATGCTGGTCTCCGATAGCGAGAACGGCGCCGAGTTCGAGGCCATCGTGCGTAGCCACGGACCGAACCGGGCCACGCTTCAACTGCTCACCAACTATCGGCATCACGATGGCGTCTGGGGCGTTCACGCTCACGACAGTCGCCAGAATTTCGCACTCAATCTGCTGATGGACCCGGAGATAGACATCCTCACCATCGCCGGCAGCGCCGGCACGGGCAAGACCTTCATGACGCTGGCGGCGGCCTTCCAGCAGACGCTGGACGGCAAGCGATTCGAGCGCATCGTGTTTACCCGGGCACCGGTCCCCATGGGCGAGGACATCGGCTTCCTGCCCGGTACCGAGGAGGAGAAGATGTCGCCGTGGATGGGCGCCTTCCACGACAACATGGACAACTTGCTGCGCGACGAACGGGAGGGTTCGTCGAGCTGGAACGACGGCGCCACGCGCCAGCTGATCGGCTCACGCGTGCAGATCCGCTCACCGACTTTCATGCGCGGGCGGACGCTCAACGATACGCTGCTGATCATCGACGAAGCGCAGAATTTCACGCCCAAGCAGCTCAAGTCGTTGATCACCCGGGCCGGGCGCAACACCAAGATCATCTGTCTAGGCAACGTGGGGCAGATCGATACCCCCTATCTCACCGCCAACACCTGCGGCATGGCGGCCGTGGTGGAGCGGTTCCGCAACTGGCCCCACGCCGGCCATATTACTCTCAAGAGCGTCGAGCGCTCGCGATTGGCGCTTGCCGCCGAGGAGCTGCTCTAGCGGATCGACTCGCGATTGCACTATCGACATCCACATACGCAACGGCAAATGCCCCGGCCTATCGGCCGGGGCATTGGTTTCAGCCAGAAATCACCGCCCGTTCAAACGTCGTCATCCGTGGGTCGTTTGTTATTCTTGACGTCCTCGATCAGTTGCTCCGCCTCACTACGCGGTGTCTCGGCGAGAATCTGCTCGGCATCCGCCCAACTGCACACTTCCGTATTGCAGGAGGCACAGAAAACGCCGTCGTCGGCGTTCTTCTCCTGGGAAACCTTCATCATGTGATTGCCGCAGTTAGGGCAACTCTTGGGCATGCGAAATTCTTCGGAAAAATCAGACACGGCGTTACTCCTTGTCGGCCGTCGGGAATGGTCAGTGGTGTTATCGCTCAGTGTAGCTGAGTTGACGAGCCCTGCCGCTCAGCCGCGACGCCAGACCACGCAGAGATTGTTGGCCGGCAAGGCGTGAATCTGTTCGCGATCCAGATCATTGGCCACCGCCAATGCCTCGATTCGCTCCAGATCGCGGATGCCCCAGCCGGGATCACGCGCACGCAGATCGGCATCGAACTGCGCATTGCTTGCAGCCGTGTGCTGACCGCCGCGCTTGAAAGGTCCGTAGACCACAAGCTTGCCACCGCGTGGTAGCGCACGGCCGGCCTCGGCAAACAGTGCCTCGCTGGCCGACCAGGGCGAGATATGCAGCAGGTTGATACAGACCACCGCGGCGAGGTTGTCGATGGCGGGCCAGCGGCCGGTCACGTCGAGCGCCAACGGGGCCCGCAGATTGGCCAGCCCCGCCTCTTTTCGCCACGCTGCGATCGACTGACGAGCCAACTCGCTGGGATCGCTCGGCTGCCATTCGAGCCGTGATAGCGCGGCGGCGAAGTGAATGGCGTGTTCGCCACTGCCGCTGGCGATCTCGAGCACCGTCCCCGTCGGCGGCAGCGCCGCCTCGAGTATCTCCAGAATGGGCTGGCGATTGCGTCGAGCCGCGGGACTCGAGAGTCGCTGATCGGCGCCGCCGTCGATATCGTCCATACTGTTCATGGCTCGCCCGGGCCTTCCAGATGGCGCGCCAGCCAGGCCGAGATATCCGCAGCCTGCTCGGGGCAGAGACTGTGCCCCATGTCGTAAGTGCGGTAGTTGACCGGATAACCGAAGGCTTCGGCACGCGAGGCACCCTCACGCCCCAGCGCCTCGGGCACCACCGGGTCCTGCGTACCGTGGTGAACTTCGATCGGTAGCTGCCGGTTGGCCTCGGCCAGCACAATGTCCTCGGCGGTGGCGAAATAGGTCGACAGCGCCAGTAGTCCGGCAAGGGGACGCTCACAGGAGAGTGCCGCCTCGTAAGCCACCGCCCCGCCCTGGGAAAAACCGGCTATCACGATCCGGCGGCTGTCGATGCCGGCCGCGACTTGCGCCTCGACCAGCGCCTGTACCCGACGCGCCGACGCGCGCAGCTGGGCCTCATCGACCCGCCGCGAAAGATTGGCCTCGAGAATGTCGTACCAGGCCGGCATTGTCATGCCGCCATTGATCGTCACCGGCAGCTTGGGCGCATGCGGCAGCACGAAGCGCACGCCGAGCGCCTCCGGCAGGTTCAAGGCCGGCACCAGCGGCTCGAAATCGTGACCATCCGCGCCCAGACCGTGAAGCAGAATGACGCAGGCTTTCGCCTCGCCACTGGCGGGCTCGATGATCAGTTCTTCCTGTGAAGACATGGCAATGGGCTCCTGAGGGAATAGGCCGGACCAAGATCCGTGACTGACGCATAGTCTAACGCGGCATCCCGGACGATGCCCGCTGGCACCAAGATCATGGCGCCTCGCGGTGCTATGCTGAGGCGATTTCACGCAATGGCTCAAGGACGAGACATGATCGCTTCACCCCCGCGAGCCTGGTACTGGCGCTTGCTGCTGGCCTTCCTGCTGCTCGACGTCCTGCTGCTCTCGCCGGAGTTTGTCTGGGCAGGTTTTCCGCCCCACCACTGGGTTGCCCTGGAAGCCTCGTTGACCCTGGGCGTGCTGGCCATGCTGCCGCCCTTTCGGGGGCATCGAGCGCTCACCGGCGCCGTCTCCCTGTTCGCGGTCATCCTGGTTCTCTGCGCCATCGGCGATGCCTTGATGCAGCGAATGCAGGGGCGTTCGCTCAATCTCTATACCGATCTCGGGCTGTTGCCGATCCTGATCGAGCTGCTGGTCGCCAATCTCGGGCTCACGTTGACGATCGTCGGACTGGTGGCACTGGGGCTTGCGCTGCTGACGACCGCGCAAGCGCTGAACTCACTGCTGCGCGACGTGCATCGTCGCGCGGTTCCCTGGCCGGTGGGTGTGCTGCTGGCCCTACTCAGCGCCGCTGGCATCGCTCGTCTGGAAGCGGTTCCCGGCGGCAGTGATGGCTGGGCCGACCGGTTCGGCCAACCGGCGGTCGGTTTCGTGGCTTTCGAGTGGGACCGCGCGCTGGAGACGCGGCGCGCCCTTGCCAGCTTCGGTAGGCTGCTCGAGAACGCCCCCGTCGACAGCCGTCCCCTGCCCGGACTGGCGAACCGCGACGTGATCGTCGGCTTCATCGAATCCTACGGCGTCGCCGCAATCGAACGCGCCCCTTTCGCCGCCGAGATCCGCCCGCGACTCGACACGCTCGCGCAGCAACTCTCGGACGCCGGCATGTCGGTGGTCACCGGTCGCATCACCGCCGCTACTCTGGGCGGTCAGTCATGGCTCAACCATGCCACCTTTTTGAGCGGCCTGCCGGTCACTTCCCAACTGCGCTTCGAGCTGATGCTCGATAGCCGGCGCTCGACCCTGATCGACGACTTCGAGGCGACCGGCCACATCACCACCGCTATCATGCCCGGGATTCTGCGCGACTGGCCGGAGGGCCGACGCTACGGCTATGACGAGATTCGTACCGCCGACCGCATGCACTATCGCGGCCCTCGACTTGGCTGGGCCAGCATGCCCGACCAGTTCACCTGGCAACGCGTGCAGGACTACGCCCTCGCCGCCCACGACCGGCCGACCTTTACCGAACTGGCGACGCTCTCCAGTCACGCGCCCTGGTCCCCGGTTATCGAGCTGATCGACGCCGACACGCCGCTGGACGACGGCGCGGCCTTCGAGCGCTGGCGCGGTGTCGGCGACGACTACGCCTCGCTCTGGCAGAACGCACAGGCGATGCGTGATAACTACGCACCGGCCATCGACTATGCCCTGCAGGCCGCCGGCGCTTTCGCGACCGCGCATGTCGACGCACAGACCCTGCTGATGGTGCTCGGCGACCACCAGGCGGCCCCCGCCATCGTCGGCGACAATCCGGGGCGCGACGTCCCTCTGCACGTCATCAGCGGCGATCCGACACTACTCGAAGGCTTTCGAGACGCCGGCTTTCGGCCCGGCATGATCCCTCCCGGGCCGAAACAGGCGATGCCCATGGCCGACCTGCGCGGCCTGCTGCATCGCCTCTACGGCAACGCCGCTAGCGGGACTCGGAAGGCTGCTGCAGCCGACGACTCTTGATCAGACTGGCCACCGTGGTCACGACCAGCGTACCCAGGATGATCGTCATCGATAGCCAGATCGGAATCTCCGGCACCAGATGCAGCGGCTGACCACCGTTGATGAACGGCAGGCTGTTGGTGTGCATCGCTTCAATGATCAGCTTGACGCCGATGAAGGCGAGAATGAAGGAGAGTCCGAGACTCAGGTAGACCAGCCGCGACAGCAGTCCGCCGAGCAGGAAATAGAGCTGCAGCAGCCCCAGCAGCGCGAAGGCGTTGGTGGTAAAGACAATATAGGGCTCCTTGGTCAACCCGTAGATCGCCGGGATGGAGTCGAGCGCGAACAGCACGTCGGTCATGCCGAGCGCGACCACGACCATGAGCAGCGGCGTCGCCAGTCGCTTGCCATTCTGGACGGTGAACAACCGATCCCGATCGAACTCGTCGGTGGCCGGCAGCCGCCGCTGAATCCAGCGCACCATGGCGTTGGGCTCGTACTCCTCGGTCTCGTCATGCCCTCCGGTGCCTTCACGGACCAGCTGGATCGCGGTGTAGAGCAGAAACAACCCGAACAGATAGAACACCCAGCTGAACTGGGCGATGGCGGCGGCGCCGACGGCGATGAACAGACCCCGCAGGATCAGCGCGATCACGATCCCGATCAGCAGCGCTTTCTGCTGATAGGCTCGCGGCACCGCAAACTTGGCCATGATGATCAGGAAGACGAAGAGGTTATCGACCGACAGGCTCTTCTCGGTGATGAAGCCCGCGAAGTACTCGGCGCCGTGTTGTGCGCCCCAGACCCACCAGAGCCCCGCCCCGAAGACCAGCGCAATGGCGATGAAGAAGACCGACCACCAGGCCGCTTCCTTGAAGGTCGGATCGTGCGGCTTGCGCACGTGAGCGAAAAAGTCGAAGACAAACAGGGCGGCAATGCCAGCGACAGTCGCTAGCCAGACCCAGATAGGGACATGCATGGGGAAACCTCCGGTAGACGGTGAACGTCACCGAAAGTCTCTCCCATCGCTCCGTTGACGAAGCGACCCATGACGCCGGGGCATATGGCCCGTGCTGACGACGTCACGGTCGAGGCGATTTCGAGAACCGGCTCGCGGGATACTCCCCTTCCGTGCTGCGCGCATTGTGGCGTGATGCCAGCCGCGAAGCAAGCACTCGCCAGCCGGCGTCACCCGATACGCGTAAAGCCTTTCTTACCCCGAGAGCACCACGGTCCGACCGGCGTGCAAGAAGACCCGCTTTTGCTGGTGATAGCGCACCGCGCGCGCCAGCGTCAGACACTCGATATCGCGCCCCCTGGCAACCAGATCCTCGGGGTAGTGCGCATGATCCACCGCTTCCACGCCCTGAGCGATAATCGGCCCCTCGTCGAGGTCGTCGTTGATGTAATGCGCTGTCGCGCCGACCAGCTTGACGCCCTTCTCGTAGGCCTGGTGATAAGGCTTGGCGCCCTTGAAGCCCGGCAGCAGCGAGTGATGGATATTGATCGCGCGTCCGGCAAAGTCGTGACACAGCTGCGGAGAGAGCACCTGCATGTAACGCGCCAGGATCACCAGCTCAGCGCCGCTCTCTTCCACCACCTGCCTGACGGCCGCTTCCTGCTGCGGCTTGGTTTCCGCCGTGATCGGCAGATAGTGATATGGCAGGCCATGCCAGCTCGCCAGCGGCTCCAGATCGGGGTGGTTGGAGACGATGGCGCGGACATCGATCGCCAGCTGTCCGGTACGGTAACGGTAGAGCAGGTCGTTGAGGCAGTGATCCGCCTTGGAGACCATGATCACGACCGGCAGGCGCGTCCCGGGAGCCATCAACTCGAAGGTCATGCCAAACTCGGCCGCGCGAGCCTCGAAGTGCTCGCGGAAAGCCGCTTCGGTGAAGTCGCCCAGCTCGGGGCGAAAGGCGGCCCGGATGAAGAAACGCCCACCGCGATAATCGTCGAAGGAGTGCAGCTCCGTGATGTAACAGCTCTGCTCCTTCAGAAAGCGCGTGACGACATCCACCGTGCCCAACCGGCTCGGGCACTGGGCAGCCAGAATCCAGCTGTCGTTATCGGGGTGCCTGTTGTTATCAGTTTGCATGGAGGCTCCAGCCAGGAGAGCCACCGCCGCAGCGGTGGCGGGCGATCATCGGGAAGAGGGAGATTCGACACGTAAACCGTATTCACGCCCGGCATCCAGCAGCCAGCGAACGCAGTAGTCGGCGAAGCTGCGCCTGATGACGAGTTCGAAACCGGTCTCGTTTGGCCGGCGCAGGACCACGCTGGTCTTGGCGAACACGGTGCCGACCGCCTTGCCCACCGGCAGACCGTGGCTGTGCACATCGTAGGTCACCGACTTCATCAGCAGCTCGCGAGCCTTGTCGCCGGAGAGCTCGACCAGAGTCTGGCCACCGCTGACGTTGACGATGGCGAAGTGCGCATCACCCAGATGCTCGCGCAGGCGGTTCTCCAGCTCGAACTCCTCGCCACCGGGAACGATCACCAACCACTCGTCGGGCGACAGCCACTGCACCGAACGGCTGCCGTCGGCATCGACGTTGAGCCCCAGCGGCTTGCCCGGCAGGCTGATGCCCAGCTCGGCGCGCACCGCTTCGTCGAGCGTGATGGCACCACCACGCAGAATCAGATGACCGAGAAAGGGGCGTTCGACGACCTTCACGTCACCGTCATGCCCGGCCACGTCGTCGACAAGGCCGCGCTCGCGACTCCAGTGCAGCGGCGATTCGGCAGCGATCACCTCGCTCGGATGCGTATCGAAAACGGCGACGTTACCGCCATTGGCTTCGAAATGGGCTTCAGACATTCTGACGCTCCCCCTTGGGATCAACGAATACGGTACTCACCACTTCGGCCTCGTGCGTGGTGCCATCGGCCATGGGCAGATAGACGGTCTCGCCCATGCGGTCGCGCCCGCCCTTGAGCACCGCCAGCGCGAAGCCGCTCTTCAACACCGGGCTGTAGTAGCTGGATGTGACGTGACCCATCATGGTCATCGGGATCGCCTCGGCGGGATCGAGAACGATCTGTGCGCCCTCCTCCAGCACCACCTTGGGGTCCTTCGGCTTGAGACCGACCAGCTGCTTGCGGTCCGTGCGCGCGGTGTCCGGACGAGTCAGCGCGCGCTTGCCGATCCAGGAGAATGGCTTGTCGTAACCGACGGCCCAGTGCATGCCGAGGTCTTCCGGCGTCACCGAGCCATCAGTGTCCTGACCGGCGATGATCAGGCCCTTTTCGGCGCGCAGCACGTGCATGGTTTCGGTGCCGTAGGGCGTCAGTTCATACTTCTCGCCATGGGCGAACAGCGTCTTCCAGACATGCAGCGCGTAATTGGCCTGGACGTTGATCTCGAAAGCCAGCTCCCCGGTGAAGGAGATACGGAAGACCCGCGCCGGCACGCCCGCCACGTTGCCTTGCTTCCAGTCCATGAACTTGAACTGCTCGCGATCCAGATCGATGTCGGTGACTTCCGACATCAGCTTGCGCGCCTCCGGGCCGGTGACGGTCATCGTGGCCCAGTGATCGGTCACCGAGTTGAAGTAGACCTGCAGCTCCGGCCATTCGGTCTGATGCCAGAGTTCCAGCCACTCCAGCACGGTCGCCGCCCCGCCCGTGGTCGTGGTCATCAGGAAGTGGTTGTCGCCGAGACAGCTGGTGGTCCCGTCGTCCATCAGCATGCCGTCGTCCTTGCACATCAGCCCGTAGCGCACGCGGCCCGGCGCCAGCTTGGCCCACTTGTTGGTGTAGACGCGGCCAAGGAATTCACGCGCGTCCGGACCCTGGATATCGATCTTGCCGAGCGTCGACGCGTCGAGGATGCCGACCTTCTCGCGGACCGCCAGGCACTCTCGCGCCACGGCGTCGTGCAGGCTCTCTGTCTTGCCGCCGGTTTTGCGGGGGTAGTACCACGGACGCTTCCACTGCCCGACATCCTCGAACTCGGCGCCATTCTCCACGTGCCACTGATGCAGCGCGGTATAGCGCTCGGGATCGAACAGCTCGCCGCAGTGACGGCCGACGATCGCCCCGAAGCTGACCGGCGTGTAGTTGGGCCGGAAGACGGTCGTGCCTACATCCGGGATGGCGCGATGCAGGCAGCGTGCCGCGATAGCCATACCGTTGATATTACCCAGCTTGCCCTGATCGGTGCCGAAGCCGAGCGCCGTATAGCGCTTGACGTGCTCGATCGACTCGAAGCCTTCACGGGTCGCGAGCTCCACCGCCGCGGCGGTGACATCGTTCTGCAGATCGACGAACTGCTTGGGAGCGCGCAGCGTGGTTTTCTCGTGCGGCACCTGATAGAGCGCGCTGGCCGGACTCTCGTGGCGCGCCTCGACGCTCGGCAGAGTGATCGCTTCGGCCTGTGCGAAGCCCGCCGCTCGCGCCGCCTCGGCGCCGGCACGGCCGCCGTCGGCCAACGTTTCGCCCAAGGCGTAGACGCCCTGAACGCCGCCGGCAAAGTGCATGCTCTTGACCTCGCCAGGCACGAATCCGAGCAGGTCGTCGCGCCACTGCGGGCGTTTGCCGGTGTGCGAAGCCAGGTGCACGACGGGGCTGTAGCCGCCGGAACTGGCGATGGTATCGCAGGCCAGCGTCTCGACCTTGCCGGTGACCACAAAGCGTTCGGTATCGATCGCCACGACCCGGGCACCGGTGACGCGCTGGCTGCCGCTCGCCTCCATCACCGCACTGCCGGTCACGACGCGAATACCGCTATCGCGGACCTGCTTCACCAGATCGCCGTCCGGGTTGGCGCGGGAATCGACCACGGCGACCACCTCGCGGCCAGCCTCTTTCCAGTCCAGTGCCGCCCGGTAGGCATGATCGTTGTTAGTGCTCAGCACCAGCTTCTGGCCAGGAGCCACGCCATAGCGGCGAAGGTAGACGGAGATCGCACCGGCGACCATGTTGCCGGGCACATCATTGTTGGCGTAGACCAGCGGACGTTCGTGGCTGCCGCTCGCCAGCACCACACGTTCGGCACGCACGCGATGCAGGCGCGAGCGCACCTCGCCGTCGCGCCCTGCCGCCGCCGCCGTGTCGGCCAGGTGCTCGGTACGTCGTTCGTGCAGGGTGACGAAGTTATGATCGTGGTAGCCGTTGGCCGTGGTGCGCGGTAGCAGCGTGACGTTGTCCATGCCGGCCAGCTCGGCGACCGTCTGCTCGGCCCAGGCCGCCGCCGGCGCGTCATCGATCGACTCGCGGCTGTCCAGCAGCGAGCCTCCCATCTCCTCCTGCTCGTCGCACAGGATCACGCGAGCCCCGGCACGCGCGGCCGAAAGCGCCGCCGTCAGTCCGGCGGGGCCGGCGCCGATCACCAGAACGTCGCAGTGCTGGTTGAGATGATCGTAGATATCCGGATCGGCCTCGGCGGGCGAACGCCCGAGACCGGCGCCCTTGCGGATCCACTTTTCGTAGGTCATCCACATCGAGGCCGGCGCCATGAAGGTCTTGTAATAGAAGCCCGGCGGCATCAGGTGACCGCCCAGACGCCCGACCCAGCTCATCACATCGCGCTGCACACTGGGCCAGCCGTTGGTGCTGCGCGCCACCAGACCATCGTAGAGGGCCTGCTGCGTCGCCCGAACGTTGGGCACCTGCGCGGCTTCGCTGGCACCGAGCTGCATGATCGCGTTCGGTTCCTCGGGGCCAGCGGCGGTAATCCCCCGCGGACGCGAGTACTTGAAGCTGCGGTTGACGATATCCACACCGTTGGCCAGCAGCGCCGAGGCCAGCGTATCGCCGGCAAAGCCCGTGTACTGCTGACCATTGAACGTGAACGACAGCCGCCGCGAACGGTCGAGCCGACCACCCTGATTGAGACGGTTGGGCTGGGTCATGACGACGTCTCCTCGTTGAGCGTGCTGTTTTCAGGCTGTGCGCCGACGGTCTGCCAGCCGCCATCGGCGGTCTGTACCCCTTGTTCGCGGCGCACGCGGGCCGTCTCGGCCGTGATCGTCGGCTGCTCGCCCATGGGATAGGTCTCGAGAATCTCGTAGGTCGTGGTATCGCGCGTGATATTGAAGAACTTGCGACAGCCGAGTCGGTGCACCCACATCTCGTGGTGAATCCCGCGCGGGTTGTCGCGGAAGAACAGATAGTCGCCCCACGCTTCATCGCTCACGCTTTCCGGATCGGTCGGACGCACCAGATGCGCCTGACCGCTGGGATGGAACTCCTCTTCCTCGCGGCGCTCGTCGCAGTACGGGCAGAAGATATAGAACATGATGGTCTCTCCTCAGTGTGCGACGCCGGCGGCGCCATGCTCGTCGATCAGTGCGCCGGTATGGAATCGGTCGATCGAGAAGGGAGCAGCGATCGGATGCATCTCGCCTTTCGCCAGGCTGGCAGCGAAAACGTGCCCGGAGCCCGGCGTGGCCTTGAAGCCGCCGGTGCCCCAACCACAGTTGAAATAGAGCCCCTTGACCTTCGTCTTGGAGAGGATCGGACAGGCATCCGGACAGGTATCGACGATGCCACCCCACTGCCGGTTCATGCGCACTCGCGAGAACATCGGGAACATCTCGACGATCGCCTGCAGCGTGTGCTCCACCGTGGGGAAGCTGCCACGCTGCCCATAACCGAGATAGCCATCGATCCCGGCGCCGATCACCAGATCGCCCTTGTCCGACTGGCTGGCATAGCCATGGACATGGTTGGACATGGTCACGGTGTTGAGAATGGGCTTGAGCGGCTCGGAGACCAGCGCCTGTAGGGGATGCGACTCCAGCGGCAGCTTCAGCCCGGCCATGTTGGCCAGCACGCCGGAATTGCCCGCCGCCACGCAACCCACCGTCTGCGCCTCGATATCGCCGCGATTGGTGTGCACACCGTAGATCTGGCCGTCGCGGATCTTGAAGCCGGTCACCTCGGTATTCTGCAGCAGATCGACACCCAGCGAGTCAGCGCCACGTGCGAAGCCCCAGGCCACCGCGTCATGCCGGGCGACACCGGCGCTCTGCTGCCAGGAAGCGCCCATGATCGGGTAGCGTGCGCGCTTCGACGTATCCAGCGCCGGCTCGATCTCCTTGATCTGCTCGGGCGTCACCACTTCGCTGTCGATACCGTTAAGGCGGTTGGCATTGACCCGGCGCTGCACGTCGCGCATGTCCTGCAGGGTGTGGGCGAGGTTGAGCACGCCACGCTGCGAGAACATCACGTTGTAGTTGAGATCCTGCGACAGCCCCTTCCACAGATCGAGCGAGTGGTTGTAGAGCCGCCCCGCTTCGTCCCACAGATAGTTGGAGCGCACGATCGTCGTGTTGCGCGCGGTATTGCCGCCACCCAGCCACCCTTTTTCGATCACCGCGACATTGGTGATGCCGAACTCTTTCGCCAGATACCAGGCGGTAGCCAGACCGTGGCCACCACCGCCGACGATGATGACGTCGTAACGCTTCTTGGGTGTGGGATTGCGCCAGTGGCGCTGCCAGTTCTCATGGTGACTCAGCGCGTGCTTGACCAGGCTGAAACCGGAATAGCGTTGCATATACCCTCTCTGTGCCACGGCAGCGGCGGTCGGCGAAACGGTGATTTTCGGCGATGGTATCGCCCGCCCCGGGGGGCATGATGTTCGGCGACGTCACGCTCGGACGTGTTTGCGACATCGCTGTAGAAATCGCGACACGAGAGTCATGGAGGGCGTCGAGAGATCGCTAGGCAGCCGGGCGCGGTGGACGGCCCGAGGCGTCGGGCACGCCGACGCGGCGATAGCCGCACGACGAGACAATCGCCACCTTTGAGAAGCAAGCGATAAGAAGCGCGCCCCGGCCGGCTAGGAAAGACGCCGAGGAGACAAAGAGGCGAGAGGCGAAAAACCGAGAAACGGCAGGAATCATGGCCCCGTGCGGCACGTCACCATGCAGGTTTCAGCCCAGGCGGGCCACTGGCTGGCGCCGGTGACAGCTCGGCTCGTGATCGTTGACCATGCCGACCGCCTGCATCCAGGCATAGACGATGACCGGTCCGGCGAACTTGAAGCCGCGACGCTTGAGCGCCTTGGATATCTCGACGGAGAGCGGTGTCTGCGTGGGGACGGGGCCGTCGTTGTCGAAGTCGCGCTGGATCGGCTGCCCACCGACCATCCCCCACAGGAAGCCGGAGAAATCCTCCCCGTTGTCGCGCATGCGAAGATAAGCGCGAGCGTTGCCGATCGTCGCCTCGATCTTGGCCCGCGAGCGAATGATGCCGGCGTTGCCCATCAGCCGCTCGACATCATGATCGTCATACCGGGCAATGCGCTCGGGGTCGAAGCCCTCGAAGGCCTCACGAAAGGCGTCGCGTTTCTTGAGGATGGTCAACCAGGAGAGTCCCGCCTGGAAGCCGTCGAGAATCAGCTTTTCCCACAGCGCCCGGCTGTCGTACTCCGGTACGCCCCACTCCGCATCATGGTAGTCGGCATTCAACCAGTGGGTACGCGCCCAGGCGCAGCGTGGCAGGTCGTCGAGCGATTCGGACATGGTCGGCACTCATGAAGGGCAAGCGTCCGATTCTCGCCGACATTCGCCCGCGTTGCCAAACGGCCTGCCAGAATTCAAACGGCCTGCCAGAAGTCAAACGACAGCCGGCGACGCCATGAGACGTCGCCAGTATCACCCTGAATTACTTGAGCGTCCCGTGCGGGTCGATGACGAACTTCTGCGCCGCCCCACCGTCGAACGCGGCATAGCCCTGCGGCGCCTCGTCCAGCGAGATCGTCTGCACGTTGACCGCCTTGCCGATCTGCACGCGATCGTGAAGGATCGCCTGCATCAGCTGACGCTGATAGCGCATCGCCGGCGTCTGTCCGGTGTGGAACGACATCGCCTTGGCCCAGCCAAGCCCGAACTTCATCGCGATGCTGCCGTGCTTGGCCTCTTCGCTCTCGGCGCCCGGATCCTCGGTGACGTAGAGCCCGGGAATGCCCACGCTGCCCCCCGCCTGCGTGATCTCCATCGCGGCATTGAGGACCGTCGCCGGCTGCTCATGGGCATGGTTGTGGCCGTGGCAGTTGGCTTCGAAGCCAACGGCGTCGACCGCACAGTCTACCTCCGGCACGCCGAGCACGGACTCGATCAGGTCGGACATGGTGGCATCCTGCTTGAGGTCCAGCCCTTCACAGCCGAAGCTTCTGGCCTGGTCGAGTCGCTTGTCGTTCATGTCGCCGACGATCACGCAGGCCGCCCCCAGCAGCTGAGCGGAGACCGCGGCGGCCAGACCGACCGGACCGGCACCGGCGATATAGACCGTGGAGCCTGGCTGGACGCCGGCCGTGACGCAGCCGTGGAACCCGGTCGGGAAGATGTCGGACAGCATGGTGAGATCGAGAATCTTCTCGAGCGCCTGCTCCTTGTCCGGGAAGACCAGCAGCTGGAAGTCCGCGTACGGCACCATCACATACTCGGCCTGGCCACCGACCCAGCCGCCCATATCGACATAGCCGTAGGCGCCACCGGGGCGCTCTTCGTTGACGTTGAGACAGATATGCGTGTCACCGCGCTTGCAGTTACGGCAGCGGCCGCAGGCAACGTTGAACGGCACGGAGACGATGTCGCCCTTCTTGATGAACTCCACGTCGCGGCCGCACTCGATCACCTCGCCGGTAATCTCGTGGCCGAGCACCAGCCCCTCCGGCGCCGTGGTGCGTCCGCGCACCATGTGCTGGTCGCTGCCGCAGATATTCGTGGTCAGAATCTTGAGGATGACGCCGTGCTGACACTGACGGCTGCCCAGGGCCAGCTCGGGGAACGGGATGCTTTCAACGGCAACCTTGCCGGCACCGCGAAAGACGACGCCGCGATTGGCGGGTGAAGACATGGCGTGAACTCCATTACAGGGTAGTTGGCGCGCCGACGCTCTGCGTCGTCGGTACCCGCTCAGCCTAGGGGAGCCACCCTGCCACGCTCTTGTCCGCCGACGTCACCGGGTGGCGCCGTGACGACAGTCCGCCGGTCCAAAGGTCGTAGACGCGCCCACGAAAACACACCGGCCCTCTCGCCTGGAGGCGGGAGGACCGGCAATCGAGCGACCTCGGGGGTTCACGAGCAGCGACGTTCAGAAATCGATAACCACCTTGCCCTTGGGCTTCGAGCAGCAGGAAAGAATGTAGCCCTCGGCCTCGTCCTCCTCCGTGATCCCGCCGTTGTGCTCCATCTCGACCTCGCCTTCGGTCTTGAGCACGCGACAGGTGCCGCAGATGCCCATGCCGCAGGCCTTGGGAATATGCAGTCCGAGCTTGGCCGCTGCCGCGTGGATGGTCTCGTTCTCGCTGATGCGAATGCTCTTGCCGCTGCCGGAAAACTCGACCGGCAGCAGGTCTGCCATATCGACCTCTTCGGCCTGGGCCTCGGCCTGCTCGGCGAGTTCGATGACGTCTTCCTGCACATCCAGCGGCGTCGCCCCGAACGACTCCTGATGGTAGTGCGACATGTCGAAGCCATCCTCGAGCAACACCTGGCGCACCGCCTTCATGAACGGCGCCGGCCCGCAGCAGAACACCTCGCGCTCCAGGTAGTCCGGCGCCATCAGAGACAGCATCTGACGCGTCAGGTAGCCGCGGAACCCCGACCACGCCTGGCTAAGCTCATCGCTGCGCTCGCACACGATATGCAGACGAAACTCCGGCAGGCGCGAGAACATATGCACCAGCTCGCGATGGTAGATGATGTCGTTCGGCGCCTGGGAGCAGTGTACGAACTCCAGATCGACCGCCGCGTTGGTATCGAAGAACCAGCGCGTCATCGACATCAGCGGCGTGATGCCGACCCCGCCGGAGAGCAGCAGCACCTTTTCGGCCGGATGGTCGATGGCGTTGAAGTCGCCGACCGGCCCGTGCACCACCATCTCGTCACCGATCTTGAGATTGTCGTGGAGCCAATTGGAGACCTGACCGCCCGGTAACCGCTTGACGGTGATCGAGAAGCTGTAGGGAATCGAGGGCGAACTCGAGATCGTATAGGAGCGCATCACCTGCTGACCGCCGATCTCCAGCTCCAGGGTGACGAACTGGCCCGGCTTGAAGAAGAACATCACCGGCTGATCGGCCATGAAGCAGAATGTCCGCACGTTCCAGGTTTCCTGGATCACCTTGACGCAGCGGACCTGATGGCGACCGTTGGTCCAGGTTTGCGTATTGACCGGATTGAAAAATTGCATCGTCATCGCGCTCGATCAGGGGAAACAGCCAGGGAGACGTCGCCACACCCTACATGCTTCCAGTGGATTACCCGTATGAGCGGATTCTGGGCATGGCACTCGCCGACGACTTTCCCCGTAGCGACACGGGCATGCCAGCCACCCCCAACCTCACCGTCGATGCGACATTCGTCGTGCTCACCGGGCCCGTAAAAAAATCCGGGCTCGGTCGCCCCTGATTCGACGAATGTCGCGAGTGAACAATTTCATTGCCATCGCCTGAGCGACACTCCGCCAAAAGCATGCCATTGCAGATGCCAAACAATATTCACTCGGTCGATCCCGTCGCTGCGCTCGGGAAAGACCCTACCCTGATGAGGATGCGACCCATGTCACCACTTCCACGCGATGGCCTGGAGGATAGCCTGGCCGAAACCCGCGTTGCCGTTGCCGAAATGCTGGATCAGCGGGCCCCGGCGTTTTCCCTGCCCCAGCCGTTCTACAACGACCAGCGACTGTTCCAGCTGGACATGCAGGAAGTGTTCGAGAAGCAGTGGCTGTTCGCCGGCATGAGCTGCGAGATCCCGGCCAAGGGCAACTACTTCAAGGTCGAGATCGGCAGTAACTCGATCATCGTGATCCGTGGCGCCGAAAACCAGATTCACGCCTTTCACAACGTCTGTCGTCACCGCGGCTCCCGTCTCTGCCTGAAGGACAAGGGCAAGGTGGCGAAACTCGTCTGCCCTTATCACCAGTGGACCTACGAACTCGACGGCCGTCTCCTGTTCGCCGGCAGCGACATGGGCGACGACTTCGATCTCGGCAGCTACGGCCTCAAGCCGGTCGCGGTCAAGAGCGCCGGCGGCTTCGTGTTCGTCAACCTCAGCGACGAGCCGGAGCCGATCGACGACTTCCTCGTCTCGCTGGAGCACTACCTGGCACCCTACGAGATGGACAACGTCAAGGTCGCGGTGGAGTCCAACATCGTCGAGCGGGCCAACTGGAAGCTGGTGATTGAGAACAACCGTGAGTGCTACCACTGCAGCGGCTCGCATCCAGAGCTGCTCAACTCGCTGATCGAGTTCGACGACACCGACGACCCGCGCTCCACCGGTGAGTATCGCGACCTGGTCGCCCGGAAGCAGGCCGACTGGACCGCCTGCGAAGTTCCCTGGCAGCTCGCCCGCTTCGGCAAGCGCAACCGCCTGACGCGGACCCCGCTGATCGACGGCATCGTCTCCATGACCCTGGACGGCAAGCCCGGCTGCAACAAGCTGATGGGCCGCATTCCCGACCCGGACATGGGCTCGCTGCGCATCCTCCACCTGCCGAACTCCTGGAATCACTTCATGGGAGACCATGCCGTGGTCTTCCGGGTGCTGCCGCTCGGCCCACAGGAGACGCTAGTCACCACCAAGTGGCTGGTGCACAAGGATGCAGTCGAGGGCGTCGACTACGATCCGGCACGCCTGCGCCAGGTGTGGGATGCCACCAACGACCAGGACCGGCGACTGGCCGAGGAGAACCAGCTCGGCATCAACTCCACCGCCTACCAGCCGGGGCCCTACTCCAAGACCTACGAGTTCGGCGTCATCGACTTCATCGACTGGTACACCGAGACCCTGCGCGCCAATCTTGGCGTCGACTCGCCGGCCTCGCTGCAGATTGCGGCCACCTGATCGTGTGAACCTCACTCGCTCGCCGGCGCCTGATCAAGGCGCCGGCGAGCAGCCCTGAATGTTGTCCTGACGCTTATCGGCGCTTCCCAGCCGGTCCTCTCCCGCCCGTTTCTCGCCTCGCGCCCCAAAACGGTTACGCACCACCGCACACGCTTTTCAGCATCCCCGTGAAAGACATCCCCTTGAAAACATAACGACTTTTCCCTATTTCAATTCGAGACATCAAAGAGTTTCGACTAAAGTCTTGGGTGCCGGCGACAGGAGGTCGTCGGGCGGGATTCACGCGTTCAAGGAAGACGTTGACATCATGAAGGAACAAACCTCGGCGGGCCTGGGATACATCCTGGCCATCTGCCTCGTTGCCGCGCTTGGCGGCATCCTCTTCGGCTACGACACCGCCGTCATTTCCGGCGCGATCGATTCCATTACCGAACACTTCGGCCTGTCACCGACGATGAAGGGGTGGGCCGTCTCCAGCGTCGTGATCGGCAGCATCTTCGGCGCCCTGGGGGCCGGCTGGCTGGCCAACGTCCTCGGCCGCAAGCTGACCATGATGACCGCCGCCCTGCTGTTCCTGATCTCGGCGCTCGGTTCGGCACTGGCACCAAGCTTCTGGGTCTACATCGTCCTGCGCGTCGTCGGCGGCGTGGCCGTCGGCATCGCCAGCGTCGTCTCACCCATGTACATGGGCGAACTGGCGCCACAGCACTGGCGCGGGCGCACGCTCAGCATGTTCCAGCAGTCGCTGGTGGTGGGCCAGACGATCGTTTTCTTCGTCAACTACTTCATCGCTCGCGATGCGGCGAGCGAGTGGCTGACCGACTACGGCTGGCGCTGGATGCTGGGCTCGGAGATGATTCCCGCGCTGCTGTTTGGCCTGCTGCTGCTGCTGGTTCCCGAGTCGCCGCGCTGGTGCATCATGCATGGGCAGACCGACCGGGCCCGGCGCATCCTGAAGCGCTTCACCGCCGGCGAGGAGATCGACCGTATGGTCGAGGAAGTGCGCGACTCGCTGGATGGCGGCCGCTCCTCCGGCCGCCGCGCGATGAACCGCCAGCGCCGCGACGAGCGCCGCAGCTCGCGCAGCGCCATCCGCCGCCCGATCATGATGGGCATTGCACTCGTCGGCATCTTTCTCTCGGCCGCGCAGCAGTTCTCGGGCATCAACGTGGTGATGTACTACGCGCCGACGGTGCTCTCCGGCGTCACCGACAGCACCGGCAGTGCCCTGCTGCAGACAGGCTACGTGGGGCTGGTCTTCATTCTCGGCAACGCGCTGGGCATGTATCTGATCGACCGCGCCGGTCGCGTGCGGCTGCTCTCCATCGGCTCGATCGCCTGTATCGCCAGCATGGCGGTACTGGGCGCGATCTTCTGGTTCGACGTGCAGGGTTATACAGCCATGATCGCGATCATGGTCTATGTGGTCGGCTATGCCATCTCCTGGGGCTGCTGCAGCTGGGCGCTGCTCTCCGAGATCTTCCCCAACTCGATCCGCGATGCCGGCATGGCGATGGCCATGGGTGCCCAGTGGACCGCCGGCTTTATCGTCGCCCAGACCTTCCCCATGATGCGCGGCAGCGATTGGCTCAATAATGTCTTCAACGGCGCCTTCCCGTTCTGGCTCTTCGGTGCAATCACACTGGGCAGTCTGTTGATCGTCTGGCGCTTCGTCCCGGAAACCAAGGGCGTGCCGCTCGAGTCGATGGAGTCGCTGATGCGCGAGAAATTCAAGCGCGGCCGCGTCAAGAGCGTCGATGGCTACCGGAAGGGTGGCACCGCCGCCGCGTGATACGCGGCGGTTCCTGCTAGCGATCGGTATATATTCCAACTCGGACGTTCAAGACCATCACATCGACTATGAAAAAGGGCGCCCCCTCGCGGGAGCGCCCTTTTCTCGTTCATGCCCGGCTGCTTGCCCGGCAGCAACCTGGGATCAGAACTCGACCGTCGCCGAGAGCTTGAACGTCCGCGGCTCGCCCTGAATCAGATAACCGGCAAATGCCGTGGAGGCCCCCGCCCAATAATCTTCATCAGTGACGTTGTCGATGCCGGCACGCCACACCCAGTCCGCGCCACCGATCGGCATGGTGTAACGCATACCCAGATCGAGACGAGTCCAAGGGTCCAGCTCCAGATTGTTGGCGGTGTCCGCATACTGCGACCCTGTACGGACAACGCGCCCGGTGGCGGTCAGACGATCAACGTGCGGAATATCCCACTCGCTACCTAGCACAAAGCGATATTCGGGCACGCCGGTCGCATCGTTACCCTCGGTGCCATCCCGCGTTTTGGTCAGCTCCGCATCGATCCAAGTGGCGCTACTGAACAGACGCAGGCCATCAACGGGTTCACCGTACAGGCTCAGCTCGACACCGCGGTTGCGCTGCTCGTTATCCAGCTTGCCGACACCATCGACGACGGCGGCCGTCGGGAGTTCGATCTGGAACAGGCTGATACCGCCGCCTACGTTGCCGTAGTCAAACTTCGTGCCGACTTCGTATTGCTCAGCATGAGCGATCCCCAGATGCTGGCCATAGTTCGATGCCGTGGTATCGGTAACCGTGCCACCGTCCTGCAGGGCTTCGACGTAATTGGCGTAGAGCGAGATGTTCGGATTGGCCTTGAAGACGACCCCGACCGCCGGCGTGACGCGGCGATCCGCATAACGATTGTCTTCGTCACCGTCAGGACGCTCGTCGATTTCCAGTTCCTGGTAACGAGCCCCTAACGTCAGCAGCAACCGATCGTCCAGAAAACCAAGCGTATCGCTCAACGTGACACCCTGGGAACGGGTTCGCGTCACGCTGCCGCCGACTCCGGGCTCCCCCTCTGGTCGGGATAGATCCTGCGGATCGTAGATATTGGTCGTGCCGGCCGCCAGAAACCCCCACTCCGTATCAAACTTGCGATAGGCACTGGAGTACCCAAACGTGATGTCGTGGCTCACCGGCCCGGTAAGGACATAGCCACGGATACCCGCCTGACTGGCAAAGTTGTCGATATGGTTGCCAGTCTCGAAATCGTTGACGCTGGCATTACCATCGTCATCGGTCAGGCTCGGGTTGGCCGATACGATGCCTTCGATAGTCCGGTTGCCGCCGACAGCGGCGAAAGCGGTCCAGTCATCGTTGAGATCGTATTCTCCCCGCACCATGCCGAAGTTGGTTTCCAGCTCGGTGCCGCCAAAGGAGGGCGTGTAGTTAGAATCCGAGTCAGGTTCCGAAGGGACTTCCGTCGCCGCCCCGGTGTAGATGCTCGAGCGCCCCCCCTCCAGCGTCATCTTCTGATGACCAAAATCGAACAGGACCCGCCCACGATCGCCTCGGTAATCCAAGCCGACGACGACCGAGGTATCGCGCTGACTTTCGTCATTGATCGCGGTGTCACCGCGGCCACGGACAGCGCTGACACGAGCCCCCCACTGCTTCTGATCGCCGAAACGGCGACTGGCATCCACGCCCACTTCACCATAGCTGTCGGAACGGTAGCCGCTGGAGAGCTTGAGCATCGGCTCGTCGCCTGCGTGCTTGGGTTCGATATTGATCGTGCCGCCAATGCCACCGCTGCCGCCAATAGGAATACCTGAGGTAAAAGCGCTGGCCCCCTTGAAGACTTCGACCCGCTCGGCGAGATCGCTGTTGATAATCTGGCGCGGCAGCACGCCGTAGAGACCGCCGTAGGCGACATCGTCACCCGTCAGGTTAAAGCCGCGTACTTTGAAGGCTTCGCCATAAATACCATAACCCTGCCCAACAGAGACGGACGCATCGTTCTGCAGCGTATCGCCTAACGTCTGCGACTGCTGATTCTCGATCAGTTTGCTGGTGTAGCTGGTGACATTGAACGGGATGTCCATCGCATCCTTTTCGCCCAGCAACCCGACACGGCCACCTGCCGCCACCTGCCCCCCGGCAAACGCCGGTGGCGGCGTGTCGCCGTAGGTGGGCACAGCCGCTGTCACGGTAACCGTATCCAGCGACTCTGATCCGTCGTCGGCGCTTTGGGCCCAGGCGACGGACGCTAGCGGCGCGGTGCCGATGAGTACGAAGGTCAGCAGACGAAAGGTCCGACGCTGACCTTCGAAAGACGAGTTCCCTGAAGTCATGAGAATGAACCTGTTGTTGGCTTAGCAGGAGCTGGGCAGCTTTTTTTCGAGTCTCGACGCCACCCGGTGAGCGATATTGGCGGCATTCTATACGGCTATTCACCAAATGGAAATGAGAACGTTTCTTATGTTTACGTGAATTCGCTTGCGCTACGCGGGGTTCATTGATAACGATTGTCATTCGATCTACCATCACGGCCCGACGCATTGAACCGCGCGCTTGCGCCCTGGCGCGGTGTTTTGTTTGTCATCCGCCTCATGTTGCCGGGAACCCTTCATCTTGCCGCGTGTTCGTCCCTTCATCCTTTCACTCGCCCTCGTCGTGGCTTGGCTGACGGGGAGCCCGACGCTGGCGAATACCGCCCTGGCCGACGAAGCGCAACGTTCGCCGCGCATCGCCGCCGCCAACTGGACGGCGGCCGAAACGCTCATCGCGCTCGGTGTGACGCCTTATGCCGTCTCCGACATCCCCAACTACAACGCCTGGGTGAAGGCACCGGCGATCCCCTCGGCGACGATCGATATCGGCCTGCGCAACGAACCGAACCTGGAACTGCTGGCCCAGCATCCGCCCGATCTGCTGTTGAGCAGCGCACTCTTCTCTCGCGATAACGCTCGGCTCGAACGTCTGATGCCGGTTCGCATGATCGACGGTTTCTACACCGACCAGCCCTTTTTCGAAGCGACGATCGCCATGACACGCCAGATCGGAGAACTGACCGGCCATCAGGCGCAGGCGGAAACCTTGATTGCGGAAACCACGCGTCAGCTCGAGGCAGCTAGTCAGGCATTGAAAGGCATCGATACCCCGGTCTACATCGTGCAGTTCAGCGATGCCCAGCACGTGCGCGTCTTCGGCGAGGGCAACATGGTCGGCACCTTGTTCGCGCGAACCGACCTGGAAAATGCCTGGACTGGCCCGACCAATGCCTGGGGCTATGCCAGCATTCCGATCGACCGCTTGGCCGCGCATCCGGAAGCGAGCATCGTGGTCATCGAGCCCTACCCGCGCCAGGTCGAGCGCGAACTCGACGACAACCAGATCTGGCAGCATCTACCGGCCGTGCGCGAGGGTCGCCTGAGCAGCATCGATCCGGTCTGGCCCTACGGTGGGCTGATCTCGCTACAGCGTCTCGTCGAGTCGATGGTCGACGTGATGGCCCCCGTCGCCAAGGACAATCACTCATGAGCCCGCGCACCTCATCTCCGCTCTGGTTCGCGCTGGCCCTCGGTCTCCTGGCACTGGGGCTCGGCTACGCCACGCTGACGCTGCAATTCGGCGATCTCAGCGGCCACTGGTGGCAGGCGGCCGTCTCTCCCGACGACGCCAGCATCCGCCAGATCGTGATGCACTACACCTTCGCGCCGCGCCTGGTCGTGGCCCTTCTGAGCGGTGCCGCACTGGCGCTGGCCGGCTGCCTGATGCAGCAGGTGCTGCGCAATCCGCTGGCATCACCGGCGACGCTTGGAGTCACCAGCGGCGCCCAGCTTGCGCTGGTGGTCGCGACGCTGTGGGCGCCGGGCTGGATGCTGGCAGGCCGCGAGTGGATCGCCCTGATCGGCGGCATCGCCGCCACGCTCCTGGTCTTCGCGCTCTCGTGGAAACGCCGGCTGGCGCCGATGGTCGTGGTGCTCTCCGGCATGGTCGTCGGGCTCTACTTCAGCGCCATCAACAGCGCGCTGCTGCTGTTTCATCAGGAGAGTCTGTCGGGACTCTTCATCTGGGGCTCGGGGGCCCTGGCCCAGGACAACTGGCACGACACGCGCTTCCTGCTCGTTCGACTGGCCATCGCGCTGGTCCTTGCCCTGCCGCTGCTGCGGCCACTGGCGTTACTGGATCTCGAGGAGGAAGGCGCACGCAGTCTCGGCATCTCGCTGCGCAAGCTGCGCTTCGCCGCGCTGGGGCTGGGGATTTTCATCACGGCCTGCGTGGTCAGCGCCGTCGGCCTGATCGGGTTCATCGGTCTGGCGTCTCCCGCCATCGCCCGGCTTTCCGGCGCGCGTACGCTACCGCAGCGCCTGGTGTGGTCGATGATCATCGGCGCCCTGCTGCTGGTCGTCACCGACCTCGGCGTCCAGCAGCTGTCCCCGTTTACCGCTTCAATGCTGCCAACCGGCGCGATGACCGCGGCGCTCGGCGCACCGCTACTGCTATGGCTGCTGCCACGGCTGAAGATCGGCGGTTCTCGCCCCACGCCGGCGACAGGGCTGACGCTGCCGCGCCGCGCCGATCCCCAGCGTCGCCTGTGGTTGCTGGCGGCGCTGACGCTGATCGGCGCACTGCTGAGCCTGGTGCTCGGCTTCATGCTCTCCGGCAGTGGCGCGCATCCCAGTATCGCGGGCCCGGCTGACTGGGGGTTGATCCTCGAATGGCGCCTGCCACGGGTGGCCACGGCCGCCGCCGCCGGGCTGATGCTGGCGATCGCAGGCACGCTCCTGCAACGTATGACCGGCAACCCGATGGCAAGCCCCGAGGTACTCGGGATCAGCGCCGGCGTGGCGATCGGCGTCATCGCGCTGATGCTGCTGCCACTGGGCATTGCCCCATTGAGCGGTTCGGTGACGGGGTTCTGCGGCGCCGCCGTCGCGCTGCTGGTGCTGGTGGTCAGCAACCGGCGCAGCGGCTTCGCCCCGGAACGCCTGCTCCTGACCGGCATCGCCATCTCCTCGCTGCTAGATGCCATGCGTGCCATCGTGCTGGCCAGCGACGACCCTAGGGCACAGCAGCTGCTCTCATGGCTCGGGGGGTCGACCTATTACGCCAGCCTCTCTTCCTCAGCCTGGATCGTGGTCATCGCCCTGGCCCTGTTCGCACTGACGCTGCCGCTGCATCGGTGGCTGACGCTGCTGCCGCTGGGGGCGCCCACAGCGAAAGCGCTCGGCATGGACGTCGACCGCAGCCGTCTGTTGCTGCTGACGCTGGTCGCGCTGTTGACCGTCGCCGCCACGCTGGTCATCGGTCCGCTCTCCTTCATCGGCTTGATGGCGCCTCACATGGCACGGCTGATGGGCTTTCACGGCGCGCGCCATCAACTGCTCGGCGCCAGCCTGCTGGGCATGCTGGTCATGATCTTGGCCGACTGGCTGGGCCGGAATCTGTTCTTCCCGTACCAGCTGCCGGCCGGCCTGATCGCGGCCTTGATCGGCGGGGTCTACTTCATGTGGGGATTGCGGCGACTCTAGGCGCTGTTCAATACCAGGCGCCGTTCGATACCGGCGCGGATCGCCATGTGGAGGCGGATACGCTCAAGCGGCAAAGCTGCGCCAGATCTCCAGCGATCGCGACAGCTCGTCTTCCAGAATGCGGCGGTTGCCGTCGCTGGAAACCGGCGCGCCCGGATCATGCATCGGCGGCAGGCACTCCATGATGACGGGGCCCTCGAAGCCGATGCCATTCAGGGCATCGTACTGGGCCCGGAAATCAATACTGCCGCTGCCGATACCGCCGCGCGTCGAATCCGAGATGTGATAGATGCCCAGTGACTCGCGACTCGCCTCGATCGCGGCTACCGGGTCGCGCTCCTCGAAGTACATGTGATAGCTGTCCAGAATCAGGCGCAGGTTATCGCGATCCACATCACGCACCAGCCGGTTGCCGGCTTCGGCATCGTGGATCATTGGCACTTCGTCGCGATTGACGACCTCATAGAGCAGCTGCGGCCCGCGCGTTGCTGCATGGTCGGCAAGCTCGCGGCACGCCTCGACAAGCGCGGCAAACGGCTCGGCCTGGCCCTGCACCCAGAACGACAGTAGCGGCAGCGTGACGTAGGGCGCCTCGAGTTCGGCAGCGATGTCGATGACGCGTCGATAGGCGTCAATCCCCGCCGCGGGTGTCGGTGTCTGGCCAGACTCGGGTATCACCCGCTGGGCATCTACCGCCATCAAACGCAGGTTGCGCCGATCCAGGGCGCGGCGAATGTCCGACGGCGTGTCACGTTCCCAGAGGTCGTTGATCTGCACGCCGTCGAATCCAAGTTCGGCCACCTTGTCCATCAGCAGGTCGAGATCATCGAGGCCCAGTGTCCAGGTACAGAGTCCGATGCTCATGCCCTTCCTCTCCTTTCTTCGCGCGTTGGCCCGACGAATCGCGGGCGGTCCCCGCTCAGCATAGGCAAGGCATCGCGACGACGACAATCGACGCCGACCGGAATCGCCTCAGGCGGTGCCGAACACGGGCAGCAGATGCCTTTCGATCGCCTCGCGCACCGAGGGCAGCATGACGTCGGTTTGCTGCATCAGCTCGCGGATGCTCGCCTCGAGCCCCTCGACGCCGCGCGCCCGATGACAGCCCGCCGCCAGTCGGGCGCAGGTTTCCGGGCACGCCTCCTCGGGGATATGAATGCCGAGCCCCACCAGCCGCTGACGGAAGTCCTCGCCATCGATAAGATCTACGATCATCATGCCCCACCTCCTTCGCCTATCGGCTTCGCGCTCGCCCCGCTCGGCCGATTGTCGTCTCGAATGGATTGCTGCCGGGTGCGTCGCACTTTCGGCACCTGTCGGTCATTATGTATCCGATTCGCCACGCTGACGTCGAGAGGCTCGAGGTCGCCGTGTCGGTTTCGCGACATCCGATGTCATGGCCAGGGTGTCATGGCCAGACAGTGCTTCCAGGAGGGGTCATGCCCGCGCCCGCTTTCTGTCGACACGCCCTGCTCGCCGCCTCGCTTGGCCTGCTGATACCGATGCCGTCGGCGCAGGCGGACACGACGCGCTTTACCTACTGGGACGACCCCAGTGCCTCGGCCATCTCGTTGCGGCGGGATCAATTCGTGGCGCAGGCCCGTCAACGTGAGGGACTCGCCCGCCTACGATTCGTCAATCGTGTGGTCAACAATGCCGCGCGTCAGCGCTTTGAAGAAGAAGATGTCTGGAAGGGATTCGACCGCCTGGTCCGCGACGGCTTCGGTGACTGCGAGGATTTTGCCATCGCCAAGTACCAGATCCTGATCGAGGCGGGCACGCCCTCGGCCCGACTCGATTTTCTAGCGGCCGAGGACACGCTGACACCGACTTACCATGCCGTACTGCGCTATCGCGAGGACGACGGCAGTCACCTGATTCTCGACAATCTCACGCCGATGATGCTGCCCCAGCGCCAGCGCACCGACCTGACGCCGCTGGTGACGTTCGACCGGGAGCGCGCCACCTACTTTCACGATGGCACTTTCCACGCGGTCGCCCCCGCGCGCATCGAGCTGGGCGGCGAGCGCCTGGCCCAGCGCATGCCGCATCTACTGGACTACTGATCGGCACCTTCGGCGTCGCTGACCGGCGCCAGCACCTTCTCGCTGCGCAGATAGGCGAGCAGCCGATCGGCAGCCTCGTCCGGCGCCAGGTCCGTCAATACCTGACCACCGGACGCGGCTGACTTGGCTGCGGCTGCCTTGAAACGGTCGCGCGCATTGGTGGACTTGACCACCTTGAGCCGCTTGGGTCTGGCACGCGCCGGCTGCCACTGCCAGGCCGCCCAGCCTGGATCCGCAGCCGGCGCGGCGGTGGCCACGCTATCGGTAATACCGCGACGCGCCGGGCCGAAAGCGCTCTGACGCGGCGCGGGCGCCACGCCATCCACCGCCAGCAGGCACGGTAGCGCGACCTCCAGGCGACGGCGCTGTCCCTGCGGCAATGCCTGCAGCACCGTCACGTGGTCGCCGTCACACTGCTCGATCGCCGCAATCCCGGTCGCGATCGACCACCCCAGCGTTTCCGCCAGCAAATAGGGCAGCATACCGGACCCTTCGCCGCACTCGGCCCGCTGGCCGGTGAGGACCAGACGGGCATCGCTTTGCCGCAGCCGCGCGGCCAGAGCCGGCAAGGCATCGCCATCCGGCGCCATCGGCAGCAAGTCGAGTCGGCCTGGCCCGGCGCCGGCGGACAGACCGTGATACATGCCCAGATATTCCGGCAGCGCCGCATCGTCGGCATCGCCGGCGTGCAGCAGCGTGAGCGTTCCGCCGCTCAGGGACAGCCCCATCTCCACCGCACGCGCATCTTCACGGGCGCGTCCGGCGCGGCCGGAGACCGGATGGCGCCCGCTGGAAACCAGTGCCACGGTCTTGACCGCCGCGCCAACCGTCACGTTGTCAGGCTGCGTCATGCTGCACCTCCCGAGGTTCGCCCTGCGCCGCCCGAGGTTGCCCCAGGCGTTCGCAAACCGCCGCCAGCACGGCGTCGCCGTCACCGATAATCGCCAGATCGGCGCGCTTGACCATGTCGCAGCTCGGATCGCTGTTGATGGCGATCACTCGTTGACACTTGGTGATGCCCTGCAGGTGCTGGACCGCACCGGAAATCCCGACGGCGATATAGCAGCTGGCGGTGACAAACGTGCCGGTGGCGCCGACCTGGCGGGCGCGCGGCATGTAACCGTCGTCGACCGCCACGCGCGAGGCGCCTTCGCTGGCGCCCAGTACGCGCGCGGCGTGGTGGTAGCCGTCCCAGTCGCCGATGCCGCGGCCGGCGGAGAGAATGAATGGCGCCTGGGCCAGCGGGATCTGCTGCGGATCGACCGCTACCCGACCGCGATCGACAACGCCCGCGCTGCCGGCCTCGCTGCGCGCCTCGGGCGCGGGTGCCGTAGTCGATGCCGCGCTCGCCAAGGTGATCGGCCTGGCCTCGTGACGCGTCTCGCTGATCGGCTCCGCGCACTCCGCCAGCGCGATCAGAATCTTCGGCACGTCGCGCTGAATATCCTGACGGTCACCGGCCCGCGAACGCGTCTGGCCGTCGACCACCTGCCACACGCGCGTCGCCGGGCGGGCGCGCGTGTCGCCGGAATCGCCGGCTGCCAGTCTGGCGCCCAGACGACGGCCCAGATCGCCACCACCGGGAAAATCGTCGGCAAAGATCCAGTGCAACGGCGCCAATTCTCTTTCGACCGTGACCAGTGCCGCCAGCCGGGATTCGGGGTCGTAGGCGTCGGCATCGACGAGATCCGCCAATTCGAGCCGGCGGTCGGCGCCGGCATCCTCGAGGCCGGCAACCTCACGCTGAAAGGTTACCGCGGTCACCGCAAGGTCGGTATCGGCGGCCAGCTGTCGTGCCAGACCGAGGAGGTCGCGATCGTGATCGCTCAGGCGTCCCTCCGCCAGCTCCGGCACCACCATGAGGTAACCGCTCGGCGCGTCGAGCGTGATCGGGCGCCGCGCCGGCTCGGTACTGGTCTGAGCACCACCGGCGCTACTTGCCTCTACCGAGGCCCCGCTGCGATCGATGCGCTTGACCCCATTGGGGCCAATGGCGCCGACGGCATGCGGGTTGATCCGCGTCACGCCGGCCGCACTTGTCCAGCGCCAGGCCGGGCGGGCGAACTCGTGATGACGCGGATGCAGGCGGTTGCGCCTTATCCGCTCGGCGTGGGGGTCGACTCGTCTGACACTCATGCCGGAATCTCCTCTCGCGTGTCGGCGGTAGCGGTCGGCGACGCAGTGTCGCTCGCTGGCTCGATCAGTGCCTCTGCGACCATTTCGGCCAGATCCTTGATCTGGGGCCTCGGCTCGACCACCCCCTCGAGCATGGCAGTGCACTGCGGGCAGGCCACGGCAACGGTCGACGCCCCCGTCTCACGCACGTCTTCCATACGCATGTCGGGAATGCGCGCCTTGCCGGGCACGTCGGAGAGCGCGGCCCCGCCGCCGCCGCCGCAGCAGCGCGAACGGTATCCCGAGCGCTCCATCTCGGCGAACTCGACGCCAAGCGCGGCCAGCACCTGACGCGGCGCGGCGAACTCGCCGTTGTAACGGCCGAGATAGCAGGGGTCGTGATAGGTCACCGTCTCGCGCTGCTCGGCGGCCTTCACGTGCAGGCGACCGGCGTCGAACAGCTCGGCGATGAAGGTCGAATGGTGGCGAACCGTGTAATGGCCACCAAAGGCCCCGTACTCGCGGCCCAGCACATGAAAGCTGTGCGGATCGGCGGTCACGATGCGCTGGAAGCGATAGCGCGAGAGTGTGGCGATATTGCGCTCGGCGAGTCGCTGGAACGTCGCCTCGTCGCCCAGGCGGCGGGCGACGTCGCCGCTATCGCGCTCCTCGTCGCCGAGCACCGCGAAATCGACGCCGCCGGCGCGCAGGATCTTGACCAGCGAGCGCAGGGTACGCTGGTTGCGCATATCGAAGGCGCCGTCACCGAGCCACAGCAGCACGTCGACTCCCTCCGGACGATCCTGGATGCGCGGGATGTCGAGATCCGCCGCCCAGTCGAGCCGCGAGGCGTTGTCGAGCCCGCCGGGGTTGTCGGTGGCGATCAGGTTGTCGATCGCCGCGGCGCCCTTCTCCGGCGTTTCGCCCCGCTCCAGCGTCACGAACCGACGCATGTCGACGATGGCATCGACATGCTCGATCATCATCGGGCACTCCTCGACGCAGGCGCGGCAGGTCGTGCAGGCCCACAGCGTCTCCGCCTCGACCAGCTGCGGCACGATCGGCTCGGCGGGCGCGCCCCGGTGCTTGCCGACCTCGATCCCCGGGTAGGCGCTACCGGCGTAGCGGGCGTCGCTACCGCCGACCATGCCGACGACCATGTCCTGAATCAGTTTCTTGGGATTGAGCGGCTGTCCGGCGGCGTATGCCGGGCAGACCGCCTGACAGCGGCCGCACTGCACGCAGGCGTCGAAGCCCAGCAACTGCTCCCACTGAAAATCCGACGGCTTTTCGACGCCCAGCTTCGGCGCCGCGAGATCGAGCGGGAACAACGCCGTGGAGCGGCTGCCGCGATGTACGTCGTGCGGGATCTTCGATTGAGGCTCGCCGTGCTGGTCATCGAAGCGCTCGGGGCGACGGTGAAACGCCAGGTGCAGGGAACCGGCGAACGCATGCTTCATCGGGCCGCCCCAGCCCATGCCGACGATCATTTCCAGAAGGCCCCAGGCAACCAGCAACGTCAGTACCAGGGCCAGCGCGCCGCCGCCCAGTGTCGTCGGTGCCACCCCGACCAGCGGCAGGCTGACCAGGAACATGCCGACCGAGTAGGCGAGCAGGCTCTTCGACAGCCGCTGCCAAGGGCCCTTGGAAAGTTTGGCCGGCGGGTCGAGGCGGCGCCTATTGACCGCCAGCGCCCCGACAAACATGCCGAGACTCGCCAGCAGCAGCAGCCCGCCAAGGATCGGGTTGCGCCAGCCGAAACCATGCACCACCAGCGCCAGCGCCATGGCCGCGACGAACCCGCCGGCGGTGGCGACGTGCGTGTGGGCCATCGCCTTGTCGCGGGCGACGATGTGGTGAAGGTCATTGAGATAGCGCTTGGGCATGCGCACGAGGCGATGCCAGCCCATCGGGCTGCGCTGACCGCGACGCCACAGGCGGATACGGCGCGCCGCACCCACCGCGCCTACAGCCAGCGCCGCGAAGATCAGAATGGGGAGTAGCGTCTGCAGCATCGGACTTCTCCGAATAAGTCGCTGACATCAGTCATTACGGCACACCCTGTCAGAAGAGCCCTGACGCTCGCCGTCGCCTCGATACGATAACGAGCGACGACGAGATCGGGACGCGTAGACCAGGCGCATGCCGAGCAGCCAGCGGAGTGGACCTGTTTGTCCCTGAGCACGGCGACGAGGGGGGTTCAACATCGACTCGTCGAGCGCAATCGCATTCCGCTAGAAGTGCATGCAGAGACGAAGCGCGTCATAGATCGCCGCATGCGTATTGCGCTGCACCACGCAGTCGCCCAGCCGGAACAGTGCGAACTCGCCCGATGCCGCCAGCGTGGGCTGCGGCTGTATCGCGTAAAGCGCCTCGAGGTCGACCTGGCCGTGGTTGCGCGAACGTTCCTTGAGCGCGTAGTAGAGCCCCTCATCAGGGCGCACGCCGTTCTCGATCACGACCTGATCGACGACACGCTCCTCGTGCTCGCCGGTGTACTCGTTCTCGAGCAGCGCCACCAGGCTGTCGCCCTCGCGGTAGACCTTCTCCAGGGCCAGATCACCGGTCATCACCACCGCCTGCTGGTAGAGGCTACGGTAGTACGTCGGGAAGGTCGTCCCGCCGATCGCCACGCCAGGTTTGGTGTCGTCGGTGACGATCTCGACCTTCGCGCCCTTGCTGGCGAGATAGTCGGCGGCGGACATGCCGCTGAATTCGCACATGGTGTCGTAGACCAGCACGTTCTTGCCCGGCTCGACCTTGCCGCTGAGAATGTCCCAGCTGCTGACGACCAGGCTCTCGTCAGGATTGTCCGAGTAGCCCCAGCCCGGCACCTGCTCGAGATAGGGGTGACCACCGTTGGCGAGCACCACCACATCAGGCTGCAGATCGCGGAGGGTCGAGTCATCGGCTCGCGTCTCGAGGCGGACATCCACGCCCAGACGCGCCAGCTCCATCTCGTACCAGCGCGTGATACCGGCGATCTGATCGCGCTGCGGCGCTTTCGCGGCGAGCGTGATCTGCCCGCCCAACTGCGGCTCGGCCTCGAACAGGGTGACGTCATGGCCACGCTCGGCGCTGACGCGCGCCGCTTCCATACCGCCGGGGCCACCACCGACGACGATCACCTTGCGCTTGGGTCCGCTGGTTTTCTCGATGATGTGCGGCAGCCCCATGTATTCGCGCGACGTCGCGGCGTTCTGGATGCAGAGCACGTCGAGCCCCTGATACTGGCGGTCGATGCAGTAATTGGCGCCGACGCACTGGCGAATCTGGTCGGTCTCGCCAGCCTTGATCTTGGCGATCAGGTGCGGGTCGGCGATGTGCGCCCGGGTCATGCCCACCAGGTCGACGTAACCGCCTTCGAGGACGCGTTCCGCCTGTGTCGGATCCTTGATGTTCTGGGCATGAATGACCGGCACCGACACCACTTCCTTGATGCCCGCGGCCAGATGCAGGAAAGGCTCCGGCGGGTAGGACATGTTGGGAATGACGTTGGCCAGGGTGTCATGCGTGTCGCAGCCCGAGCCGACGACGCCGAAGAAGTCGACCATGCCGGTGGCATCGTAGTGAGCGGCAATCTGCTTCATGTCATCCTGGGACAGACCGTCCGGATGAAACTCGTCGCCGCAGATGCGCAGGCCGACGCAGAAGTCGTCGCCGACCTCGGCGCGCACCGCCTTCAAGACCTCCATGCCGAAACGCATGCGGTTCTCGAAGCTGCCGCCCCACTGATCGGTTCGCTTGTTGACGCGCGGACTCCAGAACTGATCGATCAGGTGCTGGTGAACCGCGGAGAGCTCGCAGCCGTCGAGCCCCCCCTCCTTCACCCGGCGTGCGCCCTGGGCGAAGTCGTCGATAATGCGCCAGATCTCCTCTTCCTCGATCGTCTTGCAGGTGGCGCGATGGACGGGTTCGCGAATCCCCGAGGGCGACACCAGCGTCGGCCAGTCGTGACCATCCCAGCGCGAACGACGGCCCATGTGGGTAATCTGGATCATGATCTTGCCGCCATGCTTGTGCACGGCATCGGCGAGATTCTGGAAATGCGGAATGATACGGTCCGTGGAGACGTTGACCGAGCTCCACCACGCCTGCGGGCTGTCGATGGAAACCGGCGAGGAGCCCCCGCAGATGCAGAGGCCGCAGCCGCCTTTCGACTTCTCCTCGTAGTACTTGACGTAGCGGTCGGTGGTCATGCCGCCATCGGTGGCATAAACCTCGGCGTGGGCGGTGCTGACCACACGGTTGCGGATCGTCAACTTGCCGATCTGGATCGGCTTGAATAGCGCTTCATGGGCCATGGCCGGTCATCTCCTCGGACTCGGGCGACATCGTTATGGAAAGGTGTGTCGCCTCGAGCGTTCTGGTACACGGAATTGCAAAATGTCTGGGTCCGAGCGAGTCGGCACCCCTGTCGATCAGCGCGGCTTGACCTCGAAGTAGCCAACCTCGCAGCCCGGTTCGGCACCGCTCTGCGTCTGCTCGGCACGCGTCCGCAGCGCACTGCCGCGGGCCTCGAGAATCTGGTCCATGGCGCCGGCGAACCAGCCGGTGAACATGTACTCCTCATGCTTGCCGGTCTTGCCGAGCTGGTAGACGAAGCAGGAGTGTTCGAGGCGCACTGTCGCCGTACCGGCGTCGAGATCGATCGCCTCGGTGATGAACAGCCCCCAGCCGCGCTGGGACAGCCGGTTCATGTAGTGTTCGAACACGGCGACACCCTCGAGACCATGCAGCTCGGCCTCCTTCTCGCACCAGTACCAGGCGGACTTGTAACCGGCGTCGTAGAGGATCTTGGCGTAGGCTTCGACGCCCAGCGCCTCCTCGATCGCGACATGGTTGTTGATGAAGAAGTGGCGCGGCACGTAGAGCATCGGCAGCGCATCGGTGGTCCAGACACCGGTGTCGCTATCGACGCTGATCGGTAGTTCAGGGGCCATCTGAGTCATATCGGTGTACCTCGGAAGATGTTCTTGAGCTTCGGGCTTCGAGCTGGATTGTGCTTGGTATACTGCGGAGCCGAGCGAGCTAGCGAAGACAAGGCGAAGGCTGCCGGGCTCGCGCAGTGGACGCGGTTGTCCATGAGCACAGACCGGCAGCCTTCAACGCCGTATTCGCGACGCACAGCCGGCTCATATCGCGTTATTCGCCCCAGACGTCACGCAGGGTCCGCATCCAGTTCTCGCCCATGATCTTGCGCACGACCGACTGGGAAAGGCCGTGGTCCAGCAGCGCCTGAGTCAGGTTGGGGAACTCGCCGATGGTGCGGATGCCCTTCGGATTGATGATCTCGCCGAAGCGGGTCAGGCGGCGGGCATAGCCTTTATCGTGGGTCAGCCACTCGAAGAAGGCTTCGTCCTGGCCCTGGGTGAAGTCGGTGCCGATGCCGATCGCATCCTCGCCGACGATGTTCATGATGTAGACGATCGCTTCGACGTAATCCTCGACCGTAGCGTTGACACCGGCCTTGAGGAAAGGTGTGAACATGGTGACGCCGACGAAGCCACCGTTGTCGGCGATGAACTTGAGCTCCTCGTCGGACTTGTTGCGCGGGTGCTCCTTGAGGCCGGTCGGCAGGCAGTGGGAATAGCAGACCGGTTTCTTCGATTCGAGGATCACTTCCTCGGAGGTCTTGGCACCGACGTGAGAGAGATCGCACATCATGCCGACGCGATTCATCTCCGCGATGACCTCGCGGCCGTAGCCGGAGAGACCGCCGTCGCGCTCGTAGCAGCCGGTTCCGACCAGGTTCTGGGTGTTGTAGCAGAGCTGGGTGATTCCCACGCCGAGCTTCTTGAAGATCTCGATGTAGCCGAGCTTGTCCTCGAAGGCGTAGGCGTTCTGGAAGCCGAGGATGATGCCGGTCTTGCCCTCTTCCTTGGCGCGGGTGATGTCGCGGGTGGTGTGCACCGGGCGCACCAGCTCGGCATTGTCGCGCATCAGCTGATTGACCGAGACGATGTTGTCGACGGTGGACTCGAAGTCCTCCCAGACCGACACCGTGCAGTTGGCGGCGGTCAGGCCGCCCTTGCGCATGTCTTCGAACAGGGAGCGGTCCCACTTGGCGATGATCAGACCGTCGATGACGATGGCGTCGTCGTGCAGGGATGGTGTCGACATGCGAAGTTCCTCCTCGGGTTGGCGTCCGCGCGAGTTGGCCTTGTGGTGAAGCAGCGGGACGACTGTTCCGCGCAGCATATCCCCGCACCCGAAGCGCCCGCCGACCGAAAGCGAATCCGAGTGTTCCGATTGCGTCACGCCGTTTTGCCTGCCCACGACACGCCTGCCTGAGCGGCGTGCCGACCGCGATGCTTGACGAGGTGTTCGGCGCCGGCTAAAACGTTCTATAAATAGAACGTTCCTTTTACAGAACACTTCGGCATGCGCCTTGCACTTGCGGATTCAGGCACTGCCTAGCCGGTTCGATGACCGGCGCGTGGCCCTGATCAACGTGGTGCGTGCGCGAGGAACGTGGCGAGAGCCGACGGGCCGGGTGAAAAAGCAGGAGAGAGATTCATGGAAATCGCCGCGCGGCTGTCGCTCGGCCAACATCTGCAGGGGTTGCGTCAGGAGCGGGGGCTGTCGCTATCGCAGTTGGCCGGGCGCGCTGGCATCGCCAAATCGAACCTGTCGAGGCTCGAGCAGGGACAAGGCAACCCCACGCTGGACACGCTGTGGCGCCTGGCCCGGGAACTCGATACCTCGTTCGGCAGCCTGGTGGCACCGATCGCGACGCCGGTGGAAGAACCGGGCGTCAGCGTCACGCTGATCGAACGCAGCGACGCGATACCCGCAGTCGACGCCTACCTGATGCATCTGGCGCCGAATACCCTGCGTCGGGCGGAGGCACACCCCACCGGCACGCGGGAGACACTGCAGGTGATCGCCGGCGAGCTGGAAGCAGGCACTAGCGATACCGCCCGGATACTCGGCGCAGGCGATCTGCACCGCTTCGCCGCCGACCGGCCTCACCACTATCGCACCCGCGACAACGCAGCCAGCGTGCTCGTGACCGTCCTCTACGCCACGCCGGGAGAGCACCATGAGGGAGCCGATACGCATGAGTGACCCGACGCACCGACGTGAACCGCCGGCTGGCCAGCTGAGCGGCTGGCGTACCGGTGTCCGGGAAGCCTTGCCCCTGCTGGGCGGCTATATCCCGGTCGCCATCTCGTTCGGTCTGGTCTCTCTCCAGGCCGGCTTCGACACGCTGGAAACGCTGGCGATCTCCACGCTGATCTACGCCGGCGCTTCCCAGTTCCTGTTCGTCGGCATGGCCGCCAGCGGTGCGCCGCTCTGGCTGGCCGTGGCAATGACCCTGCTGATCAACCTACGCCATGTCGTCTACGCCCCCAATCTCGCTCCCTGGCTGCCACGCAGCCGCTGGTGGCCTTGGCTGATGCACGGCCTGACCGACCAGATCTTCGCGCTGGCACATGTTCGCCTGCCACAGTTGCCGGAGAGACAACGCGTCGGCTGGTTCTTCGGGGCGGCGCTGCTAGCGTGGCTGGCGTGGATCGGCGGGACGCTGCTCGGCGCGGTCGCCGGCGAGCGGATGACAGCCGCTTGGCCGCTATTGGGAGAGATCATGCCCTTCGCCCTGCCGGCACTGTTTCTGGTGCTGGTCGCGCCTCGTTTCACCTCCCGCCGCTGGTCGCTGGCGCTGGCGGTCGCGATCCTCGCCGCGCTTGTCTGCACGCTGAGCGGTTTCACCAACGGGGGGATTCCACTGGCGGCCGCCCTGGGCGCACTCTGCTTCTTCCTGATCCGCTTGCCGCCGCGTGACGGGAGGCAACCATGAGTCTGTCACTCTGGCTCGGCCTGCTCGCCGCGGCACTGGGCACCTATCTGATTCGCCTGCTGCCGCTTTGGTGGATGCAGCGACGACTAAAACGGCGCGATCCCCAGTCGCGCGTCGATGCGATGCCCGAGTGGCTCGCCGTGCTCGGGCCGATGATGATCGCGGCGGTTCTGGGTGTCTCGCTGGTACCAAAGACAGCAGACGCGAGCGGCTGGCTGGCCACCCTGTTCGGTCTGGTCGCGACCTGGCTGGTCTGGCGACGCACCCGCTCGCTCGGATTGCCGGTGGCAGCGGGCGTCGCGATCTTCGGCGTCGCCATCGTGATGATCGGCGCCCTGTTTCCCCCGGGATAAACCCGCCACCGGGGAGACAGCCCTGAACGCAAAAACCCCAGCGCCCGAGGGCACTGGGGTTCGTGAACGCAAGACCGGGACCGAAGGCCGGGATCAGCGCGGGGCAGCGTAAACCTAGCGCCGATGCTGTCGGCGACGGCGCCACAGCCAGCCACCCAGCAGTGCCAGCAACGCCACGACACCGACTGCCATGCCGGCCCGGGCCAGCGGCAGCAGCGGCGACGGTGCCCCGCCCGCCCGCAGCTCGCCGACGCGGGCCGCATCGATAGTCACGTCGCTGTCGCCAAAGGCGGTCATGACGTAATGGGTAACGTCGGCAACCTGCGCGTCATCGAGCTCGTCGGCAAAGCCGAGCATGCCCTGCCCATGTTCCGGCCAGACACCCTCGAGCACCGCCATCGCCACGTTGTCGGCATTGGGCTTGTCGAGCACCGGATGCCCCGTCAGCGCCGGCAGACCGTTCAGACCTCGCCCGTCAGGCGCATGGCAGGCGGCGCAGTTGTCGCGGTAGACCCGCTCGCCCGAACCGATTTCGGCCAGCGCCGCCGGGGTATCGTTATCCGTCAGCGGGGCGATGCCCTGACTCGCCTCGGTGGGTTCGGACACCGGCTCGCCCTCGCCGCTATCTGCCGGCAGCAGATAGGTGGCGATGGCCTCGAGATCCGACTGCGGCAGGCGAGAGAAGCTCTTGTCGATCGCCTCGAGCATCGGCCCGCCGGCGGTGGCACCATTGCTGGCGTGACCACTTTGCAGGTAGTCGACCAGCTGGTCACGACGCCAGTCGCCGATACCGGTTTCCGGATCGGCGGTGATATCCGGCGCGTACCAGGTCCCGAGCGAAGCACCGGCCAAGGCCTGATCCGGCTTCTCCGCCATCAGCAGGTTACGCGGAGTATGACAGGTACCGCAGTGCGCCGCGCCCTGGACCAGATAGGCGCCCCGATTCCAGGCATCGGACTTTTTGGAGTCCGGCTGATACGGCTGATCGTCGAGAAACAACAGATTCCAGGCCGCCATCGAGAAGCGCAGGTTGAACGGAAACGGCAGATCCGTCTGCGGAGGCGTCGCGTCGACCGGCGCAACCCCGTGCATGAAGTAGGCGTACAGCGCCTCGACATCGTCATCGCTCAGCTTGGCATAGGCAGTGTAGGGCATCGCCGGATAGAGGTGGCTGCCATCCGCGCGCACGCCCTGGCGCAGGGCGTCCGAAAACTGCTCGAGCGAATAGTCGCCGATACCGGCCTCGCTCGATGGCGTGATATTCGTGGTGAAAATCGTGCCGAGGGGACTCTGGATCGGGTGACCGCCGCTGAAGGCGGGCTGCCCGTGCTCGGTATGGCAGGCGGCGCAGTCGCCAGCGATGGCGACCGCCTCGCCACGCTCGATCAGCGTCTGGTCGTCGCTGTCGGCCTGGGCGACCTGAGCCAGGCCGCCGATCAGCAGCAGCGCGCTGGCGACCAGGCCGGTACGCGCGTTGAGGCGATTACCCATGCTGCGTCTCCTCCAGGATGCGATCCGCGGTACGCAGTGCCAGCGCCGCAGCCGTCAGCGTGACGTTGCAGGTGCCGACCGTGGGCATCACGCCGGTACCGACCATGTACAGATTGTCGTGGTCGTGGGCGCGGCCCCAGCGGTCGGTCACGCTGGTCGCCGGATCGTCGCCCATGGAGAGCGTGCCGGTGATGTGCTGGCGATTGGAGAAGGCGCCATCGGCACTGTGCTTGACGTTGGTCGCGCCGAGCCGCTCAGCGATGCGATCGTAGTTCTCACGTGTCGCTTGGGTACCACGTCGCTCGTACTCACCGATGCTCCAGTAAAGGCGCGGCGTCGGCAGGCCAAGCGCATCGCGCTTGTCACTCAGCGTGACGCGGTTGTTCGGGTCGGGCAGCTGCTCCATGGCATTCTTGATCGCCAGACGGCGAGCGGCGCGGTAGCGCACCTGCTCTTCCAGGTGGCGGCCGTGATAGCCCTCGGCGATCAGCTCCTTGGTCACCGAAGCGACCTTGGAGCCGTTGGAGATGTCGATGCGGAACGGCGCGTGCTCGGCGCGGAAGTCACCGTCACGGAACTGGCCGATCGAGCAGGGGCTGACCGGGCCACGACCGGGCCAGATCGGCTCGTCGACGTCGAAGCTGACCTTGATCGCCGGATGATCGCAAAGATGACGACCGACGTTGTCGCTGGCATTGGCGATGCCGTTGGGAAAGCGCTCGCTGGTCGACATCAGCAGCAGCTTGGGCGTCTCGATGGCGTTGGCCGCGAGCACCACGGTCGCCCCGCTCACCCGATGGCTGTTCTTCTGCCAGTCGTAATAGTGCACCGCGCTGATCGCACCGCGGTCATCATGCTCAAGCCGGTAGACCACCGCTTCGGTGATCACTTCGACGCCGGCGGCTTCCGCTTCCTGAGCAGCAAGGCCGCCATGGTACTGGGCGTCGATCGGACAGATGGGCATGCAGTTGTTATTGCCGCAGCAGGCCGGGCGACCGTCGTAGCTACGGCTGTTGCGTCCGGTGGCGTCGTCGATGACGCGGTAGTCGGGCGCCAGACGGTCGGTGACCCGCTGCTGCAGATAAGAGGCCGGCACCCGCTCCATGGGGAAGGGCTTGGCGCGCGGCGAGCCGTTGTCCGGCTCACCGCCGACACCGGCTATCACCTCGACCTGATAGTAATAGTCTTCGAGCTCGTCATAGCTGATTGGCCAGTCCTTGCCGACCCCGTAGAGGCTGTGCTGACGGAAGTCGTTGGGCACGAAACGCCAAAGTTGCGCGGCCCAGTGCCAGGTGGTGCCGCCAAACATGCGGATGTACTGGGCGTGGAACGGGTTCGGCCCGGCCTGCTCGAGGTAGTGGTTCGGCTCCGGCGTGAAGCGCGGCTGGGGAGCCATCTCCGAATAGGGATAGGGCGACATGTAGTCGGACTTGAAGGCCGATTCACGGTAGCGCTGGACCAGCTCGCCGCGGCTCTTGCGCGGGCCGGATTCCAGCAGCAGCACGGAGCGTCCGGCCCTGGCCAGACGGGTCGCCAGCAGGGAACCACAGATGCCCGCGCCGACCACGACGACGTCGGCGACTTGTTCGTTACTCATGGGATATCACTTGTTCTCTTCAAAAAGCGACGGCTTGAAGCTCAAGGCGCCCGGTGCCAGCTGCCGCAGGGACCGTAGGAAAAGCTCGGGGGAACCAAGGTGTCGGCAACGACCTGATTGGAGAGCGAATTGAGGTAGGTGACGTAGACCGCCTGCTCACCGCTGCCAACCACGCCGGTGTACCAACCGCTCAGCATGTCGCGCGCCAGGGTTTCCTCCGCCGCATGCGCCTCGCCGAACGCCAGGGTCGGCTGCGCCAGCAATTGTGGCTGCTCGCTCAGCAACGACTTCAGGCGTGCCAGCCTGTCGTCGAAGTCCGCCAGCGCCAGTTTCCCGGCCTGGAGCAGCGCGCCTGCAAGATTCTCGTCCAGCGACTCGTTTTGGGTCAGCTGGCGCGAAATGGCGAGAAAGTCGTTCATCTGATCGGTGGCCGGGGCCTCTGCCGCCGCCAGTGCCTCGGGCACCGCCAGCCAGCGCCCAGCGACCCCGGTCAAGGCAAAACCGCCTGCCATCTGGATGACGCGGCGGCGTGAAATGTCTGTCATTGTCGATCCCTTGCTGAACGTCGCCCGTGGGTTTCCAGGCGACGGATGACCGCTTCGCGTCCGGGGCGACGCAAAAGCCAAACTCGTTACCACGCTATGAAAGCGCGTCAGGATACCCGAGGCGAAACGTCGCAGCATCAATTATTCATATGACTAGATCAATTTAGCCGGACAAAGAGAGTCTTCGCCAAGGCCCAATAGCCTCTTCTTCACCTTGACGGCGTGAAGAGATGACCCATCGCTAAGGCCTGGACTGCGCGGCGCGATGCAGCAGGATATCGACACGCCGATTGGCCGCGCGCCCCTCGGCGCTGGCGTTATCGGCCATCGGCCGGGTATCGCCGTAGCCGATCGCACGCAGACGCGTGGCATCAACGCCCTGGGCGGAGAGATAGCGCACGACTGCAATCGCTCGCGCCGCGGAGAGATCCCAGTTGGAGGGGAACCGCCGGGTCGCGATCGGCACATTGTCGGTGTGCCCCTCGACCGAGATGCGACCGTCGAAGGTCTTCAGGTCGTCGACCAGACTGGCGATCACGTGCCGCCCCTGAGCAATCAGCGTCGCCTGACCGCTGGGGAACAGCAGATTGTCGTCGATCCGCAGCGTAATGCCTTCCTGTCCCTGAAGGACCCGGACACCGGGAATGTCGAGCCCTGCCAGACGCGGATCCAGGCCCTCGTTGAGCGGCTCCAGTCCCGTCTGATTCGGTGCCGTCGATGCCGTCACGGACGTGGCGCCATTGGCCTGCGTGCTGGCGGACTCGCCGCGCGGGATGATCGACAGCAGCAGGACGAAGAGCGTCAGCAGCAGTGTCAGCACATCCAGGTAGCTGGTCAGCCAACCTTCGTCCTCGGCCGAGGCCGCCGCGGGTGGCGCCAGCAGATGCTGCATGTCGCGATTGCGCATGACGCTACTCCTCCGAGGTCGAAGCCGAGCGGGCACCCGCGTCGGGCCTCGGCTTCACGTGACGATCGCGAATCTCATCGTGATAGTTGGCCATGAAGGAGTTCATCGTCTCTTCGATGAACGACGGCAGGCGCCGCTTGCTCATCAGCGAAATCCCCTCCAGCACCATGTTCATGGTGATCAGGCGCTCTTCCGTGCGCCGCTCGAGCTTCACCGCGATCGGCTTGAACACCAGGTTGGCCAGCAGGATGCCGTAGAACGTGGTCAGCAGCGCGACCGCCATGCGCGGCCCGATAATATCGAGACTGCCCGCATCGACCACTTCCAGCATGTTGACCAACCCCACCAGCGTCCCGATCATGCCGAACGCAGGGGCATAGGTAGCCATGGTGCGAAATATCTGCGCGTCCGCCTGTTCGCGCGTCTTGAGCCGCGTGATACGCCACTGCAGCACGTCGAAGATCTCGTCTTCCTTGGTGTTGGCGATCAGCAGTTGTACCCCCGAGCGCAGGAACGGGTTGCGCACGTATTCGAGCTCGCGCTCCACCGCGCGAACGTCTCCCTTGACCCATAGCCGCGACAGGTCGACCAGCTCCTTGATGTCGTCGCGCACATAGGTGTTCTCGCGTTTGAACACCACGCCGACGAGCCGCACGACGCGCACGACTTCCTTCAGCGGATAGCTGATGAAGGTCGCCGCCAGGGTGCCGGTCACGACGAGTACCAATCCGGGCAGATTGACGAAACTGTCCGGCGTCTCGGCGGTGAAGAACAGGACACAGACCAGCAGCAGCACGCTGGCGAAAATGCCTATCAGCGTGGAAGGATTCATCGGAGACTCCTGTCGCAAGAAGGGAATGTCATACGCGGCCGGCAACGGCGAGACGACATCGCATGGCAGCAACCAATCGAGATCAACGGCCAGAAACCGAAAAAGTTGAGCCTTCTCATTATTCTTAGACTAAGCATGAACATCACCGCCCGCTTGCCACGGGGCGATGCGGCCGATGGCGGCGTAATGTCGCGCCGTGTCCCGGGCTTCCGGACAGGAGCTTCCGGACAGGAGTTTCCGGGCAGGGGTTCGTGACGGTCGTCCAGAATAGACCTTCGCCGCGATCGCCGACCGCAGGCGTCAGAGGCTGGGGGTCACCAGGCAGGAAACGGGACCGGCTCGCGTCAGCAAGACATGCCTACCGCGTTGCCGGGGTGTACTAACCCCGCCGCTGGCACGACGGGGACGAACCGAGAGCCCGACAAACAGCGCCCGGTGGCCGTGTTCGGCCACCGGGCGCCTCGGCCCCCTTTCTAGTGACGCTTAGCGCAGCCTAGTAACGCTTAGCGCAGCGCGATGCTGGCATAAGTCGGTTCGCCACGCGCGTGGTTGAGCGCCACGCTGGCACTGCTGTATTGCAGCGGCGGTTCGGCTTCGATCAGCGGCTCGGGGATCGGCTCCAGGCGGCGGATCTTCACCGCCTCGCCACGATCCTCGCGCGGCGGCGTGCCGAAATACTCACGGTAGCATTTGGAGAAGTGCGGCGTGGAGACGAAGCCGCAGGCGGAAGCGATCTCGATGATCGGCAGCGGCGTCTGCTTCAGCAGCTGCCGCGCGCGCGTCAGACGCAGCTTGAGATAGTAGCGCGATGGCGAACAGTGCAGATGGCGCTGGAACAGTCGTTCGAGCTGGCGCCGCGAGACCGCCACATAGCTTGCCAGTTCATCCAGCTCGATGGGCTCCTCGATGTTGGCTTCCATCAGTGCCACGATCTCCAGCAGCTTGGGCTGGGTCGTACCGAGCACGTGCTTGAGCGGCACGCGCTGCTGGTCTTCCTCGCCGCGCACTCGCTCGTAGATGAACATTTCCGAGATCGCCGCCGATAGGTCGCGGCCGTGATCGCGGCCGATCAGGTTGAGCATCATGTCCATCGGCGCCGTGCCGCCAGAGGCCGTGAAGCGGTCGCGGTCGATCGAGAACAGACGCGTACTCCAGGCGGCGCGGGGGTAGGCTTCCTGCATCGCCGCCAGACACTCCCAGTGAATGCTCACTTCGTAGCGATCCAGCAGGCCGGCCTGGGCCAACGCCCAGCTGCCGGTGCAGACGGAACCGATCCGCCGTAGCATCCGTGCCTGGCCCTGCAGCCAGGCAATCAGTGCCGGCGTCACCGAGCGCTGCGGCGCCACGCCACCACAGACGACCAGCCAGTCCAGACGCAGCGGCGACTGCGCGCTGGCGTCGGGCGTGACCTGCATGCCATCGCTGGCGCGCACCGGGGCCCCGTCCATGGTGATGATGTACCAGCGGTAGAGCTCGCGGCCCGCCAGCTGGTTGGCCATGCGCAGGGGTTCGATTGCCGAGGCCAGCGAGATCAGCGTGAAATTGTCGAGCAGCAGGAAGCCGAGTGTCTGCGGTTCCGGTACGGCGCCCTTGGGCACGGCTGCAGAGGGGGTGAAGCTTGCCATGTTGATATCTCCTCCAAGGATGAGTCGGTGGTTGTTGTTATTGCGGTTCCCTGGCGTCTATCGCTCCCCGACCCTGCTCTCGCTCTCCACGGAGAGCCGTACCGGATTCGGTGCGAGACGATGACAATAACCGTTATTCACGACTTTCCTGTAGCCTGATCGGTCTTGTCTCGACTCTAATCCTTGCGTCCAACTGACGCATGCATTTTTACCTCTCTGCGACATACCCATCGCCCACAGACAGACTAGTGTCGCTTTTAAGACAGATGCGACGATAAGTCGCGCTTCTGATGTCGTTTTTACGTCTTTTGGCGCACCAAGGATAAAAACAATTACCAATTGCAGTTGAAAACCAATACTATTCTTTCCTTTCTGAAAGCCACCCCGGCGCCAATCGACCCTCACCATGCTTATTCCCTTTCTCATCATGTTGCGCGAGGGCCTCGAGGCCGCGCTGATGGTCGGTATCATCGCCGGCTATCTCCATCGCACGTCACGCGCCGCTTGGCTGCCGGCCGTCTGGATTGGTGTCTTTCTGGCCGCCGCGCTCGCCCTGTTCGTGGGCGCCGGGCTGCAGTTCGCCAGCGCCGAGTTTCCACAGCGCCAGCAAGAGCTGTTCGAGGCCGGGGTCGGCTTTATCGCCGCCGGCGTACTGAGCTGGATGGTCCTGTGGATGCGCCGTGCCGCGCGCCGCATGGGGCAAGACCTGACGGCTGCGGTCGAGCAGGCCTTCAGCAGTCGCCGACGACACACCTATGCCCTGATCGGCATGGTCTTCCTGGCCGTGGCACGCGAGGGCCTGGAGTCGATCTTCTTTCTGCTGGCGGTCTTTCAGCAGAGTGGTAGCGCCCACGCCCCGCTCGGCGCCCTGCTAGGGCTGTGCGTGGCCGTCGGCATCGGTCTGGCGCTGTATCGCGGTAGCCTGCGCCTGCCGCTGCATCGCTTCTTCCGCGCCACCGGCGTTTTCATTCTGCTGGTGGCGGCCGGCCTCATGGCCGGCTCGGTGCGCGCCCTGCACGAGGCCGGTCTGTGGAACCACGCCCAGCAGGTCGCCTTCGACCTGAGCGGCACTCTGCCGCTGGATAGCGCGCTGGGATCGCTGCTGGCCGGCCTCTTCGGTTATCAGCCAGCGCCGACCTGGAGCGAAGTGACCGCTTACCTCGGTTACCTGGCGCTGATGCTGTGGCTGCTGCATCCGGGGCGGCAGGCGCCTGGCACGACCCGGCCTGCCTCGCAAGCCCAGGCCGTGCGCTCATGACGGCCCGCGATATCGCTCGCCCCCCGGCGGCGCCGTCCGCGCCCTCCCCGACGACGTTGCGTCTGGGCGTACTCGGTGCGTTTCTGCTCATGCTGGCTGCGCTGGCGACCTTTGCTCTGTCACTGAAAACCGCCTCCCCTGGCGGGGACAGCGACGCCCTGGTCACGGTCACCGCGCAGGGCTGCGAGCCGGCACACCTCGAAGTCGAAGCCGGTCGTCGCACCTTCACCGTGGTCAATCGTTCGCCGCGGGCGATCGAATGGGAAGTGGTCGACGGCGTGATGGTGCTGGCGGAACGCGAGAACATCGCGCCCGGGCTGCGCCAGCCATTGAGCGTCTCGCTCGCCCCCGGCGACTACGCCATGACCTGCGGCCTGCTGAGCAACCCGCGTGGCACGCTGCATGTCATACCGAACGGCGATGAGACGCCCCCCGCACTGGCCGCTACCGACTTCATCGGCCCGCTGGCGGAGTACCGGGTCTATACCACGCTGGAGCTGCGTCATCTCAAGCGCCAGGTGGCAGCGCTCGACGCCGCCATCGCCGAGGGTGATCTCGCCCTGGCGCGCCAACGCTATCACGACGCGCGCCGCCGCAGCCGTCATCTCGCGGTACCGACGGGGCTGTTCGGCGATCTCGATCAGCGTCTCGATGCCCGCGCGGCCTACTTCGCCGACCGCGAGGCCGACCCCGACTTCGTCGGTTTCCATCGTCTGGCGCTATCGCTGTTCGAACGTGACACCACCCACGATCTCGCGCCGATCGTCGAGCGCCTCGCGGCGGACGTCGACCAGCTCTCGCAGCGCCTGGCGGCGACAACGGTCCCGCCGGCCCAACTGGCCGACGGCAGTGCCCGCGTGCTACTCGCCTGGCACGACGCACACGCCTCGGGCGATACCTTGACGCCTCTGGCCCGCGCGGACCTCGCCGGTCTCAGCGAGGGCGTCGACAAGATCGTCGGCCTGCTCTCTCCCCTGCTGGCACAGCAAGCACCGGAGACCTTGACGCGCGTGCAGTCTGCCCTGTCATCACTGCAGCAGGACCTACCCGATAGCGAAGACGACACCAGCCGTGACGCGGCATCGGTCACCGATACCGGCAAGCTGCTGCAGGAGAGCGCGGCGCTGGCGCACGCGCTCGCCAGCGTCAACCACGCCCTCGCGTTGAGCGGCTAACTCACGGTTTGATATCCGATGCCCATGAAAAAGTCCGATAACGCCCACCGCTGCCCCTTCGCGCCTCCCACGAGCGACGTCGAGGCCTCTGTCGAAACACCGCGCGATCCCCCCCAGCGCGACCGCCGCCGCTTTCTGCGCAGCGCAGGACTGGCCGGCCTCGGTATCGGCGGGCTGGCGCTCAGCGGTCGTTGCCCGGCTCAGGCCGACGCCTTCTCTTCTCAGGCCGACGCCTCCTCTTCGGAGGTTACCCGCGCGCCGCTTCAGCGCAATGCCCAGCTCGCCTACCCCTTCCACGGTCGGCACCAGCAGGGCGTGACGACACCGCGACAAGCCACCGGCATGCTGGTGACCTTCGACGTGCTGGCACGAAACCGCGAACAGCTCGATCGACTCTGGCGCACGCTCGACGCCCGTATCGCCTTTCTCGTGCGCGGCGGCGAGTACCCGACCCGCGATCCCCGCTATCCGCCCCACGACTCCGGCATTCTCGGCCCGGAGATCGCGCCCGACGGCCTGACCATCACCGTGGCCGTCGGCGACTCGCTGTTCGATACCCGTTTCGGCCTGGCCGAGGCGCGCCCACGCCATCTACAGCGCATGACAGGCTTTCCCAACGACGCCCTGGACGCCACTCGCTGCCACGGCGATCTGGCATTACAGATCTGCGCCAACACGCTGGATACCGGCTATCACGCCCTGCGCGACATCATCAAGCACACCCCGGGATTGTTGATGGTCCGCTGGAAGCAGGAGGGCACGGTGCCACTGCTGCCCCCTTCCCCCGGCGATGTCGATGGCAGCGCGCGCAACTTTCTCGGCTTTCGGGACGGCTCCGCCAACCCGGATGGCACCGACACTGCCCTGATGGAGGCACTGATCTGGGTCGGCGCCGAGCATGACGAGCCCGCCTGGGCAACGGGTGGCACCTACCTCGCCGCGCGTATCATTCGCAACTTCGTGGAGCGCTGGGATCGCACGCCGCTGGGCGAGCAGGAGGCGATCTTCGGTCGCCGCAAGATGAGCGGCGCCCCGCTTTCCGGCGACGGCGCGGAAGGCCGAGAGCAGGATCTGCCCGACTACGCCACCGACCCCGATGGCGAGATCACTCCGCTGAACGCGCATATCCGACTGGCCAATCCGCGAACACCCGAAACGCAGAACAGCCGCCTGCTGCGCCGCCCGTTCAACTACGCGAACGGTGTCGAGGCCAACGGCCAGCTCGACATGGGGTTGCTGTTTCTCTGCTTCCAGGCGGATCTGGAAGCGGGCTTTATCGCGGTACAGCGTCGGCTCGATGGAGAACCGCTGGAGGAGTACATCCAGCCGGTGGGCGGCGGCTACTTCTTCGTGTTGCCGGGCGCCGTGGATGACAACGATTACCTCGGCCGCGGCCTGATGGCAGCGACTGCCTGAACAGACCTCCGGCCCGCATCGATATGCAAGAGGCGCTCGCGACGACGAGCGCACGACCTGGCCGATGGTTTCACCGGCCGACCGACAGACTGGCTGACCGACTCACGGATCATCGAAGGGAGCATCCCATGAAGACCTACCCGCAATGGATCATCGCCGGCGCACTGAGCCTGCTGACGCTGAGCAGTGCCCAAGCTGATGTCGCCCCGGAAGCGCTGATCGGCCCCGTGGCCGACTACAAGCTCTACGTGCTCGACAACCTGGAAATGCTGGTGACAGAGACCGAGGCGTTCACTGGCGCGATTCAGGACGGCGATCTCGAGCAGGCCCAGGCGCTCTACGCCCCGACCCGCGTCCATTACGAACGCATCGAGCCGATCGCCGAGCTGTTCGCCGATCTCGACGCCAGCATCGACGCCCGCGAAGACGACTACGAACACGGCGTCGAGGACCCGGATTTCACCGGTTTCCATCGCCTGGAGTACGCCCTGTTCCATGACGAGAGCACCGCCGGCATGGACGCCTATGCGCAGGGACTGATGGATGACGTCAACGACCTGGAACAGCGTATTCAGGCGTTGACCTTTCCGCCGGAAACGGTCGTCGGCGGCGGCGCGGCGCTGATGGAAGAGGTAGCCGCCACCAAGGTCAGCGGCGAAGAGGATCGCTACAGCCGTACCGACCTGTGGGACTTTCAGGGCAACGTCGACGGCGCGCGGCAGATCTTCGCCCTGTTCAAGCCGCTGGCCGCGCAGGAAGACCCCGACTTCGTTACCCGTGTCGAAGGCAACTTCGACGATGTCGAGGCGACCCTCGCCGAGTACCGCATCGACGCGGATGACCCCGAGGCCGGCTTCGTCTCCTACGACGAGGTCAGCGATGCGGATCGCCGCGCGCTGGCGGGCCCGGTCACCGTGCTCGCCGAGGATCTTTCCACCCTGCGCGGCATGCTCGGCCTGAACTGAGGGTTTGGGCACGCCGGCATCCGCCTCGTGCCTTTCACCCAGGTCTTTCCGCGGCGGGTGCTAGTCGGCGCCCGCCCCGAGCCAGCGACTCGGGCTGAATGCCGCACGGGACGGCGCCTCTTCGCCGCTGACGAGAGCCTCGGCCAGCCACTCGCCGGTCACTGCCCCCGTCGAGAGGCCAATATGGCCATGGCCGAAACCGAACCAGAGCCCCGGATGTCGGGGGGCGGCACCGATCACCGGCAACCCGTCCGGCAGCGATGGCCGCCGCCCCAGCCAGGGTTCGCCCCGCGGCGCCTCCAGCTTGAGCACCTCGCGAACCTGCGGCAGAACGCGCCTTAGCTGATGGGGTGTCGGCCGCGCATCGCGATGCGCGAATTCGATACCCGTCAGCACCCTCACCCCGTCATTCATGGGCGTACAGACAAAGGCACCCTCGACGTCGTGGAAGGGCATGTTCAGCTGCTGTCCGGCATCGAGCGCAAACTCCTGGTGGTAACCGCGCTCGAACGCCATCGGCAAACGGTAGCCCAGTGGCCGCACCAGCTCGTTCGACCAGGGACCGGCGCAGATGACCGCCTGTGCGAAGGTGTCGGCATGCCCGGCCACGCGATATCCCCCGGTGACCGGCTCGACGCCGGCCACGCTGCCCTCACGCCACTCGCCACCGCGCGCCACGAAAAGCGCTCGGTAACATGCCACCAGCGCGCCCGGCGAATCGACGTGGGCCGTGTCGGGAATTCGCATACCCAGCGAATAGTGACGCGAGGCGCCGTCGAATATCGACTCCAGCGCCTCGCCTTCGAGCGGCTCGAAGGCGACGCCGTTTTCCCCCCATAGCTGGCGCTCCCCATGCGTCCGCTCGTAGGCCTGAGGATGCCGATACAGCTTGGTCCAGCCGCGTTCGTGGAACAACGCCTCGGCATGGGCGGCGTGCGCCCAGCGTCGATGCGCGGCCAGCGCCGGCCGAATCAGCTGATCGAGAGCCTTGGCCCGACGCGCCACGGAGGCAGGCTCGCAGTCGCGCATGAAGCGCAGGAGCCAAGGCGCCACGCGCGGCAGAAACTGCGGGGCAATACGCAGCGCCGGGTCGCGATTGAACAGGTAGCGCGGCAGCTTGCCGAGGACACCGGGAATATTGAGAGGAATCACCGAGGCATGCGTGATAACACCGGCGTTACCATAGGAGGTCATCTCACGTGTCACAGCCGGCGCGAACAGCGTGACCCGGAAGCCACGTGCCTGTAGCGAAAGCGCCGTGCAACTCCCGACGATACCGCCACCGATGACGGCGACCGATGCCTGCGTTTCCATCATTTACCCCAGCAACCAGAAAGCGAAACCGATACTCATGAAATAGAGCGTCACCGGCAGTGCCATCATCATGGTTTTCACCGGATCGACCTTGATCCCGATAATCCCGCCGACCAGCCCAGTGACGACGAAAGTGGTCAAGCCCACCGGCGGCATCGACTGCCCCGCCATGGCCAGATGGGCGGCCCCCGCGGCCACCGCGGCAGGATCCTTGCCCAGATGGGTCAGCGCCGGCGCCATCATGCTCACGATCAGGGTCTGCGCCGTGGTCTGGGAACCGGTCAACATGCCCACGGCGATCGTCGCCAGGCCGCCGGCCAATGCCATCAGATGCGGCGCCAGTTCGGCGGTTGCCTGCTGCACGGTATCGATCAGGCCGGCCTGGTAGAACACACCGACCATAATCCCGGCACAGACCTGGATCTGCACCGTTTTGGCAACGTTGCGTAGCCCGGCGGCGACTAGCGCCCCGCCCTGCTCACGCACGCGGCGAAAGGCCAGGCTGACCAGCAATGCCACCAGAATCGCCAGCACCACACGGAACGCCAGCCCCTTGAGTATGGGCACCTGCTGCAGCATCGCCACGCCCTCGGCGACTAACGGCGTACGCGTGAAAATATTGAAGCCCAGTGATGCCGCGACAACGATCGCCAGCAGCAGACTCATCGGCACCAAGGTGGTCCAACCCCGGCGCACCACCTGCCGTAATGGCGCCGGCGCCTCCAGCAGTGTCCGGGAATCGACATCACGCACCAGCCAGGCCCCCACGGCCATCGCCACGACCACGCTGATGCCCATGGTGGCGTAGGCCCGCCCGAGTACCTGCCCAGGTTCAATACCCGTGAATGACGCGGCCAGATAGAACGACTGCGAGATCGGCGGCATGCCGGAGCCAATCACCGCCCCCATGACAATGATCACGGCAATACGCTCGCCGCTGAGCTTGAGCGCTGACAGCGTCGGAATCACCAGCAGCCCCACCACGGTGGCCGCGGCGATGGCATCTCCCAGCAACGAACCGCTCAGCACCAGCGTCAGCATGACCGCGCAGACCAACCCGGCGCTGGAGCGCCCGAACAGCGCGCGGAACAGATCCAACGCGGTCTGCATCGCGCCCAGGCGTACCTGAGACTCGGCGTAGACGCTGCCGACGATCGACAGCATGATGACCCAGGCCAATTTGTCGATACCGAAGATCGAGGCGGAGAGCACCTCCCTCGGCGCCAGCCCGCCCAGCACCGCAGCAGCCAGCGCCGCGCCCAGAAGCCCCACGATGACGTTGCCGCCGATCTTCGGGATCGGTAGCAGAATGATGGCAAACAGCAGCACCATGGGAACGATCACTAACCACATACGTCACACGTCCTTTTGTTGTTCTCATCAGTCTTGTCGTCACGATAAGCACTACTGTCGCCGACACGCGTGTCGCCAGGTCGCCGACCGCCGGTCATCCCCGATTGTCAGACCACCTGGAAGCCGCCGTGCCGCCATCCGTGTTCGATCGCGGTGTGTATATCGTAAATCGGGACACCCAGACACTCTCCCAGCCGCTGCCGGTAGGGTGACAGGTTGGTGCACTCCAGCAATAGCGCCCGCATATTGGGCGCACGCCGCTGCAGCGCTTGTGCAGCGGTAACGACCTCGGCCTCGACCCGGGCGGGGGCCCAGGTGTCGCGGTCGTGGCGAATCGTCGGATAGAAGACCTCGCTCGCCTCCAGCCCCTGAATCACCGTACCCGGACGCCAGAAGCGACCAAAATGGGATTCGCCGAGCGTGCCGGCATCGAAGGTCATGATGCCCAGTGCCGATGCGCCGCCAAAACGTTCGGCCAGGGATGGCACCAGATTGAGCGACGAGGAGACCAGCGGCACGGAAAGACGCGCCTGCAGACGGTCGTGAATGGCACAGACGAAACCGCAGGAAGTCGCGATCATCTCGGCACCCCGAGCGACCAGTTGCTGCCCTGCCGCCACGAAGTCGTCGACGATCGCCTCGTCGATGCGCGCACTGACGATCGCCGGCACGCTGGCGGAGTGCACCGTGGCATAGCGCACCTCGTGAGCGAAGCTCGCGGGGTTGCCGATATCGCCCGGCGGACGCGGGAATCGGGTCTTGAGCATCAGCACGCCGAGGGTCGGCGGCCGGGTAGGCGCGAGTGGGGTCAAGGCAGCAACGAAGTCGATACAGGGAGGTTAAGCGTACCGGAAAATGGCGTCGCGCCCTACCCCGGAGCGCCTTTGAATGACGCCGGTCGGCGATGTCGGATCGACTATGCTAAAGAAGGTCTCCCAAGCGGCAACGGCGCGGAGCGACGATCACGATTGTCGACTTTCGCAGCACCAGCATGCCTCCGTGGACCACGGTAAAGGGGCACCGATATCGCCTTCGGGCGTGAAACCCAATAGCCCTACAGGAACCGGCAAAAGGAGTTTGCCATGAGCCCTGCGAATGCCCGCCGGGTAACCCGCCACCGCTGCGGCAAAGGATTCACCTATCGCACCGCCAACGGCAAGACGCTCACCGACAAGGCCTGGCGCGACTGGATCGCAACGCTGGCGATTCCCCCGGCCTGGCGCGACGTCGAGATCGTGCTCGACAAGCGCCATCACATTCACGCGACCGGCCGCGACAGTGCCGGCCGCAAGCAGTACGTCTACAACGCCCAGTGGCGCGAGAAACGCGAAGTTCTCAAGTTCGACCGCATCATCGCGTTCGCGCAGCAACTGACGCCGATGCGGCGCATCACCGGACAGCATCTGGCACTGGCGGGCATGCCCAGAGAGAAGGTGCTCGCCTGCATGGTGCGGCTGATCGACAGCGCCTACTTCCGTCCGGGCAGCGAACGCTACCGGGCGGAGAACGATTCCTACGGCCTGACGACCATGCGCTCGAAGCACCTCACGATCGACGGCGACGAGCTGATCTTCGATTACCAAGGCAAAAGCGGTCAGCAGCAGCATCGTGTCGTCGAGGATCGGCGCCTGGCCACCATCGTCGCCGAGCTCGACGACATACCCGGCTACGAAATCTTCAAGTACTTCGACGACGACGGCCGCAAGGTGAACGTCGATAGCCACGACCTCAACGACTATCTCCACGAGGTCATGGGCGAGCGCTTCAGCGCCAAGGACTTTCGTACCTGGGCGGGCACCTCGATCGCGGCGCTTGCGCTGGAGGAGCTCGGCCCTGGCGACGACGACAAGACAAGCGAGAAGAACGTGCGCGAGGCCGTCGAACGCGTCGCCAAGACGCTCGGCAATACACCGAGTATCGCCAAGGCGAGCTATATCGATCCTCGCGTGGTCGAAAGCTATCTCGATGGCCGCACACTGGAGCACTTTCGCAAGCTGGTCGAGACGGAACTGGCGCAGGACGACGAGCTCACCGGCCCGGACGAACGGGCGATCCTGAGCCTGCTGCGCAGTCGACTCGAGAGCAAACGCTAGCCGGTCCGGCAACGCCTGGAGAGCGTCGCCATAGCCCTGGCCAAGGAACGCCGCGACCTATCGGCAATCGACGCTGGCCCGAGGCGATGCTAAAACGAAGGATTATCTTGATTCGGTCTCTCGGCGCCCAACGCCGAGAGACCCATCCCCAGACAAGGAAAGCATGATGACCCAAGCCGAGACCGCGACCGACGCCATCGTTTATGTCACCAACGCCGGCGACGGCACCATCGGCAGCTATCGTCTGGATCGTCAGGCGCAGACACTGACCCCGCTGGCGACTACCGCCGCCGCCGATAACGTCATGCCCTTGGCGGTCAGCCCTGACCGGCGCTATCTGTATGCCGCCATTCGTAGCGAACCGCTGCGCGTTCTCAGCTATCGTATCGAAGCCGACGGCGCACTCACGCCACTCGGCAGCGGTGCACTTGAGGGCAGCATGGCCTATATCGCCACCGACCGTAGTGGACGCTATCTGCTGGCGGCCTCCTACGGCGGCAACCTGGTGAGTATCAGCCCTATCGGCGAAGACGGTGTCGCCGGCGATGCCACCCAGACCCGCGAGAGCGGCAGTCGTGCCCATGCCATTCTGGCTACGCCGGACAACCGTCATGTCTTCGCGACCCACCTGGGTGACGACTGCCTGGGCCAGTACCGGCTCGAGGACGGTGCGCTGGTGCCCAACGACCCCGCGACGGTCGCCACCGAACCGGGTACCGGCCCGCGCCACTTCGTCTTTTCGCCCTGCGGCCGTTTCGTCTATGTACTCGGCGAATTCAGCGCCACGGTCACCACCTACGCACTCGATGCCGACCGCGGCACGCTGACCCAGATCGGCGTCTGCGATGCCCTTCCGGAGGGCTCCAACCTGGCGCCGGGCATGCCCCGCGAATCGATTCCTGACGGCGACGACACCCCACGTATCTGGGCGGCGGATCTGCACATCACGCCGGACGGCCGCTATCTCTACCTGTCCGAGCGCACCAGCAGCACGCTCAGCACGCTGCGCGCCGATCCGGAGAGTGGCGCCCTGCAGTTTGTCGGCAACCAGCCGACCGTCAAGCAGCCGCGGGGATTCGAGGTCGATCCGCTCGGCCAGTACCTGATCGCGGCGGGCGAGCTGAGCGACCACCTGAGTTGCTACCGGATCGACAGCGCCAGCGGGGTGCTGACGCATCTGCAGGATGTACCGGCGGGCACCAAGGCCAACTGGATCGAAATCGTCCCGCTCGGCTAGCGGGGCGATGCCGCCGGCAGCGCGCCGCGGGTATGCCCACGAATGCGCGCAGCCGGTGGCGCTGGTATACTCGCCCCCGACCCAAGTTGTCGACAACTTGGCCGGCGGCCGTTGTCATCGTAACGACCGGACGCGACGTCATCCTGTCCGAGCGCACGCCGGAAACGTCGCGAACTGAAGTCGACTAGTATCCCGAGGTTTTCGAGCGCTCGAGATTTCGTGCCACCGCTGCGATAAGAGAGGTTAACGCACCGACATGTCCAACACGCCCAAGATCATCTATACGCTGACTGACGAAGCCCCCGCGCTGGCTACCTATTCGCTGTTGCCGATCATCGAGGCCTTCACCGGAACCGCCGGTATCACTGTCGAGACCCGCGACATTTCCCTGGCCGCGCGCGTACTCGCCCAGTTCCCCGACCTGCTCGACGACCAGCAGCGCGTCAGCGACGACCTGAGCGAACTTGGCGCGCTGGCCAAGACGCCGGAAGCCAATATCATCAAGCTGCCCAACATCAGCGCTTCCGGCCCGCAGCTCAAGGCCACCATCAAGGAGCTGCAGAGCCAGGGCTATCCGCTGCCGAACTACCCCGACGAGCCGAAGGACGACAAGGAAAAGGCGATCAAGGCCGCCTACGACAAGGCCAAGGGTAGCGCCGTCAACCCGGTGCTGCGCGAAGGCAACTCCGACCGTCGCGCGCCCAAGTCGGTCAAGAACTACGCCAGGAAATATCCGCACCGCATGGGCGAGTGGGCGAGCGATTCCGACTCCCATGTCGCGCACATGAATGACGGCGACTTCTACGGCAGCGAGCAGTCCGCCACGATCGCCAAGGCCGGCAAGCTCAAGATCGCGCTCAAGCAGAAGAACGGCACCGAAAGCGTGCTCAAGGACGGCCTGGCCGTTCAGGCAGGCGAAGTCGTCGATGCCGCGCGCATGAGCAGCCGCCAGCTGCGCAACTTCATCGACAGCGAAATCAAGGATGCCAAGAAGCGCAACGTGCTCTTCTCGCTGCACCTGAAGGCGACCATGATGAAGGTTTCCGACCCGATCATGTTCGGCATCGTCGTCGAGGAGTTCTACAAGGAGGTGCTCGAGAAGCACCGTGAAGCGCTCGACCTGGCCGGCTTCAGCTCCAGCAGCGGCATCGGCGATCTCTACAGCGCGATCGAGAAGCTCCCGAGCGAACAGCAGGAAGCGATCACCGCCGACATCGACGCGCTCTACAAGGAGCGTCCGCCGATGGCGATGGTCAATTCACACAAGGGCATCACCAACCTGCATGTGCCGTCCGATGTGATCATCGATGCCTCGATGCCGGCGATGATCCGCGACTCCGGCAAGATGTGGGGAGCCGACGACCAGCTGCATGACGCCAAGGCAGTCATTCCGGATCGCTGCTACGCGACCATCTATCAGACCGTGATCGAAGACTGCAAGCAGCATGGCGCCTTCGACCCGACCACCATGGGCAGCGTCCCCAACGTGGGCCTGATGGCGCAGAAAGCCGAAGAGTACGGCTCGCACGACAAGACGTTTCATATCCCGGCGGACGGCACTGTCGTCGTGACCGACGAGCATGGCCAGACGCTGTTCAGCCATGACGTCGAAGCCGGCGATATCTGGCGCATGTGCCAGACCAAGGATGCGCCGATCAAGGATTGGGTCAAGCTCGCCGTCACCCGTGCCCGCGAAAGCGGCTCGCCGGCGCTGTTCTGGCTCGACGCCAATCGTGCGCACGATGCCCAGCTGATCGAGAAGGTGGAAACCTACCTCAAGGATCACGACACCAGCGGTCTGGATATCCGCATCCTGGCGCCGGTCGAGGCGATGAAGGTCTCGCTGGAACGCATCCGCCGGGGCGAGGACACCATCTCGGTGACCGGTAACGTGCTGCGCGACTACCTGACCGACCTGTTCCCGATCATGGAACTCGGCACCAGCGCCAAGATGCTCTCCATCGTCCCGCTGATGAACGGTGGCGGCCTGTTCGAGACCGGCGCCGGCGGCTCCGCGCCCAAGCACGTCCAGCAGTTCCTCGAGGAAAACCACCTGCGCTGGGATTCTCTAGGCGAATTTCTCGCGCTGGCGGCTTCCCTCGAGCACCTGGGCGGCACCTACGACAACGCCCGCGCCAAGGTGCTGGCAACCACACTGGATCGCGCCAACGGCGAGTTCCTCGACAGCGACAAGTCGCCCAAGCGCAAGGTCGGCGAGCTCGACAACCGCGGCAGCCACTTCTACCTGGCACTCTACTGGGCCAAGGAACTCGCCGCCCAGACCGAAGACAGCGAGCTGAAGTCGCTCTTCGAGGAGATCGCCAAGACGCTCGGCGACAACGAGCAGGCGATCCTCGACGAGCTCAACGGCGTGCAAGGCCAGCCGGTCGACATCAAGGGCTACTACCACCCGAACGGTGAACTGGCGAGCAGCGCCATGCGCCCGAGCCAGACGCTGAACGCCGCACTGGACAAGCTCTACAAGGCGTCCTGAGACGGCGCTGCCGATCATCGACGCCTGACGTCGGCGATCGGCACCCTTTCAGCGCGTGAATCCCGCCGAACGGCGGGAACCGAGACAGAAACGGGCCCGTGCCATTTGGCACGGGCCCGTTTGCGTTGACCGGAACCGGCGGCCGGACCGGCCGCGGGTGTCAGCTCAGTTGGCGGCCAGGGCACCGCCCGGCTTGCCATGCCGCTCGTCCGGTACCGCCGGCTCGTCCACGGCGAAGAGACCACCGCTCAGACGGCGGACTCGCTTCATGAACAGCGCAATGCAGATCAGCGTGCCCACCGCCGCGACGACATAGCTCGTCTGCAGCGAAAGGCCGAAGCCGATCGGCGCATAGGCCAGGTAGGTGAAGGTCGCCATGGTCATGAACGTGGCCGGGATCGACGTGATCAGGTGCGGCTTGCGCGCCAGCGCGAGATACATCGTCGCCACCCACAGCGCGATCACCGCCGTGGTCTGGTTGGCCCAGGAGAAGTAGCGCCACAGCAGAGTGAAGTCGATGTGCGTCAGCGCGTAGGAAACCACGAACAGCGGCGCGGCAATCAGCAGACGACGAACCCAGGGACGCTGGTCGATCTTCAGATAGTCGGCAATGATCATGCGTGCGCTGCGAAAGGCGGTGTCGCCGGATGTGACCGGCAGCACAATCACGCCAAGGATCGCGAGCGTGCCACCGATCGCGCCGAGCATGGTGGTCGAGACTTCACTGACCACGGCTGCCGGGCCGCCGGCCGCGAGCACGTCCGATAGCGTGTGGTCGCCGTGGAACAGGCTCATGGCCGCTGCCGCCCAGATCATCGCAATCACGCCTTCGGTGATCATCATGCCGTAGAAGATCTTGCGACCGTTGCCCTCGTTCTCGGTGGTGCGCGAGATGATTGGCGTCTGCGTGGCATGGAAACCGGAAAGCGCCCCGCAGGAGATGGTCAGGAACAGCAGCGGGAAGATCGGTGCCGCTTCGGGATGCATGTTCTGCAGGGAGAGCTCGGGAATCGGCGCGCCGGTAAAGATCATGCCGAGCCCGATACCCAGGGCGCTGAACAGCAGTAGCGCGCCGAAGTACGGATAGATGCGACCGATGATCTTGTCGATCGGCAGCAGCGTCGCCAGCAGATAGTAGGCGAAGATCACCATCGTGATCAGGGTCAACGACAGCGACGTCATGTTGGCCAGCAGTGCCGCCGGCGACGTGACGAAGACCGTACCGACCAGCAGCAGCAGTAGAATGGCGAAGCCGTTGACGACGTGCTTCATCGTCTTGCCGAGAAACTTGCCGGCCAGCTGCGGCAGGTGTGCCCCATGGTTGCGGATCGAGATCATCCCGGTGAGATAGTCATGGACCGCCCCCGCGAAGATGCAGCCGATCACGATCCAGAGAAAAGCCACGGGGCCATAGAGCGCCCCCAGAATCGGTCCGAAAATCGGTCCGACACCGGCAATGTTGAGTAGCTGGATCAGTGAGTTGCGCGTGGTGTTCATCGGCAGGTAGTCGATGTTATCGCGCATCGCGAAGGCGGGCGTCTGTCGCTTGCGGTCGGTCACGAAGACCCGCTCCACGAATTTCCCATAGGTGAAGTATCCCGCGATCAGCAGCAGGATCGAGACAATAAATGTGATCATGTGAGGCCTCTGGAACAGAGAAGACGCCTTGTGGGCGCTCGGCGAGGACGTCGCTGGGCCGGTTGCCGGCCACAGACCCGTAAGTCAGGCTGACAATCTACGAAGGTCGCTAACAAAAATCAGCTAGACTTTAGTGGCTTAGACTTTGGGATGACCGAGCGGAAAGCCGCGCCATACGCGGGTTGTGTGTCGATAAGATCTCGCGCATCCTAGCGTTTTCCCTCAAAACCTTGTCGCGCTTTCGCTGCCCATGACCGTCTCTCGCAAACTGTTTGCCGTTTCCCTCGGCCTGCTCATGGCCTTCATGCCGACCTACCTGTTGGCCGCGTCCGACGACGCCGGCGTGCTCGCGCGTGTCGACACCGTACAAGCGCCCACGGCCGGCTCGCTGGCCTCCCTCGCCCCCGATGCCGACCCGTCGGTCCTCGCACTCGGCCTGGCCACCATGCAGTGTGCCCAGCGCAGCGGCGTCGGCATCAGCGCCGACCGTCTGGCGATCATCGACTACAGCCGTTCATCGCTGACGCCTCGGCTGTGGGTCTTCGATCTGAGCGATGAAACGCTGCTGTTTCATGACGTGGTCGCGCACGGCCAAGGGTCGGGCGGCGACGTTCCCGATCATTTTTCCAACCGTGAAGGGTCGCACGCTTCCAGCCTCGGCCTCTTCTATACACGCCAGACCTACCAAGGCAGCAACGGATATTCGCTGCGCATGGAGGGGCTGGAGCCGGGATTCAACGACGCGGCGATGCAGCGCGCGATCGTCATGCACGGTGCGGCCTATGTGGACCCGACACGCGGCGAACGCCAGGGCCGCCTCGGCCGTAGCTGGGGCTGTCCGGCGCTGCGCCCCGGCATCGCCGGCGATGTCATCGACGTGCTCAAGGATGGCCAGTTCGTCTTCTCCTATTACCCTGAGCGCGACTGGCTGACGCGTTCCGCGCTCGCCCGTTGCGGCCAGGCACGTGCCCAACGCGACAGCGATGTGCAATTGCTCAGCGCACGCTGAGACGAGCCGCCCCCTGCCCCTGTCGCCATGGCGGCTGATCCGCGGGCACGACAAGGGCGCAGTCCGAACGTAGCGGACGCGAGCCACGCAGACGACGATCATCAAAGGTAGATGCCGGCAGCCTTGAGGGCCGGCAGACGGCAACCGAGCCAGGCGATCAATTCAAGACGACGGGGTAGTAGCGTGATGGAGCACCGGCAGCGACTGCAGACACGACGCACCATGCGCCAGCGAATCACCCGGCACCGCGGGCTCATGGCGCTACTGCTGCTGCTCGCCTGGCTGCCCACCGTGGCACTCGCCGTGCCGTTCTGGGGCGACCGCTACTCGAGCCCGGTGGATACGCCGCTCGATCAGCTTGCGCCCGGTGCCTGGATCTGGGGTGGCGATGATCGTCGTGCCGGCCCGATGGCCGTGGTCGTGAGCCTGACCGAGCAACGCGCCTATGTCTATCGCAACGGCATTCTGGTCGGCGTGACCACCATCAGCAGCGGGCGCGAAGGTTACGAAACACCGACCGGCGTCTTCAGCGTGCTGCAGAAGGATGCCGATCACCGCTCCAATCTCTACGGCAATGCGCCGATGCCCTATCAGCAGCGCCTGACCTGGGACGGTATCGCGCTGCATGCCGGTGGCCTGCCCGGCTATCCGGAGTCCCACGGCTGTGTGCACCTGCCGAGCGAATTTGCGCGACTGCTGTTCGAGGCCTCCACCCTGGGCATGACGGTCGTGGTCGCCGAGGAGGGCCAGGCACCGGTGTCTCGCGTCCATCCCGGCCCGCTCAGCCCGATCGACCTGCACACCGGCGACGACGTGGACGTGCCGCGTCTGGCCGACGGCAGCCACTGGCGCTGGACACCCTCGGCTGCCGACAGCGGCCCGATATCGATGGTGCTGAGCCGTAGCGACCGGCTGCTCGTGGTCTACCGCGACGGCAAGGAGATCGGGCGGACGCGGCTGGAGCTCAAGCAGCCGGGGGCTATGACCGGCACCCGCGCCTATATCGTCGCCGCGGGCTTCCGCCCCCCCGCCGAAGACACGGTGGTCAACGGGTACGAGGATACGATCGAGATGCCCTCGTGGATCGCCATCGGCGTTCCCGGCGCGGAACACACGGCCGGCGAGCGACTGCCCGACACGCTCGTCAACCAGGTCGTCATTCCCGATGCTTTCAAGGCCAGAGTTCTGCCGCTGCTGGCGCCCGGCACCGTACTGGTTGCCACCGACGCTCACCTGAACGGCGGCAACGGCGGCGAACCGCTGCGCATCATCGATAGCGTCGGCCCTCGCACCTGGCTGGACGATATCGTCACGGAGATTCATCGCGATCCAGCGTCGACGCCGTAAGAAGGCGTGCCCGTCGCGCGTCGACGGGCCCCTGCATCCACCGACAGCTCACGGCTGGCGACACGCCACTGCGACGTAATTTCACTGGGCCATCTCGAGACATTGGCCTATCGTAAAAACCACGAGTGGATCGGCCGGCCACGAGCGATTGCGGGTCTGAGATCATGCGGCGGCCGGACGCGTTTCCCGAAGCTCTCTCCAGGTTGGGAGGTGACCATGTTCAAGTCTCTGCTGATTCCTATCGACGGTTCCGAAGACTCTCATGTAGCGCTCAATGTCGCCTGTCAGCTGGCCGCGCCGATCCAGGGCAAGCTTCATCTGCTGCATGTGCGTGATCCCTATCCGCAGCTGCACCGGGGCGAGATGCTCAGCGTCGAGGCGGCGATCAAGGCCGCTTCCGTGGAAACCGCGTTCGCCGAGGGACGCAAAGTGCTTGATCGTGCGCTCGACACCCTGCCCTCCTTTCCCGGCTACAACGGCGAATTCGACACACACATCAAGCAAGGATCGCCGGCCAAAACCATTGTCGCCGAGGCCGAACGGTTGAAAGTCGACGCTATCGTCATGGGAAGCCGCGGCCTTGGCCAGTTCAAGGGCCTGATGATCGGCAGTGTCTCGCACAAGGTGACTCACGTCGCCAACTGCCGGGTTATCTGCGTGCACGAAAAGCCGCGCGAGCATGCGACCCAGGCACCCCACGAGTTTGTCGACTTCGACTGACCTAAAAGCGACGCCCGCCTTGTCTTCCTGGCTGACGGTCGCCATGTTGACTCGGTAACGCAATCTTCAGGAGACTGCTGATGGCCGGTGGATGGGCAAAGGACGGTGCGGTGCAGGATCAGATCGACAGCACCGTGGAAGATGGCATCAATGAAGCGCGGCGCCACCTGGAACGCCAAGGGCCAAGCCTCGCGATCTGCGAAGCGTGCGAGGCGCCGATTCCGCTTGCCCGTCAGCAAGCCGTGCCCGGCGTTCGCCTCTGCATCGAGTGCCAGGCCGAGGCGGATCGCCATCAGCGCCAGCACAGCAACTATAACCGCCGCGCCAGCAAGGACAGCCAACTGCGCTGAGCCGGCGGGCTATCCACGTATGGGCCATCGGTAATGGCGACGCCCTTCTTCCTCATAACCGACAGCACGACTAATCGATAGCGCGGCTAACCGATAGCACGGCTAATCGATAGCGCGGCGGCGTCATGGCATCAAGCAGGCGTCTTGGCAGGTACCGCCACGGCATGCAAATAGGCCAGCAGCTCGCCGAGCACCTGACGCTGCAGCTCGCTTTCTCGCAACGCGATTTTTTCACGACGCAGCGTGTCCGTCGTGGCGGTCGCCGTGGGCAAGCCGAAAACGGCTTCGTAGTCGACCAGCGGGAAAAACTGCTGCTGTAGCTGGCGATTCTCCGCTGCGTGGTGCTCCATGATCGAACGCGCCAGCGCGGGGTCGACGAAATCCGCCTCTCGACTGAACAGGGCGCTGCCCGGGCCCAGCTTCGCCTGCAGGAACTGCTTGAGCGCATCGTCATGAATATCACGAAACAGTGCCGGCTGCTCGACGAGCAAGCGACAGAGATAGGGATTCCAACTGAGATTGCTGCGCGGACCTGCCGGCTCTAGCGTCGTGGATGGCACACCGAGACGGCTGAAGAAATCGCTCAACAGGTCGCCGCCACGCAACGCCTCGGGCATCAGTGGCCTGATCGTGACATGCTCCCGCCCGTAGAGGCTGCCGAATGCCTGACCGATCGCCAGGTAGTGAGGGTTTCGCTGTTGCCGTGCCTGCTCGCAATAGGCCTCGAAGCCCTTGCCCTCCTTGAATCCCCACTGCTGCCAGGCAGCCAACAGATAGTCATCCTGGCGCCGGATGTAATAGATGACCTCGACCTCATCGAAGGCATCGGCCAACAAACCATGGAGCTGGCGACCGATCGGCTGCATCAGGTGGTTGATCAGATTCTCGGCCGAGATCACTAGGGTGACATCGCGTAGCGAGGGCGTTTTCCGCCATACCTGCAGGCGCTTTTCCAACTCGCCAAGATCCCCGGATGCCTTCAACCGGCGGAAGAGATCGCGGGGCGTTTCCGCCCGCGCCTCGAACCCTGCCTCGCCCGGTAGTCTCAGATGATGGTCCGGCACGATAATGCCCTGATCGGCCAGTACCTGACGATTTCTGACGATCGCGCGCTGAATGCTGGTGGAGCCACACTTGGCGTGCCCCGGATGTAAAAAGAGCTTCATCTTGCCCCCATCGGCAGCCGGTATTGTCCCAAACCAAGATGTAGGGCAGCGCCGTTTCAAACACAACCCGATAGCCCGGGCCCGGTACCACAAACAGCCGTTTTCACGAAAAACCCCAGACGTCCCTCGCCAACTACCCGAGCCTGACCATACGACAGGCAGAACTTGCTAGCCCCTGAGCCCCTTCGGGGGCCGCATGCGATCGCATCGTGCGATATCGAGCCTGATCCCGATGCCGGCCACCTGCCCGTGGCCAGAGACTGACAAGTTCCATGCCAGCCATACGCAAAGGCTAAGTCGAATGAAGGCGATTAGGGTATGACGGTGATCGCCTATTTAGCCGCGCCATGCCCCCGCCCGTCGTTATACCGGGGTCAGAGGAGCGCTCCATCAGGCATGCCAAATCCGTGTTTTGTTAGCCGTTTCTCGCTATACAAAGCGAAAAACCAGCGTTTTCGGCAACCGCAGGATTTCCCCGAAAGTGGAAAAAACAGTCGTTAAAATATGAACTAAAATTAGTCTTACATTTTGTTTTGCGCGCGCTGAAAAGCCTGATAGCCTAGTGTCTATCGAAAGCTTTACCGTCGGTTTTCTACCATATATTGATTTTCACGCTGCAAATTTTGCAGTTGTGGTACCCCATCAGCTGCGGACTTACAGCCGTCCGCCTCCGAGGTTCATGGTCGCGATCCCGCGATCTTTGGCCCGGTACGCACAGGAGACCTCGTGTCGAATGCCGCGTACCGGGCGTTTTTTTACACTCGGCGCCATACTTTTAGGCTTGTGGGATATCAACGATTCGCCGGCTTGCCTCAAACAGATTGAAAAAACTCATCCATTCAACCGCGCCGCATCAATTATTACTCATGAACCCATAAAAGATACAACGACTTATCCCTCTCGAAAGGCATGACTCCCTTGATACCAAGCGCGGAAGACGGCAGACACACGATACCAAGTGTTAACTTTTCTCCGGGAGCATGCTAAATCTGTGCTTGTTGGCACCGCCCTGCTCATCGGCGGTAGCCGGCACCAACAGGAAACAAGTGCTGGTGATCCTGATCACACGACCGAGCCCTGTTTCCAGAGACACTCGATTTCTGATGAGATGAGTCCCGAGTGAGACTTGTTCAGACAGTGCGTCCTGGAGAGAACTGCGCGATGCGATAGCACGGCGGTGCCCCTTTCCCGCCAGCCAGAGTCGCGAACGATTGCGGACTCGTTGCCTCCCTCAGTGAGATGATGACACCGCGACACCATCGCTTTCAGCGACCATGAACCTCGAACGACAGACCACAACGCGACCGGCCGGCAGGCCGTGCTATCGTCCTCGAGCCCGCGCTACCGTCAACGGTACCGCGGGCCCTTTTTATTTCCGCCTTTATCCCCGCCGCCGCGCCGCCGGTCGAGATCCGCAAGCAGGACGTCACAATCGTTCACCTTTACCGACTTACCTTACGACCGAAAGCCCGCCATGATAGCGGCATGACTCACGCCCCGGGCGTCGGGTCCTGATTCATGGTCTTTTCATGGCGAGTTGCCAGGCTCGATATCGAACACCGATATCGAGCCTTTTTTATGTGCGCAGACTTGACCGGTTTTTCCAACTTCGTCCCCAAGGGGACTCTCATGATCAGGGTTATGTTCATGCCCACGCGCCCTTACCGGGCAAAAGCTGACCCGGCTAACAATATTCGTCTACAGTAGGGTTTCCGCAGGCAAGATGCCGCACCACAAATGCTTCGCAACGATGACCAGCGGCCCCTGGTGTCACTCTCTTCCTTACCACGCCCGTTTTCCGAGCCCGATACTGCCCCATGACAGATGATGAAATTCCCGCCGACATCTCCTCGAGACATCGAGAGTCTCCAGCCGAGGCGCCGCGCGAATGCCAATCAGCCAGCCCGACAGCTGCGTCTCCCGCATCGCAAGCACCGCCGAAATCGGCAACTCGAGAACACGGTTGGCAGGTTCTCGCCATCCTGAGTCTGTTGATGGGATTCGCCTCGATCTCCACGGACCTCTATCTGCCAGCCATGCCGGCCATGCGTCACGATCTCGGCGCGGGCAGCGGCATGATCGAGCTGACGGTTTCCGGCTATCTCGTGGGCTTCAGCCTGGCCCAGTTGGCCTGGGGGCCAATCAGTGACCGCTTCGGTCGACGCGTGCCGATCGCGATCGGCCTGGGGCTATTCATCCTGGGATCGGCGGGCTGTGCACTGGCGGATAGCGCCTCGGCACTGATCGGCTGGCGTCTGGTACAGGCCGTGGGCGCCTGCGCCAGCGTCGCGCTCTCGCGCGCCATGGTTCGCGATCTCTACGCCGGCGCAAGGGCCGCACAGATGATGTCGACCCTGCTCACGGTAATGGCGATCGCGCCCCTGCTAGGTCCCATAGTCGGCGGACAGATCGAGGCGATCGCCAACTGGCGCGCGATCTTCTGGACGCTGGTCGCGGTCGGCATCGTCGCCCTGCTGGCGTTGGCAACGCTTCCCGAGACACTGCCGAGCGACCGCCGCAGTGAAGAGGCGCTGGGGCGCGCACTGAGACGCTATATCGAGCTCGTAGGCAATCGCCGGCTGCTTGCCTACATTGGCGTGGGCGGGTTCTACTATGCCGGCATGTTCGCCTACGTGGCCGGCACGCCCTTCGCCTATATCGACTATTACGGCGTCCCTTCCCAGCTCTACGGGCTGCTCTTCGGGGCGGGCGTGCTGGGCATCATGGCGACCAACATGCTCAATGTGCGTCTGGTTTCCCGATTCGGCGTCAATGGCCTGCTACTGGTCGGTACGGCTGCCACGGCACTCTGGGCGCTGATCACGGCAGTCGACGCCCGCACGGATATTTTCGGCCTCTGGGGCATCGCCGTGCCGTTGTTCCTGTTTGCATCGATGTCCGGTCTGATCATTGCCAATGCCATGACCGGCGCGCTGCAGGACTTCCCGCATCGCGCCGGCGCGGTATCGGCTCTCGTGGGGGCCACACAGTACGGCAGCGGCGTGATCGGCTCGGCGCTGGTCGGGCTGTGGTCAGACGGCACGCCCTGGTCGATGGGGCTGGTGGTAGGCATCAGCGGCGTGGGCTGTCTTGCCTGTGCCCTGGCCGTCCGGCGGCTTCACCACCCCCGCCCCCAGCAAACGCCTTAGCCCTGCAACAGGGCTTATCGTCTCCACCGAACTCTCAGCGAGCGCGATCAACGGTCGAAGCGGATAACGACCTTGCCGACGTGATGGCTCGCTCGCAGGTAACGATAGGCTTCCTGGGCCTGATCCCAGCCGAAGACGCGATCGATGATCGGTCCGATGGCATTACGTTCGATGGCGCGATTCATCGCCTCGAACATCTCGCCCGAACCCACCACTGTGCCCCGAACCACGGCGCCGCTGGCCAGAATCGTCAGCGGATCGATCTCGCCCTGCCCCAGCACGCCGATCATGTTCACCAAGCCACCACGACGCACCGCGGCCAGCGATTGCGGCAGTGTCTGCGGCCCACCGGTCTCGACCACAAAGTCGACCCCGCGCCCGCCGGTGAGCCGGCGTGCCTCCTCGCCCCAGTTCGGCGTGGTGCGATAGTTGATCCCCTCATCCGCGCCAAGCGCCCTTACGCGCGCCAGCTTGTCATCGCTCGAGGACGTGATGATCACCCGTGCCCCCGCGGCCGCGGCAAACTGGACAGCGAAGGTCGAGACACCGCCGGTACCGAGGGCGAGCACGGTATCGCCGGATGCCACGGTCTTCAGGCCATGGAGCGCATTCCACGCCGTCAATGCCGCACAGGGCAAGGTGGCAGCTGCCTCGAACGACAGGGAATCGGGAATGGCGACCAGGCCGGACTCCTCGAACAGACGTTCCTCGCAAAGCACGCCATCGACCGGCCCGCCGAGGGCGGTCTGCATATCGGCATCGACGACCTCGCCACGCGTCCAGCCCTGCATGAAGAGTCCGGCGACGCGATCACCGACCGCGAAACGCGTGCAGTCGGGGCCAACATCGACGACTTCCCCGGCGCCGTCGGAGAGCGGCACGCGGCTGCCCCCTTGGCCGTAACGGCCATCGGCGACCAGAAAATCCCGATAGTTCAATGAAGCCGCATGCAGACGCACCCGCACCTGGCGACGTGCCGGCAGCGGGCATTCTTCGTGGCGCTGCGTCAAGCTCTCGATGCCCGCACCGGGCTCGATGACGTAAGTCTTGCTCATATAAAGCTTCTCCGTGACGTTACCGCATAACAGCGGATCGCATGCCGAAGCCGCCGGCAGAAAATCTCCGCAACGGGGGCATGCCATGACGCCTGGAAAGATAGCAGGCTTACAAATCCCCGTCTTGGTCATAGGTACTGCCAGCGGGCGAGATACTCCTCCTCTATGACGACAGATACGACAACGCCGCCCGAAGGCGGCGTGAGGGAAAGCCAGCAGCGCTGTCGGAGGATGTCGCTCAACCGGTCCGAGATTCCAGGAGGTTGGCTTCGCTCATGATCTCGGCAACCACCGCCATCGCGACCTCCGCTGGCGTGCGGCTACCCGTGATACGCCCGGCCGGCATGTGGATACGATCGATTTCGGCGTCACTCAAGTCGCCAGCCTGCCGCCAGCGGGCGACACGCTCGCTGGCGGCCCGCCGCGAACCCAGAACACCGATGTAGAACGCCGGCGTACGGCTTGCCGCCACCAGCACCGCATCATCCACGGCGGCATCGTGGCTGACCGCGATAACCGCTGTCGTGGCGTGGCAGCAGCGTTCGGCAATCACCTCTGCGGGCGCCGAACTGATCACCTCGACGCCCTCGAGCGCAAAGGTCTCGCAGACCTCTTCCCTCGCGTCGCACACCCAGACCTCGTAACCGAGCGCCTGCGCAAAGCGCGCCGCGGGTGCCGTAAACGGCGTGATACCGGCGATCAGCAAGCGTACCGAAGGCCCGAGACGCACGCTGACCACGTGAGCCCGCAACTCCACGCTGGCACCGCCATCGGCGTGATCCGGTACCATCAGCGACTCGCCGCTATCGATGTGGATCTCACGAATCAGTGCGCGCTCTCCCATCAGTACCGCGTGCATCGCCGCCAGCTGCGTCATCAGATCCGGGGTCGGATCGCGACGCTCGATCAGCACCGTCACCCTGTCGCTGCACGGCGAAGCCTCGCCTGACGTCACGTCGGGCATCAGGGTCACCAGGCGCGCGGTGTCTCCCTCATGCGCTCGCTCGTGCGGGTGGGCGAGCCGCGCTTCCGCCCAGCCTTCGGAAATGGCACCGACGCCATTGCCCTGCGCGTCCACGACCCGCATCGCACCCGGCGGACGTGTCATGGGGCCAGCGGCATTGACGACGGTCATCAACCAGATCGGGCGTTCCTGCTCGAGCCAACGCACCGCCTGGGATACAACCTGCAGATTCAGCTCTCTCATAGACTCTTCTTGTGGCTCATGACGAAAACCTGCGGCAACGGCTCCCGTTCAGCGCTGCCCGTCATGAGACAGTTTCCGGAGCCTGCTACTCTAACGCTGCAAAGGCAGCATGATTAGCGACTTTTATGAGATAGACCTATGTATCAACTTCATGAGTTCTGCTGTCCGCCTGGTTTCTGCCGCTTGCCATCCCAATCTTGCCACCCCAATGGCACATTGATTTACACCACATCGATTTACCGTCCTGCCATCTTGCCCCGTGCCATCAGGCCCCTCTGCTATATTGGAGGCTATTTGTCTCGGCAGAAGGAACGCGGCCATGTCGAACCATCACAGCTGTCTCGTCAAACACTTCCAGTCTCATGCACGGCTCGACGAACAGGACATCGACCTTTTGTCGCGACTGGAACGCTCACCGGAAAGCTTCGGGCCAGAGCAGGATTTGTGGCGTGCCGGCGACAAGCCGGCGGACGAGCTTGCCGTCATGAGCCAGGGCTGGGCCTATAGCTACGTGGATCACCCTGATGGCAAACGAACGATCAACGACGTCTATCTGCCGGGCGATATCATCGGCCTGCATGAATATGCGTTGGACAGTCACCAGACTTCGGTCAAGGCACTGGAGAAAAGCACCATCTGCCGCTTTCCCCACAAGCACCTGGAGACCATTTTCGAGGCCTCCCCAAAGTTGACCAAGATGTTCTTCCGGGTCGCCTGCCTGCAGCAAAGTATCCTGATCAACCGGACCCTCAACACCTACCACCAGGCCGCCGACCATCGCATCGCCCATTTCGTGTGCGAGATTCATGCCCGGCTTTCACGGACCAATGCCGATCTTTCCAACACGTTTCGCCTACCGCTGACGCAAGAGCATCTGGGCAACATCCTCGGACTGACCTCCGTGCACGTGAGCCGAACCATCGGCCAGCTAGCGGAAGAGAGCATGCTGTTTCGCCAGCGCAACCGCATTACTGTTCCCGACCTCGAAGCGCTCAGGCACTTTACCCGTTTCAATCGTACGCACTACTGACAAGACAAATCGCCAGGCCAACGCGCGGCCGAGACGATACATCGCGGCGCCCCGACACCGAACGCGATGGACTCGACGATCGATCGAGGGCCAAAAGACAAACGCCCGCTCGGCGAGAGGACTCGCCGAGCGGGCGTCGGGGACAGCGGCGACAGCAGGTCGCCGCCTAGGTCATCCGGTTACTGATAGACCGGGAACACGCTGGCGTCGCCATAATCCTTGATGGTTTCCATGCCCTCGAGCACGGCCATGTCCTCATCCGAAATCTCGAAGTTGACGCCGGCATTATTCTGCATGTGGGCCGGGTTGGCGGTCTTCGGCAGCGGAAGCAGCCCCAGCTGAAGGTCATAGCGAATGCACAGCTGCGGCACCGAGACACCATACTTATCAGCCATCTTGGTGATCTCTTCATTCTTGAAAAGCTCGCCATGGCCCACCGGTGAATAGGCCTCGACCAGCATGCCCTTGGCCTGGGAGTACTCGATCAGTGCCTTGGGCGTGTTGCTGACGTGAACCAGAATCTGGTTGACCATCGGCGCAACCTTGCAGGATTCGAGGATGTTGTCGATATCCGCCTCGGTGAAGTTGGAAAGCCCGATTGCCCGCAGCTTGCCCGCCTCGTACGCTTCCTCGAGCGCGCGCCAGGCTTCCTGATTGCCGAGGAAGAAACGGTCGCTCTGACCGAACTCACCCCACGGCTGCGGACTATGGATAATCATCATATCGATGTAATCCAGCCCCATACGCTCCAGCGAGCCATTGATCGCTTCCACCGCGCCCTCATACGACTTGTACTGCGCCGCCAGCTTAGTGGTCACGAACAGCTCCTCACGCTTGACGCCAGAAGCCTTCATCGCCGCCGCCACTTCGGCCTCATTGCCGTAATCCTGCGCGGTATCGATATGGCGGTAGCCAAGCTTGATCGCCTCTTTCACCGCCTGCTCGGCATCAGGCCCTTCGATCAGCCAGGTACCGAGACCGAGCTTCGGGATTTCGACGCCATTGGCGAGGGTAAAGGTCTCTTGCAGGATCATGATCGTCTCTCCTTGCTTGACTAGCGATGTCTACCTCGGAGTTCATGACGGCCCCAAAGTTCCGCCAAACCGTGCCCCGAAGGACCTCGCTACGAACTCATTCCAAAATGATAGACAACGGGATGCGACGCCGCCGAAGCGACAAAACGTCACCCCAAGAGAGAGAGAGGCAACGGGAGACGCCGCTCACGGCTTAGCTCGCATCGGAACTGTGTCGAAAAGCCGGCGCGATCAGATGGTCATGCGATGCTGTGGTGGGCCCAGTAGGACTTGAACCTACGACCAAGGGATTATGAGTTCGCTTTTAAAGCAATAAGCTACTGATACTCAAGGAAAAGCGACGGTAATCGAGCGAAAGGTACAGTTCTTTGGAATCAGTAACTTAGCGAAGTTTGAGGATAACACACGAAGCTGGTGTGTGTACTGCTAGTGTACCTGTTCAGGGTGGATGCGGGTGGATGCATGGCGTACTTTCTGTGCTATCCTGTGGTTACTGTGTAACACATGAGGATGGTGTCATGAGCGATGCTACCTTCACCTTTCGGGTCGATGAAGGCCTGAAAGCAGAATTTGCCAGTGCAGCCAAGGCTCACGATCGTACCGGGGCACAGCTTCTACGCGACTTCATGCGCAACTATGTAGCGCAACAGCAGGAAGCGCAGGATTATGATGCCTGGCTGATTGCCAAGGTGGAGCAATCACGGGCCTCGGCAGAAGCTGGTAATCTGATACCTGCCGCCGATGTGGAAGCCAGGTTTGCTGCGCGCCGTGCGGCTACCCGTGATCGCCTGGCGAAGTCTAAATGATGGAGCTGGTCTGGACGCCAGAGGCGATGCAGGATCGTGACGACATTTACGAGTACATAGAGCTAGAGAATCCGCTGGCAGCCTTGACGCTGGATGAACTGTTTTCAGAGAAGGCGGCACAGCTGGTAGGCCACCCTAACAGTGGACGTCCTGGCCGTGTTCCTGGGTCCCGAGAGCTGGTTGCTCACCCCAGCTATATGTTGGTCTATGACGTTGTGGGGATGCAGGTGCGGGTACTGAGCGTGGTGCACACAGCTCGCCAGTGGCCGCCTTCTCTGGGATAAAAGCTAACAGAGAACCATGCCGGGCTCATGGGCCTCACTCCTTATAATAACGAATGGCAACGACAGGGAGCCGTCAATGCATCGCATTAGCTGCATTCATATTGAGAATTTCAGAGCTTGCCGAAATGTCACCTTGCCGCTCGACAGCTATACCCCCCTAGTAGGGCAGAACAATGCGGGGAAATCCACGATACTGGAAGCCATTCGTTGGGTATTAAAGCCAAGCAATATCAAGGCTTCTGATTTTTATGACGAGGAAGAGCCTGTCTCCGTTGCCGCCTGTATTGATGGTATCTATGACGAAGTATTGGATCGGATTCCTCATGCTAGGCATCGTCAGGCGATTGAGCCTTACTGTAGGGATGGAAGGCTCTGGATTCGGGTTACCGCAGCCAACACTAAGTCTAAGAGCCAGGAAGTCTGGAGTGTGAATGAATGCCCTGTAGATGGCGTTCCCGAGAAATGGCAGGCCTACCCTACTGGACTCCCACAAGCCGTCTCTACCTTATTACCTGAGCCGCTTCATGTGTTGGCCATGCATGATATTGGTGAAGATCTAGGCAAGGCCAAAACAGGAACAACGATCAAAGGGCTGCTGGATGAGATCATGAAGCCTTTGTTGGCGGCCCATGATGAGCTTACTACTGCGCTCGACACTATTCGCAATGTGCTGACCACGGGTGGAGAGCAACGCTCCAACCATTTGCAGCAGTTCGACACTAGTGCTACCGATGCGCTGGAGAACTTCTTTCCTGGTCTAGCGCTGGATCTGGATTTGCAGGTGGTAGACATTAAGGAGTTCTTCAAGGCGGGAGACTTGCACGTCACCGATACAGTTAGCGGTGACCGGCGCCGTTTTGATCAGATGGGTGCCGGCGCTCAGCGTGCCATACAGATGGCGTTGATCCGCTATCTGGCTGATGTGCGTCGTGCTGAAGACGATCAGCTTTCCCGCCGTCTATTGCTGATTGATGAGCCAGAACTGTATTTGCATCCTCAAGGCGTGCGGCGGCTGCGCGAAGCCTTGAAGACGCTTTCAAGCGCAGGCTTTCAGGTGGTGTTTTCCACCCACTCGCCGCTTATGTTGAGCCGTAACAATGCGCCCAATACCGTGATTGTGGGCAATACGGGGGACGATGGTGTCACCGCTCGCAAGCCATTGAGTCAAGCTGTCCAGGAAGCTATTGAGGACGCTGAGAGCCAGTCACAAACCCTGTTTGAGCTGGGAAACTTGGTAGACATCTATTTTGCCGACCGGGTGATTCTCTGCGAAGGGAAAACGGACAGAAGACTGTTGCCGCTAGCCTATGAGCGGCTTTACCAGCGTTCACCTGACCTTGATCACATCGCGTTTGTTTCCGTGGGTGGCTGCTCCAATTTTGCTAAAGCATTATCGGTGCTGAATGCCATGGATATTCGCGCTTGTGCCATTGCTGATCTGGACTTTGCCTATACTAACGCAAGAAAGAGCGGGCTATTGGAGCGAGATAGTGCTGATTTAACAGCCGCCAAGACAGCCCTCAATCGGCTACAACCAGAGCATGGTTTTACCCTGAATGGCAATGGACTACCCCAAAAATGCAGCCAGTGGAGCGCGGCAGATATCTGGGCCTGCTTTGCTTCGGATGAGGAAGGCCGAGGCATTGCCCAAGGCAGCCATGAAGCTCTGAAGACCTCTCGGGTTTGGGCGTGGCCGCAAGGCTGCATCGAGCAGGTGACTGGCGCGGACGACAAAGGCGAAGACGCCATTATTGAACAGGAACAGCAATTACGCACCATGAGCGCAGCAGAAATAGAGCAGCAGATGCCCGCTTTCAAAGCGTGCTTCGATTGGATCAGGAGTCTTTAATGCCCACGCTTGAGTTCAAGGGTAAGCAGTTTGTTTATGCCCACCATCATGGGGTGCCATTTCGTGAATTACAGGTGGTGCCGGACAAGTCCCTGCCCAACGAAGACAAAAACCCTTCACTTGATGACAACCTGATTATTCACGGCGATAACCTGGAAGCGCTCAAGGCACTGTTGCCCACCCATGCGGGTAAAGTGGACTGCATCTTTATCGATCCGCCCTACAATACCGGCAACGAAGGTTGGTGCTACAACGACAATGTACGCTCGCCGCTGATTAAAGAATGGTTGAAGAAGTCGGCCAATCCGGTGGACAAGGAAGACTTGGAGAGGCATGACAAGTGGTTGTGCATGATGTGGCCCAGGCTGAATTTGTTAAAAGATCTTCTCAGTCAAACAGGCGTTATTTTTGCCACTATTGATGACAATGAAGGCCATAGACTTAGGGACCTTCTAGATGAAGTATTTGGCACAGAACGACATGTAGCAACTATCGTCTGGCAAAAGAGATATTCGCGGGAAAACCGAGAAGCGATCGGCGATGTTCATGACTACGTCCATGTTTACGCAATGGACAAGGAGCACTTTAAGGCTACAAGAAACAAGCTATACCCCACCGAGGATCAGCTGAAAGTTTATAGCAACTATGATCCAGAAAAGGACGATAGGTGGCGCCCGATTCCTATGACTGCTCAGGGGCATCGAAAGAACCAGATGTATGAAATACAAGCTCCTGGAGGGAAAATTCATACCCCTCCACCTGGCAGGTGCTGGAGCATGGTAGAGAGCGAGTTTAATAAGTTTCTGGAGGCAGGGAGGGTTTACTTCGGCCAAGACGGTAACTCTCAGCCAAATATTATCAGGTATGCTTCTGAGATAGAAGGTTTTGTGCCTTGGACATGGTGGCCAAGCGATGAGGCGGGGCATACCGACGAAGCAAAAAAGGAGCTCACTGAAATTATGGGTGGGCCCGTCGAAGGCTTTGACACTATCAAGCCTGTACGACTGCTTTCCCGGATTCTTGAAATTTCCACAAACAAAGAATCTACTATTTTGGATTCCTTTGCAGGATCAGCAACCACTGCCCATGCTGTTCTTGAAGCTAATAAGAAAGACGGCGGCAAACGCCGCTTTATCCTGGTCGAGTGTGAGGATTATGCCGATACTCTCACTGCCGAGCGAATTCGCCGTGTGATCAATGGCTACCCCTATACCGGTACCCAGCGCGAGGATCTGCATCGAGAAAATATTACCTGGAGCACTTTCGGGAACGAGAAAAAGCACAAGAAAGTGATGGATCAGGTGGAATCCATCGAAAACCTGCACGGCCACGAGTACGACAAGATCAAAAAGCAAATCAAGGATGGCGTGCTCACCGTGACCGGTGAGCGCAAGGTGGAGAAAACCGCGCCGGGGCTGGGTGGAAGCTTTACCTATTGCACCCTGGGCGAGCCCATTGATATCGAAAGCCTGCTGACAGGCAAGGATATGCCTGGTTTCGAGGCGCTGGCCCGTTATGTGTTCTACACCGCCACCGGGCAGTCACTGGAGAAAGTCGGCAAACCCGCACCAGATGGCTTGATTGGCGAGACCGACCTGTTCCGGGTACACCTGTTCTACCAGCCCGATAAGGAGTGGCTGCGCTCCAACGAAGCCGCGCTGAATGCCGAACGGGTGGCGGCGATTGAGCAAGGCAATAAGGGTGGAAAGCGTGCCATCGTCTTTGCCGTGGCCAAGTTTATGAGCCAGAAAGAACTAACTGCCCGGCGCATCGAGTTCTGCCAGTTGCCCTATGCCGTCCACCGGATTCTGGGAGACTGAGCATGGAGCTGAAGGAATACCAGCAAGGCGTACTCGGCAAGCTGGATCGTTATCTGACGGTACTGGCTGAGCAGCGCGAAGAGGCGGAAGACTTCGTTGAGTTCCAGAAGAGCAAGGGCAAGGCAATCACTTTGGGTGATTATTGCCGAGAGGCTTGGGATCAACTTAATACCGATCGCTTGTTGCCCTACCTCTACCAAAATGGCAATCCGGTGGTGGCACCCTACCTGTCGCGTCTTGATGGGCTGTGTGGCTCAATTCCTAATATCTGCCTAAAGGTGCCCACCGGCGGTGGCAAGACGCTGCTGGCCACGGCGGCACTGGAGCGGGTGCAAACAGACTATTTCAAACGCCAGACTGGGCTGGTGCTGTGGGTGGTGCCATCGGAGGCGATTTACCGGCAAACCTGGAAGCAACTGGCCAACCGGGAACACCCTTACCGGCAGATGCTGGAACGCGCTTCTGGCGGACGGGTGAAGCTGCTGGAAAAAAGCGACGCCTTTACCCGCAGGGATGTGGAGGGCCAATTGTGCGTCATGCTGCTGATGCTGCCCTCGGCAGCCCGCAAGTCCAAGGAAACGCTGCGGCTGTTCCGCGACAGCGGCCGCTTCACCTCTTTCTTCCCGCTGGAAGACGACGGTGAAGCTATCGAGGCCCTGCTGCAACAGGTGCCCAACCTGGATCAGAATGACCTAGCTGATCTGGGATACGGTGACGGCATTGTGCCGGGTTCGGTCTCGGTCAAGCAAAGCCTGGGCAATGTCTTGCGGTTGGTGCGCCCGGTGGTGGTTATTGACGAAGGTCACAAGGCCTATTCCGATACTGCCCGCGATACCCTGGCGGGCTTTAACCCGCGCTTTATCCTGGAACTCTCCGCAACGCCTAATACCAACGGCAAGCATCAATCCAATGTGCTAGTGAATGTGCCGGGAGCTGACCTCAAAGACGAGGAAATGATCAAGCTGCCGATCAATGTGATCAACGAGGGCAAAGGCGGCTGGAAACACACTCTATCTCTGGCCCATGCCAAACAGCAGGGACTGGAACAGGCGGGACTGGCGTTCCAGAATGAGTCTGGCCGCTATATTCGCCCCATCGTGCTGGTTCGCGTGGAACGCACCGGCAAAGAGCAGCGTGACGCCGGATTTGTACACGCCGAGGATGCTCGTGAATATCTGCGTGACCAACTCGGGGTGAAAGAGAAGCATATTCGCCTTAAAACCTCCAGCGATGATGAACTGGCAGATGAAGACCTGCTTTCACCCACCTCACCGGTGCGCTTTATCATCACCAAGGACGCGCTGCGTGAGGGCTGGGACTGCCCATTTGCCTATGTGTTAGCGGTCTTGTCCCGTACCACTGCCACCACAGCACTAACCCAGATGATCGGACGCGTATTGCGTCAGCCTCATGCTCGCGCAACTGGGGTAGAAGCACTGGACGAGTGTTACGTCTACACCTTCGATCAGGATGTGACAGAAGCCGTGAATGGTGTGCGCAAGGGACTGGAAGAAGAAGGCATGGCTGACCTGGCTTCCAGCGTCAAGTCCGTTGATCCAAACAGTAATCAGGCCCGCAACATGCGCCGGGAGACTATCAACCGCAGTAGTAAATTTTCGGGCCTACCACCGATCTTTTTACCGCGTGTCCTACATCAGGATAGCGACACCCCAGATGGGTATCGTCCCCTAGATTATGAGCGGGATATACTGGGTGCCTTGGATTGGGAAGCATTGCAATTCCTGACCGCCGATAAGGCATCTATGGACGATGCCAAGCTGCAGCGTACAGTGGCTCGCATTAGCCTCGACCGGAAAGCAAAAGAGGGCGAACAGACGGTATTTGATCTAGAGCAGGAAGATATCGAAGCCTTGCCGGAGGAAGGGCTGGACACACCCTATCTGGTGCGCCAGTTGCTAGACGTGGTGCCCAACCCCTGGCAAGGAATGCGCTTGTTGGATGAAACCCTGACCGCCTTGCGAGCTAAGGGCGTCACCGATGAACAGATTTATATCAATCGGTTGGACCTAGTGCAGTCCATGAAGGCGGATTTGCGCGGACAGGTGAACGCTATGGCCGAATCACTATTCCTTGCCAAACTGGAAAAAGGTGAAATTGCATTACGGCTGGTATCATCCAATGACCCGGCCTTAAACTGGAAAATTGCAGAGACCTTGGAAATCGATGTTTCCGATGTAGACCCACTGCTCTTCCGGAAAAATGGCGATCCGCTGGAAAAAATCCTGTTCGAGAAGGTCTATCAGAAGGAGTTCAATGACCTGGAAAAGAACACGGCCTGGTATCTGGATGAGCACCAGTGTGTGCATTGGTGGCACCGTATCGCCGTAAACCAGCGCTCCTATGGACTGCAAGGCTGGCAGAAACATAAGGTATATCCTGATCTACTAGCCTGTGTGCATGGCACCGAAAATGGCAAGTTCCGTTTCTCGGTGCTGGAAACCAAAGGCGACCACCTGAAAGGCAATGATGATACCGAGTACAAGCGCAAACTATTTGAGCTGCTGACCCGATATGCCGATGTCTCGGCAGAAGTCGGCCAGCTTGAGCTTGAGGGCCAAGACGAACCAATTCGATTCCAGATGGTGATGGAACAAGACTGGAAGCAGAGCGTCTCGGCCTCTCTGGGATAATCCTATGGGTACTTCAATCGAATTGACTGTAGGCAATGTGCCACTTGATTATGCCAAAAACTCTATGGGAAACGATTACGGCTTCCTGTTCCAGGAAGCCGATTTGATTCGCCAAAAAAGTGAGCGCATAAATTACGATTATTATGCGGAGCATCCAGAAGAGAAGGCAGAGCTTGAGGAGAGCGAGCTGACATTTCTGCGACCACTATCTAGGGTGGTGCCAAGGCTCAATTTGCTTGGGCATACCCTTGATAGAGCACGGACCGAATATCAGAGCATCATAGAAGAAGCAAATTCTATACTTGATATGGTCGATCCCTCTGAGGAGGAAAAAGATTGGCTAACTTTCGAAGACTTTTGTTCTCTTGCTAACATTTACCCACTGACTAGTCTTGCTACTGATCATGTCGATTTTGACACTGAGGATCGAGCGAAAGTCGCTCAGGGTAGGTTTGCAGCCCATGCTCAAAAGTTTTCACGCTTGCCATGGACTGGAAGCTATGATTCATACTGGTCGGAAAGTAGTTATTTATCAGCGAAAATCTGCATTCTCAGTGCGGAATCAATGTTGCAAGTCTTCGCCTTGAATTCTGAGAATGCTGATGCTGAGGTGGTATGGGAATTTGGCCCAATCGTGAATGCTGGTTGGGTAAATCGCAGCATGTTTCAAGCTGGGGCGCAGCGACAGCAATCAATCCTTGTAGCAACAGAGGGGGCATCAGACGCCCGAATTATCCGGCGTGCACTTGATATTCTCCGGCCTGATGTTGCTGACTTTTTTCACTTTATCGATGGTGATGAACGCCACCATTTCTGGGGTACCGGGAATCTCGTCAAGTTTGCCGAAGGACTTATTCGGATCGACATGCAGAATCGAGTGCTATTTCTGCTCGATAACGATGCTGAAGGGGTCGATGCATATCGCAAGCTGCAAGGGTCTCAGATGCCAGGGACAATGCGTTCGATGCTATTGCCTGACATTGATGAACTCCGGAGTTTCCCCGCTCTCGGGCCTGAGGGTGTAAGTGATAGTGATATCAATGGTCGGGCTGCTGCCATTGAATGTTACCTGGATCTTAATCTTCCTGAATACCCGCCTGCTCAGGTGATCTGGAGCAATTATAAGAAAGAGATCGAGACGTGGCATGGAGCGCTTGAATACAAGGAATCCTACACCACCCACTTTATGAAACAGCATGCAGAAAGCCTGACAATGGGAGATTATGACACGTCGAAACTGGTCAAGGTTCTCGACGCCCTGGTTGCCGAGGCAGCTTTGCTCCATGGATGAGCATTCACCTTGCAGCGAAGAAATCTTTATTCTCGGTGGCTAAAAACCATGATATTCATGAGCCCTTGCCAAATGGACAGCGCTTACCTTTGAAGAACCCTCTTCTAATCTGCATCCCAGGCTACTGTGAATCTGGCTGCTCGCCACCTCATCTCCGTTTCATCAATTCTGCTTTGGCCCAAGCAGATGCTTCTCTCATATCCCTCCGCAGTTCGTCCAGCTCTTCGGAAGTCAGCCACCGTACCGCTGGCTCCCCGCTTTCTGGGTGCGTCTCGCCGACCTGCTCGACGGTCTTGTCTTCCAGCTCTTTACGCCGTTGCCAGCGTGTCTGCCCGGCCATGTCTACCTCCCCTCCTAGCGGAAAGGCGGCCATTGGCCGCCTGAGCTATTGCTGGTCAATGGCTCCAATAATGTCAGAAACCAGTATCGGAAAATCCCGCCGCCTCGGAAAACGGGGTTCTCCCGGTTCCAGCTCCTACATCGTTGCTAGTGTGCGTGCTGCGTGGTGCCTCCTCGCGGCCCAAGTGAGCCGGACGGTTCACGAAAGCGGAAATCTCTGCCTCAAGGTTCCTCTCCCCATCGGCCGATAGCTCGACAGCAGGTACGAAAGCGGCTTCAGTGTAGGCCTCCCGCCTTTCGTCGAGCATAGCCAGGGCTACCATAAAATGGCGTTGTTTCATCGTGGGGTCTCCTTAGGTGTCTTGCTGGCCACGGTTCACAAAGCTAGCTATCTCGTCATTACGATCCTGCTGACGTTCACTACCACCCAGGCTGTCGCTGTCGAACGAGGGAACAGAATCATCCGCTTCTGCGACCTCACTATCCCCTTCCGGCTTCATGCTCGCGCGGATGGAGGACGCCATGCGGCCACCAGCGGTTTGATCAACCTTGCCCTGGAACTTCCCAGCCACCTTCGACCCAACCCCTTTAGCTAGCTCGCCAGCCGTTCCAGCTCCCAAGGATGCTGCTCGCTTGAATCCATTACCGCCACCAGTTCGGGAGCCAGAACCAGCGAAACCAGCCGCCTGTGCAAATGGGGTGTCACCGGTGCCAGCTTCATCTCCGTTGGAGCTGCTGCCACTCCCACCACGGCTGCTGTCACCTCCAGTGCCAAAGCTCGGCATGTCTGACCCTGACATATTGGACTGGGCCTTCTCGAAGGCAGCCTTGATGGCTGACCCGCCACCTACTGCATTCGCCGCACCGCCCAACATCGCGCTCCCAGCCATCTTGCCCGCCGTGAGGGCCATACCTGCCGCAGTCATGGCTGCTCCTACCGCAGCACCGGCACCGAATGACCCGATGCCCATGGCTCCCACGCTGCCACCCGACACCAGGCCGGAAATCATCGGTGGAATCTTGTTAACCAGAAATAGCAGGATCACCGAAACGACCAACATCACGACCAACTCCTGGGACGCCATGTTCTCGCTCATCTGCGAGTAGTAGTGAGTAATGAACTCCCTACCGATGGCGACCAGGAGTACCATTGCCATCAACTGAGCCGCTATGCCGAGAATAGCCTTGTAATAGTTGATCGCCATGTCTGATGTCCAACGGGAGCCGCCAAACCCCAGGAAAAACACTCCCGCATAAAGCAGTATCCAACTAGCGGCTAGCAGCAGGAGCAGGTTGACGGAGATAACCGCCAACACCAGCAATACGGCCAAGGCCATACCTTCCATCACCAACGCAGTGGCAAACTGTTTCCAGCTCAACTCTGACGTAGCCTTCACTGTCTGGTCGTACAGTTCAAAACCGATATCGAGGATGCTGGAAGGCCCCAAGTTGCCGCTGGGGAGGCCACCGGCTTGTGCCCCAAGGGTTTGCAATGACTGTACGATGGTTCCCGCGATGTTCATGCCCTGAGTCGCGTTCGTCAGCAACCACCAAAAAAAGCCTGTAAAGATGGTGAAACGAACAAGCTCGGCAAAGAACTCACCAATGTCGGCCTTGCGCAGCGCCATCATGCCGAACGTCCAGACCATCGAGATCACTACCAGGGTCCAGAACAACCGACTGGCGGCCGCTTCTATGGCAGGCCCCCACGTTGATGCCGCGGAATGAAAGCGGTCCAACACATCATCCATGATGTTGCTGCTGGATAGCTCCTGAGCCATCGCGGTATCGGACAGCATGATGACGGCCATCACGCCCAAACCACCAAGAACGAATCGTTTCATGCGACGCCCTCCCTCAATATCTGTCGGGGGAGCTGGGTTCAAACTCCCATTCCCGCATGCGTTGGGCCTTCTCGAACGACCGGCAGGCTTCAGTAAAGGCTTTTCGGTTCGATTCTCGGCTTAGCTCGCTGATAGTCTGCTGAAAGGCAACTGGCGCGCACGTGATCGCACTCGCCTCTGGTACCGTTTCCTGCTCACAACCTACCAAGGCAACAGCTGCCACAAGTGGGATGATCTTCTTCATCGCGGCCTCCTTAATAGCGATCTGCTGCGCTAGGTTGGTAATTCCAGGTACGCATCTGCCGTTCCCGCGCTTCCCCTCTGGCGTTAGCGTCCAGTTCGGCGGCGAGACGGGCGGCTTCAGCGTTCTGCTGAGCAATCAGCAAGCTGCGAATTTGCAGGAGTTGGTTAGCCTGGTTACTGGCGAGCTGGTTGGCGTAACCAATGGCGGCAAGCTGGCCATCCGCGCCCTGGGCGGCGGATTGCAAACGCTCAAGCCGTCGAGCATCAGACACCAGGTTATCCTGTTGCTGATCCAGCCCTCGGAAGAGCGCATCGTTGGCCGCTTTTTGCGATTCTGACGCCAGGCGACGGTTTTCATCCATCGCTGCAAGTTCGGCATCCGTGCAACCGCCGCCATTGAAGCAGGGGGAACTCCGGTAATACGCTACGTCCTGGAACTTGCCCAGGTAGGCATCGAGGCTGCCGAGCTGGTTCTGGTAATGCTGAAGCGTATTGGTGGCTTGGATCAGATCATTAATCGTGGATTGTGCCCTGTCCCAGATATAGGCCGCTGGAGCCATGGTGTTTTGCAACTGGTTTTCATACTGCTGCAACTGCGTTTGATACTGCTCGATCTGCTTAAGAGTCTGAGAGACGGACTCCATCGCCGTCATAACGTTTTGCTGCAGGTTGGTACCGTCGACGACAGGGATGCCCGCTTGGGCAGGCATGGAAGCGGTTAACGCCAAGGACATGACCGCGACAGGAATTTTAGCCGCTAAAATTCTTTCTCTTCTCATGATTGAGTGCTCTTAGCTTCATCGTGACTAAGTTGCACTCACCAACCTGTAGCGGCTCGCTCATGGAGATTGCGAGCCACTACCCCTGCCGGAGAACCCAGCGGTGAAGTGTGGACCTCTACAGGGATAGCTCGTCACTTACTATCCCGGCGTCCGACCTGCGCGACACCGTCAGAACGCGCGGCCAATGGTTGTTGAACATCGGTGTCATTGTCCTGGGGAACGGTTAGGCTTCCCAAGGGTTAATCGCATCTACTGTTTGTTGCCGCCTTCCAAAGGGAAAGCGCTATAGTGAGCGTCCCTTTTGCTGTCTTTTTGCCCTCTTGGCGTCCATCTCTGCCCGTAACTTGGCTTTGCGGCGCTCTTGCTCGCTCGGCCCCCGTGGGGGCGGTGTCGGAGTCTTGCCCGCTTGTCCCTCAAGGTGAAGCACATCGGCCTGGGACAGCGATTGCAGCCGGTTCCGGCGCACCGGGGGTGGCGGCTGACCGATGGGCGGCACTCCCGCCCGTTTGCTTCGGGTCTTGGCCGGGGCGGTGTTCTCGCCGTTCGCCAGGGCTTGGCGGCGACGTTCCAGCCCGGCGTCCGCAAACCGGATAGGCAACTGTCCATCTACTGCCGCCAGGATCACCCGCGCTTTGAACTCGGGCGAACCGTTCACGGTGATGCGCTCGCCGTAGCGTTCCATCGCCATCCTTAGCGCGTTCTGGATGCCTGCCTGGTCGGACTCCCTGGAGACCTGGAGCCGGTCGCCATCGTCGCGCACGGCGCTGGCTCCGGCCCGGTAAATGATGGTGCCCTTCTTGGTGATGTTGTCGATCACCGGCGCATGGCCGAGCTTCGCCTGTCCCTCACCCTTCAAGGTGTTGCCCTTGAGGCCCTGGGCGGCCTCCCTGGCTCGCAAAGCGGCTAGGGCCTCGATATCGCCCTGCAGGGCTTCCCGTTTGAGCCAGTCGGCCCATGTGCGGCGCCCGTGGGCTTCATGGATCGTCTGGCGTTCCTCGCGGTACTGCTTCTGGATCGCGTCAATGTTGGCTTTCAGGGCGCTGCTGGCCTGCGCATACAGCACCTTCTTGGTCAGCCTGCCGCTGGTGAGCTTGATGGCCGCCCGCCGGGCCTTGCCCTTCTTCTTGGCGTTCTCAATCCGGCGGTCTTTCTGCCGCCGGGCTTTGTCCAGGGCCGCCGTCTTATTGGCTGCCGCGCTCTGCTGTTCTGATTTGAAGCGGGCGTAAAGCTCAGTAGTGTTCACGCGCAGCCGTACCGGGTCTTTGCGGTACTGGCGGCGGGGTTTGGCCTGCTGCGCCTGGTCAGGCTCGAACGGGCCGAAACGGGCCTCCAGTTTCGGCTTGGAGAAATCCCGCCCCAGGGTGCTCGCTTTGACCACGGCATCATCACCGGCCACGACAACCAGCCCATTCCCCCGCGCCCGGAGTTCCAAGCCGTTGTCACGCATGACCTGGTGCAGTCCGCCCCAAGACTGCGCGGCTTTGATGTCGTCCAGGCACTCGCGCTTGATCCAGCCGATCAGACTTTCAATACCGGCATGACGCTCCATGTCGACCGCTCGGGCCTCGGCTCCGCGTCGGCGCGACATGTGGTTGTCCTGCTGCAACCCGTAATCCCGTTCCATGACCTCGCATAACTCGGCCAGAGTCTGGTGTGGGTAGTAGGGTTCGTGGATGATGTTGCGCGTGGGGTGGATCTTGTTGACGGCGATATGGATGTGCAGGTTGTCGGTATCGTTGTGAACGGCGCTAATGCGCTGATGCTCTCCAAAGCCCAGCCCCTTGCAAATACGGTCCTCGATGGCCACCAAGGTATCGGCCTCAACCTGTTCCCCAGCCCGGAAGCTGACAATCAAGTGATAGGTTTTGTCGCTCTTCGCTCGGGTATTACCGAACTGGGTCGCTAGTACCTCGCTGACGGCATCCTGGACCGAATACGCCACACAGTTGGTCAGCCGTACCGCGCCAAGACGGTGCTCCTTGCTTTGCTCGTCGGTGATGTAGTTCACCAGACCAGCAAAGTCTGACTTGCCCAGGGAGCGCATGGGGACGTGTTTGGCGATCATGAGGGCCAGCCCCACATTTTAGCGGCTAAAAAAATCACGACCTGGTCCTCGGCTGCACCACGGATTTCAATACCTGACTCATTTCCTCCTGAGTGGCTTCGATCCTTCCGAGCAGGCTAAGGATGGTAGCCGTCCCGAAGTGAGCCGTTCTCACGTCATCTGTCATCCAGAGCTTCAGTAATCCACCCAAACGGCCCAAGTCACCATTGACACGAACCAGCTCGCGGACATACTCGTAGTCCATAACACCATTGACCTGATAGCCCTGCCCCACTTCCCGCAGATAACAGGCAACGCTTAGCCCTGCCTGCTTGGCATTGGATTCAATCATTTCTCTCTCTTCCGGAAGGCAGTACACCTTGAGCGGCGTGCTGTTCTTCCGTGTCACCCTTTGCTTCTCACTCATGCCAGCTCCTATCTCAGATTCCATGCCTTGCAGAGCAGGATTTCCGTTGAGCACCGCAGGTGCGAATAAGGACCAGTGAAGAGGAACACCACGCTTGCGGGGTGGGACTACTTCACACATCCTGCCCGCACTTCAGCGTTGATTTTTGTAGGTACGCCATGTGCAAAGCATCGCTATTTCTCTGCATTTCGTTGCACGGACCTGTTTTTTCCTGTGCATCCGTGACAAACGGTCTCTCCCCCTGATGAAGTCGACACTTACGGCGATAATGCTGCGCTCTAGAAGCGGTAAAGCAGCGATCTAACAGCGATTTACCCATAGCGGTGTCCTTGCGCTTTCCACATTCAAATACACAGCTTTCCTCGCGGTTTCCGCACGGCCCCTCAAATGTCAATGAATCAGAAGCGCTGCCCCTCAAGTGTCAACATCGCTGCCACGCAGACCATTTCTTCCATCTCATTGGCTTACTGCGTGTCAATTGACGTGGTTGGCCTTTCTTTCTTGGCGTGCAAAACACGGCGAATGCCGTTCATCTACTTATTACTACCTAAGTACTTACTAGGCTTAGTACTTTCTAGCTTCTTTACTTAGTAGTGTTGGATTTTCCGCCTACGGGCTATCCGGTATTGGATTAACCGCATTCGGAAAATCCGAACGTGGTGGGTCAAGCTCAAAGTCCCCCGGTCGGTCGGTGACTAGCCATGTGGTGCGCACGAACTTTCCACATTCACCACGCTCCCGCTGAATGCACAGATACCCCGCCTGTTGAAGTTCCTTCAGCCCCGCTCTCGTAGCATCTCGACCAGAACCGACCTCCTTCTCTTTTGAAAGGTGCGATAGCCTGAGTTGCCAGTTATCGGGCAGAGAAAGCACGAACACCAGAATGCCCAAGGCTTTCCAGGAAATTCGCCGATCTCGAATCAACTCATTGTTGAGCGCCGTGAAATTTGATCGCACCCGGCGTCGAATGATGGCGGTATCGTCCACTACTCCCCCTCAGGACTCGTCAATCAGCCCAGCAACGTCAGTTGCACGAAAATAGACACGCCTACCAACTTTCCTCTTGGCGGCATTCCATTTCAAAGCAAATTCTGATTGGCTCTGCAACGATATTCGGAGACCATCGGGACTACGCTTCAATAATTCCGACAAATCGGTTAATGAAAGCAGAGGACCATAACGCTCAAGCAACTGCTCTTCGGTTGTCATAAATATCTCCAGATAACGCAAAGCAAGATTTCATTTTTAATATCTACGCCATCTTAGGAATACTTTCAACCATTTGCTCTTATTAGAAAAAGTATAGCTACACTTTCCTTTAAAAGTTTACCTATACTTTCCAGCAGCACTAACCATAATCAAAACAAAACCGCCAAGGCCGTATATAAAAACTTAAGCAGCAGCCAGGGCATCCCGCCCCTCAAATGTCAATGATTACGCTAGGCGAATCGCCTCGCGCATGGGGCTCGGTCAATGCACTCCATTTTATTGACACTTGAGGGAAATTTTTTATCCAGCCCCCTTCAAGTCCCTGGAAGCATAGGGACATATGTCAATATGGAGAATACGGGGGGGGGGGGGGCGGGTATCAGAGACTACACCGCAAAGATAAGAAGAATTTTAGCTGCTAAAATTCTTCTTTGCACAACCTGAACTGATCCTATCTCTCCGGCCAATGTAGCATTTTGTATATTTCTACAAAGCACTACATTATTTGGGAGGTCACTTTTTCTAAAGCCTCATCTATAATACAACTTATATCTGGAGAGCTTCCATCTAATCAGTCACTGCAAAAAACACTTCATAGACTAAATCTCGAAGCATGATATAATGATAGATAATACTTTACAAAATCTACCACTATACTTATAGGCTCCCTTTACAAGATCTCACAACAAATATCACACCCTCTAGCTATTTCCAATGTCTTTCACAACAACTTTCCAAAGAGATGGGATACTTAAGCTTTCGATCTTAGTCAAAGTATCGCGATCATCCTTATCAGAAAAAAATCGGCTAATGACAAAAATAGCAAATAGTCCCGTCAAAAACGAAAAACAGACAATTGGATCCAACAACCTACCGTTAAACATAGACTCTACCCATTTTTCCTGAGACTCTGGTGTGAATTCAGAACTAAAAAAAGGCCAGATCGATGAAAGCAAACCGAGCGTCACACAAGTCGCGGAAAAGTTCATTATGACTTTATGTGGATTCTTCTTGGGAATACTTAAAGAAAAAACACTCTCCCCATTCCTCTTACGAGGAAGTATCACTTCAAGTATATATAACCCAAGATATGTGGGAAACGCCAGTATGGCAAGCATCACAGAGTATACTTTTATTCCTATCCCCCCCGCTACAGCAGCCAAGAGCAGAATCATCATTATAGCAACTATGCTATGAAAAAAACCAACGTATTCCATCACATAATTCTCCATGAATTCACTGAAGCTCAAATTCCACCAGGACCAGCCACACCCAGATTAATCGATAGGTTATAAATAAAAAACAACATCATCCACATTGCTTTCCTACTTCCGTACCACCCTCCCGTTTTCATCAAAATCGAATTCTCTTAGATTTTTATCAGTAAGAAACCTAGAGACCTTTCCATTCTTATCCACAAGGACAAACCGATGCCCACTGTCATCAGTAATTCGAAGCTCTTCTGTATATTTTTCATAAGGAACCTCAAACTCCATACCATGAATTTCTGCTAAAATTCCGCTTATTTTTATATAATGATTTTTTAGAATAAAGCATCCGTGTGACTTGCCTGTATCAGAATCTATTCCTCCATAGCCTTCTAAAGTGAGATCATGTAGTGACAGAGCCTCATTACCGTATGAGTCGTAGAAATGGCTAAGGCCAAGTTGATAATTTATACGTTCTTCTCCTCGCTTGGCTAGAGCTTTCACAGCAGACATTCCGTTTTCTGTGAAGTGTGGCAACCAGCGCCCTTTCTCTGGCTGAGGCATATTTACATGGATCTTGACAACTACCGTCTTCACAAACCCTTCTTCGTCAAGCTCGGTTCCTGGTCTAAGCTGCCAGAGCGTTATCGGCTTTCCTAATATTTCCTCGGCTGACTCCGCATACTTTTTTGCAGGACTTGTGTATTCAGTAGCTGAATAAAAAACGCCCGCATCGATATCTTTTAAATCTGGCAATGCACCGCCAAGTTTTTGCAAGTCGCCACGTCCCACTTTTTTACTCTGGAGCGAGTAGTCTTTTGCCTCACCCATTATAGATGTATCTTTTGATTCCCCATAGATATCCAGCTGATATAACGTATTAGAGAAGTGCCCTCGTAGTTTTTCATCATGAAAAACTTCTCCCTCTTGGATTATATAAGAAGCGATTGATGCCAATCGCTCGAACGCTGTGCCTGACTTCTCTGGCGCATAACCAAATATTTCTTTAAAAATTTTTTCTATAGGAGACACCATGGCTTTCCCTTATTATATAAAATAAAATACCACAGTTAACATAATTACATATTTACTTGCAGACAAACCATCCAAAGAACAATAACTCAACATGCAGTCTATTATAAGTATTAACCACAGCTACTGGCCTCTCAAACAATCAAGCTTCTCCACCAAATCCTCCGCCCTCAGGTGCGTATACCGCCTCAGCATCTGCATGGACTTGTGCCCACTGATCGCGGCGACCTCCTGGTCGGATAGCCCCGCCTCTACCAGCCGGCTGACGGCTTCATGGCGTAAGTCGTGAAAGCGGAAGTCATTAAGCCCGGCCTTCTTCTTCGCTTGGTTCCACAGCTTGGTGTAGGCATAGGGGCCGCGCTTACCATCCTTTCCAGGCTCACCGAAGAACACCAGGGCGCAGTCGAGCGGGCGCACCGGGTTGTTCAGCGCCTGCTTGAACACCTCGGTGGCCGCCTGGGTCAGCGGTACCAGGCGGGCCTCGTTGTTCTTGGTGTCGGTGAGGCGCACTATTCGGCGTTTCACGTCGACCTGTGCTCGGGTGAGGGTCAGGATCTCCGACGAGCGCATGCCCGTCTCCAGGGCGATTCTGGCGATCCAGGCCAGCATGGGATTGCTGTGCTGCCGTAGCACGGCGAACAGGCGCTTCTCCTCGTCGGGGCTCAGGCGGCGGTCGCGCCCTTCTCCAGGGCTTGGTTTGCGGATGTTCTGGACGGGGTTGTAGGTCAGGCCTAGGCCCCATTCCTGGATGGCGACGGTATAGAGGTGGCCGAGCAGGGCGAGCTCCAGGCGCACGGTATTGGGGCTGATCGGTGAACCTCTACGCCCAAGGCTGTTCAAACGAGTATCGCGATAATTTGCGATGAGGTCAGGCGTTAACGCCGCGAGAGAATACTTGCCCAAGTGTTCGATAAGCCTCACAGCCTTACCGTGCTCGCTCTTCTGGGTGCTGGGCTTCTTGGTAGGGGTAACATCGGCCAAGTATCGTTTGAGGGCCGACTCCAAAGTCATGCGCTCTGAAGCACTGCGCTGGATATAGACACCACGCACCATTTCATCTTCAGTGCGGCGTGACCAATCCTGGGCATCTCGTTTGGTACGAAAGGTCTTGGCGGTAGTGGGCCAGCCGGTCTTTCGAATCACGGCTTTCCAGCTACCAGAGGGGGTCTTGACGATGGTGGCCATGCAAAACTCCAGGGGCTGAAGGATCGGCACTGTACCGAAACTGTACCCTTGGACTATGGGACTCTCCAGCGTAAAGCGCTAAACTATTGAAAAGATTGGTGGGCCCAGTAGGACTTGAACCTACGACCAAGGGATTATGAGAGCGAGTTAAAAACGTCACTAGTTGTCTTTCCTCGCAAAATCAGCCCCTTACAGAAAGCCAAACCGTCAACGCACGCCTATAAGCGTCAACGCGGTTGACAGTTGGTTGACATCAGTTATTTGGCAGCACGCTGTTTATAATCAGCTCCAATGGGCCGTTAGAATCTTTCGCCAACCTCCGTAACAACGAAACCTTCTCCTCATCAAAAACCTCTTCATAATTATTATTAGTTGCCATTTTCTTCCTAACCTCCATCATAAAAAGAAGAGGATAAGCAATTACAGCGTGGTCTTTATCGAAAGCAAAATACCTATCAGAAAGGTAAGTCGCAATTGCTTTTCTTATGCCGATTTTATCTACAACCCCAAATATCCTTGGCGGATAAGGATCTGGAAATCCACGCAGCCGATAATTTGCATATTCTCTTTGTTCCATCATCCAAGCGGTAGGATAAAAGCTATCGACATCTTGACTCATTAAAACGGAGCTTCCAAAGCTGCTTTCAAACAGGTATAGCGCTGTGGAATGGGAACCAGAAACGTTTTTCTTGGCTGTTTGATCAGAATGCGATAGCGGCCTTTGGCCTCGAAATCTTTTCCCTTGAGCTCCGGGCTCAGCTTTTAACCATGCAGGCTTATCTTGATAGAAAAAAACCATATACCTTTCCATTGCCAAAAATGACTTAGCAAAATAGAAAACAGCATAATAAAGCTTAACAGTACACCATGACCACGCCTTTTGTTCGGCTCTGCCCAAAGCATCACACAAGGAAACGACACCAGAATTGAAATAATCTACTGCATCTTCTTTTAATATCTCCTCCAATTCTAACGCATCTAGTCTCGAAAGAGGCGCCGGCATTGTTTGAGCGGTCAGATTTTGACCGCCCCATTTTCTTGTAATATAATCTACCGCCCGATGATCACTCATAGCGCTATGTCAATATGGTTTTATTTTCAGCATTAGTTTCGAACATCCCATCTAAACGCTTGTATACAATTCTTGGCGCCTCTTTCCCCTGTATACCTTTTACTTCGCTCTGATAAATCAAATTATCTCTATCCATCCTAATGATGCCAGCGATGAATTCCTTTGTATAATTACCCCCCATCGAATTACAGTAAGGAATGACTCTTAAATTCAAAAACTCGATGGCACCCAAGAAGCCTGATGCATACATAAAGGCATTCGTTTTATCTGCCCATTCCTCGCCATAAGCATCAGATATAACAGTAAAGAAGTTTTTAATAACATTCCTTTGCTGTTCAAAAATCTCTATACCTACCTGCTCAAATATACCATTCGATTCCACTATGGGCTTAATTGCAGTAACCGCTGTAGACAACGCAATACCGCCTTTTCGTCGAGGTGTGCCTGGAACCTTGATTTCTTGATAATAGGGCGAATCCTCTTCATTGTTAAGAGCGTCCACTATATCTCTGGCTCTGGCGGCAGCCGGATCAACTATCTCATCATCTGCAACAGAATAAAGATCGTAAACCAAACTCCTTGGAACGGGCTTTTGCTCAGTATTAATAGACAAAAATATATTGGCACACTGCTTGGTATTAAGACCAATATATATTGAAACAGGAAGCTCTAGCTCCGCTATAGCCTCATCTTCTTTTATTGCCTCTTTTATTCCGCTTAAACGGTGCTGCCCATCGATTAACTGGGCTGATCGTTCAACGAGCGGAATCTCGATTTCATCATTATCAAAAACAATTTCATGCTCTTCGCAAACCCAATTCAAAACCAGCGCTGCTGGAAAATTTCCTTGCAGTTGCGTGTATTCCTTTATCCCAGCAATCCGCCTCGGATTCAAATACCGCTGCACTGCGCCGGGCTCGCTATCCTGCCCCCGAACTGAAACATAACTTACTGCACTAAGATGTTTGGCCTTAATATTTGCCAAATAAAAACTTTGTTCTCTCTGAGCGACTTCTATCGCTTTAACTTTAATAGTATCAACCATCTGCACTACCCTTTATTATAAAACAACATGACATCCTGTCCCCTACCCTTAAAAACGTCCTGTTCCCTGGTACCAGCGTTCCGCTACTTGCTTCGCGACTCGGTATCCGTTCCGGTCGGCTTAAGCCGATCTCTCGCCTTCTCTATATCTGGACTCACCTGCCCTGCTTCTTCGTTTGTCTGATTCGTCATGAGCCACAGGGTGTACTTGCTGAATGCCTGGCTTACTTCAGCCAGCAGCTTCCCTGATGGACCGCTTCGTCCCATTTCCACGTTGATCAGCGTCTGCTTTGGCACACCAATCATGTCGCAGAAAGCCTGACGCCCGAAGCCTTCTGCCTCGCGTATCTCACGCACTTTTTTGCCAAGATCACTTGACATGTGTTTTTTTCTGCCTATATTCAAATGTAGATACTGTGTTCAGATATAGACACGACAGGTCTGACACGCCATGACATAGAAAAAGCCTACCACAGACAAACAAAGGCGGCTTACGACAATGGAAGAATCAAAATCGCCCCAGGTCCCGGCCCTTGTGCCGTTGATGACCAAAGAGCGTTTCTCTGATCTCTCTGGCCTGTCGCTCGACACCATCGAGGGTCAGTTACGTCGTGGCTATCTGCCGTCTCGCAAGGTTGGCCGTCACCGCATGATCAACGTCGCTCTCCTCCAGCGCGAATGCCTCGACGACGAGGAATGGTCATGAATAGCCAATCGCTTACGCATTTTTCCGTCATCACGACGAAAGGCGAGCTTTCCCATACGCCGAGAAGGGTCTTTACTGAGACTACTGGCCGAGACGTCATGTCCCGGCTCCAGTGTTTATGGTTTACCCTGCTACCTCGGCCCATCACGGCAAGCGCTCTACTCAGTCCGCTTTCCATGATTGGGCCACTTTTTTGCCCGCGCCTTCTCCCCCTGGAGGCTCGGTCATGATCCAGGTCACGTTTGCCCACCTCACCCCCGATCAGCCCCACCAGGGCACCGCCTTCCACCTGGATGGCAAATACGCCGGCTATATCGGTCAAGACTGCACCGGGCGCGATTTTGCCTACTTCTACCGTCCCTTCTGGCAACGCACCCGTCTTCGCGAGGCTCGCGGGTATGTCAGGATCACTGATCGATCTGGCGCGTTATCTCTCCTTCGTCGCCTTGTGACTCGCCTTGCCTATCGACAATTGATGACTCGCGCTCGGTCGATCTGTGCCTCTCCCTGTGCCAGCACCTTCTACCAACGTGTCCTCGCTGATCTCCAATTCCAGCGCCGTCTCGCTTACGCCCTGGTCGATCTCCGCACCTGGAACGATCCCAGCGCCGACAGCCTCTCTAGCGATCTCGCGTTCACTCCTGAATGCGCATCGCAACAGGACGATGCCCCGGCCAACGCCTCCAGGGCCGTGTTTCGCGTCTTCCCTGCCCTGTCCTACAACCTCATTCAGTACACGGATGGCTCTTACCGCCGTGTCAGCAGCACCGACATTCACCCCGGTGCCGAACCGCTTAGCGTCCCCCAGCGCTACTTGACCCGTGTTGCCTGTGTAGCCACTCCCGCCCAACAGGCAGCGTCTCCACGGGTCTTTTTTCTTCCGACGACTGTGCCGCCCTCTTTCCTGGCCGGTCGTCATCACGCAGCACCCACCACCACGAGGAACACCCAATGACCACCGCGACGAAGAAACAGCCCGTTCGCGTGTTCCTGGAGCAAGCCGATCACTCTCGGTTTCTCGTCCAGGCCGGCACGCATCAACTGACGCCCTCCGCCCTGGGGGAACGGCTCATGCAATACGGCCTTTCTCTCCTGGAGCGCGGCGACCTCTCTCCGCTGGATGGCTCGCCTTCGCCTGCCCGCCCGGACTTGGGGCGCTAAGAAGTGTTTCTGCCTGCCCGTCACCCGTCGCCCATCGGTCGCACGGCCTCCCAGGCCGGAACCGTGCCCCCCGTCATACCCTGCGCAGCACGGGTTGACGGGGGGTGCGGGATCGGCCGCCGTGCTTCACGACCGGTGGCGCACGGTGTCGGGTTGGCAGACGCCTGCCCGGAGCCCCGAGCCTTGAGGGAGCGGGCTAGGCGGTGTCTCCAGGGTCGCGACTTTGGCCGCGCCGCGCTCCTTTACGCCCAGGCCGAACACCTAACCCGGATGCTCGACCCCGAGTCTTCCGACCTTGCTGAGCTATTCGTGCTCGCTCGCCACTGCCAACTCCTGGCAACCCGGCACCAACGCTAAAAGGAACTCACCATGTCCATGATTAACACCATCGTTGCTCGCGTCTCCGGCGCCTCACGTTACGAATTCGACGGCCGCAAAGGCGGCAAGCTCAGCATCATCAACGAAGTCGATGCCGACAACGATAACCAGATCGGCATGCAGAACTCCGATATGTCCGCTGATTACGAGATCGTCGAACAGATCCGCAACACCGGGGCCGAGCTGCCCTGCAACCTCGAACTCGACGTTGAGCTACGCATGGTCCGCGCCGGCCAGAACCGTCAGCAGACAACATCGCTGCACGTTATCGCCGTGCGTAAGCCCAAGGGCACCGGCCCGGCTCCCAGCAAGGCCGAACCGGCCAAAGCCAACGCCTGACCGTCTTTCGATAACCGACACACGGGGAGTCACACATGACCGCTGACCAGTTCGACCAGCTGTGGCTCCTCACCTTTTGTATCGGGCTCGTCGTCTCATTCGGGCTCGGTGCAATCAAAGGTGGCCAACGATGAGCGCCGCAACCCTCATCGGCTACCTGCTCGGCGCCTATGCCCTCGGTTGGGCATGGGGCAAAACCACACTCGCGTTCAAACAACTGGTGGAAACCTCAACATGAAAAACGTCATTCAAGGAACCCGCACCACACTCCAGCAATTCGCCGGCAAAGCCGCGCTCGCTTCCGCCGCCCTGGTGGGCACCACGGCGACCGCGATGGCTTCCGAATCCGGTACGTCCGCCGCCGTCGCTGCCATGGAGTCGATGGGCTCCCAGGGCTCGGAAATGATCGGCGCCGCTTGGCCGATCGCGACCACCATCGTCGGCGGTCTCATCGGCATCAAGCTGTTCAAGAAGTTCGCCAACCGCGCCAGTTGATCCGGCGCTTTACCGGCCCCCGTCTCCGCCCTCGGCGAATACCGGGGCCGGTCAATCAAGGGGCCTTCCGGGCCCCTTTTTTGATGGATGCACTATGAGAACTTGGCTTTCGCTGCTGATCCTGGCGTGCACGGTCCTGGTCACGACCCAGGCCCAGGCCTATCACGCTTCCTGGTCACTCGAAGCGACCTGTTACGAGAACACCCCCGGCGGCATTGATGCCTGCCGTTATGCCGCCTCCAGAGGCGATGTGTTCGACGCCTATTACTACACCTCCGCCAGCAACGGCCGAGTGCTTCAAGCGGCCGAATGGTGGGTTCTCTATTGCAGTCGAGACGCCGATGGCGCCTGTCCGTCCCGCGACGAAATATACCGCCAGCACCCGGAATTACTGCGTCCGGGCATCATCGGCATGCGCATGGATGACGAACAATGTGAGTCCGTCTATGGCCTGCCCAATCAGACCTATGGCGGCGTCACGATCAATGAAGATGGCAAATATCAGGTTCAGAAAGGCAACTGTGTGATTCAAGACGCCGGCGGTATCGGCGTCTGCTACAACGACGGCGGCAGCCAATTCTGCTCGGCCGACTGGACCGCCCATGCCGTCGAAGACGTCAACGATTCCGACGACGGCGAGAACATTCCGGCCGAAGACCTGGAGCCCACCGACGATACGGATGCCTGCGATAACGGCTATGTCTTCAGCGACGACAGCGCCTTTTGCTATCGCGGCAATGGCTCATTTTCCGTCATCGACTTTTCCGGTGGGTCCGGCTCGCTTCCTGGTCCGATTGGTGGTGATGCCGGCGGCGGTTATGACCCTGGTGAAGGTAGCGACACCGGTGGCGATGATGGCTCGGACGGGGGCGATACCGGTAGCGGCGGCTCTTCCGGTGGTGGCGGTTCTTCTGGCGGCGGTTCTTCCGGCGGTGGCGGTTCCTCCGGTGGTGGCGGTTCTTCTGGCGGTGGTTCCTCCGGTGGCGGCTCATCCGGTGGCGGCGGTTCCTCCGGCGGTGGCGGCTCGTCTGGTGGTGGGTCTTCTAGTGGTGGTGGTTCCTCCGGCGGTGGCACGCCAGACGAACCCGATGAGCCCGACGAGCCTGACGAGCCCGATACCCCGACCGATCCCGATGATCCCGACGACTCGGATAACGACGATGCCGAAGACCCGGACGGCGACGATTCGCCCAGCGATCCCGGCAACGATGGCGGTAGTAGTGGCGGCGGATCGAGTGGCGATGGCTCCAGCGATGAGGGCGACAGCGACGAGGATGGCCTGGGCCTGGGTGACGTTATCGATGCGATCAACGAGGGCTTTAACGGGCTGGTCGATGCGCTCTCCGGTGACGAGGAACTGACCGAGGGCACCGCCGATGGCCTGATCGATGGCTCGGGCCTCGAAGGCCACATGGAGGAGATCGATACCGCCGAGGAGGAGTACCAGGAGGAGCTAACCGATGTACTGGAAGGCGACACCATCGGCGACGGTGCCAACTCCTCTATCGCGGGCCCGATAGCCGACCTGATCCCCTCTCTGCCGTCCGCCAACTGCTCAATGCTGACCTTCTTCCCCGGTCAGATTTACAGCTTCGATATCTCCTGCAGCCGCATCGAAACCGTCCGCTCCTGGTTGGAGTGGCTGATCTATTTCTGGGCGGTCGTCGGCATCGTGAACCTGTTCTTTGAACCCCAGGGCAACAAGGCCTAAGCCATGATTCGTTGGATCGGTGTCTTACTCGTCAAGATTCTGGATTGGATTCTGTCCAAGTTCGCCGGCCGCCTCGCGGGGCGTCTGGCAACGTCCCTGGGCTGGATCACCTTCTATATCGCCATGCTGGCCGCGCTGGCCGGGGTCATTGCGGCGCTCGTCGCGGGCCTCTCGACCACGCTGCCCTCGGATCTGGCGCGGGGGCTAGCCCTGGTCAAACCGCGCAATCTGGAGGTCTGCATCTCGGCGATCTACAGCACCAAGGTGGCGCTGTGGGTCTTCCGCCAGAAGAAACAGATTCTGGAATGGGAACAGATGCGGAGCTTCGTCTAATGGCCGTCTACGTGGTCACGGGGAAGCTCGGCGCGGGCAAAACGCTGGTGGCGGTGGGCAAGATCAAGGACAAGCTCGACCGGGGCTGCCCGGTGGCAACCAACCTGGATCTTCGGCTTAACAAGCTGATCGGTGAAAAGGCCCGCCAGTCACGCGTCTACCGCATCCCCGATAAGCCGTCGCTCGATGACCTGGAAGCCATCGGCAACGGCAATGATACCTACAACGAGAACAAGAACGGCCTGTTGGTGTTGGACGAGTGCGGTACCTGGTTCAACTCGCGGTCGTGGGCCGACAAGTCGCGTCAGGCGGTCATCGATTGGTTTCTCCACGCCCGAAAGCTCGGCTGGGACATCATCTTTCTGATCCAAGATCTGTCGATCATGGATAAACAGGCCCGCGTCGCGCTGGCCGAACACGTCGTTTACTGCCGTCGCCTCGACCGCCTCACCGTGCCGTTTCTCGGCTCGCTCTGGTCGACCTTCGCGGGCGGCAAGCTGCCGATGCCGAAAGTTCACCTGGGCATCGTGAAGTATGGCGACAACATCAACAGCATCGTCGTGGAGCGCTGGACCTACACCGGCCGCGCGCTCTATCCGGCCTATGACACCAAACAGTCGTTCTCCGACGCCTACCCCCATCAGACCTACATGATGCTGCCGCCGTGGCTAACCCATGGCGTCTTCCGCGTGCCCCGTGATGCGAGGTTCTACATGCGCATGACCCGAATCCTGTGGAAGCGCTTCAACCGGCCGTTCCTGGCCGTCGCTTCCTTCGTGCTGGGTATCGTCCTCACCACGTCGGTGCTGGTTGTCGATCAAGTCGAAGCCCGCCGCCCCGAGGCCACACCCGAACCCACCGAGCCCGTGATCGATCTCTCGCGCTTCGATCACGCTCGGATCACCGGTTATGCCCAGTTGGGCGACCAAACCTCTTATCGCCTCCTGGATGGCGACAACCGGCCTCTCACCAGTGACGACCTGGAGCGACTTGGGCTCTCACTCGTCCCCCTGGGTGCCTGTCACCTCCGCCTCGAATCTGGAGACAACCATGCCGAACTCGGTTGCTAAAGCCCTACTCGCCGCCCTCCTGGCGGTCGCTTCGTTCCCTTCTCTTGCCATGCCTATCGATATGCAGGGCGCCGACGTGCGGGAGTTCGTTCACTGGTATTCCCAGGAAACCCAAACCCCCGTCGCCATCGATCCCGCGGTCGATGGCACGTTGACGGTCTATGCCCCGGATGTGTCGCCCGATCAGCTCCCCGAGTTCTTCGCGGGTGTCATGCGCTCGCATGGTTATGAGTTGGTCCCAGGCAACCCGCCGACACTGGTGCCCGCTCAGCCTCGACGTGGGTTCATGTCCCAACTGCCGTTGCAGACATCATCGACGCCGGTCGTCTCCCGCGTGCTGCCGATCAAGCATCTACGCGCCGACGATTTGGCGCCCCTGGTCGATGTGTTCCTGGCCGGCACCACCAACGGCGGTCTCTCGACGGCCAGCGCCCAGGTACTCCACGCGGCTAACGCACTCCTGGTCAGCGGCTCTCAGGAACGCATCGCGGATCTCGAACGCCTGCTCCCCAGCATCGACGTGAGCCGCGATCAGGTGTTGATCCGGGCCATCATCTTCGAGACGACCGATGGCGACTCCTTCGATTTCAGCACGGCTTTCGGTCGGGCGCGTGGTGGCAGCAACCCGGCCGGGGGCTTCAATACCTCCAACCTGGGCCGGTCGCTATCGACGCCGGGGGCTTCGTTCGGGATCTTCGACGGTGACGTGTTGGCGTTGGCCGTGACGGCGATTCGGCGCGACTCGGAAGCTCGGGTGCTATCGACACCGCAAATTCTCACGCTCTCCGGCCAGCAAGGCACCATCAGCGTCGGCCAGAACGTGCCCTTTATCACTGGCCGCGTCACGGGCGAAGCGGCCAACATCGAAAACCCGTTTCAGACCATCGAGCGTCGCGACATCGGCATCACGCTGAACGTCTTCCCAGTGGTCACGCCCTCGGGGCTGGTAGTGATGGACGTGAACACCGCCGCCGATAGCCTGACCGACTCCCTGATGGCGTCGGACATCATCACCAACCAGCGCAGCATCGCGACAACGGTCCAGATCCAGTCCGGCCAGTCGATCCTCCTAGGCGGTCTCGTCGCCGAAGAAAACCGCCAGCAGTCATCCAGCGTTCCCGTTCTCTCGTCGATCCCGCTGATCGGCCACCTGTTCCGCTCCACCTCGACCAGCAGCCAGACCAGCAACCTCTACGTGCTGCTGCAAGCCACCGTCTTGCCCACCCAGGAGGCCGCGTCATGACCTCGCTACCCGTGATTGCCTCGACTTCACTGCCCGCCCCGGTGAGTACTCGCAACGCCTGGGTGCCGCTTGCCCAGTGGCTCGCGATCCTCGCCATGACCATCGAACACGCGACCAAGTTTATCTGGCCCGGCTCCCCGTTCACGCCCTGGGCCATCGCGCTCGGCCGTGTGGCCTTCCCCCTCTTCGCCGGTATGGTCGCGTGGCATCTGGTCCACAATACCCGTCGCCCGATCCGCTACGGCCTACGCCTGCTCGTCGTCGGCTCGTTAGCTCAACTGCCCTACGTCCTGGTTGTCACGCCGGATAAGCTCAACGTCTGTTTTACCCTGGCCGCCGGGCTGGCCGTGGTGTGGGTGCTGGATCAATTCACGGATCGACTGTTGAAGCTGGCGGCGCTGATTCCCCTCGGCTGGCTGGCGTTCGCCCTCGGGCCCCACGTCGAATATCACAGCGTCGGTCTCTTCCTGGTCCCCGTGTTCGTGCTGGCGTTTCGTCATCCCGATAGTCGGCTGGCTCTGCTGCCCCTGCTCACCGTGGCATCGCTTCTCAATGGCGCCCCGCTTCACATGGTCATCGCCACCGCCACGGCCGGCGTCCTGGTACTGCTCCCGAACGTCTCAGGACTCGACCGGGTGCCCGCTCTGCCTCGCGGTCTACGTCTCTCCTGGTATCCGCTTCATCTGGCTGTGATCGCCCTGGTCATGCTGGTAGGTGCCCTATGACGCCCTTATCACGGACTGCCGGGGACCGACGACTAGCGAGTGTGGGTTTACGAGTCTGTCGTCGATCAACGGTAGTCGAGCTGTCACTTGCCCAATTTTATCAGCGGCAAAAATCGTTCCTGTCTTTGTTTGTCACTAACCGTCACTCGCAAAAAATGCATGCCTATTTTCCTATTTGTGCATTCAAAGCAGTGACTTATCTAAATCTTCGGTGCAGCATCGAATCATGAATTAAGCGAGACCCTCCCTGTAACACGTCTCGCAGATTAACCAAGACAACCATCAATAACCCGTCACAAACCGTCATTACTGGACAATGCTTATGAACCGCTGGGAACGCTACTCCATCGAGTCACTGATCGAAGACCGCGAAGATCCGAAGGGTCGTCTTTTTCTCAGTCCCAAGGGCCAGAAACAGCTCGGCCATATCAAGCTTCTCCACGCTGGCGTCGACACCGTGCGTCAGCTCTACGCCGGTAAACCCTGCATGGATCTGTTCGATCAGATCATCGAGACTTATCGCGAAGGACGAGGCGCCACCATCAACCTGTTTGGCTCTACCTGGATCGTCGGGGCCGGCAACACCAACAGCGGCTTTCGCTACCGTCTCCAGAACAACGATCTTGGCGTTATCGTCCTGTTCTACGCCCGTCACGTGAAGGTCGATAACATCGGCACCCACCTGAAAATCGAGCTATCCCCGCACTTCATCCAGGAACACAGCACCGCCGACCTCCAGGCCTATCTCGACGACATTGCCAAGCGCATGCTCGCCTACATCGAACCTATGGGCTGTGCCGTCCACCTCGCCCTCGACGTGCAAGGCTGGAAGCCACCCAAAGACTTTATGGAACGCTTCGTCACCCGCTCCAAGAAAGTCACCAAGATCAGCGGCATCGACGATTTCACCTTCAAACACGGCAGCATCGCGACCACCTACGGCAACGATGAAACCTTCATGTTCGGGACCGCCAGCGCTCTCCAGTGCTGCATCTACAACAAGACCAAGGAAGCCCACGCCCGCGACAAGATCCACTTCTGGGAAAGCGTCTGGAACAAAGCCTCTGACGACGATCCCACCGTCTCCGACTACAACCCCGACAAGGAGGTGTGGCGTATCGAGATGCGCTTTCATCAATCCGTGCTGCGCGAGTTCGCCCAGGGTATCCCCTGCAACGTCGACACCGGTGAAGCCCTCGACATGGATCACGGCTTCAAGCGATTCAGCGACACCGTTCCCCACCTGACCGGCCTCTGGCGTACCGCCCTGGGCAAATACCGTCTCGACCATGCCAAGAACCTGATCGACAGCTCATGGCAGCTCTTCCAGGAGGATGCCCGGTTCTACGACCACGAACCGCACTTCCTGTACAAGCGAGCCCGCAAGGCTCCTGGCCTCGGCAACGAAAAGAACGTCGCACTGGTCGTGGGTAATCTGATCTCCCTCTATGCACGTCAGAGCTTCACCACACAGCAAGCCATGCAAGGCCTCTCCCGCTGCGGTGCCTGGGACGATATCGCCAACTATTACCGGCGACGGGGATTAGACGCGGACATGCTCAGACAGCTCATATCCCAGCGCCTCATCGAGCGACGATTACTCGGGAAAGCTGCCTAGTGACCATCAAGAAAACGGATGCCGGCTGGCGGGTCGATATTCAACCTGGGGGCCGTGGACAACGCCGTATACGCAAGACGTTCGCGACCAAAGCCGAGGCTCAACGCTTCAAAAATGTCACGCTCGGCAAAGCTGCGGCAGGGGAAGATTACGGCCCAAGAAAACGGGACAAGCGACGTGTGCTCGAATTCGCTCAGCTTTGGTACGAAGTGCAAGGCGTCTCACTCAAAGACGGCAAAGGTCGCTATGGCAAGATGCGCCATCTGTGCGAACTCATGGGCAACCCGATTCTGGCGAGTGTCACGCCCATGGATATCGTCCGCTTTCGCCAATCAAGACTCGACGCCGGTCTGACACCTAGCACCACCAACCACGACCTTGCTCACCTCCGGGCCATGGTCAACGTCGCCATCCGCATGGGTGAGTACCACGGTGACAACCCGTTTGCTGCTGTGAAAGCCATTCGCCTGCCCGAGACAGAGCTGGCCTACCTCACGCCAGAACAGATCGACCTTCTGTTCAATGAGCTACAACAGTCACGCAATGCACACGTCTATCTGATCGCCTCGCTATGCCTGATGACCGGTTGCCGCTGGAGTGAAGCTCAGCAATTGAGAGCCGAGAACGTTCGCCATCAACGCGTCACCTACGTCGACACCAAGAACGGCCGCAACCGAACCGTCCCGATCAGTGAAGATCTCTTTGGCCGTCTACAGCGACACGGCAAACCATTGGGCCGCCTATTTCCCCAAGACGCCTATCAGGCTTTTACCGAAGCCTTGAACCGTTCCGGTATCGAGTTGCCAAAGGGACAGCGCACGCACGTTTTGCGGCACACCTTCGCGAGTCACTTCATCATGAACGGTGGCGACCTGCTGACGCTGCAAAAGATCCTGGGCCATCAGACGATTCAGATGACCATGCGCTATGCTCATCTGTCACCGGATCACTTGGCGGATAGCCTGAAATTTGGGCCCCAATCGCCCCGTCGACACTTCGTTGACACCGACGAAAAATGGAACACCGAGACGGGCAGAAAAAAGCGGTAAGTTATTGATTTGATGGTGGGCCCAGTAGGACTTGAACCTACGACCAAGGGATTATGAGTCCCCTGCTCTAACCAACTGAGCTATAGGCCCGGAAACGCGGGAGCCGTATGATAACGGAAGCGGTAGGCGCAGACCAGCCACCGAACGCACCAGCGTCCAGGGAGGACACGATGATATCGACAACGATCATGCGCCGGCTCGCGGTCAGCGGTCTGGTCGCCGGCGCGGCGCTACTGGCCAGCGTCGCCCAGGCCGCCTGGCAGTTGGACCCTAACCGGTCTCATGTCACGGCGACCGTCACGGAGATCACCGGCGACAACCAGCAGATACCGCACGAGCATGCGCTGCGCCGAATGGAGGGGAGCATCAGCGCGGATGGCACCCTTCGCCTGCCGGTCCGGCTCAATCAGACGGATCTGCTCGATAGCCTCGGCAACCTGCCGCCATGGATGGCGTCGCTGACCGAGACACGCCTGGTCACCGTGGTCACACGGCTGCCGCCCGAGCGCATCAATTCGCTGGCAGTTGGCGAATCCACCGTCGAGACACTCACGCTGAGCACGGATTCCGGCGGCGAGCAGCGCCAAGAACAATTGCCCGTTCGCTTTACCCGCGAAGCGAGCGACCGGGTGCGGGCGACCAACGCCGAGCCGGTCTCGCTGGATGGTCGCGTGCTGATGAACAATCAGACCGTCCGTTCGATTCTGTCGCTCATGGGCTACCAGCGCATCGGTGACGAGGTCCCGGTCGTGCTCGACGCGCTGCTGGTCGATCGCTGAGCGATGCCGTTCCCTGTCCCGAGCGCGCTGCCCGCTGGCTGTCAGGCTCTTGAGTCAACCTGGCCATGGCCAGGGCCGCTACCGGATGTGGCGTTCTCCGCGCTTCATTTCGCACCCGCCGCGCTGAGCGAGTCCGACCTGAGCGCGTGGGAGATCGCGCTTCCGGCCAAGCTCGAAAGTGCCGCCAGCAAGCGCCGGGCGGAGTTTCTGGCCGGGCGCCTTGCCGCCCGAGACAGCGTCGCGGCACTCTGCGGCGCCCCCGAGGCTCCATCGCAGGATGCCGAGCGCCTGCCCCGATGGCCTGCCGGTATCATCGGCTCGATCACCCACAGTCATGGCCTCGCGGCTGCCGTCGTCGGCCACCAGCGCGCCTATGAAGGCCTCGGTCTGGATGCGGAACGCTTGTTGACGACGGAGCGGGCGTTGCGTCTGGCCCCTCAGATTCTCGTGAATACGGAACGAGCCTGGCTGGCGTCACTCGAGACGTCGCAGCAGGGCCGATTCGTCACGCTGGTCTTCTCGCTCAAGGAGAGCCTGTTCAAGGCGCTCTACCCGCTCGTCCGACAGCGCTTCTACTTTCCCGATGCCCAGTTGAGCAACTGGGACCCCGCCAGCGGCGAGGTCACGATCACGCTGCGCAAGACACTCTCGGCAAGGTGGGGCGCCGGCACCCGGCTGGAAGGACAGGTGGCCGATCTCGAAGACCACCTGTTGACGTTGATCGCGATTCCTCGACAATCATGAGGCAACGAACTTTCACTGCCACGGCACTGTCAGGGAAAGACAGCGTGCCGGCCAGCTCAAGGACGACCTACCGATATGATCAAGTGGCTTCTCATTCTGCTGTTTGTGGCCAGCGTGCTCTACACGCATTTTCGCGGACGAGTACGCCACCGCCCGATGCGCCAGGTGTCGGATCACTCCACGTTCATGGCGCCGATCAACGCCCTGATGACGCTGTGTGGGCGTGACAAGGATCGCCCCTATCATGACCTGACCCAATATCCCGAGCTGGAGCGCCTGACCGCCAACTGGCAGACGATCCGCGACGAGGCGTTGGCCATGCAGGAGCACATTAAGGCGTCCTCGCGCTACGACGATGCCGGCTTCAACTCCTTCTTCCGTCGCGGCTGGAAACGCTTCTATCTCAAGTGGTACGGCGACAGCCACCCCTCGGCGCGCCGGCTCTGTCCGCAGACCACACAGCTACTGGCGAGCATTCCCAACGTCAAGGCGGCGATGTTCGCCGAGCTGCCGGCCGGTAGCCATCTGACGCTGCACCGGGACCCCTACGCCGGCTCGCTGCGCTACCACCTCGGGCTGGTAACGCCCAATGATGATCGTTGCTACATCGATGTCGACGGCGAAACCTACAGCTGGCGTGACGGCGAGGCGGTGATGTTCGACGAGACCTACCTGCATCGCGCCGAAAACGGCAGCGAGCAGGACCGGCTCATTCTCTTCTGCGACATCGAACGACCGATGAAATACGCCTGGGCACGTCGCCTGAACCGCTTCGTCGGTCGCACACTGATGGCCGCTGCGGCCTCGCCGAATGATGAGAACGACCGGACCGGCGGCCTCAATCGCGCCTTCAAGTATCTCTACGCCGTGCGCAAGCAGGGCAAGGCGCTGAAGAAACGCAACAAGACGCTCTACTACCTCATCAAGTGGGCGCTGTTCGCGCTGGTCGTGGTCGCGATTCTGGCTTGGTGAGGCAGACAAGCGAGTTCACTCGCAGGACCTCGCTACCCTTCCCGCCAAACAGAAAGGCAACGCCAGACGGCGTTGCCTTTCTCCGATCCCTATTCCTATCCATATCCTTACCCCTATTCATACCTAACAGGGCGCATCGATAAACTCGTCGTTCCGCCCCTCCAACACTGGATCCACGCCACAGACGAAAGACTGGAAATCAATCGTAAATGAAACGTATTATCGTTTTATCCGATTTTTCGATTTCCTGGAGCTCACCATGTCGCTTGCCACCGAACCCGCCGGTGTTTCCCGACACTGTGCACTGGGCATCGACGATTTCACCCGTTTCGAGCATCGCTACCATCTCGCTCACCACTTTCCTGAGCGGGATCGAAACCCGGCGTCGATGCAGCAACTGGTTGTCGAAGGTCGTATCACTGAGGGGCAACCGCTGCCCGGTTGCCATTTCGTGAGCTCGGATCTCGATATTCACCAGACCTATGAAACCCATGCCCTCGATAGTGCGCCGCCCCACCTATCGATCATCGTGTTGCTCGAAGGCCAGGCAGAACTGAAGCTGGGCGAGCACCAGTGCCAGCTTGGCGCCGGCCAGGGGGCGCTGATCGCCTACGCTCATCGCCAGCGCCTGAGCGCGCGCCATGCGGCACGGCAGCGGATCAGAGCCGTCAATATCACTCTGATGGCGGAAGCCCTGGGGAGCGATGCCCGCCTGGCGCCGTTCCGCGCGCTGATGGCCAGGCGCAGTGAATGTCGCCGGCTATCATTGACGCCGGGCCTGATGCGATCACTCGACGAGTGGGTCGAGACAGCCCACGGCAGCATCGGGGACTCGCTGATGATGGAAGGCCTGGCCTTGCAAGCGCTGTCACAGGCGACGCGGCAACCCGTCACGGCGCCTCACGCCATCTCTACGCGCTCTCGGGATCATGAATTTCTGGAACGCGTGCGCCACCACCTGGAAGTCACGCCAGAAATGCCGCATACGCTGGCGGAACTGGCAAAACTGGCCTGCATGAGCCAGAGCGCGCTGCGCGACAAGTACCGCCGCCACTATGGTCGTTCGATTTTCGACCACCTGCGCGAATACCGCCTGCAGCTCGCCCTGCGTCTGCTGCAAGAGGGCTACAAGGTGCAGGAAGTGGCGTTTCGCGTTGGCTATCGTCATCCGACCAATTTCGCCACGGCTTTCCGACAACATCACGGCATCTCTCCCAGCGCCATTCGCTGAACCCTCACCCTCCGACAAAAAGTTCCTGTTCGAACGCAGTTATGGCATTTCGCATAGCCTTCGCGACGCTGGGCATAGGTCATCCTGCCGCCAATCAGGAATAATTCTCGATCACATAAACATACGATTCTCAACAGGAGCTCTATTTATGCCGGTCAGGCGCCACCGTTCCTCCTTACCGATCTGCCTGCTGGGCATGTCGCTGCTGCCACTCACGGCGGCCGCCCAATCGACCGGCAGTGTGTCCTCGGACAGCACCAGTGATCTGGATACCGTCACCGTCACGGCGCAGTCCGCCGCGACCAAGACCGAGACGCCGTTTCTGGAGACACCGCAGACAGTCTCTACTGTCGATCGCGATGAGATGGACGAGCGCGGCGTACGAACGCTGCGCGAAGCCGCGCAATATACGCCGGGGGTTTACACCAATCAGGTCGGCGCCTCCAACCGCTACGACTACCTGGTCATGCGGGGCTTCTCCGACGGCAGCCTAAGCAATACCTACCTCGACGGTTTGAAGGTGATGGGCGACACCAATGGCTATAGCTCGATGGTGATCGATCCTTGGTTCCTGGAAAGCATGGAAATCGTCAAAGGCCCGGCCTCGGTGCTCTATGGCCGCTCCTCGCCCGGCGGACTGGTCGCGCTGACCAGCAAGAAGCCACTTTTCGAGAACCGCAACGAACTCCGCTTCAGTGCCGGCAACAATGATCAACGCAGTGCCGCCTTCGACTTTTCCGGCCCCCTGGATGACGAGCGGCGTGTCGCCTACCGGCTGGTCGGCATCGGCAGCAAGGCCGATACCCAGTTCGACCCGATCGAGGAAGAGCGCTACGCGATCATGCCCTCGATCACCTGGGACGCGACGGACCGAACCAGCGTCACGTTCATGGCCTATCTGCAGAAGGATCCGGAGGGCGGTTACCACTCGGGCGTACCTTACGAAGGCGCCGTCAGCAGCCATAACGGCCAACATATCGATAACGATTTTTTTGACGGCGAAGATGACTACGACAAGTTCGAGCGCACCCAGCGGATGTTCGGCTACGACCTCGAGCACCGTTTCAGCGACGACATCACCGCACGCCAGAAATTGCGCTACCTGAATTCCGACGTCGAACTCAATCAGGTCTACCAGTACGGCTGGGTCGGCAACTCGAACGATCTCTATCGCTATTATTCCGGTGGTCGCGAATCGCTGGACGCCTGGACACTCGATAACCAGGTCGAGGCGAACTTCCGGAGTGGCTTCATTGACCACACGCTACTGGTCGGCATCGACTACCAGAAGCGAGACAACGATGTTGTCTGGACCGCGGGAACCTTCCCGAACATCAACCCGTTCAGCCCCAACTACGGCGCCGACCCGGTCGGTGATATCGCCGTCACCAACGACGAGCGGCACGAGCTGAGTCAGACCGGTATCTACCTGCAGGACCAGATGGAGATCGACCGCTGGAGATTGACGCTGGGCGGGCGTTATGACTGGGTGGATATCAAGAATACCGACCACCTCAACAACACCGAAAGCAAGCTCGACGATACCCAGTTCAGCGGTCGCGCCGGCGTACTCTATCTGTTCGATAACGGCGTTGCTCCCTATCTCAGCTATAACACGGCTTTCACGCCGACCAGCTTTGTCGATGCCGATGGGGACCTTCTCGAGCCGATGGAAGGCGAACAGTGGGAAACTGGTCTCAAATACCAACCCCCTGGAACCCGGGACCGCTACAGCCTGTCGCTCTTTAGAATCAATCAGGAAAATGTCGCGACCAAGGAGCAACCCACAGATCCTTATCGCTCGGTCGGTGAAATCCGCTCGCAGGGTGTCGAGCTGGAAGCGCGCACGTGGCTGACCGATAATTTCCGCCTTCAGCTTGGCTATAGCTACACGGACATCCGCTACACCAAGAGCGATGACCCGACCGAGGACGGCAACTACGCCATCTACTCGCCCCGCCATCAAGCCAGCGTCTGGGGGAACTACAGCTTTGACCAGGGTCCGCTCGACGGACTGGATGCCGGACTCGGCGTACGCTATTACGCTGATGTCTACGCTGACCGCGCCAACACGGAAACCGTGCCTGACTACACGCTGGTTGACGCCACCGTGGGTTATGACTTGAGCAAGATCGGACTACAAGGAGTCAACGCTCGGGTGAATGTCGGGAACCTGCTCGACAAGGAGTACGTCGCCTCCTGTAACTCCCTCGAGTACTGCTACTTCGGCGCCGAGAGAAATGTGACGGCCACGGTCAGTTACCAGTTCTGATTCGACCGCCAAGCGGCTTACCCTGCCCCGCCCCGGCCATCTGATCGCCAGATAGCCGGGGCGAATCGCTCTGGCGACAAGCCATCGACGCTCCCTTCTCTGACCCGCCATGGTTGAAGCTTTCCGTTTCCGCTTGGCCCGGTAGGCCGAGCCGGCCTACCGCCAGACACCCACCGACCGCCACGCCAGATAGACGTTCTTTGTGCTGCTCTCCGGTTGCGGCGCCGATGCTCAAGCTGTCCTGGTCCCTGCCTCTCACTGAGCCCTGCGTGGCCCTCGCCTTCGCCCCTTTTTGCAACAAGATGTTATTTCGGTTCAGAAATCTTCCGGCATTACGTCTTCACCCTGCCATTCGATGAAAACGGTTTGCATTCTCAATTCCGGCATCATCGAAGGGCTGAAGGGGAGATCCCCGATTCAGGTCGCGCTATCTCGTCCCCGGTTCTGCCGCTAGCCGGGATACGGCGCTCAGTTCGAAACATCGCCGACTATCGGTCAGTCAGGAGACGCCGCCATGCGATACGACACGGAATTCGCCACTGCCATCCCGCTGCGCCAGCCCTACTCTCAACCGCGAGAAAGCCTGCTGACGCTGTTCAGCGAGCAGTCGCTCGCGGCTTACCATCAAGGCATGCAGCGCTGCGTCGATCAGGTCCGGCGCACGCTCGACCGTAACCGCCGGCCCAACAGCGGGGTCGAGCCCGGCGAACTGCAGCCGGCCTTCGATGCCATCGATCTCGACCGCCCGCTGGAAAACCTAGAATCGAGCCTCGAGGAGGTCCAGCGGCTCTACCTCGACCATGCCGTTCACTTCCACGACAGTCGCTACGTCGCACACCTCAACTGCCCGATCACGCTGCCGTCGATCCTCGCCGAAGCGATCGCCACGCCGCTCAATACCGCCGTGGAGACCTGGGATCAGAGCGCCGGCGCCACGCTGATCGAGCAGAAGCTGATCGACTGGACTACCGCCCGTATCGGGCTCGGCGACGCCGCCGACGGCGTCTTCACCAGTGGCGGTACCCAATCCAACCTGATGGCACTGATGATCGCCCGCGATCACGCCTGTGCCGCGATGCCCGGCCACGCCGGCAATCGTCACCACGGCCTCCCGGACAACTTCCGCCAGCTGCGGATACTGACCTCGGATGTCAGCCACTTCAGCGTGCAGAAGGCCGCCGCCTTGATGGGGCTGGGCTACGACGCGGTCATTCCGGTACCGACCGACGCCGAACAACGCCTGGACGCCGAGGCGCTGGAGACAATCCTGGCCGAGTGCGACCGCGACGGCCGCGTTCCCTTTGCCCTGGTCGCGACCGCCGGCACCACGGATTTCGGCAGTATCGACCCGCTGCCGCGACTGGCCGCGATCTGTCAATCGCGCGGGCTGTGGCTGCACGTCGATGCCGCCTATGGCGGCGGCCTGCTGCTGTCGCGCCGCTACCGCCACTGGCTGGCCGGCATCGAGCAGGCGGACTCCGTCGGCGTCGATTTCCACAAGACCTTCTTCCAGCCGGTGAGTTGCAGCGCCTGCCTGGTTCGGGACCGTACGCACCTGCGCTATGTCACCTATCACGCCGACTACCTCAATCCGCGCGACCAGGCCGATGAAGGCACTCCGGACCTGGTCAACAAGAGCCTGCAGACCACGCGCCGCTTCGACGCGCTGAAGCTCTGGATGACGTTGCGAATGCAGGGCGCCGACCAGCTCGGCCGCTATCTGGAAACGGTGATAGATCTGACGCGGGAGACTTACCGAACACTGACGGCACGAGACGATTTCGAGGTGCTGACGGCGCCGGCTCTCTCGACCCTGGTCTTCCGCTATACCCCCGCGGGCGTCGAGGCAGACGCCGACATCGAAGCCGTCAACCGGGATATCCGTCAGGCGCTATCGCGTCAGGGCGAAGCGGTCATTGCCGCTACCCGCGTCGCGGGCCGGCTCTATCTGAAGTTCACGCTGCTCAACCCGCTGACGCAGGCCGAGGACCTCGCGCGACTGATCGAGAGAATCGCCGAATACGGCGCGGCGCGAGCCACCGATTTCGCCAGCGGCGCATCGGCATCGCCCGCACTCGCTCGGCAAACCCCGTAACCCTTGTCTGTCGCCGCAAACGTCTCGTCAAGCTCTCGATCCAAGACGTCACCGCCCGGCTTGCCTGCCGGGCTTTACCCTTCGACCCACGCCGCCACCGCGCGGTTGCCAGGAGCACATTCGCATGTCGAACAGGATTCATGACTTCATCGCCATCGGACTCGGTCCGTTCAACCTCGGACTCGCCTGCCTCACCGATCCGATCGAGTCGCTCGATGGCCTGTTTCTCGAACGCGAAGCGGCCTTCGACTGGCATCCCGGTCTACTGCTGGAAGATGCCAGCCTGCAGACGCCCTTCCTCGCCGATCTCGTCACGCTGGCGGACCCGACCAGCCGCTTCAGTTTCCTCAACTACCTGAAAGCCGAGGGGCGGCTCTACAACTTCTACATCCGCGAGAATTTCTTCCTGCTGCGCAATGAGTACAACCGCTACTGCCAATGGGTGACCACGCAGCTCGACACGCTGTGCTTCGGGCGCCACGTGGAACGCATCGATTACGACGACGACGCCGGCTGCTACGAGGTCCTGGCCCGCGATACGCTCAGCGGCGAGCCGCAGCGCTACCGCTGTCGCAAGCTGGTGCTGGGAACCGGCACCGAACCGATGATCCCCGCCTGCTGCCGCGACGCCCGCGACCGCCTGGTCCATTCCGCGGATTATCTCGAGCACAAGGCCGCACTGCAGGCAAAGTCGTCGATCACGCTGGTCGGCAGTGGCCAAAGCGCCGCCGAGATCTATCTCGACCTGCTGGAAGAGCAGGAAGCGCATGGCTACACCCTGGACTGGGTCACCCGGTCGCCGCGCTTCTTTCCGCTGGAGTACGGCAAGCTGACGCTGGAGATGACCTCGCCGGACTACATCGACTATTTCCACGCGCTGCCGGAGACGACTCGGGACCGGCTGATGCGCGAGCAGAAAGGGCTCTACAAGGGCATCAACCTCGATCTGATCAACGCCATCTACGACCGGCTCTACGCCCGCTCGCTCGATGGCCCGGTGAATACCCACCTGCTGACCTGCGCGGCGCTGGAGAACTGCCACTTCGATCCGGCTCACCACCGCTTCGAGCTGAGCTTCTCCCACACCGAGCAGGAGACCTATTTCGACCACCGCACCGAAGGCCTGATTCTCGCCACCGGTTACGCCCCGCGTCGGCCCGAGTTTCTCGCGCCGATCGAGCATCGTATCCAGCGCGATGCCGCCGGACGCTACGCCGTCGGACGCTACTACAGCGTAGATGCCAACGCCGAGATCTTCGTGCAGAACGCCGAACTGCACACGCACGGGCTGGTGGCGCCGGACCTCGGCATGGCGTGCTATCGCAACGCCTGCATCATTCGCGAACTCGCCGGCCGCGAAATCTACCCGGTCGAACGCGGCTTCACCTTCCAGGATTTCGGTGCCCCGGACAACGCGCGTTTCACGCCTCGTCTCGAATCCCCGCGCGCTTCCGCCTGAACCAAACATCCGACAGGAGACACGATCATGAATCTGCCACAGACTGGCCTGCCGAACCGCGATCAGCAAACCGACAACTTCTACGCAAAGACACGGCACTTCCGCCGCGAATGGGCCGGCATTGGCACGCTGACGCTGCGGCCGTTGGACCCGGCGCGCGACATCGATACCGTGTATGACTGGGTAAGCCGCGACTATGCCCGCTTCTGGGGCATGACACGCGACAGCCGAGAACAGGTCGCCGGGTTCTATCGCGAGATGCAGGAAAGCATGAACGCCCAGGCCTATCTGGGACTGCACGATGGCCAGCCCGCCTTCCTGGTCGAACTCTACGAGCCATCCAGCGACCCGGTCGGCGAGCACTACCCGGTCGAACCGGGCGACCGCGGCATGCACTTCCTGGTCGCGCCGGTGGGCACGACCTCGCCGAAGCCAATCCACGGCTTCAGCCAGGCGGTGATCGACACCATTGTCGCCTTTCTCTTCAGCGATTCGGCCACCCGACGCATCGTGGTCGAGCCGGATGTCACCAATGTCGGCATCCATCCGCTCAACCGTCGTGCCGGTTTCGTCTACGACCGTGAAATCCGGCTCGCCGAGAAAACCGCCCATCTGGCCTTCTGCACTCGCGACACCTGGCCCGAGCAAGCCCCCAAGGCCAAGGCCGTCGGCTCCAAGACGGCCGCAACCGCTCACCTGGAACCAACGCGCTGGGCCCGCGCCAACCGGGACCTGCTGGCCAAAGCGCTGGCCGAATTCATTCACGAGCGGCTGCTGCATCCCGAGCCTGCCGAAGCCGGCGAGACGGTGCGCCCCAAGGTATCGGGCGAACGATCCGGCGAAAGCCATGGCTATATCCTGGCGGTCGAGGACACGCCGACAGGCGCGCGAATCGAGTATCGCTTCCGGGCACGCGTCATGGCTCTGGACCACTGGGTCATCGACAAGGCCACCCTGACCGCGACCCGAAACGGCGAACCGAAGGCGCTCGACGTCGCCGCCTTCCTGCTCGAATTCCGCGAGCAGTTGGGCATCGCGCCGGACAACCTGCCGACCTACCTCGAGGAGATCGCCAGCACGCTGGCCGGTATCGCCTACAAACTCGGCCGCGACCTGCCGCCCGCCGAGCATCTGGCTCAAGCCGACTTCCAGACGCTGGAAATGGCGATGAGCGAAGGGCACCCTTGCTTCGTCGCCAACAGCGGGCGAATCGGCTTCGATGTCGAGGACTATCACCGCTACGCGCCGGAAGCAGGTGCCTCGGTGCGCCCGCTGTGGCTCGCCGCCGCCAGATCCTGCACCGAATACAGCGCCATCGACGGCCTGGATATCACCACTCTGATGCGCGACGAACTCGACGCCGCGACGCGTACGCGCTTCGAGGAGACGCTGCGTGCCCTGGCGCTCGATCCCGACGACTACGTCTACATGCCGGTCCATCCCTGGCAGTGGCGGCACAAGCTGGCGATCACCTTCGCCGGCGAGGTCGCCGAACGTCGGCTAGTCCTGCTTGGCGAAGGCGACGACGACTACCGCGCACAGCAGTCGATCCGCACCTGGTTCAACGTTTCGCGTCCCGAGCGGCGCTACGTCAAGTTCGCGCTGTCGATCCTCAACATGGGGTTCATGCGCGGGCTGTCCACCTATTACATGCATGGCACGCCCGCTATCAACGCCTGGGTCGAGCAGACGGTGGCCAACGACCCCGAGCTACAGGCGCAGGGGTTCAGCGTGCTTCGCGAAGTTGCCACGCTCGGTTATCACCACGCCCATTTCGAGGCCGCCACGGACCGCCAGAGCCCCTACCAGAAGATGCTCGCCTGTCTCTGGCGCGAAAGCCCCTACACGAAGCTGCCCCCCAACCGCCGCTTGATGACCATGGCAGCGCTGCTGCATCGGGACAGCGAGGATCGTCCGCTGCTGCCGGCGCTGATCCGCGCTTCCGGCATCGACGCGCCGGCCTGGATCGACCGCTACCTCGGCGCTTACATGACCCCGCTGCTGCACTGCTTCTACGCCCATGACATGGTCTTCATGCCCCACGGCGAGAATCTGATCCTGCAGTTGGAGAACGACGTGCCGGTCGGCGCGATCCTCAAGGACATCGGCGAGGAGACCGGCATCTTCGACAACGGCCAGGCGCTGCCGGAAGCCGCTCGCCGGATCGCCGTCGAGGTGCCGGAATCGCTCAAGATCCTGTCGATTCTGACCGACCTGTTCGATTGTTTCTTCCGCTTTCTGGCACCGATTCTGGACGAATCCGGCCTAATGACCGCACACGCGTTCTGGCAGCGGGTCGCTGCCTGCATCGAAGACTATCAGCGGCGCCACCCTGCGCTCGCCGACAAGTTCGCACGCTTCGACCTGTTCGCCCCAACCTTCCAGCTCTCTTGTCTCAACCGCCTGCAGCTGCGTGACAACCGGCAGATGATCGACCTCGCCGACCCGGCCAAGAATCTGCAGTTCGCCGGGGAGCTGATCAATCCGATCGCCGAATTTCGACCCTCGACGATCGCGAATCGCCAGGGAAATCCTCCAGCCCAATAGGTCGACGTTAACCTCGGGGATACGTCGAGAAACCGATATCGAACGTTTCCCCGACAGGACCACAAAAGATAATGATTATCATTTATGAAACAATGGCGACCTGGACCCCGTCATGGCCGCCATCATGCATGCTTCTCACATCGACACGCTCTACCGCCAACATCATCCGGAGCTGCTGGGCTTTCTAACCCATCGCACCGGTTGTCGGGATCAGGCCGCGGACCTCTGTCACGAAGTCTATTTGCGGCTGTTCAAGACGGACGTCGGCGCACTACCCGAGAATCCCCGCGCCTACCTCTTTCGGGTGGCCCGCAATCTGCTGATCGACCAGCATCGCCGCGCCATGCCGGAACGCATCGCGCTCGAATCGGTGGAGCCCGCGCTAGCCTGTCCCCGCGCCTGCCCGGAAACCGCGCTCTGCGACAAGCAGTGCCTGCGCCAGCTCGGCCAGACACTGTCGAGGCTGCCAGAGCGACAGCGCCAGGCACTCATCTGGCATCGACTGGAAGGACTGACCCAGCGCGAGATCGGCGAACGCCTCGGCGTCTCCGAACGCATGGCGGGGCGCTATATCGCCCAGGCCGTCACCCGATGCCAGGCCGAGCTGGAAACGCTGGCGCCAAACTGACGCGCCGGTCACTCGATCACACCGCCAGCCGAGGTGGGCCGCTGTCGTGCCGCGTCGCGCTCGCGCATCCAGCGTGGCACGTGGGAGGTCGCTCTCAGCAGCGGTACCAGCAGCCACAGAACAGGCGCCACCAGCCAGCGATAGGCGAATCGCGCCATGACCAACAGCGGCATCAGCACCAGGGCCCAGACCAGAAACTGGCCGAGCCAGGCGGGCCAGCCGAGCCAGGACGCCATCGTCGCGCCCAGCGCACTGACCAGACTCGGGTGGCGGACTACCACATAGGCAGTACCGGCCACGGCGGCAACCTTGGCCGCGCGTGACAGATTGGCGAAGCGTCCGCCGCCGGCGATGACCTCACTCGCCGCGACCCGCGCGCTCTGCCCCTCGACGGCCGCGCTCGCACGCACCAGGCGGCCTGCGCGCAGCACCTTCACCGCACTGGCCATCACCAGCAGGTCGACGCCCGCCCAGCCGATATCGGTCACGCCCAGCGGCTCCCCCTGACGCCACTGGCTTTCCAGATCGCGGAGACCGCCAGTGAAAAAATCATTGAGACCGCTGATCAGACGCTCGCTCTGCAGCCACTGGATCTTGCCCTGCGGATCGACCACGAACTGGTCGAGAAAGCCGTGGCCCTGCCGCGCGAGAATCGCGATCGCGATCTGGCCTCGCCGCTGCGGCGACAACGTCGGCGAGGCTTCGGCGCCCGGCGTCTCGTCCGCCGTCGGCGAACGCTCGCTGCCGGGCCACCAGTCATCGAGACGCTCGCTCGCCGCCCGATACTGTGTACCCAACCATTGCTGCAACCGCAGGGAGGTCAGGTCATGATCGCGGTAGTAGACCACCGGCAGCACCGCATCGGCGCCATAGCGCATAAGAACACGCTGGAAGGCGGGATCGGAGCCGAAATCGGTCAGCGCCCGGCGGGCCAACGGACCATGGCGCAACAGGGCCAACCGCGCGCTCATCCACAGCGCTGGCTCGTCGGCATAGCTCACGAATACCGCATGGATTGCCGGCGACTCATTGGCCAGTTCAGTCGACATGGCGGGCAGCGCCCACTGCGCTTCAAGCCGCAGCAAGCGGTCGCCGAACGGTGCCGTCGACGCCGTGGCGGTCAGCAAGCCGGCGAGCAACAGCGCGATGACAAGCATCGATATGGCGGTCTTCATGGTCGGACTCCCGACGGTACGGTGATGGCCTACGTGACGATCAACGGCGTGGCAATGGCCGCCCACGACACGGCGACTTTGATAAGCGTTCGTATTTGAATTAGGATTGCATTCTCTCTCGATTCCACTCTCCGCCGCGAGGTCAGCCTGCCATGTTCGAAGTCCAGTCGGCGAGCTTCGAGATTGCGGGCAAGACACTGCTCTCCCCTATCGACGTGACCTTCGGCGAAGGGCAGATCTACGGGCTGATCGGCCACAACGGCTCCGGCAAGTCGACGCTACTCAAGCTGCTCGCCCAGCAGCAACCGGTGAGCCACGGTAGTATCACGCTGGACGGCCGGCCGCTAGCGCAGTGGAAACCACGCGAATTCGCTCGCCATGTCGCCTATCTGCCTCAGCATCTGCCCAGCGCGGAGAACCTCACCTGCCGCGAGCTGATCGGTTTCGGCCGCTACCCGTGGCACGGCCTGCTCGGCCGGCTCGGCGCCCACGATCACCAGCAGATCGAACGCGCCATTGCACTGACTCACACCGAAGCGTTTGCCGACCGCCTGGTCGACACGCTCTCCGGCGGCGAACGCCAGCGCGTCTGGCTCGCCATGCTGCTGGCCCAGGGCAGCCGCTATCTGCTGCTCGACGAACCGCTGGCGGCACTGGATATCGCGCATCAGGTAGAGGTGCTGGCGCTGGTGCGCAAGCTCTGCCATGAACTCGGCCTTGGCGTGATCATCGTTCTGCACGATGTCAACATGGCGGCGCGTTACTGCGACCATCTGGTGGCATTGCACAGCGGCCGCCTGCTGGCGGAAGGATCGCCGTCCATGATGATGAGCGACGATACGCTGGAAGCGATCTACGGCATCCCCATGCGCGTGATGAACCACCCGGGCAACGCCTGCCCTATCGCTGTCCTGCAGTAACCGACCTGCGGCTTCCCACCACCGACTCCCTCCAGGGCCGGTGATCCCGTGCCGCCCGGATCGAGGCGACCGACAATCGCGCTGGACGCTCGCGCGCGAAAACCGGATGCTAACGACAAGCCCCGCCGCCCGTCGTCGAGGCATCCGTTACGCCTTTCGACCGCGAGTTCGACATGCTGCAGCCCGTTTCCCGTCAGAGCGACCTGACACTCGAGACCGAACAAGCCCCACCCCGCCCCGCTGACGTCAGCACCTTCGCCCCCCTGGCCGTGCCCGCCTTCCGCATGATCTGGATCGCCAACCTGTTCGCCAATCTTGGCGTGTGGGCACAGTCGGTCGCGGCTGCCTGGGTCGTCACCTCCAACGACGGCGGCGCGGTGCTGGTGGCGATGATCCAGGTCGCGGCTGCGCTGCCACTGGTGCTGCTATCGATCGTCACCGGCGTGATCGCCGACAACTACGACCGTCGCAAGGTGATGCTGTTCGGTCTGGCGATCGAGGTACTCGGCGGCGCCTTCATCACCACGGTGGCGTTTCTCGGATTGCTCTCGCCGACCCTGCTGATCGCCTCGATTCTCTGTGTCTCACTCGGCGGCGCCATCACCACGCCGGCGTGGCAGGCGGCGGTCAACGAACAGGTGCCGCGCAACCTTGTCTCCAGCGCAGTGCTGCTCAACAGCGTCAACTACAACGCGGCGCGCGCCATCGGCCCGGCTATCGGCGGTCTATTGCTGGCGGCCGTGGGGCCGGCCTGGATCTTTCTGCTCAACGTGCTCTGCTTCGGCGGACTGATCGTGGCGCTGTGGCGCTGGCGGCGCGCGGTACTGCCCAAGTCGCTGCCGCCGGAGCGGCTCTGGGAAGGCGTCAAGGCCGCCATGCATTTCGTCCAGTACTCCAGCGTCACCCGGCTGGTCATGCTGCGCGCGTTCATCTTCGGCATCTCCGCCAGTGCGATCTGGGCACTGCTGCCGCTGCTGGCGCATCAGCACCCCAGCGGCAACGCCTCGCTCTATGGCTATATGCTCGGCGGCCTGGGCATCGGCGCGATCGCCGCCAGCACGCTGGTCGCTCGCGCACGCCAGCGTCTCGGCAGCAGCCGCCTGATCAGCATCGCTGCACTTACCCTTGGCGTGGTAATGATGACGCTGGGCAGCATCGAGACGCTCTGGGTCCTGTTCCCTGCGCTGGTGATCGGCGGCAGCTGCTGGATCGCCGCCGTGGCTTCCTACAACTCGGCGGTGCAGGTTCTGGTCCCGGACTGGGTCAAGGCGCGCGCCCTGGCGCTCTACCAGACCGCACTGTATGCCGGCCTGACGCTGGGATCACTGCTATGGGGCCAGCTCGCCGATGGCCTCGGCGTGGCAATGGCGCTGCTGCTGGCCGGCATACTCCTGATTGTCTCCGCGACGCTGTTGATCTCCTCGCGACTGCCGGCGCTGGACGCCAGCGGCCTGACCGAAGCGCCGGAAGCCCACACTGAAAACCCGGACTTCGATTTCGATCCGGCTCGCGGTTCGGTCATGGTGACGATCGAATATCGAATCGATGGCGATAACCTGCGCGAGTTTGCCCGCGCGGTGCGGCCGCTACGCAAGCTGCGTCTGCGCAACGGCGCCAAGCGCTGGTCGCTCTATCGCGATATCGTCGATCGCGACCTGTGGCAGGAGGTCTTCCTGGTCCCCAACTGGCTGCAGCACCTGCGCATGCTGGATCGCCTGACCCTGGACGACCGTGCGATCATGGATCGGGTCAACGCCCTACACGGCGGTAGCGAGGCGCCGCGGGTCCGCCACGGCGTGAGCTACCGCTCGTCGCGGCACGCCGCGCCGACGCTGACCCCAAACCAGACCGAAACCCCGGAAGAGAGGCCCAGCCAGGCCTCCAGCGGCACATCGGCCTGAGCCGGCGCGCCCGCCCCACTCAACGGAGACGCCATGACGGCCACCCTGTCACCCCGCCAGACGCTGCAGAATGTCTTCGGCTTTCCCGACTTTCGCGGCAGCCAGGAAGCCGTCATCGACCGGGTCGTTGCCGGTCGCTCGACGGCGGCTATCTTCGCCACCGGTGCCGGCAAGTCACTCTGCTATCAGCTGCCGGCGCTGCACCTGCCGCACCTGACGCTGGTCGTCTCGCCGCTGCTGGCGCTGATGCAGGATCAGCTCGCCTTCCTGACGCGTCATGGCATCGCCGCGGCGACGCTGGACTCGACCCAGGACCGCGATACCAGCCGCGAGATCATGGAGCAGGCGCGGCGCGGCGAACTGAAGATCCTGATGGTCTCGGTGGAGCGGCTCAAGAACGAACGTTTTCGCCACTTCCTGCGCCAGATCGCCATCTCGCTGCTGGTGGTCGACGAGGCCCACTGTATCTCGGAGTGGGGCCACAACTTCCGCCCCGATTATTTGAAGCTGCCGGACTATCAGCGCGAATTCTCGATCCCGCAGGCGCTGCTGCTGACCGCGACCGCCACGCCCGCGGTAATCGCCGACATGCGCGAGAAATTCGCCATCGCCGAAGAGGATGTCATCGCCACCGGCTTCCACCGCCCCAATCTCGAGCTGCGCATCGAACCGGTACCGGCCGCGCAGCGCACCGCGGCCCTGGTCGACTGGCTCGCACCGCAGCAGCAGCCCGGACAGGAAGCGCCGACCATCGTCTACGTGACGCTGCAGCAGACGGCCGAGACCCTCGCCCGTGACCTGAGCCAGCGCGGCATCGCCGCAAGCGCCTATCATGCGGGGCTCGACAGCGAGACCCGCGAGGCGATCCAGCAGGGCTTCATGCGCGGCGAGCTGCCCTGCATCGTTGCCACGATCGCCTTCGGCATGGGCATCGACAAGGGCGATATCCGCAATGTCGTGCACTTCGACCTGCCCAAGTCGATCGAGAACTACAGCCAGGAGATCGGTCGTGCCGGCCGCGACGGCCAGCCCTCGCGCTGCCTGACCCTGGCCGGTCGCGACGGCCTGCGCGTACTCGAGAACTTTGTCTACGGCGATACCCCGGAGCGTGAGGGCATCCAGCACGTGCTCGAGGAGATCGCGGCCGCCGGGCGTCAACCGGATCGCCAGTGGCCCGTGCTTCTCAACACCCTCTCGCGAGAATCCAACGTGCGCCTGCTGCCCTTGAAGACACTGCTGGTGCGCCTGGAAATGCATGGCGTAATCGCGCCGCGCTATGCCTTCCTCGCCGAATACCGTCTGCGCTATCTCGAGCCGGTCGAGGGCCTGATCGCGCGCTTCCAGGGCGAACGCGCCGACTTCGTACAGCTGATCGTCGATAACGTGCCGGTCGCGCGCACCTGGGGCACGGTGGATTTCGAGCGCCTCTACCAGGCGGGCGTCGCGGCGGGCATCGACGCCTCGCGCGCGCGGGTGATCGCGGCGCTCGAGTACTTTCAGGAAAAGGGCTGGGGCGTGCTCGAAGGCAAACGCATGACCGACGTCTACGAGATCTGCCAGTCGGAGGTCGACGTCGAGGCGCTCACCGACCGCCTGGCAGAGGAGGCGGAGCAGCGCGAGCGCAGCGAAATCGAGCGCCTGCATGCCATGGTCGCGCTGTTCGAATCCGACGCCTGCCTGACGGGGCGCCTCACCGCCTATTTCGGCGACAACGCCATGGGGCGCCACCCCCACTGCGGTCACTGCTCGGTCTGCCATGGCCATGTCGCGCGCCTGCCGCCCGCCCCGCCGCTGCCCGCGCTGACCGCCGACGCCTTCGCCCGCGACGCCGTCCCGTTCATCGAGCGCCATTGCCAGCAGCTAGGGAGCACACCCGGCGCCCGACGTATCGCGCATTTCCTCTGCGGCCTGCCGATGCCGCTGTTCACGCCGCTCAAGGCGCGGCAGCTGCCGGCCTTCGGCCACTACGAGCACTATCCCTATCCCGATATTCGCGACTGGGCCACCGCGCAGGGCCGCGAGGCGCCCGCCGGCTGATTCCCGCTCAGCACCGATATCGAATTTCGCTTAGGTTATTGTCGTCGCCACGCCTCTCGAATACTGTATACACAAACAGTATTCGAGAGGGCTCGCCCCTCATGGAGTGATGCGTGGAGCTGATCGACAAGCTTTCCATTCTGGCCGATGCCGCCAAGTACGATGCGTCCTGCGCCAGTAGCGGCGCGCCGACGCGCTCCTCCCGTGGCAAGGCGGGCCTTGGCGCGTCCAGCGGCATGGGCATCTGCCATAGCTTCACGCCGGACGGCCGCTGCGTCTCGCTACTCAAGGTACTGCTGACCAACTTCTGCCTGTTCGACTGCCAGTACTGCATCAACCGCCGCTCCAGCAGTATTCCCCGGGCACGCTTCACTCCAGAGGAGGTCGTACGCCTGACGCTCTCCTTCTATCGCCGCAATACCATCAGCGGACTGTTCCTGAGCTCGGGGATCATCCGCTCCAGCGACTACACCATGGAGCAGCTGATCCAGGTCGCGAGACAACTGCGCGAGACACATCAGTTCCGCGGCTATATTCATCTCAAGGCGATTCCGGAAGCGGACCCGGCGCTGATCGAGGAGGCGGGACGTTACGCCGACCGGCTTAGCGCGAACATCGAGCTGCCGACCTTGACCAGCCTGAAAACGCTGGCCCCGGAAAAGGAGCTCGGCACCATCCACTCGGCCATGGGCCAAATGCGCCAGCGTATCGATGCCGCCAACGACGATGCCCAGCGGGACGCAAAGCATCTACCGCGCAGCGCGAACCCGAAGCGCCTGGCGCCGCGTTATGCGCCCGGTGGCCAGAGCACGCAGATGATCGTCGGCGCGGATGCCACCGATGACCGCACCATCCTGCAGTCCGCCCAGCACCTCTACCAACGCTTCCGGCTCAAGCGCGTCTACTATTCGGCCTTCAGCCCGATTCCCGAAAGCCCCAGCGGCCTGCCGCCAGCCGCCCCGCCGCTGCTGCGCGAACATCGCCTTTACCAGGCCGATTTCCTGATCCGTGGTTATGGTTTTCAGGCGGAAGAACTGCTGAATCGCCCCGGCAACCTGGATCTGGAGGTCGATCCCAAGCTGGCCTGGGCGCTCGATCACCGCGAGCACTTTCCCGTCGATCTCAACCGCGCCGAACCGGCGATGATCGCCCGCGTGCCGGGGATCGGCCTGCGCAGCGTGCAACGCCTGATCGACCTGCGTCGTCAGCGCCGGATTCGCTATCAGGATCTGATCGCGCTGCGCTGCCGGATGGCGTCTTTGCGCCCGTTCGTCACCACCCAGGATTACCGCCCCGCCGAGATCCAGTGGGAGAGCTCGCGCCTGCGTCGTCAGCTGACAGCCCCGCAGCCGGCACAAATGGCACTGCTATGAGGTCGGTCTGGCGTCGAGAGATGAGGCATGCTATCGCCATGAAACAACCAATATGACGGCTACACGCTCGGATGCCCGCCATGTCGCCCGGGCCACGGATTTTACCGAATGGCGTCAACGTGCTCGCCAGCTGCTTCAGGCCGGCATCCAGCCGGCTGACATCACCTGGCAGGATGGCGATGCGCTTCACGACGACCTGTTCGCGACACCGGCGGCCGACAGCGCAGCGCTGCCGCCAGCGGATCGCGGCGCCCGGCTGACGCTGTCGCGAGACCAGCTAGCACTGCTCGAGCAGAGTGCGCGCTACCGGGATGACGCCTGCCACGACCGCTGGTCGCTGCTCTATCGTATCGTCTGGCGCCTGGCCCGGGGCGATACCGCGGCATCGCATCCGGCGGACAGCGACGGCAGCGAGCTGCATCGACGCGCCCATGCGGTCAGGCGCGAGGCGCACCATATGCATGCCTTCCTGCGCTTTCATCGTGAGGCGCCAAAGGGGAATGTGGCGAGTGGCGATGAGGCGAGTGGCGATGAGACGAGCCGTGATATCGTCCTGCGGGACAGCGAGTTCCTGGCCTGGTTCGAGCCAGCACACGACGTCCTCGACCTGGGTGCCGAGCACTTCGCGGATCGTCTCGGCAGCTCTCGCTTCCTGATCGCGACGCCTCGCGGCGGGGTCGCCTGGAACGGGCACGAATTCGACTACCGCATGCCCTGCCCGGTCGCCTGGGCCGAAGCCGCGCGCACCGCCATGACAGGTGACGACGATCATGCGCTATGGCGTGCCTATTTCGTCAGCACCTTCAACCCGGCCCGTCTCAATTCCCGCGTCATGACGCAGCATATGCCGCAGCGATTCTGGCGCCAGCTCAGCGAAGGAGACCTGATACCCACGCTGGAAGCTGGCGCACGCCACGGCGGGCAACGCTTGGCCCAGGTGGCCAGCGTCGGCCAACGCGATGGCAAGCCAATATCGTTACGTAATAATTACGTTAGCCATACGTTATCCGCCAAAGGCAACAAATAGTCCATAAGATGTCACTTATTTTAGACATGCCGCACGCTTGATTCCGGCAAGGTAGGCAGGCTTCGTTTCAGCGCTTGAAACGAACGTTCGAACCGCGGCATAGGAGGTCGCGGAGACGTCACAGCAGGACGCATCGACAGTCTGTCTACCGAGATGCGCACATGTCACAACACCAGTCTCAACTACAGCTCGACTACGCAATTACCAGCACCTGGAACGGCGGCTACGTTCTCGAACTCGTCGTCACCAATCAGAGCGAGAGCAAGCTTCCCGGCTATCAGATTGACTTCGATCTCGACGCCGACATCACGCAGTACTGGGGCGCGGACGCGCTCACCCGAGATGGCTCCCGCTACACGATCCATGATGAGACGGCGATCGCCGCGGGCGATTCGGCTCGCTTCAAGATCAAGGCGCTCGGTGACGATATCCGCATGCCGGAAGCGGTCGAGATCGATGGCAACACCCCCTCGCTCAGCGACCAGGCCACTCGACTCAGCGACACCTACACTCCGCCAGATCTACTGGGCGACGCTTACGTCTTCGATCAAGACGAGCGTGGCAACGATACGATCACCGTGGATGACAGCATTGACGCGGCCACGCTCAACGCCCTGATCGACGCGGCCCCCAAAGGGGCCACCATCAACCTCGCCGCCGGTGACTATCGCTTCGATGACGCGATCGTCGTGGCACGCGATGACCTTCGTCTCGTCGGCGCGGGTTCAGACGCCACGACGCTGACCTTTACCGACGCCGCCCTGGCAAACGACACGGCCAATGCCATTCGCGTGACCGGGCGCGAGGGCGAGCCGCTCACCACCTTGAATGCCAGCGCCAACGAAGGCGACACGCGCCTCGTACTCGCCGATACGGATGCCTTCGCGGTCGGCGACGTGCTCAAGCTAGCCCAACCCAACGACGATGCCTTTCTCGATGCGATCGGCGACAGCGATTGGCGGGAAACCGACTCGCCACTGCGCACCAGCATGGCGAAGATCACCGCCATCGACGGCAACACCGTGACTCTCGATCGCGGCGTTCACTTTGACCTGGAGGCCGGCGCGACGCAGGTGGCCAAGGTGACCGCACTGGAGGGCGTCTCGCTGGCCGGGTTCGGCGTTGCCTTTACACTTGGCCAACCCGATGCCGGCAAGTTCAGCAACACCCTTTCCGATCTGTCGCGCTATCACGCCGTCGAACTCGCCTACACTCAGGGCGCCAGTCTCGAGGATGTCTCGGTCACCAATGGCCCGTCCGTCGCCTTCGAATTCAGCAACTCGCTTGACGTGTCGGCAACCGAGCTGAGCGCCGATGGCAGTTTCAACAAGGGCAGCGGCGGCAACGGCTATGCCTTCGAGCTGCGTCAGAACTACGACGGTCAGTTCAACGACCTGAGCGACAGCGGTATGCGCCACAGCGTGCTGTTCGCCTCCTGGCACTCCTCTGTCGGCAACGACATCACGGTGACCTCGACCGATCGCGACATCAACTTTCATGGCGGGCGCGATCACGACAATCGCGTGCATGTCGAGCAGTCGGTGCGCGACGCCGACAACGATCCCATGTCGACCAGCGTCTGGCTCAACGAAGGCGAGAGCTTCGGTGCCCCGACGGCTCCGGATGCCAACCAGGTCACGGTCGACTATCTCGTTGGCTCCCGGCGTGACGATACGGTCCAGGCCGGGGACGACGGCGCTTATCTCGATGGTGGTCTGGGCGATGACACCCTGATCGGCGGCCTGGGCGACGACATACTCGCCGGCGGCGGCGGTTGGGGAGACAATCGATTGGCAGGCGGCGCCGGCCACGACACCGCCCTGTTCGGCGGCGCGCTGGACGACTACACGCTGACCGCACTCGACGACGGCGCCTGGCGCATCAAGGGCCACGGTACCGAGGATACGCTGAGCGATATCGAGCTCGCCCTGTTCGACGACGGCCAACTGATGAATCTCGTCACCGGCGACGTCAGCCAGGTCGGTTCGCCGGCAGCGATCACGCCCGACGCCTACCGGGACCAGCGCGAAGTCGCCGCCGACGAGAGCCCGCTACACGCCAGCTTCGATGTCGTCAGTCGCTGGTCGAACGGCTACGTACTGGGTATCACCATCACCAACCAGGGCGATGACGCCGTGGCCGGCGACCCGATTCGCGTAACGCTGCCGGGCACGATCGACACCGTCTACGGCGCCGACCTGAACCAGCGCGACGGTGACGTCTACACGCTGAGTCACGCCAAGGGCGATCTGGAAGCCGGCGACAGCCTGCGCATTTCGTTCAAGGCCTACGCCGAGACCAGCGAGATACCGCGGGCGATCCAGCTCGGCAATCGCGACGTCGCCATCGACGAGGGATCGCTGCCCGGCGGCGTGCGCCTGCCGGAGCTGCTGACCGACGTCGACCGGCAGCTCGACGGCAGCGATATCCTGACCGGCGGCAGCGGCAACGACATTCTCACCGGCAGCGCCGGGGATGACATCCTGATCGGCGGCATGGGTAGCGATCGATTGATTGGCGGCGGTGGCGAGGATCGCTTCGTCTGGCACGCGGCCATGGAGTCAACGCCCCTGTCGATCGACGAAATTCTCGACTTCGGCGACGACGACCATATCGACCTCTCCGCGCTGGATGCGGATACCACGCAGGCCGGCCATCAGGCTTTCGAGTGGCAGGACGGCAAGGGCTTCAGCGGTGAAGCCGGGCAACTACGCTTTGACGATGGCCAGCTCCAGGGTGACACCAACGGTGATGGCATTCCGGAGCTGGTGATTGGCGTAGGCGGGCTCGATCATCTCGACCCGGGGCAGCTTATCCTGTCATGAACCACGGGGCATCTGGCTTCGGATCGATCGTCCTCAGGTGTCGATCCGGGCTACCGCGTCCTGGCTCGCCAGCGCGCGCTCGTCGCCGGCCAGCTCGTATAGCTGGCCTTCGCGCATCTCCAGCAGGCGGTCGGCGTGAGCGAAATAGTGGTCGTCGTGACTGATCGCGAAGACCGTGATCCCCAGCTCGCGGAAGCGCGGCATCAGTTCGCGATAGAACGTACGCCGGAACTGCGGATCCTGATCCGCCGCCCACTCATCGAGCAGCAGAATCTGGCGCTGCTCGACCAGCGCCATCAGTAGCGCCAGACGCTTGCGCTGCCCTTGGGAAAGTTCGGTATCGAGCACCTTGCCGTTATCGAGTTGAAGCTTCTGCGCCAGTTGCAGGGTGTCCAGCCAGTTATCCAGTAGCGCAGGATCGGCGGCGCCACCGCGCGGCCCCATCAGGCGATCGAACTGATGAAAATCGGTGTAGACCGCGGAGAAGCGCTGGCGGTAGCGGTGCCAACCGGTTTCGCCGATCGCCTCGTCGTCGATCCGGATTTCACCGGCGTGGGGTCGATAGAGGCCGGTCAAGAGCTTGGCCAGCGTCGATTTTCCGCTGCCGTTGCCACCGATCAGGTAGACCTGTTCACCGCGTTCCAGCCGTAGGTTGAGCGGGCCGACGGAGAAGCCGTTTCGCCCCGCCTTGGCCGGATAGCGGTAGGTGATATCTCGCATCTCTAGCGACTGCCACTCGCTGTGAGTCTCGACCAGGTCGAACTCGGCGCGGTACTCGGCCAGCTCCAGTTCACGCAGCTTGTCGAACGACACCTGGGCAGTGATCAGGGTGGGAGTCGCCCCGACGGCCTGAATCAACGGCGAGCGCAGGAATAGCAGGGTCAGCGAGAAGGTCGCTGCCACTGCCGTATTGGACCAGCCAAGGCCGTTGGCCAGGAAGAACACCACGCCGATCGCGCCCAGCATCATGATATTGGTCCAGTTGCCGGCGCTCAGGTGGTAGGTGTCCGCGCGGATGATGTGATCGCGGTAAGTCTGAGCGTCGGCGTCGTAGACCTCCTCGAGCAGGTGCCGAGCGCGATCCCGATTAAGCGATAGCTCCTTGCGGCCATGAATGATCGTCTCGTAATCCTGATAGAGCCGGCTCTCCGTGGCGCGAGTGATTCGAATGTGATGGTAAACCCTGGATACCAGCCACCAGCCGACCACCATGGTCACTGCAATCCAGATCGCAGTGACCAGCAGCAACGGCGGCGACAGCCAGATCAGGTAGGCGATGGACGCGAGCGTGATGATCACGCCCTGGACCAGCTCCGGCAGGCGCACGAAAGCGATGGTCACGTTGCGGATATCGCTGGAAAGGCTCGACAGGAGATGTGCACTGCCGAGCTGCTCAAGGCGCTCGATATCGGTATCGAGGATGCGCTTGATCAAACGCCCGCGTAACCGATAGACGAAGTGATGCCCCAATGTCGTCAACGCCAGTTGCGACCCCAGCGTCACCGCCAGCAGCAGTGCCACCAGCCCGATGAACGGCAGCAAGGCCGTGACCGCGCTGATGTCACCGCCACCCGGGGCGGTGACGATCAGGTAATGATTGATGAAGGCGATGACGCCGATCCCCAGCGCCGCGCTCAGCAGGCTGAGCAGCATGACGCCGATGAACGGCCAGCGATAGTGACGAAAGACGACGCGCAGTAGTTCCATTCCGCTCCCGAGCTGCGGTGAGGGCACCCATTCGGGCACGAGGATGAAGGCTGGCGATCCCAGGAGCTGCCGACAGATCCGCACCGTCGGGACACGCCGCCGAAGCGCGAATGATTCTGATCTTGCCGCGGCAAGTCAAGCCATGCCGGCGCCGCCGCTTAGTCGTCGTCGCTATCGTCGGAAAACATCATCTGGATGCGCGAGCGCAGCCAGCGTTCGGCGGGGTCGTTGTCGTAGACGCTCTGCCAGACCATGCTCAGCGGCATCGGCGCGCGCTCCAGCGGCAGTTCGTCGACGCGCAGGCCGCCCTGAGCCGCCAGCACCTCGGCGGCGTAATCGGGCACGGTGGCCACCATGTCGGTTCCCCGTAGCAGCGAGGCAAGGCTATTGAACTGCGGCACGGCCAGCACGATCCGCCGCCGCTTGTCGTGACCTTTGAGCAGTTCGTCGACATAGCCGTTCAGGTCGCCGTCGAAGGAGACCAGCGCATGCGGACGGGCACAGTAGTCATCCAGCGAGAGTGCGCCGGGCCGATTGTCGGCGCGCAGCACGCGGGGCCGACTCTGACGCAGAATGCGCCGCTTGGCGTTGGCCGGCAGTTGCTCGCCGGCGTAGCCGACCGCCACCGTTACCTCGCCGGTATTGAGCAGCTCCGGCATCAGATAGAGGTCGGCACGGCGAACCACCAGCACGATTCCCGGCGCCTCGGTGCGCAGGCGTTGCAGCAGCGCCGGCAGCAGCGCGAATTCGACATCATCGCTGAAGCCGACGCGAAAGACGGCTTCGCTGGTGGCGGGATCGAATTCGTGGGTGTGGCTCAGCACGTTGGAGATCGCATCGAGCGCCGGCTGCAGCTGCTCGTAGATCTCCAGCGCTCGCGGTGTCGGCGTCATCTGGCGTCCGGTACGCACCAGCAACGGGTCTTCGAAGAGATCGCGTAGCCGCGCCAGGGCGGCACTGGTCGCCGGCTGCCCCAGGAACAGCCGTTCTGCCGCCCGCGACACGCTGCGTTCCTGCATCAATGTTTCGAATACGATCAACAGCTTGAAATCGACCCCACGCAAATCACTACGGTTCATCGACACCTCGCTTCACCGGGAGAATTGCCGCGCCGCCGACCTCGTCGACGCTGCCGACGTCGAGCCGTGGCTGACATCTGCAGTATCGATGGAATTTATAGGCAGTATCAACAATCGAACATAGTGTTGGTCCATCTTCATCGATAGAGTAAAAGCCGAGTTTCGGCAGAACCGAGGTCTACCATGCCACGCGCGATACAATTTCAACGATATGGCGACGCCGACGTACTCGAGATCATCGATCGGCAGTTACCGGCCCCGGCGCCCGGCGAGGTGCTGGTCGCAGTGGATGTCATCGGCGTCAACTGGGTCGATATGCTGTGGCGGCGCAATATGGGCTCGACCGAGGCAAAGCTTCCAGCCGGTCTGGGTACGGAGATGGCCGGTACCGTGATCGAGGTCGGCGCCGATGTCACTCGCGTCGCACCGGGCGACCGCGTCGCCTCGATTCCAGCGTTCGATCCCAATCGCTACGCCACCTACGCCGAGCGCACGCTACTGCCGGAAGCGGCCCTGATCCGCTACCCGGATAGACTCTCCCCGGCCGAAGCCTGCGTCCACTACATGCCGTCACTGGTCAGTTGGCTGGGGTTGCGCGAGGTCGCTGACCTGCAGCCAGACGAGACAGTACTGATTACCAGCGCCTGCCACATCGGCGGCCCCTACGCGATTCAGGTCGCCCGCGCCCTGGGCGCGAAAGTGATCGCAGCGACGCGATACGAAAGCGGTATCGAGTATCTCAAGTCGCTGGGGGCGCACGCGGTAATCCACACCGAGAGCCAGGATGTGGTGAGCCGTATCAACAAGCTCACCGATGACCATGGCATCGACGTGGCACTCGACGTGCTCGGCGGTCGCCAGCTCAATCTACTGGGCGAGGTCATGGCCACCCGCGGGCGGCTGATTCTCTATGGCATGCTGGGTGGCAACGACACCTCGTTCCCGGCTCAGGCGGCGTTTCGAAAGAACATCCAGTTTTTCGTCCATTGTCTGTCCAACTTCAGCGGCAAGCCGCAGAACGGCATCCCGCAGAATCGCGAAGCGCTGGATCGGGCCATCGCCGACATCGATCGCATGACACGTGATGGCCTGATCCGGCCGCAGATCGATCGTCGCTTCGCCTTCGAGGAAATCGTCGAAGCGCATCGCTATCTCGAGACCTGTGCCAACCACCAGGGCAGGATTGTCGTCGAGGTCAGCTGAGATCCTGCGCACATTGCCAGCCGGGGCGCGAATTGTGGACAATAGGTATTCCACTTTCGTCGCAGCCGGTTGTGCGACCGTTACCGTACGCTAAGGACCCCAGATGCTCGCGCAGTTGTTCGCTGTCATGGCTCCCGTTCTGGTCGGCGCGGGCATCGGGTTCGGATGGATTCGCTTCGGCCTCTCCTACCCTACCGAGTTCGTGACCAAGCTGGTCTTCCATATCGGAACCCCCGCCCTGGTACTGGCCTCGCTCTCCAACGCCGATGTCGAACCCCATGCTTTCGGCCTGACACTCGCCACGACATTCCTCGTGCTCGCGGGCATGGCTGCGGCCAGTTTCGGCGTCGCCAGGCTGCTGGGTAAATCGTGGCGCGTCATCATCTCGCCCATGATGTACCCCAATGCCGGTAACATGGGCCTGCCGGTCTCGCTCTACGCCTTCGGCGAGACCGGGTTCACCTATGCCATGACGGCCTGGGTCGCCAATGCGCTGATCCAGTTCACCGTCGGCATGATGATGGCATCGCGCGGCAGTCCACTGAAGGCGCTGGTGCGCAACCCGACGCTCTACAGCATCGCGATCTCGCTGACGCTGATGCTCACCGGTATTCCCCTGCCGGCGTGGCTGGATAACACCGTGCATCTGCTATCCGGCCTCACCATCCCGCTGATGCTGATCACCCTCGGCGTCTCATTGGCCAGTATACAGGCACGCAACCTCTCCTCGGGCTTCCTGTTCACGCTGTGTCGCGTCCCGGTGGCGTTGGCCCTCTCGTTCGGCATCGCCCACCTGATGGGGCTGTCGACGCTGGCCGCCAGCGCCGTGGCGCTGCAGATGAGCATGCCGGTCGCGGTCTACAACTACCTCTTCGCACAGCGCTCCCGACGTGAACCGGAGTATGTCGCCAGTCTGGTGTTCTGCTCGACGCTGCTTGCCTTCCTCTATTTGCCGCTCGAACTCGCCTTCATGCTGTAGCACCGAGAAAGCGTCGCACGCCGGGGCTGGCGCGGCCGTTCCAAGGTATGTAACAACGCTTGCAAACCGGCGTCGAACGACTACATTACAAGTTGTAATCTTTTTGAAAGCCTTTGGATTACAGCAAGTTGCACGCCAATGTAGCCGCAAGGCAAGGAGAGTCAGAATGCAGAAACTGTCATGGAAGCAGACACTCGGTGTGGTCAGTCTCGCCGCCAGCAGCGCGGTACTGTCCCAAGCCGCCATTGCCCAAGATACGGATCAGGATCCGCAGGGCCTCTATTCGGCGGACGAGCTGATGGACGCGGACGTCTATCTGCAGAGCGCACCGGATGAAGACATCGGCGACATCGAAGACATCCTGCTCGGCGAAGACATGTCGGTCCAAGCGATCGTGGTCGAAGCCGGCGGCGTTCTCGACATGGGCGATGAAGAGTTCGTGGTCGAGAAGGGGCACTTCCAGGTTGAAACCCAAAATGACGATAGCCTCGACGACATGGACTATCGCGTCATTCTCGATCTGGACCGCGACGAGTTGAACCAGCAGCCTGTCTACACCAACGACTGGTGGCAGGATGCCAAGACCAACGCCGCGCAAGCTTGGGAACAGACTAAAGAAGGGGCCTCCAGCGCTTGGCAGAGCACCAAGTCAGCAACGTCCAGCCTGCTGCAGGACGCCAGCGACGCCATCGACAACTGATTGCGGCGCCAGACCGACCGGAAAGCCAAAAAAACCGCCGACACGAATGTCGGCGGTTTTTTAATGTCCGGGTCACGGCCCAGCGGGCCGTGATGAGTGCCTTACTGCTCTTGCTGCACCATGCCCTGAACACGCTGCATCAGCTGCGGATCCTGTTGGATCGCCTGGCCGATGGAGTTGAACTGCTCGACGCTCATGCCACTGTTCTGCACGGCTTCGACCATTTCATCATTCGCTTCCTGGCGAATTTCCTGTTGCTCGCCCTCGTCGGAGGCGTTCTGCAGCTGCTCAGTATAGTCCTGAGAGATCGAGGCGATATCCTGGGAGGCGTCCGCGAACTGCTGCAGCTGGTCGTCAGAGAAGTTCTGAGCGGGAGCCTGCGCCTCGGCACCGCTGTCGGCGGTGTCCTGAGCCATTGCCGGTGCGCTGACCAAGCCGGTCGTCATCATCGCAGCCGCAATGAAAGCAGTGATCCGTTGCATGAATACCTCCAGATTTCAGTTTTTTGCGTATGCCCCACGTGGGATGCCCAATTAGGCTGAGAGTTCCCACGAAAATGTATCACCGGGCAACTTAATGTTGCCTTAAGAAACAACACCAATGCAAAGCCAGCGTGTGTCGGCTCAGGCCAGCCAGGCCACCAGCGCCTCGATCCCGTCGCGCAGCCTCCGCAGCGCCGGCACCTCCAGGGGGCTGTCGTGGCGCTGCGGGCATTCGACCATCAGTTCGGCGCCGTCGAAGTCGACGTAAGCCAGTCGTGCCGTGAGTTCCGTCGGTTCACAGCCGAACGCACTACCCGGCAGCAGCGCGACGCCCGCCTCTTCCAGCAGACGCGTCGTCAGCTCGGCGCTAGTATGGATGCCACGCGCCGCCAGACGCTCACGGTAGGCCTCGAAATCCGGGAAGAGGTAAAAGCCGCCGTCGGGCAGATGGGTGCGAACCTCGGCGGCCTGAAGGCGTCTCGCGCACCAGTGTCCGATCAACCCCAGCCAGGCACGCTGGCGGGCGAGATAGTCGTCCAGCTCGGGGGAGCGCCGATAGGCTTCGCAGGCAGCTTCCTGAACCGGGCTTGTCACGCTGGACCACGTTTCCGAGGCAATACCCAGCAATCGTGAAAAGAGGGCCTCGCCCAAGGCGGCAGGCACATGCATCACACCGAGCCGCCAGCCACCGGCGCCGCACCATTTGGAGAGCCCGCTGGTCGTGACCGTTCCTTCCGGGTAATCGCGTGCCAGCGCCCGGTGAGAGCCGTCGTGATTCAGCGGTCCGTAGATCTCATCCGCCAGCACGATCACGCCGTAGCGCCGTGCCACCTCGACCAATGCCTGCTGGGTGGCCACATCGGGCGATAGCCCGGTGGGATTACCCGGCACATTGAGGATCAGCACCCGAGGGCAAGACTCACCCGCGCGACAGTGCGCCTCGAGCTGCTCGGGGGAGATCTGCCAGCGATCATCGTAACGGGCCGGCAGGCGAACGGCCTTCTGGCCGGCGAGTCGTACCTGCGGCGCATAGGAGACCCAGGCAGGGCCTGGAATCAGAATCTCGGCCGGCGGCAATGCCTTGATCAACGCAAAGAGCAGCAGCTTGCTACCTGGCCCCACCAGCACTCGCGAGGCTTGCCAGTCGCTGCCATCGAGCTCGCGATGAAAAGCGGCCACACGCTCGCGCAGGGTCGCCAGTCCCTGGACCGGCAGATAGGCCTTGCTGGCGGCACTGACCGCCAACGCATCCACCGCCGGCGCAAAGACGGGAAACGGCGACTGGCCGAAGCCGAACTTGAAGATACGTTCGCCACGCGATTCGCGCAGACGCGATTGCTCATTGATCAGCAGCGTATCGGACGCCGCCGTGGCCTCCCCATCGACAGCGTACCCCTGTACCAGCCGCTCTGCGGCCAACCCTTCGTGGGCAGTCATGACAACACTCTCCCGAACTCTCCTGGTCGGTGACGATCGAGTCGATACGACTCGCGTCGAAGAAAACGGCCGTCTCACGGCCGCAGGGACGACGAGGCGCAGTCAGACAAACACTGCCAGCAACGCAACGAGCTGAAGACAAGGCTCGCCGGGTCACTCCACCTGCCAGCGCGAAATCAACGCTTCCCGCCGACGGATCGAGGTCACGGCACTGCCCCCGAGCTCGCTGGCCATCGTCGACAACAACATCTCGATCACCACAAACAGGCTGCTCATCGGATTGAAGAAGAACGGGCCTTCCGCACCGGCCAGCAGGGTCAGATCGGTCATCTCGGCCAGACGCGCCGACGGCTGATTGGTGAGCGCAAGCAATTGTGCTCCCTGTTCCAGGGCCTGCTGACAGTAGTCGACACTGACGCGCGTCTCCGGTCGAAAGCTGATACCGACGACCAGATCCCCCGGTTCGAGTTCGCGGGCGGCCTCGAGATTGATTCCCCCCAACGAATCGATCAGCCGTACGTCACTGCGCAGATAGCCGAGGTAGTAGCTCAGGTAGTGCGCGCCGGCAAAGCAGGCTCGCTGTCCGACCACGTGAACGCGATTGGCCGCGATCAGCGCCTGCGCGGCACTTGTCAGCCGGGTGTCATCGATGACCGAAACGGTATGCGACAGGTTGCGCTTTTCCTCCTGCCACAGCGCCTGGGAGCGCGAGAGCCCCCCGGCAACCCCCGGGATATCGTCGAGATCAAGCAGACGCTCAGCGCGCGTCGAAAAGAAAGCCCCCCCGGCCGCATCGGCACGAAATAGCCCTTGCAGCGGCTTGAAACCGGCCAGCCCCAGCGCGTGCGCCAAACGAGTCAGGCTGGAGGCGTTGACACCATGCTGTGCCGCGAGCGCGGAGATACTCAGCGTCGCCGCCGACTCGGGCTCGGCCAGCAATTTTTCTAGCAGCTTGAGTGCCCCAGGCGTCAGCCGGGGGCCTCCTGTCTCTCCGCGTCGCGCGGCAATGGCGGTTGCCTGCAACGAAGCGATGGAATTCGGTGGCAACGTGACTCCTGCACGGTCTGTCATGACCGAGACCTCCTCGTCGTTACGTTCAGGCTACGCTGCTACACGCCAGCCTGCAATTTTATTTGCATATATGAAAATTATTTTGCATCCCTGTATTCCCTCTTGATCGCCCCCTGCGGTCTCGTGAAAGACTGGCCTTACGAAAAACTGGATTCATCATCGACGACTAGCCTCGTCATCGACGACTGGCCTCATCATCTACTATAGGCATAACGCGTCGTCACGGGCTCAACGTGCACAACGACGTTTGGCCTATATGACAAAATGCGACGCGCCCTGATGGGGCTCTACGACAATCCGCCGGGAGACAGCGAATGACAAGCAGACTGGCCGCCGCCGTGATGATTGCCGGTGCACTGCTGACCAGTTCGGCATCAGCCGATGGCGGCAAGGATCCCGCCAACCCCTTGATCACCGATCGCGGGCAGTTCCGCCCGCTGATTCTGATCACGCCTAACGAAACGCAACCCGCCTACCGCGAATTGCGGCAGCAACTGGAGGCCAGCCGCGACGCCTTCGAGGCGCGCGACATGCTGCTCTATACGATCGAGGGTGACCACGGCACGCGCCTCGGCCAGGACATGACGCCCTATGAAACGCAGGCGCTATTGCAGGCGCTGGATATCGACCCGGCAAACGGCGTGACCACGGTGCTGGTCGGCAAGGATGGCGGCAAAAAAGTGCAGCAGCGAGGCCATGTGTCGTTGCAGCAGATCTACGACACCATCGACCGTATGCCCATGCGCCGCCGCGAAGCTGAATGAGGTGGCATGGCCCGGACATCACGGCGCCAAGCGACGCCGTAACGGCCTAGTCGGGCGTTACTGCCACTCGCCGAGCTGCTTCAAGTAGGCGCGACGCGCCTGATGCGGCGTCGAGGGCGAGAGCTTCAGCGTGGTGCCCGGGGCGCACTGGGCCAGTTTCGCACAGGCCAGCGGCGAGAGCGCCCCAAGTCGCGGATAGCCGCCGATCGTCTGGCGGTCATTGAGCAGAATGATTGGCTGCCCATCCGGCGGCACCTGCACGGCACCGAGCGGAATGCCCTCCGAGACCATGCCGCCCAGCCCGCAGCGCAGCGCCGGACCGGTCAGCCTAACCCCCATGCGATCAGCCCGGGTATCAACCTGCCAGGTCTCGTTGAAGGCCGCGAACAGGCTGGCGCCGTCGAAATGGGCAATCTGCGCGCCCGTCACCAGTTCGAGAACGCTGTCGTCTGCCGGCATCGCCAACGACGCCGGCAATGTCCGGCAGCCGTCGACATTGGCGGCCGCGACCAAGCGATCGCCGACCTTCAGCGCGCTGCCATGGCCGTCAAGCCCCCCGAGCTGTTCGCGGGCGACGGTGGCCAGGCTACCCATGAACGGCTCGGCATCCACGCCGCCCGGCAGCGCCAGATAGGCCCGTAAACCGGCGTGCGGCTGATCAAAGGCAAGCACCTGCCCCTTCTCGATAAGGAAGCCGCCGCAGGCGTCCAGTGGCTGGCCATCCAGCGTAGCGCCGAGATCGGCACCCGCGATGGCCAGCCACTGGGTCGCCTCGGCACGCAGCGACAGGCCACCGACGGTGATTTCGATACCCGCGGCCTCTGGCGGGTTGCCGAGCAGCCAGTTGGCCCAGCCCAGGGAAACCCAGTCCAGGGCGCCGCCCTGTGTGACCCCCAGATGGCGTACGCCGAAACGCCCACCATCCTCGACCAGTGCCAACGGCCCCGTGCGCTCGACGAGCAGCGCCGCACCTTCAGTCTTCGCGTGCATCAGCGCTCCTCCAGCGGCGTGGTATCACCGCCCTGTTCGATAAAGACATCCCGACTGACCGCTTCGAAGCGCACCCGGTCGCCGGGGCGGAAAAGACTGATCTCCTCGCGTCCGCGATCGAACAGTTTCACGGCAGTCCGTCCCAGGATGTTCCAGCCACCCGGCGAGCGCATCGAGTAGATCGCGGTCTGGCGCTCGGCGATGCCGACACTGCCGGCCGCCACCTTCTGGCGTGGCGTCTTCAGCCGCGGCGTGGCCAGCGCCTCTTCGATCATGCCCATGAAGGCGTAGCCCGGCGTGAAGCCGAGCGCGAAAGCGCAGTAGTCTCGCGCGGTATGGCGGCGGATGATCTCGTCTTGATCGACCCCGAGCCGCTCGGCGATCGTTGCCAGCTCGGGGCCCACGCTCTCGTCGTACCAGACGGGAATGCGATGCTCGCGTCCCGTCTGCGTCGAAGCCGGCGCCAACCCCTCGAGCGCGGTATGGATACGACGCTTCGCCTCAGCCTGGTCAAGACGGGCAATATCGTAGTGCACCAGCAGCGTGGTGTAGGACGGCACGAGGTCGACCAGAGCATCGCCGAGATGCGCACGCAGGGCGCTGTCGGCAGCTAGAATCCAGGGCATGTGCGCTTCGTCGATGGCATCGAACAGACGCACCATCAGCGCATCCATGCCCACGGTCTCCAGCCGGGGAGTGAGGGCGGCGGAAATCGATAGGCGGCTCATGCGTCGACCAACTGCCGGAAGGCGTCACGAATGGCCTGCACCGCTGCCACGGATTCCGCGTTGTCGCCGTGCACGCAGAGCGTGTCGGCCGGCAGCCGCAGCTCGCTGCCGTCGCTGGCGGTCAGCGGCTCGCCCTTGGCCAGCGCTACCGCCTGCGCGACGATGACCTCGCGATCATGATGCACGGCGCCCGGCTGACGACGCGACACCAGATGGCCACGGGCGTCGTAGGCGCGGTCGGCAAAGGTCTCGAACCATAGCGTCACGCCCATCTCTTCGGCCAGCGCGCGCGCCGGCGCGGGGTCGGCGGTGGACATGACCAACAGCGGCAGGCTGCGGTCATAGCGCGCTACCGCACGCATGGCGGCACGCAGCAGATCATGATTGCCGGCCATGTCGTTGTAGAGCGCGCCGTGAGGCTTGACATAGCTGACCCGGGTACCCTCGGCACGGCACATCGCTTCGAGCGCACCTATCTGATAGAGCATCAGATTCTCGACCTCTTCCGGCGAACAGGCCATCGAGCGGCGCCCGAAACCGGCGAGATCGGGATAGCCGGGATGGGCGCCGATACGCACGCCGTTGTCGCGGGCGAGGATGACGGTTCTGCGCATGACATCCGGATCGGACGCGTGGAAGCCACAGGCAATGTTGGCGCAGTCGACGTACGGCATGGCTTGATCATCCAGCCCCAGCCGCCAATTGCCGAAACTTTCGCCCATGTCGCAGTTGAGCAGCGGAGCGCTCATCGCGTTACCTCGTATCGTTGTTGTAAAAGCGCGTTGTCTCGCAAGACCGCTCTGGGAAGATCGCAGTGGAGAGCGTTCTCGAGAGATCGCCGTCGCCGAGCATGATCGCCGGGCAGGCTGTAAAAGCACTTTAAGAAACCCGTGGCAATAGGGTCCAATCGTTTTTCACGATGCGAATTATCGGCGCAATCTTTCAAGTGCGAGGCCTCCGCAGTCGCCAACCGACGCCGATGCGGCAGGAGGAAAGTTGACGTTTGCGCCTCGGCACCGAAGAATCAGCGCTTCTCCTTCCTTCTTCTGCTGACGCTGACGGGATCCGGCATGTTCGATTTCAAGGAGCTCGAGGCCTTCGTTTGGGTGGTCCGCCTCGGCTCGTTTCGCAAGGTCGCCGCCCGCCTGCATCTGACCCAACCCTCCATTTCCGATCGCATCACGCGACTCGAAGCGGCGGTCGGCGACTCGCTGCTCGACCGTAGCGCCCGCCCCGTTCAGCCCACGCTACGCGGCCGCGAATTCTATGTTCACGCGGAGCGTCTGCTGGACAGCCGCGAAGAAGCCCTGCGCCTGTTCCAGAATCAGGATGACTTCTCCGGGACACTGCGGGTCGGTGTGATCGAAACCATCGCCCACAGCTGGTTCAGCGCCTTTCTGATGCGTCTGGCCGAGCGCCACCCACAGCTCACCATCGAGCTCACCGTGGATATCTCGCCGGTATTGCACCAGCGTCTCGCCGACAACGATCTCGATCTGATCTTTGCCATGGATGGTGTCGCGCCGGGGCTGTCGGTCGAACAACTGCCGCTGGCGACCTACGAGATGGGCCTGTTCGTCGCGCCGCAGCATGCCGAGCGCCTGCGCCACGGCGGCAAGCGCGCGCTGGCTCGCTTTCCGTTCGTCTCGTTCACTCGTCAGGCCCGCCCTTACAGTGAGCTTGTCACCTATCTGGCCGAGCGCGGTCTGGACGAGCCCAAGATTCACTGCGCCAGCACGCTGATGACGATCGTGCGCATGAGCGTCGACGGCATCGGTATCGGCTCGCTGCCCGTCTCGACCGTCGCCGATGCCTGCGAACGAGGCGAGCTGGTGCGTCTCGGTCTGCCGACGCCCATGCCCGCCATGTATTACGATGCCATCTGGCGCACCGGCAACTATCCCAGCTTTTGCCGTGGCGTCACGCAGCTGGCGCAGGAGTGCGCCGCTCGCTATGCCGACCGCCACGTTGAGGATACCAATGTCCCTCAGGTGAAAGTCTGGCCCGATACTTCGGATAAGAATTAACGATTGGACGATATCCTCGCGGAACTTGAAGAATGAGGTCGTCCGATGATTCCTTCAATCAATAACAACTCGGGGCCTGTCTATGCGCGTACCCAACCTCTCTCTGCTGTCGCTGGCCGTGGCCGGTTCCCTCACCGCCGCCCTCCCGGCCTATGCCGCGGACTGGAACCTCGCCTCGCCCTACGGCGATGCCAGCTTCCACACCCAGAACACCAAGCAGTTTGCCGAGGATGTCGCGGAAGCGACCGACGGCGAGCTGAACATTACGGTACACAGCGGCGGCTCGCTGATCGGCCATGCCGAGATCAAGCCGTCGGTGCGCCGGGGCACCGTACAGGCGGGGGAAGTCTTCCTCTCCACGCTCTCCAACGAGTCACCGATCTACGAGGTCGACACCCTGCCGGGGCTGGCCACCAGCTACGCGGACGCCTACGACCTGTGGCAGGCCTCCAAGCCGATCATCACCCAGATGTTTGCCGAACAGGGGCTGATGCCGCTCTACGCCGTACCGTGGCCGTCTCAGGGCATCTACACCGATTTCGAATTGACCGACGCTTCCCAGCTGGAAGGGCTGCGCGTGCGGGCGCCGAACATCAACACCCAGCGTTTCGTCGAGAACCTGGATGGCATTCCGACGCAGACGGAAGAGTCCGATATTCCGACCGCGTTCAGCACCGGCCGTGTCGACGCGATGATCACGTCGGTCTCCACCGGCGATTCGATGGCGGCGTGGGATTACGTCTCGCACTTCAACAACGCCAACCTGTGGCTGCCGAAGAACATCGTCTTTGTCAACAAGCGTGCCTTCGACCGTCTCGATGAGTCATCGCAACAGGCCGTCCTCGCCGCTGCGGCCCAGGCCGAACGCCGCGGCTGGCAGATGAGCCAGGAAGACGGTGCCGAGAGCGCCGAGGCGCTGGAAGCGAACGGCATCACCATCAGCGAGCCGAGCGAGGAGCTGCAGAGCCAGCTACAGGCCGCCGGCCAACAGTTGTTCGACGACTGGCGCGATCGCGCAGGCGACCAGGCGGAAGCGCTGGTCGATCGCTATCGCGAGCGTCAGGCCCAGCAGGGCGAGTAACCCCGCCCGCGCCCGTCATCCGCCGACGGTGGATGGCGGGCTCTTGCCTACCTATTGAACGTCGGTGAGTCCCATGACTTTCAAACTCGACCCGCTCTACCGGCTAGGTGCCTGGGGTGCCGCCGCCTGCATGCTCGCGATCTGTGCCATGGTCACGATCCAGGTGCTGTTGCGCTGCATCGATGCACTGCTCGTTGCCCTGGGCATCAGCCGGCTAGGCTACGAAATCAGCGGTCTCTCCGAGATTGCCGCCTATCTTCTCGTCGGCGCGACATCGCTGAGTCTGGCCTACACGTTTACCCACCATGCGCACATTCGCGTGACCCTGCTCATCGCCCGCCTGCCGGCCGCCGTGCGCGCCTGGTTCGAGGTCGTCTGCCTGGCCATCGCGTTCGCGCTGAGTCTGCTGCTCGGCTGGGAACTGGTCGGCCTGGTCGGTGAAAGCCTCGAGTACGGCGATGTCTCCTCGGGGCTGATGGCGATTCCGTTATGGATTCCGCAGACCGTGCTGGTGGCCGGCCTCGTGCTCTTGGCCCTATCGCTTCTCGAAGCGCTGCTGGGCACGCTGCGCCAGGCCGTGACGGCGCCGTCGCGCTACGTAGCGCCCGGCGACAACGACGACTTCGGTGGCGAGTAGCTCGCCGTTTCACAACAACACCTGACGACGCGCTGCGCCGGCCCCTGGCCTGGAGCGCTCTGCTCCAGCGCCGAGGCCACACCAGCGACGCCCGATACCGAGGACTCGACTCGTGCTGACGCTCAGTCTCGTTACGCTCTTCACCCTCGCGTTGCTGCTTGGCGGCGGCGTGTGGATCGCCTTTGCGCTACTCGGCACCGGCTGGGTCGCGCTGTCCGGCTTCTCTTCCTTCGAGGTCGGGCCGATTCTGGCCTCCGACTTCTGGGGCGCCAGCTATGGCTGGGATCTCACCGCCCTGCCGATGTTCGTATGGATGGGCGAAATCCTGTTCCGCTCCGGGCTCGCCGACAACATGTTCCGGGCGCTTTCCCCATGGCTCAACCGCCTGCCCGGCCGACTGCTGCACTCCAATATCATTGGTAGCGGCCTGTTCGCCGCGGTCTGCGGCTCCTCCGCGGCCACCTGCGCCACCGTCGGCAAGATGTCGCTGCCGGAACTCGAGCGCCGCGGCTACAGCGAGACGCTGGCCATGGGCACGCTGGCAAGCGCATCAACGCTGGGGCTGCTGATTCCGCCGTCGATCATGATGATCGTCTACGGCGTGGTGACCGAGCAATCGATCTCGCGGCTATTCATGGCCGGGGTCGGTCCGGGCCTGCTGCTGCTCGCGCTGTTCATGGGTTACCTGGTGATCTGGTCGCTGACGGCGGGCCGCCACGGCGGCGCCGGTCACGCCGAACCACCCATGCCGTTTCTCGAGAAGGTCCGCAACAGCTGGCGACTCATTCCGCTGCTGCTGCTCATCGCCGGGATTCTCGGCAGCATTTACGGCGGCGTCGCCTCGCCTACCGAAGCCGCCGCCGTGGGCGTGGTGCTGTCGATGCTGATCGCACGCTGGAACGGTCACTTCAACAAGGCGATCTTCCTCGAATCGATGTTCTCCGGGCTGCGCACATCGTGCATGATCGCCTTCATCATTGCCGGCGCCTCGTTCCTGTCGTCGGCAATGGAGTTCACGCACCTGCCCCGCGAGCTGGCCAACGCGATTGCGGCGATGGGACTGTCGCCCAACGTGCTGCTGGTGATGCTGACCCTGTTCCTGCTGGTGCTGGGCTGCTTCCTCGACGGCATTTCGCTGATTCTGCTGGTGACCTCGATCATCATGCCGCTGGTCACCGCCGCCGGCATCGACCCGATCTGGTTCGGCATCTATCTGATCATCGTGGTCGAGATCTCGCAGATCACGCCACCCGTGGGCTTCAACCTGTTCGTGATCCAGGGCCTGACCGGCAAGAATATCTTCACGATCGCCAAGGCCACACTGCCGTTCTTCCTGCTGATGCTCGTCGCCATCGTGCTAATGCGAGTCTTCCCGGAGATCGTGCTCTATATACCGCAGGCCATGAGCGGCTGAGGCTTCCCCGCCCTGTCGGTGGCACTGCCCGACTCCGAAAAAGGCCCCGAACGCATGAGCGTCCGGGGCCTTTTGACGTATGAAGGGCGAGCACGATGCCATCAAGCCGGCACGATCAAGGCTCTTTGTTCAAGGCGCTCGACTATGACTATTTGATAAGGGCTATTCGAAAACGGCTATTCAATAAAGTCTTCCACTGTGTGGCGATAGCCTAGCATCAGCGCATCGGCGACGTGCCGGAACGGGGCCACGTCGACATCCGACTGCCCGCGAGCGATCAGCGCGGCGAAGCGCTCGTAGAGCCCGGCATACTCGGCATCCGGCCCCTCCTCCTGCAGTACGCCATCGATCAGCATGCGGCTGCCGCCGTCGGTCAGACTCAGGCGGCCATCGTCGGTCTCGACGTGAATGTCCCAGATCGGCGGCGTATCGGCCTGCCGGAAATCGAACTCGGCGTGAATCGGTACGTTGACGCCATCGACGAAATCCAGTGACGCGGCGATCGGCGTCTGACAGTTGCCCGGCACCTGCAGCTGCGCCTCGACGAGGTGAAACGGGCGCGGCAGTATCGCGGTGGCGATGGAGAGCGCATTGATACCGGGATCGAAAACGCCCATGCCGCCGGGCTCCCAGATCCACGCCTGCCCGGGATGCCAGACGCGCACGTCCTCTTTCCAGTCGATATCCACTCGTAGAATCTGTCGCGTCGTCAGCCAGCGTCGTGCCGATGCCACGCAGTGGGCGTGGCGCGAGTGCCAGGTCGCGAACAGCGTGACGCCGCAGCGGTGGGCTTCTTCCTTGAGCGTCTCGATCTCGGCCAGGGTGGCACCCGGCGGCTTTTCCAGCAGCACGTGCTTGCCATGCGACATCGCCAGGCGCGCCTGTCGTGTACGCACGCTGGCCGGGGTGCACAGCGCCACGGCATCGATCGGCGTTTCAGCCTCGAGCAGCGCCTCGAGCGTCGGGAAATGGGCGATGCCATCGACCTGCGCGTTGCGGCTGGCTACCGCGCTCAAGCGATAGGCGGCATTGCCCGTGATCGCGGGATAGTGCTGATCGCGCGCAATCTTGCCGTAACCGACGATCGCGAGACGAATGATATCCATGAAAGCTCCCGGACGGCGACGCAGGTCACCGCAGCATATAGAGGATGATGGCGGTCAGGACCGAGACGATAGCGATGCCGATCATGACATCGCGCGGTACTCGCTCCAATCCCTCTTTCGCGATCACCGCGATACGCGCATCTTCCTGCGGTGGGCGGTCCACCGAGCCCAGCCGTGTCATCCACAGCCAGGTAAAGAGCCCGGTCGCCAGGAACAGAATGCCGCCGATGATGGTGAAGTGGATCGGCACCAGACCGGTCTCGACCAGCACGAACAGCACGGCGCTGAGCGCATGGCCGCAGGCGAGCCCGCGCAGAGCGGCCGAGGAGCCCAGCGATTTTACCCAAAGCCCCATCAGGAACGTGGCGACCAGCGGCGAGGCAACGAAAGCGAAGACTTGCTGCAGGTAGGCCCAGAGCCCGGAGAAGTACTGGATCATTGGCCCCCAGAGCGCAGCGACCGCCGCCAGCAGGAAGGTGCAGACACGCCCCCATTTCGCCAGCTGGCCGTCGCTCAGATCCGGCCTGGCCGGCTTGACGAAGTCGAGCGTCAGCAGCGTGGCGGACGAGTTGAGCGTGGATGACAGCGTCGACATCAGTGCCGCGATCAGACCGGCCAGAATCAGGCCGGTCAGCCCGGTCGGCGTGAACTCCTGCACCATTTTCGGGTAGACCTGATCGGGATGCTCGAGTCCCGGCAGCAGCGGGACGACCATGGCACCGGGGATCGTCATGATAAAGATCGGCAGCAGCTTGAGCGCGGCAGCGAATACCGAGGCGCGGCCGGCCGCCTGAATACCGCGGGCGCCGAGCAGGCGCTGGACGACGTACTGGTTCATGCTCCAGTAGTAGAAGCCGACGATCGGCACACCGGTGATCAGCCCCAACCAAGGCACGCTGGGGTCGTCCAGCGGGCGGATCAGCGACAGCTTTTCGGGGCTGACTGCCTCCTTTACGCTGCTCCAGCTGTAGTCGAAGTGCCCGAAGATGATCCAGGTCATCGCCGCCGAGCCACCGATCAGTACGCAGGCCTGCAGCACGTCGGTGTAGACCACGGCACGCAGGCCACCGAAGGCCGTGTAGATACTGGTGAACAGCGCCAGCAGCGCACAGACCTCCCAGAGATTGGTGCCCGGTATGAAGGTCGTGACGATCAGCCCGCCGGCATAAAGCGTCCCGGCGGTGTCCAGCATGATCGATAGGAACAGGGTAATCACCGACAGGTACTTGCGCAGCCGCGAGTCGAAGCGCTTTTCCATCAGTTCCGGCATGGTGGTAATGCGCGCCCGCATCAGCACCGGCAGCACAAAGATCGCCGTGAACATCAGCACCACGCCGGCCATCCACTCATAGTTGGCCGCCGAGATGCCGTGCTGATAGGCCGCGCCTGGCAAGCCAATCAGCGTGTCGGAGGAGATGTTGGAGGCGAACAGCGAGAAACCGATCGCCATCGGCCCCAGGGTGCGGCCCGCCAGAAACAGCTCTTCGGGCGTCGTCTTGCCCCGTGCCGTCTTGAAGCCGATGAATGTCACGACGAGAAAATAGGCCGCGACCACGGCAAAATCCCAGAATTGAAGGTCTTCCATGAGTCCGTTCGTCCAGGTGCGTTAATTGTTATGGCCGGCCTGCGATCGGGGACCGTCTATCGCCAGCGCGCCAGCGGCTTTCGCCAGCACGTTTCCAGACTAGTCAGCAGTTATCGGGAAATCCATTGACGGACAAGCGGTTGCCCACCGCAAATCCGTTGTCGTCGTGTCATCGCCATCATCGACGAACACCGCTACCCTGCCCGCTGCCGGCGTTCGGCGCGGTGTCGTCGGTGATGAGCGGCCTGCGACCAATGTCTAAACCTTTTCGACGTCAGGACGCGGATGACAAGCCCCGGACGAGATCGACGGTTTCACTCGCGCGACGCGCTCGGCATAAAACGAGGGCCTTCACTGCAGACGCCGCAGGAAGGCCGTACCGCCAAGATTGCGCATCTGACGCTGAATCCAGGCCGCGCGCTGCTGCACGTGGGCGGACGGCTGCGAGGCGCTCCAGCCTCGCGGGTTGGGAAGGATCGCGGCCAGTCGGCTGGCCTGTGCCGGGGTCAGACTGGCGGCGGAGGTACCGAAGTAGCGCTGCGCGGCGGCCTCGAGCCCGAAGACGCCGGTATCCCACTCGGCAATGTTGAGATAGACCTCGAGGATGCGCTGCTTGGGCCACAACGCCTCCATCAGCAGCGTGAACCAGGCTTCCAGTCCCTTGCGGATCCAGCTCCGCCCGGTCCAGAGGAACAGGTTGCGCGCGGTCTGCTGGCTTAGCGTGCTGGCACCGCGCAAGCTGCCGCCGTCGGACCAGGTCGTCAGCGAGCGCTTGATCTGCGCGACATCGAATCCCCAGTGTTCCGGGAAGCGCTGATCCTCGCCGGCCAGTACCGCCAGCTTGGCGTTGTCGGAAAGCCGCGACCAGGGCGTCCACGTCTGCTCGATCACCAAATTGTCGCCTTGCAGCCAGGACGAAACCTTGCGCTCGACCATCACCATGGAACCGAAGACCGGGACGAATCGGAAGATCAGCACGAACAACACCGACAGGCCGATGAACGCGGCGATGACGATCAGCAAATAGCGCAGAAGCGTGCGCGGCCAGCCTGACTGCATGGCAAGTGCTCGTGGTCGAGAGTAGGCTGCCCAGTATAACAAGGGCTTGCTGGCGTGCATCGGCGAGCTTACCCACCTGGAGCCTGGTTCATGCAGATCGAGACGTTCATCCGCCGGCTATCCACGCTCGATGCCACTCCTGAGGCATCGCTGGCGCAGCGCCGCCGACTCTACGAGGCCCTGCACCGTGCACATCGCCCGATGGATCCAGTCGGCTTGCGCGTCACGGTCGACGAGATCGACGGCGTGCGCGTCCGTCGTTTTCTCCCCGCGAGCCCCGACACGGCGCCAGCCACGGTAGCGCCCGTCGTCTACCTGCACGGCGGCGGCTGGAATCTGGGGTCCACGGAAAGCCACCACGGCATTACCGCCGACCTCGCCGCCCGGCTTGAGCGCGAGGTGATCAGCGTCGATTATCGTCTGCTGCCGGAAGCGAGCTACGCGCAGGCGCTGGCCGACTGCCGAAGTATCGTCACCGCCGTGGCGCCAGACGCGATCATCGGCGATAGCGCCGGCGGACGCCTGGCGATCGATGTAGCCGCCACCGCGGACTGGCAGGGCGTTCTCGGACTCGTCTATCCGGTCGTCGGCACGCCGACACTGGCCGCTCTGGGCGACGATGCCCCGCTGCTGACGCGCGCCGACATCCTCGCGCTGTGGGAGATGGCGAGCGCGGGCGAGATGCCGCCAACCCACCCGCATCGTCCACCTACCAGGGTCATCGAGGCGCTGGCCGTCGAGCGGGACCCACTGACGCGCCCGCTCGAGTCGGCGGTCGAGCACTGGCGAGACGCGGGCGCAGCGGTCGGCTACCGCTATGCGCCGAATATGGTTCACTCGGCACTTCACGGCCATGCCGACCTGCCGGCCATGCGGCTCGCCTGGCAGGATTTCTGCGAGGCGATCATGGCACGACTGGCGGCCTAACGGACGCCAACCGTCAATCCGTCAGCTGCGCCCTGACGGCCTCGATGGCCGGGGTACCGTCCTTGGCCGACACGCCATCGAGCCAGCGCGCTACAGTCTCGTCGTGGTCACGAATCCACGCGCTGGCGACCTCGTCGGCCGGCCGCTCTTCGTGACTGTAGGCATAGACCCAGTCGTTCTGGTCGTCGATATCGACCGTGTACTGGGAGAAAAAGCGGTAGAGGTTGGCATCCGATGCTTCCAGGGTGCCCGGCACCAGCGTCCATACCGTGCTCAAGATATCGGCGACACCGCTGTCGTCGCTATCCTGGAGGTAGTAAAGGTCGTAGTTGACGTTCATCCAGTGCGGCTCCCAGCCGACGAAGGTCACCCACTCCTTGGCCTCGATCTTCTGGTCGGCGTAGGCCAGCATGGCGGCCGTCGAACTCTCGTTGAGCTGCCAGTCACCGAGACCGGCCTTGTCGGCATCGATGGCTGCCAGGATCGCATCGTTGATGCCGGTCCCGGCTTCGATCCCCTGAATTTCCCCGTCGAAGCGATCACGATGTGCGGCAAGGTCGGCAACGCTCTCGATACCGGCTTCATGTACGTACTCGGGCACGACCAGGCCGGAATTGGCATTGCTGATGTTCTTCGCCGCGTGGGCGAGGCTGCCATCCTCGAGGCGCGGCTCGGTCATCGCCTCCTGAACCGGATACCAGTTCCCCAGATAGGCATCCAGCTGATCGTTGACCAGCCCGTTCATGATCACGCCCACCGCCAGCTCGTTCTGCTGCGTCCGGTATCCCATGGCGTCGAGCAGCTGCGCGGCGATCTCGGTCTTGACCGTCACACCCGGCCACGGCGACACGCCAAAGCGAACGGTATCGAGATCGGCCTGCGCCGTTCCCGTCATGGTCATGACGGCCGCGGCCAATGCAGGTGAGAAAAATCGGCGTCGCATCATCGAACTGGCTCCTGGTTATCGTGTCATCGCACGCACCCCGTCGCGGATCGAGCAGGACAGGCTACATGTCAAGCGTGAACGACGCCGCAGCACGGGCGAGCGTCATGTTACGGCTACTGTGACGGACTTCCCTCCTGCCATTTGACCTGAAGCGACGCCTATTAAACACGAACTGACAACACCTTCTCGCCGATCCCCAAGCCATCGCTGGAGAAGGTTCAGCAAGACGGCGGCTATCGATATGAGAAATCCATATTAAAGGGAATAAAAAACATTATTTATATTCCAAGATAACCATAACCCATGGATATCTCATGAACCTCCAGCAGCTCCGCATCGTGCGCGAGACCGTGCGCCAGCATTTCAACCTGACCGACGCATCGAACGCGCTGTATACCTCTCAGTCCGGTGCCAGCAAACATATCCGGGATCTGGAGGAAGAGCTCGGCGTCGAGCTCTTCGAACGACGCGGTAAACGCATACTAGGGCTCACGACCGCCGGCGGAACGCTGCTGGAGACAGTCGAGCGCATTTTGCTCGAGGCCGAGAACCTCAAGCGCTCGGCCCACCAGCTGGCCCATCAGGATCAGGGCAAGCTGGCGATCGCCACGACCCACACCCAAGCGCGCTATTCGCTGCCGCCGATCATCGCCCGATTCCGGGCGCGCTTTCCCCGGGTCAAACTGGAACTGCATCAGTGCAGCCCGTCGGAGATCGTGTCGTTGCTCAAGACGGGCAGGGTCGACATCGGCATCGCCACCGAAGGCATCAGCGACGAGGGCTCGTCCTTCGTGCGCTTCCCCTTCCACCACTGGCATCACAGCGTCGTCATACCCGAGGGGCACCCGCTGGCACAGCAGGGCACGCTGCGCCTCGAGACGATCGCGGACTACCCCATCGTCACCTATCACGAGGGGTTCACCGGGCGAGCGCGTATCGACCAGGCCTTCTCGGACGCCGGTCTGCTGCCGAACGTGGTGCTGACCGCGCTCGACGCGGACGTGATCAAGACCTATGTCGAGCTAGGTCTCGGTATCGGCATCATCGCCTCGCTCGCCTACGATCCCCAACGAGACCGGGGCCTAACGCTGCTGCCGGGCGAGAAGCTGTTTCCCCGCAACACCACCTATCTGGCACTACGGCGCGGCCATTTTCTGCACACCTTCACCTACGAGTTTCTCCAGCTCTGCAGCAACCTGCTGGACGCATCGAGCGTGCAGCAGGCACTGGATTCGCGCTGATCGATAATCGCCAATCGCGATAAGCATTACGTTTTTTATTACTTCTTCAAAGCTCCGTGCGCTGGATAGAGTGAGGCGACACCTCGCCCGCGAACTGCGGGCGAGCGACAGAGACCCTCGAATGCAAGGAACGACGATGCCTACGCTCAAGACTGCCGCACTGACCGGTGCGCTGGGACTGTCTGCCGTCATGCCGCTGGCGGCGCACGCCGAGGAGATCCAGCTTTTGAATGCCTCCTACGACCCGACTCGCGAACTCTATCAGGACTACAACACGCTCTTCAGTCAGTGGTACGAGAAACAGACGGGTGACAGCGTCACCGTGGAACAGAGCCACGGCGGTTCCGGTGGACAGTCGCGTTCGGTCATCGATGGGCTGCCCGCGGATGTCGTCACCCTGGCGCTGGGCTACGATATCGACGCCATCGCCGATCGCACCGGCAAGATTCCCGAAGACTGGCAACGTGCGTTTCCTCATCACAGCGCTCCCTATACCTCGACGATCGTCTTTCTGGTTCGCAAGGGCAATCCCAAGCACATCCAGGACTGGGATGACCTGACGAAGCCCGGCATCGAGGTCATTACGCCGAATCCCAAGACCTCCGGCGGGGCGCGCTGGAACTTTCTGGCCGCGTGGGTCGCCGTGCTCAAGCGCGAGCTCGGCGATCTCGGCAAGCTTGACGATCCGCAGTACGCGGACGACGTCGCGTCGGCCCAGGCGGCGGCCAGGCAGTATGTAGCAACGCTCTATCAGCATGTGCCCGTGCTCGACTCCGGCGCTCGCGGCGCAACCAACACCTTCGTACAGCGAGGGCTGGGCGATGTCCTGCTGGCGTGGGAGAACGAAGCGTTTCTCGCCACCGAAGAGCTGGGAGAGGACCAGTTCGACATCGTCGTGCCGGCCGTCAGCATTCTGACCGAACCCCCGGTAGCCGTGGTCTCCGGCAATATCGAACGCAAGGGCGATAGCGCTCGAGAGGCGGCCTCCGCCTATCTCGAGCACCTCTACTCTCCCGAGGCACAGAAGCTGATCGCGGCCAACTATTATCGACCGATCGCCCCGCAGGCAGCGGACCCCGAGGATATCGCCCGTTTCCCCGATCTCGAACTCCATACGATCGACGAGATATTCGGGGGGTGGCGCGAGGCGCAGGCGACCTATTTCGACGACGGCGGCGTGTTCGACACGATCTATCAGCCTTGAACGCCACCACACCTCGCCGCTATATCAGGGAATCACGACCGATATGAGCCAACGTCAATCGATGCTGCCCGGTTTCGGGCTGAGCCTGGGGGTGACGGTCCTTGCCATCTCGCTGCTGGTGATGATCCCGCTGCTGGCCCTCGTCACCCGCTCCGCCGAACTCGGCCTCGGCGGGATCTGGCAGACACTCGCGGACCGCCGCGTCATGGCGGCGTTTCGCGTTAGCTTCTCGACCGCATTCGCCGCGGCCTTGCTCAATCTGTTCATGGGGCTCGTGGTCGCCTGGGTACTGGTGCGATACCCGCTCCCGTGCAAACGCCTCTGGGATTCGCTGATCGACCTGCCGTTCGCGTTGCCCACGGCCGTCGCCGGTATCGTGCTGACGACGCTTTATGCCCCCAATGGCTGGCTGGGTCGCTGGTTCGCCGAATTCGGTCTCCAAGTGGCCTTCACCCCGCTCGGGATCACCATCGCCCTGATCTTTATCGGCCTGCCCTTCGTGGTCAGAACCGTGGAGCCGATTCTTCAGGATCTGGATCGTCAGCAGGAGGAGGCGTCGACCAGTCTGGGCGCGTCGCGCTGGCAGACGTTCCGCCGCGTGCTGCTGCCACCGCTGGTGCCGGCGCTGCTGACCGGCTTCTCTCTGGCCTTCGCCCGTGGGCTCGGCGAGTACGGCTCGGTCATCTTCATCGCGGGCAACATGCCGATGAAGTCCGAAATCGTGCCACTGCTGATCGTGACCAAACTCGAGCAATACAACTATCCGGGCGCGACGGTGATCGCCCTGGCCTCACTGGTCGTGGCCTTCGTCATGTTGCTGGTGGTCAACGGCCTGCAGCAGTGGACCCGCAAACGCACCGGTCGCGAATGAGGAGCGATGCATGAACACCACGATATCGATCGCCTCACGCCCGGCGCCGCGACATCCGGATGCCGGATCGGTGCCCTGGGTCCGCTACGGGCTGAGCGCCCTCGCCCTGGCGATCCTTGGACTCTTCCTGATCCTGCCGCTGGTTGCGGTTCTCGCGGAAGCTTTTCGCGAAGGGTGGCAGGCTTACCTCGACGCCATCACCGATCGCTATACGCGACATGCGATGCTGCTCACGCTGATAACGGCGTTGATCTGTGTGCCGTTGAACACGCTGTTTGGCATTGCCGCCGCCTGGTGCATCGCCCGTTTCCAGTTTCCGGGACGCAGCCTGTTGACGACCCTGATCGACCTCCCCTTTTCGGTGTCGCCCGTCATCGCCGGCCTCGTGTTCATCCTGATCTTCGGCAGCCAGGGCTGGTTCGGCGGCTGGTTCACCACACATGGCTTTCCGGTCATCTTCGCCCTGCCCGGCATCGTGCTGGCCACGCTGTTCGTCACGCTGCCCTTCGTCGCCCGCGAGCTGATTCCGCTGATGCAGGCACAGGGCGCCGAGCAGGAAGAAGCCTCGATCATGCTCGGTGCCAGTGCCTGGCGAATGTTCTGGACGATCACGCTACCGCGCATCAAATGGGGGCTGCTCTACGGCGTCATTCTCTGCAACGCCCGTGCCATGGGCGAATTCGGCGCCGTGTCGGTCGTTTCCGGCCACATCCGCGGCGCCACCAATACCCTGCCGCTGCACGTCGAGATTCTCTACAACGAGTATCAGTTCAGCGCAGCCTTCGCGGTCGCCACGCTGTTGGCCGGATTGGCGATCGTGACGCTCGTCCTCAAGTCGATCATCGAATGGCGTCAGCAACGCCAATGGGAGAACGCCTCACCATGAGCATTCATGTCGAACACCTGACCAAGCGCTACGCCGACTTCACCGCGCTGGACGGCATCGATCTGGCCATCGACGACGGTGAACTGGTCGCGCTGCTCGGCCCTTCCGGCTGTGGCAAGACGACACTGTTGCGCAGCATCGCCGGCATGGAATTCGCCGACAGCGGCCGTATTCTTCTCGAAGGCCGCGACATGACCCGGGAGCCGATCCGCCATCGCCAGGTCGGCTTCGTCTTCCAGCACTACGCGCTGTTCAACCACATGAGCGTATTTGAGAATGTGGCCTACGGACTGCGCGTCAGGCCGCGCGCCCAGCGCCCGCCAGAGGCCGAGATCCGCCGCCGGGTTCACGAACTGCTGGACCTGGTGCAGCTCGACTGGCTCGCCAGGCGCTTTCCGCCCCAGCTGTCGGGTGGACAGCGCCAGCGCATTGCCCTGGCCCGTGCGCTAGCGGTGGAACCCCGTTATCTGCTACTGGACGAACCGTTCGGCGCGCTGGATGCCAACGTCCGCAAGGAGCTGCGCCGCTGGTTGAGACGACTGCATGAAGAGCTTCACGTGACCAGCCTGTTCGTCACCCACGATCAGGAGGAAGCGATGGAGGTGGCCAGTCGTATCGTGGTGATGAATCAGGGTCGTATCGAGCAGGTGGGAACGCCGGACGCGATCTACGACACGCCTGCGACGCCGTTCGTCTCGACCTTCATCGGTAGCGTCAATGTCCTGCACGGCACGCTCGAGCCGGGCCACTTCCAGAGCGGCGGCTGGCGACTACCGCTCCCCGATGGCGGCACCACAAAGCGCGCGACGAACCAGGATGTCTTCGTGCGCCCCCACGACATCGAGATCGTTCGCGATCGCCACCTGCCCTGCCAGGTTAGCGTTCGCCACGTGCACCCCCTGGGCAGCAGCTATCGCATCGACGTTACGCCGGCGCGGGGCGCGGGCGAGGCACCAAGGATCGACGACGACTGCCTGACGATCGAACTCACCCGTCAGGCCTTCAAGGCACTGGCGCTCGAGGTCGGCGAGCGCGTCGGCGTCAAGGTCCAGCATCTGCACTGGTTTCATCGGGATGCGGCCCCCGCACTCGCAGAAGCGGTGTAGGGCTCATGTATAGGGCTCACGCGTCGGGCTCAAGTATGGAGTTCACGTATAGAACTCGCGGCAAGGCTAGCCGTGGCAGGGCGGAAACAGACGCGCCAGGCGCTTCGTGTGAACGAAGGTCCTGGCGCGGGGGAGCAACGACTCAGCGCTTGGCGTGAAGACGCTCGGCGTGATAGCGCAGGTGGTCATCGATGAAGCTGGCGATAAAGAAGTAGCTGTGATCGTAGCCCGGGTGACGACGTAGCGTCAGCGGATGATCGTGCTCTTCACAGACCGCTTCCAGGCGCTCCGGCTTGAGCTGTTCGGCTAGGAAGTTGTCGGCTTCCCCCTGGTCGATGAACAGCGGCTGACGCGATGACCCCTTGGCGACCAGCTCGCAGGCATCGTACTGAGTCCGCAGGCCGGCATCCTCACCGAGGTAGTTCTCGAAGGCCTTCTGCCCCCAGGGTACCTGCGTCGGATTGACGATCGGCGCGAACGCCGATACCGCCGCATAACGGCCAGGCTGACGCAGCGCCAGCACCAGGGCGCCGTGCCCGCCCATGGAATGACCGCTGATCGACTCGCGGCCGTTGACCGGGAAGTGCAGACGCACCACCGACGGCAGCTCCTCGGTGATGTAGTCGTACATGCGATAGTGCTGCGACCACGGCTCACGCTTGGCGTTCAGGTAGAACCCGGCACCGGAGCCGAAATCGTAGCTATCATGCTCGCCCGGCAGGTCCAGGCCTCGCGGGCTGGTGTCCGGGCAAACGATCGCGATGCCGAGTTCGGCGGCTGTGCGCTGAGCGCCGGCCTTCTGCATGAAGTTCTCGTCGTTGCAGGTCAGACCGGATAGCCACCACATCAGCGGGACACGCCCTTCCTCGGCCTGCGGCGGCAGATAGATTGCGAAGATCATCTCGCAGTCCAACGCCCGCGAGTAGTGCTTGTAGCGCTTGACCCACCCCCCAAAGCTCTTGGTGGCCGAGACCAGCTCCAGCTGTTCGCTCATCGACATGGATCTCTCCTTGACTGTTCAAGCGCCCCGGACCCCGTGCACTCGAGGCGCCCGGAACCGCCGTTTTCCTCGCGGCCCGGGCGCTTATCAGGCGCCTTTCGTAAGCCCGTGGCATACCGAACGATAGGCGCGCAGCACCGGGCGCATATGTCAGAGGCTCTGGCTTTGCGCGCAGCACCGGGCGCGTGTGTCAGAGGCTCTGGCTTTGCGCGCGGCACCGGGCGCGTGGAATCAGAAGTGCAGCACGGTCCGGATGCTCTTGCCGGCATGCAGCAGCTCGAACGCTTCGTTGATCTGCTCGAACGGCATGTCGTGAGTGACGAACTCGTCGATCTTGATCTCGCCATCCATATAGCGCTGAACATAGCCCGGCAGTTCCGTGCGGCCCTTGACGCCGCCGAAGGCCGAACCTTTCCAGACGCGACCGGTGACCAGCTGGAACGGACGCGTGGAAATCTCTTCCCCGGCACCCGCGACGCCAATGATGATCGACTCGCCCCAGCCCTTGTGACAGCACTCAAGCGCCGAGCGCATGACGTTGACGTTGCCGATACACTCGAAGGAGTAGTCGACGCCGCCGTCGGTCAGGTCGACGATCACCTGCTGGATCGGGTCGCTGTACTCTTTCGGGTTGACGAACTCGGTCGCCCCGAACTGACGCGCCATCTCGAACTTGTCCGGATTGACGTCGATCGCGATGATCCGCGAGGCCTTGGCCATCTGCGCTCCCTGGATGACGGCGAGACCGATTGCGCCGAGACCGAAGACGGCAACCGTGGAACCCGGTTCGACCTTGGCCGTGTTGAGCACGGCGCCGATACCCGTGGTGACACCACAGCCGAGCAGGCAGATCTTGTCCAGCGGTGCTTCCTTGGAAACCTTGGCCAGCGAGACTTCCGGCACCACGGTGTACTCGGAGAAGGTCGACGTCCCCATGTAGTGATGCAGCGACTTGCCGTCCTTGGAGAAGCGCGTGGTACCGTCCGGCATCAGGCCCTTGCCTTGGGTTGCGCGCACCGCGCCACACAGGTTGGTCTTGCCGGAAAGGCAGAACTTGCACTTGCCGCATTCGGCCGTATAGAGCGGAATGACATGATCGCCGGGCTTGAGATCGCTGACGCCCTCGCCGACTTCCTCGACGATACCGGCCCCTTCATGGCCGAGAATGGAGGGGAAGAGCCCTTCCGGGTCCTTGCCGGAGAGCGTGTAGGCATCGGTGTGGCAGACGCTGGTAGCGACCATGCGCACCAGCACTTCACCGGCCTTGGGGCCTTGTACGTCAATCTCTTCCAGAGAGAGCGGCTTGCCTGCTTCCCAGGCGACGGCGGCACGGGATTTCATTATCGAATCTCCAGTAAGGCTTGCGTTATCGACTCGGCCTGTCTGCCAGACGCACGTGGCATGACCGCCGATTTCCGTTAGTCTAGGCTTTCACCCCTTGGCAATAAACCCGCAAAATGACACATGATTATTGCTCCACAGCAATAATTCAGGAGCCCCGCATGTCTCGCCTCGACGGTATCGAGGCCTTCGTCGCCGTGGTCCGGCTGGGGACGTTCTCCCGCGCCGCCGAATCGCTGAAGGTTTCCAATTCCCACGTCAGCCGCCTCGTGAGCCAGCTCGAACAGCAGCTGGGCACACCGCTGCTCTACCGCACGACGCGCCAGATTCGGCTGACCGATGGCGGCACCATCTACTATGAGCACTGCCGGGCGCTGCTCGACGGTCTGAAAGACGCGGAGACGACCCTCAACGCGCTGCAGTCGCAACCGCAGGGGCGTCTGGCGATCAGCTGCGCGACGACATTCGGCGAGCGTTATATCGCCCCGCTGGTCAACGATTTCCATCGCCAGTATCCGCAGCTCGACGTCCGCCTGCACTTCACCAATCGCACGGTGGAACTGATCGACGAGGGCTTCGATATCGCTATCCGCATGGGCGTGCTGCGCGACTCCAGCCTGCTGTCGCGTCGGCTCTGCCGACGGCTCGAGTACATTGTCGGCTCGCCGGACTATTTTCAGCGTCTGCCGGCACCGCATAGCCTCTCGGAGCTTGCGCACCACAACTGCCTGATCGGTTCGCGCGACAGCTGGTTGTTCGACGTGGAGGGGCAACAGCGGGAAGTCCGCGTCTCGGGCAACTGGCGTGGCAACTCGGGGCCGGCACTCCTGGATGCCGCGCGCAAGGGCATCGGCCTGGCACAGTTGCCGGACTACTACGTGAAAGGCGCGCTGGAGCGTGGCGAGCTGATCTCCGTACTCGACCGCTACCAGCTGACGGATACTGCGGTGTGGGCGGTCTATCCGCGGCACCGCCAGCTGTCATCGAAGATACGGCTACTGGTCGACTTTCTGGTCGAACGGCTACCGGAAGCGATCGCGCTCTGGTCGACACCGACGATGACACGCCCAGCCGACAGCGGAAGGATTATCGAATCGGCGAGTGAGTCGCCGGGCACCGCCTGAGAACCGGCCAGGCGCCAACGAGGCCCCTGGCGGACGCGACGACTCGGTCCGCCAGTGATGAGCGCGTCAGGTGTGGAAACCGTTGAAAAAGTGGTCGATGCCATCGTTGAGATAGGCATCCCCGAACTCCGCCTCGCGCGCCAGCGCCGCGGGGTCGGGCAGTTCGATGCGCTGTCGCGATCGTAGTACCAGCCCCTCCTCGCGAAACGCCGTCAACGTACGACTGACGTGCACCGACGAGAGCCCCAGCGCATCGCCGAGGTGCTGCTGCGACAGCGGCAGTCGCATGCTGTTGCCGTCTCTCGCCTTGGTTCGCTCGAGACGCACGAACATCTCGTAGATCATGTGCGCCAGGCGCTGGCGCGCGCTGCGCCGGGCCAGATTGACCAGACGTTCGGTCAACAGCGCCTGCTGGTGCGAGGAGACCGCGAAAAAGATCGCGGAAAGCGTCAACGACTCGCGAAAGATATTGATCAGCCGGCGATGCGGAAAGTGGCAGATAACGCCATCCTCCAGCATGGCGACGCCGGTGAGACGCTCGCGGAAGGCAAACTCTCGCAGGCCGATGATATCGCCCGGTAGATAGATCTCGAGAATCTGCCTCGAGCCGTCTTCCATATGGCGGAAGGAGTAGGCCCAACCGCGTCTCAGCGTACAGAACTCTTTGGCACTATCGCCCTCCTGCCACAGGATGTGATCAGCCTTGACCTGGGTCGGACTCTCCTCGAGTTCGATCAGCAGCTGCTTGTCATTCTGCGATAGCTCCCCGTAGTGACTGAAGTGACGGACAATGCAACTATCTTCGCTCATTTCCCTTGCCCTTATCGTCTTCTTTGCCTTGGCACGACGCGCTCCAATGAAGAAAATCGATATTGGCACAGGCTGTCAGTGTTGTCGTTATCTCGCGTTGCCGTTCTTCCCCGTTACCGTCATTCGACCTCCCCGTTGACCGGAATCGCGCCCGGCGCCGAAGTGTCGCCGGCGTCAGCACTCGATCGTGTTCACCGCCAGGCCGCCGCGCGAAGTCTCCTTGTATTTGTCCTGCATGTCGCGACCGGTGTCGCGCATGGTCCGAATCACCTTGTCCAGCGAGACAAAATGCTCGCCATCGCCGCGCAGTGCCATCTGCGCCGCGTTGATCGCCTTGACCGAGGCGATGGCATTGCGCTCGATGCAGGGCACCTGCACCAGGCCGGCGATCGGATCGCAGGTCAGCCCCAGATTGTGCTCGAGTCCGATCTCTGCGGCGTTTTCCACCTGCGCCGGCGTCCCGCCCATCAGCTCCGCCAGTCCCGCCGCTGCCATGGCGCAGGCCGAACCGACCTCGCCCTGGCAGCCGACTTCAGCGCCGGAGATGGACGCATTGGTCTTGCACAGGATGCCGATGGCACCGGCAGCAAGCAGGAAGCGCACCACATCCTTCTCGCAGGCATCAGGCTGAAACTTCATGTAGTAGTGAAGCACCGCCGGCACGATGCCAGCCGCCCCATTGGTCGGCGCCGTCACCATGCGACGGCCGGCGGCGTTCTCCTCGTTGACGGCCAGCGCGAAGAGGTTGACCCAGTCCATCGCCGAAAACGTGCTGGCGATCAGGCTTTTCTCCTCGTCCAGCGCCTGCAGCCGTTGATAGAGGCCGGGCGCCCGCCGACGCACATTGAGCCCGCCCGGCAGCACGCCTTGCTGATCGAGCCCACTGTCGACACAGGCCTTCATTGCCTCCCAGATACGCCAGAGCCCGTCGCGAGTCTCGCGTTCGCTGCGCCAGGCTCCCTCGTTGGCCAGCATCACATCGCTGATCGACATCGACTCGCGCCGGCAGATGGCGAGCAGTTCCTCGGCGTTGCGAAAGGCATAGGGCAGCGCTACCGCCGGCGTCGCCGACTCGCGCTCATGCGCCTGCTCGGCATCGACGACGAAACCGCCACCCACCGAGTAGTAGGTGTTGTCGAAGAGCACGGCGTCACCGTCGTAGGCAACGATCCGCAGCGCGTTGGTGTGATAGTAGAGGATTTCGTCGCACCACAGAATATCCCGCTCGGCCTGGAAGGTGACCGCATGGACGCCCGCCAACACGAGTTCGCCGTCACGCTCGAGCGCCGCCAGCCTGAGCGCCAGGTCATCGGGGTCAACCGTCAGTGGGCGCTCCCCCATCAACCCGCCAAGCACGGCCTGGTCAGTGTTGTGACCCCGCCCGGTCGCGGAGAGCGAACCGTAGAGCGTGACGTGGACGCGCGTGACCGCGTTCAGCAATCCGCGCTCGCGCAGGTCGGCCACGAAGTCATGGGCCGCCTGCATCGGCCCGACGGTATGCGAGCTGGAAGGGCCAATGCCGATCTTGAACAGGTCGAACACGCTGAAAGTCATGGGACGACTCCAAATGTCGCAGGATCACCCGCCGAGGTCGCTCTCGAAACAGGTATCAGATGTAGTTTGACTTCAGTGTGGTCGCCGGTTACACCGGGAACAATCGATAATATCTGCCGGGGCTTTTAGTCTATCTAAACCATGCCGCAATCACTTAATGCCCAGACGCACGCCTGGATGAAGGTGTTCGCCGTCAGCGCCCGCCACCTGTCGTTCACGCGAGCGGCCGAGGAGCTGCACGTCACCACCGGTGCCGTCAGCCAACAGATCAAACAGCTCGAAGAGCGACTCGGCTTTCGTCTGTTTCGGCGCCTGCCGCGCCAATTGGCATTGACCGAAGAAGGTGAGCGTCTCGCTGGCGTGGTCGCCGAGGCCTATGACGCAGTCGGCCTGGAGGTGGACCGCCTGCGCGGCGGCGTGATGAGTGGCGTACTGCGGCTGCGCTGCCTGCCCTCTTTCCTGGCCAAGTGGCTGATGCCCCGACTGCCGCGTCTGCAGGCACGTTTTCCGGACATTGAGCTCCACGTCAGCGCCGAGGATAGCAACCTCTCTCTGCTGGATGGCGGCTTCGATCTGGCGATCGATCTCAACGACGGTCACTATCCGGGACTGCAGATGACACCGCTGATCGACGAGGAGATCTTCGCGGTCTGCTCGCCGCAGCTGCTGCGCCGTCGACCACCGCTCACGCATCCGGAAGCGCTCGGATACTATCCGCTGCTTCATGACGTCACCGCCTGGCGCGGCAGCCACGACTACGCCGAATGGGAGCACTATCTGCAAGCGATTGGCGGCGATCAGGTCAACGTGCGTCGCGGCTATACCTTCAATCGCAACCAGCTGACCGTGGAAGCCGCGATCGCCGGGATGGGCGTTGCCATCGCCCGACGCACGCTGATCGGCGACGAATTGGCCAGCGGCCGGCTGATTGCCCCTTTCCCGGGTTCCGTAGCAACCGGCAAACGCTACGGTCTGGTCTTCCAGCAGGGCGCGCTCGACGACCGCCGCGTGCGTGCGATCCACGACTGGCTGGAGGAAGAAGCCCAGCGCTCTCGCGCCCCGGAGTCGGCGTAATCGGCCATCCGCTTGAAGACATCAGCCACTCACCTATCCCAACCGCCAACCACGTCTCACTAGGCAGGTCTTTACTCGCTGATTATTAAAAGAAAATTAAATCCGTCCAGGAACAGCGTTTCTTAACGAACTTAAGCATGATAATCTTAGCGGGCTATCAATTTCTGCAGGAAACCATCATGCTCTCCCTACCTGTCAGGACGGTCGCACTGCGCGGCGTCCTGTATATCCTGTTGCTGGCCGGTCTCATGCAGGCGACCCTGCAGATCGACGTCATGCACCCGGGCGGTCCCAACCTGACCGAAACCTCGCTGACCGAGATATCCCAGGCTGCCATGCTGTTTCTCTCCGCCGTGCTGATGCTGGTGATTCGGCAGCGTCTGCAGGTCATGCGGACCACCAGTCTATTGCTTTGGGCATTCTTCGCCGCCTCGTTCGTGCGCGAGAATGACAGCTGGCTGGATATCTACGCCTTCGACGGCGCCTGGCAGTGCCTGGTGGCCCTGATTGTCGTGCCCACCTTGGCCATCTCCATCATTCGCCACAAAGCTTTCGCGTCCGAATTCCGCCTGTTCTCGAACAGTCTCGGCTTCGGGCTCTTTGCCGGGGGCTTCCTGACCACCTACCTGTTTTCCCGTCTCTATGGCCGCAGCGAGATGTGGCAGGCGCTGATGGGCGACGGTTATCTTCGCGTCGTGAAGGATGCGGCCGAGGAGATGACCGAACTGGCGGGTTACAGCCTGCTGCTGTTTGCCAGCGTCGAACTCTGCCTGCTGGCGGTGAGACTGCGTCGGATGGGAGCGGCCAGACAGCCGCAGGCCACGCTCCATGAGCTGGTCGGCAGCCATGAAAAAGCCGCCGTGTCGACACGCAACCGGCGGCCTGCAGAGAAGCGCGAGCACGCCTGATACCGTATCGGCACGCTCGGCATCATCAGACTCAGTCGTCCGTCACCTTGGGCGGATCGATCTCCAACTTTTGCGCGGCAATGACGGCCTGAGTGCGCGAGTGCACGCCCAGCTTGCGCAGGATAGCCGTTACGTGCGCCTTGATGGTCGCCTCCGAGACGTTGAGCTCGTAGGCGATCTGCTTGTTGAGCAGGCCTTCCGTCAGCATGTTCAGCACGCGAAACTGCTGCGGCGTCAGCGAGGCGATCGCTTCGGCGAAGCGAGCATCTTCCTCGCTGCCTTCGCCCATGGCATCCGCCATCTCTGACGGCAGCCAGACTTCGCCGTTCAGCACTTCGCCAATCGCTTCGGCGATAGTATCCAACGACGCCGACTTGGGAATGAACCCGGAGGCGCCATAGTCGATGGCGCGACGCACGACATCGAGCTCCTCGCTTCCCGACACCACGGTGACCGGAATGTCGGGCATCTGTCCCCGCAGCTGAATCAGCCCGGAAAAGCCATGTGCGCCCGGCATGTGCAGATCCAGCAGGATCAGATCGGCATCGGGGTGACGCGTCACTACCTCCGTCGTCGCCTCCATGGTGTCCGCCTCGACGATCTCAGCCTGCGGCGACACCTGTCTCAGCGCCTGATTGAGCGCCGCCCGGAAGAGTGGGTGGTCATCGGCGACGATGAATTTCTGGGCAAAAGCCATTGAATCTCCTCCGGCACTGTCGGGATGTCCGCCAATAATGGTGGCTGGATGTGGCCATCCGGACAAGATGGTTCAACTCGTTATTATCGGCATGTTACCCCATGCGAAGAAGGATTCCCAAGCCTCAAGTCATTGCCCGCGAAATCTTTCCAACACGCCTGAAAAACCCCGCGAAAACAGACGTAAAAAAGTTCGGTCGTCCTGGAAAGCTGGCGTGCTTCCCTCCCGTTGGAGTGGCACGATAAGTACCGGGAGGTCAGCGTCTTTCAAGACAACCGAACGATAATCGTGGCCGATTCAGGCTAGAGAAAACGGCGTTTATCTCAACATAGTTCTAGTCATTTAGTTGTTGCGTTACCTCTCCTACCGTTGCCAAAAGGCGATCCTTTCAGGTCGCACCATCAGGACTTCAGATAGCGATTGTCGATTAGATCCTCGACCACACTGGGATCGGCCAATGTCGAGGTGTCTCCCAGGCCATCGCACTCGTTGGCGGCGATCTTGCGCAGGATACGACGCATGATCTTGCCGGAACGCGTCTTGGGCAGCCCGGGGGCCCACTGTATGAAATCCGGCGTCGCGATGGGCCCGATATCCTTGCGTACCCACTGCTTGAGCGCCTGCTTCAGATCATCGGACGGCTCGACATCATCGTTCAAGGTGACATACACGTAAATGCCCTGCCCCTTGATGTCGTGCGGATAGCCAACGACCGCCGCCTCCGCCACGCTCTCGTGTGCGACCAGCGAGGACTCGATCTCAGCGGTGCCCATGCGATGCCCGGAAACGTTGAGCACATCATCGATGCGCCCGGTGATCCAGTAGTCGCCATCCTCATCGCGACGACAGCCATCGCCGGTAAAGTAGACGCCTTCATAGGTGGAGAAATAGGTCTGGACGAAACGTTCGTGATTGTTCCAGATCGAACGCGCCTGGCCAGGCCAGGAGTCGAGGATCACGAGGTTGCCTTCGGTCGCGCCCTCGAGCGTCTTGCCCTCGTTGCTGAACAGCGCCGGCTGAACGCCGAAGAACGGCTTGGTGGCACAGCCCGGCTTGAGAGCGGTCGCCCCGGGTAGCGGCGTGATCATGTGCCCGCCGGTCTCGGTCTGCCACCAGGTATCCATGATCGGACAGCGCGACTTGCCGATGACCCGATAGAACCAGTCCCAGGCTTCGGGGTTGATCGGCTCGCCCACCGTACCCAGTACGCGCAGCGAATCGCGGCGGCTGTCATCCATGATGTGCTCGCCATGCGCCATCAATGAACGAATTGCCGTCGGCGAGGTGTAGAGAATCGCGACATCATGCTTGTCGACGATCTGGCCGATGCGGCCATGATCCGGGTAGGTCGGCACCCCCTCGAACATCAACGTGGTCGCACCGTTGGCCAATGGCCCGTAGAGGATATAGCTGTGGCCGGTAATCCAGCCGATATCGGCGGCGCACCAGTAAACCTCGCCATCGTGATAGTCGAACACCAGACGGTGGGTCAGCGCGGCGTAGAGAAGGTAGCCGCCGGAGGTGTGCTTCAATCCCTTCGGCGTCCCGGTCGATCCGGAAGTGTAGAGAATGAACAGCGGGTCCTCGGCGTTCATGGTCTCCGCCGGACAGGTCGTTGACTGTGCCTCGACCAGCTCGTGAAACCAGCGATCACGGCTGTCGTGCCACTCGATTTCACCGTCGGTACGCTTGACCACCAGAACTGTCTCGACCACGTCGGTGCCATCACGCGTGAGCGCGGCATCGACGTTGTCCTTGAGCGGCACCTGCTTGCCGCCACGCACGGATTCATCCGCCGTGATGACAACGCGCGAGCCGGAGTCGACGATGCGGCCGGCCAGCGCATCCGGCGAGAAACCGCCGAAGACCACCGAATGAATCGCCCCGATACGCGCGCAGGCCAGCATGGCCACCGCCGCCTCGGGCACCATCGGCATGTAAAGTGTGACGGTATCACCCTTGCCGATCCCCAGCGATTTGAGTCCGTTGGCTAGCTGACAGACCTGGGCGTGCAGATCGCGGTAGGTAATGACCTTGTCGTCATTGGGGTCGTCTCCTTCCCAGATGATCGCCGGCTGGTCGCCGCGCGTTTCCAGGTGGCGATCGAGACAGTTGTAGGCGACGTTGAGCTCGCCATCCTCGAACCAGCGGATATCGACGTTGGATGACGCGAAAGAGGTATTCTTGATCCGTGAGGGCGGCGTGACCCAATCGAGGCTCTTGGCCTGCTCGCCCCAGAACGTCTCGGGATCATCCACCGACTGGCGATAGAGCTTCTCGTAACGTTCACGATCGACCCAGGCCTTGGCCGCCAGCTCTTCGTCGACGGGATAGACGCGCTGCTGTTCGCTCATGCTCCAGTCTCCCTGAGACCGTGCCCGATAGGCCGGCACGGCAATGAAAGCCCAGCCGACTCAATGCGATAGCAGAGCGGCATAACAGGCCACCAGCATATAACGGCGGCGCCGGTGCCCCCCTATTAGACCTTCGTCTCAGCCAGACCGGCCACCGTCACCAGAACGCTCAGGCACGCGCCTCGAGGCGCTCGAAAATCAGCCGCCCGCGGCAGCGACGACAGCGATAGTGACTGCCGCGCCGCGCCTGCGCATGCCGACGGGCAGTGAAATAGTGCGGCGTTTCGCAGCGGCAGCGATACCGATAGGGCATGGGGCTGGCCCGAGAGACATCGAAGCGGTGAGTCACCACCGGTGCCAGACCGTAGAGTTGGCGCATCACGGCCTGCCACTCGCGCCCGTGCGGGCGAGCGCGGGTGCCGTTCTCGAGATGAAAGACCAGCCAGTGCGCCATTTCGTGAGGCACGATCTCGTCCATGAACGCTTGCCGATTCTCGCGCAGCAGCGTGCGATTGAAGCGTAGTCCGCCGCGCTGCAGATGCGCCTGGCCGGCGCTACGTCCGCGCAGATCGAACCATATCGCCGGGTGCGGTAGCGCAGGATGCAGCGACTGCGCCAACCGCCAGGCCGCCTCGGCGCGCTGCACGAGATGCGCCTCGAGTCCAGCGTCGGACATCGCCTCCAGCGCGGCGATATCGCTGACGCCCAGCGCAGGGGCAAGAGAAGAGGAATGCGAATGGGTCATGGAGTGCTAGAATGCCGCCAGCAAGCACGGGCGTCCAGCCCGTCGACCCCACACTTCGGAGCCCCCATGTCGGAAGAGCCGGACGACGCCATCGATAGCCAGCCGCCCCTGGACGACGACGCCCTCGCGCGACTCGACGACTACCTGAATTCGGAGCGTCTCGAGGAGACCGTGCCCGACGTCATCGGCGCGCACGGCTACTTGGTCGCCCTAGCAGTCGCCCCGACAGAGATAGCGCCGAAACAGTGGATCGCCGAGTTCTTCGAAGGGGAGCCCCCCTTCCAGGACACCGCCGAACGTGACGAGATTCTCGGTCTGTTCGAAGCGCTGAAGACCAACGCTGCCAGCATCCTGGAGCGTGGCCACTGGCTCGAGCTGCCCTTCGACAGCGAACTGGATGACGACGGCGACATGGCCGCCGCGATCGAGGACTGGTGTGCCGGCTTCATGCAAGGCGTCTTTCTCGACGAGGCCGCCTGGTTCGCCCAGGACGAGGCACATGTCGCCGCTCTCCTGCTGCCATTCATGGCACTCTCGGGACTGTTCGACGACGAGCCCGAACTGGCCGAGATGATTGCCGAGGATACTCAGTTCTCAGCGCTCGCCGCCCAGCTCCCGGAACTGACACTGGACCTCTATCTGCACTTCCGCGTACCGCCCGAACCGCCGAAGGGCGCGGCCAAGGGCAAACCGAAAGGCGCCAGTGGCAAGTCGAAATCGACATCTCGCCGCCGCGGCAAACGCTGAGGTCACGGGCGCCGGTTCGGCGCCCGTGACCTGATCTCGCGACGGCCTCTCGGGCGCGATTCATGTCACACGACTCTTTCCGTCATGACCTTCACTTCGAACGAGTCTCTTCAAACGAGTCACTTCAAACGAGTCACCCAGGCGTTAAGCGTACCGAAGCCCCACTCCCGGATACGCTGCCACCAGGGACGTTTCGCCCACGCCTCGGCATCGATCCGCCGGCTGGCCGCGAAGTTGCGTTCGAACAGCTCGGCGACATCATTGGCAAATCCGGTGTGCTCGATCTCCTGGTTCGCTTCGAGATTCCACTGCAGACTCCAGTGGTCGAAGTTGCACGAGCCGAGCGAGACCCAGTCATCGGCCACGCTGAACTTGGCATGAATGAAGTTGGGCTGGAACTCGTAGATCTTGACTCCCGCCTTGAGCAGCCGGCCATAGAAACGCTGACCGGCATAGCGCACCCCCGGGTGATCGTGATGACCGCCCGCCAGCAGCAGACGCACATCGACGCCGCGCCGGGCAGCACGCGCCAGCGCCAGTCGCAGACTGAAGGTCGGCACGAAGTAGGGCGTACACAGCCAGAGTCGCTCGCGCGCCGTGGACACCCGCCCTTGTAGCGAGAGGCGGATGGCCTGATAGCGGTGACCGCGCCCTGAGATCGCCCGTCCGCGCATACCGGGATAGGCCGCCGGGGCTAGCGCGGACGCCGGCGAAATCTGGCGGGCCAGCCGACTGCGCCGGCGCCCGTGTCGCGTCAACGGCGAATCCCAGACGTCAGCGAACAGGCGCATCCAATCTGCCACCACCGGTCCGCGAATCCGCACCGCGACTTCATACCAGGCATCGATGAACTCATCGACAATGCCGAAACCACCGGTAAAGGCCAGCTCGCCATCGACGATGACCAGCTTGCGGTGATCACGCATCAGGTTGCCCCCCAGACGCGTCACTGCCAGCGGATTGAAGAAGCGCAGCTCAACGCCCGCCGCTCGCAGACGCTGGCGATCGTGGCGTGAGAGCGCCAGACTGCCAAGACCATCGAGTACCAGCTTGACCTCAACCCCTCGGGCAGCCGCCGCCTGTAGCAAGCCAATGAAGCGGTCGGCAAGTGCCCCCGACTCCATCAGGTAAAGCTCGATCCAGAGAAATCTCCGAGCCGTCTCGATCGCCTCTCGCATGGCCGGCCAGAACCGCTTGCCCTCCGGCAGCAGCTCGAACCGGTTTCCCTCTCGCCACGTCGCTTGCATCCTGCGCCTACCTCCTTGAGGCCCCCGATTGACGCATGTTTCCCGCCGCAAGGAAAGTCGCTGCTGCGCGTCACCGGCCTCGATCGATATCGCCCTCAACGGCCGACCGCGACGCAGGATTTCACCGCCGCTGGACGACACCGCTATACTCGGGCATTTGCAGGGAATCCGTGTCGATGTCGGTATTGCTCGGTCTTCAGAAAGGTTGGCGGCAGCTGGCCAGCAAGGCGCTCGGACGCTGGCTCGCGTTCCGCCTGGTCGAGCCGGACCCGGCACCCCTCGAGGCCTCGCGGCCGACGCTATACGTTATCGCCCACCCCGCGCTAAGCGACGAGATCGCGCTCGACCGGCTGACTCGCGATCTCGGGCTACCGCGCGCGGCAGCGCAATATCGACTCGGCGAGGTCACCCTCCCCGGCTGCCTCGCGCTGCCGCGCCCCCGTCGGCGCAGCCGCCCGGCGACATCGACGCTGCAACAAGTGCTGGACGCGTTGGCAGGCGACACGACGCTGGATGCACAGCTGGTTCCCGTGAGCGTCTTCTGGAGCCGCGCTCCGGGCAAGGACTTCGGCTTCTGGAAAATGCTCGCCGCCGACGATTGGGCCTGGAGCGGTCGCCTGCGGCGACTGCTCTCGATCGCCATCAACGGCCGCAATCTGGAAGTCCACTTCGGCGCACCGATTCAGCTACGCCCGCTGATAGACGACCCCGCCGCGGCGCTTGGCGAACGCAAGGTGGCTCGTGTGCTACGCGTGCACTTCCGACGCGTTCGCGCCCGTGTGCTGGGCCCGGACATTTCGCACCACCGCACCCTGATGCGCGGCGTGATCGACAGCCGATCGGTACGCAGCGCGATCACCGAGGCCGCCGCCCAGAACGCTACAACGCCCGAGCGCGAGCGCCGTCGTGCCGAGCGCTATGCGCGCGAAATCGCCTCGAACATGTCCTACCCGGTGCTGCGCTTCCTCTACGAGCTGCTCAAGCGACTCTGGAATCGCCTCTACGACGGGGTCGACGTTTACGGTCTCGAGGCAGTCAAGGCGATCGCCGGCGACCGGACGCTGATCTATGTCCCCTGCCATCGCAGCCATGTCGACTATCTGCTGCTCTCCTACGTTCTGTACCGCGAGGGGTTGATGCCGCCGCACATCGCGGCCGGGCGCAATCTCGACATGCCGCTGGTCGGCCCGCTGCTGCGGCGTGGTGGTGCGTTTTTCCTGCGCCGCAGTTTTCGCGATAACCGCCTTTATGCCGCCGTGTTCAACGAATATCTTCACCGCCTGATCGCTCGCGGCCATCCCCTTGAGTACTTTATCGAGGGCGGTCGCTCGAGAACCGGGCGCATGCTCTCGCCGCGCCCCGGCATGTTGGCGATGACGCTGCGCTCCTTCGCCCGCGATGCCACGCGAGACGTGGCTTTCGTGCCGGTCTATATCGGCTACGAGAAAGTGCTGGAGAGCAACGCCTACCTGCGCGAACTGCGCGGCGGCGGCAAGAAGAAAGAGTCGCCACTGGATCTGCTGGGTGCCCTTCGGCACCTGCGAGACCCTCACGGTCGCGTTGCCGTCAGCGTCGGTGAGCCGTTGTCGCTGGCAGGTTTCCTCGAAGCCACGGCGCCAGGGTGGCAACAACAGCGCCACACGGAACGCCCGGCCTGGCTGGAAGACGCGGTCCCAAAGCTTGGCGAGACACTGGCACAGCGAATCAACGATGCCGCCACGCTCAATGCGATCTCTCTGGTCGCCATGACACTGCTGGCCACGCCCCACCACACGATCGAATCCGACCTGCTAAGCCATCACATCGCCCTGCTGGTACGCCTGCAGCGAGCTCTCCCCGGCAGCGAGCACTGCCAACTGCCATCGGGAACGCCGGAAAGCTGGATCGAACAGGCCATCGAACTCGGGTTCGTCGACCGCCAGCCGCAAGCGCTGGGGGAACTGATCAGCGCCCGTCCCGAGCAGGCCACGCTGCTGACCTGGTACCGCAACAACGCGCTGCATCTGTTCATGCATTTCGGCCTGGTGGCCTTTGCCTTCCGCAACAATGCCACCTTCACGCTGGACGACCTCGATGCCCTGCTGACGCCCGCCTGGCCGCTGCTGTCGCGTGAGCTGCACTTCTCGCCGCCTGCCGATTCACGGGCTCGCTTGTCCGCGACACTCGAGGTGCTGGCCTCGGAGTCGCTGCTCAAGCCGGGAGACAAAGGCTGGCGTCGTCAGCCGGGCCATCTCGCCGCCAGCGAACATCTCCGCCTGCTGGGGCAGCCGGTACAGCCGACACTGGAACGTGTCTATCTGCTGCTCGCGTCGCTGCTGCGCTACCCCAGCGGCGAGCTCAGCCGTGAGACACTCGAGGAGCACAGTCGACAGCTGGCCGAGCGTCTGACCCTGCTATCGGGCCTCAATGCCCCGGAGTTCTTCGACAAGCGACTGTTCTCCGGCATGCTGGAGACGCTCGAGCAGCAGGGCTGGCTGCGGGTCGTGGATAGCCGCCTGCACTACGACGAGGCCCTGCAGCGCGCGCAAATGCGCAGCCGAGGCCTGTTCGATCCCGAGCTGCGCCATCGCCTGGTCAGGCTGACTCATCAGTAACCGCGAGCCGTGCGACGGCCAGACGCGCCTCGCGCCGCCTCTTGATCTCGTAGACCATGGCCATCGCGACCGTGAACAGAATCATGATCAGCGCCAGGGCATTGACCGCCGGGGTCAACCCGGTGCGGACCTTGGACGCGATATAGAGCGTCAGCGTGGTGTCGTAGCCGGCGACGAATAGCGTGGTGTTGTAGTTCTCCAGGGACTGCAGGAAGGCCAGCACCGCCGCCGACAGGATCGCCGGTCGCAGATACGGCAACAGGACCCGCCGAAACATCTGCCACTGGCTCGCGCCGAGGTCGAGGGCGGCCCGTTCAAGCGTGCGATCGAAGCGCTGCAGCCGCGCCGTGACCATCAGCATCACGTAAGCGGCAATAAAGGCACTCTGCGCGATGACCGTCAGCACGATGCCGCCGTTGAGTCCCCAGCCACGCCAGAAGATCAGCGTCGAGATACCGATGATCACGCCCGGCGTCAGCAGCGGCGAGAGAATCAGCGCATAGACGAACGATTTGCCGCGGCCTTCGACGGTGGTCAGAAACAGGGCACTGGCAACACCGATCGGTACCGCCAGACAGAGCACCCCGACCGCGACCACGGCGCTGTTGAACAGTGCATCCCACATGCCACCGTCGGCCCACAGCGCCGAGAACCACTGCAGAGTCGTACCGGTCCAGGGCGTCACCGTGGGAAACCGGCTGGCGTTGAAGGTCGCGGCCGCCATGATCACCAGCGGCAGGAACAGGTAGACAAAGAAGATCACCAGATAGGCTCTGAGGCCCAATGACAACCAACGTGAAGCATTCATGGGTTCTCTCCCTACCTGGCGATATCGCCGAGACCGACCTTGAACAGCCGCATCACCAGCGTGACGAACACGATACATAGCGCCAGCAGCAGAAAGGCGTAGGCCGCGCCCTGGTTCCAGTCTCCCCCCTCGAAGAACCAGTTGTAGATGATCTGCGTAAACCAGCGACTGCCGGGCGCCCCCAGCAGCGCCGGCACCGCATAGCTGCCGGCCGCCAGCATGAAGGTCATGATGCAACCGGTGGCAATACCCGGCTTGGCGTGGGGAATCACGATTCGCCGGTGCGTGCGGATCCAGCCGGCGCCAAGGTCACGCGCCGCACGTATCTGGTTGCGGTCAAGGCTTTCGATGGCGTTGTAGAGCGGAAATACCATGAACAGGATATAGGCATAGACCATCCCGACGAGTACGCCGATGTCGCCGTTGAGAAATCGGATCGGCCGGTCGATCAAGCCCAGCGCGAAGAGCAGTTCGTTCAACGGCCCGCGGAAGGCAAAGATGATGTACCAAGCGAACGTCCGCAGAATCTCGTTGATCCAGAACGGAATGATCAGCAGCAACAGGCAGAGTGCCGCCTGACCGGGCCGGGCGACCTTGGCCAGGTAGTAGGCCAGCGGATAGCTGACCGCCAGCGTCAGCGCCGTAACCAGCACGCTCGACCAGATGGTCTTGAAGAAAATCGAGAGATGGATCTCGTTCTGGAAGAACGTCGCGTAATTGGCCAGGGTCCACACATCCTTCTCGCCGCCCTGCTCCGCCGGTAACAGCGACGGATGCAGCGAGTAGTCGATCATCTGCCACTGAGGTAGCAGCACCATGAGAATCAGCCAGATCCCCATCAGCGCGACGACCGCCATGCCTAGCGGCATACCGAAACGGTCACACAGTTGTCGCCACATGGGCACCCTCCTCGCCAACTTCCTCCCCCACTTCGGCGGGCAGGACGATCGCCCGTGCAGGCGTGTAGTCCAGGCGACACGACATCCCGGCCGACAGTGACAAGTCGGGAGACTCCTGCGCGGTCGACTGCGCAACATGAACGCGAACCCTGGGCCCCTGTGCCAGCGCGACGTCGAGTGTCAGCCAGGCACCCTCGAAGTGCTCGTTCTCGATCACACCGGCCAGTGGCAGGCGCGTGTCATCCGCCGCACCGACACGCCACTGCTCCGGGCGTACGTAGAGCGTGGCAGGCGCGCCCACCGTCAGGGCATCGGTGCCGGCAATCGCGCGCCCGGCGACCGGGACCGTCAGGCTGGCGTCCAGCGTCACCGTATCCCCGTCGATTTTCATGACACGCCCGCTGAAGCGATTGTTTTCGCCGACGAAGCTGGCCACGAAATCGCTGGCCGGCTGGCGATAGAGCGTCGCAGGGTCGGCGACCTGCTCGATGCGCCCCGCCGACATCACGGCGACACGATCCGACATCGTCAACGCCTCACCCTGGTCATGCGTGATATAGATGAAGGTAATGCCGGTCTTGCGCTGGATCGCCTTGAGCTCCGTACGCATGTGCTGTCGCAGTTTGAGGTCCAGCGCCGATAGCGGCTCGTCCAGCAGCAGCACACGAGGTTCGACCGCCAGCGCCCGAGCAATGGCAATCCGCTGTTTCTGGCCACCGGACAGATCGCCGACCGGCTTGTGGCCACTGCCCTCTAACGCCACCAGGGCCAGCAGCTCGTCCGCTTTCTGGCGTCGTCGTCGTCGATCGATACCGCGGACTTCCAGACCAAATTCGATGTTCTCGTAGACGCTCATCAGCGGGAAGAGCGCCAGATTCTGAAAGATCATCGCCGTGGGGCGGCGATTCACTGGCACTCGGGTCATGTCGCTATCGCCGATCGCCACGTCACCCTCGCTGGGCGACAGGAAACCACTGATGATATTGAGCAGCGTGGTCTTGCCGCAGCCGGAAGGGCCGAGAAAGCTGAAAAACTCGCCGGACTCGATCTCAAGCGTGGTTGGCTGGATCGCCGTGAAATCGCCAAAATGCATGGCGACCTGATTCAAGGACACACGTCCGTCCATGACAGGATCTCTGGTGTTGTGAAGCGGGAGAAGACAGCGACACCGCCGGCCGACACGACCGACGGGCGCCTGATGAAAGGACGACCTCAGGCCGACAGGTAGCGGTCCTGATATTCGTTGCGCAGGGCGACATACCAAGGTTCCTGCACCGGCCACCACCAGAGATTGTCGAGATCGTGCTGCGAGTAAGACTCGGTGAAGAAGCGGCGGGTCGCTTCCGGTAGCAGCTCCGTCGCGCCCACGGCCGTCGAATTGTAGCCGGTGGATTCCACGAACATCGCTCCGGCTTCCGGCGTGTAGTACCAGTTGATCAATTCGTAGACGGCATCGACATTCTGCGCGTTGCGCGGAATCACGAAGCCCTCCATCCATGCCAGCGCACCCTCTTTCGGCGCCCCGTAGGCGATGGGCTCACCCTCGCTCTGCAAGCGGAAGGCCGTGCTGTCCCAGGTCTGGCCGATCAGCGCGCCGTTGGTACGGAACGCTCCTTGGGCTTCGTTCTCGGTCGACCAGAACTGGATCACCATGTCCTTGTGCTTGAGCGCTTCCTCGAGAATGACATCGAAGTTGGCGCGCATCGCCTCCTCGGTGCGGAAGGAGTCCAGCAGCGGCCGTGGCAGCTTGCCCTGGCCTTCGAGCCACAAGCCAATGCCGATCAGAGCCGAGTGGGCACGCACGGTCACGCCCGCGCCGATCTCCGGCTTCCACAGATCGCCGTAACTCAGGTTCTGTCGATCGATATCGGTATAGCGCGTGTGGTAAGCAATCGCTTCCGTGCCCCAGTCGGAGGGCGCAAAGTAACGTTGATCGTCGATCACGCCACCGGATTCGGAGCCACTCATGGCGGAATCCAGACAGCCTTCCCAGCGGATACGAGAGACGTCCAGCGGCTGGATCAGTTGGTAGTCGACGTAGCCGGGCACACGATCGACCGTCGGCATGATCACGTCGAAACCGGAGCCGTCGGTCGCACGCAACGAATTCATCAGCTCGTCGTTGGTGCCATAGGGCGTGAAAGTCGCGTTGATGCCGGTCTTGGCGGTGAAATCCGACAGCATCTCGTCGCTGAAATAGCCGGCCCAGGCGTAGATGCGCAGTGTCTGTTCCTGTGCCAGCGCCCGATTGATATAGAACGGCACCGAGGCCGCAGCGCCGGCAGCCGCAGCGCCCTGCAAGAAACGACGACGGGAAAGGGTCATCGAAGGTCTCCTGTTGTTCGTCAATTGACCACCCCGCAAGCGCGCGATGGCAAGAGCATTCTTGTACGACAGACCTGTTGCAATGACGTGACGCCCAATGATTATTGAACGCCCGTGCGATATCCAGCCTACCAGCAAGCGCGATAAAAGGCACCTGAAACCCCGCCAGATCCTGACGCTCCTTTCACGGTAGATAGATCAACCAAGGGGATAGCCATCAAGCCATACGGAGATCGAAGCATGACGAAATCGCCGAACGGAAAAGTAGGCAACAGCGAAAAGTCATCACGACCGTCGCGCCCACGCCGTGGGAAAAGGCAGCGGAAACGATGACAGGGAGGCGCGCAAGAAATGACACGCAAAGAAAAACCGGCTCCCTAGGGAGCCGGTTTCGTTGGCCTTCAGGCAGCGAAGCTGCCGGAAATACCGATCAGCTTAGAAGCTGTAGACGGCACCGAAGGAGACGCCGTCGCCTTGATCTTCATCACGGTCACGCAGGACACCTTCGACGAAAGTGTACATGGCCGGAGAGATGTTGTAGGTGACACCGGCAACAACTTCGTTGAAGGACTGGTCGTCACCCGCGGTGTCGCCATAAGCGCTGACGAAGTCGGAATCGCCTTCAGCGTCGACGTACTGGTAGGAGCCGTACAGATCGCCGTAACCGTAGCCCCAGCGCGCGCCCAGCGCGTAGAAGTCAACGTCAGCGTTGCTGGCGTCGGCATCAAGACGCTCGGCCTTGGCCGACATACGCAGCGTGCCGATGGTGTACTGCGCGTTCACGCCGTAAGCGTCGCCCGGATCAAACTCTTCACCCGGCGTCTGGCCAGAAGTACCAGCGTCGTCGATTTCACCTTCGTACGTGCCCAGGTTGTCATAGACAGCAGCGACAGAGAAGGCGCCGACAGCGTACTTCAGACCACCGAAGAAAGAGGCGTTGTTGTCACGATCAACGGTGTAGCCGCCGTCATCCACATCACCGACTTCGTTCTGGGCATCACCCTTGAACTGGCTGCCCACGACGAACTGCAGGCCGCCCAGCACCGGAGACATGTACTGCAGTTTGTCGCCTTCGCGGTCATCGTTAACCGGCGTGCCGCCAGTCAGCGCAGTGGTCGTGTCGGAAACGTCGAAGGATTCGTTGTTGGAGATCGGATCCTGGACCCAATCATCGATAATCGGATCCCAGGAACCGAGACGGAAGTCACCGAAGTTGCCTTTCAGACCCAGGTAAGCCTGGTCGCCGGAGTTGATGCCGCCGTTGATTTTCTCTTCATCGGCGTCGTGTTCGAACTCGGCCTTGAAGTAGCCGGTCAGGCCCGGGTTGATGATGTGCTGGCCGGAAAAGCCGATGGTGGAGCCGTTATCGGTCAGCTCATCCTGGGAATCGCCGTCACCATCTTTGGTGCTGTAGTAGGCCATCTGGATGTTGCCGTAGATATCGAGCTGCGTGCCGTCTTGGTTGTAGACAGTCGCTGCCTGGGCTGCGGTGGCGCCCAGTGCCGCACCAGCAATAGCAGTCGCTAAGAGCGTCTTTTTCATCGCGATAGGTTCCTTAACTAGCTTACTGTTCGATCGTGTCTGCAGATGCAGTCGGCTTCGGCACCTTCAACCAGCACTGTCATGCGAACCAATGACGGCTGTGGAACTCTGAAGCCTTGTTATTGTCCAATGCTCGCCCGAAAACCATATACTGGAGCCACAAGGAACGCAACAAGAAAAAAACACTGTTTTCGTTCCGGACGCTCGAGCCTCGCTGCTAGTCTAGATGGCGCCAATATTGGCCTTGGGCAGGCAAATCAAGCGCCATCACGCTAGCCATGGCTGATGTCATTCCGGTGACAAAACGCCTTTCGGCATCAAAAAGAAAAAGATTTTCCCCGCCGATCGACAATCAAAAATCGATCCACTAGACAAAAGTCATAGCACCAAAACCCTCGACCGATCGGTCAATCCCTGGAAGGCTGACCATGCTTCGCCAGCAGGGCACCGATCTTGCGATCCAGCTTCTCCGAGCGCTGTTGAATTTCTCGCGCCTTTTGTTTCTTCTGCAGCGCTTCCAACTGGCGTTTCGCATGTTTGGCTTCTTCGGCCGTCACGACATCACTGTCGCCGCCGTCGAGATCGACACGCGTCGATGCCTCGCGAACCGACTTCAAGTAACGCGGCAGATGCACGTAGCAGGCCAGTGCGCGCCGCACCAACTTCTCCGGCCACGGTTCTCGCTCGCAGAGATCGAGGTGGATACCGGTTTTCAACGGCCGTGTATGTCCTTTGAAGAAGGTCTGGGGATAGCGCTTGTACCACTGGGCAAGCAGCGCGTGGGGTGAAGGCGCCTCATGTTCGGCACCGAAGGCCAAAGAACTCTGGCCCGCCGCCAGCGCATCATCCGCAGGTGCCGGGGGCAAATCCAACGACGCTTCCGAACCGGTTGCCGTCGCCTCGGGGTCGGCGGTCGAGGATTCTCCGCGTGATGCCTGGGAATCGGAGTGCGATACCTCGGTGGCTGAGAGCGGTTCTGTGGTCTCGGAAGCCGCCGACGGCGAATCGTCCGCGGGCGAGGTCAGACGCTGCAGCGGCGACAAGCCGTGACGCAGCGCCTCGCTGCCCTCTTTCGCCCGCGGCCGGCGGAACGCGAGATTACCGAGGCCACGCGTCCGCGAGCCGCCGTCCGGATCCTCGTTGTGATCCGGACGGTTGACGACCATCGGATCCAGTTCGGCCAACGCCAGCAGCCGCTCTTTCAGGGCACGGTTTTCAGCTTCCAGTGCCCTGACCCGATCACGCTCCGCGGCCAGCGCTGCCTGACCCGCCTCGATCTGGTGCTCGATGGCGGCTAGAAGCGCCTGTGTTCGATCCGTCAACACGGCACGTCTCCTCTCGAGGTTATGACTCGCCACCGACGCTCCCGCCGGCAACACTTACGATACTGGAATGACTCAGCCAGAAGCTGGCTCGCGGCGATACTGGACGAAAGCATAGTCCGGCTGCCCCACCGCTGGCGTTCCGCGGGTTCGCGCAACCTCCCTCCACTGATGGCGGTCGATCTCGGGGAAGAAGGCGTCGCCCTCGATCTCGACCGCCACCTCGGTCAGATAAAGCCGTTCCGCGATCGGCAGTGCCAGGTGATAGATCTCTCCGCCCCCCATCACCATGATCTCGTCGCCCCCATCGATCAACGCCTGACTATCGGCTAGGACGAGTGCCTCGTCGAGCGAGTGACAAACGCGCACGCCCTCGTGCTGAAATTCGGCGTCGCGGGTGATCACGATATTGAGCCTGCCCGGCAGCGGCCGACCGATCGAGGCGAAGGTCTTGCGCCCCATGACCAGCGGCTTGCCCTGCGTCGTTGCCTTGAAGTACTTGAGATCCTCCGGCAGATACCAGGGCAGACGATTGCCGACGCCGATGACGCGATTGGCCGACATGGCGGCGATCATGGCCACCCGAGCGTCGAGGGGCGGTTTACTGGGTGCATCACTCATACCGCGATCGGCGCCTTGATGGTCGGGTGGAATTCATAGCCCTCGATGGCGATATCGTCGAAGCGGAATGCGAAGAGATCGTCGATCGCCGGGTTCAGTTTCAATGTCGGTAGCGGCAGCGGCTCGCGCGACAGCTGCAGCTGCGCTTGTTCGAGATGATTCAGATAGAGATGCGCATCCCCCAGCGTGTGCACGAAGTCACCGGGCTCGAGACCGCAGACCTGCGCGATCATGTGGGTCAGCAGCGCGTAGCTCGCAATATTGAACGGCACCCCCAGGAAGATATCCGCACTGCGCTGATAGAGCTGGCAGGAAAGGCGCCCCTCGGCAACGTAGAACTGGAACAGGGCGTGACAGGGCGGCAATGCCATTTCGTCGACCAGCGCCGGATTCCACGCCGAGACGATATGCCGGCGAGAGTCCGGGTTGCGCCGAATCTGCTCGACCACCTTGGCAATCTGGTCGACGTGGCCACCGCCGGGCGTCGGCCAGCTGCGCCATTGATAACCATAGACCGGGCCGAGGTCGCCGTTCTCGTCGGCCCATTCATCCCAGATGGTGACATTGTTGTCACGTAGATAGCCGATATTGGTATCGCCACGCAGAAACCACAGCAGCTCGTGGATGATCGAGCGCAGGTGCAGCTTCTTGGTGGTCACCAGCGGGAAACCCTCGGCGAGATCGAAACGCATCTGGTGGCCGAACACGCTGAGCGTACCGACACCCGTGCGATCGGCTTTTTCGACGCCGCTGTCCAGCACGCGCTGCATCAAGTCGAGATAGGGCCGCATGGGCACGCTCCTTTGGGCAAAACTCTCTTCGGAAGGACGCTATTGTCGCGTCCCGATCAGGCCGTGTCACCCGGCATGGCGCGCGCATCGTCCACCGCGTTGCGGCGCGACCAGAGAATCAGCCCCGCGCCGGCAAGAATCATCGGCAGTGACAGCAATTGCCCCATCGTCAGCCAACCGAAGGCGATAAAACCGAGCTGCGGGTCGGGCTGGCGGAAAAACTCCGACAGGAAACGAAACAGGCCATAGAAGATCAGAAAAAGACCCGAGACGCAGCCGCGACGCCGCGGCGTCAGGGAGATGAGCCACAGTAGCGTGAACAGGACCACACCTTCGAGAAAGAACTGGTAGAGCGAAGACGGATGGCGCCCCTGCCCCCCCATACCAGGGAAAACCAGCGCCCAAGGCACATCGGTCACTCGCCCCGGTAGCTCATGATTGATGAAATTGCCGATACGCCCGGCGCCCAGCCCGATCGGCACCAGTGGCGCAATGAAGTCGGTCAACTGGAAGAAGGCCAGGCCGTGCTTGCGGGCAAATAGCAACGCCGCCAGCAGCACGCCAAGCAGCCCTCCATGGAAGCTCATGCCGCCGTCCCAGACCTGGAAGATCCACAGCGGATTGTCGAGAAAGCGGTCGAGCCCGTAAAACAGCGCATAACCGATGCGTCCGCCAAGCACGACCCCGAGCGCGCCGTAGAACAGCATATCGCCGATGTCGTCGGGCTTGAGCCCGAGACGATCGGCTCGGCGTCTTCCCAACCACCAGGCGGAGACGAAACCGATCACGTACATCAGCCCGTACCAGTGGACCTTGAGCGGCCCCAGCGCCACGGCAACGGGGTCGATATCGGGGTAGGCCAGCATGCTCCCTCCTTGGCGGCAAACGGTCAGGATCGTCGAATCAGCCGATGATCAGCTTGATCCCCACGACGATCAGCAGGAGGGCAAAGATACGTCGCAGCGTCCTGGCAGGCAACGCATGGGCAATCTTCACACCAACGCGCGCCATCGGCACGCTGGTCACGATCAGCCCGAGAAAGGCCGGCCACATCACAAAGCCGGTAGCGCCGCTCGGCAAACCCGGCTCGCCCCAGCCAACGACGATATTAGTGATGGTGCCGATCAGCGCGATCGGCAGGCCAATGGCCGAGGAGGTACCGACCGCCTCGGTCATGCGGCTGGTGAAGCGGGAAAGCCACGGCACGGACATCACACCGCCGCCGACACCGAAGAGCGTCGAGACACCACCGATGACACCGCCGGCGGCGGTCATCGGCCAGCGCTGCGGTACTCGCCCCTGCGGGTTGGGCGGTGGCGCCAGCAGCATCTTCAACGCCATGAGAATGGCGAACCCCCCGAACAGCCGTGTCAGGGCATCGCCGGGAATGGACGAAGCCAGCAGCACGCCGAGAATACCCCCCACCAGCAGCCCGGGCAGCATCAGTCGCAACCAATCCTGGCGTACGCTGCCACGCTGCCAGTGCCCCCACGCAGAGGAGGCGCCGGTCACGACGATCGTTGCCAGGGATGTCCCCACGGCCAGGTGCGCGACACCATCGGGGGCGAAGCCCTGCGCCATAAAGGTGAAGACGAGCGCCGGCACGATCACGATGCCGCCGCCGATGCCGAAGACACCCGCCATCACGCCCGCCAGCGCGCCGACCACGAAATAGATGAGGATCGCGCTCAGCATGCGGCCACCTCCGGCGACAGGATAAGCATCAGGCGCAACAGCGCCCGGACGGGCAACGGCGTGGCAATAGGGGACATGAACGGTTCCTTGACGATGACGGCTACCGGCGAAGTCGCTAGCGCGCTCATGTTACGCTGCCGGTGTTGACCTGTCATGACGGATGGATGTCATGACGCCGCCCTCTCCAGGGGGAGCCAGCGCACCGGGTGAACCTCCGACCGGCCAGGCTGCACTCCCCTGCCCACAGTGGAAATGCGCATGTGCCTGATTGTCTTTGACTGGCGAATGCAACCGACACCGTGGCTGAGGCTCGCCGCCAACCGCGACGAATACCATCGCCGCCCGACCGCCCCGCTACACGTCTGGCCCACGGCCAAGCTGATCGGCGGGCGCGACCTGCAGGCCGGCGGCACCTGGCTGGCCGCCAACCGCGACGGCCATTTGGCAGCCCTGACCAATGTCCGCGATGACCGCGAGGTAGCGCCGCGTAGCGCGCCCTCTCGCGGCATGCTGGTGTCGACCGCGTTGACGCAGCCGGCGCCCGAGGCCTGGCTGCAGCGGCTGGTCGGCCACGAAGCCCGTCACTACGCCGGCTTCAACCTGCTGTTCTTTACGGGCGAGCGGCTATGGCACGTTCATCACGGCCGCGATGGTACCCGGCTCAACAACCTGCCTCCGGGCACCTATGGCCTCTCCAATGCCACGCTCGATACGCCCTGGCCCAAGCTGACGACCGCTCGTCAGACATTGATTGAAGCACTCGCCACGCGCGACTGGCGAGCCCGGATGCGGCAGGGCCTCAAAGATACCCGGCCGGCACCCGATGCCGACCTGCCTGACGCCGGTATCGGCAAGGTTCATGAGCAGCGCCTCTCATCCATATTCATCGTCGGCGAACACTACGGTACCCGCGCCACCACGCTGGCCACGGCACGAGACAATGGGGTGACACTGGAAGAACAGTCGTTCGGCCCGGGCGGGCAACCGACAGAGGAATGCCGCCAACTGAGCACGGCGGCGCTATTGCCGACGGGCCGCGCAGTCAGCGGGCGCGATCAGTCCTGAGGCGGTAGCAGGTGGGCAATCTGCCAGTCCGAGAGGCGCTGGCGGAGGTGTGCGCGCACCGCGGCCGTGGTGGGTAATGCCAAGGTTTCGTCGACCAGCGCCCGCGCATCCTCGAGCGGCACCCGGCGTATGGCGGCGCGCACGCGCGGCAAGCTCGGACCATTCATCGACAGGGCCTGGAAGCCCATGCCCATCAGCAGCAGCGCCCCGGCAGGGTCCCCCGCCAGCTCGCCGCAGACGGAAGCCGGCACGTTCAAGCGACCACTTTCCGTGGCCAGGTGGGCCAACGCGTTGAGCACTGCCGGGTGGCAGGCATCATAGAGGCCGGAGACGCGCGCATTGTTGCGATCCACCGCCAGCAGATATTGCGTCAGATCGTTGCTGCCGACGGAGAAGAAATCGACGCGCTCGGCCAGTGCCGCCAACTGATAGAGCGTCGCCGGCACCTCGATCATGACCCCGACCTTGGGCGAGGCGACTTCAATGCCATCCTCGGCCAACTCCTGGCGCGCGCGCGCCAGCAACCGCAGCGCCGTGTCCACCTCATCCACGCTGGTAATCATCGGCAGGAGAATGCGCAGATTGTCGAGCCCGCGTGAGGCCAACAGCATCGCCCGCAGCTGCACCATCAGCACTTCGGGATGATCGAGGGTGACGCGAATACCACGCCAGCCCAGAAACGGATTGGCCTCGTTGATCGGAAAATAGGGCAGATCCTTGTCACCCCCGATATCCAGCGTGCGCATGACCACGGGCAACGGCGCGAAACTGGAAAGCTGCTCTTCGTAGAGACGCGTCTGCTCCTGCTCGCTGGGAAAGCGCTCGTTCATCATGAACGGCACCTCGGTGCGGTAGAGGCCGACGCCACTGACCCGAGACTTCAGCTGTGCGACCGCATCCACCGCCAGGCCGGTATTGACCAGCAGCGGCATGGCATGACCGTCCGGCGTCTCGCTAGGCAGGTGCTGCTCGTGCTCGAGCACTTCGGTTAGCGCTCGCTCCTCCTTGATCAACTTCGCGTAGCGCCTCGCGAGCTGGGGTTCCGGGCGCACGAACAGCCGCCCGCGGTGCCCGTCGAGAATCGCCTTGGCGCCATTGATGCGCGGCAGCGGCAGATCGACCATCCCCAGCACGGTAGGAATCCCCATCGCACGCGCCAGTATCGCGACATGGGAGTTGCTCGACCCCCGCACTGACACCAGCGCCGCTAACCGCCCCTTGGGCAATTCGCCCAGCATGGCCGCGCTGATCTCGTCGCCAACCAGAATAGTGTTCTCGGGGAAGGAGGCCGGCGTACGCTCGCTGCCCTCCTGCAGGTGTGCAAGGACCCGACGCCCCAGATCGCGAATATCCGCCGCGCGCTCGCGCAGGTAACCATCGTCGACGCGCTCCAGATACTGGGTATGCCGGCGAACCACGTCGGCAAGCGCACCGGGCGCCCACTGCCCCTCGCGGATTCGTTTCTCGACCTCGTTACCCAGTGCCGCGTCACCCAGCATCTGCTGGTAGACATCGAACAGCGCCAGTTCCTGAGCGGAGATGCGGCTGGCCAGCCGCGCCCCCGCCTCGCGAATCTCGTCGCGCACATGCGCGATGGCGGCATGAAGGTGTGCTACCTCGGCGTCGGGATCGGTGGGGATCAGGTCCGGGACGCTGTCCAGGTCGGCCGGCGGCGCGACCACGACAATCTCTCCGGTCGCCATCCCCGGCGATGCTGCCACGCCGGAAAACATCGCCTGGCCATCCGGCTGCGCCCGTCGATTGAGCGTCCCGGAGACCAGGGCATGCGCCAGTACGCCCGCCAACTGGGCGGCCATGGTCACCAGAAAAGCTTCGTCACCTTCGTCGAAGCGGCGTTTCTCCTGCTGCTGCACGACCAGTACGCCGAGCATGCGACGCTGGTGAATGATCGGCACGCCGAGAAAGCTGGAAAAACGCTCCTCGCCGGTTTCGGCGAAATAGCGGAAATAGGGGTGTGCCGGCGCATCTTCCAGGTTGAGCGGTTCTTCCCGCTGACCGACCAGACCGACCAGACCCTCGCCGAGCTTCATAGCGACGACGCCGACGGCCTGCGTGCGCAGACCGATGGTGTCCATCAGTACCAGGCGCTCTCGCTCGCGGTCGAACAGGTAAATGGAACAGACGTCGGTGCGCATCGCCTTGCGAATGCGACGAACCATGGTGGCAAGAGCCGCGTCCAGGCTACGCGCACCATTCACTTCCTGGACGATACGGCGGAGGGTATCGAGCATGAGGCCTTTTTCTTGTGGGCGAGGCGGTCCTCGTCATGGCATCCGGGGACGCCGGCTATGTCTCTGTCCCCGGGAACGCCGGCTATGTCTCCAGGAACACCGACTATGTGCCTGCACAAACGTCTTGCGCAGAGACAGCGGCGACGCCAGCGCGATCAGCGCTGCCGCCTCCGGCGCAGGCGACGGCATCTCGCCGTCGCTCAGGTCATCTCTTCCAGCGACAGGCGGTGGAAGTCCGGTGCCAGCTCCCGCAGGGCCCGACGGTACACCTCGCGCTTGAAGGAGACCACCTGGCCCAACGGGTACCAGTAGCTGACCCATCGCCAGCCGTCGAATTCCGGCTTGGGGGTGCTGTCGACGCAAACCTGGCTGTCATGGCAGCGAATCTTCAGCAGAAACCACTTCTGCTTCTGACCGATGCAGATCGGCTTGGAGTGCGTCCTCACCATGCGCCGGGGAAGGCGGTAGCGTAACCATCCTCGCGTACAGGCCACCACATCGACATCTTTGGACGTCAGTCCGATCTCTTCCTCGAGCTCCCGGAAGAGTGCCTGCTGCGGTGTCTCGTAAGCCTTGATACCTCCCTGCGGAAATTGCCACGCTTCCTGGCCTGCCCGACGCGCCCAGAGCAGTTGGCCGTCACAGTTGGCAATAATGATGCCAACGTTCGGCCGAAAGCCATCGGCGTCTATCACGGGGTTCACCTTAACTCAATCGTCGTTGGCTTCATTCTTCCACAAAGCGAGAAAGGGCATCAACACGCCGCTGAGCAACGGCGACAATTCGTCAGCGCCCCGTGCCGGCGTGGGCAAGCCGGCGGGAGTCTGCGATACTGCGCAGCGTTTGACGCGTGCCCCGACCCACACAACAGGAGCCAACCTTGAGTCTGGCCATTTTCGATCTCGACAATACTTTACTGAGCTGCGACAGCGACCATGCCTGGGGCGAATTCCTGATTGAACAGGGTGCCGTCGATGCCGAGGCCTATCGTCGCGAAAACGACCGCTATCTGCGCGACTACCAGGCGGGCCGCCTCGATATCATGGCGTATCTGGCCGTGGCCCTGAAGCCGCTGACCGAATACAGCGAAGAGCAGCTCCGCGCGTGGCATCAGCAGTTCATGGCCAGCAAGATCGAACCGCATATCCTGCCCCAGGGAGAAGAGCTCCTGGCGTGGCATCGCCAGCGCGGCGACTACCTGCTGATCGTGACCGCGACGAATCGCTTCATCACCGGACCGATCGCCGAACGCCTCGGCGTCGACGACCTCATCGCCATCGAACCCGAACGGGAGAATGGGCGCTATACGGGGCGCGTCAGCGGCACCCCCAGCTACCGGGAAGGCAAGGTAACCCGCCTGAACGCGTGGCTCGAGTCGCAACCCAGCCTGACGCTGGAGGACGCCTGGTTTTACAGCGACTCGATCAACGACCGCTTCCTGCTCGAGCAGGTCGGCAACCCCGTCGCCGTCGACCCCGATGACGAATTGCGCGCCCTGGCCGACGACCGCGAGTGGCGGGTCATGTCGCTGCGAAATTGAGCCGCCGCAGGCAGTGAACCGCCCGGACGATGCCGCCGAGTCACGCGTCTCGAGGCGAGGCAGACAGGTCCCGCCGCAGCCAAAACCGCGACGCCGATCGTGGCGTAAGCCTTTAGGAAAAGCGACGCTTAGGGCTTGCTCGCACTGAAACGCAGAAACCCCGGGCGCCAGCTCGGGGTTTCAGTGGTCTGACGCGACGCCTCACGCTTCACTCGGCTGGCAGTGACCGCTCGGTAGCGCCTTGCCGGGCTGCGGCAGCGACCGGTGCATGCGCGGCATGCAGGCGGCCAATAAGATCGTCCTCCAGCGCGAAGCGCTCGGTCATCGCCGCACTCAGGCGGTCGAGCCATGCCGGTAGGCGCTCGGTATAGCAGCGGCAGCGCGCCGGGGTCGCATAGTCGTTGTCGAAATCCAGCACCAACTGCGTGGACGCCTCGACCCGAGCCAGCAGCTGGTCGGCCACGGCCAGCGCTGCCGTGTCGCCGAACGCCGAGGCCTCCTCCCGCAGCTGTGGATAGATTTCGAAGTGGCCGGCACTGATGTAATCCATCAGGGCTTCGCTGAAGGTATCGATGCGCGGCTTGGAGACCGCCGAGAGGTCCGCGTCACAGAATTCGCGCAGATCCATCAGCGTCACCAACATGTCATAGCGTTGATCGAGCCAGCGGTCGACCAGCGCATGAACCCCGCCCCAACGCTCGCGCGCGCTCTTGCAATCTTCCAGCATGATCCACCTCCCCTCGTCCGTCACCTGCCTAGCAGGATTCAGGCTGCGTGCCCCGCCGCGTCACTCGCCGTCGGCCGGCCTCCGCGCCCGCGCAGCAACAGCATCATCAGCGGCACGAGCCCCAGCACCACGAATCCCAGCAGCGTCCACTGCGGCAGGGTCACTCCCCAGAGAGCGCCATGGACCTCGGCACACTCGCCTGAGCCGGATAGCACACGGGAGAGCACGTCCCATAGCGGCAGTATATCCATCATGTAGTCTAAGCCAGGACCGCAGCTCGGCACACTATCCGGAGGTAGGGATTGCAACCAAACGTGACGACCTGCCACACCGATACCGCCAAGCACGGCCAGCAAGGCCAGCAGTGCGTAGACACGACCGCCGCGGCGACCCGGGCCATGCAAGGCGCCAATCAGAAACACCACGCCGGCGGCGATCACCGCGACCCGCTGGAAGATACACAGCGGACAGGGCTCGAGCCCGACGCCGTACTGCAGATAGAGCGCTACCGCCATCATCAGACAGCACATCGCCAGCCCGACCAGACACCATTCGCGCATGCTAGCCAACGCCAGCCGCTGCTTGATTTGCATAATCCCTTCCCGTGCATGCCGGTCCCCCTGGGACCGGCGAGATGTGACGGCGACGTGGCACGGCGCCACTCGCGTTCGGATCAAAGACTCACGCGGCCGGCCGAGGTTCCCTGGCCCGCGCGAAATAGTCGGTGATGAACTGCGCGAAGGAGACCTGATCGTCGGCCTCGATATCGTGCTGCTGCTGGTGCGATGTCTCGACCAGATCCGCGAATAGCGAGGCCCGCGCCTCGTCCATCGGCGTCTCGCGCCAATGCTCGCCCTGGGCCTGCGCCAGCTCGGTCACGAAGTCCGCCCACTCGCCGCCATGCGACTCGAGCGCCCGCAACATGCGGGCCGAGGGCGTCAGCTCCGGGTCATCGAGACGCCGCGCCAGCGAGTCGACCGCCGCGAGATGCAGGCTGTCGCCTTCGATCTCGTCCAGCAGCGTGGCCACCTGACGCAGACCGTCGACGATCTCGTGACCGCGCGCGCGCAGGGGCACGCGACGGTCGCCGACCTGCAGCTCGAGGTCGGGATCACGTCCACGCTCCACCACCAGGCGACGATTGTCGTCGAGGCGGTCGCACTCGTCGTCGGGAATCCACGGGCTCTCCGACAGCAGACACCAGAGCAGAAAGGTATCGATGAAGCGCATCTGCGGTTCGTCGATACCCAGCGGCAGGAAGGGATCAAGATCGAGACAGCGCACCTCGATATATTCGACGCCGCGCGCCTCGAGCGCCTGGGTCGGCGTCTCGTCGTGGCGGGCGACCCGCTTGGGCCGGATGTCGCTGTAGTACTCGTTCTCGATCTGCAGAATGTTGGCGCTGAGCTGACGCCAGTCGCCGTCGACCTCGACGCCGATGCGCCGATAGTCCGGCCACTCGGTGGAGATCGCGTGGCGCAGCGTGCCGACGTAATTGGAGAGCGAGTTGAAACAGATCTTGAGCTGCGACTGCACCTGATTCTGATAACCGAGATCGGACATGCGCAGGCTCGTCGCATAAGGCGCGTAGAGCGTCTCCTTGCCTCGCGGCTCGAGCTTGTCGCAGCGACCGTCGGCGGCCGCATCGCCCAGAAAGCTGCGATCCAGCGCCGGCGAGGCACCGAAAAGATAGAGCAGCAGCCAGCTGTTGCGACGGAAGTTGCGGATCAGATCGAAATAGCGCGCCGACCGATACCCTTTGGCCGACTCATCCTCGCGCCCTTCCAGCGACTGCAGCAGCGGCCAAATATCCTCCGGCAGCGAGACATTGTAGTGAATGCCGGCAATCGACTGCATGATCCGACCGTAGCGGACGTCCAGCCCCTTGCGGTAGACATGCTTCATGGTGCCGACATTGGACGTTCCGTAGTCGGCAATCGGAATGCTCTCGTTGCCCGCCAGCCGGGCCGGCATACTCGCCGGCCACAGCCACTCGTGATCGAGCTTGCGATAGGTGAAACGCACCAGGTCACCGAGAAACGAGAGCGCATCCGCCGGCCGACAGTAGACCGGCGTGATGTACTCGAGCAGCGCTTCCGAGTAATCGGTCGTGATATGCGGATGTGTCAGCTTGGAGCCGAGGGCGTGAGGATGCGGCGTGGCCACGATCGCGCCGTCGGCGTCCACTCGCAACCCTTCCTTTTCGATGCCTCGCCGAAGACGACCCAGCAATCCCTTGCGCGCCGGCATCATCAGCCGGCCGACATTCGTGGCGAGTTGATCAGACACGCTCAACACCTTATCTCTAGGGAGGCGCGACACGCCCCCGGTTGTCCGTTCGTCGACGTCGGCGGGCATCGGCCCGCCCGCTTCGCCACACGAGCAAAACTTCATTATGGAGCCGGCCCTGGCGCTTTCAAGGCTAACGACCTCGCTCAGGAGCCGCGACGCGCCTTGAGCAGCGCTTCGCCGAGCGCGCCCATCGGCTGCTGAGGCGACGAATCGCGACCACGCGGGCTCCCCTTTCCGCCGCGCTGGCCGCTCTTGCTACCCGGCTGGCCGCCCTTGCCCTCGGATTGGGAACGCCGCTCGCCGCCGTTGCGCCGCTCGGCCTTCTCTCCGGGCGTATCGTGCAAGCGCATGGAAAGGCCGATGCGCTGACGTGGTACGTCAACCTCCATCACCTTGACCTGTACGATATCACCCGCCTTGACCACCTGGCGCGGATCCTCGACGAAACGATCGGCCAGTGCCGAGATGTGCACCAGCCCATCCTGATGCACGCCGACATCAACGAACGCCCCGAAGTGGGTCACGTTGGTGACCACCCCCTCCAGACGCATGCCCGGTTCCAGGTCGGCGATCTTCTCGACCCCCTCGCGAAACTCGGCGGCCTTGAACTCGGGGCGCGGGTCACGCCCCGGCTTGTCCAGTTCGCTGATGATATCGATGACCGTCGGCACGCCGAAGGTATCGTCCACATAGTCGGCGGGCTTGAGCGATTTCAGGTAGCGGCTGTCGCCGATCAGCCCGCGCAGGTCGCGACCATTCCTCTCGGCGATGCGTGACACCAGCGGATAGGCCTCCGGGTGCACGGCGCTGGCATCGAGCGGGTTGCTGCCATCCATGATGCGCAGAAAACCGGCGCACTGCTCAAACGTCTTCGGCCCTAGCCGATCCACGTCCAGCAGGTCACGACGGCTCCGGAAAGGTCCCTCGCGGTCGCGGCGGGCGACGATATTCTCGGCCAGCATGGCACTCAACCCGGAGACGCGGGAAAGCAGCGCACTGGATGCCGTGTTGAGATCGACGCCGACCGCGTTGACGCAGTCCTCGACCACCGTTTCGAGCGAGCGAGATAGCCGCAGCTGGGAAACATCGTGCTGATACTGGCCAACCCCGATCGATTTCGGATCGATCTTGACCAGCTCCGCCAGCGGGTCCTGCAGCCGCCGAGCGATAGAAACCGCGCCGCGAATCGAGACGTCGAGTTCCGGAAACTCCTTCGCCGCCAGTTCCGAAGCCGAGTAGACCGAGGCGCCCGCCTCACTGACCATGATTTTGGAAAGCGGACGGGGCGCCAGACGCTTGACGACCTCACCCGCCAGCTTGTCGGTCTCGCGACTGGCCGTCCCGTTACCGATCGCCATCAGCGCAACGTCATGACGCTCGACCAGCTGCGTCAACGTCGCCAGCGCGGCATCCCACTGTTTCTGCGGTGCATGCGGGTAAATGACGGCATGCTCAAGCAGACGCCCGGTGGCATCCACCACCGCGACCTTGCAGCCGGTACGCTGGCCGGGATCGAGCCCCAGCGTTGCCCGGGCGCCGGCCGGCGCCGCCAGCAGCAGATCCTTGAGGTTGGCGGCGAAGACGTCGATCGCCTCCTGCTCCGCCGACTCGCGCAGACGGCCCATCAGCTCGGTTTCCAGGTGCGTGTAGAGCTTGACCCGCCAGGTCCAGCGCACCACTTCTCGCAGCCAACGCGATGCAGCCTGCTCGGCCGAAAGCTCGATGCCCACGTGCCGGGCGATCGCCACTTCGGCTGGATGCAGCGGCGCCTCGTCTTCGCCATCCATGACCAGAGACAGCGACAGCACGCCTTCGTTGCGCCCGCGAAACATGGCCAGCGTCCGATGCGAGGGCGTCTTGGCCAGCGCCTCGTCGTGTTCGAAGTAGTCCGAGAACTTGGCCCCCTCCTGCGCCTTGCCGGCGACCAGCCGCGCGCGCAGCCCCCCTTCGCTCCAGAGGCGCTCACGCAGTCGGCCGACGAGTTCCGCTTCTTCGCTGAAGCGCTCCATCAGCACCTGCTTGGCGCCATCGAGTGCGGCCTTGGCGTCCTCGATGCCGTTCGCCTCGCCGGTCGCGGCATCGGTGAAAGCCGTCGCGGTCGACTCCGGCTCGAGATCGGGATTGCCGAGCAGCCGGTCGGCCAAGGGTTCCAGACCGGCCTCGCGCGCCATTTGCGCCTTGGTGCGCCGTTTCTTGCGATAGGGTAGATAGAGATCTTCGAGGCGTTGCTTGGTGGTCGCCGCCAGCAGGTCGGCGCGCAAGGCATCACTCAGCTGTCCCTGCTCGGCGATCGCCTGCAGAATCGCCTCGCGGCGATCCTCCATGTCGCGCAGGTAACGCAGTCGCTCTTCCAGCGTGCGCAGCTGGCTATCGTCGAGGCCGCCGGTGACCTCCTTGCGATAGCGCGCGACGAACGGCACGGTGGCGCCGCCATCCAGCAGCTCGACGGCTGCCTGGACCTGGGCCGAGCGCACCCCGAGTTCCTCGGCGATGCGGGCGATGATTGCGGTTTGAGTCTTGGACATGAAAACCATCACGTGCAGAAAGGATCGCGCCACGTTAGCACAGAGCCACGCAGCGCTCACGACCACCGCACGAACTCGCCTGGCGCCAATGGCACCTGCGGCGGTCATCACCGCCGAGAAACGCGACGGGGATGGCCTGAGCCATCCCCGTTGCCACAGCGTCCTGGCGACAGCGAGCTGTCTGACAAAGACCGCCGCCCGCCTCGGGCTACCTGGTGGCAGGCAGCCCGTATCGATTACTCAGCGCGCGGGCCGGCCGCGATAACCGCCTCATCGACGCCGTCGAACTTGGTGAAGTTGTCGTTGAACTTGGCGATCAGCGCATTCATCTGTTCGCGGAAGCCGTCACTGTCCTGCCACGCCTCACGCGGGTCGAGAAGATGCGATTCGACACCCTCGACCGCGACCGGCACATCCAAGTTGAGGCCGTCGATGTGGCGCGTCTCGACCTGTTTCAACTCGCCTTCCTGAATCGCCCGTATAATGGCGCGCGTGGTGGGAATGCTGAAACGGCTGCCGCCCTGGCCGAAAGAGCCCCCGGTCCAGCCGGTGTTGACCAGATAGACGCGAGATTCGAACGCCTCGATACGCTTGATCAGCAGTTCGGCATACTCGTGCGCCGGACGCGGGAAGAACGGCGCCCCGAAGCAGGTCGAGAATGTCGCCTCGAGGCTGCTGGTGGATCCCATTTCTGTCGAACCGACCTTGGCGGTATAGCCTGACAGGAAATGGTAGGCCGCGGCTTCCTTCGACAGCAGCGATACCGGAGGCAGCACGCCGCTCATGTCGCAGGTCAGGAAGATGATCGCACTCGGCTCGCCGGCGCGGTTCTCCTCGACCCGTTTCTCGACGAACTCCAGCGGATAGCCGGCGCGGCCGTTCTGGGTCAGGCTGTCATCGGCGTAATCCGGTACCCGCTCGGCGTCCAGCGTCACGTTCTCGAGCACGGTACCGAAGCGGATGGCGTCCCAGATGATCGGCTCGTTCTCGCGCGAGAGATCGATGGTCTTGGCGTAGCAGCCCCCTTCGAAATTGAAGACCGTGCCCTCGCCCCAGCCATGCTCGTCGTCACCGATCAGGTAACGTTCGGGATCCGCCGACAGCGTCGTCTTGCCGGTGCCAGAAAGCCCGAAGAACAGGGTGGTCTCGCCATCCTCGCCGACGTTCGCGCTGCAGTGCATCGGCAAGACGTCCTTTTCCGGCAGCAGAAAGTTCTGCACCGAGAACATCGCCTTTTTCATCTCGCCGGCATAGCGCATCCCGGCCAGCAGGACCTTGCGGCGAGCGAAGTTGATCATCACGGTAGATTCGGAGCGCGTACCGTCCCGCGACGGCTCGCAGATAAAGCCGGGGGCGCTCAGCACCGTCCACTCGCTCTTGCTCTTGGCGTTGTAGTTGTCGGGACGCACGAACAGGTTGCGGCCATAGAGGTTGTGCCAGGCAGTCTCGGTAATGACCCGAATCGGTAGATAGTGTTCGGGGTCAGCGCCGACATGCAGCTCGGAGACAAAGGTTTCGCCACCCGCCAGATAATCCTCCACGCGCTCCCACAGCGCATCGAAGGTACCAGGGTCGATGGGGCGATTGACCTGCCCCCAGTCGATGAGGTCGGAGGTGGAGGGTTCCTCGACGATAAAACGGTCGAGTGTCGAGCGTCCGGTGCGCTCCCCCGTTTCCACGACCAGGGCGCCGTTGGCGGAAAGCACACCTTCGCCCCGAGCGAGGGCATATTCGACCAGCTCGGCAGCGGTCAGATCGGTGTGCGCTTTCACGGGGCGAGAATCGCCGGCAGCCTGGAGGGTGGCTTGGGAGGTGGTCATTATCCAGTCCTGGGCTCTATGGCCTCTGTTTCGTGTCGTTTCACAGCGTTGTCCTGCCTTGTCGACGGCACCGTGACAACGGCACCAGCCGTCTCGTTGTAAGGAGGCGGGACAGGAAAGGTAGGCCATTATGGCAAAAAGCGTCCGGCGCGCAAACGCTCGTCAGCACTGACGTCAATGCGCCAATGATCGCAGGCAAAAGAGAATGAGTTTTTGAGGTCGATCAAACGCCTGCCGCTACCCGACGCGCCACGAAAGCGGCCGCGCCAGGGGCGAAGGATTATTACGAACATTTGAGAAATGACCGGATTTTCGACATTGCCACTGCCGAAAATCACCACGTTGCACATGGGCCGATGTGAATGCCATTTGACGCAACATCGTCGCCAAACTTTCAAAACAGAAAGACTTCAACTCCTAGCCGGCACGGCCAGAGACACCGTGCCGGCATGCGCCAAAAAGACGCGGTATTTACGGAAATTTCCTCAATGCAGCGTCGGCGAAGGTGCCTCCGGGGAATCGATAATCGCTTCAATATCCGCAGCGTTGAAGTGATAGCGGGTATGGCAAAAATGGCACTGGGTATCCACCGATTGCTGCTCCTCGAGCGTGCGACGTAGCTCGTCGGCGCCCAGCGTGTGCAAGGCGTTGGCGAAGCGTTCACGCGAGCAGGTGCAACCAAACGCCAGCGCTTTCGGCGTGAAGACACGTGCCGTCTCTTCGTGGAAGAGACGATAAAGCACATCCTGACTCTCGAGCGAGAGCAGCTCTTCCGCACGGATGGTCGACGCCAGGTGCACGACGCGGTCCCAGGCATCGGGATCCTTGTTGGCGGCGTCATCGGGCAGCTGCTGCAACAGCAGGCCGGCGCTGCGCTGGCCGTCGGCACTCAGCCACAGCCGCGTGGCCAGCTGTTCGGACTGGGCGAAGTACGCCTCCAGGCACCCGGCGAGATCGTCCTGCTCCAGCGCAACGATCCCCTGATAGCGGTTGCCTTGCGCCGGATCGAGCGTGATCACGATCTGGCCATCCCCCACCAGCTGGCGCAGGCTGGCATTGTCGGCGAACAGCTGGTCTTCGTCGTAGCGCGCGATCGCCCGCAGCTGGCCACCGGGGTTGGACTCTGCCATCAGCACCTCGACGCCCTGGCGCCCACGGACTTCCAGGCTCACCGTGCCATCGAGCTTGACGGTCTCGGTCAGCAACGCCACCGCGCTAAGCAGCTCGCCGAGCTGCCGCCGAACCGGTTCGGGGTAGTCGTGTCGCTCGAGCACCTCGGCATAGGCTGTCTCGAGCTGCACGATTTCGCCGCGCACATTGGTGTCATCAAACAGGAAACGCTGGATTTCGTCGTTCATGGATTCGATCTCGCGGCCACCGGTCGCAACGATCGCGCTGCCGGGGCGTGGGTCGGTTCAGTCGTCGGTCTGCTGACGCTGAAAACGTTGAATGTCGCGCCGCTGACGCTTGTCGGGACGCTTGATGGGGGGCTGCATGGCCTGATTGGCCAGTTTGCGCTGATGCGCCTCGCGCTCGCGCCGGGCAATACTGTCAGCGGTCTCGGCGTAGAGCGCTCTGGCCTCAGGCGCGCCACGACGCTGACCGGAGATGGCAACGACCTCGACGGTCGCATTGTCCCACCCCTGTGGCACCTCGATCAGCGCCCCCAACTCGACGTTCTTGCTGGTCTTGACGCGACTGCCGTTGTAGCGGACCTTGCCACCCTCGATCGCCTTCTTGGCGAGCTGGCGCGTCTTGAAAAATCGTGCCGCCCACAGCCATTTGTCGATACGAACCGTTTCCGTCATGGACTCTCACCTCGACCGCGGAAGATGGGGATGATGCCGCCGCGCTTCAACCCGTCGCCGGCAGCAGCGCAGCGAAACGCTCCAACGCCGTGAACGTCGGACAAGGACGCCCGGGCCGTCGGCTATCCGGCTGGTGAATCCCCATCACGTGTCGGATGCCGTAGCGTCGAGCGCAGGCCAGCACTTCAGGATTGTCATCGATGAACAGGCTGCGCGCGGGATCGAAAGGATGGCGTGCCTGCAGCCGCTCCCAGAACGCCAGCGCTTCCTTGGGCGCACCGAGATCCGCCGACGACACAATGTGATCGACATAGCGGTCGATGCCGGTCACCGGCAGCTTCAGCGCTAAACTGTCACGGTCAGCGTTGGTCGCCAGGACCACCTCGACCGGCGCCGCCCGCAGCCACGTCATGAAGGCCTCGGCGTCGGCGCGCCAGCCGATCAGGTGGGCGACCTCGCGCTTCAAGGCGACGATGTCCAGTGATAGCTCGCGACTCCAGTACGCCAGGCTGTACCAGTCGAGTGTCCCGCGAGTTTCTTGAATCCGGGTTTCCAGCGCGCGTCGGTGACTATCGTCGAGACGATGTAGCTCGGTATAGCGCCGCGGCAAGTGCTCGAGCCAGAAATGGCTGTCGAAGTGCAGATCGAGCAGCGTGCCATCCATATCCAGGAAAACGCTGTCGATGGAGTTCCAATCGATCATTCGACACCCGTCGGTAGAGAGCGTACGTATTAGTGGCCGGCGGACAACCTGTGGCACTGCCGCCGGGCGGACAGCATTTCCAGATTCCCCACCCTCCATTATTGTACGGGGAGAAACCCGAAATGGTACTCGGGGCAACCCGATCGATGCACGGAGGCCGCATGGCGCCGACAGACTTTCCTCCCTCTCCTCTCGTCAAACCCAGCGTGCTGAACCGCCGCGAGGTGGCTCGTAGCCAGCTGTTCGCGATCGAATCACTCGACCTACGCTTCTCCAACGGTGCCGAACGCCAGTTCGAGCGTCTCAAGGGTAAGGGACAAGGCGCCGTCATGCTGGTCGCCATGCCGGATCCGGATCACGTGCTACTGATTCGCGAGTATGCCGCCGGCTTCGACGAGTATGCGTTGACCCTGCCCAAGGGGCTGGTCGATCCGGGAGAGGATATCGTGACGGCCGCCAATCGTGAACTGATGGAGGAGTGCGGCTACGGCGCCCACCGTATCGAACCGCTGGTCGAGCTATCCCTGGCCCCCAACTACATGAACCACCGCATGCATGTCCTGCTGGCCAGCGACCTCTACGAAAAACGCCTGCCGGGCGACGAACCGGAACCACTGGTCGTGGAGACTCACCCTATCGACAACATCGCCGCCCTACTCGCTCGCGAGGATTTCCACGAGGCGCGAGCCATCGCTGCGCTCTTCATTGCGCGCGAGAAGCTGCGCGGCGAGCAAGATCAACAGGGCTGGTGGTAACCGTCCTCGGCCTGCCGACAGCCGTAACGACAATCGCCCCGCAAGGCGGGGCGATTGTCCGGCGCAGAAGCACTAGCCTGCGGCTAGCGTTACGCGTATCAGTTCGGATCGACATCCTGTGCGGAGTCCACCCCATGATTGCCTTCCATGGAGTCATCTTCGATCGGCCCCTGGGCCGCAGAAGTGTCCTGGGCCGTGCCACCGGCAGCCTTCATGCTGCCCGGCTGCGTGTTGGCGGAGCCAGTCTGGGTATTGCCGTCGTCCGGCAAGCTGTTTTCGCTCGGCAGTGAACCGGTCTCTTGATCGGCCGCCGTTCCCCCTTCGGCTTCGGTCGGCGTCGCCCCGCCGGTCTGGGTATTGGCAGAGCCCGTTTCCGGACTAACGCTAGGCGCTTCTTCCTGAGCGAAAGCGCCAGCGGCCGGGAGTGCGAGCAGTGCTGCAACAATGGCGGCATTAAGCGTCTTCATGTGAATCCTCCTTAATTCCCTATGGCTCGTGGCCTGTTCGACAAATTGCCTGATGTCGTTAGGCCACGAAAGATTGCCTAAACAGCCTATACAAAACCTAGACATAAAAACTGTACTTTGCAAATTTCGCGCACTTCGAACTAGTCGCCGTAGCACTGGATGAAATGCCGGGCGGCAGCCGACAGCTCGCGATCCTGCCGCCACAGCAGCTCGAAGGGAGGATTACGCGTGCCCAGCTGGTAGTCGACGCGCGCAATGCGGCCGTGCTCAGCTTCTTCACGCGCGATCCGCTCCGGCAACAGGGCCAGCACCGTGGCATCCTGCATCAGCATGGCCAGAATGCCGTAGGTCGAGGAGATTTCGATCGATTGCACCGGCCGGGGTAGCCCGGCCGCCACGAACTCCTGCTCGAGCATCCGAGGCATGCTGACCGGATAAACGATCCAGACTTGAGCAGCAAGCTCACCGAACGTCGGCGCGGCCCTTCCGACCAACGGATGAGCCGGATTCGCCACGACCCATAAAGGCTCCGCGTACTGTCCGTAGGAGTGATAATCCGACGGCCGGCGACCAAAGTTCGGCCGGCACAGCGCCACATCGATACGCCCCTGATCGAGCAGGGCGAGCAATCCTTCGCTGGTATCCTCGACGATCTGTAGCGACAGCGACGGCTGCTTTTCACGTACCCGTGCCACCGCCTCCACGATTGCTGACATCGCGCCCATCGTGCCACCCACCGCCAGGTGCCCACCGCTGCCCTGCTGAATCCCCAGCATTTCCTCACGCAGGTGGGCGACATCATTCTGGATCAGCCGGGCATAGCGCAGAACGCAGCGTCCCAGCTCGTTGGCTTCCAGCCCACGAGAGCTGCGCGTAAAGAGAACCGCGCCCAGCGTCGACTCGATCTCGCCGAGCGCCCGCGTGGCGCCGGGCTGCGAGATCGCCACCTGTTCCGCGGCCTTGTGGATCGACCCGCACTCATCCAGCGCCAGCAGTAGACGCAATTGGCGCAGACGCAGCCGCGACATCAAGGTCTCCAGCGTTGGCGTCATCAACATGGCCTCCCATTGCGACCTTCGGTGAATGCAAGATAGTTATCAGTGGATCAAGAACTCTCAGTGCCGTACTGACGAAAACGTCGATACCGTTGGCTTATCGCAACAATAAGCTTTTGATCAAAAAAGAGTTTTAGACAAAGGTCGCGTAGACCAAGGCCGCATGGGCCAAGAGCGTTCAGACGATGTCGTCTCGGTACGGCCCCCGCTGAGAGGAAGATTGCCATGGCACTGATCGAACACGCGAGCGATGCACCAGCGGCGGTGATCCGCCTGCACGCGAGCGACGACGTAGTGATCGCACGGACACCGCTACCCGCTGGCACCGAAGCCCTACCCGGGATCGTGCTGACGGCGGCGGTGCCGGCGGCCCACAAGATCGCCGTTCACTCGTTGAAGGCCGGTGACAAGATACGCCGCTACGGCCAGGTCATCGGCCGCGCCACGCAGACGATCGCCCCCGGCGAGCACGTTCACGTTCATAACCTGTCGATCGGCGACCTCGAGGGAGATAGCCATACTCCGGATTACGCCATCGGTAGCGAGATCCACCCTGTGGCACGCGCCGAAACAGCGGCGACTTTTCTCGGCATCCCACGTGAGGATGGTCGTGTCGCGACGCGCAACTACATCGGCATTCTGACTTCAGTCAACTGCTCGGCCACCGTCGCTCATGCAATTGCCGACCACTTTCGCCGAGACGTGCATCCCGAAGCGTTGGCGCCCTATCCCAACGTCGACGGCGTCGTCGCCCTCACGCACGGGGTGGGCTGTGCCGTGGCCGCCGATGGCGAGCCGCTGGCCATGCTGCAGCGGACGCTGGCGGGGTACGCCCGTCACGTCAACTTCGCCGCCGTCCTGGTGATTGGACTGGGCTGCGAGACCAACCAGATCGAGGCGCTGATCGAATCCCAGGGACTGAGCCCCGGGCCCCGGCTACACCCCTTCACGATCCAGAAGGCCGGCGGCACGACCCGCGCCATTGCCGAGGGCATTCATCATATCGAGACGCTGCTCAAGGAAGCCAACGACGTCGAACGTGTCTCCTGCGCCGCCGAACACCTGCGCGTCGCGCTCCAGTGTGGCGGCTCGGATGGCTATTCCGGCATCACGGCCAACCCCGCCCTCGGAGCGGCGGTCGACCGCCTTGTCGCACAAGGCGGTAGCGCCGTACTGGCCGAGACACCCGAAATCTACGGTGCCGAACATCTGCTGACCCGGCGCGCAACCTCTCCGGCTGTCGCCCACAAGCTGATCGCGCGTATTCACTGGTGGGAAGCCTTTTGTCGCGTGCGCGGCGCCTCGCTCGACAATAACCCCTCGGCTGGCAACAAGGCCGGCGGGCTGACGACGATTCTGGAAAAATCGCTGGGTGCTGTGGCCAAGGCCGGCACGACGCCGCTGGTCGAGGTCCTCGAGTACGCCGAGCCGATGCGCGAACGGGGCCTCGCCTTTATGGACTCGCCCGGCTTCGACCCAGTCTCGGTCACCGGCCAGGTCGCCAGTGGCTGCAATCTGATCGCCTTCACCACCGGGCGAGGCAGCGCCTTCGGCTGCGCACCGGTACCCTCGATGAAACTCGCCACCAACAGCGCGCTTTGGCGCCACCAGGGCGACGATATTGACATCAACTGCGGTGCAATGATCGATGGCGAGATCGATCTCGAGACCTTGGGCGAACAGATCTTCCAGCGCTTTCTGAGTCTCGCCTCCGGCGAGCGCAGCCAGAGCGAGCGCCATGGCTACGGCCAGCAGGAATTCGTGCCCTGGCAGATTGGCGTCATTACCTGACGCCGTCGTGGCTTGACCTTCGCGGCACGCTGACCGATATCCGGCACGCGCCGGCGATACTCGCGGGCGCTCGTTGGCTGATCTCAGGCAGACATGCCCTGTTAACCACCGAACCTTTCGAAAGTGGCCACCTCACGGCGGCCTCAGAGCGTGATGGTTTGCCCCGACTCGGCGCTCTTGAGGCCGGCTTCGAGCAGGCGCATCACGTCGAGTGCCTGTTCGGCGGTCACCGGTAGCGGCGCGCGACCGAGGATCGCATCGCGCACGCCGGTGTAGTAGGCGAGATAGTCACCCGGCAGCGTCGGCACCTCGTGAAGCTCGGGCTGACTGCCCTCGCGCACATGACCGATCGTCAGCATGCCATGGCGCCAGTCCTCGCCCCAGTGGGGCGACGGCAGACGATCGCCACGCTTGAGCATGTCTTCCTGCGGGTCCAGGCCGTGCTTGACGTAGCTGGCGCGCGTGCCGTGAATGGTGAAACGCGCCCCGGGCGCCGCCACCAGCGTACCGGCATGCAGCACCACGCGGCGCTCGCCATAGCGCAGCATGGCATGGAAGTAATCATCGACCTGCGCTCCCTCGCGCTGCTCGGCGAGGTCCAGCCAGATCGACTCGGGCTTGCCGAACAGCACCAGACTCTGATCGACCAGGTGCGCGCCAAGATCGAACCAGATGCCGGCGCCCGGTGCGGGGTCTTCCCGCCAGCGCTGAGCCACGTCGGGGCGAAAACGGTCAAAATGTGACTCGAGATGGACCACTTGCCCGAGCGTCTGGCGATCGAGCAGATTGCGTACGGTCAGGAAGTCGGCGTCCCAGCGGCGATTGTGGAACACGGACAGCAGACGTTTGGCCTCGATCGCCTGCAGGCAGAGCTTTTCGGCCTCTGCCACACTCACCGTAAACGGCTTGTCGACGATCACATGTTTGCCGGCGGCCAGGGCGGCGCTGACCAGCTCGTAGTGGGTCGCGTTGGGCGTGGGGATGACGACGAGATCGATATCTTCCCGCGCCAGCAGCGCCTCCGGCGTCGGCTCGACCGGCACATCGGGCCAATCGGCACGCACCTTACTCGCGTCTCGACTAGCGATCGCGGTCAGCGACAGCCCTTCCTGTGCCTGAACCAACGGCGCATGGAAGCGTTTGCTCGCCATGCCGTAGCCGATAATCCCTACACGTATGACTCCCTTCATGCGTTATCCCTTCGCGGTCAGTTCTAGGTCGTTTCCTCTCGGCGGGCGGAAGCCGCCTCCGACCGACGCGTTCTAGAATAACCCAACTTCTCCTTTCATGACGCAAACTCGCGCAAGTCACGAGGTCGTGGTTCGCGTTTTCAATGACATACGTGATTCGGCAGGCGCCACCGGCTCGGGCAATCGGGCTTCGAGCCAGTGGCGAATCGGAGCGACCACGAAGCGCTGCATCAGCAGGGCCAGCAGGACAATCAGCGTCAGATGAAACGCCAGCGTCCAGAGCGGAATCATGACCCGCGTCGTTCCCGCCACCAGATCGGCGGTTCCCCACTGTGCCAGCAGCCAGCGCGTCGCGCGGGCACTGGGGCCGATCAACGGGGTGTGCAATGCGAAGATGCACAGTGCCGATTCGCCCAGGCGCCTCGCCCAGTGACGGACACCGGCATGGCGAGGGGCCGCGAACGCGGTTGCCGAGAGCAGCACCAGTGCCTGGAACGGCATCAGCAGGCCATTGTGGGTCAAGTAGTAGAAATGCAGACCGTCGACCTTCAGAAGCCATACGCCGACCGGGATGCCGCATAGCCCCAATGCCATCAGCGGATAACGAAACCGGCGCAAGGCATCGGCAATCCACGCGGATTGCAGCGCCCGATAGAGCAGCACACCGGCCAGAAACTCTGGCAGACGAAACAGCGGATTACGATGCAGAACGCCCACCGTGACATGATCGAACGCCCCGCACAGCGTGGCCAGCAACGGCCCCAGGGCGTAGAGCCCCCACACACCGCACAGCACAAGCCCCCAACGCTGGATACGCATCAGACGCGGCGCCAGCCAAGGGAAGACAGCATAGAAGAACAGCAGCGCGGAGATCGACCAAGAGGCGCCGTTGAGCCACAGAAAGCGCGGCTCCCACGCTTGCAGTAGCGTCAGCTGCAGCGCGATATGCTTGAGCGCCGACGGCCAGGATAGCCGCTCGGCAAACAGCGACCGGGCTTCGGCATCCAGAGGAAAGTAAGGATGCGTGTTGAAGTAGACATGCACCCCTTCCGGGTTGATGGGGTATTGCAGCAGTTGCAGCCCCAGCGCCAGCAGCAGCGTGATGACGTGAATGGGATAGAGATTGCATAGCCGCCGAGCCACGAACAGTGGCCCCCGCTGCTTCATCTCGCCGGCATGATCCAACGCCACATGTGCCAGCAGGAAACCGGACAGCATGAAGAAGGTGCTGGTGGCGAAGAACCCCATCCCGATAAAGCTACGCAGCAGCGCCGGCATGTCGCCGTAGATACCGCCGAAGTGATAGACGACCATCCACAGCGCCATCAGAAAACGCAGCCATTCCAGGCCGTAGTAACGTTGCTTCTTTGTGGTCATGTCGCCAACTCCTTCCTGGGTCGGACAGCAGCACTGCCCGGACACCGGATATCGACCATGCCACCGCGGACACCCCCGAACAGGCATCGACATATCAGACAAAGATGAGAGGGAAACGCGTGCGGGAAAGCGGGGCATGGGCCGGTGCGCGCCGACCGCCACCGTCATCCAACTGTCCGAAAAGTGTAATCGAACGGCAATCGGAAGCACGGTTATTTTCGAGGAATCACGCGGTTTTACACGAACACTGAGGCATTGTCGGCAAATCGCGACACTCACTCACGCCTTGCCGCACGCGACGTGAGCTATCTTGATGATCGTGAGCGGCATCGCTGGCCGACGTACCCGCCTGCCTCACCTCACGGACGCCATCCCGACTCTCGCATTTGAAGGAATTCGCATGACTTCGCATCCCCCCGTCATTTTCATCACCGGCGCCACGTCGGGATTCGGCCAGGCCTGCGCGCATCGTTTCGCCGAAGCCGGCTGGGCTCTCGTTCTGACTGGCCGGCGTCGCGAGCGTCTCGACGCCCTGCAGCGCGAGCTGGAAGACAAAGTGCCCGTTCACGTCGCCGAACTCGACGTCCGCGACCGCGGTGCCGTCGCGGCCGTCGTCGAGGCGCTGCCTCCTGCGTTTCGTCAGGTCCGGGTACTGCTCAACAACGCCGGCCTGGCTCTGGGCGCTGGTCCGGCGCAGGAAGCCGATCTGGACGACTGGCAAACGGTGATCGATACCAACGTGACCGGTCTCGTCAACGTCACCCGGACCCTACTGCCAACGCTGATCGAGGTCGGCCGCGGCGCTGCCATTATCAATATCAGTTCGACCGCCGCGCTGTGGCCCTATCCGGGCAGCCACGTTTACGGCGCCTCCAAGGCCTTCGTCAATCAGTTCTCTTACAATCTGCGCTGCGACTTGAAGGGAACCGGCGTGCGCGTGACGGATATCGGCCCCGGCATGGCCGAAACCGAATTCACGCTGGTACGGATGAAGGGCGATCAGAGCGCTCATGACCGCCTCTATGGCGGCGTCGAGCCGATCCAGCCGGAGGATGTCGCCGAGCAGGTGCACCATGCGGCAACGCTGCCGCCCCATCTCAACATCAATCGCCTGGAGCTGATGCCCGTCTGCCAGTCCTGGTCGGGGCTGAATATCGACCGGGACTGAGCCGGTCTCGAAACCTGCGAGAGACGCCGGCCCCGCGCTGACTGCCGGCGTCTCTGATCAGCGACCAGGAGATCCATGACAGGCAGACTGCACGGGCGCTGCCTCAAGCCTTGGCGATCAGCCAGGCGCCCGCGCCGATCATCAGTGAACCCGCCCCACGATTGAGCCGACGCTGCGCCCGCGCGGAGCGAAACAGACGCCGAGCGCGCGCCGCACTGCCGGCGACCAGCCCCAGTCCCGCGGCCAACCCTGCAACGGTCAGGAACACCACCAGAGAGAGCGACGCGCCACTCAGACGTCCCAGATCGATAAAAGTCGGCAGAAAGGCAATGTAGAAGAGAATCACCTTCGGGTTGGACGCAGAGATCAGAAAGCCCTGCAGACCACCTTGCCAGAAGCCACCGACGGCGGCACCGCCCTCCCCTTGTGCCGGCGTCGCCGGCGCCCGCCAGAGTTTCCAGCCCAGATAACCCAGATAGAGCGCTCCGGCGACGCGAATCACCTCGAAGACCGCGCTCCAGTGCGTGGCCATGGCGGCCAAGCCGACGCTCGCCAGCACCAGATAGATGACGTCACTCAGTGTCATGCCGAGAATCATCGGCAGACACTGGCGAAAGCCTCCGTTCATGCCGCGGGCGATCAGCGCGAAGACGCCCGGCCCGGGCGTGATCGCGAACAGGAAAATGGCCAACAGGTAGGTCGCGGCACTCTCGGGAGCCATGCACTCTCTCCGGCAGTAACGGCAGGCGTGAATTGTCCCGCCAACGAAAACGGCAGCGCAAGTGCGCTGCCGTCTTTCCGATGACCGAGACGGGAGATTCGGTCAGCAGTTACCTTTCTTGGCCTGCCCGGGAGGGCAGAAGTCGCCGTTGCCATGGCGATGATCTCCATCCCCGATGACGACCGGCGGCTCCGGGTCGATCCGTGCCGGCGTGTAACTGCAGGCACTCAGTAGGGCTACCGCCAGCAGCGTGCCGGTCACGGCAAGGCAGCGGCGCGAGCGCGTTATCGCGGTCTTTCCTGACATGTCATGTTCCTCATCGATGGCACCGGTCATGACGCCGGCTTCTACCCAAGCCTACCACGCCGGCACCTTCTCGAGGCTTAACGACCGAAAACGACGCGCGCCACATCCTGATAGACCTTGGCGAAATGCACGGTCATGCCCGCCTTCAGGTAGTCCGGCAGCTCGTCGTAATCGCGCTTGTTGGCGTCCGGCAGAATCAGCTCGAAGATCTCGCTACGGCGTGCCGCGATTACCTTCTCGCGGATACCGCCGACGGGGAGCACCTGACCGGTGAGGGTCAGCTCGCCGGTCATCGCCAGCGGACGATCGACACCCTGATTCTTCGCCAGCGACATCAGCGCCGTGGTCATGGTCACCCCCGCCGAGGGGCCATCCTTGGGCGTGGCGCCTTCCGGCACGTGTAGGTGTACGAACGCCTCGTTGAAGAAATCCGGATCGGCACCGTATTCACCAAGATGGCCCAGCGTGTAGCTGTAGGCGATATTGGCCGACTCCTGCATCACCTCGCCGAGCTTGCCGGTCAGTTTGAAGCCGCGTGTCAGTGCGTGAACCTTGGACGCCTCGACCGGCAACGTGGCACCGCCCATGGCGGTCCACGCCAGGCCTGTCACGACGCCCACGCCTTTCAGCACTTTTTCCTTACGGAACAGCGGTGCACCCAGGAAATCCTCCAGGTTGTTGACCGACACCTTGACCGTGGCCTGATCGTTCTCCAGCAGCTTGACCGCCGCCTTGCGCACGATGCGGTGCAACTGCTTCTCAAGCTGGCGCACGCCCGCCTCGCGGGCATAGCCCTCGATCACCTGTTTAAGCGCCGCATCGGTCAGGTTGATCCGCTTCTTCGGGATGTTGTCGCGCTTCAGCAGTTTCGGCCATAGGTGATGCTTGGCGATCGCGACCTTCTCTTCGGCGATGTAACCGGACAAGCGAATCTGTTCCATGCGATCGAGCAAGGCCGGCGGGATCGTGTCGAGCTGGTTGGCGGTACACACGAACAGCACCTTGGAAAGATCCAGTCGCACGTCGAGATAGTGATCGAGGAAATCGACGTTCTGCTCCGGATCGAGCACCTCGAGCAGCGCGGAGGCGGGGTCCCCCTGGAACGACTGCCCCATCTTGTCGATCTCGTCGAGCATGATCACCGGGTTTTCGACCTCGACCTCCTTCAAAGCCTGGACCAGCTTGCCGGGCATGGCGCCGATGTAGGTTCGCCGATGCCCCTTGATCTCCGCCTCGTCACGCATGCCGCCAACCGAAAAACGGTAGAACTTGCGTCCCAGCGCCTCGGCGATGGAACGCCCGACCGAGGTCTTGCCGACGCCGGGCGGGCCGACAAGCAGTACGATCGACCCGCCGACGTCGCCCTTGAACGCACCTTCGGCCAGAAACTCGACGATACGTTCCTTGACGTCGGAGAGGCCGTCGTGGTCCCGGTCGAGTACGCCTCGCGCGCGCTTCAGATCGAGCTGATCTTCGGACGTGATGCCCCATGGCAGCGACGTCAGCCAGTCAAGGTAATTGCGTGTCGTGCCGTACTCCGGCGAGCCGGTCTCGAGGACCGAGAGCTTGTTCAACTCGTCATCGATGCGTTCCTGAACACGCGCTGGAACCTCGAGCGGCGCCAGGCGGGCACGGAAGGTATCGACGTCGCTCTCGCGATCGTCCTTGGAGATCCCCAACTCTTTCTGAATGACCTTGAGCTGTTCGCGCAGGAAGAATTCGCGTTGGCGCTCCTGCATCTGCGAGTTGACCTGCTCGCTGATCTGATTCTGCAGTTGCGCGACCTCGATCTCCTTGCGCAGCAGCGGCAGCACCTTCTGCATCCGGTCCATGATCGGTAGCGTTTCGAGCACACCCTGCAGCTCGCGACCCTTGGCTGACGTAATGGCGGCCGCAAAGTCGGTCAACGGCCCGGGCTCATGCGGGCTGAACCGATTGAGATAACTCTTCAGCTCCTCGCCGTAGAGCGGGTTGATCGGTAGCAGCTCCTTGATGCCATTGATCAGGGACATGGCATAGGCACGCGCTTCCTCGGCCTCGGCGTCCACCGGCTCGCGCGGATAGGAAACCTCGACCAGATAGGGCGGCGTCTTGGAAAGCCAGCGGTGAATGCGGAAGCGTCGCTTGCCCTGCGCGATGAACTGGATCTGCTGCTCTTCGTTCTGCGCCCGATGCACCTTCACCGCGGTACCGATCTCGGGAAAGCTGCCGGGACTCAGCTCGTCGACGCCCACGTCACCGACGAAGGCCACGCCGACCATGTGATGCGGCGTGTTGGCAACGCGCGCCATCGTCTCCTCCCAGCGCTGGCGCTGAATGATCAGCGGCTGCACCTGGGCGGGGAAGAAGGGGCGATTATGGATGGGCAACAGATAGATGCGCTCCGGCAGATACTCGCCGGACGGCACAACGGCCCCGGACTGGCCGGGGGCCTGATCGGCGTCTAGCGCCTCATGGTTGGCATCGAAGTAGTCCGTGGAATCCCGGTTGTGATCACTCATCATTCACCCTGAGTCGATGGCCGAATCTGGCCGAATGATCAAGGGATGTGGGCACAGGCACGAGAGTTCAAGTCGGTGGTCTATCGCGGGGCTAAAAACGCAGCGGCCGGACCTCTCGGTCCGGCCGCTGCGTGCAGAGAGACAATGCTCAGTCGTCGGCAGGCAAGAGCAGTGTCATCAGCGGGACCTGCTGGCCGTTGACCCGGAGTATGCCGTCGGACAGTTTGACCTGCAGGGCATCGTCAGTGAGCGGCAAGCCGAGATACATCATCAGCATCGACGGCGCCCCCGTCAGGCGAAACTGCCCCTCGAGACGACTCAGGACTTCGCGTGCCAGCGCCGTCTCATCCAAGGTGTCGGTATCCAGCTGCGAGAGATCCTCTCCCTGGAACGTCAGCACGCCTTCGGCATGGCTCTTCACGCCAAGCATGTTGCTATCGAGCGTGAGCCGATCGAGCGACAGACGCGGCGAACCGGCCAGCATGGCCATCGCCGGGTCGCGCAGCGGTGCGACAGCCTCGCGCATGGCAGCATCATCCTCGGCCTCGGCGGCCGACTGGATCGCACCGACCTGGCTTTCCAGTTCGGCAGCGAACTCGCGATAGGCATCGCCATCGACCCGATCCAACGTGACCTCAGCCCCGCCGCTGAATACCGACTGGTCCTGAACCCGGGTATCGCCGATCTGGTTGCTGAGATGCACGACCAACTGATCGGCATCCAGCGTCGCCGAAGCCGCGTAGCGGACATCCTTGAAGACGACGCTTGGATTGCCGATCGGCGTCACGGTCATGGTCGCCGCAGTCATCGCCACGGTCTGTTCGAATGCCTCATCATTGCCCCGATAGCGTCCGCTCAGCGTATTGCCCTGCAACCGGATGACCGACGTGTCGTCGCTCATCTGCAGGCTTGGCGCTTGGCCATCGAACTGCAGTTCGCCGTCGACCTGGCCGATATTCAGCGTCATGCCATCGAAATCCAGCTGCGCCTCCCGGGGCGGCACGACTTCACCGGCAAATTCGCTGCCCGGCAAAGTGACAGTCTGCGAGAAGGCAGGTAGCTCGAGCACGCCATCCAGTCGCGTCTCCCGCGTCAGGAAGCGCCCGTGCCAGGTCGCCGGCGCCTCGCTATCCAGCACATCGCCGAACAGCATCTCTTCGCCGCTGAAGATCTGCGCTTCACCGGAGAAATCGGTCTCGAGCAGTCCGTGCGCCGCCTCGTAGGGAAGCTCGACACGCAGCGGCTTGCCCGTCTCGAGCGGGATACGATAGCGCGCCTCGAGACGACCGCTGGAGTGAAACCACCCTTCCTCGATGTCCTCCCGCGTGACCTCCCACGCCGGGCTGGCATCAAGACGCGCCACCAGCGCTTCGACTTCGGATTCGAAGCGCTGGCTCGCGTAGACCTGGGCCCCCAGATAGCCGACCCCGGCCACGACAACCACACCGATACCGGCGCCAATCCACTTGCGCATGCTGTCTTCCTTCATTCACTTGAGCGGTTGAGTATCGCTGTCAGATCCGGGTATCGACCCCGACTTGGGAGGCCGTTTTGTTGGCAATCGAGAGAGAAACGTTCCCGCCTGGCCCGGGCCCGGGCCCGGGCTCAGGGAAAACCTAGTGGAGCCAGAACCACAAGTGCATCGTGCACCACGCATAGACGCCGGCCAGGATGTCGTCGAACATGATGCCCACACCACCGGCCACCCGGCGATCGACCCAGCGGATCGGCCATGGCTTGATGATGTCGAACACGCGGAAGACCACGAACCCCCACAGCGCCGCCTCCCACGAAAACGGCACGGCGGCCATCGTCAGCCAGTAGCCGACGAACTCGTCCCAGACGATACCCGAGTGGTCGTGTACCCCCAGGTCTCGCGAGGTGGTCTCGCACAGCCAGATACCGACCAGCGTCGCAACGCCCATCAACCCCAGATAGAGAGAGAGCGACAGGCCGGAGAGCAGCCAGTAGAACGGAATCGCCGCGAGCGTGCCGAAGGTACCGGGCGCGAAGGGAACCGCCCCGCTACCCAGCCCGAAGGCGAGAAAGTGTGTCGGCCGTCGCCAGACGCTGGAGGGCGCGCGATTCATGTTGCCTTCTCCGCGAAGTGGTCCCAGCCGCCGCCGATCGCATAGTGCGCTGGCAGACCTTGAATCCCGGCGTCCGCCACCACGCGTCCGATGGGGGTCAGCGGCAGTTGGAGCGCGTTGAGGCGTTGCTGCGCCTCGTCGAAATCGGCCGGGTCGAGCGTGACCAGCAGTTCGTAATCGTCACCGCCGGTCAGCACCCGCTGCCGCACCGCCTCGAGCTCGAGGGTCGCCTTCAACGGCGTGGCCAGCGGCAGTGCCTCGAGATCGAGCTGCGCACCGACGCCGGATGCCTTGAGCAGATGGCGCAGATCGGCCAGCAGACCATCGGAGAGGTCGATAGCACTGTGGACTAGCCCGCGTAGCGCCTCGCCGACCCCAAGCCGAGGCTCGGGACGCAGATAGGCGCCCAGCAGCGGATGCGACTCATCGCGTTCTCCCGCCTGCCAGCGCTCGAGGCCGGCAGCGGCACGACCGGGATAGCCAGTCACGGCAATCATGTCGCCCGTCCGGGCCCCGCCGCGACGCAGCGCGCTGCCAGCCGGCAGCTCTCCGTGGACGGTCACCCCGATCGAGAGCTCGCCACGGGTGACGTCGCCCCCGATCCACTCGCAGCCGGTGCGTGTCGCCAGCGCCCGGAACCCTTCGGCAAAAGCCTCGAGCCACGCTGGCTCGACCGCAGGCAACGTCAACGCCATGCAACACCAGCGCGGCGTCGCCCCCATCGCGGCAAGGTCGCTCAGAGCCACGGCCAACGCACGATGCCCGATGGCCTGCGCTGGCGCATCGGGCGGGAAATGGACACCGGCGACCGAGGTGTCGACGCTGATCGCCAACTGCTGGCCGGGCGTGGGCGCGAGCACGGCGCAGTCATCGCCGTTGCCGACGACGACATCGTCGCGCCCTGGCGTCACCGGACGCGACAGGTAGCGGGCAATCAACTCGAATTCGCTCAACGCAGGGCGAGTCATGTCAGTGACGACGAGCGGCGACCTCGGCTCCCCGAAGACGGGAAGCGAGCTTGTCGAGAATGCCGTTAACGTACTTGTGACCATCGGTGGCACCGAAAATCTTGGCCAGCTCGACGCCCTCGTTGATCACCGCGCGATAGGGTACCTCGGGGCGATAACCGAGTTCATAGGCCCCGAGACGCAGGATGGCCAGCTCGATACGATCGAGATCCTCCAGGCGACGGTCGAGCAGCGGCGCAATGGTACGATCGACCTCAGCCTGGTGGCGCGCGGTATTGGTCAGCAGGTCGTGGAACAGCGCCTGGTCGGCGATCTGCATCACCTTGTGCCAGTTCTCGTGATCCTCGAGATCCTCGTCGGCGATCTGCGCGCGGAACTCCGCCTCGACCGAGGTAATCGACTTGCCGGTCATCTGCCACTGATAGAGTCCCTGCACGGCCAGCTCGCGCGCGGCGCGGCGTGACTCCTGGGCCGGGGTCGGTTGACGTGACGCGCTCATCCTTCACCTCCCAGACGCTTGCACAGCGAGACCATTTCCATGGCCGCCATCGCTGCTTCGGTCCCCTTGTTGCCGGCCTTGGTGCCGGCACGTTCAACGGCCTGGTCGATCGAGTTGACCGTCAATACGCCATTGGCGATCGGCGTGTCGAATTCGAGCTGCAGCGAGCTGAGCGATGAATTGCAGTTGCCGGCGACATACTCGAAATGCGGCGTACCGCCGCGGATGACTGCGCCCAGTGCGACGACGGCGTCGGGCCGCGATACCTGCAGCACGCGCTTGACCGCCAGCGGCAGTTCCCAGGCGCCGGGAACATGGATCAGTTCGATGTTCTCTTCACTGACACCGTGACGCATCAGGCTGTCGACGGCGCCTTCGACGAGGCTGTCGACGACATGGTGATTGAAACGGCCAACGACGATGGCGTAGCGCCCGTCGACGTCGGTGAACTGACCTTCCAGTTGAGCGATCGGTTGCATTGTCGGGTTCCGGAGTCACTGCGCCAGATTCCGCGGGAATCGAACGGGGCGCACGATAATTCAGACTTTGTTGACCGGCGCCGGAGCGTGGCGCTCGGCGCGCGAAGCCGGCCATCTTACCACGGCCGACCGGTCACGGGAGTATTTGGATGCCAGGCCCTGGGTGTTCAGGCCGAGTGCTGCGCGTCCCCGCCGACCAATTCGACCACTTCGAGGCCAAAGCCGGAGAGCGCCGAAAATCGCCAGGGCGAGCTCAGCAGTCGCATCTTGCCGACACCGAGCTGACGCAGGATCTGCGCACCGGTGCCGATGGACAAGAAGTTGCCGGCACCGTCGGAATCGCTCGAGCGTGGCGGCGGACGACGACCCATCAGCACATCCAGCTGGTGCTTGAAGTCACCCTGCGGGCGGGAATCACCGAGCAGCACGAAGACCCCCGCCTCGGCATGGCCGATCTCCGCCAGCGCAGTATACGCGGTCCAGTGGCTATCACCGCGACACAGCGCCAGCAGATCCCGCAGCGTATCGCCGCCATGCACGCGCACGGTCGTCGGCTCATCGGCACGCGGCGAGCCCTTGACCAGAGCCAGATGATGCGTGTCCTGAATGCGGTCGTGGAAGACGTGCAGAAGCATGTCGCCGAAGGCGGTTTCCACCGGCGTCTGCTCGACAGCATCGACGGTGCGCTCGTTGAGCATGCGGTAATGGATCAGGTCGGCAATGGTGCCGATCTTGATGTCGTGTTCGGCGGCAAAGCGCTCGAGCTCCGGCCGGCGCGCCATACTGCCGTCGTCGTTCATGATCTCGCAGATCACGCCGCTGGCCTGGAAGCCAGCCATCGACGCCAGGTCGCAGGCGGCTTCGGTGTGGCCGGCGCGACGCAGCACGCCGCCCGGCTCCGCCATCAGCGGAAAGATATGGCCGGGCTGCACGACATCTTCAGGCCGTGCGTCACGCGCGGCCGCGGCGCGAACCGTCAACGCACGATCCGCGGCCGATATGCCGGTCGAAACCCCGCGCGCCGCCTCGATCGACACGGTGAACTTGGTGCCGTAGCCGGAGCCGTTGTCGGAGACCATCAGCGGCAGGTTTAGCTGCTCGCAGCGTTCGCGACTCATCGGCTGGCAGATCAGCCCACGCGCATGCCGGGCCATGAAATTGATGTGGCTGGCCTCGACGCACTCGGCCGCCATGATGATGTCGCCTTCGTTCTCGCGATCCTCATCGTCCATCAGGATCACCATACGGCCCTGACGGATCTCCTCGACCAGCGTCTCGATGCTGGCCAGCTGGGTCGATTGCGCTGTCGTCATTGCTGATTCATCCACGGAAACCGCCGTTCACTTGAAGCCGCAGGCTTCGATGCGCCACAGACTACCTGTCGGAAGACGCGGACGCCACTGTCGGCCAAGCGCGACGGAAAGCGCCGTCGATGTCGCGCGTCGCGGCAACCGTCTTCACTCGTGGCGCACCGGCCGAGCGCGAATGTGCCAGTCCTCACCCAGCGCCCGGATATCCTCGATCTCGAGTCGGCGCTGCTGGCTCATGGTCTCGAGCCCCGGCAGCGCAAACAGCGGCCGCGCCTCGCCGCCGAGCAACGTCGGAGCGACGAAAAGCTCGAGCCGATCGATACAGCCGGCCTCCAGCAGCGCCCCGGCCAACGTGGCACCAGTCTCCACCAGCACCTCGTTGCACGCCTCTCGCGAGGCGAGATAGCGCAGCACCGCGGCGAACGCCACGCGCCCCTCTTGATTCGCCGGCATTGCCACCAGTTCGGCCCCCGCCTCGACCAGCTTCTGCCAGCGCGGCGCGCGCTCGTCCTGCAGGGTGAACACCAGCGTGCGGCCGGGCTCGCTCAGGCAGGCCGCGGCCAACGGCATGCGCAGGTGGCTGTCGAGCACCACGCGCAGCGGCTGGCGTCGCGCGATCGTCTCGGCGTCCTCGAGCCCGAGCTGCTCAGCGCGCACGGTCAATCGCGAATCATCGAAGATGATCGACTCCACGCCGGTCATCACCGCGCTGGCCGCCGCGCGCAGCCGCTGTACCTGGCGTCGCGCAGGGCTACCGGTAATCCATTGCGATTCGCCGCTGGCCATGGCCGTACGGCCGTCGAGGCTCATGGCCATCTTCAACGTGACCTGGGGCAGGCCGTCACGCATGCGCCGGATGAATCCGGGGTTGAGTGCCCGCGCCGCCGTCTCGAGACAGCCGACCTCGACGTCGATCCCCGCCTCGCGCAGTCGCGCGAAACCTCGCCCGGAGACCTGCGGGTTAGGGTCCTCCATCGCCGCCACCACGCGAGCCACGCCGGCGTCGATCAGAGCCTGGCAGCAGGGGCCGGTACGACCGGTATGGGAGCAGGGTTCCAGCGTCACATAGGCGGTGGCCCCGCGAGCGGCATCGCCGGCGGCGCGCAGGGCATGGATCTCGGCATGCGGCTCGCCGGCACGGGCGTGAAAGCCTTCGCCGACCATGACGCCGTCCTTGACCAGGACGCAGCCGACCCGCGGATTGGGGTCACAGGTGAACCAGCCTCGATGCGCCAGCCTGACGGCACGGCTCATCCAGACTTCAGCAGTGGTTGGGTCGATGGTGGCGGACATGGCGACTCGGCAGGACAGGGTTAATTGTGGCCGCGCCCCTCGTCGGGCTCGGCACTGGGTTCCTGAGCCAGGCGATCGATCTCGGCGCGAAATTCGTCGAGATCCTGAAAGCGACGATAGACGGAGGCAAAGCGGATATAGGCAACATGATCGAGCCGCTTGAGCATTTCCATGACCTCCTCCCCGATCTCGCGAGCCTCCACCTCGCGGTCACCGCGCGCGCGCAACCGCTGCCGGATGCGCTCGACCGCAGCCTCGAACGACTCGACGCTGACCGGGCGCTTCTCCAGCGCCAGCGACATGCCAGCCCGCATTTTTTGCTCGTCGAAGCTTTCGCGCGAACCATCACCCTTGATCACCCTGGGCATGACCAGTTCTGCGGTTTCGTAGGTCGTGAAGCGCTCGCCACAAGCCGCGCATTGACGTCGCCGACGCACCTGATCGCCCTCGGCGACCAGCCGGGAGTCGGTGACCTTGGTGTCATGCGTACCGCAGAATGGACAGTGCATCGGACAAATACCTGGCGGCGCCGGCGACCCGCGTGGGCGCCTGGCGGGGTGAACTTGTGCTAGTAGTGTAACGGGTTGCCCAAGATACCGGAAATACGCGAATTTCGCGGCGCGATTTTCAACTTGGCCCGCCTTCTGCAAGGATAGAGTATCGATTCGCTCCCGCCCGGTTCCCCCATGCGGCCGAGCGACCCGGTCGCACCCGCCGCTCGCTGACTCGAGGCCCATGTCGCCTTCGTCCGCGCCGCGCCAGTGCGGTCGCCCTGTCTCTCCCAGCATCAGGAAACGTCTTGCCATGCCCAGTCGTGTCGCGAACTACCCTGCTCTCTCAGAAGAAGACTTTATCGAACGCGCCAATGCACGGCTGGAGGAGGTCTACGGCCCACGCCGGGACGAGGTCATGCGGCGTCTGATGACCCTGCTGATGCACCAGCGAGGTGCGCTCGACACACTGCCCCGTCCGACATGGAGCGAGCGCGACCAGATCCTGATCACCTACGGCGATACCATCATCGATGGCGAACGGCCGCCGCTGGAGGTGCTCGACGACTTTCTCGCCACTCGGCTCAACGGCACCTTCAGCGGTCTGCATGTGTTGCCGTTCTTTCCCTGGAGCAGTGACGACGGCTTCTCGGTGATCCACTATCGCGAGGTCAATCCGGCGCTCGGCGACTGGCAGGATATCCGTCGGCTCTCCTCCCGGGTCGATCTGATGGTCGACCTGGTGATCAACCATGTCTCGCGTGATTCGCTGTGGTTCATCGACTACCTCTCCGGCACCCAACCGGGGCGCGACTACTTCATCGAGATGGACCCGGAAACGGACCTCTCCATGGTCACCCGTCCCCGCAACTCCCCGCTGCTGGTGCCGGTCTCCACTCGCCGCGGCACCCGGCACCTCTGGGCAACGTTCTCTGAGGACCAGATCGATCTCAACTTCGCCAATCCGGACGTACTGCTCGAATTCATCGGGATCCTGCTGTTCTACGTTCAGCAGGGGGCCCGGATCATCCGTCTCGACGCGATCACCTATCTCTGGAAGGAAGTCGGCACTTCCTGCGTTCACCTGCCGCAGACCCACGCCATCGTCCGCCTGCTACGCGCGATTCTCGACTTCATGGCACCGGGCACGCTGTTGATTACCGAAACCAACGTGCCACACCACGAGAACATGAGCTATTTCGGCCTGGAAAGGCTCGGACTCGACGACCAAGGAAAGCCTGAAACCCGGCCGGACGGCGAGACGCCGGACACGGATCGTGCGATGTCCAAGATGCCCGACGAAGCGCACATGATCTATCAGTTCACGCTGCCGCCGCTGCTGGTGCATACGCTGACCTGCGGCGACGCCACGGTGCTCAGCGACTGGGCGCGCTCGCTGCCGCAGCTGCCGCCGGGCTGTACCTACTTCAACTTCACCGCGAGCCACGACGGCATCGGCGTACGCGCGCTGGAAGGGCTGCTTCCGCCGCACGAACTCGAGATTCTGCTCGAACTGATGCACCGTTTCGGCGGCTACGTCAGCATGAAGACCAATGCCGACGGCAGCGACGCGCCCTACGAGATCAATATCACCTACTACGACGCCATGAAGGGCACAAGACGCGGTGCCGACGCCTGGCAGGTCGAGCGCTTTCTCTGCAGTCAGAACCTGATGCTTGCCCTGCAGGGGATTCCCGGCGTCTACTTCCACACCCTGACCGCGACGCTCAACGATCACGGTGGGGTCGAACGTAGCGGCAAGCTGCGTTCGATCAACCGCCGCCGCTGGCCGAAAGAGGAGCTGGACGAACTGATCGACAGCCGCAGCACGCCGACCCGCGAAGCGTTTACCTCGCTCAAAAGGCGCCTCAACATTCGCGCCAACGAACCCTGCTTCCACCCGGAAGCCCCACAGCGCGTGCTCGACACGCCTCCGGGTATTTTCGCCATCGAACGTGGCCCCCTGGCCAACGGACGTCGTCTGCTCGCCATCTACAACATCAGCGATGCCCGCCAACCGCTGGAGGTCGCCGAGTTGAACGAGGGAGAGTGGTACGACGTGCTCAAGGACGGCAAGACCTGGAGCCCGCACCCGGACGAGCGCGACATCCTGCGCCCCTACCGCAGCCTGTGGCTCGTTCAGCCCTGACCACGCGGCACGGGCATCCCGCCGGCCGCTGGCGAGCGGCCCTCGACTTGCCCCACAGTCGACCGGGCCGGTAAATTGTCGCCGGGAGATGGCATGCCTCCCGCCGCACCGCCCGCCGGTGACTCGGCGAACCGCCCCGCGCTGATGATGCCTGTCGACGATGCCCGTTTTCCCTGCCCGTCGTCGCTGTAGCGACCACGACGGCTGGGGTGACATGCGTGAGCTCAACCCCGCCCGATGCTCAAGACAAGGACACTGCAAGCATGTGGATCCCGATACTCGCCATCAGTGCCGGTGCTGCCATCGGCGCCAATCTGCGCTGGTGGCTAGGCGCCCAGTACAATGGCGCCTTCCTGCACATCCCCCCCGGCACGTTGATCGCCAATCTGGCGGGCGCCTGGCTGATTGGCGTTGCCCTGAGCTTCTTTCAGGATTCCTCGCTCAGCGTCGAGTGGAAACTGTTCGCCGTGACCGGTCTGCTCGGCGCATTGACCACCTTTTCCACCTTTTCCGCCGAGATGGTCGGTGCCATCCAGAGCGGACGCTGGCTATGGGCGCTCATCGGAACGCTCGTCCACGTCATCGGCTCGTTTGCCATGACGATGCTCGGCATCGCCTGCTACGGGTGGCTGCGCCACGGCTGACCCGAGTCGCGCCAGCCACCAGCCGAGGATCATCGCTGCCACGAAGCCGACCAACGGCCAGCTCGCCGCGGAGAGAGACGCCAGCGCCGGCCCCGGGCAGTAGCCGGAGAGCGCCCAGCCAACGCCAAACAGCACGGCGCCGCCGAGAAGGCGGCCATCCACGTCGCGCCGGCTCGGCAGTTGGAAGCGCGCGCCGAAGCGCGGCCGGCCTCGACGCCAGACCATGCGGTAGCCGATGAAGGTCGTGACCACGGCGCCACCGAGGACGAACATCAGCGTCGGGTCCCAGGCGCCCGTGACGTCGAGAAAGCCGATCACTCTCGCCGGGTCGGTCATGCCGCTGAGGATCAGCCCCAGCCCGAACAGCAATCCGGCCAGTAACCCCGATAGCACGATCATGCGCCGGCTCCCGCCACGTTCCGGACCAGGAAGACGGTCAGCATAGCCACACCGACGAAGACCGCCGTCGCCACCATCGAGCGTGGCGATAGCCGCGCCAGTCCGCAGACACCGTGTCCGCTGGTACAGCCACTGCCGATACTGGTACCCAGCCCCACCAGCAAACCGGCAACCAGCATGATGCCAACCCCGTGGACCGGATCGCCGATCAGGCGCCCCGGCCCGGCAGCGACGTTGCCCCACTCGAGCCCCAGGAGGGCCAGCAGCGGCGACGCTGCGATCACCCCGGCGACGAAGGCGAGTCGCCATCGGCGGTCGCCACCGCGCTCGAACAGCGCACCGGCGGCGATGCCGCTGATACCGGCGATGCGGCCGATCAGCGCCATCAGCACGATGGCCGACAGGCCGATCGAAAAACCACCGACCAGGCCCTTGAAAGCACTTATGAGCATCACGACGCTGCCTCCTTCCTCGGCAATCTTGTCGTCATGGCACCAGTCACCGCCCTCCCCCGCCGGCTAGCGAACCGGATACACATCGCCTAATCCCAGCTCGCCCCCTCCAGCACGTCCAGCGGAATCTTGAGATAGCGCTTGCCGTTGCTTTCTGGTACCGGCAGGCGGCCACCGTCGACGTTGACCTGCAGCGCATGCAGAATCAGCTTCGGCATCGGCAGTTCGCTATCGCGGCGCTGGCGCAGCTCGACATAAGTCGCCTCGCTGCCGTCGCCAAGATCATGCTTGTTCGTGTCGCGCTGTTCGCGCACCGTGCTCTCCCACTGCGGTGCACGCCCTTCGGGCATGTAGTCGTGCCCCGTAAACAGGCGGGTCTCGTCGGGTAACGCCAGAATGGCCTGGATCGAGTGCCACAGCTGATGGGCACTGCCGCCGGGAAAATCGGCGCGGGCCGTGCCGTAGTCGGGCTGGAATAGCGTATCGTGAACGAAAGCCGCATCGCCGATCAGGTAGGTGACCGAGGCCAGCGTGTGTCCCGGCGAATGCATGACGCGCACCGTCAACTCGCCTAGCGGCAGGGTCTCGCCGTCGTTGAGCAGGCGATCCCACTGGCTGCCGTCAGTCGCTAGCGCCGGCCAATTGTAGATCTGCTTCCACAGCGCCTGAACCTCGACCACCGGCTGGCCGATGGCGGTTGGCACGCCGGTTTTGTCATGGAGATAACCGGCAGCGGAGAAGTGGTCGGCGTGGGGATGGGTGTCGAGAATCCAGACGATCGTGAACTCCTGCCGCTCGACATAAGCCAGCAGCTCATCGGCGTGATGTGTCGCCGTCGCACCGGACTTTTCATCGTAGTCGAGCACCGGATCGATGATGACACACTGCTTCGTGGCGGGATCGCTGACCACATACTGAACGCTGAACGTCCGAGGATCGAAGAAGCCGGCGACATCGGGACGGCCCTGAGCCGCATCGCCGGGAGAGAGCGCGAACGTCTTCATGCTGACTCCTGAGTCTGACAAGAATCTCATCAGGATAACGCTGAAAAAGTTCTAACGTTAGATTCTTTACAAATATGCAAAGTGTGGCGACGGGACACCAACGCGATCGCGCCGACAAAATCGACGTGCTCGGCACTCGATGACCTCGTGGCGCCCGCGACGAAGCGCGGGCGAGCAGGTCAGGCGGGCGCAGCGATGCCCGCTCACACGTCGCCGGTATTATCCAGCTCGACTGCCTCGTAGAGCCTGTCCTGTAGATCGGGGATCGCCGCCTGCACGCGGTTCCAACTGGGGATGAACGGCTTGTCGCGGGGAGATTCGAAGAAGGCCGCCCCGGCCTGCATGATGTTGTCGGCGAACAGCTCCACGGCGGCCTCCTCGCTGTGACGGTCGAGCTTGAGCCCGTTCATCGCCGCATCGTGGTCATACGCCTCGATCAGATCGAGCGCGATCCGGTAGTAGGTCGCCTTCACCGTCCGGAAGCTCTCGACGCTCATCTCCACACCCAGCGTCGCCAGCTTGCGATACATTGCCTTGGCGATATCCATGCTCATACGGTTGAGACCGCCGCTCGGGTCCTCCTCGGAAACCGGCTGATGCTTGTGATCGTAGGCATCGGCGATATCCACCTGGCACAGACGCTTGGTCGAGAAGTTGCGGTGGACCTCGGAAAGCACGCCGACCTCGAGCCCCCAGTCGCTGGGAATGCGGATGCCATCGAGCACGTCCGCGCGCATCGAGAATTCACCGGAAAGCGGGTAGCGGTAGCTATCGAGATAGTCGAGATATGGCAACGGGCCATAGATCATCTTGAAGGCGCGGATCAGCGGCGTCACCATCAGCCGCGAAACGCGCCCGTTGAGCTTGCCGGAGGCGATGCGCGAGTAATAGCCCTTGCAGAACTCGTAGTGGAAGCGCGGGTTGGCGATCGGATAGATCAGGCGCGCCAGAAGGCCCCGATCATAGGTGACGATATCGCAGTCGTGCAGCGCCACCGCTTCCGCCTTGCCTGAGGTACGAACATAGCCGGAGCAGTACCAGACATTACAGCCCTTGCCGCGTTCCAGCGGTGCCAAGCCCTCGTCCGCGAGCTCCTGCTGCAGTGCCTGCAGGCGCGGGCCATCGTTCCAGAGAATGCGATGGTGCTGGGGCAGGCGCGAGAAGAAGTCGCGCGCCTTCAGGAACTGCTCCCGGTCGGCGCGATCCAGGCCGATGACGATCTCGCTCAGATAGGGCACCTGGCAAAGCTCGTCGACAATGTGCGAAAGCGCCGGCCCCTCCAGCTCGGAGTAGAGCGAGGGCAGGATCAGTCCCATCGGGCGGCTGCGAGAAAACCGCTTGAGGTCGTTCTCCATCGCTTCCACCGAACGCCGGGTGAGATTGTGGAAGTTGGTGACGATACCGTTCTGGTAGAAATCGCTCATGAGACATCCTCATTGTGTTGTCATCCGGCGTCGCTCCGTGACGCCCCCTCAATCGGTCATCGAGTCACAGGCTCGACCGGCCAGGCTCAGGCCTCGAGCCAATGCGATACGCCTTCCGCCCAGCCTCGCGGTCCGGACGCGCGCGTGCGATAGACCTGCGCACCCTCCAGCGGCATCGGCTGGCCATGCGCCGCGGCAATCACCACCGCCATGTCGGTAGCCGCCAGCAGTGCCAGATCGTTGGGGCCATCACCGAGACCCAATGTGCGCGGACGCTGTCCGCGCAGCGCCTCGTAGCGCGCGACCAGCCAATTCGCTGCCTGTCCCTTGTTCACCGCGCCCATCACGTGCCAGAAGCGCCCGCCTCGGGTCAGCGTGAGGCCATCGGTCTCGAGCGTCTCATGCAGCCGTTTCAGCTTGGCGTCATCGTCTTGCCACACCAGGGGTTCACTGCCCTCTCGTGCCATCGCCTGCGCCGCGCCTGCCGGCGGCAGCCCGGTCAGCTCGCAGACCTCTTCGACTGTCATCTCCCCGAGACGCCGAAAATGCAGGCCGTGCCGCTCGCGCACCACATCCAGACGGCGACGAATGAAATCCACATCCATGCTCGGCGTCTTGATCACCAGTCCATCCGGCGAGGCCGGGTCACGGTCCAGCCGGGCATGCTGCCAGGACGGCGGCAGCCCGATAACCGCGCCATTCTCGGCAATGAACGGTGTCTGCTCGAGAGCCAGCTCCCGGCGTAACGCCAGCAGTTCGGCTCGCGTCTTGCTGGTGGTGGGAATGACCGGCACGCCACGTTCGGCAAGTGTCGCGAGCCAGGCTGCGGCAGGCTGCCAGTCATAGGTGTCGTGATCGAGCAGCGACCCGTCGAGATCGGTAAAGATCAGCAGCGGCGGCGGTTGCCGGGTCGGTCCGTTCGTCGCATCATCCATGGCGTTACCCCATTGCCCAGTCACGGTCGGCCGCAGGAACGCGGTCCATCAATGAAGGTAGCACGGATCGTGCCAACGTCAGCGAGCCGCCCATACCGGCGACTCGCGTGACCGTGGGACCCTTGTTGCGCACCGCGTTGGTGCATGGGCGATTCAGGTTGGGCGTGAGGCGTGGCGCGCGGCAATCGCCGAAACCCCGGCCAGGGTGGCGCGATCGCTGTCGATCGCGTTGACATGCAGGCCGGCCGCCTCGAGCGCCAGCGTGTAGCTTTCACGCAGGGTTTCGGCACCGACCAGCTGCACCGTGGTGATATCCGGACGTGCGCCTCGCATGGCACGCACCTCTTCACCGATCAGCACACCGGACAGGAAGCTGCCCACCTGCCCCGCGGCCAGGCCGGCGTAAAGATGACGGCTACGCGCTTCGAACAGGGCATGCATGACGCCGCCGGCCGCTTCGGCGCGGGAAAGCCCCAGGCGGAACGCCGCCGCGTCGAAGGGTGCTTCATCACGCGCCGGTTCACCCGGCAGCGTATGAAACCGCACCGCATGATAGAGCTCGCCGGTCATCAAGGTGGTGAACGCGGTCATGCGGCCGTGCTCCAGCCGCGCCCACTTGCTGTGGGTACCGGGTAGACAACAGTCGACGCCAGCGGCGCGGGTCGCTGGGTCGGCCAGTGCCAGCGCGCCGAACGCCTGCACCTCTTCGCCACGCATCACGTCGACGTGATCGGCCGTCACCTGCTTGACGCCGGGTACGATCCAGACGTTATCGAGTCCCGGGGCGGCGACCACGCGGTCGGCGAGATCATCGGCCGAGACGGGAAGTTCAAGCTGCGGCGCTTCCGACCAGCCTCTCGCCGAACCGACCATGCCGGCGAGGTAGACGGGAACTCGTCCGCCATCGCGCCAGTCATCCGTCTGCGAGGCACAGTAGTGCGGGAATTCCGGCTGGCTAAGCGCCTTCAGCCCGGAGGCCGAGCGCCGGCTGTCGAGTATGTCACCGCTGGCGATATCGACCAGAAAGGCGCGAAAGTTGCTGGTGCCCCAGTCGACGACGATCAGGCGCTCGGCGTGATCGGCTGCCACGCTCATGCGTCGGCCTCACGCTCGAGATGCTCGGCATGACGCGCGACTTCGCTGATTCGGCGCCACTCCTCGACCAGCCCGCGAGCGATCTCGCCCACTTCGTCGGCTTTGCGCCCCGGCTTGTAGAGATTGCTGCCGAAGCCGAAACCGGCGATACCGTGCGCGTGCCACTCGCTCATGTTGCTCTCGTCGATGCCGCCGACCGCCAGTACCGGCAATCCCTTGGGCAGAATGGCATTGATGTCCTTGAAGTAGCCGGTGCCCAGTCGCGCCGCCGGGAACAATTTGAGCGCCGTGGCGCCAGCCTTGGCCGCGGCCAGCGCTTCGGAAGGCGTCATGCAGCCGATCATCGGTGCCAGGCCATGCTCGACGCCGGCCCGAATCACCTCCGCATCCGTGTTCGGCGTAATCAGAAGCGGCGTCTCCAGCTCGGCGAGGCGCTCGGCGTGGACCGGGTCGAGTACGGTCCCGGCCCCGATCACCACGTCGTCCGGGCAGCGCTTGGCGATCATCGCGATGCTATCCCATGCCCGCGGCGAGTTGAGCGGGATCTCGATCAGCTTGAATCCGGCGTCGACCAGCGCATCGAAGACGCCATCGATCTCCTCCGGCGTGATACCGCGCAGAATCGCCACCAGCGGTCGCTCGGCGAGCGCCGTTTCCAGGGCAAACTTGCGTGTCTCGTTCATCTTTCTCTCCTTGTTTCAGCTCACCTCACACGGCATGCAGACAGCAGGACGCGCCCGCCGAGGCGCGGATTTCCTGATGATCTGCTGAGAGCGCCAGATGAGGGACGCTCAAGGACCAGTTCGTCCATTTTCGGATGCTCTGCTGAGAGCGCAAGTTGCGGCGCGTTCGAGGGCCAGCCGAGCGAGTTGAAGCGCAAGGTGCCCGGCGCACAGAACCCGGAGCATATGGGGTATATGCGAGGAGTTCGCGCACCGGGCAACACGGCGCCTCGCTCGCGCAGGCGGCTATCGAGCGTGCCGTCACCACTCGGCGATGGAGCCGTCTTCATGCGTCCACACCGGGTTTCTCCAGCGATGCCCGACCTTGGCGCGCTCCTCGACGAAGGCCTCGTCGATCTCCACGCCGAGCCCCGGGCCCTGCGGGATCGCGCAGTAGCCATCGGTGATCGAGAGCGCGTTCTTGTCCACCAGATAATCGAGCACGTCGTTGTCTCGATTGTAGTGGATGCCCATGCTCTGCTCTTGAATGAAGGCGTTGTGATTGACCGCATCCACGTGCAGCGATGCGGCCAGTGTCAACGGCCCCAGCGGGCAGTGCGGCGCCAGCGCGACATCGAAGCACGAGGCCAGCGTGGCGATCTTCATGCCTTCGCTGATGCCGCCGCAGTGGGAGAGATCGGGCTGGACGATATCGACCATGCCCTCGGCGAGCAGATCGCGGAATTGATAGCGCGTGTGCAGCCGCTCGCCGGTGGCGATCGGATAGCCCAGGCCCCCCGCGATATGCTTCAGACTCGGCAGGTGCTCGGGCAGCACCGGCTCTTCGACGAACATCGGATGATACGGCTCCAGCTCGCGCAGCAGCGCCTTGGCCATCGGCCGATGAACGCGACCATGGAAGTCGATACCGATACCCACGTCCGGCCCGACCGCGTCGCGCGCCTCGGCGACGCGCGCCACGGCCTCATCCACCTTGGCATGGGAATCGACGATCGCCATTTCGGCCGTGCCGTTCATCTTGAAGGCCGTGAATCCCTGGTCGACCAGCGCCTTGGCGCCGGCGCCGACATCCGCCGGCTTGTCGCCGCCGGTCCAGGCGTACATACGCATGCGATCACGACACGCCCCGCCGAGCAGCTGATGAACCGGTACGCCCAGATCGCGCCCCTTGAGATCCCACAGGGCCTGGTCGATGCCGGCGATGGCGCTCATCAGTATCGGGCCACCACGATAGAAACCGGCGCGGTAGAGCGTGTTCCAGAGATGTTCGATGCGGTGCGGATCCTGACCGATCAGGTAGTCGGACAGCTCATGCACCGCCGCCTCAACGGTGGCCGCGCGCCCTTCCACAACCGGCTCGCCCCAGCCGTAGCAGCCCTCGTCGGTCTCGATCTTGAGAAACAGCCAGCGCGGCGGCACCTGCCAGGTCTTCAAACGGGTAATTTTCACGGATCACCTATGATTCAGTTTGAATCTATTCAGTTTCAGTGTTCGATGCTGCCGGCGCCATGGCACCGGCAGTCGGGCCTACCACTCGCCCTACACCAGCCACATCGCCAGGTTCGGCCACAGCAGCAGCAGCGCCAGCACGCACAATTGAATCGCGATGAACGGCAGCAGCGAGACGAAGATATCCTTGAGGCTGACCGACGGTGGCGCCACGCCCTTGAGATAGAAGGCGGCTGGCCCGAAGGGCGGCGACAGGAAAGAGACCTGCATGTTGACCGCGAACAGAATCCCGAACCAGACCGGATCGTAGCCCAGCTGGACAACGATCGGCACGAAGATCGGCAGTGTCAGCATGGCCACGCCGATCCAGTCGAGGAACATGCCGAGCACCAGCAGAATCGCCATCATCACCAGCATGATCACGATCGGCGCGACATCCAACCCCATGATCATCTGCGAGATAAAGCGGTTGCCACCCATCAGGTTGTAGACGCCGACCAGCGCCGCAGCGCCGATGCCGATCCAGATGATCATGCCACACGTGGTCAGCGTCTGCCCCAGGCTCTGGTGCAGCACCTTCACCGAAAACTCGCCACGCAGCAGGATGGCCAGGAAAACCCCGAACACGCCCATCGCGGCCGCTTCGGTGACAGAGGCGATACCACCGTAGATGGTCCCGAGCACCAGGAAGGCGATCAGACCCGGTACCAGAATCGCCTTGAGCGCCTGTCCCCGAGTCTTGATCTCGTTGTTGGCACGCTCCTCGTCCGTCAGCGGCGGCCCGAGCTTCGGGTTGCGCAGGCAGCGCACCAGCACGTAGGCGATATAACTGCCCATCAGCAGCACCGCTGGCGTGATCGCGGCGGTGAACAGGTCGGCGATCGATTCGCTGGCGATAAGGCCGTAGATGATCAACACGATCGAAGGCGGCATCATGGTTCCCAGCGAGCCACCGGCGCAGACCACGCCGATCGAAAGGTGCTTGTCGTAACCCAGGCGCAGCATCTGCGGCAGCGCCAGGATGCCCAGCAGCACGATCTCACCGCCGATAATGCCGGAGAGCGCGGCCAGGAAGAATGCGACGACCACGGTCTGGATCGCCACGCCGCCGGGCAGCCGGCCGGCGAAGACCCGCATGGCGTTGAACAGGTCCCGGGCGATGCCCGAACGGTCCAGCAGCGAGGCCATCAGTACGAACATTGGCACCGCCACCAGCGAATACTCGGTCACGAAGCCGTAAACGCGGCTCGTCACCAGCGGCAGCGCCATCGGGCCGAACCAGCCGAACGTAAAGGAGAGCGCCACCAGACCGGTAACGAAAGCTAGCGGCAGGCCGGTGACGAGCAGCGCGAAGATGGCCCCGACCAGCAGCCAGGTTCCGGTTGCGATATCCATCAGCCTTTCTCCTCGCCCGCGTCATGGGTCGTGGGACGCTTGCCGCTGAGACTCTGGTAGAGGTGCCACAGCGCCTGCAGCGTCATCAGCACCAGGGCCGCAAGAATCACCGTCTTGACCAGCGCCGGAAACGGCGGATTCCAGGACGTCCCGGAGCGCTCCAGTCGCCAGACGCCGGTGGGGCCGTGAGTCGCGGCCCAGCTCATGGTCCAGGCGGCATAGCTCATGCCGAGGCAGAAGCCGAGCGTCACCAGGTCATTGAAGATATCCAGGCCACGCTTGAGCTTGGGCCCGGCGGTATCATAGAGCACGCGCACGCGAATATGACGGTTGCTGGCCATGGCTACCGGCCCCCCGATGGCGAAGGTCAACGCCACCAGCATGACCACGCTTTCATGCACCCAGGAGGTCGGCGAATCGAAGCCGTAGCGCATCACTACCTCGAAGACACTGATCGCCATGGCGATGAATACCAGCCATGCGGCATAGCGTCCGCCGCGCCGGACCCAACGGTCGAGCGGCGTGCGCACCTCGTCGTTGCTCCCTTCCTCGGGAGCGCCCTCCTGCGCCAGGGCGGCGACCTCTTCGGGCTTGCCGGTCGGTTGCGTCATCTCGTTGTTCCCCTTTCATCTGGGCGGGCCAGGCCCGGCCAATATCAAGACGGGCTGCCGCTCGGCCCGACACGCGGTCGAACGAGACGACAGCCCGGCCGGATCCTTACATCAGATTATTGTCCTGGAGGTAGCCGACCACGGAGTCGTAGAACTCCTGGGTGACCTCGTTACGACCGGCCCAGTTCTCCCACTCTTCCTGCGCGATACGGCGGAATTTGGCGCGCTCCTCGTTGGACATGTCGATAATGTGGATATCGGGGTCCTGACGCGCCTCGCGCACCGCCTGCAGATCCAGCGTCTTCAGGCGGGCGACCATCTCGTAAGCCATCTGATCGACGGACGTCTCGAGGATCGACTTCAAGTCATCCGACAGGCCATCCCAGATCTGCTTGTTGAGCGACACCGAGACCATCGGCAGCGAGTGGAAGCCCGGGTAGTTCGGGTAGTTGGCGAACTCGTAGAGCCCCTGGGCGTAATTGGTCGCGAACACCGTATAGTCGGCGGCATCGATCACCCCCTTCTCGAGCGAGGTGTAGACCTCTGAGCCGGGCAGGTTGACCGGCGTAGCGCCCGCCTTCTCGAAGATGTTGTAGACCATGCCCTCCGGCGCACGAACCTTGAGCCCCTGCAGATCTTCGACGGTCTCGATCGGGCGCGAGCTGGGGAAGGATTCCAGCCCGGTCGCCGCGGCACCGATCAGGTGCACGCCGTAGGGCTCGACCAGTTCGTTGTAGATCTGCTCGCCGCCGTGATACTTCATGTAGTCGAGGAACTGGTAAGGGTCGCTCCAGGCACCGACCAGGTTGCCGATCATGCCGAAGGCGGGGTCCTGCCCCGAGAAGTAGCTGGGATCGGTGAGATGCCCCTGCAGGATGCCGGAACTGACGGCCTGCAGCGTCTGGTTCGCCTGGACCACGGCGTTCACCGGCAGAATCTCGATGGCGATACGCCCGTTGGACATCTGTTCGACATTCTCGGCCCAGGCCTTCTTGATCTCGAACTGCGGCTCGCCCGCGGTTTCCGAGGTCTGGAACGTCCACTCGTAGTCGGCGGCATGCGCACCCAGCGCGAACGCGCCCAGCGTGGCGAAGACGAGGCCTTGTAGTGGCTTGTGTGCTGTCATGGTAAGTCTCCAGGATGACGGGTTGTGGCTAGCGTGTCGTGAGAGAGCACGATCGAAAACGGTTGCCGGGTCAGATCTTCCATTCCCAGATCCCGGCCGGTGCGTTCCAGCACCGATAGCGCCGCTTCAGCGGCAGTCTCCGGCTGACGCAGACGAATCGCCTCCATCATCCGGAAGTGTCGAGCCATGCTGTCGTCGAGCTGCGGGGCGCTGTGCGTCACGGGGCCGGGCGTTGCGGTGCTTTCCGCTGTGTCGCCCGATATCACGGCGCCATGCGTGGTGGCACGCGAGTTCGAGCGTTCGACGATCAAGGCGATGGCGGGCTTGAGCACGTGGCTGATCTGTGCCCAGATCAAATTGTGGGAAGCGGCAAAGATCGCCTCGTGAAAGGCCACGTCGTAGTCGTCGTGGCTCCGCCCCTGCCAGCGTAGGTCGGGTTGCGTCAGGGCATTTATCATCCCTTCGTAGGCGGTCTCGATCGCCAGCAGATCGGCAGCGGTGGCATGTCGCGCCGCCAGCCCGGCGACAAATGGCTCCACCGCCAGCCGAAACGCGAAAACCTCTCGCTGCAAGCGCGGGTTGGGCTGTGCGTAACGCGCCATCCAGGCGCTGACCTGCGGGTCCAGCAGATGCCAGGTGGCCAGCTCGCAGACGCGCGTACCCTGTCCGGAAACCCGCACCAGTAGCCCCACGTTGACCAGCTTCTGCAGCGCGCTGCGCACGGTGCTGCGACTGACGCCGAAGCGCGCGCAGAGGTCCACCTCACGGGGGATCGTCTCGCCGATCGCGTAGTCGCCACTGAAGATCGCCTCGGCCAACACCTCGGCGATGTCGGCGCGCTCGCCACGGGGCGGTGTCGGGTTGTCGGAAGGGATCGAGCCTGCGGTCATACCGATGTCCCACTCACTGGCGCTTATGTCCGACATAGCTTCCAGCAAGTTCGTCATCGTTGCCTTTAGACCATGGTCACGAGACTAAAGTCTCGCCTCTGGTTTCGGCAGAGACGGGGGATGTAGAGTCAGGGATGCAGAGACAGGGATAACGTCGACGGACAGCCCACGATAGGTTGGCGGACAACGCAAAAGAGAGCGAAGGCAGGAACGACAACGCCCCTCCGAAGAGGGGCGTCGTGGGGCGCCGTAACCGAACGGCTCAGCGATAGACCGGCAGGCGGGCGCAGACGGCCTCGACCTTGGCCTTCACCTCGGCTTCCGCACCACTGGAGTCGCCCTGCTGCATGGCGTCGAGGATGTCGCAGATCCAACCGGCAAGCTCGCGACATTCGGCGGCGCCGAAACCGCGGGTGGTGACGGCCGGGGTGCCGATACGCAGGCCGGAGGTGACGAACGGGCTCTGCGGATCGCCCGGCACCGCGTTCTTGTTCACGGTGATATGGGCCCGGCCCAGCGCCGCGTCCGCATCCTTGCCGGTCAGTTCCTGCTTGACCAGCGAGAGCAGGAAGAGGTGATCCTCGGTGCCGCCGGAGACCACCTCAAAACCGCGCTCGATAAACACACCGGCCATCGCCTGGGCGTTTTCGATGACCTGCTGCTGGTAGGTCGTGAACGCCGGATCCATCGCTTCCTTGAAGCAGATCGCCTTGGCCGCGATCACATGCATCAGCGGGCCACCCTGGCCACCGGGGAACACCGCCGACTGCAATTTCTTCTCGATCTCGGCGTCGTTCTCGGCGGAAAGAATCAGGCCGCCACGCGGACCGCGCAGCGTCTTGTGCGTGGTGGTAGTGACCACGTGCGCATGCGGTAGCGGCGTCGGATAGAGACCGGCCGCGACCAGACCGGCAATGTGCGCCATGTCGACCAGCAGGTAAGCACCCACCTCGTCGGCGATTTCGCGGAACTTGGCCCAGTCGATGATCTGCGAGTAGGCGGAGAAGCCGGCAATGATCATCTTCGGCTGGTGCTCGCGCGCCAGCTTGGCCACTTCGTTGTAGTCGATGCGGCCGCTCTCGTCGATACCATACTGCACGGCATTGTAGTGCTTGCCGGAGAAGCTCGGCTTGGCGCCATGCGTCAGGTGGCCGCCGGCATCCAGGCTCATGCCCAGCACGGTGTCGCCCGGCTTGACCAGCGCCTGGAAGACAGCGCCATTGGCCTGGGACCCCGAGTGCGGCTGCACGTTGGCATAGCTCGCCGCGAACAGTTCCTTGGCGTAATCGATCGCCATCTGCTCGACCACGTCCACATACTCGCAGCCACCGTAGTAGCGCTTGCCGGGATAGCCTTCCGCGTACTTGTTGGTCAGCTGCGATCCCTGCGCTTCCATCACGCGCGGGCTCGCATAGTTCTCGGAAGCGATCAGCTCGATGTGAGCTTCCTGACGCGTGACTTCCTTCTGCATCGCGTCCCACAGGGCATCATCGAATCCGGCAATCTGCATCTCTCGGGTGAACATCGACGGGTATCCTCGGCTCGGGGAGGGTTCGACTGGCGCCGGCCGTCGGCAGAACGGCGTCAATCATGAAATCGTGCACTTCCCCGGCAAGGCCCATGGAATACCGTGAGTGAACGGTGTGCCTGCGGCGCGGCGCTTTCCGGGAGCGCGTGGACGCGATGATACCCCAGCGCCAACGGGCTTTCCTATGAAAGTCGGTCATGCGCGAAACCATAATTTCTCACGTTGGCTTTAGTAGCGGTAAAGCGTAGCCGAGGGCGACGCGAAGCATCTCACCCTCGCCCGCTTCAGGTCTCGCCGAGCAACCGGAGGCTCGCCATGGGGGACCGGCGACGCGCCCCGCGCGACAGTAGGAAGCCGATCGTACCGATGATCAACGCCCCAGCCAGCGGCATGACAAGCCACATCACGACGTGCAGGGTCGGCACCAGCCCCAGCCAAGCGTAGATGCCGACCGCCGCCGCTTCCGCGAGCGCCGCGCCGAGCAGACCACTGGCAAACCCCAGCAGGGCGAACTCGGCCCACTGCATGCGCACCAGGGTACGGTTGCCCGCACCAAAAACCCGCAACAGCGCGCCTTCATGGGCGCGTACTGGCCGACTCGCGGTCAGCGCGGCATAGAGCACGCTGATGCCTGCCAGCAGCACGAAGCCAAGCACGAACTCCACGGCCCGCGTGACCTGACCGAGAATGCCGCGCACCTGCTCCAGCAGCGCCTCGACGTTGAGCAGCGATACGCCGGGGTAGTCACGCACCAGCTCGCCCAGCCAGTCCTCATTGTCCGCCGGTAGATGAAACGCCGTGATGTAGCTGTGACCGAAGGCCTCGAGCGCCCCCGGCGGAAAGATGATGAAGAAATTGGGCTGGAAGCTTTCCCAGTCGAGATGGCGCAGACTGGTCACGCGACCGGTCACGCTGTCGCTACCGATGGTGAAGGTCAGGGTATCGCCGAGTGACAGCCCCAGCCGCCCCGCCAGCTCCTCTTCCACGGAAATCGGGACCGGCCCGTCGGATTCGCCGTCGCCCCATGTGTCCTGATCGAACCAGCGCCCGGCGGTCAGTCGATTGCCCGCCGGCAACTCGGCCCGCCAGGTAAGGTTCAGGTCACGTCGCAGTGCTCCATCGCTGCGGTGTGCCTCGGGCACCTTCTCCGCGGGTGCAATACCGTCGATCGCCGTGAGCCGACCTCTCACCATGGGATAGAGTCCGCTGGCGCTGTCGGCCCCGCGCTCGATCAGGGATTCCACGCCCTCGCGCTCGTGCGGCTGAATGTTGATCGCGAAATAATTGGGCGTATCGGCCGGTAGTTGAGCCTGCCAGGTGGTCAACAGATCACCGCGCACCAACGCGATGATCGCCATGGCAGCGAAGGTGACCGAAAAAGCGAGCAACTGCCCCAGACTGGCGGCGCGTCGGCGCGACAGCTGGCGACCGCCAAGCTGCCAGGCGCGGCTGCGCTCGCTGCCCGAGGGTAGACGCGAGAGTGCCGCCAGCAATAACGAAAGCAGCCCGCGACCGACGCCCCAGAGCCCAACCAGCGCGACGAGACCGCCGAGCAGAATACCGAGCGATAGCCACAGATCTCCCGAATAGAGCCACAGCAACGCGCCGAACACGGCGCTGGCCATCGCCACCACGATCCAGCCGGCGGCCGGAATGGGGTCAAGTTCGCGACGCAACACTTTCAGGGCGCTAACGCGTTTCAGGCGCAGCAGGGTTGGCCCGGCGAAACCGACAAGTACCGCCAACGCCGTCAACACGCCCATCGCCCATGGCAGCATACCCGGCGCTGGCAGCTCCAGCGGCAGGAAGCGCACCAGCAATGCCAGCAGTGCGGCCTGACCGGCCAGCCCCAGCAATGCCCCGACCACGGCGGCCACGATACCAAGCCACGCTAGCTGCCAAGCGAACAGTTGACCAAGCTGACGCTGCGAAGCACCGAAGCAGCGCAGCAGCGCCGCGGTATCCAGATGGCGATCGACATAGCGCCGCGTGGCCATGGCGACGGCCACCCCCGCCAGCAGCACCGCGGCCAGACCGGCCAGACTCAGATACTTCTGCGCTCGCTCTAGCGAGCGCCCCAGGCCCGGGCGATCGACGCGCACATCGCGGATCTCCACGCCCGCCGTGCGCAGTCGGTCGAGTTCGTCCTGCAGGCTGTCGATCGCTGCCGGCGATCCCCGTGCCAGCAGCTCGTACTCGATGCGTGAACCGGGACGCACGAGCCCGGTTGCCGCCAGATCGGCCTGGTTAAGCATGACGCGCGGTGCCAGCCCGGCGAAGCCCGCCTGCTGATCGGGTTCGCGCTCGATCAGGCCGGTGACCGGCAGCTTCAGGCTACCAACCTGCACGCGATCTCCCAGCCCGACCTCTAGCAGCCTGGCCAGGCGCGGCGCGATCCAGACCTCCCCCGCCACCGGCCCCTGCGCCAGCGACTCGATGCCGTTGCCGCGGTTCACCTGGACCGTGCCATAGAGCGGATATTGCGCATCGACGACCTTGAGCCCGGCAGGCTGAAAGGCATCTGCCTGACTGACCATCGAGACCAGATCGACCTGGTCGCTCAGCGTCAGGCCAGCATCGCGCAAGGTGGTTCGAAGCGACTCGGCAAACGGATCTCCCTGCTCGAGGACCAGGTCGCCGCCCATCAATTGACCGGCCTGACGAGTCAGGCCGCGCTCAAGTCGGTCCAGGAAGAAGCCGATCATGGTGGTAGCGGCGACCGCCAGCATCAGCGCCAGGAATAGCGCGCGGACGTCGGCCGCGCGCAGATCGCGCCGCAGTCCCTTGAGGGAGAGCAGGATCAGATTCATAAGTACGTCCTCAGGCTTCGGCGCCGTGGCGTTGCTCGACCGTCTTGAGCGTGCCGCCCTCCAGCGTCAGGCAGCGATCGCAGCGCCGCGCCAGCGACAGGTCGTGGGTCACCAGGATCAAGGTGGTGCCGGATTCGCGGTTGAGCGTAAAGAGCAGATCGATGATGCGCTTGCCGGTTTCCTCGTCGAGGTTACCGGTGGGCTCGTCGGCAAAGACCAGATCCGGATCGCCGACGAAGGCCCGCGCGACCGCCACGCGCTGCTGCTCGCCGCCGGAAAGCTGCTTGGGCAGATGGTCCAGACGCGCTTCCAGCCCGACGCGCGTCAACCAGTAACGGCTTTTGGCCGCGACGTCTTGCCGGGGAGCCAGTTCCAACGGCAACATAACGTTTTCCATCGCGGTCAGCGTGGGTAATAACTGAAAGTTCTGAAAGACGAAGCCGACCCGACCCGCGCGCAGGGCGGCGCGTCCATCTTCGTCGAGCGCACGCAGTGACTGACCGAACAGCTCGAGCTCGCCCGCGGTGGGGGTATCGAGTCCGGCCAGCAATCCCAGCAGGGTCGACTTGCCGGCACCGGAACTGCCTACGATGGCCACACTCTCGCCACGCTCGACCTCCAGCGACAACTGGTCGAGGATAACGAGCTCGCGTTCACCGCTTTTCACCCGCTTGCTCAGTTCGCTGGCGTGTAAAATTCGTTTCTGCTGTTTCTCCGAGGAGTAAGACATGGAGCCTGGGTTCCCTGTACCTGGTTGGACATTACCCGTCGCCGCTGTCGCGAGGCGCTGTCTGTGTGGCGTACTGCTGTTGTTGTGTCTGTTGTTGTCTATCGCGGTCGCGCCGCTGGCATCGTCGCAGGCACGCGCCGACACCCTGCTCGTCATGGGGGACAGCCTGAGCGCGGCCTACGGCATCGACCCGGATCAGGGCTGGGTCAACCTGTTGCGTCAGCGGGTGGGCAGTGGCCACGAGGTCGTCAATGCCAGCATCACCGGCGAGACGACCTCCGGCGGTTCGGCTAGGCTCCCCGAGATTCTCAGACAATACCATCCCGATATCGTTCTTCTGGAGCTCGGTGGCAACGACGGTCTGCGTGGCCTGTCGCCGCAGCAAATGCAGGTCAATCTTTCCAAGATGATCGAACGCAGTCGCGACGCTGGGGCGCGCGTTCTGCTGCTCGGCATCGAGGTCCCGCCCAATTATGGTCCGGCCTACAGCGACGCTTTTCGCGGTGTCTTCACGCAGCTCGCCGGCGATTACGACCTGCCGCTGGTACCATTCCTGCTGAAGGGAGTCGATCTCGACAGCATGCTCCAGGCGGATGGCATTCATCCCACCGCCGAGGCGCAACCCATCATTCTGGATAACGTCTGGCCACAACTCGCGCCAATGCTGGAGACGCAGACGCCAAGCGCCGGCTGAGCCGCCGACCGTAACGCGCCGCCAGCCCGTCGCGACCGCCGTCAGCGCCCGATGGCGACGACCGTCAAAACATTGAAGAGGCTCGCCTATCGAGCCACGAGCAAGCAAGGAGGCTGTAGCATGGAAGGCGAAACAGCACTGGTCGCCGCTTACGAGCTGGATGGTCGTGGCGGCGGCACGCTGCTCAGCGTGCGCCAACTACGCGAAGCCTGGCAGGACCCCTCTCGACCGTTGTGGATGCATCTGGATTTCCGCCACGTCGACGTCAACACCTACCTGGATGAGATTGCCTCGCTGGACGAGGCGGTAATCGAAGCCCTGCTGGAAGAGGATACGCGGCCACGCGTGGCGCGTTTCCGCAACGGCGCGGTCAGCACCCTGCGCGGGATCAACCTCAACCCTGGCGCGGCGCCGGAAGATCTGATCTCGCTACGCCTCTGGACGGCCCCCAATCGCCTCATCACCCTGCGGCGGCGCCCGCTGAAATCGGCCAGCGAAGTGCGCGAGCGCATCGACCAGGGCGAAGGGGCACTCTCGATTCCCGACCTGCTCGCCTGGCTAGCCGAGAGCCTGGTCGACAAGGTCGGCGACGTTTCGCATCAGTTGGACGACCGCCTTGGCGAGCTCGAGGAGGATCAGTTGAGCGACCGCCCGGTCGATCCCGACGACCTGTCACGGCTGCGACGCTCGCTGATCACGCTGCGTCGCTTCATGGGACCACAGCGCGACTGTCTCGAGCAGATCGCGCATGGCCCGGAGTGGTTCGACGAGGACACCAAGGTGTCGATCCGCGAGAGCGCCAACCAGCTATCGCGCTACGTGGAAGACTTTCACGCCATGCAGGAGCGCGCCCTGATCCTGCAAGAGCAGCTATTCAGCGAGCATAACGAGCGGCTCAATCAGCGCATGTACATGCTGGCGATCATTACCACCGTGTTCCTGCCACTCAGCTTTTTGACCGGCCTGCTCGGCATCAATGTCGGCGGCATTCCCGGCGCCGACAGCCCCTACGGCTTTGTGATCTTTCTGGCGATTACCACGATCGTCGGCGGCTGGGTCATGTGGCTTTTGAAACGCAAACAGTGGTGGTGAGGCAAGAGCAGGAATGCTGACGCCCGCGAGGCGCCCCCTCCGCTCTCAAGCGCGATCCGTATGCCCGAGATCGCGCGCGGGATCGAGCCGGTCACGCACGCGCCGCTTGAGCGCCTTGATGTCGGGGAAGCCGCCATCGCGCTTGCGCTCCCACAAGGTGTCTTCATCGTAGAGCACCTCGAAGTGCCCCCCATGGCTCGGCGCCAGTGCCACCTCCTCGAGGTCCTCGCCAAAGGTCTGCAGCAGCTCCTGCGCGTACCAGCCGGCGCGCAGCAGCCACTGGCATTGGGTGCAATAATGGATGCGAATACGGGCCATCGGGCTCTCCTAAGCAAAGGGGAGACCGCATGATGCGCCGGTCATGTCGGACACCTCAAGTACCAGGCCCCGGAGGCCGGTAACGGTACCGCCGCGTGTGTCCGGCGCGAGCCGCCGACATCCGCTTTTTCACCACGACCCTTCAACAAGGAAACAGGGAACGTTTTCATGAGTGCCAAGGATATCCCCCTCTCCCGGCTGTTCGAACGACTGACCGGCGACGAGGACAGCCGCCTGTGTCGCGATATTTCCGACGAAGCCTGCCATGAGCAACCCGGCAACGTCTTCCGCCATCTCATCGCCGCGCTGGGCAACAAACTCGCCGATGAACTCTCCAACGCGCGCCTGATTCTGCCCTGGCTGATGGGCGCGATCGGTGCGCCCGTCTGGATGGTCGGCCTGCTGGTCCCGATCCGCGAAGCCGGCGCCCTACTGCCACAGCTACTGATCGCGGGTTATATCCGCCTACGGGCAGTGCGCAAGTGGGTCTGGGTAGCCGGTGGCGTCATCCAGGCGATCGGCGCTCTAGTTCTGGCGCTGCTGGCGCTGTTCGGTCACGGCACCTGGGGCGGCGCACTGGTGTTGATCGCGCTGACAGGGCTGTCGTTGGGACGAGGGCTCTCCTCGGTGGCAACCAAGGACGTGCTCGGCAAGACCATCGCCAAGCAGCGTCGCGGCACCTTGATGGGCTGGAGCGCCAGCATCGCCGGTGCGCTAACGCTGATCGTCGGCGCCGTGCTGATACTGCTCGGGGACCGGCCAGGCAGCTGGGCGCTGGCCATACTGCTCGCCGCCGCCGCCTTGGGCTGGGGCATCAATGCCCTCTTCGCCGCCTCAATCCGCGAAGCGCCGGGGGCCACCGATGGCGGCGCCAATGCCTGGAAGAGCGTCAAGGACGGTATCGGACTGATGCGTCGGGACCGTGGTTTCCTGCATTTCAATTTGTCGCGGGCCCTGCTGCTTTCCAGCGCGCTCGCCCTGCCCTACCTCGCGCTGCTCGGCCAGCAGAACAGCGGCACCGATCTGGCCAGTCTCGGTATTCTCATCGTGACCTCAGGCCTTGCCGGGATGATCGCCGGACCGATCTGGGGGCGACTGGCGGACCGCTCCAGCCGCCGGGTGATGCGCAACAGCGCCATTGCCGCGGCGATCTGCTGCGCGGCGGGCGCCGCTTGCGTCTGGTTGCCCACCCCCTGGCGCACCAGCGTCTGGCCCTACGCCATCGTCTACGGCCTGCTGATGATCGCTCACGCGGGGATCCGCCTGGGTCGCAAGACCTACGTGGTCGATCTCGCCGACAGCGACACCCGCGCACTCTATGTGGCTTTCTCCAACACCTTCACCGGGGTCCTGATGCTGGTCCTCGGTCTGGCACTGGGGAGCCTGGCTCAATGGTTCGGTAGCGCCGGTCTACTGCTGCTGCTCGCCCTGCTAGCGCTGGCCGCTGCCGCCAGCGCGCACGCTCTCAGGGAGGTCGAGCGCTAATCCCCGGGGGCCGGGTAAAGCGTTGTAATCCCGGTCCGGCGTGGCATCATGTCGCTTGTTGTATCGTCCCTACAATTCGCCGGATGTCCCGCCTGGAGGCAAGGATGGCCAGTACCAACAAACGCCCCCCCATGATCAGCCCCGCTCTGCTGGAGCGTATCGTCAATGCCTCGGACGACGGTATCGTGGTCGCCGAGCAGGAGGGCGACGAGAACATTCTGATTTACGCCAACGAGGGCTTCGAACGCCTGACGGGCTACAGCATCGACGAGATTCTCTATCGCGACTGCCGTTTTCTGCAGAACGGCGATCGTGACCAGCCGGCGATCGACCGCGTGCGTACCGCCCTGCGTGAGGGCCGTCCCTGCCGCGAGGTCCTGCGTAACTACCGCAAGGATGGCACCCAGTTCTGGAACGAGCTGTCGATCACGCCCGTCTATGACGAGGAAGATCAACTGACCTATTTCGTCGGCGTGCAGAAGGATGTCACCGGCCTGGTAGAAGCTTTGCAGGAGCTGGAAACCCTGAAGGCCGAACGCGACACCGCCTGACGCCAGCGCCCGCACGACGGCCGATAGATTTTTTTAACCACCTAAATCTTGTGTCTCACGCCATTCGGCGATATATAGCCCTCGAGCGTCATTGTGATGCCAATATCACGGGAGGGCCGACGATGAGCCGTGAAGATTACACCGACGACCAGGAATTCGACGACGCGGTCAACGATGAACAGTTCGAGCGGCCGCGCAGCAGCAAGGCCGATTCGCTGCGAGCGCGCCGCCAGGTCGAAGCACTACTGGAAGAGCGCCGCCTGAAACGCGTCATCGACGATGACTGGTACGGCGACTTCGGCGACGAGGAGGAGTGAGCCTCGTTGGCTCCCGCACCCTCGTCAACGGGCGCTTCGGCGCCCGTTCGCATTACGGGCGGTAGTCGTTTACCCTTCCTCAAACAGACGCGCGTCCCGCTGCGGATGCCGCGCGATCACTGCCTGACTTTTTCCACCCCGACGGACAACCGGATTTCCATGGCGCAATACGTTTTCACCATGAACCGGGTGGGCAAGATCGTCCCCCCGAAGCGCGAGATCCTCAAGGATATCTCGCTCTCTTTCTTCCCCGGCGCCAAGATCGGCGTGCTCGGTCTTAACGGTGCCGGCAAATCGACGCTGCTGCGCATCATGGCCGGCGTCGATACCGAGTACAACGGCGAAGCGCGACCGATGCCGGGCATCAACATCGGCTACCTGCCGCAGGAGCCGCAACTCGACGATGCCAAGAACGTGCGCGAGACCGTCGAGGAAGCGCTCGGCGAAGTGAAGAAGGCCCAGGAGCAGCTCGAGGCGGTCTATATCGCCTACGCCGAGCCCGACGCCGACTTTGATGCGCTCGCGGCGGAGCAGGCAAGGCTCGAGAACATCATCGAAGCCGCCGACGCCCATAACATCGAGCGCAAGCTGGAAGTCGCCGCCGAGGCCCTGCGCCTGCCGCCCTGGGACGCCACGGTAGGCAACCTCTCCGGCGGCGAGCGCCGCCGTGTCGCGCTCTGCCGTCTGCTGCTGTCGAGCCCCGACATGCTGCTGCTCGACGAGCCGACCAACCACCTGGACGCGGAATCGGTCGCCTGGCTCGAACGCTTCCTGCATGACTACCCGGGAACCGTGGTCGCGATCACTCACGACCGCTACTTCCTCGACAACGTTGCCGGCTGGATTCTGGAACTGGACCGTGGCCACGGCATTCCCTTCGAGGGCAACTACTCGCAGTGGCTGGAATCGAAAGAGAAACGCCTCGAGCAGGAGGCCAAGGCCGAGGCCGGCCGCCAGCGCGCGATCAAGCAGGAGCTGGAGTGGGTCCGCCAGAACCCGAAAGGCCGTCAGTCCAAGAGCAAGGCGCGCCTTAACCGCTTCGACGAACTGCAGTCCGGCGACTATCAGAAGCGTAACGAGACCAACGAGATCTACATTCCGCCTGGTCCGCGTCTCGGCGACAAGGTGATCGAATTCCACGATGTCGCCAAGCGTTTCGATGACAAGCTGCTGTTCGACAACCTGTCATTCCAGATTCCGCCCGGGGCGATCGTCGGTATCGTCGGCGGCAACGGCGCCGGCAAGTCGACACTGTTCAAGTTGATCGACGGCAAGGAACAGCCCGATAGCGGCGAAGTCGTGATCGGCGAGACCGTCGACGTCGCCTACGTCGAACAGCTGCGCGACCACTTCGACAATAGCCAGACCGTGTGGGAAGCCGTCTCCGACGGCCAGGACATGCTCAGCATCAACGGCTACGAAGTCTCCTCGCGCGCCTATGTCGGTCGCTTCAACTTCAAGGGAACGGACCAGCAGAAGCGGTTGAGCGAACTGTCCGGCGGCGAACGCGGACGCCTGCAGTTGGCCCAGACGCTGAAGCAGGGCGCCAACGTACTGCTGCTCGACGAACCCTCCAACGATCTCGATATCGAGACGCTGCGCGCGCTGGAAGAGGCCCTGCTCGCCTTCCCCGGCTGTGCGCTGGTGATCTCGCACGACCGTTGGTTCCTCGACCGTATCGCCACGCACATTCTGGCCTACGAGGGTGACTCGAGCGTGGTCTTTTTCGAGGGCAACTACACCGACTATGAAGCCGACCATCAGAAGCGCGTCGGCAGCGACACTCCCAAGCGCATGAAGTACAAGCGTATCGACGCCTGATCGATCACCGTTGCGCCGGCCTGTCGCCGGTCAACGTCAATAAACGCGGACGCCCGCCATGGTTGACCATGGCGGGCGTCTTGCGTTGCCGGACCTATCGACCCGGCTGCCTGTCGGCAATGACGTCTTTCAGCGCCCTCGGCCGCGGATCAGCGATACCACGAACAGAATCAGGAAAATGACGAAGAGCACCTTGGCGATAGTCGCGGCGGCCCCGGCGACGCCGCCGAAACCGAGAACCCCGGCAATGATGGCGACGATAAGAAAAATCACGGCATAGCTGAGCATGGCATTCCTTCCTGCACTGATTCCATTGGACTGACCGCCATGAGCACCCGCCCGGCGGTGGCCTGCCCCCTCGATCCCTGGGGACCCTTCAAGCCTTGTCGCTAGGACGCTTTTCGTCAAGCTCATTGCACCGTTCGCTGACAAATGATATCGATCGGTGAGCGGCTCTTCCCGGCCTCGTCAATTACCGATGCGTCGGTCAATAGCCGGTCAATAGAAGGAGGCTTCGCCCGGCGGTCGCGTCTTGAAGCGCCGGTGCAGCCACAGATACTGCTCGGGATGGCGGCGAATTGCCTGTTCGATGAAGGCATTTACCTGTGCCGCATCGGCCTCATCATCACCGCTCGGGAAATTCTCCAGCGGTGGCAGGTACTCGAGCGTATAGGTGCGGTTGTCCGGATTGCGATGAAACATCAGTGGCATGACGGGGGCCCCGGTCATGCGCGCGATCTTGGCCGTCAACTTGAGCGACGCCGCCGGCACGCCGAAAAACGGGGCAAACACGCTCGCCTCGCGGCCGAAGTCCTGATCCGGCGAATACCAGACCGCATGCCCCGATTTAATTCGCCGAACCACGCCGCGCAGGTCGTGGCGATCAATCGCCGCGCCGAAGATACCGCGGCGCGCGCGCGTCATGAAGTTCTCGAACACCGGGTTGTCATGGGGGCGGTAGACGACGTCCGCCGGGAAGAAGAGCGAGTGCAGCGCACCGCCGAGATCCAGCGTCGAGAAGTGAATACCGATAATCAGCGCTCCCTTGCCCTGCGCCATGGCTTGCTCCATGTGCTCCGCGCCGCGAAAGACCACACGGTGGCGCAGATGTTCGGGATCACGACACCAGCCGGTCGCCGTCTCGAGAATGCCGATCCCGTTGGCGACGAAGGTCCGTCTGACCAAATCCGCGCGCTGCGCATCGTCCATCTCGGGAAAGCAGAGCGCCAGATTGGTCTCGGTGATATGGCGGCGACGCTTGGCCAGGCGCCAGGTCAGCAACCCGATCCCCTTGCCCACCGCCAGCTTCAATCGCCAGGGAAGAAGCGCGCCCAAGCGCATCAACAGGATCGCGAGCCAGGTGCCCCAGTAACGGGGATGTGCGTGATTGGCAGGGTAGACTTTCTTGGCCATGAGCCTTCCGATTCGGCGAGCTGGCCCAAGCGACATGGCTCGAGCCAAAAAATTAGGGGTAGTGTAGCGAAATCTATCGACGTCAGCAGGGGCGACGGCCTGACGTCAGCGCTGGCCCTGATAGCGGCGCGGTACCCGCGGCAGTACACCGGTCAACAGCGTGTAGCCGATGGTATCGCAGTGCGCCGCGACCTCGTCCACCGGCAAGCCATCGCCCCACAGCGTCACTTCACTGCCGACGCCCGCGTCGGGCAGATCGCTGATATCGACCGTGAGCATATCCATCGAGACGCGCCCGACAAGGGGACAGCGCCTGCCGTCCACCAACACCGGCGTACCGTCGGCGGCATGGCGATCGTAGCCATCGCCATAGCCGGCGGCCACTACGCCGATTCGTGTCGGCCGCGCGCTGCGCCAGCGGCCACCGTAACCTACCGGCTGACCGGCAGAGAGTGACTGTACCGCGATCAGCCGCGAGCGCAGGGTCATGACCGGCGCCAGCTCGATGCTGTCGGGCAGGTTACCCTGCAACGGGTTACTGCCATAGAGCATGATCCCCGGCCGGTTCCACGCCGCCCGGGTCGGCGGACGGATGAGCGTAGCCGGCGAATTGGCCACGCAGATCGACGCGCCGAGAGACTGACGCAAGGTATCAATCGCCTGCCACTGGGCGGCAAACTGGGGGCTGTCGAGATGATCGGCACTGGCGAAATGGCTGATCAGATGCAGATCGCGCACCCGTTCCTTTGCCGCCTTGAGCCGATGCCAGCGCGCGGCGAAAGCCGACGGCGCAAAGCCCAGGCGGTGCATGCCCGAATCGAGCTTGAGCCAGACCGTCATGGGCGCCGCCGGCCGATACGCCATCAGCGCCTCGATCTGCCAATCGCTGTGCACGACCTGCCATAGCCCGAGCGATTCGACCTCGGCGAGCTCCATAGGCTCGAAGATGCCTTCAAGCAGCAGAATCGGCTGGCGAATGGCCGCCTCGCGCAGCGCCCTCGCCTCCTCCAGCGACGCGACCGCGAAAGCCGGCGCCTGGTGGGAAAGCGCCTTGGCGCAGGCGACAGCCCCGTGGCCATAGGCATCGGCCTTGATCACGGCGATCGCTTGGCTATTCGGCGCCAGCGTCTGTGCCAGGGAGTAGTTGCGACGCAACGCGTCGAGGTCGATATCGGCAACAATGGGCCGAGCCATGAGCGTTCCTTGGGGTATTGACCGATGTGGCCGACAACGGCGCGGGCTCTCTATTTAACAGGGCCATGTATTTAACAAGGCTATGTATTTTACCGGGATGATTCTACCGGGGCGCGGGACTCCCGGCATTCGTCACCTCGCCGCCGTTCTTCGCGCGGCGGCCTGACACAAGAACGCCGCTGCACGGGCAGCGGCGCGAGGTGTGACAACCGGCGTCGCGGCAATCAGGGCTGCGGCGGCGTAGGACGCTCGCCAATGTCGTCGAGCGATGACCCGTTCGACATCGCCGGATCGTCCGTCAGCTGCAGTGACACCTGATTGCTGTCGCGCAACCAGCGGTTGGTACCCCGAATCACCTCCAGGTTGAGCACCCCGGCCTGCTGGCGCAGCTGCAGCAGATCGGTCACGTAGGTATAACGAGCGTCGGCGTAGTCGGAGATCGACTCATAGAGCGACTGCTCGGCGTCGAGCACGTCGACGATGTTACGCGTACCCACATCGTAACCGGCGCGAGTCGCTTCCAACGCACTGCGACTGGAGACGATTGCCTGGCGCTGGGCCTCGACGGACTCGACATCGTTGGCCACCTGCGTGAACAGCGAACGCACCTGCTGAGTGGTGTAGCGGCGCTGGTCTTCGAAGTCGTACTGGGTGGCTTCCAACGAATAGGTATTCTGGCGCACGGCGGCACTCGTCGAGCCGCCGGTATAGATCGGCAGGTTCGCCTGCACGCCGACCTGCAAGTCTTCGTTATGACCGCGCAGCTGGTCCCGGTCATTGTCCGAGAAGGAGTAGTCGGCGAAAGCATCCAGCGTCGGCAGATGGCCGGCCTGGGCGATATCGACGCTGGACTCCGCCACATCGACCGCAGCCTGGGCATACTGGATCGAGGGGCTACTGGCCATGGCCATATTCACCCACTCGCTGCGGTTGGTCGGCGTCGGCGGCTCGACCGGCAGGTCGTCATCCAGCCCTTCGATGCTTTCGTACTGCTGGCCGGTCAGGCGTTCGAGTGCCTCGAAGCTGATCTGTAGATCGTTGCGCGCGGCGATACGCTGCGCGCGCGCCGAGTCGAAGGCAGCCTGCGCTTCGTTGACATCGGTGATCGCCACCAGACCGACGTTGAACTGCTCCTGCGCCTGCTCGAGCTGGCGGTTGATCGCCTTCTCCTGCGCCTGGCGCGCTTCCAGCACCTCCCGCGCGCGCAGAATCTCGAAGTAGGCGGAAGAGACATCATAGAGCAGCTGCTGCTGATCGATCTCGAGCTGCAGTGCCTGCTGGCCAACCTGCTTCTTGCTTTGCTGATACTCGTACCAGTTGGAGGCGTCGAACAGCGCCTGGGTTACGTTGACGCCCAGGCTGCTGCCGTTGTAATCCTCATCGCCACTGCTGGAACCGGTAGGCGAGCTACTACCGCCCTCGACGCTCTGAGACTCGAGTGAGTTGTAGCGATAGAGACTGCCGGTGGCACTGATCTGCGGCAGCAGGTCGCCGCGTTCGACGTCCTGGCCGGCTTCGGTGCTGTTGAAGGTCGAGCGAGACGAATTCAGCGTGGCCGAATGGTTCAGCGCGTCCTGGGTGATGGTCAGCAGATCCGCCGCGTGCACGGCGGGTGCGAACGAGGCCGCAATCAACAGCGAGATGGCATGTCGCAGCGGGGACCGCGACGGCGACGAAGTAAGAGGCGACATCGAGACATTTTCCTATCGGTGAGCCCTGACGATGGGCAATCCCGGCAGCTCTCCACCCGATGCGGGTTGACTTGAACCACCGACGATCACTGCCGCGCAGGCACCCAGTATTCACTGTTTTCGGACGGCGGCAACAGGCGGGCAGTGCCGGGCACTGTCACCCCATCAAAAATGACCGGGGCGCCAGCATGCTGCTGACGCCCCGCTCACGGTTTACATACAATGCCGCATGTATGCGTGGGGATCAATAGTCGGCCCCCGCTTGACCGGGTTTTGCACACCTCCCCGGCCCAGGCGAGTCATTCGAAAATCGAGTCCATCGACAACCCCTGTTTCTCGAGCATCCGGCGCAACTTCTTGAGCGCCTCGACCTGAATCTGGCGCACCCGCTCGCGCGTCAGTCCTATCTCTTCACCGACCTCTTCCAGCGTCGCCGCCTCATGACCGCGCAGGCCGAAACGACGCACGACAACTTCCCGCTGCTTCTCGCTGAGTTCGAATAGCCACTCGTCGACATGCTGTTTGACGTCGTCGTCGACCAGGTAGGACTCTGGCCCCACTTCGTTCTCATCGGCCAGCGTATCGATCAGCGGCTTGTCGCTCTCCGCGCCCATCGGATAGTCGACGGAAGAGACGCGTTCATTAAGCCCCAGCATCTTTTTCACCGTACCGACCGGCTTGTCGAGGAACTCCGCGATCTCTTCAGCGGTCGCCTCATGGTCGAGCTTTTGCGTCAGCTCGCGCGCCGCACGCAGGTAGATATTGAGTTCCTTGACCACGTGAATCGGCAGACGAATCGTACGCGTCTGATTCATCAGCGCCCGTTCGATGGTCTGGCGAATCCACCAGGTGGCATAGGTGGAAAAACGGAAACCGCGCTCGGGATCGAATTTCTCCACGGCACGGATCAAACCGAGATTGCCCTCCTCGATCAGGTCGAGCAGCGACAAACCGCGATTCAGATAACGTCTGGCAATCTTGACGACCAGACGCAGGTTGGACTCGATCATCCGCTGGCGCCCTGCCGGATCGCCTTTCTGGGCAAGGCGCCCGTAATGGACTTCCTCTTCCGGCGTCAGCAGCGGCGAAAACCCGATCTCGTTGAGATAGATCTGCGTTGCATCGAGGCTATGGTGGTAGGTGTTTTCTTCACGGTTGAGCGCCTTTTCGAAAGCGCTTTCATCGTCCTTGCTATCCGTGTCGTCGTTCGCACTGGCTGCGGTATCGACGCCTTCGAGCTCAACATCCTGAATATCCCGTTCAAGCATGCTCATGTCCACTACCCCTATCTCGGCTACCTGAGTACCTCGCCATGGGGCGGAATCGCACCATGGCGACCGCGTCTTCCTTTACTCTCTATTTTTTTAACTGTCCCTGCTTTCGGGTGCTGCCCGTGTTCGATCGTCCGGCGACTGACACGGCTGCGGGCGGGCGCTCCTGGCCTCGGCCCCAACGTGAAATCGACGAAGTTCCTTGATCAACCGGCGGGCAGCTCCTTCTTCAGCGGTTCGGTGCGCCGATTGTCGATCAGCGCGCAGGCAAGTATTGCAGTGGGTCCTGAGGCTGGCCGTTCACACGGACCTCGAAATGTAGCTCGACCTGGTCGGCATCCGTCTGCCCCATGGTCGCTATCGTCTCTCCAGCCTCGACGACATCGTTCTCTTTGACTCTCAACGTGTCGTTGTGCGCGTAAGCGCTCAAGAAGCGATCATTGTGCTTGAGGATAATGAGGTTGCCATATCCCCGCACACCATCACCGGCATACACCACAATACCTGGCCCGGCTGCTTTGACAGGTTGCCCCTTTTGACCGGCAATATCAATGCCGGGGGTGATGTTGGAATCGTCATCGAAACGCCCGATCACCTCGCCGTCGACCGGCCACTGCCAAGGCACTTCATCGACCGGCTGATAGGTTCTGTCGGAGCGCGAGGGCGCACCGCTCGGCTCTCCCGCCACCTCGGTGCCGGCGTCGGTTCCGGCGTCACTGTCTGTCGCGTCAGCCCCCATGGAAGCAGACGAAGATGACGATTCGGCGTCAGCCGTGGCGGACGAACCCGACGATGCCGAAGCACCGGACGCCGCGCCGCTCTCGCCTGTCACGCTTCCGGCCGCCGCCACCGCGCCGGCCGTCGCCTGGTCGCGATCCGATTCGTAGACTGGCCCCGGTGCCCCACCGGCGCTCGACGCCCCATTGCTGGCGTTGGTCGAGCTGCCGCTCTCCGACGGCAGCAGCCAGGAGGGGTTCTCCTCGCCCGAGCCGGCCGAGCCGCCGCCAAGCGCCGTCACCGTGGCACCATTGCTGTCTCCCCGGCTGCCGTCACTCTGGGCCGCGTTGAGCGCCGCGCCCTGACGCAACCGCAACTGCTGCCCCGGCTCGAGACGATAGGGCGGCGAGATACCGTTGAGCTGAGCCAGATCGCGGAAATCCACCCGGTTCTGCCAGGCGATGCCGTAAATCGTATCGCCGCGCTTGACGGTATAGGTCGCGCTCGGTTCCCCATGGCGACTGACGGAGAGATCCTGCACCTGCGGGCGCCCACTCGATGTGGTGCAGGCACTGACGCCGATCGCCAGCACAGGCAGCAATCCGATCAGCAGTGCGTTGCGACGTTTACTCATGAAAAAAATCCCTTTTCCATAGAATGAATGCACGGTGGGTCCAGCGTTGGGTCACGCGGAGACTGCCTTGCGCTCTCCGAGCCACATGACCACCACGATGCCCACGACGATCAAGGCCAAGGCGAACGGCCATTGTGACGGCTCGCCTGTCACCGCGGCATAATCCGCCGGCATCAAATAGTGATAAGCTAGGGCCACCGGTTCACCGTCCGCCCCCAGGCGATAGCTCGCCATCTGTCGCCACGGCCACAGCTGCGGCAGCGACCCCAGAATAAAACCGACGATCGCCGTCAGCGTCATGGCGTGGTGGTGGCGCAAGAGCCAGGAGAGCACGCGGGAGAAGGTGAAGAGCCCCAGCACGCAACCGGCCCCGAAGATCGCGATCATGCCGATGTCGGCATTCTTGATGCCGCTCATCACCGTGCCGTAAAGGCCCATTACCAGCAGCAGAAAGCTGCCCGACACGCCCGGCAGCAGCATGGCGCTGATGGCAATGGCACCAGCAAAGAACAGCGCGACATTCCCGGCGGCACTCATGTCCGGCAGCAGTTGCGGCAGATAGGCCGCCACCGTCAGGCCAAACAGCAGCGGCAAACCGTAACGCCAGCGCCAGTGCCCGACCTGACGCATCACGACCCAGGCCGACGCCAGCACCAGCCCAAAGAAGAAAGCGGTAAGCAACAGCTCGTGACTGGCCATTAGCCAGGTCACCAGATGCGCAATCGTCACCAGACTGATCCCGATGCCCAGGACCAGCGGTACGAGGAAGCGCAGATTCAGATAGCCCACCAGCGCCTTGAGGCCACGGTCGCGCCACACACCGACGGCGCGAGGCCCGAAGCGCTTGATCGTCTCGATCAACTCCTCGTAGATCCCGACGATCAGCGCAATCGTCCCTCCGGACACGCCGGGCACGGCATCGGCCGCGCCCATTCCCATCCCTTTCAATACGGTCTTCACGCTGCGCTTCAACGAATGACTCCTTCCAATAACGGTACGAAACGCACCTCTTCCAGACGCTGATGATCGAAAGCGTGTCCGCGGCGACGCACCCGCGTCAGCCACTGGCGCCCGTCTCCATCTGCCAGTGGTGCAATCAACACACCGCCATCGCGCAGCTGCGCCAGCAGCGCCTGTGGCAGCTCACTGGCGCACGCGGTCAGCAGGATCACGTCGAACGGTGCGGCCTGGGGCCAGCCCATGCCACCATCGGCATGGCGCAGACTGACGTTGCTCACCCCCAGTCGACCGAGACGCAGACGCGCCTTGTCCTGCAGTGCGGCGATTCGCTCCACGCTCCACACGCGTGCCACCAGACGCGAGAGAATGAGCGTCTGATAGCCAGACCCGGTACCGATTTCCAGCACCCGGCTAGGCGTAGCCTGCGCCACCAGCTCGCTCATGCGCGCGACGATCCACGGCTGCGACAGCGTCTGCCCTAGCCCGAGCGGCAGCGAGGTATCCTCGTACGCCCGGTGCGACAGTGCCTCATCGAGAAACAGATGACGTGGCTCGGCGGCCATGACGGCCAGCACATCGGCATGCCGAATGCCCCCGCGCGCCAGTCGTTCGACCATGCGATTGCGAGTTCGTTGCGAGGTCATGCCGACGCCGCTGAGTTGCTCAGGCGTGTGCGAGTCCATCCAGCCAGCCTTGTACGTCCTGCAGCGTTGCGTGTCGGGTCAGATCGGTCTGCAGCGGTGTAATCGAGACATAGCCCGCTTCGATGGCCGCGAAGTCGGTATCCGGACCATCGTCGGCATTTTCCGAGACAGCCGCGATCCAGTAGCGATCTCGGCCACGCGGATCCTTCACCCGGATCGGCTGCGATGCCGGTCCGCGATAGCCGAGCCGCGTCACGCGGAAGCCGCGAATCTCGCTCCAGGGCAGATCCGGCACGTTGACATTGAGCAGGCTGCGGGGCGGTAGCGACAGATTCTCGGCGGCACCGACCAGACTCGCGGCGACGCGACCGGCGGTATCGAAATGACGTTGGCCGCAGAGCGAAATGGCAATGGCCGGCATGCCCAGGTTGCGCCCTTCCATGGCCGCCGCCACGGTGCCGGAGTAGAGCACGTCGTCACCGAGGTTGGCGCCATGGTTGATGCCCGAAATCACCAGGTCGGGCTTCTCTTCCCAGACGCCGTTGACACCAAGGTAGACGCAGTCCGCCGGCGTTCCGTCGACGCTGTAAAAACCGCTCTGCAGCGCCGTCAGCGCCAACGGCCGGGTCAGCGTCAGCGAATTGCTCGCCCCGCTCATATCTCGGTCGGGGGCGACCACGCGCAGTCGCGCGTAGCGCTCCAGCGCCTGGGCCAGCGCCGTGAGCCCAGGGGCGTGCACCCCGTCGTCATTGGATAGCAGCAGTCTGCGCATCTCGCTCTCTCCTCGTCGGTCGCCGCCAGCCGGGGCACCTTATACCAGATATCTCATACCAGGCATCTCATGCCAGCGTGGGGTGATGAAACAGTTCGCGAAGCACGCTGGTGGCGAAGGCACCGCGTGGCAGCGAGAATGTCAGCCAGCAAGCCCCATCGGGCTCCGGTAGCCACTCGGCTTCGCCCAGGCGCATCCGCAGCGGCCGCCGATCCTGGCGCACGCCGGCAGCTTCCAGGCCGTCACGCAGCGCCGGATGGCCTGCCACCCCGTTGCGTTCGGCGGCGGCCACGTCGCCGGTACTCTCCAGAGTCCCGCGCCCCCACATCGGCCCGGTAGGGTGCAAGTCACCGACGGCGGCCCGCGCTTCGAGTGCGGCATCCACCGTGTCGGCCAAAAAGCGGCTTGCGGTACCCTCCAGGTTGAGCACGTCTCCCGCGTGGGGCACCGACCAGGTGCCCTCGGCAACCCGGGCGGAGAGCACCGTGTTGAAAAGATAGCTGCGTGCGCTCGACAACAGCAGGCCATGCGGGTCCTGCCGCTTGGACCAGCCACGCGCGAACAGCTGTCGCGCGCGCTGCACATTGCGCCCCTCGGGCCCGAAACGCTGCGGACCGAAATAGTTCGGCACGCCCTGACTCACCAGACGCTCCCAGCGGACCCGAGTCGCGGGATCGGCCGGCGCTTCGCCGGCGATTCGCAGACGAAAGCGGTTGGCGCGATGGACACCTCGCTTGAGCTTGCGCGGATGACGTCGTGCCTCGAGACAGCTCACCCCGCGTGCGGCAAGTCCTGCCTGCCAGCCCTCGGGGGCCTCGCGACCGGGAAGCGCCAACGAGAACCACTGGCGCGTCACCGCGTCGCGATCCTTGAGTCCGCTATAACCGACATCGCGCGGAGAAATGTCGAATGCCCGCGCCAGCAGCCGTGCGACGTCGGGCGTCGTGGCGCCGCGCTTCTCGATCCACACCCAGAGGTGCTCGCCCGCCCCCTCCGGCTCGAAACCGAGCACCTCCTCGACCTGAAACGTCTCGGCGCCATTACGGTACTCCCCCGCCACCGCGGGCGCGCCATCGACAAACGCCCAAGCCGGCGGCCAGGTTCGGGTCTCGTCACTCATGACGCCACGGCACCCAGCAGCACGACAGCCTCCGCGGCAATGCCTTCACCCCGGCCGGTAAAACCGAGACGCTCGGTGGTCGTTGCCTTGACGTTGACCGCCTCGAGCGCAACGCCGAGATCGGTAGCCAGTGTCTCGCGCATGGCCGGAATCCACGTCGATAGACGCGGAGCCTGCGCCATCACGGTGGCATCCAGATTGCTCACCGCGTAACCCGACTCGCGCACCAGCTCGACCACGTGACGCAGCAACGCCCGGCTGTCGGCCCCTTTCCATGCCGGATCGGTATCCGGGAAATGGCGGCCGATATCGCCCAGTGCCACCGCGCCCAGCAGGGCATCGCTGATCGCATGCAGCAGCACATCGCCATCCGAGTGGGCAACGAAACCCTGCGAAAACGGCACGCGCACGCCGCCGATCATCAGGTGATCACCGTCGCCGAAGCGGTGGACGTCGAAGCCGTGTCCGATCCTGAGGTTCATGCATCGACTCCTTGTTCACGCGTCGCCTCGGTCTCCGCCTGCAGCGACAGGATTCTCGCGGCGACCGCCAGATCCTCGGGGTGGGTAATCTTGAGATTGTCGCGACTGCCACGCACCAGACGCGGCGACAGGCCCATCGCCTCGATCGCCGACGCCTCGTCGGTCACCGCCGTACCGGTGGCCAGCGCGGCATCCAGCGCCTGGCGCAGCAGATCAAAGCGGAACGCCTGCGGCGTCAAGGCATGCCACAGGCCATCGCGCGGCTCGGTATGCTGCACGCGGCCACGCTCGTCGGCGCGCTTCATGGTATCGGAGACGGGCGAGGCCAAGAGCGCGCCGATGGCCTCGTCGGCCAGCGTCGCGCGCAGCGCCTGCAAGTCTTCGAGGCGCACGCAGGGGCGGGCTGCATCATGGACCAGAACCCAGTCGTCGTCGCGCGCCTCATCGGCCAGCGTCGCCAGCGCACGCCGCACGGTATCGACACGCTCGGCGCCACCGTCGACGCGTTGCCAGCGCTCGAACGGCACATCGGCCGCGTCGAACCAGTCGTCTTCGGGGTCGAGACAGAGCCGCAACACGGCATCCGGCATCGCCTGATGCAGGCGCTCCAGCGTGCGCCCCAGCACACTGCGGCCGGCGAGGGAGAGATACTGTTTGGGTCGCTCGGCCTGCATGCGGCTGCCGCGCCCGGCGGCGGGGACGATCAACCAAAGCGTCATGGCTGGACCACTCCCGTACTAGCCGCCGGCCCCGCGTCGCGATCCTCGACATCGGGCACCCAGAAGAACTGCTCGTCCTGACGCACCATGCCGATATCGCTACGGGCCCGCTCCTCAATCGCGTCCAGTCCCGTCTTGAGGTCGACCACCTCCGCCGCGAGTCGGTCGTTTCTCGCCTTGAGCGTGTCGGTCGCGCCTTCGAGCGCATCGGCGCGCGCCTGAATATCGTTGTACTCGCGAATGCCGCCCTCGCCGAACCAGAGCCGATACTGCATCAGCCCCAGCATGACGATCAGCACCGCGATGACCCATTTCCACATTGCCGCTGATATCCCTTCCTGGTTGTCCCGGGATGACGGGGCCGGGCCCCCTGAAACTCGCCAAGCGTCTTCCATCCCGGCCGGCGACCTCCCTGCCGCTGGCCAGAACGCCTTCACTCGAACCGATGTCGACGACCGCCGACGCGGCTGTCGAAGCGCCAGCCATTATGCCATCATCACCTCAGGCGGCCCACCGCCCCGGCGCTGACTTTATCCACACGCCCCGGGCCGCAAGCGGGCGCCGGCGGGCAGGCACCACAACACCGAGCGGAGAACCATGTACAAGCTGGCATTCTACGTTCCCGAAACGCACTGCGAAGCCGTCAAGGCGGCCGTTTTTGCCACCGGCGCCGGGCGTCTCGGCGACTACGAAGGCTGCTGTTTCCAGACTCGCGGCGAGGGGCAGTTTCGCCCGCTAGACGGTGCCGATCCGCATATCGGCAAGGTGGGCGACCTGACGAAGATCGAGGAGATAAAGGTCGAGCTGGTCTGCGAGGAGGCGCGCATTCGCGAGGCCATCGCTGCGCTGCTCACCGCCCATCCTTATGAGACGCCAGCCTACGATGTCTGGCCGCTGAGCGATCTAGCGTCGCTACCAGGGCCTCAGGCGGAGCCGAAATAGCGCTCCCGCTCCTCCTCGCCGATATGGCTGAGATGCAGCCCATAATCCCCGGCTCGGCGATCATCGAAGAAGTGGCGCAGCGTGCGCTCGATCGTGGGGAAGGCCAGTTCGTCCCAGGGAATCTGCGTCTCTTCGAACAGCTCGACCTCGAGACTCTCCGGGCCCGCCGCGAAATCGCCCTCGAGCGCGCCCCGGAATATCATGTAGACCTGGTTGATATGCGGCAGACTGATCAGGGTATAGAGCGAGACCGCATCCACCGTGGCGCATGCCTCTTCGCGGGTCTCCCGCAGCGCCGCCTGCTCCACGGTCTCGCCGTTTTCCATGAACCCCGCCGGCAGCGTCCAGAACCCCTTGCGCGGCGCGATCGCCCGACGACACAGCAATATGCGGTCGCCGCACACCGGCAGCGTGCCGGCAACGATACGCGGATTCTGATAGTGAATCGTGCCGCAGGCGTCGCACAGAAAGCGTGGGCGATCATCGCCGTCGGGGATGGCGAATCGCACGGCATGACCGCAGTGGCTACAGTAGTTCATCGGGGCCTCGCAACCGCCCTCGGGTGCTCGCCCGGGAGCCTTCGAAGAGTGGCCGACGGCAGCGGGTACCGACGGTGCGTGCCGCGCAGGCGACAAAGAGCCGACAACGGCTCACAGCGCCGCTTGGCTCGACAGCGCCGACCAGACAGGATCGACATCGCATGTTAGAGAAACTTCGTCAACGCCTGCAAGCGCATCGACCAATGCCGCTAGACGCGTCGCTGCCCCAGGCGGCGGTTCTGCTGCCGGTCGTCACGCATGCGGAACCGACACTACTGTTGACCCAGCGCACCCGGCATCTCAAGCAGCATGCAGGCCAGGTCGCCTTTCCCGGCGGCAAGCGCGAGCCGGCGGACGCCGACCTGTTGGCCACCGCCCTGCGCGAATCCCGCGAGGAGATTGCCCTGCCGCCGAGCGAGGTAGAAGTGATCGGCCAGCTGAGCGATGTTCTCTCGCTGCATGGCCTGCGTGTCACGCCCTATGTCGGCCTCGTGCCACCCGATCTGCCGTTGCTCGCCGAACCTGGCGAAATCGAGACGATCTTCGAAGTCCCCCTGCGCTACCTGCTCGGCGACCCGCGCACGCATACCGACGTGATAGAAATCGATGAGGTTGCACACTACATCCCCAGCTATCGCGTCGATGGACGCGTCATCTGGGGCCTGTCGGCCATGATGCTGGTCGAGCTACTGGTGGTCGGGTTCACGCAACCGCTGTCACTGATACAACCGCCGCCGACGGGCGAACTGCGCTATCATCCGCGGCGGTCACGCACCGCCGCGGCCGGCCACCCCCTCCGAGACCGCGAGACACCGCCATGACCGTTATCCCCAACGCCGATACGCTCTGGGATACCCGGCAGATCACACCGCTGATCGATGCGCTCGTCGAGCAGGGCTGGTACGTCGGCGAACACTTCATCGCGCCCGCTTTATGCCGCGCGCTGTCGCAGGATGTAGATAGCCTGCAAACCCGCGAGGGCCTGCACGAGGCCGGGATCGGTCGTGGCGGCGAACACACGCTGCGCCGCGACATTCGCGGTGATGCCATCCACTGGCTCGATCGCGAGAGCCTGGCCCAGCGACGCTATCTGGCGCTCATGGGCGAACTTCAGCAACAGATCAACATCGCCCTCTATCTAGGGCTCTTCGAGTTCGAGGCGCACTTCGCGCATTACCCGCCTGGCGCCTTCTATCGCAAGCATTACGACAGCTTCCGCGGCCGCGCCAACCGGGTCATCTCGACCGTGCTCTACCTCAATCCCGACTGGCCGGTCGATGGCGGCGGTGAGATGGCGCTTTACGATGCCGAGGAGACCGAGCGAGAAGTCGCCCGGGCCCATCCGGAAGCCGGTACCTTCGCCTGCTTTCTCTCCGATCGTATTCCCCACGAAGTGTTGCCGACCCGTCTACCGCGCACCAGCATCGCCGGCTGGTTCCGCCGCAACGCCTCGCTCGGCGGCGTGATCGATCCCGCGCGCTGACACTCGCTCGTCAACGTACGGGGGCGCCTGCTTCTTCGCTGTCGACGCGCGCTGCCCCACCATTTTCAGGCGATTCCGGCACCGCCGTCTCCACTTCGGGCACGACCTGCGACAGATCCTCCTGCTGCTCATGCTCGATCGCCCCCTGCACCAGTGCCTCGGTCACGCTGAGCTCGGCACCGACCACCGACTGCGGCGGGTTGGAAGTAAACGGCGCTACCGGTACCGGTGCCGGCCGGCGGCTTCGACGCCAGATGAAAAACGCGACCAGCATCGCCCCCAATCCGGCCAGCGCCATGAATAGCCCGGCGTCGCCGACGTGGGTCATCAACGGGGTGATCAGCGGCGGACTGAGCGTTGCGCCCAGTGCATTGATGAGCAGCAGCCCCTGGCTCATGCGCACCAACGCGCCCGCCGGCGCCCGGTCGGCCGCATGACTGACCGCCACCGGATAGAGCGCGAAGACACCCCCGCCCAACAGGAACAGGACCGCCGCCAGCAGACCGGGCAGATCCGGCATCAGCATCACGCCGACGCAGAGCGCGGTCATCACGCCACCGATCAGAATCAGCACGATCTGGCGATCGTGGCGATCCGACCAGCGGCCGATCGGATATTGCAGCAGCATGCCGCCGAGGATGACCACCGCCATCATCTCCCCGATACGCTGCACATCGAAGCCGTCGCGCTGCAGATAGAGCGGCAGCAGACTGTAGATTGCCGAAACCACGAGGCCTGAGCCGAAACAACCCATCACCCCGGTCGGGGTCACCGTGATCAAGCGCCACGGCGACAGCGGTTCGGCCTGTTCGATCAGCGGCGAGACACGGGGGATCATCCCTAGCGGCAACACGGAGAGCGACGCCAGCATGGCCACGATCATGAACGGCTGGTTCGGTCCGGCGCCGTCGGCCACGCCGAGCAGCAGTTGTCCGACTACGCCGGCCCCATAAAGCGAGATCATGTAGAGCGCCAGCAACCGACCGCGAACGCGAGTGTCCGCTGCTGTCAACAACCAGCTCTCGATCACCAGATAGACCCCGAGGGTTGCCCAGCCGCCGATCAGACGCAGAGTGAACCAGAGGCCAGCATTCAGCCACAGGCCCTGAAGCAGTACGGTTACCGCGACCAGCGACGCAAAACAGGCATAGGCACGAATGTGGCCGATGCGTAGCAGCAGGCGATCGTTGAACAGCGCGCCGACGGCCAGGCCGATGTAATAAGCTGCGGAGACCCAGCCGATCGTCGTCACCGACTCGCCCGCAGCATCCAGGCGTAGCGTGATCAGCGAGGCGAGAAAGCCGTTGCCGATCCCCAGAATGAAGAGACCCAGAAGCGGCGCCAGCGCCATGGAGAGCAACTGCCGAGACATGCGAATGTGTACCTCGTAACATGCCGGTCCGCCGACAATGCCGGCAGTCCCCGTGCGATCGAACCACGCGAAGTCGAAACGGTGGGAAAGGGTGGCCGGGCGCCGATCCCGCCGCCGGGCGAGCGCACTATACGCTGCCGAGGTGACTGCAAACAGTCGAAATGAGCGGTCAAATGCGTCTATCACGCTACCTTTTGGCACTTTCGCTCGATGCATTACGAGGCGTTATGCCAAGCCGCCAATAAGCCAACACGGCGCAGGATATGGCGAGTGCGCTCTCATCCCGAGGCGACAGGCCGTCACGGTGCGGCGTATGCTTATCGATTCGCACGCTAAATGCCCGTCACGGCCGGAAACCATGCCCACCGTCAATGCCTCTCCTGTCGCCGAGGGCGACAGCCCCGTCTACCGTCAGCCCGGCTTTCTGCCTTTCCTGGTCGCCCGCTTGGCCGCCGTCTTCGCCATGCAGATTCAGGCCATCGTGGTAGCCTGGCAAGTCTATGCGCTCACCCTTGATCCGCTCACGCTCGGTTACGTCGGTCTGGCACAGTTTCTACCGATGGTGGTCCTGCTGCTGCCGGCCGGCGACGTGGTCGACCGCTTCGATCGCAAACGCATCCTGCAACTGAGCTGGGGCGCGCAGGCGGTGTGCAGTGCCCTCCTGGTAGTGCTTTCGCTCTCGCAGCCGAGCTCTGCCACGCCCTTCTACGCCGTCCTGGTACTGTTCGGCGCGGCTCGGGCCTTCACCGGCCCGACACTCTCGAGCCTGCTGCCCCAGATCGTGCCACGCGAACAGCTGGGCAAGGCGATCGCGCTCAACTCCTCGATCATGAAGATCGGCGTCATCGGTGGCCCCATGCTCGGCGGCCTGCTCTACACCCTCGGCCCGGCGCTGACCTATAGCGTCAACCTCGGCTGCTTCCTGCTTGCCCAGCTGGCGCTGGTCGTGGTGCCCGTGCGCTACGCCTTCAAGCGGCAGCCGAGCGACGACAGCGCCTGGCAGCGCTTTACCGCCGGCATTCACTACATCCGCAGTAAGCCCGTTATCCTCGGCGTCATCTCGCTCGATCTGTTCGCCGTGCTGTTCGGCGGCATTATCGCCCTGCTACCGGTCTACGCCCACGAGATTTTGCACGTCGGCCCGCAGGGGCTCGGCGCCCTGCGCAGCGCTGTCGCCGTCGGCGCTTTCGTGATGGGGCTCTATCTCGGCCTGCGCGCGATCCAGCGTCATGCGGGGATGGTGATGTTTGCCGCCGTCGCCGTGTTTGGTGTCGCCAACCTGATTTTCGCGCTATCGCACTGGTTCTGGCTCTCTCTGGGCGCGCTGTTCGTGGCCGGCGCTGCCGATATGATCAGTGTCTACGTACGCCTGACGCTGTTGCAGCTGGCCACACCGGACGAGATGCGTGGGCGGGTCAACGCCGTCAATATGCTGTTCATCGGCGCCTCCAACGAGCTGGGCGAGTTCGAATCCGGCGTCACCGCATCCTGGTTCGGCACGGTTCCCGCCGCCGTAATCGGCTCGGTCGGTACGCTGGCGATCGTCGGTCTGTGGATGTGGGCCTTTCCGGTGCTGCGTCACGCCGACCGGCTCGACGCCGTCGAAGAGGAAAAGGTCGAGCCGGCACCGGCGGGGGCGACGGCCAGCAAATCGGCATAACCTCGCCTGCCAAGAATCACTTCGTTTCATGCTTGCGACCGACAAGCGGCTCATGATTCGTAGCAGAAGAACCATTCTTGTCGCCTGCCTGAACAAACGTCGAAGCTAGTCGAGACCTTGGCGGGACCGAACCGACAACCTTCCGGCTCGCCACGCGGCTTCTCGACTTCCTACGCAGGCGATGCCCATGAACCGGCCAGCAGTCTCTTTCTCGATCGATGGCGATGCCGCCATCGAGGCACGAGCGACCTCGTCGCCGCGTGCCGCCGACCGTGGATCGGCACCCCACGTGCCCCAGGCGGACATTCACTGGCAGCACTTCTCGGTGCCCTTCGACTACCCCGTGGCCTTCACGCGCGAGGTCTTCTCCCCTGATAACCCGCTGCTGGCGGAGCTGGTCTCGCGTCGCGACCCCAACGGCAGCCACCGCTGCCTGGTCTACGTCGATGCCGGCGTCGCGTCGACCTGGCCCGATCTCGACGTGCGGGTCGCCCAATACTTTGCCGCCCATGCCGACCGCCTGACGCTGCTGCATCCGCCGATCACCGTCGCTGGCGGCGAAACGCTCAAGAATCAGCTCGACGGCCTCCGCGGCGTGCTCGAGGACATTCGTCGACACGGCGTCGACCGCCACGCGTTCGTGCTCGCCATCGGCGGCGGCGCCATGCTGGACGCCGTTGGCCTGGCAACGGCGATCGGCCACCGCGGCATCCGCCTGATCCGATTGCCGACCACGGTGCTATCGCAGAACGACAGCGGCGTCGGTGTGAAGAATGCGGTCAACTTCCAAGGCACCAAGAATTTCGTCGGTACCTTTGCGCCGCCCTGGGCCGTACTCAATGATTTCGACTTTCTGGATACGCTGTCACGCCGCGATCGCCTCGCCGGCATCTCGGAGGCCATCAAGGTGGCGCTGATTCGCGACGGAGACTTCTTCGACTGGCTCGAATCCCATGCCGATCAGCTAGCGGTCTTCGACCCGCGCGCCGAGGAGACGATGATCCGGCGCAGCGCAGCGCTGCACATGCGTCAGATCGCTCACGGCGGCGACCCCTTCGAACTGGGCTCTTCGCGACCGCTCGATTACGGCCACTGGGCGGCGCACAAGCTCGAGGCGCTGACCCACCACGCCGTTGGCCATGGCGATGCCGTGGCAATCGGCATCGCACTCGATGCCCGCTATTCAGTGCTGGCCGGTCTGCTGCCGGCGGGCGCCGAGTGGCGCGTGGTGTGGCTGCTGCAACGGCTGGGCCTGCCGACCTTTCACGAGCAGTTGCTGGAGATCGGCCACGACGGCCATCCCGCCATCCTCGAGGGACTGCGCGAATTTCGCGAGCATCTGGGTGGCGAGCTCACCATCACGCTGCTGGGCGGTCTCGGGCGCGGCACCGATGTGCACGACATCGACGAGCCGCTGATGCTCGAGGCCATCCACTGGTTACGCGAGGAGGTACAGGGCCATGCAGCTGCGTGACGATCTCGGTCAGTTGACCTACTGCCTGAACATCCACCCGACGCAAACATGGGAGGCCGTGCGCGAAGCGCTGTTGGGACCGGTCAAGCAGGTCAAGGCACGCGTCTGTCCGGATCGGCCCTTCGGCGTCGGTCTGCGCGTGTCGGCACAGGCGCTCGAGGAGCTGCGTGCGCCGGATGCCCGCGCCGAGCTCAAGGAGATTCTGGCCCGCGAGGATTACCGCGTGGTGACCATGAACGGCTTCCCCTTCGGGCCGTTTCACGGCGTGCCGGTCAAGCAGAACGTCTATCAGCCGGACTGGAGACAGCGCGCCCGGCTCGACTACACCTGCTGGCTGGCCGACCTGATGAGCGAGCTGGCGGCCGCCGGCGACCGACTCAGCCTGAGCACGGTGCCGGGAACCTTCCAGCCGCTGGCCGAGGGCGCGGAGGCGGAGATGGCCGACAATCTGCTCAAGGCCGCCGCACACTGCGTCGAGCTCGCCACGCGCACGGGTGTCAGCATCGCGATCGCGTTGGAGCCGGAGCCATGCTGCTTTCTGGAAACCGTTGCCGAAACGATCGCCTTCTTCGAGACGCATCTCTTCTCGGACGACGCAGCCGCTCGCCTCGGCGAGCTCACCGGGATGCCGCCGTCAGAGGCACGCCTCGCGTTGCCACGTCATCTCGGCATCTGCTACGACGTTTGCCATGCTGCGGTGGAGTTCGAGAACCCGGCCTCTAGTATCGCGGCACTGCGACAGGCCGGCATCCCGATTCACAAGCTCCAGCTAAGCGCCGCGTTACGCGTGCCGGCCCTCGACGCGGCCGCTCGCCAGGCACTCGCACCGTTCTGCGAACGAACCTACCTGCATCAGGTCGTCGCCACTGGCGCCGAAGGGCTGGTCCGCTACGCCGACCTCCCCGAAGCGCTGGCGGATGACGCGCGTCAGGATGGTGAAGAGTGGCGTGTGCATTTCCACGTACCGATCTTCGTCGACCGCGTTCCGCCGTTCGAGACGACCCAGCCGTTCCTGCGCGACGTGCTCGCCTTGCACCGTGAACAGCCGATTTCAGCGTGCCTGGAAGTGGAGACCTACACATGGCAGGTATTACCGGAAGCGCTCCGCAGCGAGAGCGTGGACGCCGCCGTCGCACGCGAGCTGACCTGGGTCCGGCAACAGCTGGACTGAAAGCCCCCCTCTGGCTGGAGCTGGGCCGCGTCTCCAACCTGCCGACGGTCTGGAGCAACGTGCTGGCCGGTGCCGTGCTGGTGGGGGCATCACCGTGGCAGACGAATACGGCCATCGCGCTGGTATCGTTGACCCTCTTCTATCTCGGCGGCATGTACCTCAACGATGCCTGCGATGCCGAGATCGACGCCCGCGAGCGCGCCGACCGCCCCATCCCCCGCGGCGATGTCGGCCGTCTCACCGTCACGCTGCTGGGCAGCCTCATGCTTGTCGTCGGGGCACTGGCGCTGTTTCTAACCAACCTGGCAGCCGGCGTGACGGGGCTGGCCCTGGTCGCCGCCATCATCGGCTACGATGGCTGGCACAAGCGTATCGGCTGGAGCCCCCTGCTGATGGGCGCCTGCCGGCTGCTGACCTATCTGGCCGCCGCCTTCGCGCTGACAGGCAGCGTCGGTAGTGCCCTGCTGGCCGGCGCCTTCGGTCTGGCGTGCCATGTCGTCGGGCTGACCTACGCCGCCCGTCAGGAGGCCTACGACCGCATCGGCGCCGCCTGGCCACTGGTCGTGCTCGCCGTCCCGGTTGGCGTCATGTTCGTCACGACGCTGAACGGCCCGGCCCCCTCACTGCTCGCATTGGGTCTGGGGATCGCCTATCTCGCTTGGTGCGGCCGGTGCCTATCGCTGCTATTCCGTCGCAGCCCCGGTGACGTGCCACGGGCCGTGGTCGGGCTGATCGCGGCGATCTCGCTTTACGATGCCACGCTGATGGCCTCAGCAGGCGCACTGCTGGCCGCGTTGGCCGCCGCCCTGGCCTTTCTTGCCACACTGGCACTGCAGCGCGTTACCTCCGGTACGTAGATCTCGCCCGATAACGTTTCTCTGGCGGGCTTGCTACCCCTGGGGCGCCATCGAGGCGCCCCACCATCGAGGCACCCCAAGGGGCCCACACCTCAAGGGGACGGCATCGCTTGGCGATATTCGTCGGTCTCCGCTGAATGACCACCGCCCGCCCCACTCGAGCCGAACACGTGTGCCAGCACCAGCGCCTTGAAGTCGGTGGCCGCGATCTGACCCGGCGGCAGCAGATCGGCCTCGGAGGAGATCACCAGCGGGCCATCATCGGGATCGTCGGTCACCCGTCCGTGGGCGCCTCGCACCAGCGAGGTCTCCTTCAGCGAGATCACATCCAGCAGCTGACGCATGCCCAGCTTGCGCTTCGCGAGCCGCCAGCCAGCGGAGAGTCGAGGTGCCTTTAACGCCGGATCGAAGAACAGTTCGACCGGGTCGTATCCCGGCTTGCGGTGAATATCGACCGTCCGCGCGTAGTCCGGTGCCCGCGCGTCATCCAGCCAGTAGTAGTAGCTGAACCAGCGATCCGGTTCGCTGATCGCGACCAATTCCCCCGCATTGGGATGATCGAGACCCTGCGTTTGTTTCTCGGCAGCGCCCCAGACCGCTTCGACGCCATCCAGCCCCTCGAGCAGCGTGCGCACCGCATCGATATCCGCCGGCTCCCGAACGTAGACGTGCGCGACCTGATGATCGGCAACCGCGAAGGCGCGCGACGCTCCCGGGTCCAGCTGTTCGCGCGCCTGCTCGCGGCGGACCGCAATCCATCCCGCCTCGCGCAGCACACGATTGATGGGCACGGCGTCACTGACCGGCGTGATGCCATACTCCGACACGACGACCACCCGACGATTTTCCCGCTCGGCCTGTTCGATCAACTCGCCACAGAGCGCATCGACGGCGCGCAGATCCGCCTGCAGCGCCGGCTGGGAGAGGTCGGGACCGAGCCGCTGCAAGTTGTAGTCGAGATGCGGCAGATAGGTCAGCGTCAAGGTTGGCTGGCGGGTCGTCATGACGTGACGCGTGGCATCGCTGATCCAGCGACTCGAGGAAATATCCGCCATCGGCCCCCAGAAGGTGAACAGCGGAAAGGTGCCGAGTTTCTGATCGAGTTCATCGTGAAGATCGGCCGGAAAGGTGTAGTGATCCGGCAGCTTGCGTCCGTCGGCGGGATACATCGGGCGCGGAGTCGCACTCCAGTCGGCGGTGGAATACATATTGTACCACCAGAACAGCTTGGCGCAGGTAAAGTCCGGGTTGCGAGCCCTGCCGGCTTCCCAGATCTTCTCGCCGGCGACCAGCCGGTTAGACTGCCGCCAGAACCAGATTTCCGACAGATCGCGAAAATACCAGCCGTTGGCCACCGCACCGTGTTCGCCCGGCGGCAGCCCGGTCAGGAGCGTCGCCTGGGCGCTGCAGGTGACTGCCGGCGTCACCGTCTGCAGCGGGCGTAGCCCACCGCGCGCCGCGAGCCGTTGCAGATGTGGCGTATGCTCGCCGACCAGTCGTGGCGTCAACCCCACCACCAGAATCACCAGCGTATCGTTCATGTCGTCAATCCTGTCCGGCGCAGTCTGCTCTCGCGCATGGAATCCATAAGATAAGAAATCAATAGCGGCTACCGGTTGCTTATCAGGTGGCCCTCGCTCAAATCAATCGGCTTTGTCTCAAGCGGTATTTTTTACGACATCAGCGTGACCAAACCCATGGATTGACGCCGGCAAGAGATGGGGAAAATGATCCTGGATATCATCAGTTTTGCGCTCGATATTCAGCGTCGTTTCGCCAGATAAATGATCTTGGGCGCAGGCTGACATGCCCGATACAGTAACGGCATGTCACACGACCAAAGGATGACAAGATGGCCGTCTCCCCCCTGGAGTTGCTCCACGAGTGGGTCGCGCGTCAGGCCGGCGAGCAGACGGCCTGGTTCGAGCGCGAACTATCGATCCTGGCAGAAGGCGGCGCCGCAGAATCGACCCTGCACCGTTTTCTGGGCTGGGTGCCGCGGCGACTCGGCCGAGCCGATCTGACACTGACGTCGGCGGACTTGGCTCGCGCGGCGCAGGCGCGGCGCGGCTGGAATCCATCCGGTTGGAGTCTCGACGGCGCGGCCAGAGTCGCCGGCTTGCTCGCCTTTCAAGGTGAACGTGATTTCAGCGCCATATTCCGCGACCTGGTGAGAACCGCCGATGCGCGTGAACTGATCACGCTCTATCGCGGTTTGCCGCTCTACCCGGCGCCAGAGACCCTTTCCTTCGAAGTCGGTGAAGGTCTGCGCTCCAACATGCACGGGGTCTTCGAGGCGATCGCCCACGCCAACCCCTATCCGCAGGATCATTTCGACGATCATCGTTTCAATCATATGGTGCTCAAGGCGTTGTTCATCGGCAGCCGCCTTGGTCCGATTGTCGGCCTCGAGGCGCGTGCCAACGTCGAACTGGCCGGTATCCTGCTCGATCATGTGAAGGAGCGAGAGGCCGCGGGGCGCGCCATCGATCCGGAGCTGTGGCGCTGCATCGGCCCCTTCGCCCAGGACGTGGGCGCCTACGCCGCCCTGGCCGATGCCCTGGCCGGTGCACCTGACGAGCGAGCCGCCGCCACGTTGGCGCTGATGATGGCGGTCGATACGCCCGAGACCCGAGAGCTGCTCGACCGCGTGCCCGAGATGCGGAGGCGCGCGATCCACGGCGAGATCGATTGGAACCACCTGACCTGTGACGAGGTAGCCTGACATGTTCATCGACCCACACGCCCACATGGTCTCGCGCACGACCGACGACTACGAAGCGATGGCCGCCGCCGGCGTCGTCGCCCTGATCGAGCCTGCCTTCTGGGTCGGCCAGCCGCGTACCTTCGTCGGCACCTACGTTGACTACCTCTCGTCGCTGGTCGGTTGGGAGCGCTTTCGCGCCGGGCAATTCGGGATTCGCCACTACTGCACCATCGGCCTCAACTCGAAGGAGGCCAACAACGAAGCGCTCGCTGAAGGCGTCATGGAGTGGCTGCCGCGATTCGCCCTGAAGGAGGGTGTCGTCGCCATCGGCGAGATCGGCTACGACGAGCAGACACCGCTCGAGGACAAGTACTTCCGCGCCCAATTGACGCTGGCCAAGGAGCTCGAATTACCGGTCATGGTGCACACGCCTCATCGCGACAAGAAACGCGGCACCTCGCGTTCGATGGATGTCTGCGAAGAGATGGGGCTGGATCCGTCGTGGGTGGTGATTGATCACAACAACGAGGAGACAGTCCGCGAAACCCTCGACCGCGGCTATTGGGCCGGCTTCTCCATCTACCCCTCGACCAAGATGGGCAACGCCCGCATGGTGGCGCTGCTCAGGCAGTACGGCGGCGAACGTATCCTTGTCGACAGCGCCTGCGACTGGGGCATATCCGACTGTCTCGGTGTAGCCAAGACGGCGAGGCTCGCGCTGGAGAGCGGCATCGACGCCGCGGTAGTACGCCAGGTCACCTACGCCAACGCGCTCGAGGTCTATGGCAAGAGCGGCCAGATGCACGCCACCGACTGGCTGAATCCCCCGCCGATCGATCAGCGAACGCTGTTCGAGGGCAATTCGATCCTACGCGGCGGCCGCGATCCGCTCGTCGAGACACCGGCCAAAATGCGGCGAGACAATCTGATCATCGAATGACACGTCTGACGGCCCGATCCCGGGGAACCCCATCGACAACCGGACTGGCACCCGAGCGCTCGTGACGGCAAAATGCGGACATCCACCGACATGCCGACGAGAGGAGTGCCATGTCTTCCACGGTCGACAACGTCGTCGCCGAATCCGATACCGGTGCCCGCCGCCCTGACACCACGCTGGCACTGATCGTCTACGCGCTGCTACTGGGCGTCTTCGTCACCGGCCTCACGCCGCTGATCGGCGTGGTCATCGCCTACGTCTACCGCGGTAACGGACCGCGCTGGCTGGACGAGCACTACCGCTATCATATCCGCACTTTCTGGATCGGCCTGCTCTACGCCATGATCAGCTGGGTCCTGGCCTTCGTACTGGTCGGCTTCGTGCTGATGGCCCTGCAGGCGATCTGGCTGATCGTACGCTGCGTCAAGGGGTTCAAGGCACTGCAGGAACGCCGCGCTCCCGATAACGTCGACAGCTGGCTGTGGTAGCCCGCCGGCCGCCGATACCCCGCGACCCGAAGAGAAACGGATGATCGAAAGTCTGCAAGCCCGAGCCATTCACGCCCTTTGGCGCCTGCTCTCCCACTGTCGGTTGAAGACGCTATGGTCACTGGCTGGTATCGCCAGCCGGGCGCTCTATGCACTCTCCCGCCGCGAGCGCCACGTGACCCGACGCAATCTCGAGGTTGCCTACCCGGACGATGACAGCGAGCGTCGGCGACAGCGCATCCGCGAGAGCCTGCATCATTCCGCCGCGACCATGTTCGAGCTGGGACTTGCCTGGATTGGCGAGCCACGGCGGGTGGAAGCCGCCATTGTCGAAGTTCACGGCCGCGAGTTGCTCGACGAGGCTCGCGCCGAGAATCGCGGCGTCATCGTGCTGGCGCCGCACTTCGGCAACTGGGAAGTGCTCAATTTCTGGCTCTCGAGCCACTTCCCCTTCACCGCCATGTACGAACCACCGAAAATGGCTCGACTCGATCCGGTCATTCGTCACGGTCGCGAACGCATGGGCGCCGAGCTGGTACCCACCAACCCTCGCGGCGTCGCGGCGCTGCTCAAGGCGCTCAAGCGCGCCGAGGCGGTCGGTATCCTGCCCGACCAGGAGCCAGCCTGGGGCAGCGGCGCCTTCGCCGACTTCTTCGGGCGCCCCGCTTACACCGCCACGTTGCTGCCCAAGCTGGTGGCGCGAACGCAGGCACGGGTGGTGACCGGTGTCGCCCGCCGTCTGCCAGCGGGTCGCGGCTTCGCCATCCACTTCCTCGCCGCCGACGCGCGCGTCTACGATACCGACGAAACGGTCTCCGCCGCTGGGGTCAACGCCTGCGTCGAATCCGCCATCGCACTCGACCCGGCGCAGTACCAGTGGGAATACAAACGCTGGAAGAAAACCGAACTCGAGCGCGACAAGCTGCCGGGCTACCGGGAGAAGCGGCTCTACAGCAAGCGTTGACCAGTCAGTCTGCGAGACGCCACGCGCCATCCGGCGCCTCGTCAATCACCTCCTGCGGCTGGCCGATGACGCTGGCGACTACTGTGCCAGCCCGCCGAAGCGCCCGGCCCGGTAGTCGTCGACCGCCTGCTCGATCTCCTCGCGCGTGTTCATGACGAAGGGCCCATGGGAGACTGTCGGTTCGCCGATCACCTCGGCGTGACCGACAATCAGGCGCGCATCGGCCGTAGCGGCCATCGCCAGACTGTCTCCCTCCCGGTCCAGTTCCACAAGCTGGTGCGCGCACGCCGGCCGGCCCGCCACGTCGATCTCTCCTTCGACCACATAGAGAAAGAGCTGCCGGCCGGGCGAGACCGGCAACGTGACGTCGGCACCCCGCGGCAGGGTGACCGTCGACAGAAAGACGTCGGTCAACGTCTCGATCGGCCCTGTACGCCCTGCGAAGGCCCCGGCGACAAGGTTGAGCTCACCACCGCCCGGCAAGGCGAGCGCCGGTATTCCCTCTCGCTGCAGACCGATATAACGCGGCTCGCTCATCTTCAGCGCGGCGGGCAGATTGATCCACAGCTGCAGAATTTCCAGTGGGCCGCCGTCACGCAGAAACTCAGCCGGCGAGACCTCGGCGTGAACGATGCCGCTGCCGGCGGTCATCCACTGCACCCCACCGGCGTAGATCACGCTCTGGTGATCGGCGCTGTCGGCGTGCGCGAGCGATCCTTCGAGAATGAAGGTGACCGTCTCGAAGCCACGATGCGGATGCGGCCCAAACGGCAGCCCGCGATTATTGGCCGGATAGACCTGCGGACCATGGTGGTTGAGAAACAGGAAGGGATCGAGCTGCGACAGGCGCGCCCCGGGTAGCGGCCGACGTGTGACGAGATCGCCGATATCGTCACGAATGGCTGAGTGAAGCGCCACGATCCGGCGCGGCGCAGTAGGAATATCGACAGCGGACATGGCAAGACTCCTCAATTTCGTTGCCCCCAGCCTAGGCGTCTTGCCGCAGGATGAAGAGCGAATTGTTTGGCGCCAATCGTTTCACGCGGTCGATGAAAGCCCTTGAGCTGACATCGCCTTTCCCGGTCATCGCTATCTGCCGAGAGACCTAGCGCGAAGCTTAGGGCATCGCTTCCATCAGACGCAGGAGTTCGCGTTCAATGATCGCCACTAGCGGCGACTGTGCGGGCGGAAGCCGCGAGACCATGACCAGCTCTCGGTAGAACTCTTCCTCTTCCAGCGGCAACACCCTCAAGGGTAGCGGCCGCTGGCGCTGCCACAGGCCAGTCATCGGAATAAGCGCTACGCCGAGCCCCTGCTCCACCATCCGGGCGATGGCGTCAATCTCGTCCAGTTCCAGACGAATGTCCGGGCGCAACCGCTGGCGCTCCAGATAACGCACAACCTGGCGCCCCCCGAAAGAACCCCGGTCGTAGAGCACCAGCGGATGATCGGCAAGCAGCTCGCGCAGCGTGACGCCGCGGCTCGCTAGCGGCGCGATCAGCACGAAGGGTTCGCGGGCAATCACTCGCGTATGCAGATCGCCCGGTAGATCGAACGGCGGCCGCACGATCAACGCCATGTCCAAGTCGCCCTTGTCGACCTGATCGAGCAGCGCCAGCGAGACGCCGGGAACGACGCGGGTCATCACCCCTGGCGCCTCGTCGGCCAACGTTTGCAGCAACGCCGGCAGACGACCGCTCTGCAGGCTGGCAATGGCCCCCAGATGCCACTCGCCGCTGGGCCCCTCGGCCGAGGGGTGACGAATACGTTCGGCCAGCGCCAGCATCTCGTTGGCCTGGGGCAACAGACGCCGCCCAGCCGCATTCAGCTTGACCGCGCGCCCGGTCCGCTCGAACAGGGGTTCGCCGATGTCGGCTTCGAGATTGCGAATCTGCGTGCTGACCGCAGATTGCGTCAGCCCTACCGCCGCGCCGGCCGCAGAGAAGGTGCCGTGGCGCACCACGGCGAGAAAGGTCTTGAGCTCTCTCAACATGAAGGAAAGACCACTACGATGAATCCATTTATTTTAATATCAGACAGCAACATTATGCGCTTTTCATCAAAGTTATTCGCAGACAGAATGCGCTGACGACGCCGAGAGACCTTTCGATCTCTCGGCGACAAGGCCCGATGCGATACTGATAACGCATTCGATGCCCATGACAACACAGGAGAACCCCCATGGCACTGTCACCGTTCCACCTCGCGATTCCGGTCCACGATCTGCCGGCAGCCCGCAAGTTCTACGGCGAGACCTTCGGTCTGAGCGAAGGCCGCTCCAGCGCCCAATGGGTCGACTTCGACTTTTACGGCCACCAGCTGGTGATCCACGAGCATCCGAAAACGGCGGCGCAGGAAAACGCCCACACCAATCCGGTCGACGGCCACGACGTGCCGGTACCGCACTTCGGTATCGTGCTGAGCTGGCCGGAGTGGGAAGCCTTGGCCGAGCGTCTGAACGGCTTCGGCACCGAATTCGTGATCGAGCCGTACGTTCGCTTCAAGGGCGAAGTCGGTGAACAGGCCACCATGTTCCTGCTCGACCCGTGCGGCAACGCCCTGGAGTTCAAGGCGTTCAAGGACATGAGCCAGCTGTTCGCGAAGTAAGTACGACTCGCGCTGCCCGGGCTTTACCCTTTGGCAAGCCGGGCGTCGAGAAACGAAAAGGCCGTCGATCGAAAGATCGGTGGCCTTTTGACGTTTTACTCCCGAGCACAAGCGTTCGGCCTGTACGCGGCTCAAGCCCGATGGGCTCCCCCGTTGCCTCAGGCCAGTCGCCGGAGATGCAGCCCGCCGATCGCCAGGGCAAGCAGCAGGAGCACGGCGATGAAGCCGGCGACCCCGTTCCAGCTGGCCCAGTACCAGAAGGCCCCGCCCAGGGTACCGGCAAGACTGGAACCGAGATAATAGCTGAACAGATAGAGCGACGAGGCCTGCCCACGCGCCTGCGTGGCACGCTGGCCGACCCAGCCGCTGGCCAGCGAGTGCGCGGCAAAGAACCCGAAGGTAAAGATCAGCATCCCGATCAAAATCACGCTGACCGGCGAAAACAGCGTGATGGCGAGCCCCACCAGCATCATCACCACGAACCGCCAGAAAATACGCTGCCGGCCGAGACGATCCGCCAGAGACCCCGCCCAGGCTGAGCTGTAGGTTCCCGAGAGGTAGGCGATCGACAATACACCGACCAGCGCCTGACTGACCCCGTAGGGTTCCGCCAGCAGGCGATAGGCGATGTAGTTGTAAAGCGTAACGAAGCTGCCCATCAGCAGGAACGCTTCGAGGAACAAGAACGGCAGGCCGCGATCGCCAAAATGGACCTTGAAGCCGGACAGCACGTTGCGCCAGTTGAGCGGCCGCGGCGTGAAATGCCGAGAGGGTGGTAGCCAGCGCATGAACAGAAAGGCCGCCACCAACGACACGACCCCGATCGTCGCCAGGGTCCAGCGCCAGGGCGCGAAGTCCACCATCACGCCACTGATCAGTCGCCCACTCATCCCGCCGATCGAGCTACCGCTGATGTAGAGCCCCATCGACAGGCCGACATAGTTAGGATGAATCTCTTCGTTGAGGTAGGTCATCGCCACGGCACAGAGCCCGGAGAGCGAGAGCCCGACCAGCGCGCGCATGATCAGGATGCCGCTCCAGTTCGGCATGACCGCGGCCAGCAAACTGAAGACCGCGGCCGCCAGCAGCGCCACGGTCATTACCGACTTTCGCCCCAACGCATCCGAGATCGGTCCCGTGATCAAGAGCCCCAGCGCCAGCATGCCGGTCGCCACCGACAGCGACAGCGAGCTTGTCGCGGCGTCGATACCGAACGCTTGCGAGAGGATCGGCATGAGCGGCTGGACACAGTAGAGCAGGACGAAGGTCGAGAAGGCACCGAGGAAAAGCGCCAGCATGGTCGGCAGATAGCCGCGCTGGCCGCGCTCGATATATCCTTTGTCTCCAGATTCGATGTCGCCGGAGCAACGCTCGGTATTGGCCAGCGCGGAGGCGGATGATGACGTGCTTTCTGAAACAGCGGATGTGGACGAGATCTTGCGACGGGGCAACCCGATTCTCCCGATGACAGGGCGCAACGTGCACGGCTGGCGCACGCCGACAATGGAATAAAAGGAACAGAGCCAAGGTGGCGAACAGGTTACGCCGGACGAATACTGGCTTCTAATATATTATTCGTCGTCTTTGATAGCTTTTGCGACTGATTATGGAACTTCGCTACCTACGCTACTTCGTGGCGGTGGCCGAGGAGCTGCACTTCGGCCGCGCCGCTGCCCGTCTCGGCATCTCGCAACCGCCGCTCAGTCAACAGATCCGGTCACTCGAGGCAGAGCTGGAAACACCGCTCTTTCTGCGCACCAACCGCCGGGTCGAACTGACTGACGCTGGCGCGCTCTTTCTCGCCGAAGCGCGAGAGATCCTTCAGCGCACCGAACGCGCCTCGCGCCGTGTCACGCGCCTGGGGCGGGGCGAGACTGGCCAGCTGCGCATCGGGTTCACCACCTCGGTCCCCCTGACCGCAACCCTGCCCCGTGCCCTGATGGGCTACCGTCAGCGCTTCCCGGAAGTCGATCTGCGCATGCACGAGCTCAACAGTCAGCGCCAGATCACGCCGCTGCTGGAGAACGAGCTCGATATCGGCATCATGCGCCCGGCCACCCTGCCCGAGGCGCTGGAGGCCTTCACTCTGATTCGCGAGCCGCTGGTCGCCGTGGTCAACGCGCAGGACGCCCTCGCCCGCGAGGAGACACCGCTGTCGCTGGAGGCACTGGCCAACCAGCCCTTCGTCTACTTCTCCCCCGCCGCGGGCACCGGCCTGCTCGAGCAGTTTCAGGTCCTGTTCGCGCGTCGCGGGCTGACCCCCAACGTGGTGCAGGAAGTCGGCGGGCCGAACACGATCATCAGCCTGGTCGCCAGCGGCCTCGGGGTCTCGCTGCTGCCGGCCTCGTTTCGCCATATCCAGATCGACAATGTGCGCTATCTCCCGCTCAGCGACGCGGACGCGGTCTCCGAAGTCTGGCTGACCCACGCCCGTCGCCAGCTCTCGCCGCAGGCCACGAACTTCATCGAACAGGTCCAGTCGGTCATTGCCGGTAGCGATGCCCTCGATCCCCGCCCATGACGAGCCGCCGACAGCGGCGAAATCAGCTTGACCCATCGCCCGACCACGACAGACACTGGCGACGGCAATCATTTGCCAGCTTGACGGGGTGCCGGTGGAACCGGCTGAGATCGTCCTGCGCTATCTGACCAAGACTGCGCCACGACGGGTCCCGACGAACCTGATCCGGCTAGTACCGGCGTAGGGATCAAGCGGAGCGCTCGTCGTCATGCCACCTGCTCGCCGAGCCGATTCTCCCCTCCTGCGCTGTGCGCCGGCCTGACATCCACGTCACGCCAGAGGCACGCCCTATGAAATCCCCTCAGTTTCTCTCCGAGACCGCGCGCGTCGACAGCGCCGCCATCGCCCCGCTACCCGCCTCGACGAAGATTTATGTCGAAGGCTCACGTCCGGACATCCGTGTTCCCATGCGCGAGATCGCGCTATCGCCGACTCAGACGAAGGACGGACCCGAGCCCAACGCACTGCTCACCGTCTATGACACCTCCGGCCCCTACACCGACCCGGACGCCGAGATCGACATTCGCCGCGGCCTGCCGGCGCTGCGCCGCGCCTGGATCGACGCGCGCGACGATACCGAGTGGCTCGATGGCCCCACGTCGAACTATGGCCGGCTACACGCCGAGGACATGCGCCTGTCGACCCTGCGCTTCCAGCTTCAGCGTACGCCGCGGCGGGCGCGCATGACAAAAGAAGGCCAGGGCGCCAATGTGACCCAGCTTCACTATGCCCGCCGCGGCCTCGTTACCCCCGAGATGGAGTTCATCGCCATCCGCGAGAATCAGCGACGACGGGCCGATCAAGCCGCCGACAGCGATCCCATGCTCTCGCATCAGCATCCGGGCGAGTCCTTCGGTGCCAATCTGCCCGACGAGATCACGCCGGAGTTCGTGCGTGATGAGGTCGCCCGCGGGCGCGCGATCATCCCCGCCAACATCAACCACCCCGAGTGCGAGCCGATGATCATCGGGCGCAACTTCCTGGTGAAGATCAACGGCAATCTCGGCAACTCGGCGGTGACCTCCTCGATCGAGGAGGAGGTCGACAAGATGACCTGGGGCATCCGCTGGGGCGCGGATACGATCATGGATCTCTCCACCGGCCAGAACATCCACGAGACCCGCGAATGGATCATCCGCAACTCGCCGGTGCCGATCGGCACGGTGCCGCTCTACCAGGCGCTGGAGAAGGTCGACGGCGTAGCCGAGAACCTGACGTGGGAGATATTTCGCGACACCCTGATCGAGCAGGCCGAACAGGGTGTGGATTACTTCACCATCCACGCTGGCGTGCGCCTGCATCACGTGCCGATGACCGCCGACCGCGTCACCGGCATCGTTTCCCGCGGCGGCTCGATCATGGCCAAGTGGTGCCTGGCGCATCACGAAGAGAGCTTCCTCTACACGCATTTCGAAGAGATCTGCGAGATCATGAAGGCCTACGACGTCTCGTTTTCGCTGGGCGACGGTCTGCGCCCCGGCTCGATCGCCGACGCCAACGACGCCGCGCAGTTCGCCGAGCTCGAGACACTGGGCGAGCTGACGCAGATTGCGTGGAAGCATGACGTTCAGGTGATGATCGAAGGTCCCGGCCACGTGCCGATGCAACTGATCAAGGAGAACATGGACAAGCAGCTCGAATGCTGCGACGAAGCGCCCTTCTATACCCTCGGCCCGCTGACCACCGATATCGCCCCGGGCTACGACCACATCACCTCCGGCATCGGCGCGGCGCAGATCGGCTGGTACGGCTGCGCCATGCTCTGTTACGTCACGCCGAAGGAGCATCTGGGCCTGCCCAACAAGGATGACGTCAAGACCGGCATCATCACCTACAAGATCGCCGCCCACGCCGCCGATCTGGCCAAGGGCCACCCGGGCGCGCAGCGCCGCGACAACGCGCTATCGAAAGCGCGCTTCGAATTCCGCTGGGAGGATCAGTTCAATCTCGGCCTCGACCCGGATACCGCACGCGCCTATCACGACGAGACGCTTCCCAAGGACTCGGCCAAGGTCGCCCACTTCTGTTCGATGTGCGGGCCCAAGTTCTGCTCGATGAAGATCACCCAGGAAGTGCGCGAGCGCTTCGGCACGTCAGCGTCTACCGAGAAAAACGAAGGATTGAAGACGCAGGCGCAGCGCTTCCAGCGCGAAGGCGGCAAGCTTTATCGAGAGATATAAGCGGCGAGACAAGCCGGCGACCGGCAACAAGAATACGAGCGCCCATCGTCAACCTGGGCATCGATGCCAACGCTCGCCAGACGGGCGGGATCAGAAAAAGCTGGCCGTGGAACGGGAGTAGCCAAGCGGGATACAGCCAAGAAAAGCAAGGCGCGTCGCCATGGCGGCGACGCGCTTCGAGGCTCAAAGATCGCCCAGAGCTTCCATCCGGCAGAGCTCCTGCAGCGGCGGAATGGTGTCGTACATCTGCTGGTCGAGCAGTTCCCAGACGATCCCCACGGTCGGCTTGTGCGGCGCACTGACTTCGATCGTGCGGGTCGGCGTGAAGATGACGTCCGACACCGTGTCGAACACCTCCGGACGCAGCTCTTCGGCCAGTACCTGGCAGTCGTGGACAAGCGCCGCGGAAGGCGTGTTGACGTCGATGTTGCCGATGCGGAACAGCATGCCCCACTCGGCATCGAAGAAGCCGTGTCCCTTGCCGAAACGGATGCCCGCCTCGTTGATCGCGCCGGTGCCGGTGACCATGAAGTCGGTTTTCGGCATCTGGCGAATCTCGGCCAGGGTGACCGCCCGGCCCATGCGCTCCATGCCGTCCAGCGTGGCGGCATAGAGGTACATGTCCTCGGGAATCTCGGCGGGATCGAGTAGCCAAAAGCCGCGCTTGATCGAATAAGTGGTCATCAGCACCTGCTTGCCATCTTTGAGCGCCCGATGACGCAGCTCTTCCAGGCAGTTGTCCGGCGTGATGAAGATGACCTTCGCTTCCTGGTAGAAGCGGTGGGCCACCAGGCGCTCGGTCGCCGCCTCGCGCTGCTGGAAGTCAGCGATGAACTCGCCGAAGTCGAAATGAAAGCGGCTGTCGGGGAAAGCGACCTGGCGCAGGTCGCGGAACACGCGCTGACGCACGTCGGATTTATGACTCATGGCAACCTCGAGTTCGATCAATCAGGCCCTGGCGGCTTCACGCCACCGGAGCAATTCATGGTTAAGGACAACCCGCCCGCCGGCGCTGTCGGACGACACGGGTTACGGCACCGATATCAAACGGCGCCCTCGTCAAACGGCGGGTTATGACGCTTTCGCCAAACGGCGAGTCTCACGACGCTGACGCCATGGCGTAGCGCTTCAGGACCCAATGCTCGATGAGCGTCACCGCCAGGTAGAGCAGCACCGATACCAGCACGGCAGCGACCACAACGGCCCAGACCAGGCCGTAGTCGAGCGATCCCCGCGCCACGTTGAGCAGGTTGCCGACGCCAGTGCCGGTAGCCAGCCACTCGGCGATCATCACGCCGAGAAAGGCGCGCGGCGCGACCAGGCGCGCCGCCGCGCATAGATACGGCAGACTCCATGGCAGCGATACCAGGCGAATCTCGCGCCAGCGCGAGCCGCCGAGCACCCGCACGCAGTCACGAGTCGCCGCCGGCACCAGCGCCATACCCTGCGCCAGCGTGACGTAGGCCGGGAAGAACGTGACCGAGATGGTGATCGCGAGAATGGTCGCGCCATCGCGGCCGAAGATCAGCACGATCAGCGGCGTCAGCGCGACCAGGGGCATCGACTGCGTCAGCAGCGACAGCGGCATCAGTACCCGCCCGAGCACCGGGCTGAGCGTGCCGACGATCGCCAGCAGCAGCGCGAAGGCGAGTCCGACGAGCATGCCGGCAAGACACCAGGGCACGGTCTGCGCGAGCGCGCCGCCGACGATGCGCGTCAGGCTCTCGGGACGCATCGTCGAGAACAGCTCGACAACCAGCTCCGGCGGCGAGCGCAGCACGAACGGTGAGACCCCGACGCGCTCCAGCCCCCATACCGCCGCCCACCACAGCAGCACCGGCAGCGTGACCGAGATCGCCAGACAGAGCAGGCGGCCGGCGCGCGACATCGAGCCGCTCGACGAACCGCCAAGGCTCTCCTGCGCAGGCGCCTGACGACCGACCCAGCCGCGCGCGAGCAGCAGGATCGACAGATAGAAACCGGCACTGATCGCCGTCGCCACCAGACCGATGCCCCACAACCGAGCCGGATCGCCGCGTCCCAGCGAACCGATCAGATAGTGGCCGAGCCCGGCGCCGGCGCCCGAGCCGAACTCCGCCAGCAACGACCCCAGCACGGCATTGGGCGCGGCGACCCGCAGACCGGCCAGCAGCGTCGGCAGCGCATGACGCAGGCGAATCCAGCGCAGTGTCGCCCAGCGCCCGCCGCCGTAGAGACGCACCAGATCGAGCAGCCGGGCGTCGACGCGGGTCAAACCGAGAACCGTGGCGACCATCGTCGGGTAATAGGTCGACAGGGCCGCCAGCGCGATCCGCGGGGCGTCGCCATCGAAAGCGATGACCAGAATCGGCGTCAAGGCAATCGGCGGCATGGCGAAAAGCGTGACGTTGACCCCGCTCAGCAAGCGACCCGCGGGACGCCAGCTGGCCATGAGGAACCCGACCAGCACGGCGACGAGATTGCCGAGCAGAAAACCGATCAGCGAGGTCCGCACCGTCGCCCGGATATGTTCGGGGTAGTCGTGCCAATCGACGATAAGCTGGCCGAGGATGCCGCTCGGGCTCGGCAGTGCGCCGCCAGCGACCCACTGTTGACGCCCGGCGATCTCCCACAGGGCCAGCAGTGCCAGCCAGCCGAGCGCGATCTTGAGAGGCATTGCGTAACGCGCTTTCGGCCGACGCCGCGTCTCTGGTTTCCTGGCGTCCTGCGCCTGCCCCGCCAGCTCAGCCATGACGGCATTCGTCCTGCGAATCGTCCTGATCGGACGGTTTGCCTTCGAACATCAGTGTCAGCAGCTCGGCTTCCAGCTCGCGGCATTCGGCGCTCGCGAGCAGCGATAGCGGGCGCTCGCGCGGGAAGGGGATATCGACCACCCGCGCGATGCGGCCTGGCCGGCCGCTCATCACCACCACCTTGTCGGCAAGGAAGATCGCTTCGTCGACGCTGTGGGTCACCATCACGGTAGTGACCGGTCGATTCAGCCAGAGCCGCTGCAGCTCCTCGTTCATGCTCCGACGCAGTATCTGGTCGAGCGCACCGAAGGGCTCGTCGAGCAGCAGGAGCTGCGGCTGGCTGACCAGCGCGCGGGCAATGGCGACGCGCTGGCGCATGCCGCCGGAAAGCTGCGACGGCAGCGCCTGCTCGAAGCCTTCGAGACCGACCAGCGCAATCATCTCCCGCACGCGCTCACGGTCGGCCTGGGTCATCCGCCCGATGACGTCGAACGGAAAGCGCACATTGGATTCGACGCTGCGCCACGGCAGTAGCGACGCTTCCTGAAAGGCGATCCCCAGTGCCCCGCGCTGCTGCAGCGCCAGCGGCGTCTCGCCTCCGACACGCAGTTCGCCGCTGGTGGGCTGGTCGAGCCCGGCGAGCATGCGCAGCAGCGTGGACTTGCCGCAGCCCGAGGGGCCGATCAGGGCGATGAAACTGCCCGCCGGCGCGTCGAGTGAGACCGCGTCGAGCGCCAGCAGCGAGCGGCCGTCGACATCGAAGCGACGGCTGACTCGATCGAGTTGCAGACCGGCTGATGTCACGCCTCGAGCTCCGCCAGCAGCGACGTATCGAAATGCTCGGCGGATGCCTCGATGCCGATGCGGCCGAGCGCCTCGACGCATCGAGCGATATCGGTATCGGCCATCGAGAAGATGCCGTTGGGCGACTCGATCAGCGGTTGCTGCGCCTGGTTGAAGAAGATCTCGTTGTCGATGGCGCGACCGTTGCCGGCAAAAAAGCTGTCGGCGAACAGCGGCGGATAACGCGTCGGATCCTGAAAATTCTCTTCCCAGCCACGACGGCTGGCACGCAGCCAAGCCAGCAGGTCCGCACGCCGGCTCTCCAGCGTCTGGCGCGTGACCACGAGCGTATCGTTGAAGACCGGGAAGCCGTGATCGTAGAGCAGGAAGCTGACCGCTTCCTCGCCGTGGAGCTGGATCGTGTAAGGCACGTTGGTGACGAAATCGAGCGACGCATCGATCTCGCCCTTGAGCAGCGGCGTAGGGTCGTAGGCATAGGGCACGATGCGCACGTCGTCGGTGGACATGCCATTGGCGGCCAGCATCGCCTCCACGGCCAGACGATTGACTGGCGGTACCGCAAGTACCTTACCGGCGAGATCCTCGGGCTTCTCGATCGGGTTGCTGGCCAGACTGACGATACCCACCGGGCTTTTCTGGTACTGGGTACCGATGATCACCAGCGGTGCCCCTTGCTGGGTGACAGCTTTGAGCGTGCTCTCGACTGTGGTCAGTGCGACGGCGGCACGATTGGAGAGCAGCGCGCCCTCGGGAATCACGTCCGGACCGCCGGGGCGATAGTCGAGCGCTAGCCCCTCGTCGGCGTAATAGCCGTTGCGTTGTGCCACGAAGTAGCCACTGAACTCGGCATCGTTGACCCAGGACGCCTGCATGGCGAACGGCGTGCCCTGCCCATTCTGGGCCATCGATAGAGCCGGCCAGCCCAGCGCGCCGGCCATGACGCCGGAGCCCGTCATCTGAAGAAAACGCCGTCTGCTGAGCGTCATCGTTGGATCCTCACTGGTTTGTTCGTGGTATCAACGCCAGAGCGTTCGAAAGGTCGGAATCACGCGAGCCCCAGCGCCCGCTGCCATTCGCGCAGCGGCGGCATGGCGTCAATGCGCGACTGATCCAGCCGGCGCCAGTCGATGCGTGAGGGGCGCGGCGTCTCGCGGGCGATCTCGAGCGTACGCGTCGGCGTAGCGATAGCATCGAGCACGACATCGCGCTCGCTGGGGAACAGCCCCTCTTCGACCACCTGCACGTCGTGCACGAGCGTCCAGATGGGCGTGGTGTCGTCAACGATCCCGAGTTCGGCGAACAGCAGCCACTCGAGATCGAGAAAGCCGTGGCCACGGCCAAAGCGCACACCGTGCGTGGTCACCGCGGAGGCACCGGTGACGATGGCATCGAAACGCCCCATCGCGCTCAACGCCTCCAGTGTGACCGGCTGCCCGAAGTATTCGAGGCCATCCAGCCAGGCAGCGAAACGGGCTTCGGATCGCGGCACCGAGCCCGGCTTGATCCAGAAAAAGCCGCGTGCCATGCCGTGGGTCGAAACCACCACGCTGACATCGTTCTCGATCAGGGACTGGCGCAGCCCGTCCAGGCTGTTGTCGGGCGTGACGAAAACGTGTCGAGCCCCGGCGAATCTCGCGTCATCGAGACAGCGCTGCGTCGCCACATCCGAGCCGATGAAGTCGGGAATGAACTCCGCGAAGCGCATATGGAAACGGGAATCGGGGATCGCGACAGCCTGTAGCTGATTCCAGATCCGTTCACGAAGCACACGTTTGGCCAGCACTCGAGCATCCTCTGGTTGTATTTGGAACCCCAAGTTTCATAATAATGCCAACCTGAAACTCAAGTTTCCAAAAGATCGCGACGCAAAAAAACGCTAGGCTGCATCGCCGCGTGGCGCGGGCTTCGGCCAGCCACGCAGCAAACTGCCCGGCGGCATTCACGCCTCGCCCTGAAGACGGACACGGAAATGTCAACGAGATTGGTTCTGGCTATCCAGGAACACTACGAGCAGCTCTCTCCCAGCGAGCGCAAGCTGGCCACGCTGCTGCTGGACCGGATCGACGACATGCTCGCGTATTCTGCCAAGGAGATGGCCGACATGGCCGGCGTCTCCAAGGCGACTGCGGCACGCCTGTTCCGCAGTCTTGGCTACCGGGACTTCAACGAAGTGCGCCTGCAGGCACGAGAGGAACGCAATCGCACCCAGCCTTTTCGCCATGCTCCCTCGAGCGAGCAGAAGCCAGAGCCGGCACGTGGGCTAACCGTCTCGACCCATCTGCAGCTGGAAACCGATAGCCTGGCACGCACCTTCGAGGTCACGCGCAACGACACACTGACGAAGGCCGCCGAGAAGCTCGCCACGGCGCCTCGCGTCTGGCTGCTCGGCCAGGGGCTCGACCAGGGGCTGATCTATTATCTGCGTCCGCTGCTCAGTCGCATGCGCGCCGACGTCTTCTGTCTGGGCGCACAGAGCGGCCTGTGGGCGGAAGAGCTGGCCATGCCATCGCCCCGCGACGTCGTGCTGCTGGTGCTCTCGCAGCACCGCGCACCGGTTCTCGAGCGCGTGATCGAGCAGTTGACGCTATCGCGTGTACAGGTCGTGTCGGTGGTGGACGTGCGCAACACGGCTTGGGCGCAGGGCTTTTCGGAGAGCGTGCTCTCCTGCTACAGCACCGGCGGCCCTTACGGCTACTCGGCCATGAGCCTGGTCAGCATGCTGCACCTTCTGGCCCATGCGACGGCGGAACAACTCGGTGACCGCGCCCTGCAGCGTACGCACCTGATCGACGATATCGCCGAGGAGCTCGATCAGAACGCGTGATGGCGACACCTCGGTCGGGGCGGCAGAGACCCGCCGAGCGCATCCGGGAGGGGAGATTGCATGCCAGTGATGCGTGAATCGCGAGGGGGGAAACGCTAATGGCCCCGACACAGATCGGGGCCATTAGGGGGAAGCGTAGGCGCGTTCAGTGACGCGGCTTGACGCTGTCCTTCAAATTACCTTCGGCGGACTTGGCGTTGCCCTTGGCCTGTTGCGCCTTGCCCTTGCCTTCCAGTTCGCGATCCTTGGTGACTTTACCGGCGGCTTCCTTGAGCTTGCCGGCCGCCTTATCGGTCGCGCCTTCGGCTTTGTCGGCCTTCGAATTCTGTGCCATTTGCGTTACCTCGCTGACGTGGAATGTCCGTTTCACGCTCGCCAGTGCCGCCGCCCCTGCCGGCAGCTGTACGGTGCGGGGCAGCGACTCGGGCGACACTTCCAGCGTAGTCCAGCGCCGCAGGGTAACTGACAGAAAATCGTAACGATTTGTCGAGCCCGCGTCGGCAAGTCTGCCGAGGCGAACCTGCCGCTCAGGTCCGCGAGGTGACTTCGAGCAGATGGTATCCGAACTGAGTCTTGACCGGACCCTGCACTTCGTTAAGCGGGCCGTTGAAGACAACCTCATCGAACTCCTTGACCATCTGGCCGCGACCGAAGGTACCGAGCTCGCCGCCCTGACGGCCGGAGGGGCACTTCGAGTGCTCGCGCGCAACCTCGGCGAAATCGCTGCCGGCTTCGATCTGCTGCTTGAGTGCGAGGCACTGCGCTTCGCTGTCAACGAGGATATGACGGGCGCTGGCTTGGGACATGAGGATCTTCCTGCTATTCGGTGAAAAAGTTCGTTTCGGTGAAAAAGTTCGTCTCAGTGAATAAGTTCGTCGGGTCAAAGGCTCGACGAGCATCACGCCATTCTACGAAAACCGCGCAGCGGACAACAGACCAGCCAACCGGCGTTTCAGATCGCCCCTTCACCGAAGCGTTGCGCCAGATAGCGATTGATTTCGGCCGACTCGTACATCCACGTTACCTGCCCGTCGTCATGCACAATGCGCAGGCAAGGCACCATGGTACGCCCACCGCCTGCGGCCAGCTCCCGGCGCGCTTCGGGCTCACGCTGAATATCGCGCTGTTCGATGGGCAGTGCCAGGCGCGCGATCTGCGCGTTGACGCGCTGGCAGAACGGACAGCTCGGGAACTGATAGAGCATCAGGTGACGGCAGGCAGCGTCGACACGTGCCTGCGCCTCGGGGGCGCGCTCGACCGGGGGCGTGGAGAACATCTGACGGATTCCTCTGATTAACCGATTGACCATAACGAGCCTCGCCACGCTATTCCGATGCGTCCTCGTCGGCGGACTCACGCGGAGCAGCATCTTCTTGCGCTCGGTCGTTCGCCGCACGATCGATGGCGGCAGCCTGGGAATCATCCAGCAGCACCGGGATCGTCAGCGGCGCCGCGCTTGGCAGCGTCATGGAAGTCGGTGCCAGCGAGGTGATCGGTGCCGGACGATAGCGCTGTGTCGGCGGCTCTGGCGGCAGCCGATAGTCACTGGAGACCAGCGATGCATCGGCGTCCACTGCCCCCGGAAGATGGAGCGCCGACTGGATCGGCCGCGAAGCGAACTGGTCGCGGAACTCCTGACGCGAAATGAGCCCGCTCCCGTCGGCATCCAGCGTGTGCCAGTTGCCGCCGAGTCCGAGCGTCTCGATCTCTCGCGTGTCGAGGCGATCATCACGATCGATATCCGCCGCCTCGAATACGTTGTCGGCACTGACTTGCACCTCGCCCTGCACCATCGGGCGCTCGACCACCAAATCGCGGTCGGTACTCTGCGCCGCACAGGCGGCCAGCAGGCTGGTCAACGACAGCAGACCGACCCACCGGTACCGCCCTGCCCCCGCTGTCGTTGTCATCGTTCTCTTGCTCACGCGGTTCTCCTCAGGCGATGTCGCCAACGGCCTTTCCCAATGATCTTTCCCGGTAATCGTCTCGATCACGCTTCGCCAGCGCCCTGTTCGACGGCGGCGATCCCACAGGTCGTCAGCGGCTGGCCATCAGCCCCGGGGATCGCGCAATGCCCCGCGTTCCAGGCGACGTTGCCAGCTCTCCCAGAGACTCAACCGACTGGACTCGCCGACTTCCCGGCCTTGCCCGTCGAGCTTACTGATCCAGAGATGGCTGCCATTGAAACTGTAGACCGGCACCAGGTCGTTGCGACTCGCCGCAGGTTCGACGGTCTTGACGATGTTGTCGAGCACGACCGGCGGCGTCGACGGCGTCGGCGCCCAGGTCACCACCATGTGGAACTGGTCGTAGGGCACGTATTTGACATAGTGCAGGCGCAGTTGGTCATCGGGCACGCCGAGCTCGCGCAGTGTCAGATACTTGGCCATGGCGAAATCCTCGCAGTCACCCGCCCCGACACCCAGGAATTCGAACGGGGTAGCCCAGTAATCCTCGATCCCCCAGACATCGATATCGTCGACGAAGCGCAACTGGTTGAAGAAATCGTTGACCCCCGCCAGCTGGGTCTCGACGGACCGCCCCTGCAGCCGGTCAATCAGCACCGGCCACTGCTGAATCCGCTGCCAGCCGGGATCACCGTAGAGCGAGACGACCGTTTGGCGCGACGGCAGCCGCGGCAGCGCCTCGACCGAGGCGACAAAGCCGCCCAGCGCCAGCAGGCCGGCCAGCGCCAGACTGGACAGCCAGCGCCCCGGCCGGACCCGGCGTCGGCGCAGCAGCGCGTTCATGATGGCCAGTCGCGGCGGCCCGGTATCACGCGCCGATCACGACAGTGATGCGATCGGCGCCAGATAGCCCTGATAGCCATCGGCACCGACCTCCTCGACACGCTGACGCTGTTCATCCGACTCGACGCGCGTGACGATGACCTTCGCCTCGACCTGATGGGCCGCCATGCACAGGCTACGCAGAAATTCGCGATCCACGTCCTCGCGCACGAAGAAGCCCTGGTCGATCTTGACATAGTCCGGGCGCAGGCGGGCCAGATAGCCCATGGCCGCCAGCTGGCGTGCAAAACGGTCGATGCCGCCGCGCGCGCCGATGCGGTGCGCCAGGCGGAAAAGCTGCTGCACCGCGTCGAGATGTTCCAGGGCGACCTCTTCGCTGACCTCCAGATCGAGCCGGGCCGCCAGCCGCGGATGGGTCTCGAGCCACCGTATCAACGCCTGCAGCGCCATCGGCGTCGCCAGAGAGTCGGCGGTCAGGTTGATCGCCAGGCGACCCGCATACGACCCGGCCTGCTTCTCGAGCTGCGCCAGCACTGTCAGATCGAGACGGGCCCCGAGGTGGAAATGATTGACGACAGGCAGGAACAGATAAGCCAGATGGCGCGTTTCCCCCTCGTTGAGACGCACGTAGACCTCCCGATGGAGCTCATCGCCACCGGCCAGCAGCACCGGTTGCGCCACTAGTGTGACGTCCTCGGCCTCGAGCGCCCGATCGATCACCAGTCGCCACTCCTGGCGGCCACGCGCGGCCGTGTCGTCTTCCGCGCTGACCGTCACCCAGCGCTGGTTGCGCTCGATCGCCTCACGCAAGGCGCTATCCGCGCGGGCCAACGCGCCCTCGCGCGTCATGCCACGCTCGCGCAGCACGATGCCCGCTCGCGTGTGGCGGGCGCGATTCTCGGCGAGCGGGTTGGCATCGACGATATCATCGAGACGATCCAGCGTATCGCCCAGCCAGCCATCACGCACGGCGTCATCGCAGTCCGGCAGGATCATCGCGAACTCCTCGGCGGAGAGCCGCGCCGCCAGCACCGGATGCCCCTCGAGTGCCATGTGAGTCAGGCAGGTACCGATGTTGCGGATGGCGTGGTCACGCGCCTCGAAGCCATCGCGACGATAGAGTTCCTGCAGGTGATCGATGCGCAGGATGACCAGGGCACCACCCACCGGCGCCGCCAGCCACTCGTCGAGTACGCGCGCCAGGTAAGCACGATTGCCCAGCAGCGACACCGCATCCTGCTCGGTCAGCCGCTGCAGACGCACGACCTGCTCGGCCTGCTGGTCGAACTGCTGATTGAGTCGCTCGCCAAGCCGATTGACCGATTCGGTGATGCCGCGTAGCTCGCGCACGTGACTCGCCGGCAGCGGCGCGTCGAAGCCGTCGATCTGCATGTCGCTGATTCGCCGTGCCAGCCGATTGAGCGGCCCCAGCAGCAGCTTGATGCCGACAATGCAGAGCACGAAGACCACCAGCATACCGATGACCAGCCACAACAGTAGCTGCAGCGCCAGCGACCAGAGCTGGTCGTAGGCGTAGGCGCTTTCCGACTCCACGCGGACGCTGCCGAGTGCCGACCAGCCACCGCTGATCTCACGCTCCCCGCTGGCGCTCGGCAGGTCGATCGCATGCTGGAACCACGCCGGGGTATCGCTGCCGCGCTCGGTACTGACGACCAGCGGCGTGTCGCGTCCCACCGCCTCGAGCTCGATCCGACGCACGACGCCCCCGTCAGCGACGGCGCGCATCAGGGTCTCGGCGCTGGTCCAGTCGCCGATCTCGACGAAAGGCACCAGGGACAGGCTCAGCGCCTGGGCGAGATTGTCGACGTCGGCACGCTGTCGATCCGCCAGCGAGGCACGTGTCTGATGGACCTCGATGGCGAAGATACCGATCGAAAAGAGCAGCAACAGTCCCACCATGATGGCGACGGAGCGGCGAAACAGACTCATGGGCGTGGCCTCCGGTCAGCCTTGGGGCGTGGCGTGGTCGCGAATTGGCGGCGGATAGCGGTCGCCCGCCTCACCGATCATGTCGACGTCGACCTGCAGGTTGTCGAGGAGCTGCCCGGTGGCGGACAACAACCGGTAATTGGCTCGGCGCAACGCGAATTCCGCCTCGACCTGCGCCTGCTGGGCATTGAACAGCTCGGTTTCGCTGTCCAGCATATCGAGTAGCGTGCGGCGGCCGATGTCGAACTGCTTGCGGTAGTTGACCCGGGTCTGCTGACTGGCATCGACGTGCCGCTGCAGGTACGGCAGCTGGCTGGTGACATAGTCGCGCGCGTTCCAGGCCAGACGCAGCTCGTCTCGAATCTCGCGCAGCGAGCGGTCGCTGTCGTAGCGCACGGCACGCAGTGCATCTTCTCGCGAGCGCAACTCGGCCGTATCGATACCGCCGCGATAGAGATTCCAGGACATCACCAGGTCGGCATTCCAGTCATCGGAATCGTTGCCTTCGTAGTCGTAATCGCGACTGGCCTGCCGGCTCGCCTCAGCGTGAAAGCTAGGCAAGAAATCGCCGCGCTCGGCAGCGACCTCGTACTGTGCGGCGGCAATCGAGCGTGACGCGGCGATAACCAGCGGGTTGTCGGCCGTGGCCATGGCCATGGCAGCATCGAACTCGTTCGGCACGCTGTCCATGTCGGCCTGGTCGGGCAGCGACAGGTCACGCGGGCGCTCGCCAACGTAGCGAACGAACGAGGAAACCGCATCATCCAGGTTGTTGCGCGCCGAGATCAGACTGGATTGCGCCTGTGCCAGGCGCCCTTCCACCTGGCTGGTGTCGGTGGTCGTGCCGGCGCCCAGCTCTTCGCGGCGCCGGATGTCCGCAGCAATCCGCTGGTGCGTGTCGACGTTGCGCTGGGCGAGATCCACCAAACGCTGAGAGCGCAGGACATCGAGATAGCTGTTGATCGTTGCCAACCCGATCTGGTTTGCCGCCGCGGCTATCTGCCAGCGCTGATAGTCGCTCTCCGCATCGGCCTGGCGAATGCGCTCGAGCGTGGTATTACCGTCCCAGATCAGCTGCGAGATCGTCACGTAAGCCCGACGATAGTCATGCGGGTCGCTGGACTGCGAGACGCCGTCGATTTCGCTCTCGTTTTCGCCGTAACCGACGCGCGCCTCGAGATCCACCGAGGGGCGGTAGGCGCCACGCTGCGCGTCGGCGTCGTCCAGCGACTGCCGATAGCGCGCCAGCTCGGTCCGCGTCGCGGGATAGGACATCACCGCTTGCGTCACCGCCTCGGTCAACGTCTGCGCCTGCGCGCTACCGGCCAGCATGGCGACACCGGCCGACAGGACCCATCGTTTCATCATCACGCTACTCGTACCCCTTGAATGCTATCCACCGCTGATTGTCGTGCACCCCTCACGCCAGGCCCCGCTGCCACCGGGACCCTCACCACCGTGCCCCTCGCCACCGTCGATTAGCGCTCACGCAACGCTCCCTGCTTGGCGCGCAGAATCGGCTTGAGCAGATATTGCAGAATGGTCTGCTCGCCGGTGATCACGTCGACCGTCGCCTGCATCCCGGGAATGATCGCCAGATCATCGACGTCCTCCCCCAGATGGTTGCTATCGGTGCGCACCGTCACTTCGTAGTAGGTATTGCCTTTTTCATCCTCTTCGGTGTCCGGGCTGATTCGCATCACCTCGCCCTTGAGGCCGCCATAGATAGTGAAATCGTAAGCCGAGAGTTTGACCGTTGCCGGTTGGCCAACATGAATAAAGCCAACATCGCGCGGCGCGATTCGCGCCTCGACCAGCAGCTTGTCCTCGATCGGCACGATCTCCATCAGGCTGGCACCCGGATCGATGACGCCACCGATGGTGTTAACGTTGATCGACTGGACGCTGCCGCGAACCGGCGAGGTCACCAGAGTGCGGTCAACGCGGTCCTGCAGACTGACGCGCCCTTGTTGAAGGCTATCAAGCCGGTTGCGCGCCTCGGTCAGCGCGTCGGCGCTGCGCGAGCGGAACTGGGCGGCGACATCACGATGACGGCTGACGGCCTCCTGAAGCTCCGCCTGCTTGGCGGGAATCGAGAGCTGTGCGGATTCGAGCTCGCCCCGCTGGTCGTTGACCTGGCGCTGCAGATCGAGCAGATCGACCTGCGAGACGATCCCCTCGCGCACGAGCGGTGCGGTGATCCCCAACTGCTGGCGCGACAGCTGATAGCTGCGCGAAAGAGAATCCACGCGCGCCCGCAGCTCCTGCAGTTCCTGCTGACGCTGCTGAATCTGTGCCGCTGCTTGATCGAGCTGGGAGCGTAGACCATTGATCCGCTCACGATAGGCGCTCACCGCGGCGCCATGGATATCCTGATTGGCGGCGCGGAACTCATCGCTGAGCGGTATCGGCTGCGTCGAGACGCTCACCTGATCTCGCCAGCCTTCTGCCTCCGGATTGACCGCAACGGAGGCCAGTTCCGCCTGATACTGCGCGACCGACGCCTGCAGCCCGGCCAGGGTCGAGTTGCGCTCGGCCAGGTCGGAGGTCGCACGGGTCGGATCGATCCGCACCAGCGGCTGACCGGCTTCGACCACATCCCCCTCGTCGACGTAGATCTCGCGCACGATCCCGCCTTCCAGATTCTGGATCGTCTGCAGCCGCGACGAGGGCACAACCTGCCCGGTACCGCGCGTGACGACCTCGATCTGCGACAATCCCGCCCAGACGAGAAAGGCCACGAAGGCGGCCAGCACCACCCAGATGATGACGCGCGAGCGCCAGGGGGTGGCGAGCAGCGTGGCTGCGCTGGCGTCGTCCGCCAGCTCCAGCTCGCGCGACGTCGGCCGCGGCCACTTGACGATGTTTCCCGGCAGGTTATCCGCGTTGGCCATGGCGCACCTCCTGCTGGCTACCCGCGGTGGTCTCGCTTGGCGCCTGGACTCGTCCCTCATTGAGCGCCTTGAGCACGCTCTGCTTGGGGCCATCGGCGATCAATCGACCGCCGTCGAGGACGATGATGCGATCGACCACCTCGAGCATGGAGCTCTTGTGCGTGACCAACACCAACGTTTGGCTACGAGGCAGGTCGCGCAGGGTCCGTCGCAGCATCGCTTCCGCGCGGTTATCCATGTGTGAGCCAGGTTCGTCGAGCAGCAGCAGTGCCGGTTGCGGCAGTATCGCCCGTGCCAGCAATACGGCCTGGCGCTGACCGCTGGAGAGCAGCCGCCCGCCCTCGCCCACCTGACGATCGAGCCCATCGGGGTCGCGTCGTGTAAACTCGCTGACGCCGGCAATCTCGGCTGCCCGCTGCACCGCATCGTCGCTGGCGTAGGGCTGACCGAGCATGATGTTGTCGCGGATCGAACCGAAGAAGAGCGCGCTATCCTGGCCGGCGAAGCCAATATGGCGGCGCACGTCGGCGGGGTGAATCTGGTTGATATCGAGACCGTCCACGCGCACGCTGCCATCGCTTGCGCGATAGAGACCGCTCATCAGACGCTCGACCGTGCTCTTGCCGGCGCCCATGCGCCCGATAATCGCCACTCGTTCGCCGGGCTCGATGGTGAAGGAGATGTCGGTCAGCACCGCCGGCGACTGCTCCCCGTAGCGGAAACCGACGTGGTCGAACTCGAGTCGCATGTTGAGCTTGTCGCGATGCACGTAGTTCTTCTCTTCGTCGACCTCATCCGGCAGATGCATGATCTGCTCGATCGCGGCCATGGCACTGCGCGTCTGCCCTAGCCGTGTAATCAGCAGTGCCATCTGCGCCAGTGGCTGCAGCGCGCGGCCGGTCAGCATCACGGCGGCGATCAGCCCCCCCATCGACAGTTCGGCATTGCCGATCAGGTAGACCCCGAGCACCACCAGCGCAACCGTCGACAGCTGGTTGACCGACATGGTCAACGAGGAGACCGATGTCGACAGATTGCGACTCTTCACGCCCCACTTGGCGATCTCGCCCACGGCCCGCTCGTAGCGTCGCTGGGTCTCGCCCTGGGCGTTGGCAAGCTTGATGCTCTCGAGCCCGGCAACACTCTCCACCAAGCGGGCGTGCTTTTCTGTCGCCAGTCGCGAGCCGAGTTCGATCGAGCGTTTCAACGGCCACTGGATGGCGATGCTGTAGGCGATCAGGATCAGCAGCGCGACCAGCGGCACCCAGACCAGCGCGCCGCCCACGATCCAGATCACCCCAAGGAACAGAATCGCGAAGGGCAGATCCACCAGCGTGGTCATGGTCATCGAGGTGAAGAAGTCACGAACCGAATCGAACTCCTGCAGGTGCTTGACGAAGGCCCCCACGGAAGCCGGCCGTGCCTCCATCCGCAGATTCATCACCTTGCGGAAGATCTTCGACGACAGCAGCACTTCGGATTTCTTGCCCGCGGTATCCAGGAACCAGGAGCGGATCTGGCGCATCAGCAGATCGAAGCCGACCACGATCGCCATGCCGATCGCCAGCACCCAGAGCGTATCGAAGGCGAGGTTCGGCACGACCTTGTCGTAGACATTCATGGTGAACAGCGGGGCCGCCAGCGCAAACAGATTGATCAGCAGCGAGGCAATCAGGACATCGCGATAGATCGGCGTCGACAGTTTCAGGGTCGACCAGAACCAGTGCCCTTCCGCCAGCTTGACCGTTTCCGGCGCCCGCGCGTCGAAGCGGTGTTCGCGCCGCACGTAGAGAACCTGGCCGGTCGCCTGTGCCGTCAATGATTCCATGTCGACAACCTGGGTGCCCTCCGCCTCCGGCACATAGACCGTCGCCTGCTGGCGCTCGGCATCGCGCTCGAGCATGACCACGGCGCGACGCCCCTGCAGAATCACGATGCAGGGCAGCAGAATATCCGCGACGCGATCCGGGCGCTGGCTAACCAGCTTGGCCGACAGCCCCGCGCGCTGGGCGGCCCGCGGCACCAACGACAGCGTCAGCCTGCCCTCGTCGAGCGGTAGGCCATCGCTGATCACGTTGGCCGACCGCGGAACGCCGTGATGGCGAGAGAGAAAGACCAGCGCACCCAGCAGCGGATCGATCTCCTTCTCGCCGACCGGATCCGGCCGTAGCGGTGTCGGTTCGTCAACCAAACCTACTTACTCCTCTCTGTCGACGGCGCTTATCAACCGTCGAGATTCGTCTTGAGATTGCCAGTGTCGAGCAGCGTCTTGATGATTTCCGTGTCCGAGCTGCCGAGCGTCGTCATATCGACGTTGCTGAAGACGATCTTCTGTGTCACCGCGCCATCGGGACCCTCCGTCCTGATCTCGAGCGTCGAACCGTTGCCGCTCGCGCTCCCCGGCGCCCCGCTTGCCTCCCCCTTGACGAAGTGCAGATACTGGGAAGCCAGCGCGGCGTCCAGTGAACGGCTGCCGCTGCCACCGATATCCAGCATGTCGGAAAGGTCAATGACATCACCGCCGGTGCCCCGGGTGAAATCGCTGATGCGATCGATCGCGGGCGAAGCGCCAGTTCCCTGATCGCCGCGCATCCAGCTGAAGGTATCGCCGCCATCCCCCCCGGTGAGGATGTCGTTGCCGCGCCCGCCTTCCAGGCGATCGCTGCCGGCACCACCATCGAGCGTATCGTTGCCCAGACCGCCGTAGAGCCGGTCGCTGCCGCTCCCGCCACTCAGGCGATCATCGCCGGCACCACCGAAGAGCCTATCGTTGCCGTCTCCCCCTGTCAGCACATCGGCGCCGGCGGTACCGATTTCCAGATCCGCACCGGCGGTGCCCGACAGGTTCGATCCCGTCGAGACGTTGACGAACATCCCGCTGCCGTTGGGACTCAGCGTCACCGTCTGCGCGGCACTCTGCAACCCGCTGGCGTCGACGGCAACGAAACCGAAACCGTCGGCAAGCGGTTTGTCCTCGACCGTCGTGTAGCTATAGAACGGCCAGAATCCTGACCGCTCCGTATGCGACTGGTCCGCCGGGTTATAGGTCAGGGTATCGGCTTCGAACACCCGGCCACTGGCGACGTCGGCCGCCGTGATCGCGACGCCGTTGGCGAACAGCACACCGTTGGTCGGCAAGGCGGTGATGGCAATGCCGAGATCGCTGCCACTTTCTGCGTCATTGAGTTTCGCACCGCTGGCGAAGTCGATGTAAACCGTATCGTTGTTGATGCTGGTGTTGGTCAGCCCCACGGTAAAGGCACTGGCCGTGGGGGCGTTGTTAAACGTCGAGCCGGTGACACTGATCGCCAACGATGCGGTCGCAGTCCCCCCCCTGCCATCGCTCAGGGTGTAGGCGAAATTGTCGCTGGCCTTACCGCCACCGGTCAGTGCACGCGTTGTGGGGCGGTCGGCATCCAGCGCGTAGGTGTAACTGCCATCCGCCTTCAGCGTCAGGATGCCGTAGACCCCTTGAATCATGACGGTCGCACCGCTGCCAATGGCTGACTCGCTCTGCGCCTTGCCGTTGGCGACGTTGACGACCGCCAGCGCGTCTCCGTCAGGATCCTTGTCGTTGGCCAACACGTTACCGACGGCGGTAGCCGAGCCCGCGTCGATGTTGCTGGCGCTACCGTAGAGCGTGCCGCCATTGAGCGCCGTCAGTGGCGTCGGCGTTCCCAGCGCCCCGGTCTCCACATTCATCGGCGTGGCCCTGCTGTCGGTCGTCACGATCAGCAGATCACCCGTGGCATTCTCCGCCAGGCCATACACCTGCGCCCCCATGCTCGCCACCAGCGTGGTCGAGACGATGCCGTTGGTACCGGTATGGAGACTGCCATCGCCGTTCAGTGCAATCTCGAAGACGCGCCCATTCTGGTCGGACACATACAGGTGGTTACCGACATACTTCAGATCGCCCCCGGAAGCGAATCCGGTGTTCCCGACCTGAGTCGCAACGCGGCTGGAGGGGTCAATGCTGAAGAGCCTGCCATCGGCGTAGTTGGCCGCTAGCAGCTGACCGGTCGGCATCATCGTCAGCGCCACCAGATTCGCGGCACCCGTAATCCCGCCCAGTGACGTCGCCAGTCCCGTGGCCGCATTGATGCTGTAGAGCATCGTGCTACTGGATGAGGTCGAGTAGGCCACCCCGTAGAGCTTGCCCGGGGTCGCGCTGCTCGAGATATCTCCCAGGCCGCTGACCACCGAGCCGCTGCTGGTCCGAATCGTGACGCTGGTCTGACTGCCAGTGGTCAGGTTCCAGGTCTCCAGCGTACCCTGCACGGTCGAGAAATAGACCAGGTCCGGCTGCGCCGTGACCGCCGCGGCATCGGCGACCGCCAGCGGCGCATCGTTGACGTTGTGTACCGTCACCGGCACCGTCACGCTCGTCGTGGCGGTGTCACCGTTGCTCGACTCGCGCGATGTCACCGAAACCGACAAATTGAAGGTGCCATCGTAGTCGGTAGCCGGCTTGACCGTCAGCGTATCGAGATTCCAGCCGGTGATATCCGCACTGGTCGCTCCCGCGGTCGCGGCAAAACTGTGGCTGCCATCGCTGAGGATCGCGCCCACCGGAATACTGCTGACCCGGACCTGGGCGAGACTCTCCGAGCCGTCGGTATCGGTCAGCGCCGCCGCCACTTTCGAGAGGTGAATGGTCGAGTTTTCGTCACCCTCGTTCATGGCATAGAGCTGGTAGTAACCATTGCCCTTGCCATCGGTGCCAAGCAGCCCCGAATGGTTGACGTCGGCCGCGTCGAGCGCGCCGACATCCTGCATGAGCACGAAGTCAGCGGTGGTCAGTGCCTTCAGCCTGCCGCCATTGATGCCGACGTTCAGCGAATAATTGCCAGCGCCCGCCTGATTGTGGTGGTAGAGATCCAGGGTGTAGTAGCCGGTTACGGTCGGCGTATAAGTACCGCTGTAGTTCCCGCCGCTCGTACTCCAGGTACCCTCGCCTACAACCTTGCCTCCCACCAGCAAGCGAATGCTGTCATCGCCCGTTCCGCTGAAGGCGTAGGTCTTGCCGGCCTCCAGGTACATCAGACCAGAGATATGCGTTCCCGTGCCCGCGGCCACGCTGCTGTTCGCCGCGTTAGTGGTATTGCCGCTCGTGGCAGGCGTGCCAGCACTGTCGATCGCCGCCTGCATGGTAGCCGGTGCCGCCCCGCTACCATTGGAGCCGAGCGTGCTGATCGAGAACGTCTCTTTCAACAGGCCGGTACCGGACGCGACATTGCCGGTCAGATTGATCAGCGGCGCATCGGCGACGGCGGTCACGTTGACCGTCGCCGTAGCCGGCGTGGCGTCCCGATCACCATTGCTGTCCACCGAGGCATACTGGAGTGCGCTGGTACCCGACCAGTTGCCCGCCGGTTTGAAGTAGACCGTTGTGCCGTTATTGGTCGCATTCACGATCGAACCGGTCGTCAGCACCTGCGTCCCCGCGGCATCGCTGTAGAAGGTGCCGTTGGCCCCAACGCCAGTGATCTGGAAACTGGTCACATCACCATCGCTATCGGTGCCGGAAAGTGTGACCGCTATCAAGGACGACGGATCTTCCCGACCGGTCGAGGCCGTGTTCAACGTCTCGGGCAGTTCGTTGGTCCCGACTATCGTGACCGCGATCGTCTGGGGCGTACCGTCGACCGTCCTGACCGTGAACGTCTCGACTTTTTGCTCGCCAGCCTTGAGATACTGAACCGCGCTGTTGGCGACGCTGTAATGCCAGCTACCGCTGGCGTCGATGGAGAGGCTCCCCAGCGTCCCGTTCACCGGTGTCCCCGTGCCAGCCTGGAAGCCGGACTCACCGGCATCGGCGTCGATGACGGTCAACACACCGGACGAGATCAGATTGCCCGCCGCATCGGCGCCCTCATCTTCGGTAACACGCCCCGTCGTCGCTCCGGTGATCGTCGGCACGTCGTCGGCACCGGTGATCATCATCGTGATCGTCTTGCTGGCCGTGCCATCGACGCTGGTCACGGTGAAGGTCTCGCTAACCTGCTGGTTGGCGCTCAGTGCTTGAACCTGACTGGACGCGTTATCGAGCGTGTAGGACCACTCACCCTCGGCCGTCACGCTGAAGGTACCGTATTGCCCGCTAACGGCACTCTGCGCGACCAGCAGCGCCTCACCACTATCGACGTCCTCGACCCTCAAGGTGCCACTGGCACGTGTCGCGCCGTCTTCACTCAGTCGGCCTTCGTTGGTGCCCTGAATATGCGCCACATCGTTCTTGCCGACGATATCGACGGTGATCGTCTGCGACGTGCCATCAGCCGTTCGCACGGTGAAGGCATCGGTGACTCGCGCCCCCTCAGACAGCGCCTGAACATTACCCTTCCCGTTATCGAGGGAGTAGCGCCAGACGCCTTGCGTATCGATGCTGAAGTGGCCGTAGGCACCATCGACATTGACGGCCACGAAGCTCGCCTGCCCTGAGTCGGGATCACTGATCTCCAGCCTGCCTTCGGTGTACGTCCGCGTATCCTCGATCACTTCTCCGGACAGCGTGCCGCTGACGACCGGGGCGTCGTTGGTACCGGTGACGGTGATCGTCACGGACTGCGGGGCGCTGACCGCACCCTCATTGTCGATTGCGGTGTAGCTGAAGGTCACATCACGGCTTTCGCCTTCGGCGAGCGCATCGAAATCGCCGCCTGGCGCGAAGAGGTAGGAACCATCGCTGTTGAATGTGAGAACACCATTGCCGCGACCGATATCAGACTCGAGCGCATAGCTGGCGATCGAGCCGTCAATGTCTGCCGCGGCCGGGACCTGCCCCGTCAAGACGGTATTTTCTTCCGTCGTCGCCGTAGCAGCCTGCGCTACCGGCGCATCATTGGTACCGGTCACCGTGATCGTCAATGTCGAGGTAGCGGTGCCGCCCTGTCCGTCACTCACTGTGTAGCGAATCTGCGTGGTTTCGGTCTCGCCTACCGCAAGACGGTCGAATGCCGTACCCGGATCGAAACGATAGGAACCATCGGCATCCAGCGTGAATGTACCGCCGTTGGAGCCAGCAACCGCCTGACCGATGCTGGCATGCGCTCCATTGACGGCACTGACGACGAGTGCCCCGCCATCGATATCGCTATCGTTGGCCAGTACGCCTTTGGTGGCGTTCACAGTCAGGATGGCATTCTCTTCGGTGGTTTGGGTATCGGCCACCGCGATTGGCGCGTCATCAGTGCCGGTGACGATAATCGTCACGGTCTGCGGCTCACTCACCACACCGTTGTTGTCGGTGGCGGTATAGCTGAACGTGACATCACGGCTTTCACCCACAGCGAGGGAGTCGAAGTCCGAGCCAGGCTCGAAACGATAAGTGCCATCGGTGTTGAATGTCAGGCTACCGTTGCCGTTGCCGTTGCCGTTGCCGTTGCCGTTGCCGTTGCCGTTGCCGTTGCCGTTGCCGTTGCCGTTGCCGTTGCCGTTGCCGTTGCCGTTGCCAACACCCTGAACCAGCTGGTAGCTATCGATGAAACCGTCGACGTCTGTCGCGGCGGGAACCTGTCCCATCAGGACGGTATTTTCTTCCGTCGTCGCCGTGGCAGCCTGTGCCACCGGCGCATCATTGGTACCGGTCACATTAATCGTCAGCGTCGAGGTCGCGGTGCCGCCTTGTCCGTCACTGACGGTATAGCTGACCAACGTGGTCTCGATCTGGCCTGCCGCAAGGCGATCGAACGCCGTGCCCGGCTCAAAGCGATAGGAACCGTCGGCATCGAGCGTGAACGTCCCGCCATTGGAGCCGGCGACCGCCTGACCGACACTCGCATCCGATCCGTTAACAGCACTGACGACGAGTTCCCCCCCATCGATATCGCTGTCATTGGCCAGTACACCTTTGACCGCATTCGCCGATAGGACCGTGTTCTCGTCGGTGCTTTGGGTATCCGCCAAGGCGACCGGGGCGTCGTTGGTACCGGTCACGGTAATCGTAACCGTCTGCGGCGCGCTCACGCCCCCGTCGTTATCCGTCGCGGTATAGCTGAACGTGACATCACGGCTTTCGCCCGCAGCTAGGGCGTCGAAGTCGGCAACCGGATCGAAGGTGTAAGAGCCGTCGGCATTGAAGGTCAGCGAGCCATTGCCCGTGCCGACATCGGTGTCGAGCGCGTAGCTAGCGATGGTGCCATCGACATCCGTCGCGGCCGGGACCTGGCCAGTGAGCACCGCGTTTTCTTCAGTGCTTTGGGTATCGGCGACCGCGACCGGCGCGTCGTTGGTACCGGTGACCGTGATCGTCACGGTTTGCGGTTCGCTAACACCGCCGTCGTTATCGGTAGCGGTGTAGCTGAACGTGACATCACGGCTTTCGCCTGCGGCCAGCGCGTCGAAGTCAGTTCCCGGCGTGAAGGTGTAGCTGCCATCGCTGTTGAAGGCGAGCGAGCCGTTGCCCGCGCCGACATCGGTGTCGAGCGCATAGCTGGCGATGGTGCCATCGACGTCCGTCGCGGCCGGGACCTGCCCCGTCAGGACAGTATTTTCTTCCGTCGTCGCCGTAGCGGCCTGCGCTACCGGCGCATCATTGGTACCGGTCACCGTAATGGTGACGGTCTGCGGCGCACTCACCCCGCCACTGTTGTCGGTGGCGGTATAGGTGAACGTGACGTCGCGGCTTTCTCCCGCAGCCAGCGCATCGAAGTCAGCGCCCGGGTCGAAGCTATAGGAACCGTCAGCGTTAAAGCTAAGGCTACCGTTGCCCGAGCCAACATCGGTGTCGAGCGCGTAGCTAGCGATGGTGCCATCGACATCCGTCGCGGCCGGGACCTGGCCGGCAAGAACGATTTTCTCGTCGGTGGTCTGGGTATCGGCGACCACCACCGGTGCGTCGTTGGTGCCAGTGACGGTAATCGTCACGGTCTGCGGCGCACTCACACCGCCGTTGTCATCCGTCGCGGTGTAGCTGAACGTAACGTCGCGGCTCTCACCCACAGCCAGCGCGTCGAAGTCCGTACCCGGCGTAAAGGTGTAGCTGCCGTCGCTGTTGAAGCTGAGGCTGCCGTTACCCTGACCGACATCCGTCGCCAACTCGTAACCCGCGATGGTGCCATCGACATCGGTCGCGGCCGGCACCTGACCGGTGA
>NZ_JAKQZC010000007.1 GCF_023736115.1 Salinicola avicenniae
GCGTCTGGCTGCGTGTCTCCCAGCCCAACGCCGGCGCCGGCTGGGGCGGCGTGTTCGTCCCGCGTGTCGGCCAGGAAGTCCTCGTCGACTTTCTCGAAGGCGACGCCGACCGCCCGCTGATTACCGGCCGGGTCTACAACGGCGAACAGACGCCCGACTGGCACAGCCATGGGCTGCTCTCCGGGTTCAAGAGCAAGACCTATCGTGGCAGCAAGTACAACGAACTGGTGTTCGACGACGCCACTGACCAGGAGCGCGTGCGGCTCAACTCCGAAGCCGAGAAGAGCCAGCTCAACCTGGGCTACCTGATCCACCAGACCGGCAACACCCGGGGTGCCTTCCGCGGTACCGGGTTCGAGCTACGCACGGATGCCTATGGCGCCATTCGTGCCAACCAGGGGCTCTACCTCACCAGCTGGGGCCAGCTCGGGGCCAGCGGTGACCAACTTGACCTCACCCCGGCCAAACAGCAGCTCGACAGCGCTTATAACCTCACCGACGCCCTCAGCCAGAGCGCCCAGGATCACAACGCCGAAGCGCTCGAGGCCCGCGAGCATCTCAAGCAGGCCGGCGAGGACGCCGACGACACCTACGGCACCAGCGAACAGCTCGCCGGTTCATCGGGACAGGCCGACCAGAGCAACGCCGCCGGCGCCAGTGACAGCGGCGGCCGAGGCGAATCCGCGCGCATGAAAGCGCCGTGGCTGCACATGGCCTCGCCCGCGGGCATCACACTGAGCACGCCCGAGTCGACCCACCTGGCGCAGGGCCAATCGCTGAGTATCTCGAGCGGCGAGGACGTCAACGTCGCCACCGGCAAGAGCCTGATCGCCTCGATCTCGGAGAAACTTTCGCTGTTCGTGCAGCGCGCCGGGATCAAGCTCTTCGCGGCCCGGGGCAAGGTCGAGGTGCAGGCGCAGAGCGATGCCATGGAGCTTACGGCACAGAAGGATGTGAAAATAACTTCGACGGAAGGCAAGGTCGAGATCAACGCCGCCAACGGCATTTTGCTCACCAGCGGTGGCGCCTACGTGCGTATCGAAGGCGGCAATATCGATGTCCACGGCCCCGGGGCTATCGATGTTAAAGGCGCGCAACACAGCTTCGGCGGCCCGACGAGTATGGACGTGGCCGCGCCCGAATTGCCGGAGGGTGAAGACGTGCTCTGTGCAAGCAAGAGCCAGACTGCGGCAAGCAGCGGTGACGGTAGCGTGGAAGGCTAATGATACGTAGCGTGAGCGACACGGCATGGATGGCCGAAGCCAGCGAGGCCGCTACGGAGGGGCGACTCTACCGCCTGGTGGACCCTTCGGCGTCACCCGGTTGGGCGCTGAGCGGCGAGGCGCGTAAGCAGGCGACGCTGATTCGTCACCCGTTGCTGGCCCAGCCCCCGGCCCAGCAACTCTATCTCGAACGAATCGGCCAACGCCGATCCGCGGAGTTGTCGTCGCAACTGGAACGGCAGCGTACCGAGCGTGGCGCGGGTCTGCTTGGGCCCTTGCCACTCTGCGGCTGGCTGATTTCGCATCATGCAAGCTCCAGCATCGCGACTTACCTCGGTCGTCAGCTCAAGCAGATAACGCCCGAAGGGAAACCCGCTCTGCTGCGTTTCTATGATCCTCGGGTGCTGGAGCACCTGCCGCGGATACTCGAGCCTTGGCAGCTTTCGGCCCTTTTGGGCCCCATCGGTCGCTGGCTCTATCTCGACACAGAGCTGCAGCTTCGCTGCCTCGACCCGCACGCGGAGGTGCGCCGGCTCGGCGGCCTGAAGCCAACGGCCGAGCAGTGGCATGCCATTAAACGCATTGGCCAGATCAATCGCTCTCGGGAACTCTATCGCACGCTCCCGGGCTCGGCGGGATTGTCGGAAGCGCCTGCGGAGAGTGTCGACGCCTTGCTTGTCGCTGCGCATAACGCTGGTCTGCGGGAGCGGCCCGACGTCGCGACTTTCGTGCTTCATGGGCTGACCACGCGGATCGATTTTCACCGCCACCCGATCATACAGGCGATGCTTGGCCGTCTCGGTGGGCGATTGACCTACATTGGATTGTCGAATCAGCTTTCCGACGACGATTGGGAAGCGGTATCAGAGAGGCGGGAGACTACATAGCATGACGGCACAATCTCGAGCGAGCGATCATGCCGCGAAAAATGAGGCCTCGGGCCAGGAGAGTGGGCGCTGTCAGTTCTGCGAACGCAAAGGCCTTCCGATCCTTCCCGTGCGTTACGCCGTTTGTCAGCGCAATGATCGCAACAACGATATTCCAGAACTCGAGACCTCGAGAATCCAAGAGTTCACCGACATCCTGTTGGACAAGAGCCTGGTGGGCGGTGAAGAGCAGGGGAGAAGTGTGCCCGACGAGGTCAAGGCGGAAATTACGCAGAGCACCGGCAGTCAGGTCAACAAATATATCTTGCGTCAGCTGCGTCAGGGGTATCTCTATTTTTACGACCAGGATAACCCTAATGGTATGCACTGGTACGCCTACGCGATCACCAGCGACGGGAAGTACTACCAGTTTCCGGTACTACAGCCACCGGCGTTGGATGAGATCGTTTTCCCCGAGCGTTGCCAGTCAAATTCCAGCGATGCCCTTCATGCTTCTCTTGTAACGCTTCCTGATCCGGATAATTCAGGGGTCATTTACTACGCATTTACTGAACATGCTTGGCCTAATGAGCATATTAGGATGATCGGCAGTGATGCCGAATGGCGCGAATCCAATATGCAGAAAGTCGACATCTCGTCATGGGTTGCAGGGCAAGCCGTTCAACCATTTACATTTAGTACAGATGAACTAGAGAAAGTCGCAGAATACAGCGCCGGTGCTCACGATCTTAGTACACAGTTTTGGTCGAGCGGTCCTCATAGGAAGATTTATGAACCGAGGCAACTCAAGGATGCGATGAACCTTCGCCTTGATCATGCTGCCAGTCAATACCAAGGCAAGGGTCTCATTCTGGCAGTAAAAGATGAGGTGGGTATCATGGAGGAACTAAATGCCTATCGTCATCAAGCGCTTGCCCAAGCCGAAAATTTCATAAATAGAAGTGAAGATAACCGCCGGAAGTTACTTTGCAAAAAGGCGATTGACGCTTTTAAGAGCAATTTTAGAAAGGGTTATATTCCTGCTCAGAGAAAGAAACTCGATGATGCTATTGAAGACGCTAAGAATAAGCGAGATGAATATCTTGAGGAGGGTTCTTCCGGCGAAGAAATCTCGCCGAGAGTGCGTGCCCAACGTCAGCGAGAATTAGGCCGGTTAAACCAATCCATACGAGATGCTGAACAGGATAAAGAAGATTTCCTGGCTGAATTGGATCGTGAGAAGGCAGCGTGTGATCAGGAAAGGCGTCGAGTCCAAGAGGAGCTAGAAGAGCTCGAGGCCTCGAATGCAAACTACGATGAGCATCTACGTCAACAGGCTGAAGGCTATCGTTCAGAAGGCAGATACGAAGCCGCGGAAGCGATTGAAAGACGTCGTCAGGTTGGGCCGCTGGATACCCAGATTTCAAATAAAAGAATCCAGCTGGCAAACGTAAAGACGGATGCAGAGCGAGCGGCGGATAGGCATGCCGACCAGCTTGACGAGCTTTATGACAAAAAAACGCTTGATGAATTCTATCAGAATTATGAAGAGCAAAACGCTGTCTGCCAGGAGACGCTTAGCCTTCACGATAGCGATTATTCAATATGGGTGCGAAAGCACCTTGGCGATGTTGTCGCACGTTATAGTAAAACCGACTACTGGATGGGGTTGGGGCTGAGTGGGCTTGTTGGCAATGTGCTTCGGGGTGGCATACTGTCTCCTGGCAGCGGCAGCCTGTGGCAGTCTATGACTAGCGCGCTGAACTCTAATAACTCTACCCTCATGGCGGCTATATTTGCCAATAACGCTGAGCTTATTGCTCAGGCTCAATCATGTGTCCGTGCCTTGCCTGAATCACAACAGCTTCCCCGTGAAACGCTGGCTAGCTGGGGCGGTGAATTTCGCGAAATCCAGCAGCGATCAGTGATGCTCAATGGTGATGCGCCCTCTCGCGATCAGATAATCAATCGCTTTCGCCCCATACAAAGCCTTCTTTCCATGACGGTTGGAAATTCAATTGCCTCATTGTCTCTATATGGTACGGCGGGGCTTTCTGTTGGTGAACTGAAGCCATTCTTACGGTGTTTTATTCGCTATCACCAATTGGCTTTCATGGCGGATCCCGATGCGCAAAGCGGTGAGCAAGCTGTTCCCAGGCTGGTCAACGTGGACATAAAGTTGTCTGAGCTTTATCAATGGCTACGTAGTGTCGCTCGGCAGAATGAATCTGATAGTGAACGTGGTGTAGATCTCAGCCGTGCTATGAAATCGCTTGATGGAGCTACGGGTAATTTTGCCGCACCATTGGCCGACCGCAATAGGGTTATTCGAATCGCGCTACCTGATTATGTTGCAGACATCTTGAAAGCCTCCGGAGATGATAAGCCACTGCTTTTACAGGGCAGCTATACTTGGGAAGATGGTCAACAGCGTCAGCAAGATTTTAATGACAGTGCGAGAGACGTTGGAAATACCCTGGTTAGTGCACGGCAAGGGTATGGACAGATTGCCGGAGTCTGTCTCGTACTTTGGAATTTGGTGTCAGCGGTAGAGGCTGAAGCCTTCGTCGATGATGAAGACGGCGCGGATTGGAGCAAGATCCTTAGTACCGGCGTGGGCCTTGCCAGTAGCGCCATGGCAGGAATCGAAGGCTATCAAAGCATTCGCGCAGCGAGTTTGGGAGTATCACCGGGCAGTGCCATTGCCAATAACGCTGATTGGGTATTTGCTGGCCGCACAATGGCAGTCGTAGGTGGTCTGATCTCAATTTGGGATGGCATGAACAAGCTGACCGAGGCGGTAGAGGCGTCTAAAACAGGCGGGAGTCTCAGCGCAAAGCATGGCATGATTCTCGGCGGTTTCGGAGTCGTTTCCGGTGTGGTTTCGATCATACTGATTGGTGCCAGCACGGGCGTTGGCCTCGTTGTCAGTATTTTTGTGGGGGTGCTGGCATTATTACTGGGTTGGTTGTTTGTAACAATGGTATCGCCAGCCGTCGAAATGTGGATCAATCGAAGCATCTTGGGATATGCCTCAGCGCAGGGTGACATGCAGGTCTTGCCTTTCGAGGATATGGACTCTGAGCAAAGCTCGCTTGAGATGGTGTTTCAGGGAGTGCTAGTGAAGTTGTCTTGGTCGCAGGTTTTACCCAATACAACTGAATATATTGAGTCTAGAGATGAAGTGGATAAGGAGGGTATGTCTAAAGAAATTGAAAGAGCGCGCTCTTTGGTTGAGGTCGGTATTGTTATCAAAGTTCCCGATTTAAATGGTGTTGAGTTGAGGTTGCAACTTGCGCCACGTGGAGAGAGCTTGAGGACGATTTTTGACTGGGCGTATAAAAGTCAGTCTAGTAGTGGGGGGCTATCGTTTGTCAAAGAATCCGAATATAGTAGGTCTCGAGATAGAAGTTCGAGTAATCGTCCAGAATTTTTCCTGAAAGATGAAGTGTACGAGACGAAGTGGGCGAAGGTGTATCCGAAAGCTATTTTGGGGGAGTTGGTTGATCTTGTAGTAAGCTTTAAATCAGGGGGGGGCGTTAGTCGAGACTTTTTAACGCTAAGCCTTTAGGGTTGAATTTATTTTGGGGTTGCTGATGAAAATTCATATTCTTTTTATTTTGTTGGCGCTATCTGGTGGGGTGCAAGCAGACATTCTTTTTCAGGATCCTACAGGGAGCTCATTTGGTGCGGCGATTGATGACCTGTCGGAAGAAGAACTCAAAGACTTATCTACTGCCGATGCAGGGCGGAAAAAATTATTTCTTGGTATTTTTTATATAGATGGGGCGCCGGAATTTAATATAGAGAAGGACTGTGAAAAGGCCGTTTATTTTTTGCAAGATGCATGGGAGAGTGAGGTTACTGATGCTGGTTATACCTTGGCGACCATGTACTACAATGGTGTGTGTACGGAAGTAAATATCGAAAAAGCAAGAGAGTTTGCGACACAGTCTGCGCTGGATGGCTATATATTGTCCCAGCGAATGTTGGGCATGGCCTATGTGGGAGAAAAATGGGAAGGCCTTTATCCCTATGATGTTAATGAAGGCATTTTCTGGCTCAGTAAGGCCGGTAACGCCGGTGATAGAGAGTCTGCTGGGCAACTGGCTTCCATGTACCATAAAGGCGAAAGGGTTCCTCAGGATGAGGAGAAATCGTTTCTGTGGTTAAAAAAGGGTATATTTAATAAATATGAAAGTGGGAATAGTATTGGGTTTCCTGTATTGGCTGAAAGGTACGAAGAGGGAGTCGGAACCGAAGTGGATCTTGTCAAAGCCTATAAATACTATGATTTGATCGGGTCTGCCGGTATAGAGGGTAAGCAGCGTATTGCCGATCAAATGACTCAAGATCAAATCGATGAGGCTCTTCGCCAGTCACAGGCGTGGCAAGATGAGCACAATATTCAGGTGGGTGGCGGCTTTATTCGTCGGGTCAACTGATGGGCGGTTTTTAACCGCTGTGATGGCTAGTGATTACCGTTGTATATCTTCTTTTTCTACCTCTATAGTTTTAGTGTAAAGGGTACATTTTGAAAGTATTAATCGTCGGGTTGGTCATCACCTTTCTCTGGTTCCTCGGACTCGCGAACGGACTTTACTCCGAGCCGGGCAGGTCTGTCCCGTCGGTGCTGTTGTATATGACCGGCGGCGCTTGGGTCGTTGCTGTGATTGGTGCCGTCATGATCGGGCTAGGGAAGCGGCGTGCCGGATCGATTGTCGTGATCATCGGATCGATTGTTTTCATACCGCTTGGGCTGATTACGATTTTTGGTGCGCGCAAGGCGGCGAGCGGTGCGGAAGAGCCGTCGTTACAACAACGACGGCAGATGGCGGCCGCCGTCAGTGCCGATAACGCGAAGTCTCAGTAACGATTGTCATGCAGGGTCAGTCAATGATGGAGCAAGAATTTTACGCACGACGTCAGGCCAAAATGTCATTGGTGGCAGGTGCCGGTCTGTTCGTCGTATCGTTGATCGCGGTCGGGAGTTCTCCGATCTTTCCCGTCGCCCCATTTACCATTGCCGGGGCCATGATTGGCGCGGGGCTCTGGTTCCAATACAGCCCGGTCGTGCGGCTGATGGATGACCATTTGGTTGTCAAACTGGCACCGATACGCCCGACGAAAACGCTATTGTATAGCGAGATTAAACGTGTCGAGGTGACTAAGCGTCACTATATCGTTCACTACCGACGCCACGATGCCGGGAGCGATGCCGTCAAGACGCTCAAGATTCCGGCAACCAGCTTGGCGAAGGAGGAGCGCGACGCTTGTGGCAGGGCGCTGAGCAGTCGGGTTCCTGCCGCTGCTGCTTAGAAGAACGCCTGGGAAAAGAGAGCCTAAAAAGCCCGTGATGCGAGACGCATCACGGGCTTTTTCGTTGCTACCGGCTATCAATCCCCAGCGCTAGTCACGCCTCGTCCAGCTTCTGCTTGAGCACGCCGTTAACCTGTTGCGGGTTGGCGGTACCTCGAGAGGCTTTCATCACCTGGCCGACGAAGTAGCCGATCATCTTGCCGCGCTTGGCTTCATCGGCCTCTCGGTACTGGGCGACCTGCACCGGGCTCTCAAGAATGACCTGGTCGATCATCGCTTCGATAGCGCCGGTGTCGGTGACCTGCTTGAGGCCACGCGCTTCGATAATCTCGTCGGCGCTCTGGCCTTCGTTATTCCATAGCGCGGCGAACACCTGCTTGGCGGCCTTGCCGTTGATGGTGTCGTCGAGCACGCGACTGACCAGGCCACCAAGCTGTTGTGGTGTGACCGGGCTGTTGGCGATGTCGATATTCTCGCGGTTGAGGTGCCCGGAGAGTTCGCCCTGAACCCAGTTGGCAGCCTGCTTGGCATCGCCGCAGACCGCGAGCACGGCCTCGAAGTATTCCGCCGTCGGCCGGGTGGCGGAGAGGACGCCGGCGTCGTAAGCCGAAAGGCCGAGGCTCGTCTCGAAGCGATTGCGCTTCTCGGTCGGCAGCTCCGGCAGGGTCGAGCGCTGGTGTTCGACATAGGCCGAATCGAGCATGACCGGCAGCAGGTCGGGGCAGGGGAAGTAGCGATAGTCGTTGGCTTCTTCCTTGGTGCGCATGCTGCGTGTCTCGTCGAGGTCCGGGTCATAGAGCCGGGTCTCCTGTACGACTTTGCCGCCGTCCTCGATCAGCTCGACCTGACGTTCGACTTCGAATTCGATCGCGCGCTCGACGAAGCGGAAGGAGTTGACGTTCTTGATCTCGGCGCGGGTGCCGAAGGTCTCCTGTCCTTTCGGGCGGACCGAGACGTTGACGTCGCAGCGCATCGAGCCCTCGGCCATGTTGCCGTCCGAGATGCCGAGATAGGTGACGATAGCGTGAATCGCGCGGATGTAGGCCACCGCTTCCTTGGCCGAGCGCATGTCGGGTTCGGAGACGATCTCCAGCAGCGGCGTGCCGGCACGGTTCAGGTCGATGCCGCTCATGCCGTGGAAGTCTTCGTGCAGGGACTTGCCGGCGTCTTCTTCCAGGTGTGCATGGTGAATGCGCACACGCTTGCGCACGTCGTCGTCCAGCACCAGTTCGACTTCGCCCTTGCCGACGATCGGCTGGGCCATCTGGCTGGTCTGATACCCCTTGGGCAGGTCGGGGTAGAAGTAGTTCTTGCGCTCGAACACGGAGGTTTCGGGGATCTCCGCATCGATAGCCAGGCCAAATTGCACGGCCATGGCGACGGCGCCTTCATTGAGTACCGGCAGCACGCCCGGCAGGCCGAGATCGATGGCGCAGGCCTGGGTATTGGGTGCGGCGCCGAACGCGGTGGAGGCACCGGAGAAGATCTTGGACTGGGTCGCAAGCTGGACGTGGACTTCCAACCCGATGACGGTTTCCCACTGCATTAGGTGGTCTCCTGGTCGAGGCTCGGCGTGCGGCGATGCCAGTCCGTCGCCTGCTGAAACTGGTGGGCTACGTTGAGCAGCTGGCTCTCGGCGAAGTGCTGGCCAAGGATCTGCAGGCCGATCGGGCGCTTGCCGGCGAAGCCTGCCGGTACGCTGATGCCCGGAATGCCGGCGAGGTTGATGGCGATGGTGTAGATGTCCTGCAGGTACATCGACACGGGATCTTTCTTGGCGCCGAGATCGAAGGCTGGCGTCGGGGCGGCGGGGCCCATCAGCACGTCGACTTCATCGAAGGCATCGAGGAAGTCCTGGCGGATCAGGCGGCGCACCTGCTGCGCCTTGCGGTAGTAGGCGTCGAAGAATCCCTCGGAGAGCGTGTGCGTGCCGATCAGAATGCGGCGTTTGACCTCGTCGCCGAAGCCTTCGGCGCGCGTGCGCTTGTAGAGATCCTCGAGATCGGCCGGGTTGTCGCAGCGATGGCCGAAACGCACGCCATCGTAGCGCGAGAGGTTCGAGGACGCTTCCGCGGGGGCGATAACGTAGTAGGCCGGTACGGCAAGATGCGTGTGCGGCAGACTGACCTCGCACACCTTGGCACCGAGCGATTCGTAAACCTGGATCGCCTCGCGGATCGCGCTTTCGACCTCGCTGTCGAGGCCGTCACCGAAATACTCTTTCGGCAGGCCGATCTTGAGGCCGGCGAGTGGAGTATCGAGTTCGGCGAGGTAGTCCGGCACCACGCGGGCGACACTGGTGGAGTCGCGCAGGTCATGCCCGGCAATGGCGCCAAGCAGGTGAGCGCAGTCCTCGGCACTGCGGGCCATGGGGCCGCCCTGGTCGAGACTGGAGGCGAACGCGACCATGCCGTAGCGGGAGACGCGACCGTAGGTCGGCTTCAGGCCGGTGATGCCGCAGAAGGCCGCCGGCTGGCGGATCGAGCCGCCCGTATCGGTGCCGAGCGCGGCCGGCGCGAAGCCGGCGGCCACGGCCGCGGCGCTGCCGCCGGAGGAGCCACCGGGAACGGCAGTGGCGTCCCACGGGTTCTTCACCGGGCCGTAGAAGCTGTTCTCGTTGGACGACCCCATGGCGAACTCGTCCATGTTGGTCTTGCCGAGGCTGATCATGCCAGCGGCCTGCAGTTTCTCCACCACGGTGGCGTCGTAGGGTGCCTGGAAATTGTCCAGCATCTTCGAGCCGCAGCTGGTGCGAACCCCCTGGGTGCAGAAGATGTCCTTGATCGCCAGCGGCAGGCCGGCGAGAGGGCGGTCGTCACCGGCGGCGCGGGCCTTGTCGGCGGCATCCGCCGCCTCGAGCGCGCGGTCGCGGGTGACGGTAATGAAACTGTTGATGCCGCCATCCAGGCGCTCGATGCGATCGAGCAGGCTGGTGGTCAGCTCGCGACTGGAAAAATCGCCGGCCTTGAGGCTGCGGGCGAGTTCCGTGAGCGTCATGTCGTGCATGGGGTCGATGTTCCCTGGGTCAAATCGCTACGCGAGATGGGCGATGAGTTGGTGTCGCCGCATCGCTTTTAGGCATCGGGGCGCGAGCCCGCGCTGTCGGTGCCGAACTTATTCGACGACGCGCGGTACCAGATAGAGGCCCTCGGCGGTTTCCGGCGCGCAGGCCTGAAAGGTCTCGCGCCGATCGCTTTCGGTCACTTCGTCGGGGCGCAGTCGCTGCGTGGTGTCGAGCGGATGAGAGAGCGGCGCGACGCCTTCGGTATCGACGGCTTGCAGCCGATCGACCATCTCGAGAATGCGCGACAGGTCGTCGACATAGCCGGCCGCCTCGGCGTCGCTGTTGAGCCCCAGGCGTGCGAGGTGCGCCGCCCGCAACACGTCCGCGTGTTCGATTGCCATGTGTTGATTTACCCCTTGGTCAAAATCGTCGCTAAAAACGCCGCGTCGCTGGAGACCAGCATCGCGATGAGCGGGTCGACAGTGGCGTCGCGAGTCGTCGGTTTCGGTGCCGGTGCCCGGTGTCGAAATCGGCGACCAGTCGTCTCGCGACGATACGTCGATAAATGGAGGAGACATTATCATATTCGCGCTTTATCGGGCAGGCTCGCGCTTGCTGCTGCCCCCCCACGGTGATACCGTTTGCGTCCGCACAGGGTTCCGGTCTGGACTAGGTAAAAGTTTCCATGTTTAAACGTTTACGGGGGCTGTTCTCGAGCGATCTGTCGATCGACTTGGGGACCGCCAACACGCTGATTTACGTCCGCGGTCGCGGTATCGTCCTGGACGAGCCCTCCGTCGTGGCGATTCGCCAATCCGGCAACATGCGCAGTGTCGCCGCCGTCGGTCTCGACGCCAAGCGCATGTTGGGGCGCACGCCAGGTAACATTACCGCCATTCGTCCGATGAAGGATGGCGTGATTGCCGATTTCACCGTTACCGAGCAGATGCTCCAGCACTTCATTCGCAAGGTGCATCAGAGCACCTTCCTGACGCCGAGCCCGCGCGTTCTGGTCTGCGTTCCCTGCATGTCCACGCAGGTCGAGCGCCGCGCGATCAAGGAGTCCGCGGAGGGCGCCGGCGCCCGTGATGTCTATCTGATCGAGGAGCCGATGGCGGCGGCGATCGGGGCCGGGCTGCCGGTCGAGGAAGCCCAGGGCTCGATGGTCGTGGATATCGGTGGTGGCACTACCGAGATCGCGATCATCTCGCTCAATGGTGTCGTCTACTCCGAATCCGTGCGGGTCGGTGGCGACCGCTTCGACGAAGCGATCACGTCTTACGTGCGTCGGCACTACGGCAGCCTGATTGGCGAAGCCACCGCCGAGCGCATCAAGGAAGAGATCGGTTGCGCCTATCCCGGTGGCGAGCTTCGAGAGATCGATGTGCGCGGCCGCAATCTGGCCGAAGGCATCCCGCGCAGCTTCACGCTCAACTCCCACGAGATCCTGGATGCGTTGCAGGAGCCGTTGGCGTCGATCGTCGCCGCGGTCAAGAGTGCGCTCGAGCAGTCCCCGCCGGAGCTGGCGTCCGATATCGCCGAGCGCGGTCTGGTACTGACCGGCGGTGGTGCCATGCTGCGCGACATCGACAAGCTGATCGCCGAAGAGACCGGGCTACCGGTCATCATCGCCGAAGATCCGCTCACCTGCGTCGCGCGCGGCGGCGGCAAGGCGCTCGAGATGATCGATCAGCATACCTTCGAGCTGCTCTCCAGCGATTGAGGCCATCCGCGACGGAGGCTGCCGGCCGGTGGCGTCCGTCATCGGTAGGCGGGGGTGAGGCCTATCAAACCGCTGTTTTCCTATGGCCCGATTCCGACGTACCGCATGCTGCTGTGTGCGGTGCTGGCGTTCGGGCTGATGTTTGCCGAACACCGCTTCAGCGCGGTGGAGACGGCACGTTCGCACATGACATCCGTGGTGGCGCCAATTCAGTGGCTGGTCAGTCTGCCCAGTGAGGGGATGCGCTGGGGGGCCATGGCGGTCTCCGACCAGCAGAGCCTGATCGACGAAAACGGTCGTCTGCGCGAGCAGTTGCTGACACTCTCCAATCGGGTGCAGCGCATGGCCAGCCTGACGGCCCAGAACGTGCATCTGCGCGAGTTGCTGAATGCGCCGAATCCCGACGATGTCCCCTATATCACGGCGGAGCTGCTGTCGCTGGATTCCGATCCCTTTACCCAGCAGATGGTGATCGATCGCGGTCGTCGCGATGGCGCCTACGTCGGCCAGCCGGTAATGGACGCTTCCGGGCTGATCGGTCAGGTGGTGTCGGTATCCGCTTATACCAGTCGCGTGCTGATGGTCGCCGACGCCAATCATGCGGTGCCGGTCGAAATCAATCGCAATGGTCTGCGTTTCATCGCGCAGGGGACCGGTCAGCTGGATACGCTGAATATTCCCAGCGTGCCGGCCACCGCTGATATCCGTGAAGGCGATCTGCTGGTCACCTCCGGGCTTGGCGGGCGATTCCCTCGTGGCTATCCGGTGGCGCGAGTGAGTCAGGTACGACCCGAGTCGAGCCAGACCTTCATGCAGGTCACGGCGGAACCGATCTCCCAGCCTGAACGCTCACGCTACTTCCTGCTGCTGTTTCCGCCCGAGCGTCCGCAGGACGACACGCTCGATGGTGCGGAGCGGATGGCGCGCGCGGTGATCTGGCCCGGTGATCCCGGCCACCCCAACGCGAACCGGATCGACGAGGATGCGTTGACCGCGGCCCTGACACTGATCCAGGCGAAGGAAGAGGAGTAGACCATGGGGCCGTTCGGCTATCTCTTCGTCTGGTTCACGCTGCTGCTGGCGCTGTGCCTGCAGGTCATGCCGTTGCCGGATGCCTGGCTGATCTGGCGGCCGGACTGGCTGGGGGTGCTGCTCGCCTACTGGTGCGTGGCGACGCCTCAGCGGGTTGGCGTGCTTCACGGCTTCGTGCTCGGCGTGATGCTCGATCTCATCGAGGGCGCGCCGCTCGGCCAGAATGCCCTGGTGATGTCGCTGCTTGCCTATCTTTTCCTGCTGCTCTACCAGCGCTTCCGAGTCTATTCGATCTGGCAGCAGGCCGTGCTGGTGTTCATCCTGCTGGGCATCGCGCAGCTGGTTGAACAGTGGTTGCGCACGATCTTCGGGCCGGTATCGGTGAGTCTCGAATTCCTGCTGCCGGCCCTGATCGGGGCGCTGCTCTGGCCTTGGCTGTTTACCATGATGCAGGTCGTGCGTCGGCGTCTCGGCATCGCCTAGCGACAAGATCCCAGCCGTCGTTTTCCTGGCCTCGCCGTCTTGTCGTCCGGTCAGGGCGGCATCTCATTCGTGTCCCCGGAGTGCTGACGTATGCCGACACCCCCTGTACTTCGACTCGCCTCGGCCTCGCCGCGTCGGCGCGAGCTGCTCGCTTCGATCGGTGTCACGGTCGAGGTGCAGCCTGCCGATCTCGACGAGTCGCGCCTGCCCGGCGAGTCGCCGGAATCCTTCGTCTCTCGGCTGGCCCGCGAGAAGGCTGAGGCGGGGCACGTCGGTAGCCGGTTGCCGACGCTGGGGGCCGATACGGTGGTAGTGCAGGGCGACGAAGTCTTCGGCAAGCCGCAGGATCGTGTCGACGCCCGGCGCATGCTAGAGCAGCTCTCCGGTACGCGCCATCGTGTTCTCTCCGCGGTCGCGGTGATCGGGCCGCGCGGGTTGCTCGAGTGCCGGGTCGCGACGACCGTCGTCATGCGCGAGATCGAGTCGGTGGAAATTGATGCCTACTGGGACACCGGCGAGCCCGCCGACAAGGCGGCCGGCTACGCGATTCAGGGACGTGCGGCGATCTTCGTTTCGCGGCTGGAAGGCAGTTATTCCGCCGTCGTCGGCCTGCCGCTTCACGAGACCTCGACGTTATTGCAGGCCCAGGGCATTGCGCTTTGGGCGGGCCCCGGGTGAGCCCGTTCCGGGGCTGTGCCATAATTCTCGGCAGGCATCTGCCGGCGGGGCGCCGCCCCACGATCATGATGCCGCTGGCGTGTTCGAATAACCCGCGACAAGGATGCCTGCATGAGCGGTGAAGTACTGATCAATCTGACGCCGATGGAGACGCGGGTCGCGGTGGTCGAGAACGGCGTCCTGCAGGAGGCGTTCATCGAGCGCAGCCGGCGTCGTGGCATCGTCGGCAATATCTACAAGGGTAAGGTAGTCCGCGTGCTACCGGGCATGCAGGCGGCGTTCATCGATATCGGCCTGGAGCGCGCCGCGTTCATTCATGTCAACGAGGTGCTGCCGCCCGACAGCGCGCACGAAGAGCCTGCCTCGATCGGCCATCTGCTGCACGCCGGCCAGCCGCTCGTCGTGCAGGTGACCAAGGATCCGATCGGTTCCAAGGGCGCCCGGCTGACCACGCATCTCTCGATTCCTTCACGTTATCTGGTCTATATGCCGGACTCGCCGCATGTCGGGGTCTCCCAGCGAATCGAGGATGACGGCGAACGCGAGCGCCTGAAGACGTTGATCGAGGCCGGACAGGCGGAGCTTCCCGACGAGGCCAACGGCGGCTTCATCATCCGCACGGCGGCCGAAGGCGTGGGGCGCGAGGAGCTGTTCGCCGATATGGTGTTCCTGCAGCGCCTGTGGCAGAAGATCGCCGAACGGCGCTTGACCGCCGCGCCGCCGAGCCCGATCTACGACGACCTGCCGCTGTTCATTCGCACGCTGCGCGACGTCATGCGCGACCAGATCGAGAAGGTGCGCATCGACTCGCGCGAGAACTACTTTCGACTCAAGGAGTTCGCGCGCGAGTTCATGCCGACCGTGGAGTCTTGCATCGAGTATTACCCCGGCGAGCGCCCGATCTTCGACCTCTACAGCGTCGAGGACGAAATCCAGAAGGCGCTCGGGCGCAAGGTCCAGCTCAAGTCCGGCGGCTATCTGGTGATCGATCAGACCGAGGCGATGACCACCATCGACGTCAATACCGGCGGCTATGTCGGCCATCGCAACCTCGAAGAGACCATTTTCAAGACCAATCTGGAAGCCGCCACGGCCATCGCGCGCCAGCTGCGCCTGCGCAACCTGGGCGGCATCATCATCATCGACTTCATCGACATGGAAGAGTTGGAGCACCAGCGTCAGGTGCTGCGTGTGCTCGAGAAGTCGCTGGAGCGCGATCACGCCAAGAACAAGCTGACCGGTGTCACCGAGCTGGGGCTGGTCCAGTTGACCCGCAAGCGAACTCGCGAAAGTCTGGAGCAGACGCTCTGCGAGCCTTGTCCGACCTGCCATGGGCGCGGGACGCTGAAAACGCCGGAAACCGTATGCTACGAAATCTTTCGCGAGATCCTGCGCGAGGAGCGCGCGTACTCGCCGGAAACCTACATGGTGCTGGCTTCGCAAGCCGTGGTCGATCGCCTGCTGGACGAGGAGTCGGCGGCGGTCGCCGATCTGGAGTCGTTCATCGGCAAGACGATTCGTTTCCAGGTCGAGGCGCACTACTCCCAGGAGCAGTACGACATCGTGCTGATGTGAGGCGATGAGTTCCCTGCGTGTGACCTGGCGCTGGCTGCTGACGCTGGTGGCCCTTGTGATGCTTGTCGTGGCAGTGCTTGCCGGAGGCCTGCGCCTGCTGGCCTGGCAGAGCGATCGGCTGAGCCCATGGTTGCTCGCCGGACTGGAGACGCAGCTCGACGCGAACGCCGAGCTCGATCATCTCTCGCTGGCTGTCGACGGCTGGCGCCCGCGTCTGACGCTGGCGGGCTTCACGCTGGCGAGCCGCCGTGGCGCTACCTTGCTTGACGTCGAACGGGCGCAAGCCGAGTTCGAGCCGCTGGCGAGCTGGCGCCAGGGCATGCCGGTCTTCGAACAGGGGCGGCTCGACGCGGCGACACTCCATCTTTATCAAAATGCTCAGGGACGCTGGGGCTGGCCGGATGGCGCCGGCGCGCGCTGGTTCGGTGATGACCGGCAGGCGCGAGAGACCGGTGGAGGCGTCGAGGCCGATAGCCTGTTGCGGCTCCTGGCGCATCAACGGCTGCGGGCGAAGGCCGTGACGCTGGTGTTGCACGGGCGCGAACGCGAGGCACGTCTCTCGCTGAGTGAATTGACGCTGGCCAGCCGGGACGGGCGTGCCTCGCTGCAGGCCGCGCTGACGCGTGCCGATCACGCGGCCGGGCAGCTTCACCTGGCGATCGACGCCGGTTCCTCCGCGGATGCCCCCGACGCGCGCGGTATCGCGACGCTGGATCTCGACGAGCTGTCGCCGGTACTGGCGGTCGCGAGTGCCGGCCACGAGCGCGCCTTGACCGCGGTCGAGGGGGATATCACGCTCGCCGGCCATTGGCAGAATGGGGGGCTGCGTGCCGGGCAGTTGTCGCTCGAGATTCCCGCCCTGACGCTGACGAATTCGCCCGCCGAGGCCGCAACGCCCGACGCCTCGACGCCAGCGGCCACGTCCACGCTGACCGACCTGGGCGTTGAAGCGCATCTCTCCAGGGGTGACGACAATCGCTGGCACGCCTGGCTGAATGGACTGCGGGGGACCCTACCGGAGACGCCTGAGCTCGACTGGCCGCAGCGTCTGCAGGCCAGCGAAACGGCAGACGGCTGGTGGCTGCGCAGCGCGCCGTTCGATCTCGATGGGCTGGCCCGCCTGATCCGCTACCTGCCGCTGCCGACGGCGGTATCGCGTACGCTGGTAGGGCTCGCACCGCGCGGCCATGTCGCGGGGCTGGAACTGGGCCGTGCCGATGGCGAATGGTATGCCCAGGCGGCCCTGGAAGGGGCGGCGGTCAACGCCTGGGACGAGATTCCCGGCGGCGGTCCGATTGATGCCTGGGCCACGTTTCGCGGCCGCGGCGGCAGCGTGACCTTTGCCGGTGCCTCGGGGACACAGTTCAGGATTCCCGAGGTCTACGCCGAGCCGCTGGTGTTGTCATCGGCGCGCGGCCAGATCGACTGGTCGCTGACGGCCGATGGCGCCGTGATCAGCGGCGAGGGGCTCTCGGCCGGCTGGCGAGGCGCCACGGCGACGGGGCGTTTCGGCCTGAGCCTGTTCAACGCCGACGACAAGCCCGGTGCTTTCCTGCTCGATCTGACATTCGCCGACGCCGATGCTCGCCGCACGCGGGTATTGCCCTGGCTGCCGACCCGCGTGATCGAGGATCCCGAGCTGCAGACCTGGCTCGGCGGCGATATCGGGGGCATCGTGCGGCGCGGTTCGCTGGGGCTGGCGGTGACGCTCAGCGACCGGGACGCACCTGAGGGGCGAATGTTCGTCAACCCGAACGACCGGCTGTCGCTGTCGCTGGATATCGAGGACGGGCGGCTGCAATACGCGCCGGACTGGCCGGCGCTGGAGCGTGTCGACGGTCATCTCGAGATGCATAACATGGCGCTCGAGGCGCAGGTCGATCATGCCACGTCCCACGGGCTGACCACCCGGAATGCGGAAGTGCGGTTGGCAGACAAGCAGCTCGCCATCTCGGGCGACGTGGCCGGGAGCAGTGGCGGTCTGCTCGATTTTCTCGCCAACGCCCCACTGCAAACGCTGAGCCAGAGCTTCGCCCTATGGCAGAGCCAGGGTCAGGTTCAGGCGCATCTCGACATCGGCCTGCCGATGGACCAGGAGAGCGATATCGAGACCGACATGACGGTCGACGTTCAGGGCGTGGCCGATATCGCATCGCTGACCTTCCCCGAGCTCAATCTGACGCTCGGCGATATCGGTGGTGACCTGCGCTACCGCCGTGAGCGCGGGGAGGATTACCTGACCGGGACCCTGGACGCGCGTGCCTTCGAGGGGCCTTTGCAGGCGCGCTTCGCGATCGGCGGCGCCGACAGCGCGATCGACTTCGACGGCGAGGCGCAAAGTCGTGGGCTGCTCGACTGGGCCGGGATGTCGCGAGTCGCGGGGCTGCTTGACGGTGGCTTTCCCTACACGGCGCGGATCGCCTTCGATGCACAGGACAACGCCAGCCTGCGCCTGCGCAGCGATCTCGAACCGCTCGCCATCGCACTACCGCCGCCGTTCGGCAAGAGAGCCGGTCGCCGGGAACCGCTGGCCATCGATGCCGATATCTCTGCCGGTACCGGCTCGGTCATGTTGGGCGACTGGGGGCGCGCCCGCTGGCGCACCCTGGGGCAGCAGGCGCAGGGGCAGGTCTGGCTCGAGGGCTGGCCGGGCGACGAGGCGGCCTGGCCGAGCGAGCCCGGCTGGTACGTGCTGTGGCGACCCAATCGGCTGGATACGCAACGCTGGGCGCAGGCGCTGTCGCAGTTGAGGGCCGCAGACGATGAGCCGGCAGCGGATCGCGGCGTGCCGACCTCGATCACCGAAGAGACACTGGACGCCGACACGGAAAAGCCGGTCAACGACGGCGGCGGGCTGAAGCGCGTCGCGCTATCGACGCCGTGCATTCTGGTCGATGGCCGCTGCCTGGGTGGGTTGCAGGTGGATGCCGCGCCGCTCGCCGATGGCTGGCGCCTCTCGCTCGACGGCGAGATCGCCGCCGGCCATGCCAGTTGGCAGCCGAGCGAAGCGACGCCGATCGATATCGATCTGGCGCGGCTCAATCTCGATGCGTTGACGCCCGATGCCCCCGAGGAGGCCTCGGCGTCGACGGGGCTGATGTCCCAGGTGGAAGTGGCGCCGCCCCCCGTGGCGATGCCCGACGAGATCGGTCAGGTGCCGGCAGGGCATCTGCATGTCGCTCGGTTCGAGCGGAAGGGCCAGCAATTCGGTCCGCTGGAGGCTCGCTGGCAGGCCGACGCGCGACAGCTGCAGGTCACGCCGCTGTCGCTCACGCTTGGAGAGGTGGCGTTCGATGGCGGCCTGACCTGGTCGTCGGCGGGCGAGGCCAGCCTGACGCGTGCACGGCTGCAGATGAGCGGTGGCGACCTGGGCAGCGCCTTTCGGGTCATGGATCAGCCGGTCCCGGTCAACAGCGAGACCACCGAGGCCGATCTGCAGTTGAGCTGGCCGGGCGCGCCTTGGCAATTCGCGCTACCGCGAGTGAGCGGGCGGGCGCAGGCGACCCTGACCAACGGCCGTTTTCGCCAGATCCACTCCTCCGGCGCCAAGCTGGTGGGGCTGTTCAATCTGGACAACGTGCTGCGCCGGCTACAGCTCGACTTCTCCGATGTCACCAGCGGCGGTACCGCTTTCAATCGCGTCGATGGCAGCGCTACCCTGTACAACGGTACCTTGAAAAGCGAAGGCCCGATCGTGGTCGACGGCACCTCGACGCGCTTCACGCTGGCAGGCAGTGTCGATCTGAACCGCCAGTCGCTGGATCAGCGACTCGGTATCACCGTGCCGGTCAGCCAGAACCTGCCGCTGGTGGCGGTCATGGCCGGTGCGCCGCAGGTCGGCCTGGGCCTGTTCGTATTTCATAAGCTGTTTGGCCGCTGGCTGGATAGCGTCACCCAGATCTACTATCGGATCGAGGGCCCCTGGTCCTCGCCGACCATCAACTTGGAAAGTGCCCAATGACCGACCTTAGTGATGACATGCTGAAGCAGGCATCGACGCTGTTGCTCGCCCCCGGCGGACTCGACGTGCAGTCGCTCGACGCCGGTCTGGGCCATGCAATGGGGCGTGGCATCGACTACGCCGATCTGTTTTTCCAGCGCACCTGGCATGAGATGTGGGTACTGGAGGATGGTGAGGTCAAGGATGCCAGCTACAGCATCGATGGTGGCGTCGGCGTACGCTCGCTCTCCGGCGAGAAGACCGGCTTCGCCTACTCGAGCCAGATCAGCCAGGATGCGCTGCTGGATACCGGGCGCACTGCGTCCGGGATCGCCCGCAGCGGCGAGCGGCATCCGCCGTCACCGATCCAGGTCGCGACCGCCACCGCGCGCTATCGCGGCGTCGATCCGCTCGACGGGCTCTCCGCCGAGGAGAAGATCGCGATGCTCAAGGAGGCGGACCGGGTCGCGCGTGCCGCCGACCCGGCGGTGACACAGGTCAGCGCGTCGCTCACCGGCGTGCATGAGGTGGTGCTGGTCTGTGCCAGCGACGGGACGCTGGCCGCCGATATCCGCCCGTTGGTGCGTTTCAACGTGAACGTGATCGTGGCCCGCGATGGCAAGCGCGAGCGGGGCAGTGCCGGCGGCGGCGGTCGCTATTCGATGTCTCGCCTACGCGACGAGGGGGTAGCCGAGCGCCACGCGCGGGAAGCGGTGCGCCAGGCGCTGGTCAATCTGGACGCGGTCGCGGCGCCGGCCGGTCAGATGCCGGTCGTGCTGGCCAACGGCTGGCCGGGGATTTTGCTGCACGAGGCGGTCGGTCATGGGCTGGAAGGCGACTTCAACCGCAAGGGCAGCTCCTCCTTCGCCGGGCGTCTGGGCGAGCGGGTAGCAGCCAAGGGCGTCACCGTGGTCGACGATGCCACGCTGGACGAGCGTCGTGGTTCACTCAGTATCGATGACGAGGGGACGCCGGGGCAGTACACGCCGCTGATCGAGGATGGCATCCTCACCGGCTACATGCAGGACAAGCTCAATGCGCGTCTGATGGGCATGCAGCCAACCGGTAATGCGCGACGCGAATCCTACGCGCACGTCACCATGCCACGCATGACCAATACCTACATGCTGGGCGGCCAGGAGGATCCGGAAGCGATTCTGAAGAGTGTGAAGCGCGGGCTTTATGCAGTCAGCTTCGGCGGCGGGCAGGTGGATATCACCTCCGGCAAGTTCGTCTTCTCGGCCAGCGAGGCCTATCTGATCGAGGACGGCAAGATCACGGCGCCAGTCAAGGGGGCGACGCTGATCGGCAACGGGCCGGAAGCGATGTCGCAGGTGTCGATGATCGGCAACGACATGGCGCTGGACAGCGGCATCGGCATCTGTGGCAAGGAGGGGCAGGGCGTGCCGGTCGGCGTCGGTCAGCCGACGTTGAAACTCGACGAAATCACCGTCGGCGGTACCCAGTCCTGATGCGAGGGACGCGCCCCGCCCCTCGCCGGAACGCGGCGCGGGCTACAGACCCGCCGTATCGCGGAGCAGCTGAAACAGCTTGCGAGCGCTGGCCGGCGGTTTCTCGCGCTGGCGTTCGGCGCGGGCATTGCGGATCAGCTGGCGCAGCATCTGGCGATCGACCTGGGGGTGCGCCTGAATGAAAGGTTCCAGCGCGCTGTCATCCTCGATCAGGCGGTCGCGTAGCTGCTCCAGCCGATGGAAGGCGGCGTTGCGCTGGACCTGTTCCTGGTCGATCTCGTCGAAGGCGGCCTGGATCGCGGCGCGGTCTTCCTTGCGCATGACCTTGCCGACGTACTGCATGTGGCGGCGTCGGCCCTCGTGAGAGCGGATGCGTGCGGTTTCCTCGACGGCGTCGAGCATGTCGTCGGAAAGCGGCAGGCGCGCACGCACGGCCGGGTCCAGGGCGATAATGCGCTCGCCGAGTGCCTGCAGCGCCTGCATCTCTTGCTTGCGCTGGGTCTTGCTGAGCGGCGTATCGTCCTCGAAAGTCATGTCTTTACCCGAATCTTTACCCATTTCTTAACCGGAACGGCGAGTGAGAGCGGCAGTATATCAGCGCAGCCCCGCTCGCCCACGCTTCTTCAGTCAGGAGTTTGAGATGAGCCAGGCCTTCAATGCCGTGGAGCAACAGGCGCGCCTCGAAGAGCGCGCGGCGATGGCGCTGGGATATGCCAGACGCGCAGGCGCGGATGCCTGCGAGGTCGGGGCTAGCGTCGACCAGGGCGTCGGTGTCAGCGTGCGTCTCGGCGAGACCGAAAACGTCGAATTGTCTCGCGATCAGAGTATCGCGGTGACGGTTTACGTTGGTCAGCGCAAGGGCAATGCGTCGTCGTCGGATGCCAGTGATGCGTCGATCCGCGCCGTAGTCGACAAGGCGATCTCGATCGCGCGTTATACCGGTGAGGATCCGGCAGCGGGGCTGGCACCGGCCGAGCTGATGGCGACCGATCTGCCCGAGCTCGACCTGCACCATCCATGGGCCCTCTCCGTCGACGAGGCGGTCGAGCTGGCGCTGCGCTGCGAAAGCGCCGGGCGTGAGCAGTCGGGGATCACCAATTCCGAAGGGGCCAGTCTATCCTCTTCGGAGGTCGTCACGGTCTATGCCAATAGTCATGGCTTTATCGGCAGCAAGCGCGGGACGCGTCATTCGCTCTCCTGTCTGCTGATCGCCGGCAGCGGCGATGGCATGCAGCGCGATCACGACTTCACCACCGCGCGTCGCGCCGAGGATCTGGCGAGCCCGGAGTCGGTGGGCATCAGTGCCGCCGAACGCACGCTACGCCGGCTGGGTGGCCAGCGACCGCAAACCGGGCGCCTGCCGGTGCTGTTCGCGCCGGAGATGGCGCGCGGGCTGGTCGGCAACCTGCTCAACAGCATTGCCGGTGGGGCGCTCTATCGCGAGTCTTCATTCCTCTGCGATGCCTTGGGCGAGACCCTGTTTCCGACGTGGTTCACGTTGGGTGAGCAGCCCCGGGAGATCGGCGGGCTGGCCAGCGCGGCCTTCGATGCCGATGGCGTGGCGACGCGCGATAACGTCTTTATCGACCGCGGCCGGCTCGCCAGCTATATGCTCTCGGCCTACAGTGCGCGTCGGCTGGGGCTCGAATCGACCGGCAACGCCGGTGGGGCTCACAACGTGCGCATCGAGGCGCCAACCGAGTCACTCGATACGCTGATGCAGCGCATGGGCACGGGGATTCTGGTGACCGAGATGATGGGCCAAGGGCTCAACCCGGTGACCGGTGATTATTCGCGCGGTGCGGCGGGTTTCTGGGTCGAGAACGGACAGATTTCGCATCCGGTCGAGGAGTTCACGGTAGCGGGTAACCTGCGGGAGATGTTTGCCGGACTTCAGGGGGTCGGCAGTGACATTGATCGCCGTGGCAGCATTCAGACCGGTAGCTGGCTGATCGATACCATGACAATCGCGGGGCAATAGGCGGCAGCGGCTGAGCGGTTTGCCAAGGGCGACCCCGCCCCGGGGACAACGAGAAACGGACAAACGCCAGCGACACGGTCGCTGGCGTTTGGGTTTGTAGGGCTTGGTATGGCTGCGTCGTGCGAGGGCTGCGGGGTTAACGGCGATGCTGGGGTCCAAGCCTCCAAGCCGATTCTTGGTTCCAAGTCGATCCTGGGCTCAGAGACGATCCTTGGCATAGGTGATCTCGGTCTTGCCATGTGGCGCCGGATTGCCGTCCTCGTCCAGATTGACAAAGATCATGCGCTCGATCGTCAGGATGCTCTTGTGGGTGATCTTGTTACGGACATGACATTCGAGCGTCAGGGAGGTGGTGCCGAAATGGGTTGCCGTCATGCCCAGCTCGATGATGTCGCCTTGCCGCGCGCTGGAAACGAAGTTGATTTCAGAGATGTACTTGGTGACGACGCGGGCGTTGTCGAGCTGGATGATGGCGTAGATCGCCGCTTCTTCGTCGATCCAGCGCAGCAGGCTGCCGCCGAAGAGCGAGCCGTTGGGGTTGAGATCCTCGGGCTTGATCCATTTGCGGGTATGAAAGTTCATCGCGACCTCCAGAAGTGGCGCCGCCGCAGCGGTCCGGTCAGAGATAGAAGACGGTGGCCAGGCCGAGGAAGGCGACAAAGCCGACCACGTCGGTAATGGTGGTCAGCAGGACGCCACCTGACAGGGCAGGGTCGATCTTGAGCTTCTTGAGCAGCACCGGGATCAGCGTGCCGGCCATCGTCGCGACCGTCAGGTTGATCACCATCGCCATGGCGATGATTTCGCCGAGGCGGATATCGTCGAAGCGGAAGACCGACATGGCACCGACAACCACGGCCCATATCAGGCCGTTGGTCATGCCGACCAGCAATTCACGTACCAGTAGCCAGCGGACGTTGGCGCCGGAGACATGCCCCAGTGCGATACCGCGGATCAGGACCGTAAGCGTCTGCGAGCCGGCAATGCCGCCCATGCTCGAGACGATTGGCATCAGTACGGCGAGCGCGGCGATCTGCTGGATGGTCTCTTCGAAGAAGCCGATGGCGATGGACACGACCGTCGCCGCGATCAGGTTAATGCCGAGCCAGACGGCACGACGGCGGCTGGTACGCATAGCGGGGGCGAAGGTGTCTTCATCCTCGTCGAGACCGGCCATGCTCATCACTTGATGCTCGGCGTCTTCGCGGATGACGTCGACCACGTCGTCGATCGTGATGCGACCGAGCAGCTTGCCTTCGACGCCAACGACCGGTGCCGAAATGAGGTCGTGTTTCTGGAACAGGGTGGCGACGTCGCTGTCCGACGCAATCGCCTGAATCGAATGAAAGTCGGTCTCCATGACCTCGCGAACCAGGACCGAAACATCCGACACCAGCAGACGGTTGATGGGCAGAATGCCGATCAGTTCGTCACGTCGGGTGACGACCAGCAGCGTATCGGTGGCGTCCGGCAGTCGTTCATGGCGGCGCAGATAGCGCAGCACCACGTCGAGGGTGATATCCGGGCGAATGGTGATCGCATCCGGGTTCATCAGGCCGCCGGCAGTGTCTTCGGGGTAGGAGAGAACCGCTTCAACCCGCTGGCGCTCCTGCGCCTCCATCGACTGCAGGACTTCTTGAATGACGGTATTGGGGAGCTGCTGCAGCAGGTCGGCGAGGTCATCGACGTCGAGGCCTTCGGTCGCCGTCAGCAGCTGTTCCGCGTCCATGCGGTTGAGGAACTCGACCTGGACGTCGTCGCCGAGGTACTGCAGCACGTCACCGTGCAGCTCCGGATCCAGCAATCCCCAGAGAATCTCGCGCTCTTTGGGCGGCGTCGACTCCAGCAGGTGGGCCACGTCCACCGGCGCGAGTCCGCGATTGAGCATGCGCCGGGCCTGATCCAGCGCGCCGCTCTCGAGGGCTTCATTGAGCTTGGCCAGCCGCGGCTGCAGCTTTTCGGGATTATGGCTCATCCTGAACGATCATCCTTGAACGACTGGCGATAGGGCGATCATTCTATCATCGTGGCGTGAAATGACGAGGAGGGGAGAACACTGTTCTCGAAGGAGACTTCGGTTATTCGTCCTCGTGAAAGCGTGCTTCGAACAGCGCTGTCACGGCGGCCAGAGCGGCCTCGGCCTCTTCCCCTTCGGTAGTGACGGTGAGCGGGGTGCCGCAGGGGGCCGCCAGCATTAGCAGCGACATGATGTTGGCAGCGTCGGCGACGCGATCACCGTGATGGACGGTGATGCAGGCATCGAAGGGCTGGCAGCACTGCACCAGCTTGGTGGCGGCGCGGGCGTGCAGTCCGCGGCGGTTGATCAGGCGCAGCTCACGTGTCGGCATCGGCGCCTCGCGATGCCGTTTCCTCGGTGTTGGGGGGCAACACCGTATTGACGTTCAGCTCGCGATGGCGCAAGCGCAGATCGACTGCCTCGTGGTGGAAGTGATGCGCCAGCCGCTCGACCAGATAGACCGAGCGGTGGTGGCCGCCGGTGCAGCCGATGGCCACGGTCAGGTAGCTACGGTGGCCAGCGAGATAGGCCGGCAGCCAGCGGTTCAGCCAGGCATGGATGTCACCGGCCATGGCGTGCACGTCCGCGTAGCCTTCGAGGAACTCGATAATCTTGGCGTCGCGGCCGTCATAGCTGCGTAGCTCCGGGTCCCAGAAGGGGTTGGGCAGGCAGCGCACGTCGAACACCATGTCGGCGTCCAGGGGCACGCCGCGCTTGAAACCGAAGGATTCGAAGGTCAGCGTCAGGCGGCCTCCGGTATGCCGAGCAACCTGGTCGCCGATGCGGGCCCGCAGGTCGTGTACCGACAGGCCGCGGGTATCGACCACGAGATCCGCCACTCGCCGGATCGGTGCCAGGTACTCCTGTTCGTGTTCGATCGCCTCGGCCAGCGTCATGTCGTTGCCCCGCGTCAGCGGATGTCGGCGGCGCGTGGCGGAGTAGCGCTCGAGCAGTATCTTGGCATCGGCCGTCAGGTAGACCACCTGCACCTCGATATCCCGCTCGCGCACGGCCTCGAGCAGGACCGGGAACCGCTCCAGCGATTCGCGAAGATTACGCGCATCGATGCTGACCGCGACGGTGGGGCGTGCCGGCGGGGCGCTGCGCAACTCGTCGATCAGCGGTGCCAGCAGGTTGGCTGGAAGATTGTCGATGGCGTAGTAGCCGAGATCCTCCAGTGCCTGCAGGGCAATGGATTTACCCGAGCCCGAGCGCCCGCTGATGATGACCAGTCGCATGCCGTGTTCGTCCTCGTTTAGCCGTCTTCGCTTTCCCGATGGTGGCGAATGGCGTCGAGCAGGGTGTCGTGCAGTGCGCGTTGGGACGTGGCCTGACGCAGCTGCTGACGCACGCTCGCCTGATTCATGATGCCGGCGACTTCGGCCAGCAGCGAGAGATGGGCATCGTCCGCCTCCTCGGGCACCAGCAGCACGAAGACCAGATCCACCGGCTCGCCATCGATTGCATCGAAGTCGATGGCGTCCTCGAGCCGCATGAAGCCAGCGACAGGCCCCTTGCAGTGAGGGCTGCGCGCATGCGGTATGGCGACGCCGTGGCCGATGCCGGTGCTGCCGAGACGCTCACGGGCGACGAGACGGCTGAACACCTCCTGGCTATCGAGGCTTGGCGTATTCTGGGCGATGAAAGTGCTGAAGAATTCCAGCAGACGTTTTTTGCTGCCCCCCGTGACACCGAACAGGGTGCGTTCGGGGGGCAGAATGCTTTCCAGTGTCATCATCAGGGGCTAGCGGGCACCGGCGCCCTGGGCGCGGGCTTGTGCCTTTTCTTTGTGTTTGACCAGTTGACGGTCGAGTTTGTCGGCCAGGGAGTCGATGGCGGCATACATGTCGCTGTCGCTGGCTTCCGCGTGGAGGTCGCCGCCTGCCGCATGCAGGATACAGGCTGCCTGCTGGCGCTCCTTCTCGATGCTCAGGGTGACCTGAACATTGGTGATGTTGTCGTAGTGACGCTCAAGACGTGCGAGCTTCTCGTTCACGTAGTCCCGAAGGGCGTCGGTCAGTTCCATGTGATGGCCCGTGACATTCACTTGCATGGCGCACTCCTGTAGCGGCAAATGGCACTTCTGATTGTAACCCTTTTCCAGCTGCTGCAAAGGCATGACGACGGATCGTTGGACGATTCGCCCCGCGGGTCGACGTGGGGGCCGCGTCGCGACGATCGATATCCCTGGCGAGAGCCGGGAACACCGTGTCAGGAGAGGCGCTTGCGCTCGCTCGACGAGGGGATGCCCATCGCCTCGCGATACTTGGCCACGGTGCGCCGGGCGACGCTGATATCCGCCTCGGCGAGAAGTTCGACGAGCTTGCTGTCCGACAGCGGCTTGCGCGGGGGTTCCTCGCCGATCAGCTTCTTCAATCGCGCTCGAATCGCGGTGCTGGAGACGCTATCGCCGTCGCCACCGCCTACCTGGCTCGAGAAGAAGTATTTCAGCTCGAACACGCCACGGGGCGTATGAATGTATTTCTGCGTCGTGACGCGCGAGATCGTCGATTCGTGCATGTCGACGCTGCGCGCGATGTCGGCGAGGATCAAAGGCTTCATGGCCTCTTCGCCACGTTCGAGAAAGGCCACCTGGCGCGACATGATTTCGCGGCCGACGCGCAGCAGCGTGTCGTTGCGACTGGTCAGGCTCTTCATCAGCCAGCGGGCTTCCTGCAGGTGCTGCCGCAGGAAGGTGTTGTCGTCGCTCTTGTCGGCGCGCTTGATCAGCGCGGCATAGTCGGGCTGGATGCGCAGGCGGGGCAGGGCCTCGGCGTTGAGCTCGATGCGCCAACCGTCCTGGGAGGGTGTCGCGACCAGATCGGGAATGACGTAGTCGTGACGGCTGTTGTCGAAACGCTGGCCCGGTCGCGGGTCGAGCGTGCGGATCAGGGTGATCACGCTGTCGAGCTCGTTTTCCTCCAGTCGGAGACGACGTTTGAGCAGGCGGCGGTCGTTGCTGCCCAGTGCTTCCAGAAACTGCCGCACCAGCCGCTTGGCCTGCGGCAGCAGCGGGGTATCGTCGTCGAGCATGCCCAATTGCAGTAGCAGGCATTCGCGGAGGTCGCGCGCGCCGACGCCAGTCGGGTCGAACTGCTGAATGCGTAATAGCGTGCGTTCGAGATCGGCGGTGCTGACGCTGCGCTGCTGGCGCAAGCTGGCCGCGAGCTCGTCCAGGCTGCCGCCCAGGTAGCCGTCATCGCCGATCGCGTCGATCAGGCACTCGCCCAGCTCGCGCTCGTGGCTGTCGAAGTCGCCCATGGCGAGCTGCCACAGCAGGTGGTCCTGCAGGCTGGTGGCACTGGCATTGCGCTCGAAGTCCGGGCCTTCCTCGCTGCCGCTGCTCGCGGGGCCGGCATCCTGATAGGTATCGCTCCAGTCGCTGTCGACCGTCAGCTCGTCTGGAATATCGCTGGCCCAGTCGTCCTCTGGCGTTTCGACGACATCCTGCTCCGAGTATGGCTCCTCGAGCTCAAGCATCGGGTTGGATTCCAGCGCCTGTTGAATCTCCTGGCGCAGGTCTAGCGTCGACAGCTGCAGTAACTGGATCGCCTGCTGGAGTTGCGGCGTCATGGTCAACTGCGTGCCGACTCGGAGTTGCAGCGAAGGCTTCATGGACATGGAGAAACAGTCGTCACAATCAACGGAGAAGCGATCACGTTACTGATTGCGCGAATGACATGCAACGATTTATGCAAGATGCATGCCATTGACAGCGAGCGGCCATTTGGGGCAGGGCGGCCGCTGCTGTGGTGCGGTGTAGGAGAACCTACAAGCGGAACTCGTGGCCCAGATAGACGTCGCGAACGCGTTGATTGTCGAGAATCGCCTCCGGGCGCCCCTCGGCGATGATCTGGCCGTCGCCGACGATATAGGCGTTGTCGCAGATATCCAGCGTTTCGCGGACATTGTGGTCGGTGATCAGTACGCCGATGCCGCGGTCGCGCAGTTGGCGAATGATGCTCTTGATGTCGCCGACGGAGATCGGATCGACGCCGGCAAAGGGTTCGTCGAGCAGCACGAAGGCGGGCTCGGTCGCGAGGGCGCGGGCGATCTCCACGCGCCGGCGTTCGCCGCCGGAGAGGCTCATGCCGAGGTTGTCGCGGATATGATCGACGTGGAAGTCGCCGAGCAGACGCTCTAGCTGTTCGCGTCTGGCGTTGCGGTCGAGATCCTTGCGGGTTTCCAGAATCGCCATGATGTTGTCGGCGACGCTCAGCTTGCGAAAGATCGAGGCTTCCTGCGGCAGGTAGCCGATGCCGGCGCGAGCGCGCCGGTGCATGGGCGCGCGGCTCAGGTCCTGCGCATCGATATGCACACTGCCGGCGTCGGCCTTGACCAGGCCGACGATCATGTAGAACGACGTGGTCTTGCCGGCCCCGTTGGGGCCCAGCAGCCCGACGATGCTGCCTTGACGCAGGGTCAGGCTAAAGTCGTGGACGACGCGGCGTCCCTTGTAACTCTTGGCCAGGTTGGCGGCCGTGAGGGTCTTCATCGATACCATCCTTGAATCGGCGCGACGCGCGAAACGTCGGTCTCGGGCTCGGTTGCGGGCCGCCTTACTGCGACTGTTGGCGAGGCGTGAGGGTCATGCGTACGCGCTGGTCGCCGTCGTCGCTGTCGCCGGAGCGGGCCTGGACGCGACGAGAGTCGAGAAAGTACTCGACATAGGCGCCGTCGAAGGTGTCGCCCGCCTGATGCAGCTCGGCGTTGCCGATCAACTCCACGCGGCGCTCGCCGGCGTGGTAGATCACGGTGTCGCCCCAGCCCTTGACGATCTCTTCGTCCGGTGCCGGTTTCTGCTCGAGATAGGCGCGTTCGCCGCTGCCGGTCGCCGTGACCTGGCTGACTTCGCCGTTGCTGCCGCGTTGGATTTCGACCCGGGCTGCAAGCAGGTTCATGCTGCCCTGCTGCATGTCGACGCTGCCGGTATAGACGGCGGTGCCTTGGCGGTCGTCGATCTCGAGCTGGTCGGCGGCGATCTCTATCGGTGCGCTGGCATCGCCCTCCAGTGCCAGTGCCGGTAGGCTTGGCAGGCTCAGTGCGGTCAATATCAGCAGTTGGCCGAGTTCTCGCCTCATGATCCTTGGTCCTCAGGTTGCGGTGGCAGGCGTCCCTGCACGTTGTCGGTCAGGCGCATGCGATCTTCGTCGAGCCAGGCGTCGAAGCGTTCGCCGCGCATCTGCTGGTTATGCTGGCGCAACACGGCAGTGGTGTCACTCCAGGCGTGGGCATCGCGGTTGTCGTAATGCAGGGTTGGTGTCTCGAGGCTCCAGGCGCGTTCCGGCTGTACCAGGCGAGCATTGCCGTCGATCACCAGTTTTTCGCCGCCGCGGCTGAGGCGACCCGAGTCGCCGGTAATTTGCCATTCGCGCTGTTGACCGTCGATGAGATAGCCATGCGGTGTCTCGCTGCGGATCACATCGTCCGACGGTGTATGCACCAGGCGCGGGCTCTCGAGTCGCTGGTAGGCTTTGCCCTGCGCGTCGAAGCGGGTCATGCGCGCCTCTTCGAGATAGTAGTCCGGTTCGCCGGCGCTGTCGGTCGGAACGGGCTGTGCCTCACGTGCGCCGCGCTGGTCGAGCCACGCCAGGCCGCCGCCGAGGACGACAAGCAGCGCGGCCAGCCCGAGCCGGCGCCACCAGGGAGAGCGCGGCCTCGGTGTATTGGGGTTATGACGGGTTGACGTCGACATGGCTCAGATAACTCCGCTTCTGAGTAGATCATGCATGTGCAGCGCGCCGATCGGCTGGTCGTTGTCGACGACCGCCAGTGCAGTGATGCGGTTGTCCTCCATGATGCGCACCGCTTCGGCCGCCAGCATGTCGGGGGTGACGGTCTTGCCGCCGCGCGTCATGACATCGTCGACGCGCAGCGTGGAGAAGTCGACGCCCTGGTCGAGCGTGCGACGAAGATCACCGTCGGTATAGACACCTGCCAGCGTGCCGCGTTCATCGATCACGCAGGTAAAGCCCATGCCTTTATGGGTCATCTCCAGCAGCGCCTCGCGCAGCAGGCTGCCGGTAGCGACCCGTGGCACACGGTCACCGCCATGCATCAGGTCGGCCACGCGCAGCAGCAGGCGCTTGCCGAGCGTGCCGCCAGGATGGGAGAGGGCGAAATCCTCGGCGCTGAAACCCTTGGCTTCGAGCAGAGCCAGCGCGAGGGCATCGCCCATGGCGAGCGCGGCCGTGGTCGAGGAGGTTGGGGCCAGGTCGTGCGGGCAAGCCTCGCGCGAGACCCCGACATCGATGTGCACGTCGCTGTAGCGGGCAAGCGTGGACTGCGGGCGCCCGGTCAGGCTGACCAGCGGCGCGCCCAGGCGTTTGAACAGCGGCAGCAGGCCGGTGATCTCCTGAGTCTCGCCGGAGTTGGACAGTGCCACCACGACGTCGTCGCCGGTGATCATGCCGAGATCGCCGTGGCTGGCTTCGCCGGGGTGCACGAAGAAGGCGGGCGAGCCGGTGCTGGCAAAGGTGGCTGCCAGCTTGCGGGCGATGTGGCCGGACTTGCCCATGCCGGTAACGATGACGCGCCCGCGACAGTGCATCAGCAGCTGGCAGGCGCGATCGAAGCAGTCGTCGAGCTTGGCGATCAGTTCGCCGATGGCCTGCTGCTCCAGCGTCAGCGTACGCGTGGCACTGGCGCGAAAGTCCAGCGTATCTTGCTCGCTCATGATCTCGGCCGAGGCTCCCCGTGTCGTGTAAGTAGATCGTGTAAGTAGATTAAGTAGATAGTGTCGTCATCGGCGCGCGGTCGATGACGCCGACAGTACCGCTGGCGAATGCCGGCTGCTGATGGCGGTGCCCGGCGGCGTCTCTAGGCGGCAGTCGTGTCGACAGATCGGGCAGTATACCTATGATCGCCGATGCTTGCGTTCTGGTCCGCATGGCGAACCATGGCTGGTCGCTGTCGACACGGTTAAGATACAATGTTCGATAATCAAAGGTCGAAAATGGGTGAGGGCTGCATGGATGACCCGGTTATGGTCGAGGTCAGGGACCTGCATTTTGCGCGTGGCGCCACGGAAATTTTCCGCGGGGTCGATCTGCGCATCCCGCTCGGCAAGATCACTGCGATCATGGGCCCCAGCGGTACCGGCAAGACCACGCTGCTCAAGCTGATCGGTGGTCAGCTGGTGCCGGATCGCGGCCAGGTGCTGATCGACGGCCAGGACGTACACCAGCTCTCCCGGCGCTCGCTGTTTAGGCTGCGTCGGCGCATGGGCATGCTGTTTCAGAGCGGCGCGCTGTTTTCCGATCTGGATGTGTTCGAGAACGTCGCCTTTCCGCTGCGCGTGCATACGGATCTGCCCAATCCCATGATCCGCGACATCGTGCTGATGAAGCTGCAGGCGGTCGGGCTGCGCGGTGCGCGCCACCTGATGCCCTCGGAGCTCTCCGGTGGCATGGCGCGGCGTGTGGCGCTGGCGCGGGCGGTCGCGCTGGATCCCGACCTGGTGCTCTACGACGAGCCCTTCGTCGGCCAGGACCCGATCTCGATGGGTGTGCTGGTGCAGCTGATCAAGAAGGTCAATCAGGCCCTGGGGTTGACCGCGATCATCGTGTCTCACGATATCAAGGAGACGCTCTCCATCGCTGACTACGTCTATATCATCGCCGACGGCAAGGTGATGTCGCACGGTACGCCGAAGACGCTGGACGTCAACGACGATGCGCATGTCAGACAGTTCGTGCACGGCGAGCCGGACGGACCGGTGCCGTTTCATTACCCGGCGCCCGATTTCTACGAAGACATTCTGGCGCCGGCGGGGCAGTTCTCATGATCGATCGTATCGCGCAACTGGGGCGCGCCACGCTGGACATGTTGAGCGCCGTTGGGCGTGCCGGTTTGTTTCTCTTGCAGTCCATCGTCTGCCTGCCGTCGCGAGAGGGGCTCTATCTCTGGGTTCGCCAGATGCATTTCGTCGGTGTGATGTCGGTGGCGATCGTGCTGGTTTCGGGGCTATTCATCGGCATGGTGCTGGCGCTGCAGGGCTTCACTATTCTGGTCGATTTCGGCGCGGACGAGGCGCTGGGGCAGATGGTCTCGCTGTCGCTGGTGCGCGAGCTGGCGCCGGTCGTCGCCGCACTGCTGTTTGCCGGGCGAGCCGGTTCGGCATTAACCGCCGAGATTGGCCTGATGAAGGCGACCGAGCAGTTGACCAGCATGGAGATGATCGGCGTCGATCCCCTGCGGCGCATCGTGGCGCCAAGGCTGTGGGCCGGTTTCGTCTCGCTGCCCATTCTCACGGTGATCTTCGCCGTGGTCGGGATCTGGGGCGGTTATCTGGTCGGCGTCGACTGGCTCGGGGTCTACGAAGGTTCCTACTGGAGCAACATGCAGGACAGCGTCGATTTCGTTGACGATGTGCTGAACGGCATGGTCAAGAGTCTGGTCTTCGGCCTGGTGGTGACCTGGATTGCTGTCTTCCAGGGCTATGACCTGGTACCCACCTCGGAAGGTATTTCCCGCGCGACGACTCGGACCGTGGTCTATGCGTCGCTGGCGGTACTCGGGCTCGATTTCGTGCTCACCGCATTGATGTTTGGAGATTTGGGATGAAGCGCAACAGTGTGCTGGAACTGGGCGTCGGCGTGTTCATGCTGGCCGGTATTCTCGGTCTGGTGTTTCTCGGGCTTCGAGTGAGCGGTCTGGGGGTTAGCGGTCCTAGCGACACCTACACCCTGACCGCCAACTTTGCCAATATCGGCGGTCTGCGCCCGCAGGCAAAGGTGACCATGTCGGGCGTTCGCGTCGGCAAAGTCACCGATATTTCGCTCGATCCGCAGTGGTTCGACGCGCGGGTGACGATGGAAATCGACGACGCGTACGAGGGCAAGCTCTCCGGTGACACCACGGCGGCTATCCTGACCTCGGGGCTGCTCGGCGAACAGTATATCGGGCTGACGGTCGGCGGTTCGCCGGACATGCTCGAGGATGGCGACGTCATCCACGACACCCAGCAGGCGCTGGTGCTGGAGGAACTCATCCAGCAATTCGTGTCCAATATGGCCAACTGATCGAGACAAGGAGTCGAAGATGAAGCTTTCTTTCGCAAGGAATACGCGCGGTTTCTGGACGGCCACGCTGACATTGCTGGCCGTGATGCTGGCCACGCTGACGACTACCGCGCAGGCGCAGCAGTCGCCGAACCAGGTGGTGCAGCAAAGTGTCGATTCACTGATGTCCGAGCTGGAGGGCAAGAAGAGCTATTACGCCCAGCACGAAGAGGAGCTGTCGCAGCTGGTCGATGACAACATGGCCGAGGTGGCCGACTTTCGCTATATCGGTGCCAGCGTCATGGGCCGCTACTTCCGCGGTGCGACGCCCGATCAGCGCTCGCGCTTCGTCAATGTCTTCCGCAAGACCTTGATCGATACCTACGCCAAAGGGCTGGTGACGTTCGACTACCAGACGCTTCGGGTCAAGGAGAGCGACGAGTCCGGGCGCTACGAGGATCAGGCGACCGTACCCATGGAAGTGGTGTCGACCAGCGGAGAGACCTTTCCGGTCAATTTCACGCTGCGTCAGAGTGATGGCCAATGGCGCGTTATCAACGTCATCGTCAACGGCATCAATCTCGGCCTGACGTTCCGCAACCAGTTCGATCAGGCGATGCGTGACAATAATCGCGACATCGATGCCGTGATCGACAACTGGGCGCCGGAGGTCGGCACCGAAGAGCTCGAGCAGGGCGGCGATTCGTGAGTATGCTGCTCGCGCGGGAAGACGCCTCGCTCGAGGTCGTCGGCGATGATGTGCTGACGATTCTCGGCGAGGCGGATTTTGACAGTGCCGGTCCGCTGGCGCAGGCCGGCCGGCACTGGCTTGAGCAGCAGCCGGCCGAGGCGACCGTATCGTTCGATCTGACCGGCGTGCAGGTGGCGAGCAGTGCCGTGCTGAGCGTGCTGCTGGTCTGGGTGCGCAGCGTGCAGCGACACTCGCTGGTGCTGGAGCGAGTCCTGCTCTCGCCGCCGTTGCAGCGGCTGATGACCATTACCGAGCTGGCGCCGCTGCTGCCGGCCAGGGAAACCACCTGTAGCACGTCCTGCGACACTACCTCCTGAGTGCCTCTGCATGGCGGGGCGTCTCCCCGCCATGTCCTTGCGACGTTTTTGCATGACGGCGACATCGCCAAGATGGGGCGCTTTCCGCTACCATGTGGCGCTTTCCCTGCGCGTACCGCGCAGTCGTCATCAGGGAGTCGAGTTTCATGCAACCCAGCGATGTCAAAAGCCGCCTCGAGCAGCAGGTCGAGGGCTGCGATTTCCATATTCAGGGCGAAGGCTGCAACTTTCAGGTCGTCGCCATCGGCGAGGTGTTCGAAGGCATGTCGCCGGTCAAGCGGCAGCAGCTGATCTATGCCGCGCTCGCCGACGAGATTGCGTCGGGTGCGCTGCACGCCGTCAGCATCAAGACCTATACCCCCGCTCAGTGGGAAACCGCGCCGGAAAATGTCAGCCTCTAGGCGCGCACTGCCAGGCCGGCGTGCCGGCCAACGATTCTGGAATTCATAGCGAACCTTCATGGACAAGCTGATCATCACCGGCAACGGGCCGCTCGGCGGCGAAGTCTGGGCCAGCGGCGCCAAGAACTCCGCGCTGCCGATTCTGGCCGCGACGCTGCTCGCCGACGAGCCCGTTACCATCGGCAATCTGCCACATCTTCAGGACATCACCACCACACTGGAACTGCTCGGCCGGATGGGCATCGAGCCCGTCATGGGTGAGAAGATGAGCATTCAGATCGACGGCTCCCAGGTGCGCGACTGTCACGCGCCCTACGAGCTGGTCAAGAAGATGCGCGCCTCGATTCTGGTGCTGGGCCCGCTGCTCGCGCACTTCGGCAAGGCCGATGTCTCGCTGCCCGGCGGCTGTGCCATCGGTTCGCGCCCGGTGGACCTGCATATTCGCGGGTTGGAGGCGATGGGGGCCGAGATTCGCGTCGACGGTGGTTACATTCGAGCGCGAGTCGATGGGCGCCTGCAGGGCGCCACGATCTTCTTTGACACCGTTACCGTGACCGGCACGGAAAACCTGCTGATGGCGGCGGCGCTGGCCGACGGCACCACGGTGCTCGAGAACGCCGCGCGCGAGCCCGAGGTGGTGGATCTGGCCGAGTGTCTGATCGCCATGGGGGCGAACATTCGCGGTCATGGCAGCGATACCATCACCATCGAAGGCGTCGAGCGTCTGCATGGCTGTCACTACGATGTGATGCCGGACCGCATCGAGACCGGCACCTTTCTGGTGGCGGCTGCAGCCACCGGCGGCAAGGTGCGGGTGCGCAACACGCGCGCCGACATTCTCGAGGCGGTCATCGCCAAGCTCGAGGAGGCCGGGGCGCGAGTCACCATCGGCGAGGGCTGGATCGAGCTCGACATGGAGGGGCGTCGTCCGCGGGCGGTCAACGTGCGGACCGCACCTTATCCCGCTTTCCCCACCGACATGCAGGCGCAGTTCGTGGCGCTCAACGCTGTCGCCGAAGGCACCGGTACGGTGGTCGAGACGATCTTCGAGAACCGTTTCATGCACGTCCAAGAGCTCAACCGCATGGGCGCGCAGATCGCGCTCGAGGGCAATACCGCGGTCGTGACGGGTGTCGAGCGTCTCTCCGGCGCGCCGGTCATGGCCACCGACCTGCGGGCTTCCGCCAGTCTGGTGGTCGCGGCCATGGTGGCTCAGGGCGAGACACTGGTGGATCGCATCTACCATATCGATCGCGGTTACGAGTGCATCGAAGAGAAACTGCAGCTGCTGGGCGCGCGAATCCGACGCGTGCCGGGCTAGGCGACGATCGGGTTAGGCAAAGATAGAGAGATCATGAGCGATCAACTGATTCTGGCGCTGTCCAAGGGGCGGATTCTCGAAGAAACGCTGCCGCTGTTGGCCGATGCCGGCGTGGTGCCGGCCGACGACTTCGGCAAAAGCCGCAAGCTGCTGTTCGACACCAACCTGCCTAACGTCAAGCTGGTGGTGATCCGTGCCGTCGACGTGCCGACCTACGTGCAGCTCGGCGCGGCCGACCTGGGTGTCGCCGGTAAGGATGTGCTGCTCGAACACGGGGCCGAGGGGCTCTACGAGCCGCTGGACCTGGGTATTTCCCGCTGTCGATTGATGACGGCGGGCATCGTCGGGGCGGAACCGGCGCGAGCCAGGCGTCGGGTAGCGACCAAGTTCGTCAATGTGGCGCGGCGCTACTATGCCGAGCAGGGGATACAGGCGGAGGTCATCAAGCTCTACGGCGCGATGGAGCTGGCGCCGCTGATGAATCTGGCCGACGAGATCGTGGACATCGTCGATACTGGCAACACGCTGCGCGCCAACGGCATGGAGCCGCGCGAGCTAATCGAGAACATCAGCACTCGACTGGTGGTCAACAAGGCGGCGATGACGATGAAGCACGAACGCCTGAAGCCGCTGATCGAGCGCCTTCGCCAGGCCGTCGAGTCACGCCGCGAAGCCGCCTGAGCGGCCGTTCTATCGAGTCACGGAGAGTGGAAGAGATGAGTCAAGCGCCGATCATTGCCCGTCTGACAACGCGGGATGCCGATTTCGACAGTCGTCTCGAGGCCCTGCTGGCCTGGGAAGGTGTGTCCGACCATGAGGTCGCATCGCGTGTTGCCGAAATCATCGGTGCCATTCGCGAGCGGGGCGACGCTGCGGTCATCGAGTACACCAATCGCTTCGATCGCCTCGAGGCGAGCACGATGAGCGAGTTGACGATCGGCCCTGACCGGCTGGCGCAGGCCTTCGCGGGGTTGCCGGCCGCACAGCGCGACGCGCTGGAGCACGCCGCCGCACGCATCCGTGCCTACCACGAGCATCAGAAGCCGAGCTCCTGGCAGTACGAGGAACCGGATGGCACGGTGCTTGGTCAGAAGGTGACCGCAATCGACCGCGTCGGCGTCTATGTGCCCGGCGGCAAGGCGGCCTATCCCTCGTCCGTGCTGATGAACGCGTTGCCGGCGCATGTGGCGGGAGTGCGCGAGATCGTCATGGTGGTGCCGACGCCGGATGGTGTGGTCAACGAGCTGGTGCTGGGCGCCGCACATCTGGCCGGTGTCGAACGTGTATTCACGATTGGCGGTGCGCAGGCCGTGGCGGCGCTGGCCTACGGCACCGAGAGCGTGCCTCGGGTCGACAAGATCGTCGGACCGGGCAATATCTATGTCGCCACTGCCAAGCGTGCTGTTTTCGGTCAGGTCGGGATCGACATGATCGCCGGGCCGTCGGAAATCCTGGTGGTGTCGGATGGGGGCACCGATCCGGATTGGCTGGCTATGGATCTGTTCTCTCAGGCCGAGCACGATGAGGATGCACAGGCGATTCTGGTCACCTGGGACGCGGCGCATCTGGAGGCGGTACAGGCGTCGATCGAGCGATTGCTGCCGACCATGGAACGCGAAGCGATCATTCGTGAATCATTAGCTAGGCGCGGGGCCCTGATCCTCTGCGATGACCGTGAGCAGGCCGTGGCGTTGGTCGATCGGGTTGCACCGGAACACCTTGAGCTCTCGGTCGAGTCACCGCAGGCCATGGCCGAGACGATCCGACATGCCGGGGCGATCTTCATGGGGCGGTATACCGCCGAAGTGCTCGGCGACTACTGTGCCGGCCCCAACCATGTGCTGCCCACCTCCGGGACGGCACGATTTTCCTCGCCGCTGGGTGTTTACGACTTCCAGAAGCGTTCCTCGCTGATTCAGTGTTCGCCCGAGGGGGCGGATACGCTCGGGCGCACGGCCTCGGTGCTGGCACGGGGCGAGTCGTTGACGGCGCATGCCCGCTCCGCCGAAAACCGGCTGAAGACGGACGACTAAGCCCCAGGTCGGTCGCACCGCCGGTTCTGAACGCCACCGCTACCCGTTATAGGGTTGCGGTGGCGTTTGTCGTTGAGGGCAAGCCAGCCGTCGGCATCAGTAGAGACTCAAGGCTCGCTGGCGCGTTCGCGGCCGTCGGTATCCTTCTCGTCGGGCGCGCGGTCGTCCGGGCGGTTTTGGTTCGAGCCGCCGCTGTCCGAGTGGTCGTCGTTCGGGGCCTGGTTATTTGGCGCCTCTTCATCGGCGCCATTGCCGGCGTCGTCTTCCGAGGCTGGCTCGTCGAGTTGGCGCTCTCGGTTAGGCGCTGGCTGGGGGCGCTCGCCGACCTCCAGCGTCACTTCCACTTTCTCGCCGCCGCGAATGAGTGTCAGCGGTAGCGTCGAGCCGGGCGGTATTTCGGCGATGTCGACCTGCGTCTCGCGTGGATCCAGGATCGGCTTGCCGTCGATTGCCAGCAGGATGTCGCCGGGGCGCAGGCCGGCCTGGTCTCCCGGGCCGTTTGGTACCACGCTGGCGACGATCACGCCGCTCAGCGTCTGCAGTCCGAATGACGCCGCCAGGTCCGGTGTCATTTGTTGGGCATCGATGCCTAGCCAGCCACGAATGACGCGGCCGTGCGTGACGATATCGTCGAGGATGCTTCGCGCCAGGTTGGCTGGGATGGCGAAGCCGATACCCTGAGAGCCGCCGGAGCGTGAGAAGATCGCGGTGTTGATGCCAATCAGCGAGCCGCTGGCGTCGACCAGCGCGCCGCCGGAGTTGCCGGGATTGATGGCGGCATCGGTCTGGATGAAGTCTTCGTAGCGGCTGAGGCCGAGGTGGTCGCGGCCGGTCGCGCTGATGATCCCCATGGTGACGGTCTGGCCGACGCCGAAGGGGTTGCCGATCGCGAGGGTGACGTCGCCGATCGCGATCTGTTCCGAGTCGCTCAGGCGGATTACCGGCAGGTTGTCCAGGTCGATCTTGAGGACGGCAAGGTCGCTGTCGGGATCGGTGCCGATCACTTCGGCAATGGCTTCGCGGCCGTCACGCAGGGCCACCTGAATCTGGTCGGCATCGTTGATGACATGGTTGTTGGTCAGGATGTAACCCTCCTCGCTGACGACCACGCCGGAGCCAAGGCTGGAGAGCATGCGCTGCCGCTGGGGCACATTATTGCCATAGAACTGACGAAAGAACGGGTCGGACATCAGCGGGTGCTGGTTCGATTCGACCACGCGAGAGGAGTAGATGTTGACCACGGCCGGCGCTGCGCGATTGACGGCCTCGGCGTAGCTGACCGGGCCGGCGCCGCGATCCAGTGCGGGGGCATCGACCACCTCCGGCGGCTCACGTCGTGGTGCTTCGCCGCCGGCAGTCGTGGTGATGCCGGTGCGCGACGTGCCGGACGGCTGCGTATCGCGTCCGGTCAGCGACGGGAAGGCATAAAGCAGCACGGCGGCGAGCAGAATGCCGCAGAGGATCGGCCACGCATAGGTGGCGAGATAGCGACGCATGTCTGGGTTCCTTGAACAGAAGTTCGGCTGGCATCGCGCGGCCGCAACGGTGCTTGGCGGCAGGCGAGAGTTCTCTCGTCCCTGTCGGCCGGCACGGTTTGCGCCACTCGCAAGGATTGAGACAATGGCACGCTTGGGCCGCGCCGCGAGCCTGCCGGCCCGTCAATGCACCGGCTGGGGGCTCTGCGTTACCGCATCCCGAGTGTAACATTCACCTATTCTTTTCGCTGGGAGGCGCCATGGTTTCACGGTCAGATAATTCGGCGGCGGGCGTCGCACGCGAGCAGCTGGTGTCGTCGCTCGATGAAGTGCTCGACGTCGGCGCGTTCAAGGATTACACCGTCAACGGCCTGCAGGTCGAAGGTCGGTCACGGGTGCGGCGCGTGCTCAGTGGCGTGACGGCCTGCCAGGCGCTGCTCGACGAGGCTGTCGCCTGGGAGGCGGATGCGGTGCTGGTTCATCACGGCTACTTCTGGAAGAACGAGCCGGTGGCGGTTACCGGCATGAAGCGGCGGCGTTTCGCGACATTGCTGCAGCATGACCTCAACCTCCTTGCCTATCACCTGCCGCTGGATGCCCACATCAGCTTGGGCAATAACGCGTGCCTTGGGCGGCGTCTGGGGCTCGAGGCGGAGCGTTGTCTCGACGCCGAGATGGGGAAGGGGCTTCTGTGGATGGGGCGTCCGGAGGTGGCGCTGGATGATGCCGCGTTGGCCGAGAGAGTCGCGGTGGCACTGTCGCGTCAGCCTACCGTCGTCGCAGGCTGTCCCGGGAAGATCTCGCGGATCGCGTGGTGTACCGGTGGCGCGCAGGATATGTTGCCGATGGCCGCGGATGCGGGGGCCGACGCCTTCATTTCCGGCGAAATTTCGGAGCGTACCGCGCACATGGCGCGCGAGATGGGGATCACTTACCTTGCGGCGGGCCATCATGCGACCGAGCGGGACGGCGTCAGGGCACTGGGGGAGTGGCTGAGGACGCGTTTCGCGCTTGAGCACCGCTTTGTCGATATCGACAACCCGGCATGACTGGGTTACGCCGGACCTCGGGTCCGGCGGCTTGTTTCAGTGTCAGTCGATGACGACGATGTCGGTCAACGGTTGGCCGGATCAGTAGCGCGGCGGTTGGGCGACAGTCTCCTGCTCGGCGGCGCGCTGGCGGCGCACACCGTAGTCCTCGGCCAGCGTGCCATTGCCGTCGGCGTAGTCGCGTGGCACCTGTGGGGGGTCTACCTCTTCCTCTTCGGCGATCTCGCCGTGCAGGCGACGCCTCAACTTGAGGTCGTCGACCAGTCGGTCGGCGCCGTGCATTAAATGCTGTTCCAGTTCGTCGCTCTGCCGGCGAATGCTGCCGGCGAGGTCGGCAGCTTTGGTGAAGTGGTCATTGAGCGCATCCCTGACTTGACTCAGCTCCAGTTCGGTTTCCGCGAGTCGCTGGCGCACCTTCTGGTTGCGCGCCACGTTGGCATTCAGCAGGTGGTAACAAAGGGCGCCGATACCGATGCCCGCCAGGAAGCAGGCAATTGCCAGAATCCAGTCGATATTGCTTTCGTTCACAGTGCGCTCCTCGTCGTCGTGCGCGGCACGACCTGTTCCTTAGACCGTGGCCTCTAACCGTTGCTCAGGGTCGGTGCGTGGCCATTATATCGATGGCCTTGGTTACCGGGTCAAACCTTGCGTGCACGACCGGCGCTGTCAGGACCTTTGTCGCAGGGTATAATCGCCGCCACACGTTTCGATGCGAGGCCCGATATCGCCATGAGTTCTGCCCAATCCGCGACATCCGCGAGCGGCGCCATGACACCGCTCTCGCGCTATCACGCTGATCTCGAGCGCGAGGATTTCAGCTACGACGCCGCGCAGGAGAACGCCGTCAAGCATTTGCAACGGCTCTACGACGACCTGCAGCGCACGCCGGCCCCGACGCCATCGAGCAGCGGCAGTGAGCCGACGCTCTCGCGCAAAGTGGCAGGGCTCTTCGGCAAACGCAGCAAGCCGGCCGAGAGTGCGCCGGCAAAACCGCAGGTCATGGGGCTCTACTTCTGGGGTGGCGTCGGGCGCGGCAAGACTTATCTCGTCGATGTGTTCTACGAGTCTCTGCCGTTCGATCGCAAGATGCGAACGCACTTCAATCGCTTCATGCAGCGTGTGCACCGGGAGCTCGACGCCCACAAGGGCGAGAAGAACCCGCTGACACAGATCGCAGCGCAGTTCGCTCGCGAGGCGCGTGTCATCTGTTTTGACGAGTTCTATGTCAAGGATATTACCGACGCGATGATCCTCGGCAACCTGATGGAGGCGCTGTTTGCCCAAGGCGTGGTCTTGGTGGCGACCTCCAATATCGTGCCGGATGACCTCTACAAGGACGGCCTGCAACGCGCCCGGTTCCTGCCGGCGATCGATCTGCTCAAGCGTCACTGCGAGGTGGTTAACGTCGATTCCGGCGTTGATTACCGGCTGCGGGCGCTGGAGCAGGTGGAGATCTTTCATTCGCCGCTTGACGAGGCTGCCGAGCAGCAGCTCGCCAAAAGCTTTCGCTCGGTCGCCGGTGCCGACGGTCACGAGAGTGCGCGGCTGACGATTAATCATCGCGAGCTGACGGCGCGGCGTCAGCACGACGGCGTGGTCTGGTTCGACTTCAAGATGCTCTGCGACGGTCCGCGCAGCCAGAATGATTACATCGAGCTGTCGCGGGAGTTCCACACGGTGCTGGTCTCCGGCGTACCCAAAATGGGCGCGGGAACCGACGATCAGGCGCGACGCTTCATCAGCATGGTCGACGAGTTCTACGACCGGGCGGTGAAGCTGCTCTTGTCGGCGGAGACCGAGGTCGAGTCGCTTTATACCGGTGGCAACCTGAGCTTCGAGTTCGAGCGCACGCTGTCGCGCCTGCAGGAGATGCAGTCCCGTGATTATCTGGCGCTGGCCCACAAGCCTTGAGTTGGCGGGCAGGCCGGTTGGGGCGATTCGTCTCTGCGTGCGAGGTGTCCACGGGGCTTTCCTCGGCATTGGGGGGCGTGTACAATGCGCGCTCTTCGTACCGTTGCCTGCGGTCGCGATGTCGCTTTTCCGAGTTCTGAGGTGGTGAGGTTCTGCTTTTCGAAGTGGCAACTGCCTCCGAGGTCGAGACAACGCTGTCGGGTAACCCAAGAAAAATAGGGATGGCCGCGAGGCTCAGGCTTCCAGGCCCAAATACGCTTATCTGGTGAAACACTCATGAAGACGTTTAGTGCCAAGCCGCAAACCGTGCAGCGCGACTGGTATGTCGTCGATGCCGCGGACAAGACGCTCGGTCGTCTGGCGACGGAAATCGCTCGTCGTCTGCGCGGCAAACACAAGCCGGAATACACGCCTCACGTCGATACCGGCGATTACATCGTCGTCGTCAACGCCGAGAAAGTTCGCGTGACTGGCAACAAGGCGCAAGCCAAGAATTACTACCGTCATACCGGTTACCCGGGTGGTCTGCGCTCCATGTCGTTCGAGAAGCTGATCGATCATGCGCCGGAGCGTGTCATCGAATCCGCTGTCAAGGGCATGCTGCCCAAGGGGCCGCTGGGTCGTGCCATGTATGCCAAGCTCAAGGTGTACGCCGGTACCGAGCATCCGCACGCCGCGCAGCAGCCGCAAGAACTGAACATCTGAGGGTAATCCGTCATGGCACAACAGTACTACGGCACCGGGCGTCGCAAGACCTCCACCGCTCGCGTGTTCCTCAAGCCGGGCACCGGCAAGATCACCGTCAACGATCGTGAGCTCGGCGAATTTTTCGGCCGCGTGACCGCGCAGATGGTCGTTCGCCAGCCGCTCGAGCTGACCGAGACAACTGGTCAATTCGACGTCTACGTCACGGTCAAGGGCGGCGGTGGTTCCGCTCAGGCCGGCGCCATTCGCCACGGCATTACCCGTGCGCTGATGGAATACAACGAAGAGCTGCGTCGCCCGCTGCGCGCTGCCGGCTACGTGACCCGCGATGCTCGCGAAGTCGAGCGTAAGAAAGTGGGTCTGCGCAAGGCGCGTCGTCGTCCGCAGTTCTCCAAGCGCTGATCCTCACAGGATCGCTACCGCGCTCGACGCCCGACTGCTTCCAGTCGGGCGTTTTTGCTGTTGGGCGAAGCACTACGGTTCGGATCGCGTCGAGATCGCCGTTGGCGACCTGGGCGGTGCCCCGTCGTGTTATCATTGGCCGTTGAATTAATGCGAGGAAAGTTTCATGGGTGTAGTGGCCAAGCGATCGTCGATGACCTTCTACTCCGGCAGCGATGACCATTTCAGCCATCGTGTCAGAATCGTGCTGGCCGAGAAGGGCGTGGCTGTCGATATCCTGGATGTCTCTGCGGACGAGCACAATGCTGAGTTGGCGGATCTGAATCCGTACAACAGCGTGCCGACGCTGCTCGACCGCGATCTGGTGCTCTACGAGTCCAAGGTCATGATGGAGTATCTCGACGAGCGCTTCCCGCATCCGCCGCTGCTGCCGGTCTATCCGGTGGCGCGTGCCCAGAGTCGGCTCTGGATGCATCGCATCGAGCGCGAATGGTGCCCGCTCGTGGACCAGATCCTGCAGGGTTCCAAGAAGGACGCCGAAAAGGCGCGCAAGGAGTTGCGTGAAAGTCTGGCAGGCATCTCCCCGATCTTCGAAGATATGCCGTACTTCATGAGCGACGAGTTCACGCTGGTGGATTGCTGCATCGCGCCGATTCTGTGGCGCCTACCGGCGCTGGGCGTCGAGCTGCCTGAAAAGCAGGTTCAGCCGCTCGTGAGCTACATGGAACGCGTCTTTGCGCGCGACGCCTTCAAGGTTTCGCTGACCGAATCCGAACGAGATATGCGCAGCTGAGGCGGCGGGTGCCGCAAGCTGCTCGAGAGGAGATGACATGCTGACCAGTCGCCCTTATCTGGCAAGAGGTCTGTACGAATGGCTGCTCGATAACGAGCAGACACCTTACATCGTGGTGGATGCCGGCAAGCCTGGCGTCAAGGTGCCGCAGCAGTTCGTTCAGAATGGCCAGATCGTGTTGAACGTGGCGCCGGCCGCCGTGCGTGATTTGGCGATCGACAATGCGGCGGTCACCTTCGGTGCGCGGTTCAGTGGCCAGCCGATGCAGGTCGTGGTGCCGATGGATGCGCTGGTAGCTATCTACGCCCGGGAGAACGGTGTAGGTATGGTGTTTGGCCAAGAGCCGGTCATGCCCGACTTCTCGGACGAGGAGCAGGCCGAACTGGAGGACGAGGGGCGTCCGACCCTGGAGAGCGTCGAAGGGCGCGCCGGTGAAGAAGCTTCCGAGGCTTCGGCAGAGGATGATGAGGCGGCGCGGCCCGAAAAGGGGCGTCCCTCGCTGCGCGTCGTCAAGTAGCTGTCGCGAGCTGATAGGCCGCTATTGCCAGTCGCACAATCGCGTTGCGCGGATAGTAAAAAGCCGCCGCCGAACCTAGTTCGGCGGCGGCTTTTTTTGGCTCGGGCGGCGTCAGTCGAGGTATTCGAACACCTTGACGATGCGCTGTACGCCGCCGACGCCGGAGGCCGCGCTGACGATCTGGTTAGCCTGTTGCTGAGTTACCATGCCCATCAGGTAGACGGTGCCATTCTCGGTGATGACGCGAATCAGATTGGCGTCCAGCTCTTCATTGGCGATTAGGTTGGTCTTGATGCGTCCGGTGATCCAGGTGTCGGTCATGCGCTGGCTGACGGGCGTATTGGCGGACACCATCAGTTCGTTGTGAACCTGGCGTACACTGCGGACGTTCTTGGCAATCTCGTTGGCGCGCTGCTTGAGTTCGTCGCTGGGTACCTGGCCGGTCAGGAGTACGTTGCTGTTATAGCTGTCGACGTTGACGTGGGCATCGCCATAGCGTGCGTCGGCCGATTGCAGAGCGTCGAAAATCTTGCCCTGGATGGTGCTGTCTTCGACCTTGGCGCCAGGCGTGCGCTCGGCGTAGTTCTCTTCCGCGCCGTTGCTGGCGCAGCCGGCCAGCGTCAGCAGGCCGATAAGGCAGGAGGATGCGATCAGGCGTTTCTTCATGGGGTAAGGCTCACTCGTTGCTACCAAAAAGCTGTTCGTCGATCAGATCACACAAGCAGTGAATGACCAAGAGATGGACTTCCTGAATTCGGGCGGTGGAGGTGGCGGGGACGCGGATCTCGCAGTCCTCCTGGCCGAGCAGGGAAGCCATGTCGCCACCGTCTCGCCCGGTCAGGGCGACGATGCTCATCTCGCGATCATGGGCGGCCTGGATCGCCTGCACCACATTGGCCGAGTTGCCGCTGGTGGAGATGGCGAGCAGGATATCGCCCGGCTGGCCCAGTGCGCGGATCTGCTTGGAGAAGACGTCGTTGTAGCTGTAATCGTTGGCGATCGACGTCAGCGTCGAGGTGTCCGTGGTCAGCGCTAGTGCCGGCAGGCTCGGCCGCTCGCGTTCGAAACGGTTGAGCAGCTCCGAGGAGAAGTGCTGGCTGTCGCCGGCGCTGCCACCGTTACCGCAGGCCAGTATCTTGCCTTCGCTGACCAGGCACTGAACCATCATCTGGCTGGCGACCTCGATGAACGGGGGTAGGACCTCGCTGGCGTAGGTCTTGGTGTCGATACTGGCGTTGAAGTGATCGAGTATGCGTGCTTGAAAATCCATGGGCGTGCCTTTGGGCGGTCAATAGGCGTCGAAGGCGGCGCGTATCCACTCGACTGTGAGATCGGGTCGAGTACCGGTGACGCCGACGACGTCGAAGCGGCAGGGACATGATAGCCGCTGCGTCTGTAGATAAAAACGCGCCGCTTTGATGATGCGGCGCTGCTTGGCCGGGGTGACGGTTTCCAGTGGATGGCCGTGATCCGTGCGGCGGCGGTGGCGCACCTCGACAAAGACCAGCGTCTCGCCGTCGCGCATGATCAGGTCGATCTCGCCGCCCTTGGCATGCTGGTTGCGGCTGATCAGGGTCAGCCCGCGCTGTTCCAGCCAATGGGCGGCGAGCGTCTCGATCTGCTCGCCGCGTCGGCGGGCGTCAGTTGGCCGGGGCAACGTCGGCGTCCTGCGCCTCGTCGAGCGCGGCGCCGTTGAGGCGTTCACCGGAGGGCGATGTGGCCTGCGGGCGGCTGTCGGTCGATTCGTCGTCGTTGCCGGACTCGCTGGCCATCGGGCCGCGTCCGCCTGTCAGCAGTGGCTGAGGGGTGCCGGCCTGGAACTGGGCCCAGGGGAGCGTGCGCTCGATGCGGCCGTCGTCTCGGGCCTCGAGCTTGCCGGTGGCGCCGAAGACCTGGGTGTTGGGGAGTGCCTGGAGCAGCGGCAGGCGGCGTCCCAGCTCGAAGGCGTCGACGCCCATGGCGTTCAGCTTGAGCAGGCCGGGGTCGTTGTCGTTCGCCAGGCGCTGGTAGGTCGAGACGAAAGGCAGGGCCTCTTCGCCGCCAGCGGCAGCATCCGGGATCATCCACGGCAGGTCGACGAACTGGACGCCATCGAGGTCATGATCGGCTCGGGGCTGCGGCATGCCTTCGTACAGGTGCGACGTGGCGTATACCGGAAGATCTCCGGCGTAGTAGAACTCCAGTGTCGGCGGGACCTGGCGGGCATAGCTCGGCAGGGCCAGCAGGAACAGCATGTCGAGGCGATCGGGGTCGTCGTTCAGCAGGTTGCGCACGGCCGGGGCGACGGAGCCCGCCGGGTCGTAGCTGACGACCGAGACGACGTTGCCGCCGTCGCGTTCCCAGCGCTGACGGAAGGCGGTCAGTACGCGGGCGCCCCAGTCGTTGTCCGGAATCATGATGCCGGCGCGGCGGTGGCCGTCAAGATAAGCGCGATGGGCTGCCTGGCGCGCTTCGTCTTCTGCTGAGAGTCCGTACTGGAACAGTTGCCCGGCGCGGTTGCGGGGATGTTCGCCGTAGTTGAGTGCCAGGGTCGGCAGCGGCACGCTATCACGATTTTCCAGTTCGCTGACCTTCTCTTTCGCGAGCGGGCCGACGACGGCCTGGGCGCCGCCCATCGTCGCCTGGGCATAGAGGGCGTCGATGTTCTGCTGGCTGGAGTCGATGAACGTCAGGCGCGGTGTGCGCTCGCCCTGGGCCTCAGCGTCGCTGGCGCGGGCTTCCATGCCTTGGCGAATGGCCGAGGCGATATTGGCGAGCGGGCCGCTTTCGGGGAGCAGCACGGCAATCTGGCGTACCTCGTTGCCTTGCACCTGGCGCAGTGCCGACAGGTCCTGGGGCAGGCGCCGGTTGGCCGGGTGGTTCGGGTAGCGGCTGCGCCACTGATCAAGTCGATCGAAGAGGTTGGAAATGTCGCCGCCGCTTTCACGGTAGAGGCGTGCCAGATCGACCCAGCCCTGCGTGATGGCATCATCGCCGGTGGCTGCCAGGGCGTCGAGCGCCATTGGTGTCAGGCTCGACAGCGGTTGCCAGATGTCATCGTTGAGGTCGTAAGGGGCGTTGTCCCGCTGCAGGTCGATCAGGAGGCGGGTCGCGGTCTCCGGCTCGCCCACCAGAGTGAGTGCCAAGCCGCGGCGATAGCGCAATGTCTGGGCGTCTTCGGTAGAAAGTGCGGTAGTGGTATCGAGGATATCGGTCGCACGGATCACGCTTCGACCGTCCTGCTCGGCGATGCCGGCGTCGGAGAGCACCATGGCCCACTGCACGCGCTGGTCGGCGCCGAGCAGTGACGTATCGATGCGGCCCGCAATCTCGAGCGCCTGCGCAGTGTTTCCCTGGCGTGCTAGGATGTCCGCCGCCTGCAGGCGGGAGCTTGCGGCTTCTCGGCCGCTCTGATTGTCGGCCTGAGCGAGCAATTCTTCGGCGCTCGGTCCTGCGGCGTCCTGCATCAGGCTTTGCCCGGCACAGCCTGCCAGTATCAGTGTTGCCAGCAGGGGCAGGAGGAGTCGCCGCAGCGCATAACGCATGATGTCTTTCCCTTTCCGTGTTGAGAGGCCTGGCGTGTCGCCGGCGATCGCGGCTGGAGTGCGTTCGCTGGTGCCGAGCCCGTTCCTGTTCCGCCGGGAAGCGCGAATGGCTCCATGCCCGGCGGATGGGTTCCTGAATCTGCATCGGCCCTGTCGACACGGTTGGGTCGATGCGCAACGCAAGTCAATCCGGATGGTACCGAATGAGCGAGACAAAGGAAGGCGTATTGTACGTGGTCGCCACGCCGATTGGGAATCTCGAGGACCTGAGCGCGCGCGCGGCCCGTGTGCTGGCCGAGGCGGATGCGATCGCGGCCGAGGATACTCGGCATACGCAGCGCCTGCTGAGGCATCTGGGAATCGAGCGGCCCTTGATCTCGCTACACGAGCATAACGAGGCGTCGCGGGTCGAGCAGTTGCGCCGTCGGCTGGCGGCCGGCGAGTCGCTGGCGTTGGTGAGTGATGCCGGGACGCCGCTGATTTCCGATCCCGGCTTCGTGCTGGTTCGAGAGCTGCGTGGTGCCGGGTGTCGCATCGTGCCGGTGCCGGGGGCCTGCGCGTTGGTTGCGGCGCTGAGCGCGGCCGGATTGCCGACGGATCGTTTCACCTTCGAGGGTTTTTTGCCGGCGAAGTCTGGTGCCAGGCGGCGTCAGTTGGAGACCGGCGCGCAGCGCGAAGAGACCCGGGTCTTCTACGAGTCGCCGCATCGTATCCGCGATACGCTGGTGGACCTCGACGCGACGCTGGGGGCGCGGCAGGTCGTGCTCGGGCGTGAGTTGACCAAGACCTTCGAGACTTTTCTGGCGGGGACGTCGTCCGAACTGCTGGCCACCATGGACGCCGATGCCGATCAGGCTCGAGGCGAGTTCGTGGTGATGGTCGCCGGGGCCCCGCCGGCGCAGGTTGATGCCGACGATGCCGAGGGGCGGGCGCTGCTTGAGGCCATGCTGGCGGAGGGGGTGAGCGTCAAGAGCGCGGCCGCGGTGGTGTCTCGGGTTCTCGGTGGCGGTCGCAAGCATTGGTACCAGCTGGCGCTGACGCTGAAGGACGCGTAGCGATCGTGCTAGCGTGAATTCGGTGCGATGTCGGGGCGGGCAGGTGTCGCCGGCGAGCGACGTTTCGTGACAAATGGTCAGGGTTTCGCATAACCCGCCACGGGCCGCTTGAGAGGGGGTGAGGGGGCTGTTATTCTTGCGCGCTTGGGAGTCGGCCAGACAGTCGCCGCCGGCATGTCCGGGGGAGGAAAGTCCGGGCTCCATAGGGCGAGGTGCCAGGTAACGCCTGGGCGGCGCAAGCCGACGGCTAGTGCAGCAGAGAGTAGACCGCCTAAGCAGCGTTATGCTGCCGGTAAGGGTGAAAGGGTGCGGTAAGAGCGCACCGCGCGCCTGGCAACAGTGCGTGGCACGGTAAACCCCACCTGGAGCAAGACCAAATAGGGACCCTATAGGCGCGGCCCGCGCTGGGTCCGGGTAGGTTGCTTGAGAGGCGTGGCGACGCGTCTCCTAGATGAATGACTGTCCTCGACAGAACCCGGCTTATCGGCCGGCTCCCTCTCCGATTTTTTTGCCGTCCGACACCGAGAACCGCATGCTGCACCGCGACCCAGTCTTTCGCGACCAGGCCCTACAGGCACCCGAGGCGGGTGCGGCAGGCGCCTCCGGTTATGGTCACACTAGCGTGCTGCTCGACGGTGCCGTCGATGCGCTGATCCAGTCGCCGTCCGGGGCCTATCTCGATGGCACCTTCGGGCGCGGCGGCCACTCGCGACTCATCCTGTCAAAGCTCTCCCCCGGGGGGCGTCTGCTCGCTGTCGATCGCGACCCTGCGGCGCTGGCGGCGGCGCAGGAGATCGACGATCCGCGCTTCACGATCTGCCCCGGTGTGTTCGCCGAACTCGACCAGCATGCGGCCTTGCATGGTCTCGCCGGCGAGCTAAGCGGTGTGTTGCTGGATGTTGGCGTCTCGTCGCCGCAGCTCGACGACCCGGCGCGTGGCTTCAGCTTTCTGCGCGATGGCCCGCTGGACATGCGCATGGACCCGCAGAGTGGCGTCGGGGCCGCCGAGTGGTTGGCGCGTACCGGCGAGCAAGAGATGGCGCGGGTCTTCAAGGTCTATGGTGAAGAGCGCTTCGCCAAGCGCATTGCCCGTGCCATCGTGAGTGCCCGTCAGGAAACGCCCATCGCGCGGACCCATCAGCTGGCGGAGATCGTCAAGGCGGCACACCCCGCCTGGGAAAAGGGCAAGCATCCGGCAACCCGTGTCTTCCAGGCGATCCGCATTCATTTGAACGAGGAGCTGGAGCAGCTCGAGCGTGCGCTCGAGGCCGCGTTGCAGTCGCTCGCGCCCGGCGGGCGTCTTGTCGTGATCAGCTTTCACTCGCTCGAGGACCGGCTGGTCAAGCGCTTCATTCGCGATCAGGCGCGGGGGGATACGCACCTGCCTCGCGGCATGCCGATACGCGAGGACCAGCTCAATAAACGTCTCAAGCCGATCGGCAAGGCAATGCGCCCCGGCGACCGTGAAGTCGATGCCAACCCCCGCGCGCGCAGCGCCGTCATGCGCGTCGCGGAGAAGCTGGCGTAAGGAGCTATATGGCCGTTCAAGGACGACGTGCCCCGTGGGGAGTCGGTGACTGGCCGTTTGCCCGCCGCGTGACCGGGCGCGGCATACTGTTGGCAGTGATGGTGCTGGCGATCCTGTTCACGGCGCTATCTATCACCACGACCACGCATCTCACCCGTGTGCAGTACGCACGCCTGCAGAAGCTCGAGAGCCAGCGTGACGCGCTGCAGACCGAGTGGGGGCGTCTGCTGCTTGAAGAGAGTACCTGGTCTTCACCGGCGCGGATTGAATCGCTCGCCAGTCAGCGGCTGGAAATGCGTGTGCCGAGCGTTGGCGACGTCAAGGTGATTCGACCATGAGCGCGACACGGCGTCCTCCATCCTCGAAGTCCCGTGCCGCGGTTGCGCCGCTGGGGGCGGGTCGTTACTGGTTCATGCTGTTGATCATTCTGGTCGCGCTATCCGCGCTGATCGGTCGGGTCGTCTACCTGCAGGTGGTGGATCGCAGTTTTTTGCAGAATCAAGGCGATGCACGCACGCTGCGGGTCGAGACCATCGGTGCGCATCGCGGCATGATCAGTGATCGCAACGGGGACCCGCTCGCCATCTCGACGCCAGTGGTGACGCTCTGGGCCAATCCGCAGCAACTGCCGCAGGATCCGATTCAGCAAACGCTGCTCGCCCAGGCGCTCAAGCTGGACCCGGATCAACTCGAGGCGCGCATCGAGCGCTATTCGGATCACGAGTTCATGTATCTGCGGCGTCAGCTGACCCCGGCGGAGGCCAAGCCGGTGCTCGATCTGCAGATGCCCGGTGTCTACGCCCGCGACGAGTACAAGCGCTACTACCCGGCGGGCGAGGTGGCCGCGCAGTTGGTCGGTGTGACCAACGTTGACGATCACGGTCAGGAGGGGCTGGAGCTTGCCTACAATCGCTATCTGACCGGCGAGCCGGGCAAGCGGCGCGTGCTCAAGGATCGCAAGGGGCGCCTGGTGCGCGATCTGCATTTGATCGACGAGGCCAAGCCTGGTGGTGACCTGACGCTATCGATCGACCTGCGCCTGCAGTACATGGCCTACCGGGAGCTGGCGGCCGGGGTCCGCGAGAACGATGCCGACGGTGGCTCGCTGGTCATGCTGGATGCGCGCACCGGTGAAGTGCTGGCGATGGCGAACCTGCCTTCCTACAACCCCAACAATCGCAGTGACGTGGATGTGCGCGGCCTGCGCAATCAAGCGATCACCGATGCCATCGAACCCGGTTCGGTGATGAAGCCGCTGGCGATGTCCGCGGCGCTGGCCACGGACCAATATTCGCCGGACAGTATCATCGATACCACACCGGGCTGGATGGTCGTCGACGGCTACACGATTCGCGATTTCCGCAACTACGGCGAACTATCCCCGGCCGGCATCCTGCTGCACTCCTCCAACATCGGCATGGCGCACATCGCGCTGTCGCTGCCTAAGGAGACCATCTGGGATCGCTATCGGGCCCTGGGGCTCGGGCAATCGCCGGGCACCGGCTTCCCGGGCGAGAACGGCGGCAGTCTGCCCTCTACCAGCAATCTGCCGCGCAGCGCCCAGGCTGCCATGGCCTACGGGTACGGGATTGCGGTGACGCCGCTGCAGCTGGCGAGTGCCTATACCGCAATCGCCAATGATGGCCAGCGGCTCTCACCGTCGCTGCTGCGAGTCGACGATCCCCCGGCGGGAGAGCCGGTGATGACGCCGCACGTGGCCCATGAGCTGCTTGGCATGCTGGAGAATATTGTGCAGCCGAATGCCGGCGGTCATCTGGCGATGGTGCCCGGGTATCGCATCGCGGGTAAGACCGGCACGGTGCGAAAGGTCACCAGCAGTGGCTATCAGGAGACCGAGTATCGCGGGCTCTTTGCCGGTATCGCGCCGGCCTCCGACCCGCGTATTGTCACGGTAGTGATGATCGACAACCCCAAGAAAGGGGACTATTACGGCGGGCTGGTCGCGGCGCCGGTGTTCAGTCGTGTCGTGGGCAACGCGTTACGACTGCTCGATGTGCCCCCCGATCAGCCCGAAGAGGAGACTACGCCATGAACGTAGCGGTCGACCGTCTGTTGTCGACGCTGGCGGCGATGTGGCCGTCGCACGACGGGCTGCCCGCCCTGACGGCGGCGCTGAGCCAGACATCGTCGGTGTCGCTGGTGCTGGACAGCCGCGAGATCACCGGTGGCGAGATATTCCTGGCGGTGCCCGGCGTGGCGGTCGACGGCCGCGATTTCATGGCCACGGCGCTGGCGTCGGGGGCTGCCGCCATACTTTGCGAGGCCGGCGAGATGCCTTGTTCGGCATCGCACGACTCACCAGTGCTGGCGCTGCCGGCGCTGAGCCAGCGTCTGGCGGAAATGGGGCGCCTGCTTTTCGGTGTGCCTGAGTCGCTGGCGCTGGTTGGCGTGACCGGGACCAACGGCAAAAGCTCTGTGACCCACTATATCGCGACCTTGCTGGAGGCGCTGGGCTCGCCGGCCGGCGTGATCGGTACGCTGGGCTATGGGCGGCCGACGCAACTCTCTGCCGCGTTGCAAACCACGCCGGGGCCGCTGCCGTTGCAACAGATGCTGGGTGACATGGCGGCCCAGGGCATCGGACACGTGGCGATGGAGGTGTCATCGCACGCGCTGGCGCAGTCTCGCCTGGGCGACACGCGGATTGACGCCGCGGTTTTCACCAATCTCAGTCGTGACCATCTCGATTACCACGGCAGCATGGCCGCTTACGCGGCGGCCAAGGCACGTCTTTTTCGGCGTGACACGCTCGAGCTGGCGGTCGTCAACGGCGACGATGCGCTGGCGCGTCTGATGCTGGCCGGACTGGCCGCGGGTGTGCGGGTTCTGGCGGTGGGTAGCGACGAGGCCACGACGCTACGCGTGCTCGAGTGCGAAACGCTGCCGAGCGGGCTTCGCGCCATTGTCGCGACCCCCGAGCACGAGGGTGTACTGGAACTGCCGCTGATGGGGCGCTTCAATCTGGAGAACGCGCTGCTGGCCATGGCCACGGTCTACGGGCTCGGCTTTTCGCTGACTTCGGTGTGGGAGGCGTCTGCCAGCCTTCGCCCGGTGCCGGGGCGCATGCAGCGATTGCCGCGTGCCACGGCAAGTCGTGCGCCGATCGTGGTCGTCGACTACGGCCACACCCCGGACGCGCTGGAGAACGCGCTGTCGGCGCTGCGTGAGCATCTACCGGCGCGCGACGGCGGCAAACTGTGGTGCGTGTTCGGTTGCGGCGGCGATCGCGACAGCGGCAAGCGCCCGTTGATGGCGGCCGTCGCCGAGCGCCTGGCCGACGCTGTCGTCGTGACCGACGACAACCCGCGTGGGGAGCCGGCTGCCGCCATTCGCGAGCAGATTCTGGCCGGCCTTACCCCCGCTGGGCGAGCCGCCACCCGCTCGATTGCGGGCCGTCAGCGTGCGATCGAGACGGTGATTGCGGCTGCGAGTGCGGGCGATATCGTGCTGATCGCCGGCAAGGGGCACGAGGATTATCAGGAGATTGCCGGGACGCGACATCCGTTCAGCGATCTCGAGATCGCCCAGGCGTGCTGCGACCGGCTGGAGGTTGAGGCATGAGCGACCGGCTATCGACCTTGGCGGCCCGGCTGGGGAGTGATCTGCAAGGCGAAGATGCTGACGTGAGCCGAATCGTGACGGACACGCGCGAACTCGCCCCCGGCGACCTGCTGGTGGCACTCGAGGGCGAGCGCTTCGACGCGCATGACTTTCTGGCCGAGGCGCGTGCCAAGGGCGCGGTCGGTGCGGTCGTCTCGCGCAGAGTCGACGAGCCGCTGGCGCAGATTGTGGTGCCGGATACGCGACTCGCCCTGGGGTTGCTGGCGCGTTCGCATCGCCTGGCTTGGCAGGGTCGGCTGGTCGCGGTCACCGGCAACAGCGGCAAGACGACGGTCAAGGAGATGCTGGCGTCGATGCTTTCGCAGCGCGCATCGACGTTGGCCACGCGGGGCAATCTCAACAACGATATCGGCGCGCCGCTGACCCTGTTGGCATTGACCGCCTCGCACCGCTACGCCGCGGTCGAGCTGGGGGCCAATCATCTCGGTGAAATCGCCTGGACGACCGCGCTGGCGCGTCCCGATGTCGCGATCATCACCAATGTCACCGGTGCTCATGTCGGCGAGTTCGGTGGTCTGGGGCAGATCGCGCAGGCCAAGGGCGAAATACTGGCCGGTCTGGCCGAGTCGGGCTATGCGATTCTCGATCGCGACGAGCGCTATTACGCCGTCTGGCGAGCGCTGGCCGGCCGTGCTCGAGTGCTCGATTTTGCCCTCGAGGCACCGGCCAGCGTTCGGGCGGACGATCTGGTCTGCGATCGCGCCGGGCGTTATGCTTTCACGCTGTCGCTGCCGGGGTCGCCCACGGTGCGGGTCGCTCTGCCGCTGATGGGGCGTCATAACGTTCGCAATGCCTTGGCTGCCGCCGCGGCGGCGCACGCGATGGGGCTGGAGCCGGCCGAGATCGTTACCGGTCTCGAGGCTTGCGTACCGGTCCGCGGTCGCATGCAGCCGGTGGCGGGGCTTCGGGGTAGCTGTCTTATCGACGACACCTACAATGCCAACCCCGGTGCCATGCGGGCGGCGATCGAGAGCCTGACATCGTTGCCCGGGCCGCACTGGTGTCTGCTCGGCCCGATGGGCGAGCTCGGGCGCGACAGCGCGGCATTGCACGCCGAGGTCGGCCGTGTCGCGCGCGCCCTGGATGTCGACTGTCTGGCGACCTGCGGGGCTGAGGCCCGTCCCGCCGCCGAGGCCTTCGGTGAACAAGGCCATCATTTCGAGGACCGGGCGGCGCTTGAGCGCTTTGTCCGGGACCAGCTTCCCCCCCGGGCCAGCGTGCTGGTCAAGGGATCCCGCAGCGCACGCATGGAGCAACTGGTCGATGCGCTGCGAGACGATGCCCCAAGGTGAATGTGACTCATGCTGCTTTTTCTGACTGAACTGCTCTCCCATTTTCAGAGTGCCTTCAATGTTTTCGGCTATCAGACGCTGCGCGTGATTCTGGGCATGCTGACCGCGCTGTTCCTGAGCCTGTGGATGGGGCCGCAGGTAATCCGGCGGCTGGTCGAGCGCCAGATCGGCCAGGCGGTTCGCGACGACGGCCCGCAGTCTCACCTGTCCAAGGCGGGAACGCCGACCATGGGCGGCGCGATGATCCTGATTTCCATTGCTGTGAGCACCCTGCTGTGGGGAGACCTGACCAATCACTACATCTGGCTGGTGCTGGTGGTGACGCTCGGCTTCGGTGCGATCGGCTGGGTGGATGATTTCCGCAAGGTGGTGGAGAAGAATCCGCGAGGCCTGCCGGCGCGCTGGAAGTATTTCTGGCAGTCGGTACTGGGGTTGGGCGCCGCGCTGATTCTCTATTTCACCGCGGCCAGCCCGGTCGAAGTGAGCCTGATCGTGCCGCTGTTCAAGGACGTGGTGATCCCGCTGGGACTTTTCTACGTCGTCCTGACCTATCTCGTGATCGTGGGCAGCTCCAATGCGGTCAACCTGACCGATGGGCTGGATGGTCTCGCGATTATGCCGACGGTGCTGGTCTCGATGGGGCTGGCGGTCTTCGCCTACGCGAGCGGCAACGCGGTGTTCGCCGATTACCTGCATATTCCCGAAGTGCCCGGTGCCGGCGAGCTTGCGGTCTTCTGCGGTACCATTGCTGGGGCGGGGCTCGGTTTCCTCTGGTTCAATACCTATCCGGCGCAGGTCTTCATGGGCGATGTGGGCGCGCTGGCGCTAGGCGCGGCGCTGGGCATCGTGGCCGTGATCGTGCGTCAGGAGATCGTGCTGTTCATCATGGGCGGCGTGTTCGTGATGGAGACGGTCTCGGTGATTCTGCAGGTGGCTTCCTACAAGCTGACCGGGAGGCGCATCTTCCGCATGGCTCCTCTTCATCACCACTTCGAGCTCAAGGGTTGGCCCGAGCCACGTGTCATCGTCCGCTTCTGGATCGTGACGGTGATGCTGGTGCTGCTGGGGCTGGCAACGCTCAAGCTGCGTTGATGCCATGATTGCCTCCGCCCCTCTCGAAGCCTCCCTCGTACCGGCTGGCGAACGACTGGTCGTCGGGCTGGGAATCTCCGGCCGCGCCGTCGCGCGCTATCTGCGCGCTTGCGGCGAACCGTTCGTGGTTGTCGATACGCGCAGCCAGCCGCCGGGACTTGCCGACTTTCGCCGCGAATTTCCGCAGGTCGAACTGCATCTCGGTAGCCTGAGCGAGCTCGAGTTGACGCGCTTCGTTGAGATCGTCGCCAGCCCCGGCATTGATCTCGAGGCGGCCGGGCTCGGCGCCGTGCGTGAACGCGTCATCGGCGAGATGGCGCTGTTCGCGCGCGTCTGCCGAGCGCCCGTCGTCGCCATCACCGGATCGAACGCCAAGTCCACGGTGACCACGCTGGTCGGCGAGATGGCGCGCGAGGCGGGCGTCGACGTGGCGGTCGGGGGCAATCTCGGCGATGCGGCACTCGATCTGTTGCTCGACTATCCAGAAGCAGCGTTGTTCGTGCTCGAGCTCTCGAGCTTTCAGCTCGAGCTCACGCCGCGCCTGGGGGCCGCCTGCGCAGCATTCCTCAATCTTTCGGCCGACCATCTTGATCGCCATGGCGACATGCAGGGCTATCGACTGGCTAAGTCCCGCGTTTTCGAAGGAGCGGCGAAGGCGGTGGTCAACGCGGAGGACCGCGCGACCTGGCCTGAAGATCCTGCGCTGCCGTGCACTGCATTCACGACGGAGGCGCCTGGCGCCGATGAGTGGGGAATCGCGACGCGCGATGGCGACGCGTGGTTCTGTCACGGCTCGCAAGCACTGATGCCGCTTGCCGCGCTTCGTCTGAGCGGCCGGCACAATCAGGCCAACGCCCTTGCCGCGCTGGCGATCGGCGAGAGCGTGGGCCTGCCGCTGCGGGCGATGCAGGCCGTACTGAGCCGTTTCGGCGGATTGCCGCACCGGGGAGAGGTGGTGGCCGAGCGCCAGGGGGTTCGTTGGATCAACGATTCCAAAGGCACGAATGTGGGCGCGACGCTGGCGGCGATTGCCGGGCTGGGTGAGACTCTGGATGGCCGCTTGATCTGGCTCGGCGGCGGGGTCGGCAAAGGCGCGGATTTTACACCGCTGATCGCACCGCTGGTGCGCCACGCGCGGGAAGCCATCGTCTTTGGCGAGGATGCACCGCAGCTCGAGTCGTTATTGCAAGCGCATCTGCCGACGCAGCGGGTGGCGACGCTGGAGGAGGCCATGCGGCGTGCCGCGGCGGTCGCCGAACCGGGCGACTGCGTGCTGCTGTCGCCGGCCTGTGCCAGCCTCGATCAGTTTCCGAATTACATGGCTCGCGGCGATGCCTTCCGCGCGATCCTCGAGCAAGGGCAGGAAGCCACATGCTAAAGGCGATCGAAGCGCGTTTCTCCACGCGACATCAATCCTTCGACGGCTGGCTGCTGCTGGCCTCGCTCTCGCTGCTGCTGATCGGCTGGGTCATGGTGACCTCGGCCTCGACCGAGATCGCCGCCAGCCTGACCGGCAACTCCTACTATTTCAGTATTCGCCACGGCATCTTCGTGATGGCGGCCATCGTCGTTGGTCTGGTCGCCGTACGGCTGCCGCTGGACTGGTGGCGACAGAAGGGCCCCTATCTGCTGCTCGGCGCGCTGTTTCTGCTCTTCGTGGTGTTGATCGTCGGACGCGAGATCAACGGTAGCCGGCGCTGGATTCCGCTGGGCGTGATCAATATCCAGGCTTCCGAGGTCGCCAAGCTCTGCCTGATCGTTTATCTGGCAGGATACCTGGAGCGCTATCTGCCCGAGGTGCGGCGTACCTGGGGCGCTTTCCTGCGACCGCTGGCTGTGATGGCGCTGATCGGTTTCCTGCTGATTCTCGAGCCGGACTATGGGGCGGTCGTGGTCTTGACCGGCTGTGTCATGGGCATGCTGCTGCTTTCGGGGGCGCCTCTCTGGCGCTTTCTGCTGATTCTCGTCGTCGTCGGTTCCGGCGCCGTCATGCTCGCGGTGGCTGAGCCCTATCGGCTGCAGCGAATCACCAGCTTCGCCAACCCCTGGGCCGATCAGTACAACACCGGCTACCAGTTGACCCAGGCGCTGATTGCCTTCGGGCGCGGACACTGGTTTGGCCTCGGACTCGGCAACAGCGTGCAGAAACTGTTCTATCTTCCCGAGGCGCATACCGATTTCGTATTCGCGGTGCTGGCCGAGGAGCTGGGGCTGTTCGGTGCCGTGGGCGTGATCCTGCTGCTGGCGCTTCTGGTGTTTCGCGCGTTCCGTATCGGGCGCAAGGCAGAGCTTCTGGGGAACCCGTTTGCGGCGTATCTCTGCTACGGCATTGCGCTGGTCATTGGGGCGCAGGCGTTCATCAATATCTCGGTCAGTGCCGGCATGCTGCCGACCAAGGGGTTAACGCTGCCATTGCTGAGCTATGGCGGCTCCAGCCTGATTGTCAGTGGCGTCATGATGGCGATCCTGTTTCGCGTCGACGCGGAAGTGCGTCGACGCCAGCGGCAGCTGGCCCAGCGCAAGCAAGAGGCGGCGAAGTCCGACAAGCGTCAAACAGATACAGCGGAGTCCGGTACATGAGTCGCATCCAGCGCGTTCTGATCATGGCGGGGGGAACTGGCGGGCATGTGGTGCCGGCGCTCTCGCTGGCGAAGGGGCTGGGCGAACGCGGTGTTCAGGTCGAGTGGCTTGGCAGCCCTCGCGGTATCGAAAATCGGCTGGTTCCGGCGGCGGGTATTCCGCTGCACCGCATCGACGTGGCGGGGCTTCGAGGCAACGGTCTTGCCGGATGGCTGGCGGTTCCCTGGCGCCTGAGTCGTGCCGTGTGGCAGGCGCGCCAGGTCCTGCGTCACTTCGACCCTCAACTGGTGGTCGGTCTTGGTGGTTTCGCCAGTGGGCCAGGCGGGCTGGCGGCGAAGCTGACCGGTCGGCCGCTGGTGGTGCATGAACAGAACGCCATCGCCGGATTGACCAACCGCTCGCTGGCACGCCTGGCAACGAGGGTTTACGCGGCGTTCCCGGGTGCCTTTCCCGGTGAGCAGGCGGAGGTCGTCGGCAACCCGGTGCGGGCCGATATCGCGGTATTGGGGGAACGCCCTCGAGCGGTGGAGACGATGGCGCAGCGGCCCCTGCGGCTGCTGGTGCTGGGCGGCTCGCTCGGCGCCCAGTCGCTCAACGAGAAGCTGCCGGTGGCCATGGCATCGCTGGATCCGTCGCAGCGCCCCGAGGTGCGACATCAAGCAGGCCGAGACAAGGATGAGGCGACGCGCGCCGCCTACGAGGCGGCCGGCGTCAGCGCGCAGGTGAGCGCGTTCATCGATGACATGGCCGAAGCCTATGACTGGGCGGACCTGATCGTCTGTCGCGCCGGGGCGTTGACCATCGCCGAGCTGGCGGCGGCGGCCAAACCGTCACTGCTGGTGCCTTTCCCGCATGCAGTGGACGACCACCAGACTCATAACGCACGTCATCTGGTCGAGGCCGGTGGCGCGGAGCTGATACAGCAGGCCGAACTGTCGCCGGCACGACTGCTGGCGGCGCTGGAATCACTTCTTCAACCCGAGGTGCTGGCGCAGATGGCGCTGCACGCACGTCGGGTCGCCCATCTGGATGCCGTCGACCGGCTGGTCGACGGCTGCTTGGAGATTGGTCTTGAGCGATAGCATTCAGTCACGTCCCACGCGTTCGCATCTCGGAATGCGGCGCATCCGCGGCATCCATTTCGTCGGCATCGGCGGCTCCGGCATGTGCGGCATCGCCGAAGTGCTGGCCAATGAGGGGTACCTGGTCAGCGGTAGCGATCTGCGGGAATCGCCGGTAACGCACCATCTACGAGAGTGCGGTATTCGTGTCGCCGTCGGCCATGCCGCGGTCAACGCCGAGGGGGCCGATGTCATTGTCGTGTCGACGGCAGTGGACCCGACCAATCCCGAAATTCAGTGGGCGCGCGAACATCGCGTACCGGTCGTGCGGCGGGCAGAGATGCTGGCCGAGCTGATGCGTTTTCGTCACGGCATCGCGGTTGCCGGGACACATGGCAAGACCACGACCACCAGCCTGTTGTCGACGCTGTTTGCCGAGGCGGGGCTGGATCCGACCTTTGTCATCGGCGGCAAGTTGACCAGTGCGGGCACCAACGCACGGCTCGGGGCCGGAGACTTTCTGGTGGCCGAAGCCGATGAGTCCGATGCGTCCTTTCTGCATCTGCAGCCGATGACATCGATCGTGACCAATATCGATGCCGATCACATGGCGACCTACGACGGTGACTTTTCTCGTCTGAAGACGACGTTCATCGAGTTCTTGCACAACCTGCCGTTCTATGGCCGGGCTGTTCTCTGCCTCGACGACGATAACGTGCGCGAGTTGCTGCCGCAGGTTCAGCGGCAGTTCGTGACCTATGGATTCGATGCGGATGCGGATTATCGGGTCCGCGATTTCCACCAGCAGGGCGGCACGATACATTTCGTTGCCGAGCGGCCAGCCGGTTTCGAGGCGCTGGAGATCACGCTGGGCATGCCCGGTGAACACAATGCACTTAACGCGCTGGCGGCGATCGCGGTGGCGACAGATGCGGGCGTCGGTGACGCCGATATCGTGCGCGGCCTGGCGTCATTCGGTGGCGTGGGTCGTCGTTTTCAGGTGCACGGGGATTTCCCGCTGCGTGACGGCGGTGAAGTGATGCTGGTGGACGATTACGGCCACCATCCGCGCGAAGTGGAGATGATCATTCGCGCGGTGCGCGCGGGATGGCCGGAGCGGCGTCTGGTCATGCTGTATCAGCCGCATCGCTACACCCGGACTCGGGATCTTTACGACGAGTTCGTGCGCGTGCTGTCCGGGGTCGATACGCTGCTGCTGCTTGATGTCTATAGCGCGGGCGAAGCGCCGATTCCTGGTGCCGAGGGGCGGATGCTCGCCGGCTCGATCCGCCAGCGGGGGCAGGTCGATCCGTTGTTCGTCGAGGAGAAGGCCGCGCTGCCAGGGATTCTGGCGCGAGTGCTGCGTCCGGGCGATATCCTGATCACGCAGGGAGCCGGCGATATCGGTGGCATCGCGCAGCGGCTGGCCAGCAGTGCGCTGGATCTCGACGAGGTGTCGCTTTGAGGGGAGAGCGGGCATGACCACCAGCGCTCGAGGCACACTGCTTGGCGTGTTGATGATCGTCGTGCTCGTCGGTGCGGGGGGGCGTGCGCTCTGGCTCTGGCTCGACAAGCCGATCGCGCGGGTCTCGATCAGTGGCGATCTGCGTCATGTCAGCGCCGGCTACCTGCAGCAGGAGCTGGCACCGCTGGTCCGTGGCCACACCTGGCTATCCATTTCGCTTGCGGACCTGCGCGAGGAAGCGCGAAACATTGGCTGGCTGCGCGAGGTTAGCGTCTCTCGTCAGTGGCCGAACGCCCTGCGTTTCGAGCTTTACGAGCAGGACCCGGTAGCGCGCTGGAATGATAGTTCGCTGCTCAACAGTCGGGGACAGCCTTTCCCCCCGGGGCCGGTGACCGATCTGGGACGGCGTCTGCCGGATCTCGGCGGGCCGCAGGATACCGGCAGAGAGGTGCTTTCCTACTATGACTCGCTGCGCCGGACGCTCGCCGATCTGGGGCTGACGATCACGCAGCTACGTCTGGAACCTCGAGGCGCCTGGCGCTTTCAGGTCGACGACGGTGTCTGGGTGATTCTGGGGCGGGCCGATCTCGATGCCCGACTCGCGCGTTTTATTGCCGCCTGGAAGCGACAGTTGGGTGAGCAGGCGTCGCGAATACGCTACATCGATTTGCGTTATCCCAACGGCGTTTCCGTTGCCTGGCACGGTGAAACCGCAACGACATCCTCGCAATAGTCAGAGGATCAGGGCGACAGTAACATGCGTTCTAGCCTACGGGTGGCGCGGGTTGGATGGATTGCATTGACGCTGATGTCGGCGTTTGATTGCGCGGCTAAATCGACACATGCCGGCTTTCATCGGTCGCCTGGCTTGCCACTTTCGTCGCCCGAGTCGCCCGGCGGCGACATGCCTAACTCCTTTCCGGTTTCCCTTTTAAAGAAAAAGGCCTTAATGTGGCGTTTGTTTCCCGCTTGGGGTGGTGAAACCACGTCGCTTGTTCCTATAATAAGCGTCATTCTTTATTAGCCCATTTTCGACGGGTTTTATCGGTGCAGTTTCAGGAGCGATCCCGACCTATGGCAGGACAATCCAACGCTTCCAATATGGTGGTCGGGCTGGATATCGGAACATCCAAGGTGGTCGCCATCGTGGGGCAACCCACTGACGATGGCGGGCTGGAGATTGCCGGCATCGGCTCCCATCCCTCTCGTGGCATGAAGAAAGGGGTGGTCATCAATATCGAATCGACCGTGCAGTCCATTCAGCGCGCCGTCGAGGAAGCCGAGCTGATGGCGGGTTGCGATATCCATTCGGTCTATGTCGGTATCGCCGGCAGCCACATCAGCTCGATGAATTCCGACGGCGTGGTGGCGATCAAGGAGCGCGAAGTCGCGCAGACCGATATCGAACGGGTCATCGATTCGGCGCGAGCCCGAGCCATTTCCGAAGGGCAGCGTGTCTTGCACGTCATTCCTCAGGAGTTCGCGATCGATACCCAGGAGGGTATCCGCGAGCCGCTGGGCATGTCCGGGGTGCGTCTCGAGGCACGGGTCCATCTGGTGACCGCCGCGCTCAATGCGGTACAGAACATCGAGAAGTGTGTACGTCGTTGTGGACTGGAAGTCGACGACATCATTCTCGAACAGCTCGCTTCGAGTCATGCCGTTCTGACCGAGGACGAGCGCGAACTCGGCGTTTGCATGGTCGATATCGGTGGCGGTACCACCGATATCGCAGTCTTCACCGAAGGCGCGATTCGACATACGGCGGTCATCCCCATCGCCGGCGACCAGGTGACCAACGACATCGCCATGGCGCTGCGCACACCGACGCAGTACGCCGAAGATATCAAGGTCAAGTACGCCTGTGCGTTGACGCAGATGGCCAGCAGTGACGAGATGATCAAGGTGCCCAGCGTCGGCGATCGCCCGGCGAGGGATCTGTCTCGACAGGCGCTGGCGGAAGTGGTCGAGCCGCGCTACGAGGAACTGTTTACGCTGGTCCGGGAAGAGCTTCGCCGGAGCGGCTACGAGGATCTGGTCGCAGCGGGTGTGGTCTTGACGGGGGGGACCGCCCGCATGGAAGGCGTAGTCGAGCTGGCGGAAGAGATATTCCACATGCCGGTTCGCATTGCCTGTCCGTACAACGTCCGGGGCTTGGCCGACGTGGTACGTAACCCGATTTATTCGACGGGGGTAGGTTTGCTACTCTACGGAATGCAAGACGCCAAGCACTCTCGCGCAGTATCAGCCCAGCCTCAACGGGAAGATTCACTTCCCCGGCGCGGTACCAAGGATGAGGTCTCGTCGCTGGAGCGACTCAAAGGCTGGTTTAAAGGAAATTTCTGACAGGCCGCAAGCGGTCTTGGAGACGGGGCAATGTTCGAACTAGTAGATAATGCACCTTCCAGTAGTGCAGTCATCAAGGTCATCGGTGTCGGCGGCGGCGGCGGTAACGCCGTCAACCACATGGTCGAGAGCAATATCGAAGGCGTCGAGTTCATCTGCGCCAACACCGATGCCCAGGCCCTCAAGCGAGTGGCCGCCAAGACTGTCCTGCAGCTTGGTGGCGAGATTACCAAGGGGCTAGGCGCCGGCGCCAACCCCGAGGTGGGGCGCCAGGCTGCGATGGAAGATCGCGAGCGCATTGCCGAGATGCTTCAGGGCGCCGATATGGTTTTCATTACTGCCGGCATGGGCGGCGGTACTGGCACCGGTGGCGCCCCCGTCGTCGCCCAGGTCGCCAAAGAGCTGGGTATTCTGACCGTGGCGGTCGTCACGCGTCCGTTCCCGTTCGAGGGACCGAAGCGCATGCGTGCCGCCGAGGAAGGGATGAAGGCGCTGTCCGAATACGTCGACTCGCTGATCACCATCCCCAACGAGAAGTTGCTCTCCGTCCTGGGCAAGAATGCCAGTCTGCTGACCGCCTTCAGTGCAGCCAATGACGTGCTGCTGGGGGCCGTTCAGGGAATCGCCGAGCTGATCACCAGCCCGGGTATCATCAACGTCGACTTTGCTGACGTGCGCACCGTGATGTCCGAGATGGGCATGGCCATGATGGGCACCGGCGCGGCCACGGGTGAGAATCGTGCGCGTGAAGCGGCCGAAAAGGCGATCCGCAGCCCGCTGCTGGAAGATATCGACCTGCACGGTGCCCGCGGTATCCTGGTCAATATCACTGCTGGTCCCGATCTCTCCATCGGCGAATTCAACGACGTCGGCGCAACCGTTCAGGAGTTCGCTTCTCAGGACGCGACCATCGTGGTGGGGACGTCCATCGATATGGAAATGTCCGACGAGCTGCGCGTGACCGTTGTTGCCGCCGGGCTGGACGCGCAGCAGGAAAAAGCCATTCCGCGCGAGACGCCGGCTTCACGCCCCGAGCCGACCGATTATCGCAAGCTGCAGCAGCCGGCCGTCATGCGTCAGCAGGCTGCGCGCGCCGAGCAGGAGGCCGCGGCGAAGAAGCCCCAGCCGGAGAAGCGCAAGGCGTCCGAGATGGACGACTACCTCGATATCCCGGCATTCTTGCGACGTCAGGCGGATTGATGCGTCGGTGTTGATCGGCGTCATCATTCTGTCACGTTGAACTGTTTGTCGGAGAGAGGTGTTGATGTTATAGTGAACACCGTTTCCAAACTATTTGACTGCCAGGTCGATGCCATGATCAAACAACGAACGTTGCAGAACACGATCCGCGCCACGGGCGTGGGGCTCCATTCCGGAGAAAAAGTGTATCTGACGCTGCGACCGGCGGCACCCAATACGGGTATCGTGTTCGTGCGTACCGATCTGGACCCCGTCGTTTACATTCCGGCCGACGCCCAGTGCGTGACTGATACCACCCTGTGCACGGCGCTGTCACAGGATGGGGTGAAAGTGGCGACGGTGGAACACCTGATGTCCGCGTTTGCGGGTTTGGGTATCGACAATGCCTACGTTGAATTGAGTGCTGCGGAAGTACCGATCATGGACGGTAGCGCCGGCCCGTTCGTTTTCCTGATTCAGTCTGCCGGTATTGCCGAGCAGGCGGCGCCGAAGCAGTTCATTCGCATCAAGCGGGAAGTAACGGTGACGGATGATGGCAAGCGGGCGACCTTCTTGCCGCATAGTGGCTTCAAGGTCAGTTTTGCCATCGACTTCGACCACCCCGTTTTCGAGCAGCAGAAGCAGACGGCCAGCGTGGATTTTTCCACGACCTCTTTTGTCAAGGAGGTGTCGCGCGCGCGGACGTTCGGCTTCATGCGTGACCTTGAGTTCCTGCGTTCACAGAATCTGGCATTGGGCGGAAGCTTGGACAACGCTATCGTAGTCGACGACTACCGCATCGTGAACCAGGATGGCCTGCGTTACGAAGATGAGTTCGTCAAGCACAAGATGCTGGATGCCATCGGCGATCTTTACCAGCTGGGGCATAGCTTGATCGGCGAGTTCCGCGGCTACAAGTCTGGTCACGGCCTCAACAACCAGCTCTGCCGCGAACTGCTGGCACAGCCGGATGCCTACGAGATCGTGACGTTCGAAGAGGCCAGTCAGCCGGCCCCTATCTCCTACGCGGCACCTGCGATGGCGTAATGTTCCCCTGCGGGTGTGATGTTGCTGACGCCGCCGACGATTTTCGTCGGCGGCGTTTTGCGTTAAGGCGGTTCGATCAGGGCGTTAGGCGCGTTCTCGCGAATTCGGAAGGACGGTATCGAGCGTCGCGGAACGAGTGTGCGCTTATGTGTCGGTGTCGGTGTCGGTGTCGGTGTCGCCGTGGGCGGCGAGCCGCGTCAGTGAGCGCTTGAGCGGGGAGTCTTCCAGCCCTTCAGCACAGTGTCTCAGGGCGTCGGCACCGGCGGGTGACAGTTGGCGATGTTGGCGGGTGGCGATCTTGACCGGTCGAACCGGACGCACCTTGAGTGACAGCTTCATCACGGCCTCGAATCCCGGCAGCTGATGCAGCAACTGCAGCAGGCGCGGTTGCTCGTAGCGCAACCAGGTCAGCCAGGCTGCGCGATCGGTAATCAGTGTCAGTACGCCTTGATGATAGCCGCCGACATGGATATGTGCCGCCACGTCCGGTGGCACATTGGCGCGCAGGTGGTGTTGAGCGCGTTCGATCATCGCGGCCATGCGCATGACGTCTCCCAGCCCGCCGGGCTGGTCGAGGAGTCGGGAAACGGGCTGGGCTCGAAAACGCTTAGCCTTTATACTCATCGGCTTGCACGCGGTGGGGAGTGACCCGCCTAACCTATCACGACGCGGAGTTCGTCGACAGCATGACTTCGGTCCCAGCGCAGTCCGGTCAGCGCGGCGCCATCTGGCGCCCCCGGCAGCGAGCCCATTGGTGGCTGGCCAGTGTGCTGGTCGGCTGCCTGTTGCCCGCCGGCCTGGTGCATGCGGAGGCGATGCGGCTCGCCGAGCGCCTGACGCAGGTCTACCTGATGGCGCCGGAGGCGATTCGTGCCGAGTCCCGCCGGGCCGCCAAGTCGCCCATTCATCCGCGTCCCGTAATACGCTTCCGCTCGTCGTTGCAGTTCATCCTGCCCGGCCCACCGCCATGGCGCGTGCCGAGCGCGGCGCACGATGTGCTCTCCCGGCGTGGCCCGCCACGACCTGCCTGATTCAGGATTCGTCGTTTCATTGTTACCGGCAGGGGTGCCGCCTGGCATCGTTGCCTCTGAATCTCGCAGGAAAACATCATGTTGAACGTATTGGTACGCAAACTGGTCGGTTCCAAGAACGACCGTGAAGTCAAACGGATGCACAAGCAGGTCGCCGCGATCAACGCGCTCGAGGCGTCGATTTCCTCGCTGGACGACCAGGCGCTTGCCGCCAAGACCGCCGAATTCCGTCAGCGTCTCGACGCCGGCGAGAAACACGACGCGCTACTGGCCGAAGCCTTTGCCGTGGTGCGCGAGGCGAGCCAGCGCGTGCTCGGTATGCGCCATTTCGATGTGCAGATGGTCGGCGGCATGGCCCTGCACGAGGGGCGCATCGCCGAGATGAAGACCGGTGAGGGCAAGACGCTGGTCGGCACGCTGGCGGTCTACTTCAATGCCCTGCGCGGCAAAGGCGTGCACGTGGTCACGGTCAACGACTATCTCGCCAGTCGTGATGCGAACTGGATGCGTCCGCTCTACGAATTTCTGGGCCTGTCGGTCGGCGTGATCGCCTCCGGCCAGCCCAACGAGGAGAAGCGTCAGGCCTACGCCTGCGATATCACCTACGGTACCAACAACGAATACGGCTTCGACTATCTGCGCGACAACATGGCGTTCTCGATGCAGGACAAGGTCCAGCGTCCGCTTCATTTCGCGATTATCGATGAGGTCGACTCGATTCTGATCGACGAGGCGCGGACACCGTTGATCATCTCCGGTCCCGTCGAGGAGGATGTCGAGCTCTACCGCACCATTCACGGTCTTTCGGGCCAGCTCGTACAGTGCACCGACGAGGAGGATCCGAGCAGCGGCGACTTCCTCGTCGACGAGAAGCAAAAGCAGGTCGAGCTCACCGAGGAGGGGCACCAGAAGGTCGAGCAATTGATGCGCGACGCCGGTCTTCTGAAGACGGATGACTCGCTCTACGCGGCGCAGAATCTGGGGCTGCTGCAGCATATTCACTCTGCCCTGCGAGCCCGCTGTCTCTATCAGCGCGATGTCGACTATATCGTCTCGAACAACCAGGTCGTGATCGTCGATGAGCACACCGGCCGCACGATGCCGGGACGGCGCTGGTCGGAAGGTCTGCACCAGGCCGTCGAGGCGAAGGAGAACGTACCGATCCAGCGCGAAAGCCAGACGCTGGCCTCGACCACGTTCCAGAACTACTTCCGCCTTTACGACAAGCTGGCCGGCATGACCGGGACGGCCGACACCGAAGCGTTCGAGTTCAACCATATCTACGGTCTCGACGTCCTGATCATCCCGACCAACCGGCCGTTGGCGCGTCAGGACCTGAACGATCTGGTCTATATGAGCGCCGAAGAGAAGTTCGAGGCGATCATCGAGGACGTCAAGACGCAGCGCGAGGCCGAACGCCCGGTGCTGGTGGGGACGGCATCGATCGAAACGTCCGAATACCTTGCCAAGCTGATGCGGGACCAGAAGATCCCTCACAATGTTCTCAACGCCAAGCAGCACGACAGCGAGGCGGAGATCATCGCGCAGGCCGGTCGGCCGGGGGCGGTCACGATCGCCACCAACATGGCCGGACGTGGCACCGACATCGTGCTCGGCGGTAACTGGGAAGCCGAGGTGGCCAAGCTCGAATCGCCGAGCGACGCACAGATCGCCGAGCTCAAGGCCGAATGGCAGCAGCGCCACGACGCGGTGCTGGAAGCTGGCGGTCTGCACGTGATCGGCTCCGAGCGTCACGAGTCGCGGCGTATCGACAACCAGCTGCGTGGCCGTTCGGGACGCCAGGGCGATCCAGGGTCGACCCGTTTCTTCCTGTCACTGGAAGACAATCTGATGCGCCTGTTCGGGTCCGATCGCGTGCAGCGTCTCATGGGGGCGCTGGGCCTCGAGCGCGGCGAGGCGATCGAGCACAAGATGGTTTCCAATGCCGTCGAGCGGGCACAGAAGAAGGTCGAAGGTCGCAACTTCGACATCCGCAAGCAGCTGCTCGAGTACGATGATGTCGCCAACGATCAGCGCCGGGTCATCTACGATCAGCGCGACGAAATCCTCGCGGCCGATGATATCTCCGATAACGTGGCCAGCATCCGCGACGAGGTGCTAGTGCAGACTATCGCCGAGTACGTGCCGCCGCAGAGCCTGCCGGAGCAGTGGGAGCTGGCCGGTCTCCAGGATCAGCTCAAGCAGGCGTTCAACCTCGATTTGCCGCTGGAGCAGTGGGCCGAGGAAGATCCGCATTTCAACGAGGAACTGCTGCGCCAGCGCTTGCTCGATCAGCATCGCGGCCAATATGCAGCCAAGGTCGAGGCGATCGGCGAAGAGATGATGCGCCGCTTCGAGAAGCAGGTGATGCTGCAGGTGCTCGACACGCGCTGGAAGGAGCATCTGCAGTCGATGGATCACCTGCGTCGCGGTATTCACCTGCGCGGCTACGCCCAGAAGAATCCCAAGCAGGAGTACAAGCGCGAGGCCTTCGAGCTGTTCCAGTCGCTGCTCTACAACATCAAGCATGACGTCACGCGCATCCTCAGCCATGTTCAGGTCCGCCGTCAGGAAGAGGTCGAAGATCTCGAACGTCAGCGGCGTGAGGCGCTGGAGCGCGAGAAGGCGGCCAGCCAGTCGGTGCACGAAGAAGCCATCGCCGCCGCTCAGGAGACCGCCGAAGGCGCGGAGCCCGCGTCGGCCGAAGGTGACGAGAACGCGCAGCCGGTGCGTCGCGAGGGGCCCAAGGTGGGGCGTAACGATCCTTGCCCGTGCGGGTCCGGCAAGAAATACAAGCAGTGTCACGGCAAGCTGAACTGAGACAGTCACGGCACGCCGCTGGCGTGCCCGCGAGGAGAGGACGACATGGCAGTAGGCGAGGCGATATTCCCCGAGATGCCGGTGATCGAGGGTGTTCGGCTGGGCTCGGCGATGGCCGGTATCAAGAAACCGGATCGTCGCGATCTCGTGGTTATCGAGATTCCCGACGGGGCGGCGGTGGCGGCAACCTTCACGCGCAACGCCTTCTGTGCCGCACCGGTTCACGTGGCACGCGATCATCTGGGGCAGGCGGCGCCCCGCTATCTGCTCGTCAATACCGGCAATGCCAATGCCGGTACCGGCGCGCGCGGGCAACAGGATGCCGAGCGCTGCTGTCAGGCCCTGGCCGAACTGGCTGGCGTGAGTGGACAGCAGGTGCTGCCGTTTTCCACCGGGGTCATCGGTGAACCGCTGCCGGTCGAGCGTATCGCCGCGGGTCTGCCACAAGCTTTCGCGGCACTCGACGAACGGCACTGGGCCAGTGCGGCGGAAGGCATTCTGACCACCGATACTCGCCCCAAGGGGGCCACGACGCAGGTCGAACTCAGCGGTGGTACGGTCACGATCAACGGGATCAGCAAGGGCTCGGGCATGATCCAGCCCAACATGGCGACGATGCTCGGCTTCGTGGCCTGTGACGCGACGGTCGAGCCGGCCAAGCTGCAGGCGTGGCTGCGCGATGCCGTGAAGGTATCGTTCAATTCGATCACCGTGGATTCCGATACCTCGACCAACGACGCCTGCACGTTGATCGCCACCGGGCGTGGTGCCTCCGTGACAACGGCGGACGACGAGGCCCGCTTCCGCGAGGCGCTGACGCGGGTGCTGACCGAGCTGGCCCAGGCGATTATTCGGGATGCCGAAGGGGCGACCAAGTTCGTTACGCTCGCGGTCGAAGAGGCCGGTAGTGTGGAAGAGGCGCGTGCCGTGGCCTTTACGGTGGCGCACTCGCCACTGGTGAAGACGGCGATCTACGCTTCCGACGCCAACTGGGGGCGAATCCTGGCAGCGGTCGGGCGCGCGCCCGTGGCGAACCTGGACGTCGAGCGGATCGTGATCGACCTGGGCGATGTGCGTCTGGTCGAACATGGCGGTCGCGCCGAGAGTTATACCGAGGACGCGGGCAGTCGAGTGATGGCTCAGGAAGAGATCATCATCCGCATTCGGCTAGGCCGTGGCGAGGAAGCCGCCACGGTATGGACATCGGATCTGTCCCACGACTACGTATCGATCAATGCGGATTACCGCAGCTGATCCTTTCCATCCAACCCAGTTCAGTGGTTCGAGAGACTTAGCAAGATGATCAAGAGACGGGTCCATGTAGCGGCCGCCGCCATCGTCCGTGGCGATGGCCGGGTACTGATCGCCAGACGGCCGGCAACCGTCGATCAAGGCGGTCTTTGGGAGTTCCCGGGGGGCAAGTTGGCGCCCTACGAGACCGGCTTCGAGGCGCTCAAGCGGGAGTTGAGCGAGGAGCTCGGTATCGAGATTCAGCGCGCACAGCCGCTGATCCGTGTGCATCACGAGTATGCCGACAAGCATATTCTGCTCGATGTCTGGCAGGTGCGTGAATACGAGGGTGAGCCCTACGGCCGCGAAGGCCAGCCGGTGCGCTGGGTCGATGTCGATGAACTGCCGAACTACCCTTTTCCGGCGGCCAACCTACCGATTCTGCGCGCCGTCGCGCTGCCGCAGGAGTACCTCATCACCGCCGAGGAGGTGAGCGACGAGGTCTTTCTGCAGCGGCTGGAGCGGGCACTGAAGGAAGATGGCATTCGCCTGGTTCAGCTGCGCGCCAAGGGTCTCGACGACGAGGCTTACCAGGTGCGGGCAGAGAAGACGCTGGCGTTGTGCCGAGAGCATGGTGCCAAGCTGTTGCTGAACGCCGACCCGGCGTGGCTCGAGCGTGTCGACGCCGACGGCATCCATCTGACCAGCGCACGGCTGATGGCGCTCAAGGGGCGCCCGATTCCGGCGCATAAATGGCTGGGCGCCTCGACCCATGACGACGAACAACTGACTCAAGCCGGTCGCCTCGACTGTGATTTCGTCACGCTATCGCCACTGGCGCCGACGCCTTCGCATCCGGGTGTGATCACGCTGGGCTGGCACGACTTCCAGCAGATGGTGGAAACCGCGGCGATGCCGGTCTTTGCGCTGGGTGGCATGACACGCCACCACGCCAATCAGGCGCGCGGCGTGGGCGCGCAGGGGATCGCCTCGATTCGCGACTTCTGGCGCGACGACGCCTAAGCTTGGTTGTCGGTGAGCCGGCCGGGTGACTGGCCATCCTGATGACGACAACGCCGCACCCAAGGGTGCGGCGTTGTCGTTTAGGCTGCCTTGTTTGGACTGCCTCGCTCGGATTCTCTCGTCTGGTTGATCGAAACGCGGGTGTGACGGCTACTCGCCGCGCTCCAGCTTGTCGATCAGGGTATCGAGCTCGGTTTCGTCCATGTGCGGTTCGCCGGGGATGCGGTGCGAACCGTCGGCCCAGGCGCCGAGATCAATCAGGCGGCAGCGTTTAGAGCAGAAAGGCCGGTAGGGGTTGTCGGTGGACCAGGCCACGGCGGTCTGGCACTGCGGGCAACGCACGGTCAGCACGTCGCGATCATCGGAGTGATCGTTGCGTTGGTTCATGGCTGATGAATTCTCGAGAATGACGACGCCAGCTGGCGATAATATGCGTCCAACCGGTCGACTTGAGTCTGCAGGGATTGTCGATCACCGCTATTGTCGATGACGTCATCGGCCGCTGCAAGGCGGGTGTCGCGCGAGCTCTGCGCGGCCATGATCGCCTCGATCTGTCGGTGTTCCACGCCGTCGCGTGTGGCGGTACGCGCCAGTTGGGTCGCCTCCGGCACATCCACGACCAATATCCGGTCGACTATCTGTCGCTGATCGGTCTCGATCAGCAGCGGCGAGACCAGCAGGCAGTAGGGCGAACCGCTCTCGCGCAGGCGCTGTAGATGGTCGTGTAGGCGCTGGCGAATACGCGGATGCGTGGTCTGCTCGAGCCAGCGCCGCTCTACCGGGTCCTCGAAGACGCGGTTGCGCAGGGCTCGACGGTCGAGCTGGCCGTCAGCCTGCAGAATCGCCGGTCCGTGACGCGAGACGATCTCGGCAAGCGCCGGTTCTCCCGGCATCACGATCTCGCGGGCCACATCGTCGGCGTCGACCCAGCCAACGCCATGCTCGCCGAAGCAGCGTGCCACCGCGCTCTTGCCCGCGCCGATACCGCCGGTCAGCCCGATGACCGGGACGTGTCGCGAGGGTGTCGGTATGGGCATCAGATGCCTCCCAGCAGCAGCGCACGATAGCCGTGTAGCAGTGGCTCGCCGACCAGTAGCGCAATCCAGCCGGCCAGTGCGATGAACGGGCCGAAGGGGAGCGGTTGGTCGCGCTGTTGGCGACGAGTCGCTATCAACGTCATGCCTACCAGCGCTCCGACGCCGGCCGACAGCAGCAGCAGCAGGGGCAGCGCCTGCCAGCCGAGCCAGGCCCCCAGGGCGGCCATCAGCTTGAAGTCTCCGTAGCCCATTCCTTCTTTTCCGGTGGCGAACTTGAACAGCCAGTAGACCAGCCAGAGCGACAGATAGCCGGAGACGGCACCTAAAACGGCGCCTTCCAGCTGCCACGGCGCGAACAGCCACTGATAGAGCAACCCGGCCCACAGGAGCGGCAGCGTGATCGCATCGGGCAGCAGCTGCGTGCGCCAGTCGATGACCGCCAGGGCCAGCAGCGCCAGGCAGGCACCGAGCAGCCACAGGCTGGCCCAGCTCACCCCGTGTCCGGCGACGATGGCCAAGGCCAGCGTCGCGGCGATCAGTTCGATCATCGGATACTGGATGCTGATGCGCGTGCCGCAGGCCGCGCAGCGCCCGCGGCGCTTGAGCCAGCCAATCACCGGCAGGTTGTCGTGCCAGGCGATGAAGTGGCCGCAGCCCGGGCAGTGGGAGCGGGGCGTCGCCAGATTGTAGGTCGGCATGCTGTCCGGTTCTAGCGCCAGGGCTTCTTGGGCCTCGGTGCGCCAGCGGCGCATCAGCATCACCGGCAAGCGCACGATGACCACGTTGAGAAAGCTGCCGAGCACGGCGCCGAGCACGAAGGCCAGCGGCCAGGTCAGCAGAGGAGACAATGGGAACAACGGAAACTCCAGCAAGACGGATCAATAGAGGGGCTTAGGGTAACGCATCGCGATGGTCAAGCGTGCCCCACGACCCTGAACCGGATGCCAGACAGGCCGTGGTTACCGAAAAAACGACGCGACGACTTGTCCTTGTGGCCGGATGGGGAGTCCTCGGCTGGGCTTTGGTTGCGGGTTCTTCTCCCTTGCCGTTCCCCGGCGTTTCTGGGCAGGCAACCGGTCGAGCGAGCGCCGTTCAGTTGCTAGATGGCGGAGCCCATCTGGAAAATGGGTAGATACATGGAGGTCACCAGTCCGCCCACCAGCACGCCGAGCACCACGATAATCAAGGGTTCCAGCAGGGAGGTCAGGGCATCGACCTGGTTGTCGACCTCCTCCTCGTAGAACTCCGCAACCTTGTCGAGCATGGTCTCCAGTTCGCCGGCCTCTTCGCCGATACTGACCATCTGTACTGCCATGATCGGAAACACGCGCGTGCGGCGCATGGCGAAGTTAAGCTGCTGACCGTTGCCGACGTCTTCGCGAATGTTGGTCAGTGCACGTTGATGGACCCGGTTGCCGGTGGCGCCGGTGGCGGTCTCGAGCGCCTCGACCAGCGGGATGCCGGCGCTGAAGGTCGTTGCCAAGGTGCGCGAGAAACGGGCGATCGATCCCTTGTCGACGATATTGCCCAGCACCGGCAGGCGCAGCAGCAGCGCGTGCAGCCGGTAAGCGAAGGTGTCCGAGCGGCTGGCGAGATGCTTGAGCAGGAACCCGGCGGCTATCATCGCCAGAATGGCCTGCCACCAGTAAGCCTGCGCCAGTTCGGAGAGGTGGATCGTCATCCGCGTGAAGGCGGGCAGGTCAGCGCCGAAGCTGGCAAACAGACTCTCGAACTGCGGTACCACTTTAATCAACAAGAGGGCGGTGACGCCGATACCCACGGCGATGACGGCGGTGGGGTAGTAGAGTGCCTTGCGAATCCGTCCCTTCAGTGTCTCGATCTTCTCGCGGTAGCTGGCGATGCGCTCGAGCATGCGGTCGAGTGCACCGGCCTGTTCGCCGGCGGCCACCATGGCGATGAACATTCGATCAAAGCGCGCTGGATGCCGCGATAGCGCCTCCGAAAAGCTGGCACCGGCACTGATATCGTTGGCCAGGTTTTCGACCAGATTGCGCATGGCCGGATTCTTCAGGGTTTCCGCGACCACGCGACAGGCCTGCAGCAAGGGGATGCCGGCGCGAATCATGGTCGCCATCTGGCGTGCGAACAGGGTGACGTCGCGGGAACGAATGCGGCCAAGGCCGAACAGTCCCGTTTTGCGCGTGACCCGCTTGACGATAATCTTTTGACGCGCCAGTTCCTTGCGCACCTCTGTCGCGTCGGCAGCCACCAGCTCGCCGCTGACGGTCTCGCCGCGCAGGTTCTTGCCCCGCCAGTGCCAGCGGTGCATGACGACCCGTTTGGGTGTCTTGTGCAAAGTAGCCATGTGCTGGTGTCCCCATTGCCATCGTCACGTCGGCGTGAACAACGTCGCGTTGGCGTCAAAATCGAAACGACCGATCCGCTCATGCGGCCTGCAGTATCAGGCGCTCGGCGGTATCGGGAGCGAGCTTGCGGCCCTTGTCAGCCGGTCGTTACGCGACTGATCTCTTCCAGCGTGGTCATGCCCTCGAGCACCCTGTCGATACCGCTCTGGCGCAGGCTCGGACAGCCCGCTTCTCGGGCGAGGCCTGCGAGCTCTGCCGCGTGGGCCTCGCTCATGATCATCTGGCGCATGTCATGATCGACGGGTACCACTTCATACAGGCCGATACGCCCCTTGTAGCCCAGCGTGCAGTGGTCGCAGCCGACGGCGCGGTAGGGCGTGGCGTCGGCAAGCCGTGCGGCGTCGACACCTTCGCGGCGCCATACCTCCGCCGGTATCTCTGCCGGCTGCCGGCAGCGAGGGCAGAGGCGGCGAGCCAGACGCTGGGCGATGATCAGCGACACGGAGCTGGCAATGTTGAAACTTTCCACGCCCATGTTTCGCAGGCGCGTCAGAGTTTCCGCGGCGGAGTTGGTGTGTAGCGTGGAGAGAACCAGGTGACCGGTCTGCGCCGCTTTGACAGCGATCTCTGCGGTTTCCAGATCGCGAATCTCGCCGACCATGACGACATCCGGGTCCTGACGCAGAAAGGCTCGCAGCGCGCTGGCGAAATCCAGGCCGATACGCGGCTGCACATTGACCTGGTTGACGCCCGGCACCTTGAGTTCGACCGGGTCCTCAGCCGTGGAGATATTGCGTGCTTCGGTATTAAGGACGTTGAGACCGGTATAGAGCGTGACGGTCTTGCCGCTACCGGTCGGCCCGGTCACGAGGATCATCCCCTGGGGCGCCGCCAGGGCGGTTTCGAAGAGCGTCCGTTGTTCGGCGCTGAAACCGAGGGCGTCGATGCCCCAGTCGGCGGAGCGGGCATCGAGCAGGCGCATGACGACTTTTTCGCCGAACACCGTCGGCAGCGTGTTGACGCGGAAGTCGATGGCGTGGCTGGCATCGACGCGCAGCTTCATCGAGCCGTCCTGTGGCAGACGCCGTTCGGAGATGTCCAAGCGTGCCATCACCTTGAGTCGCGCGGCCAGCCGGGTGCGCAGCGAGAGCGGGGGGCGCGCGATCTCCAGCAGCATGCCGTCGACGCGAAAGCGGATACGGTAGCTCGATTCGTAGGGTTCGAAGTGAATGTCCGAGGCCCCGCGCTGGATCGCGTCGTGCAGGATGCGGTTGACGAAGCGCACGACCGGCTCGTCGCCGTCGCTATCGCCGAGTGCGGCCGCCTCTCGCTCGAGGTCGACCTCGCTGTTGTCGAGCGTCAGCGATTCGCTGGCTTCGTCGAGCGCCTCTAGCATGCCCGAGTGTTCCTGGTGTCGATGCTGTCGCGTGAGCGCGCGTTCGAGTTGATCGAAGGCGACCAGAACGCCTTCGATCGCCAGTCCGGTGGTGAACTGCAGTTCGTCAAGCTTGGCCAGCATGGAAGGAAAGGCGACGGCCACGGTCAGGCGACGCTCGTTGCGCGCCAATGGCAGCACGCCATAGCGTTGGGCGACTTTGTCCGCGACCGGCTCGACGAACGGCAGGCGCTGCCAGTCGACGTGGGTCAGATCCAGAAACGGCATGCCATATTCATGGGCGGCCAGGACGCCGGCCTCATGCGGATCGATGCGCCCGTTGCGCACCAGAAATTCCATCAGGGTCTGCTGGGCCTCGGCGGCCTCGTCGAAGGCGCGCTCGCAGCTGGCGGTATCGATCAGGCCGCGGTCGATAAACCGCTTGGCGAGACCGCGGTGGGTCCTGGAGGAGGAAGCTTCCTGCATGGAGAGGCGCCTTGATCGGGAAGGCCGTGAATCCGGCTTAACGGCCGTCCTATCGGCTAGCTTGGCGTTTTCTTTAAGGATTTTGACCGAGGCGCCGATAAGTGGTGTTGATACGTGATTGAGTGTAATTTTATGTATCAACCGGATGGCCGTTTGGATGGGCGTTGTCCTGTCGTGATGAGGCTTCCATCGGCAAATCCGGGCTCCAGACCACCGAATCAGGACAGGGAACCTCATATGCAGCAAGCCAAACAGGGGCAGCAGGGACATCGGCAGAGCGGCTTTACGCTGATCGAGCTGTTAATTGTTGTCGCAATCATCGGTGTTCTAGCGGCGATCGCGATTCCGCAATACCAGAACTACATTGCTCGATCTCAGGCTACCGCAGCTTACGCCACGTTACGTGGAATTGTGACCCAAGCAGAAATTGGGGTACAGCAAGGGGAGATACTTCAATTTTCCAGCGATGCCTCAGATGGAGAAGAGGCGGTAGATGGCAACTTGGGGGTTGCTAGTCAACAAGCGTACGGAGAAATCAGCGTAGAGCAGCCGGCGTCCACAACGCCTTCGTTGGTTTACAGTTTTGGAGGAGGGAGCGCGCTGAACGGAGATGGAGCGCCAACGTATTCCACTGCTTTGCAAGACGGCGGTGCGCCTTCTATTCGGCTAACTAGGGATGAAAACGAGGGTTGGCAGTGTACCACCGAGAACATGGATTCGGATTTCGCACCGGATGGCTGCTCGGCATAAGCGTCTTTTAAAGGCCGGCTTTCGCCGGCCTTCTTTAAGCGTAAGCTTAAAAAAATCCGCGCTTCAATAAAGCGCCTTCTCCTCTCCGACCACTTCCCGTAGCACTTCGAGAAACAGCTTGTCGGCATCCGAGTGTTCCGTCGGGTCTTCCGGGATATGCACGCTGGTGGTGGCGGAGATCTCATTGGCGATGGCGGCCCACGCCTTGGGATCATTGCTGCCGTCAGAGTGCCGTTTGGCGATCTCGAGCGAGGACTCCAGAATACCCGGCTCCTGCAGCAGTTTCTTGATGAAGGCGCGCAGTTCGTGAATGATGCGCACCTTCTGCATTTCCGATGCCGAACTCATGCTCTCTCTCCCGCGGGGATTCGTGGTCGACGGACGCAGTCTCGCGCGCCCGTGAAGGTTGTCGTTGGCGACACGATAGCACACCGCGCCAAGGCGTTGATGAGCTTGTCCCTCGTATCGAAGGGCGTTCTGCCCGTGTGTTCCGTTGCGGCTTTGGCTATGATCGCTTCCCGCGTGAGCCGTCAGGCAAATGGTTACCTTGCGTGGCGGGTCGGCAAATCAGGGAAGGCCGTGCGGCAGGGGAGAGAACGTTGCGAGACGCCAAACCGATTTTCAAGATTCTGGCTCTGCTGTTACTGGTGTTGGCGCTGTTCATGCTGCCGCCGATTGTTCTGCTGGGGATGGAGAATGACCCCGATCTGTGGGCCTTTCTGCAATCGATGGGGTTGGTCGCGCTGGTCTCGGTGACGCTGCTGATCTGGACGTGGCGTGCGCCGGTGGAGTTGAAGACTCGCCACATGTTTATCCTGACGACGCTGAGCTGGGTGCTGATCAGTGCCTTCGCCAGCCTGCCGCTGGTGCTGGGGGCGCCGCAGCTCTCGTTCAGCGATGCGGTCTTCGAGTCGGTCTCGGCGATCACCACGACCGGTTCGACGGTGCTTTCCGGCATCGAGCACCTTTCGGATGGCCTGAAGCTTTGGCGCGGCCTGATGCAGTGGTTCGGCGGCATCGGCATTATTGTCATGGCAATCGCCATTCTGCCGTTTCTGAAAGTCGGCGGTATGCGGCTGTTTCAGACCGAATCTTCGGACTGGTCGGACAAGGTGCTGCCCCGTGCCGGTGGCATCGCCAAGGCGTCGACGATCATCTATCTCGGCTTTACTCTGGTTGCCTTCCTGAGCTATCGCTGGGCCGGCATGGGCATGCTGGATGCCATCGTGCATGCCATGAGCTCGGTCTCCACCGGTGGTTTTGCCAACTACGATGCTTCCTTCGGCATCTATCACGACCGCCCACTGATTCTTTGGCTGGGCTGCCTGTTCATGCTCGCCGGGGCGCTGCCGTTCGTGCTCTACATTCGGCTGCTGCGCGACAGTCGCGGCGCGCTGTGGCGGGATCAGCAGGTGCGCGGCCTGCTGGTACTGCTGGCACTGGTCATCGCCGCGCTGACGCTCTATCGCACGCTGGCATTCACCGAGTCGCCTTTTGAAGCCTTGACGGAGGTCGCGTTCAACGTGATTTCGGTGGTGACCACCACCGGCTATGCCAGCGACGACTATACGCAGTGGGGGCCGCTAGCGGTCACCACCTTCTTCTTCATTACCTTCGTCGGCGGTTGTAGCGGATCGACCAGTGGCGGCATCAAGATATTCCGTTTCCAGATTGGCGTGTTGATGCTGGTCAATCAGTTGCGCTATCTGGTTCATCCCAGTGGTGTCTTTGCCCAGCGCTACAATGGTCGTCCGCTCAATGACGAGGTCGTGCGAGCGGTCATTGCCTTCTCGTTCTTCTTTTTCCTGACGGTGGCGGTGCTGTCGCTGGCGCTGGCCGCGCTCGGCCTGGACATGGTGACGGCGATCACAGGCGCCTCCACGGCGCTGACCAACGTCGGCCCCGGTCTTGGCGAGGTCATCGGCCCGTCGGGTAATTTCGCCAGCTTGCCGGATGCCGCCAAGTGGCTGCTCTGCGTGGGCATGCTGATGGGGCGCCTGGAGATCCTGACGGTGCTGGTGCTGCTGATGCCGTTCTTCTGGCGCAAATAGGATCGGTCGGATGGTTTCTGCTATGACCGCGGCCTGGCACGCCGACGCCGGAGCGTGCCTGTATCCGAGATAGGCTGGCGTTACCGCCGGCGGTTCGGCCCGGCAAAACGCGACTTCAGGTACGGCAGCAGGCGCTTCTTCCACACGCGCTGCAGGGTACGGATCCACTCCGGCTTGCGACCGAGTCGCTTCTCCTCTTCGGTCAAGGCTTCGCCGGTGAGGCGCGCCTTGAACTTCAGCACGCTGGAAATATCGCTACGTCGCATGGGCTTCAGCAGAAAGCGCACCAGTCTGCCACCGGGCAGGTAGAGCGCCGAGGCGAAGTCGATCAATACCAGTCGGCCGCGATGAACGATCACGTTGGAGCCGCGAACATCGTTATGCACAATCGACGTGGCATGCAGCGATGTCAGTGCGGTCATCAGCTGAGCAAAGTAAAGCGGGTTGGCCGGATCCAGCGACTCGCTGAGCATTTCGCCCGGCACGTACTCGAGCAGCATCGCCAGCTTGCCGAGATGGCCCACCACATTGGGTGAATGCGGCCAATCGCGCAGTCGTTCCAGCATGCGCGTTTCATGGCGGATCAGCAGGCGGGCGGGCAGTGCCATCCAGGTGCCGGCGTAGCGACGGTAGTCCTTCAGCACGACCGGGGCGCCATCATGGGCCGTCAGCACGACATCGGCCTTGAGCAATCCTTCACCGCGTTGCAGCAGGATGGGGGTGTCCGGTGGTGGCGTGAGCGGAGAGTCGCCGGGCAGTGTTCGGGGAAAAGAGTCAATATCGGGTAGAGAGCCCATGAGACTGGCCTGAAACGTTAAACAAGCTAATTAGACGGCTAAACTTAATGTCATTGTAAGAAAACAATGTTCGCGATGCCAGGGCGGAGTGTCTAAGGAATGTCGCAGGGGTGTCGCAGGGAGGCTATTGCTGAGATGGGGGGAGGGCACGTTATCCAGTCGGGCGAGAAGGGAGGTAAGAGGGTAGCTTGGCCCTGATGGACGGGCAGATCATGCCGGCTGATGACGAAGGGTATCGCCGACCGTGGCCGGCGATACAGGTGAGACGAGAGGGTTCAGCTATCCGGCGAGGAGGCGCGGCCGGCGCGATTGAGAATCGGATTGGCATACTGCCGTAGCCACTGCTGGCGCAGCGGGGCAGGCACCGATGCCAGGCGTGCCTGAAACCGTTCGCGATCTTCCGGCGTGACGTCGGAGAGATCGACGAGATCCGGGGCGAGCCCGGTCTCCGCCAGTGCGAGCTGATGACTGGCAAACAGCGGGTAGGTTTCCAGTACCTGGCGATCGATCTCCGCGGCCACGTCGTCGGGCGTCGACAGGTCCGCCGTCAGTGGCGTGCCGAAGACGAGCTTGACCCGTCCCTTGTCGCCAGTGATTCCGGCCACGATCGAGCGGATATCCTCGAATTCGACTTTCTGGTAGCGGCCATCGGTCTCCTTGGCGTGAAGCTCGCGTGCCTTGTGAATATCGCACGGATCATATTCGTAGCCGATCGAGACGGGCACGATCTTGAGTTCACGCACGGCATTACCGATGTCGTTGTCGCCCTCTTCCAGGCGGCGCGCCATGCACAGCATCTTGACGATCGCGCTGTCGGTGCGGTCGATGCCGTCCTTGGCGCGGCCTTCACGCTGCGCCAGCCAGACCGAGTGGTTGTCATCGGTGATCGAGTGGCGAATATAGCCGGAGAGCGACTGATAGGCTGCCAGCATGGCGCGTTTGCCCTTGACCGAGCGCGGCACGATGAAGCTTTTGTTGAGCCGCATCAGGTCGGTCACAAAGGGTTTCTGCAGCAGGTTGTCGCCGATCGCGATGCGCACGGTGTCGTGGCCCTTGACGTGCAGGGCGTAGTTGACGAACGCCGGGTCAAGAGCGATGTCGCGATGGTTGCCGATGAACAGGTAGCCTTCGTCCTTCGACAGCTTGTCGAGTCCCTCGACGTGGAAGCCGCGGGTGGTGTTGGCGATCATGCGCGCCATGTAGTTGGCGATGCGTAGCTGGAAATCGCGAATCGTCGTCACGTTGCGCATCTCTCGCTGCAGGCGAAAGCTGGCAAGCGCCCGCGCCAGGCGTGGTGCGAAGCGGCTCATGCGCGGCAGTCGGTAGTGCGTGATCGCGCTGAGCAACTCACTGTCGTGAGCGAGCCGCGCCAGAACGGTCGCGACTTCGTCGTCGTGATAGGGGCGAATGTCGGCGAAGCGGTCGAGGTCGATGGCGGCCTCGGCGCTATTGGGTTTGTCGATGATGGCGTTCTGCGTCATGGGTTCGGGGCTGATGGGTCGGCCTCGCCGCCCAGCCAGTCGATCAATTGTTCGATAAAGGTGGCCAGGGCCTGTGACATGAGCGCGAAATCCGTTTCCAGACGCACGACCGGGTCGTCGCCGTCTTCACTCTGGCTGGCTTCGTCCAGCAGGGCGTCGTCGAATTGCAGGGATTTGAGTGCCAGGTCGTCGTGCAGCACGGTGCGCAGCTGTCCTTCGCTGCCCAGCGCCAGCCGGCTGGCCTGGCGCCCGTTCTCCAGTAGCGACTGAATCTCCTCGCTGTCGAGATCGACCTGGCGCGCGCGCAGCACGCCGTCGTCCTCGGCGGCACGCAGCTCGACCTGGTCGCCCAGGAGCAGGCCGTCCGGACGGCTGCTGACGTCGCTCAGCCACTGGGTCATGCCACGAGCCGGCGGCGTCTTGGTTGCCAGTGGCGTGACCTTGAGCGAACCGAGCGTCTGGCGCAGCAGATCGAGAACTTCCTCGGCGCGTTTGCGGCTGGAAGCGTTGATGCCGATCAGCTGGCGCCGGGTGTCCCACCACAGCTCGACGCGCTGCGTCCGCGTGAAGGCCTGCGGCAGCAGCTCGTCCATCACCTGCTCCTTGAGGAGCTGGCGCTCGCGGCGCGTCAGAGGCTGGCCCTCGGCCTGTTCGCGCGCCTCGCGACGCTCGTTGACCTCTTCGTTGACGACGGCCGCCGGCAGCAGGCGCTCCTGGCGCAGCATCGACAGAAGACGATGTCCCTGGATTTCGTGCGCGCGTTGTTCGCTCTGGCGGCCGGCAGGGGCACTCCAGCCGACGCGCCGTGCCTCGCGAGGGGAGACGGGGCGAAACGCGAACTCTGCCAGTGCGCTCTCCAGGTTCTCCAACGAGAGAACCTCGACGTCATGGCAGCGATAAAGATGACAATGCTTGAACCACATACGCCCGTTCCGTTTGAAAGGACGCACATTATGGCGAAACGGCCTTGCCGTTACCACCGAGGTCGACTTTCGGAAGCTGTCGCGTTGTTTCAAACGGGCGTATGGTTTAGCAGTGGTCGCCGCGCGACGGGCAGCGCCGGCGGGCGTGGGATACGACAACAGGAGTCAGAGCATGGATTCTCGCATCACGGTCACTCAGGTTCGCGTACGGGGCTTTCACCTCGACGGTTATGGGCATGTCAATCACGCGCGGTATCTGGAGTTTCTGGAAGAGGGGCGCTGGGCCTTCGTCGATAATCATCCTGACTTCGCAGCGTCTCTGGCGGCCGGCGTCGCGCTGGTGGCAGTCAACCTCAATATCGACTACCGCCGAGCGGCAGTGATGAGCGACGATCTTCAGGTCGAAACCTGGCTGTCGCATCTCGGGGGGCGCAGCGGTCGCGTCGGTCATCGTATCGTGCACGGCGCCACCGGCGAGGTCGTGGTCGCGGCAACGTTGACTTTCGTGCTGCTCGATCAGGCCAACGGTCGCCCCATTCCGATGGAGGGTTTGTGGCACGAGCGCCTGTCACCGCTGCTGGTGACCCCGCCGCCCTCTGCCTAGAAAACCCTTTCGAGGCGCGTCAATGCCTGCCTTTGGAAGTCCTGAAATGGTATGATCCGAGGATTGCGCGGCTGCAACAGGCAGTCGCGGTGTCGGGGCTTCATTAACGCTGCCACGGTCGCCGGACGATCGTGGCAGCGGCGCAAAGGATTTGACGACCCATGGGTGATATCGCCAGAGAAATTCTGCCAGTCAACATCGAGGATGAGCTCAAGCAGTCCTACCTGGACTACGCGATGAGCGTCATTATCGGGCGTGCACTGCCCGACGTCCGCGATGGCCTGAAGCCGGTGCATCGCCGCGTGCTTTACGCGATGCACGAGCTCGGCAACGACTGGAACAAGCCGTACAAGAAATCGGCGCGTGTGGTCGGCGACGTGATCGGTAAGTATCACCCCCACGGTGACAGCGCGGTCTATGACACCATCGTCCGCATGGCGCAGCATTTCTCCATGCGCCATGTCCTGGTCGATGGTCAGGGCAACTTCGGCTCGATCGACGGCGACAACGCCGCCGCCATGCGTTACACCGAGGTGCGCATGGCGCGCCTCTCGCACGAACTGCTGGCGGATCTCGAGAAGGAGACCGTCGACTGGGTCGACAACTACGACGGTACCGAACGCATTCCCGAAGTGCTGCCGACCAAGGTCCCGAACCTGCTGATCAACGGCGCTTCCGGTATCGCGGTCGGCATGGCGACCAACATTCCGCCGCACAACATGGTGGAAGTGATCAACGGTTGCCTGGCGCTGATCGAGGACTACACGCTCTCGGTCGACGACTTGATGGAGTACATCCCGGGCCCCGACTTTCCGACCGCCGGCATCATCAACGGCCGTGCCGGTATTCTCGAGGCCTACCGCACCGGTCGCGGCCGTATTTACGTGCGCGCCAAGCACACGGTCGAGTTCGACAAGAAGAGCGGGCGCGAACAGATCGTCGTCACCGAATTGCCGTACCAGGTCAACAAGGCGCGTCTGATCGAAAAGATCGCCGAGCTGGTGAAGGACAAGCGCGTCGAGGGCATTTCCGAACTCCGCGACGAGTCCGACAAGGATGGTCTGCGCGTGGTGATCGAGATCAAGCGCGGGGAGTCCGGGGATGTGGTGGTCAACAACCTCTTCGCCCATACCCAGCTCGAGACCGTGTTCGGCATCAATATCGTCGCGCTCGACGATGGCCAGCCGAAGACCCTGAATCTCAAGGAGTTGCTGGAAGCCTTCGTGCGCCACCGCCGCGAAGTGGTGACGCGTCGTACGCTCTACGAGCTGCGCAAGGCGCGCGAACGCGGCCATATTCTCGAAGGGTTGACGGTCGCGATCTCCAACATCGACGAGGTGATCGAGCTGATCAAGGCGTCGTCGAACGCCGCTGAGGCGAAAGACAAGTTGCTGACCCGCGAATGGCAGCCTGGCCAGGTGACGGGCATGCTTGATCGCGCCGGTGCGACGTCTTGCAAGCCGGAGGATCTGGAAGAGGGCTTTGGCCTCAACGACGATCGTTCGCAATATCGGCTTTCGCCGGCCCAGGCCCAGGCGATCCTCGAGCTGCGCCTGCATCGCCTGACCGGACTCGAAACCGAGAAGCTGCTCGACGAGTATCTCGGCATTCTCGAAAAGATTGCCGAACTCAACCATATCCTGGCGTCACCGGATCGTCTGCTCGAGGTCATTCGCGAAGAACTCGAGGCGATTCGCGACCAGTACGGTGACGAACGCCGCACCGAGATCCATACCAGTCGCCTCGACCTGAAGATGGAAGATCTGATCGCCGAGGAGGACATGGTCGTTACGCTCTCCCGCGGCGGCTATGCCAAGACGCAGCCGATCACCGACTATCAGGCGCAGAAGCGTGGCGGGCGCGGCAAGTCGGCGACCACCATGAAAGACGAGGATGTCATCGAGCATCTGGTGGTGGCCTCGACGCACGATACGATGCTGCTGTTCTCGAACCGCGGCAAGGTGTACTGGCTCAAGACCTACGAAATGCCCAACGCCAGCCGGGGGTCTCGCGGCAAGCCGATGGTCAACCTTCTGCCCCTGGACGAGGGTGAATCGATCAACGCGATTCTTCCGGTGCGTGAGTACAATCCGGAAAGCTACATCTTCTTCGCGACCGCCAACGGTACGGTGAAGCGCACCTCGCTGGATCAGTTCTCGCGACCCCGCAGTGTTGGCCTGATCGCGCTCGATCTGGACGAAGGTGACCGTCTGGTCGGTGCGGCCATTACCTCTGGCAGCGATCACGTCATGCTGCTCTCCTCCAATGGCAAGGCGATCCGCTTCGAAGAGAGCAATGTCAGGTCGATGGGGCGTACCGCACGCGGCGTGCGTGGCATGCGCCTGCTGGAGGGTGCCGAGGTGATCAGCCTGATCATCCCGCAGAGCCAGACCATCGATGCCGACGCGGACAACGACGCGGATGCCGAGAGCGTCGAGAGCGACGGCGATGAGCAGATCTACATCCTAACGGCGTCCGAAAACGGTTACGGCAAGCGTACCCGGCTCGAGGAGTTCCCGATTCGCGGTCGTGGCGGCCAGGGTGTCATTGCCATGCAGACCACCGCGCGTAACGGAGCACTGGTAGCGGCCATGCAGGTGCGCAGCAACGATGAGATGATGCTGATCACCGATCGCGGCACGCTGGTGCGTACCCGCGTCTCCGAGGTCTCCATCAGTTCGCGCAACACGCAGGGCGTGACGCTGATTCGGACCGCCGATGAGGAGCGGCTGGTCAAGACTGTCAGGGTAGATGAGCCACAGGACGAGCCGCTGGAAGATGAAGCTGGCGCATTGGCCGAGTCGGTGGAAGGCGACGAGCCGGCGGCTGGGGGCGATGGTGTCTCCGACGCCGAGGCTGCCGACGATTCGACGTCGAGCGACGACTGAGCGTCGGCGTACCGGGGTGCCGGTCTATGAGAGAGGCCGGCCTACGCTGAAGATGAAAGACGCGCTGACGCAGCGGGACCGGTTTGGTCGGTGCCTCTGCGATCGGCGCGGTTTTGACAAGTTCTAACGAGAGAAGTCCACAGGAATCCTGGTCATGACACGTCTGCACAATTTCTGTGCTGGTCCGGCGGCAATGCCGGCCGCTGTTCTGGAACGCGCTCGCGAGGAGCTCCTCGACTATCAGGGGCAGGGGCTTTCGGTGATGGAGATGAGTCACCGCAGCCCGACCTTCGAGGCGATTGCGGCCCGCGCCGAGCAGGACCTGCGTGATCTGCTGGCGATTCCGGACAACTACCGGGTGCTGTTCATGCAGGGCGGTGCCACCATGCAGTTCGCCTGTGTGCCGCTGAACCTGCTCGGCGGCGGTGGCACGCCCAACTATCTGGATACCGGGATCTGGTCGACCAAGGCGATCAAGGAAGCCAGCCATCTGGGCGGGGCGCATGTTGCCGGCTCGAGCCGGGAAGCCGGTTACGCCCAGGTGCCGCGCCCGGATGAGCTCGCGCTCTCCGGCGACGCGGCCTATCTGCACTACTGCCATAACGAGACCATTGGTGGCCTCGCCTATGACTACGTGCCCGAGGCCCGTTCGGCGCAGGGCGACATTCCGCTGGTCTGCGACATGTCCTCGTCGATCCTGTCGACGCCGATCGATGTCAGCCAGTATGGCGTGATCTATGCCGGTGCCCAGAAGAATATCGGGCCGGCTGGGATCACCGTGGTCATCGTGCGCGAAGACCTGCTCGAACGTGCGATGCCGCACACGCCGTCTCTGCTCGGCTGGAAGGTCTACGCGGACAATGCCTCGATGATCAACACACCGCCGACCTACGCCTGGTACCTCGCGGGGCTGGTGTTCCAGTGGCTCAAGCAGGATATCGGCGGTCTGGCCGAGATGGAGGCGATCAATCGGCGCAAGAGCGAGTCGCTCTACGCCGCGATCGATGCGAGCGATTTTTATGCCAACCCGATCATGCCGGCCAACCGCTCGATCATGAACGTGCCGTTCACGCTGGCCGATGAGTCACTCAATGCCACCTTCCTCGAAGAGGCCGAGTCGGCGGGGTTGCTCAACTTGAAAGGGCATCGCAGCGTGGGGGGCATGCGGGCAAGCCTCTATAACGCGGTCAGCGAGGCCGACGTTCGCGCGCTGATCACTTTCATGCAGGATTTCGAGCGTCGACGCGGTTGAGCGCGGCGGCACCGACGACAGACAGCAAGGCTCCGGATCGGCATCGGCGATGCGAGAGTCGCAGGAAACACTCATGAGCGATATTTCCAACACATTGCCGCAGGACCTGACTGTGCTGCGGCAGCGCATCGACACGATCGACAGCGAGCTGCTGCGGTTGATCAGCGAGCGAGCCGACTGTGCCCAGCAGGTGGCCAACGTCAAGCTGGCCGGCGATCCCGCGGCGGTATTCTACCGCCCGGAGCGCGAGGCACAGGTGCTGCGGCGGGTGATGGCCGACAATCCCGGTCCCCTGCACAGCGAAGAAATGGCGCGTCTGTTCCGCGAGATCATGTCTGCCTGCCTGGCACTGGAGCAACCGGTCAAGGTGGCCTACCTGGGGCCGGAAGGTACCTTCACCCAGCAGGCGGCGCTCAAGCACTTCGGCCATAGTGCAGTCAGTCTGCCGATGGCCGCGATCGACGAGGTGTTTCGCGAGGTCGAAGCCGGTGCGGTCAATTACGGCGTCGTGCCGGTCGAGAACTCGACCGAGGGCGTGGTCAACAATACGCTCGATTCATTCATGGATTCGGGGCTGCATATCAGCGGCGAGGTGGTGCTGCGAATTCACCATCATCTGCTGATCTCGAGCATTACTCGTCAGGACAAGATTTCGCGCATCTACTCGCACCCGCAATCCTTCGCGCAGTGCCGCAAGTGGCTGGATGCCCACTACCCGCATGCCGAGCGTGTGGCGGTCTCCTCCAATGCCGAGGCGGCGCGTCTGGTCAAGAGTGAGTGGCACAGCGCGGCGATCGCCGGGGATATGGCGGCGAAGCTCTACGAGCTGGATCACGTGGCGGAGAAAATCGAGGATCGCCCGGACAACTCCACGCGGTTTCTGATCATCGGCAACGAATCCGTGCCGCCGTCCGGCAACGACAAGACCTCGATGGTCGTCGCAATGCGTAACGAGCCGGGCGTGCTGCACGATCTTCTCGAGCCGTTTCATCGCCATCGCATCGATCTGACCCGTCTCGAGACGCGTCCTTCGCGCACCGGTGCCTGGAACTATGTCTTCTTCATTGACTTCAAGGGCCATATCGAGCAGCCGGATGTCGGAGAGGTGATCGAGGAAGTACGTCGCCGTGCGTCCGATATGAAGGTGTTGGGCTCCTACCCGGTGGGCGTGCTGTAGATGCGTCTGGACGAGTCGCAAGCGCGGGAGCCGACGCTGCTGATTGTCGGTCTGGGCATGATTGGCGGCTCGCTGGCTGCGGCCTTGAAGGCCGACGGGTATCGAGGCCGGATTCTGGCCTGTGACCGAAACCCGGCGGAGATCACCGCAGGGCTCGAGCTTGGCGTGATCGACGACGGTGGCACCGCGCTGGCACCGCTGGTCGAGGCCAGCGACATCGTGCTGCTGGCGGTGCCGGTGCTGGCGATGGAAAGCGTGTTTCGTGCGCTGGCACCGCTTTTGGGGAATCGTATCCTGACCGACGTCGGCAGTACCAAGCAGGCGGTCTGCGAGGCGGCGTGTCGTGCCTTTGGCGAGATGCCACCGCGGCTGGTGCCGGGACACCCGATCGCCGGTTCCGAGAAAAGCGGGGTGGCGGCCGCCAATCCTGCGCTCTATCGTCAGCACAAGGTCATCCTTACGCCCGGGCCGACGACCGACCGCGGGGCGCTGGCAACCATTCGAACGCTATGGCAGCGCTGCGGCGCCGAGGTCCTGGAAATGCCGGTAGCGCGTCACGATCAGGTGCTGGCGCGCACCAGTCATCTGCCGCATCTGCTGGCGTTTTCGCTGGTCGATACCTTGGCGCGGCAGGACGAGCGGTTGGAAATCTTTCGCTATGCCGCCGGCGGTTTTCGCGACTTTACCCGGATAGCCGGTAGCGATCCGGTCATGTGGCGGGATATCTTCACTGCCAACCGAGGGGCCCTGCTGGCTGCGCTGGACGAGTTCGAGGCGGGGCTCGGGCGTCTGCGGGCGGCGGTGGAGCAGGGCGATGGGGATGCCATGCTGGGCACCTTCGATCGCGCCAGCCATGCGCGACACTATTTCGAAACGCTGTTGAATCAGACGAGTTATCAAACCATGGAAGCACGACAGGTTCAGTACCGGGCGGCGCCCGGTGGCGCGGTCAGCGGGCGCATTCGCGTACCGGGTGACAAGTCCATCTCGCACCGCTCGATCATGCTGGGCGCGCTCGCCGACGGCGTCACGGAAGTGGATGGATTTCTCGAGGGTGAGGACAGCTTGGCCACGCTGCAGGCGTTCCGCGACATGGGCGTGGCGATCGAGGGGCCGCACCAGGGGCGAGTCACCATCCATGGTGTCGGTCTGCACGGCCTTCAGAAGCCCGCGGGCCCGCTCTATGTCGGCAATTCCGGCACCGCGATGCGGCTGTTCGCCGGTCTGCTGGCCGGCCAGGCATTCGACAGTGAGTTGACCGGCGATGCCTCCCTGACCAAGCGTCCGATGGCGCGCGTGGCCGATCCGCTACGGCTGATGGGTGCCAAGATCGATACGGCCGAGGGTGGGCGTCCACCGCTCAGGATTCACGGCGGTCAGCCGCTCAAGGGTATCGATTACGACATGCCGATGGCGAGCGCTCAGGTAAAGTCTTGCCTCCTGTTGGCAGGCCTCTATGCCGAAGGTGAAACACGCGTGCGGGAGCCGGCTCCCACCCGCGACCACACCGAGCGCATGCTCAACGGCTTCGGCTACAGCGTCGAGCGCGAAGGCGACGTAGCGCGTCTGCAGGGCGGTGGTCGGCTGGTCAGCGCGCCGATCGATGTGCCCTCCGATATCTCGTCGGCGACTTTCTTCCTGGTAGCCGCGGCGATCACGCCAGGCTCCGATCTGGTGCTCGAGCACGTGGGCGTCAACCCGACGCGCATTGGCGTGATCAATATCCTCAAGCAGATGGGGGCCGATCTACGCCTGGAGAATCCGCGCGAGGTCGGCGGCGAGCCGGTGGCAGACCTGCATATCCGCTATGCGCCGCTCAAGGGAATCGACATCCCGGTCGAGCAGGTGCCGCTGGCGATTGACGAGTTCCCGGCGCTGTTCGTGGCGGCCGCCAATGCCGCGGGCACGACCCGGCTACGCGGAGCCGAAGAGCTGCGCGTGAAGGAGTCCGACCGGATTCAGGCGATGGCCGATGGGCTCGAGGTGCTGGGTGTCGAAGCCACCGTCTACGAGGACGGTATCGATATCGTCGGCGCCGACGGCGAGGCGGCCAATTATGGCGGCGGCCAGGTCGATAGCCTCGGCGATCATCGCATCGCCATGGCGTTTACCATCGCCGCATTGCGTGCGGCTGACCCGATCGTGATCGACGACTGCGCCAACGTCGCCACCTCTTTCCCCGGCTTCGTGGCGCTGGCCAACGGCGTCGGGCTGTCGCTCGAGGAGATCGCGGGATGAGTGAACTGGCACCGATCGTCACGATCGATGGCCCGGGTGGTGCCGGCAAGGGCACCATCAGCCGCATGATTGCCGAGCGTCTCGGCTGGCACCTGCTCGACTCCGGGGCGCTCTACCGGCTTACCGCGCTGGCCGCGCTGCGCAAGGGCGTGGCAGTCGACGACGCCGAGGCACTGGCGGCCCAGGCGCGGGCGCTGGATGTGGTGTTCGCGGTCGAGGCCGGCACTGCGCGTATCCTGCTCGAGGGTGACGACGTCACCACGGCGATCCGCAGCGAGGGCGTCGGCGGTGCCGCATCCCAGGTCGCGGCCCTGCCGCCGGTTCGCGAAGCGCTGTTGCAGCGTCAGCGCGACTTCTGTCAGGCGCCGGGGCTGGTCGCCGACGGCCGCGACATGGGCACGGTGGTGTTTCCGGCAGCACCGCTCAAGATCTATCTCACCGCGTCGGCCGAGGAGCGGGCGCGCCGTCGGCAGCTTCAATTGCAGCAGGCGGGGGAAGATGCTAGACTCTCGACCCTTTTGGAAGAAATCCAAGCGCGCGACGCGCGTGATATGCAGCGTGAAGTGGCCCCGCTCAAACCGGCAGACGATGCTATAGAGCTGGACACGACGCAGCTGGATATACCGGAAGTCGTGGAGCGTATCGAGACGCTGCTCGCCGAGCGCAACCTGTCCGATCAGTGACCGCGGTCACTGATCCTGGGTTCGCGGCATTAGCCGACGACACACTTCCGCTCCCGGGGCCCCTGGCAAGATGTCATGACGTGCAGTGACCCGATTGATTAGTCGCTGCAGGTCGAACCAGCGCCAACATCCCCAGGGATATGTCGATAAGGCCCGCACTCGCTGGTGGTGCGGAGGAAGGCGGCCCGACCGCCATCAACGTTGATCACGTAGGAATCACATGAGCGAAAGCTTTGCTGAGTTATTCGAACAGTCTCTCCAGGACATCAACATGGAACCCGGTGCCATCGTCATGGCAACCGTGGTGGACATCGAGGGTGACTGGATTACCGTCAACGCCGGTCTGAAGTCCGAGGGGCAGATCCCCGCGGCTCAGTTCCGCGATGACAATGGCGAAATGACCATCGCTGTCGGCGATGAAGTCAAGGTCGCGCTGGAAGCCGTGGAAGACGGTTTCGGCGAAACCCGCCTGTCCCGCGAGAAGGCCAAGCGCGCCGAAGCTTGGAAAGAGCTGGAAGCGGCCTTCGAGAAGGACGAGATCGTCAAGGGCGTGATCAACGGCAAGGTCAAGGGCGGCTTCACTGTCGACGTGGCTTCTATCCGTGCGTTCCTGCCGGGCTCCCTGGTCGACGTGCGTCCGGTTCGCGATACCGCGCACCTGGAGCACAAAGAGCTGGACTTCAAGGTCATCAAGCTCGATCCGAAGCGCAACAACGTTGTGGTTTCCCGCCGTGCCGTTCTCGAAGCTGAGAACAGTGCCGAGCGTGAAGCGCTGCTCGCCACGCTGCAGGAAGGCCAGCAGATCAACGGTATCGTCAAGAACCTCACCGACTACGGCGCCTTCGTCGACCTCGGTGGCGTCGACGGCCTGCTCCACATCACCGACATGGCGTGGAAGCGCATCAAGCATCCGAGCGAAATCGTGGCCGTTGGCGACGAGATCAACGTCAAGGTGCTGAAGTTCGACCGCGAGCGCAACCGTGTATCGCTGGGTCTGAAGCAGCTGGGCGAAGATCCCTGGGTCAACATCGTGGATCGCTATCCGGAAGGTACCAAGGTCAACGCCAAGGTTACCAACCTCACCGACTACGGCTGCTTTGCCGAGCTGGAAGAGGGTGTCGAAGGTCTGGTTCACGTCTCCGAAATGGACTGGACCAACAAGAACATCCATCCGTCCAAAGTCGTTCAGGTCGGTGACGAAGTCGAAGTCATGGTTCTCGACATCGACGAAGAGCGCCGTCGTATCTCCCTGGGTATCAAGCAGTGCACCACCAACCCGTGGGAAGACTTCAACGGCCGCTACAACAAGGGCGATCGCGTTGCCGGTACCATCAAGTCGATCACCGACTTCGGTATCTTCATCGGTCTGGAAGGCGGCATCGACGGTCTGGTTCACCTCTCCGACATCTCCTGGAGCGAAACGGGCGAAGAAGCGGTTCGTCAGTTCAAGAAGGGCGACGAAGCGGAAGCGGTCATCCTCTCCATCGATCCGGAGCGTGAGCGCATTTCTCTGGGCATCAAGCAGCTCGAAACCGATCCGGTTTCCGAGTTCCTGGCTGTCAATGACAAGGGCGCCGTGGTTACCGGTCGTATCGTCGAAGTCGATGCCAAGGAAGCGCATGTCGAGCTAGCGACCGATGTCATCGGCGTGCTCAAGGCCTCCGAGATCAGCGCCGACCGCGTCGAAGATGCACGCAACGTGCTGAACGAAGGCGACAGCGTCGAAGCGAAGATCGTCAACGTCGATCGCAAGAGTCGCGCCATCAACCTGTCCATCAAGGCGAAGGACCAGGTCGATACGCGTCGCAGCATGACCAAGCTGCGTGACCAGGATGTCGAGCCCAACGGTCCGACCACCATCGGTGACCTGATCAAGCAGCAGATGAGCCAGGACTGATCCTTCGGGATTGACCGGCCATTGCGAAAAACAGCGCCTTCGGGCGCTGTTTTTTTATGTCTGTCCGATGACCGCTGGCTGACGAGTGCCGTTCAGCGCATGTTCGAGGCGGAGGGGATGTCGTTGGGTCGGAATCGCACCGGGAAGCCATCTGCGAGAGCGGTCGCGGAGGCGAGCTGGGACCTTCAGGAAGCCGGCTCAGCGCCGTAGCCAGTTGCGCAGCCGCTGGCCGGCGGGCACGCCTTGCTGGGACGCCGTCAGCGAGTGGCCCGAGAGTCGCGTTACCGCTTCTCGCAGCGGCAGCGTAATCGCTTCCAGATGGTAGAGACAAAGTTGCTGATCCAATGCGCCGGGACACTGCGCCATCAGTAATCCGCAATGATAGGTCGCGGTATTCAGTGCGGTATGAACGTCCGCAAAGGGGGAGGCGCTCTCGCGACAACGCTTGAGCTCCCGCAGCAGCATCTTGAGCATCTCGGCGTCCAGCCAGCAGGGCGTGTTGTCCTCACGGCTGCCCTGTCCGACCGAGTTCTGCACGGCCTGAAAGGAGACCTGCAGGAAGACGCAGGTGTAGTAGAGCTGAGAGCGTTCCGCGGGCATCGTTGCGCCCTCCTATAAATGAGATTGATTTACATTCTCTATTTAGGCGCCGGCAATGTCAAAATGCGGCTCAGTCGGTTGAGCGCTCGATATCGTCGCCTCCGCCAGCGGGGCCGGTGCGCTCGAGGGCGCTGAGTACACCGCGAAGAATGGAAATTTCCTTGCGATTGGGTTCGGCCCGGGCAAACAGTGCTCTCAGGTGCGCTTCCGTCTTGGCATGCGGTTGGGTCAAAAAACCAGCAATGTCCAGCGCGCGGTGCAGATGGGCATGGAAGTGCTCGAGCTGTTCGGCGCTTGGATAGGGCCCTCTGGCGGCTTTCGGTGCGGGGGCGAGGGATTGGCGACTGGCTTGGCGGAACGCCTCGTAGGCGACGATCTGGACGGCCTGTGACAGATTCAGCACGCCATACGCCGGATTGGCGGGGATATTGACTTGGTGGGTGCAGTGGCCGATTTCCTCATTGGTCAGGCCGTAGCGCTCGCGGCCGAAGACAATAGCCACGGGGCCGTCAGGCAGGCGCTGCCAGGCATCGACCATCATCCGCTCGGGATCGTGATAGCAGGGTAGCGGTAGGCTTCTGAGGCGGGCGCTCGCCCCGATGACCTGAACGCAGTCTTCGATCGCCTCCGGCAGGGTGGGGACGACGCGGCAGTCGTCGATGACATCGGTGGCGCCGGCTGCCAGTCGCGTGGCGTCCTCGTCCGGGAACTGTCGCGGATTGACCAGCACGAGGTCGTTCAGCCCCATCGTCTTCATGGCGCGGGCGGTGGCACCGATATTGCCGGGGTGGTAGGTCTGGACGAGGACGATGCGAATGCGGTCCAGCATGCGTCAGAAACTCCTGCTAGCGGTTGGGGTGATACATCAAGCCTGAGGTGAGGCTTAGGCGAGGCATAAAAAAAGGCCCCGCCGAAGCGGGGCCTTTCCATCATACCGGATCTGTCGGAACCGAGAGAGCCGGTGAGGGCGGGAAGCTTACATCATGCCGCCCATGCCACCCATGCCACCCATGTCCGGAGCACCGCCGCCGGCAGGCGCGTCTTCCGGATCGTCGGCGATCATGCATTCGGTGGTGATCATCAGGCCTGCAACGGAACCGGCAGACTGCAGTGCCGTGCGCGTGACCTTGGCGGGGTCAAGAACACCCATGTCGAACAGGTCGCCGAACTCGCCGGTCTGGGCGTTGTAGCCGAAGTTGCCTTCACCGTCCTTGACGCGATTGACGATGACGGAGGCTTCCTGGCCGGCGTTGGTGACGATCTGGCGCAGCGGCGCTTCCATGGCGCGAACGGCGATGGCGATGCCGTGCGTCTGATCTTCATTGTCACCCTTGAGGCCGGCGACCTTGGTCAGTACGCGAACCAGTGCGGTACCGCCACCAGGCACCACGCCCTCTTCGACAGCGGCGCGAGTGGAGTGCAGGGCGTCTTCGACGCGTGCCTTCTTCTCTTTCATCTCGACTTCGGTGGCAGCACCGACGCGGATGACGGCAACGCCGCCTGCCAGCTTGGCGACACGTTCCTGGAGCTTCTCACGGTCGTAGTCCGAGGAGGTCTCTTCGATCTGGGCGCGAATCTGATTGACGCGCGCTTCGATGTCGGAATCCTGGCCAGCACCATCGATGATGGTGGTGTTTTCCTTGGACATGGTGATGCGCTTGGCAGTGCCCAGGTGGTCCAGAGTTGCCTGCTCGAGGTCGAGGCCCACTTCCTCGGAAATCACGGTGCCGCCGGTCAGGATCGCGATGTCCTGCAGCATGGCCTTGCGGCGGTCGCCGAAGCCCGGTGCCTTGGCGGCTGCGACCTTGACGATGCCGCGCATGTTGTTGACGACCAATGTCGCCAGCGCTTCGCCTTCGATATCTTCGGCGATGATCACCAGCGGCTTGCCGGCCTTCGCAACCGCTTCCAGTGTCGGCAGCAGTTCGCGGATGTTGGAGATCTTCTTGTCGACCAGCAGGATGAACGGGTCTTCCAGCTCGACCGCCATGGTGTCCTGATTGGTGACGAAGTACGGCGACAGGTAGCCGCGGTCGAACTGCATGCCTTCGACGACTTCGAGCTCGTCTTCGAAGCCACGACCTTCGTCGACGGTGATGACGCCTTCCTTGCCGACTTTCTCCATCGCTTCAGCGATGATCTGGCCGATGTTGCTATCGCCGTTGGCGGAGATGGTGCCGACCTGAGCGATGGCGTTGGAGTCCGTGCAGGGGACTGCCAGCGCTTCGATTTCCTTGACGGCGGCTGCCACGGCCTTGTCGATGCCGCGCTTCAGGTCCATCGGGTTCATGCCGGCGATGACGCCTTTCAGACCTTCGTTGACGATGGACTGAGCCAGCACGGTTGCGGTAGTAGTACCGTCACCAGCGACGTCGGAAGTCTTGGACGCCACTTCCTTGACCATCTGAGCGCCCATGTTCTCGAACTTGTCTTTCAGCTCGATTTCCTTGGCGACGGAAACACCATCTTTGGTGACGGTCGGTGCGCCAAAGGATTTTTCCAGCACGACATTGCGACCTTTCGGGCCGAGCGTCGCCTTGACGGCGTTGGCAAGGGTATCGACCCCTTTGGCCATGCGGGTGCGAGCGTCGCTGGAGAACTTGACTTGTTTAGCTGCCATTGTCCGATCTTCCTAATATGAAACGTGAAATGGTGATGAAGTCGTTAAGCGTTGCGACAATTAGCCTTCGACGACGGCCAGAATGTCGCCTTCACTCATGATCAGCACTTCTTCGCCGTCGACTTTCTGTTTCTCGACGCCGAAGCCTTCTTTAAAGATGACGGTGTCGCCGACTTTCACGTCCAGAGCCCGCACCTCGCCGTTATCGAGGATGCGGCCATTGCCTACGGCCAGGACTTCACCCCGAGTCGGCTTTTCCTGGGCGCTGCCCGGAAGCACGATGCCGCCAGCAGTTTTCTGCTCTTCTTCTTTGCGACGTACGATGACGCGATCGTGCAAGGGACGGATTTTCATTGCTCACGTTCTCCTGATGGTTGCATGTTGCAAATGCACGTTCCCACTAGAGCGAGGCTCAAGGGGTGAAGGCTTTCGCCTTCCGGTTAATGGGCCTCATGGCCTAAATCTGTCGCTGCTGCCTTGATGGGGTCGGGCTCATGGCTTTCAAGGGGCTGGCGAAAAAAATTTGCCCGACAAGGGAGCATATTCCCGATCAGGGGCGGTCCTTGCCGAGATAGTCGCCTTCGAGGGGGTCGCCGTCCACGCGACGACGCTCGCCGGTATCGAAATCGTCCCTTGGCGGCGTCTGCCAGTCATCCGCTCCATGGTGGGATTGGCGAGAGGTCGGACGCTTGCCGAACCAGCGCGAAGCCAGGCTGCCGCTACCGGGCAACAGGGCAAGAACGCCGAAAAGGTCCGAGAGAAAGCCGGGTGCCAGGAGCAGAAGGCCGGCAAGGACGAACGAGGCGCCGGCCAGCAGCTCGTTCGAAGGCATCTGGCCGAGGTTCATCCGCTCGCGAGCGCGCTGTAGTGTCAACAGGCTTTCACGGCGGATCAGGTGCAGGCCGAAAGCGGCCGAGCCGACAATCCAGGCGAGACTCAGCAGCCAGCCAAGCTTCGCGCCGAACGTGAACAGCGTGATGAAGTCCACGATCGCGAATAGGGTGAGCAGAAAAAGCAGGGGCATGATGTCTCCAGGTTGAGTTCTGCCTGATTAGGCAACATGGAGACGATTGGCAAAATTGCAAGCAGAATTGGCCCCGGGGGTGAGCGACGCTGGCCGGGGCCTCAGCACTACAGTGTGGCGTTGTCTGACAGGTTGGCGACCGTCGTCTCGCCGATGCCGCTGACCCGGGTCAGCTCTTCCAGGCTCGCGTAGTCACCGTTGGCATCGCGATCCTCAACGATCGCTTCGGCTTTCACTTCGCCGATGCCCGGCAACGTTGCCAGCTCTTCCGCGGTTGCCGTATTGATATTGACCGGCTGCTGGGCGAAAACTGGTAGCGCGGACAGGAGTACCAGCGATAACAGAAGGATCCTAAAGCCGTTTTTCATGTCTGCATTCCCTCTCGTAGTTGGACTTGTTGGTTGGGGCGCCAAGGATTGCACGACCTCCAAGAGTCCTATCGGCGAGTCATGTCTCGCTTGAATAGGAAATCTTCGTCAGGTGTTGTAAGTGATGGCGGAATCGTTGTGCGAGATATCGACAGATGGCCCTATGGCCCGACAGCGGCGCAAGTCCGGTATACTGCGGCGCGACTCATTCCTGTCGGAGATTCATTTCATGGCGGCCACCGATTCCCCGCTGATCATCGCGCTCGATTACCCGGCGTTGGCGCCAGCGCTGCAGCTGGCCGATGCCCTGGACCCCGCACGTTGTCGCGTCAAAATCGGCAAGGAGCTGTTCACCCGCGTCGGACCCGCGGCCATTGAGGCTATGCATGCTCGCGGATTCGAGGTCTTTCTCGACCTCAAGTTTCACGACATTCCCAACACCGTGGCCGGGGCGGTCGAAGCGGCTGCGGATCAGGGGGTATGGATGGTCAATGTGCATGCGGCGGGCGGTCGTCGCATGATGGAGGCCAGTGCCGCGCGTCTCGCGCAGCACAATCTGCGCACGCACCTGATCGCGGTCACCGTATTGACCAGCATGACCGACGACGAGCTCGAAGAAGTGGGCGTGGCGAGCGGCGCACTGGCGCAGGTCGAGCGGCTGGCCACGCTGACGCGGGATGCCGGGCTGGATGGTGTCGTCTGCTCGGCTCGGGAGAGCGCGCGTTTGCGCGAGCTTTGCGGTAATGACTTCCTCAAGGTGACACCGGGTATCCGGCCGGCGACTGCCGAGGCGGGGGACCAGCGACGCGTCATGACACCGGAGGCTGCCATGGCCGCCGGCAGCACGCACCTTGTCATCGGGCGCGCGGTAACCCAGGCCGAGAAGCCGATGGAGGCGCTGGCAGCGATCGAGCGTTCGCTTACCCTGTCGTCTTAGTCACTCGCCCTCGAGGCCGGTGACTGGCTTGCTGGTGCCCCAGCTGCGGCAGCGGGGGCACTGCCAGTTGAGCTGTTCGGCGCCAAAGCCGCAGCGCTGACAGCGGTGACGCGGACGAATGCTCAAGAGCTGTGTGGTGTGCTGCTTGAGCAGCTCGAGGCGGTCGCGTTCGCCGGGATCGCTGTCCCACAGATAGAGATCCATCAGGTAGTCGATCCCGCGCAGGCTGGGATGGTCGCGCAGTTGGTCGCTGACGAAGGCGCAGGCAAGGTCGCTGCCCTGGCGTGCCCGCAGTGTATTGGCGGCCATGATGACCACGCTGGTCTGCGGTGTCTGCTGTAGCTGACGTTCGAGAAACTGCCACCAGCCGTCATCGTCGCCGAGCATTCGGTAAGCTTCCTGGAGCGGCTCCAGCACGATCGCGGTGAAGCTTTCATCCTGCTCGGGGACGCGCTGCCAATAGCGGGCGGCGTCACGGTACTGACCGATGTCCCACTCCAGCTGGCCGAGTAACCAGTTGGCGCGGACGCAGCGTTCGTCGATCTGCAGCGCTTGCCGAAGGGCCTTGCGGGCCAGTGAGGGGCTACTGTTGGCGCGATGTTCGAGCGCGAGCTCGCACTGCCAGTGCGCCGCGGCCCGGCGGATATCGCTATCCTCGCGCACCAGCTGCGGCTGGGCCGCTTCCAGCGCTTGGCTCCATTCCTTCTCACGCTCGAAAAGGTCGACCAGCAGGCGTCGCGCAGACAGCTTCTGGGTGTCGTCGACGTTGCTTTTTTGCAGCGACAGTAATAGCCGTTCGGCCCGGTCGAGCAGGCCGAGGTGTAGGAAGTCGCGGGAGAGCTCCAGTTGAACCTGGCCGCTCTGCGAGGCTGTCAGGCTGGGGCGGGCGAGCAGGTTCTGATGAATGCGTACGGCGCGGTCGGCTTCGCCGCGGGATCGGTAGAGGTTACCTAGCGCAATGTGGGTCTCGATGGTGTCGCTATTGACCTCGAGTGCTTGCGTGAAGGTCTCGATGGCGCGGTCGGGCTGTTCGTTGAGCAGGTAGTTGAGGCCGACGAAATAGTCGCGGGGCAGGGCGCCGCGAGGGGCATCACGGCGCCCTCGCTGTCGTCCACTTTCCCAGCGTCCCAGCCACCAGCCGATGGCGATGGCTGCCACCAGCAAGGCCAGCAGCAGAACATCGCTCATTCAGGTGCTTTCCTTGAACTCCTGCGTCCGCAGACGATCGAGTTCCTTGCGTTGTTGCTGGTTATGACGCTGCGCCCGGGTCAGCAGGGTGCGCAGCCGCAGATACATGCCGGTCATGGCGAGCATGCCGAGAATTACGCCGCAGGCCAGAGCGACCAGCAACCAGAGGGATAGCGACGCCGGTGGCAACTGCACCCAGATCAGATCCAGTGGAAGCGGCTGCTGATTGTTGACCGCGAACAGAATGCCCAGCAGCAGAACGACGATTAGAAGGATGGCGAGGATGACGCCTTTGAGCCAGCGCATAGCGATTCCTGAAGACATACCGCAGCGGCGACGGTCATCACGGCCGGCTGCGGAGAGACCCGCCGAGTCGGACGGCGAGCACGGTGACTGTTGAGATCAATAACCCAGCGCCCGGCTGGCATTGACCTGCTCGCGCAACTCCTTGCCCGGCTTGAAATGCGGTACGAACTTGCCGTCCAGGTCGACCGGGTCGCCGGTCTTGGGGTTGCGTCCTGTACGCGGCTCGCGAAAATGCAGCGAAAAACTGCCGAAGCCACGAATTTCAACGCGTCCGCCATCGGCCAATGCGTTGGTGATATCGTCGAGAATGACGCGCACTGCAGACTCGACTTCTTTTGCCGACAGCTCGGGCCGTCGGGCGGCAATCTGCTCGATCAGTTCAGACTTGGTCATCGACACTCTCCGTGCGGCATCTGCCTGGCGGCGAACGGCGGCAGCCGGGTCCGACATTCACCTGGGCCCGAACTCTACCCGGCCCTGAATCCTTCCGGGCCTGAAACACGTAGATCCGGCATCTGTTGTTGTCGTTTCAGCATACTTCGCAACTTTCGAGAAAACAACGCATTAGCCGTAGACGGTGCGATCATCGATAGTGGGGCGAGCCAGGCCGGTTTATAATGGCGCGACACTCCCGACCGAGGAAGTCCCGTGTCCGACATCGAAGATATCTCGCGCAAACGACTTTACTGGCATTCGCGCCGCGGGATGTGGGAACTGGATCTACTCCTGGTGCCGTTTCTGGAGGCTCGCTACGACGCTCTGGACGTGGCCGACCAGGAGCGCTATCGCGTCCTGCTGGCTAACGAGGATCAGGATCTCTTTACCTGGTTGATGCGCCGAGACTGGCCGGCGGACAACGACCTGCGCCGTATTGTCATGATGATCGTAGAGCATGCCGAAACCACTGATCGCGATCGCCATAAGGCGCTCTAGGCTCGCTACCGGTGCCGAGGCGATACTCGGCGTGTCGCTGGTGGCTTATGCCGCCATCTGGAGTTCCACCGGGTGGAGCGTGATTATCGCCCTGGCGGTGCTTCTGCGTCTGATCGGTTGTCTGCGGGCGACCTCGCGAGTTGACTATCTACGCTGCCGCCTGGAAGGCGAGCTGGCGGTCTGGGAGCGCTCCCACGATGGGAGGCACTGGACTCCGACGGCGTGTCGTGCCCGCCGGCTCGGCCCCTGGGTCACGGCCGTTGCCCTTTCGGGGCAGGTTCTCTGGCTGTGGCCGGACAGTAGCGAGAACGACAGCTTGCGCCATTTGCGCGAGGCGCTGCTCGATCAGGCCGCAGCGTGATCGAGCCGTTTTCATTCCGCCCAGCAGGTACGACATCAACAGGTACAACATCAACAGATACCACAGAAGAGGGTTCACCGTTGCCTATCGTGACGATTCAACAGTTTCCCCGTGATGCCGAGCAGAAGCGTCAGCTGGCCGAGAAAGTGACACAGTCGTTTGTCGAGATCTATGGGGCATCGCCGGAGTCGGTACAGATTTTCTTTCAGGAGACCGATCGGCAGGACTGGGCGAAAGGCGGAAAGCTGGGCGGGAACGTGCCGAGCGCTGACTGACTCGTGTGCCTCGAGTGGTCAAAGAGGGCGCCGACGAGTTTTTGGCCCACATCCTGATGATAGCGCCCGCCCGATTGGCGGGCGCTGTCGTGGGAGAGGAAAGTGTCTGGCGCGAGCGGGTTAGCGGCGGCCCGTGAAGAAGCCCAGGGCAAAACCGGCGAGCGCGGCTACGCCGATGCTGCTCCAGGCGTTACGACGCACGTAGTTGTCGGTTTCCCGCCAGGCTTCCTCTGCGTGTTCTGCCAGTTCATGGCTCATATCGTCGGCGCGGTGGCGTGCGCGCTCGAGATCGCGGCTGCCGCGGCGCTTGATGTCGCGGTAAGTCTGGCGGGCTTCATCTCGATAGTGTCGGCTCATGGATCTTCCTTAATCATGAAGGGGAGGAAAAAGAGGAGTTAACGGCGGCTCAGCAGCATCGCCAAGAAGGCGCCACCCAGTATGGCAATGCCCACGCTCTTCCAAGGCTGCTGCTGGACAAAGGCATCGCAGCTGTCGCGGGTATCCTGAATTTGCGCATCCAGGCGCCGACGAGAGCGTGCCGCCCACGTATCGTCTACTGACAGGTAGCGGGAGGCATAGGGTGCAGGCTCGTCGATGCTGTCTTCCAGCGGTTCGCTCGCAGCGCGTTCATCTCCCGCGGGCGCGTCGTCCAGCCGACTGCCGACCTCGGCGGCAGCCGCCATCTCCTCGTCGATGGATGTCTTGTCGTCGCGATGAAACAGGCTCACGTCACTGCACCTCTCGACTTGATGAAGACACCTCCTCATTGTAGCCGTGATTTGGCGGCTCGCTACTCGGGCTTGTCAGCGGGCGCTGCATCGTCGAGCTCGCGGCGCAGGCGGCGGCCGATGTCGCCGGGTGAGCCGGTGCGCCGAGCGAGCAGGTCGTAGGCGACCGGCACCACGTAGAGTGTCAGTAGCGTGGCCGTCGCCACGCCGCAGAAAATGACCGTGCCGATCACGGCGCGCGACTCGGCGCCCGGGCCGAAGGCGAGAATCAGCGGCATGGCGCCGGCCATGGTGGTTACCGTCGTCATCAGGATGGGGCGCAGTCGCGTGGTGGCGGCGTCGATCAAGGCCTCGCGGAATGGTGCGCCGGCGTCGCGCAGTTGGTTGGCAAACTCCACGATCAGAATGCCATTCTTGGTTGCCAGCCCCACCAGCATGACCAGGCCTACCTGGCTATAGATGTTGAGTGACTGCCCGCTGACCCAGAGTCCGAGCAGCGCGCCGCTGACGGCTAGCGGCACGGTCAGCATGATGATCAGCGGGTGCACGAAGCTTTCGAACTGGGCGGCTAGGACCAAGAAGACTACGACACCGCCCAGAATCAGCAGGAACGTGGTGGCGCCGCTGGATGCCTGATAGTCCCGCGATGGTCCCTTGTAGTCGATTACAGCCTCATCCGGGAGCGTCTCCTCGGCCAGTGTGCGCAGTGCGGCAAGGGCGTCGCCCAGAGCCATGCCATCGACAAGATTGGCTTCCAGCGTGATTGCGCACATGCGGTTGAACCGGTTCAGCTCACTGGCACCGGCGAATTCCGACACCGAAACCAGGCTGGCGAGCGGAATCAGTGCGCCGCTGATGGCTGAGCGTACCTGCACGTTGTCGAGTGCTGCCGGTGAGCGTTGGCGCGCCCGTTGCCCCTCCAGGATGACGTCGTACTCCTCGCCATCGTCGACGTAGGTGGTCACGTTGCGGCCACCGAACAGGGTCTCCAGCGTATAGCCGATAGTGCTGACCGTTACACCGAGTGTGGCGGCGCGATCGTAGTCGATCTCGATACGCAGTTGCGGCTGGGTCTCCTTGTAGTCGCTGTCCAAGGCTTCCAGCCCCAGGCTGTCCTCGCGCAGCCGCGTCAGCAACCGGTCGCGCCAGTCGACCAGTTGTTCATAGGTGGGGCCGCCGATCACGAACTGCACCGGCTTTTCTACGCGGCCGCCGAAACCCTGGCGCATCACCGGTATCGCCGTGACGCCGGGTAGGTCGGCGAGTCGCGTGCGTATGTCGCTCATGATCTCCCAGGCCGAGCGGCGGGCGCCCCAGTCCGCTAGCGACACAATCGCGAGGCCGTCGTTGAAGTTTTCCACGCCGCCGAAACCGCGAGGGCCCCTGACGGAAAGCTGGGTAACGTCACCGGAATCGACCAGCGCCATCAGGCGTGCCTCGATCTCATCATAGTAGTCCTGCATATAGCGGAAGGTGGCGCCCGGCGGCCCCTCGATCAGTACGAAGAAGGCACCTCGATCTTCACGCGGCGTGTATTCATTGGGCAACTGCTGCGCCAGCCAGCCGGTCAGCATCAACAGCAGACCGAACAGGATGACTATGCCGAGGCGCCACCGCAGCGCGAATCGAAGGCTGCGCCGATAGCCGTGCTGGCAGCGTTCGACCAGCCGGTGAATGGCTTGGCTTACGCGGTTCTCGTGTAGAGACGGGATCAAAAGCTTGGCGCAGAGCATGGGCGCGAGCGAGAGGGCAATCAGGCAGGAGAGGCCGACCGCCGCGGCGAGTGTCAACGCGAACTCCGAGAAGAGTCGCCCCACATCGCCCTGAAGCAGGCTAAGCGGCACGAAGACCGCGACCAGCACAAGCGTCGTGGCGATAACGGCGAAGCCGATCTCGCGGCTGCCACGAAATGCGGCGACCAGTGGCGTTTCACCGTAGGTCAGCATGCGCCGGTGGACATTTTCGATCACCACGATCGCATCGTCGACGACCAGGCCGATGGCCAGCACCAGTGCCAGCAGGGTCAGGAGATTGAGCGAGAATCCGAAGGGCACCAGAAACAACGCGGTGCCGATCAGTGAAATCGGGACCGTCACTGCCGGGACCAGCGTGGTGCGTAGATTGCCGAGGAAGAGAAAGATCACGATGACGACCAGGAGCATCGCAATCACCAGCGTCGAGATGACCTCACGCAGCGCGCCGGCCACGAAGACCGACGAGTCATAGTTGAGCGCCAGCTGCATGCCCTCGGGCAGGCTGGCTTGCAGGGACACCATCTCTGCCTTGGCGCTCTCGGCGACCGCCAGCATGCTGGCGGTGGACTGTTTGACCACGCCGAGACCGACCATCGGTATCTCGTTGCCGCGATAGAGCGAGCGTTCCTCCACAGAACCGACTTCGACATCTGCCACGTCCGCCAGGCGAACCAGGTAACCGTCTTCGCCACGGGCGATCGCCAAACTGCGAAAATCGTCGGCGGTCACGAAGCTGCGAGGGATGCGTAGCGTGAACTGGCGATCGCGAGACTCCAGAAAGCCGGCCGGCAGTTCGACGTTCTCGTCACGCAGGGCCTGCGCGACATCGTCCGCAGTCAGGCGTCTCGCCGCGAGCGCGTTGCGATCGAGCCAGACGCGCATGGCATACTCCTTGCCGCCACTGAGGCGAACACGGGCGACGCCATCGCGGGTCGAGAAACGGTCGACCAGATAGCGGTTGGCGTAGTCGGTGAGCTCGGGGATGGTGTAGCCCTCGCCGGAGAGCGAGAACCAGACAATGACGTCGTCACTACTGTCGCTCTTCTCGATCTGGGGCGGGTCGGCCTGGTCGGGCAAGTTGTCTGCCACTGCAGCGATGCGATCGCGGATATCGTTGGCGGCGCCATCGATGTCTCGATCGAGTGAGAATTCCACGTCGATCTCCGATTCGCCGTCGGCGCTGCTCGATTCGATCGAGACGATCCCTTCGATACCGGCGATGCGGTCCTCCAGCAGCTGGGTGACGCGCGTCTCGACGACGCTGGCCGAGGCGCCTGGATAGCGGGTCTCGATGCCGATGACCGGTGGGTCGATGGCAGGATATTCCTGCAGTGGCAGGCGCTCCAGCGCGAGCAGGCCAAAAGCCACGACCAGTAGGGACCCAACGGTCGCCAGGACCGGGCGGCGGATCGAAAGATCGGATAGTCGCATCAGTTCGACTGCCGCGATTGCGTCGCTCGGCGCTGGCGCTCGAGAATGCCTTCGATATCGCCGCTGGCCGGATCCTCGGCGATCAGTTCGACCACATCGCCCTCGCGCACCTTGAGGGTGCCATGGCTAACGACGCGCTCGCCGGCACTCAGCCCTGTCAGAATTTCGACCTCGCCGTGGCGGCGTTCGCCGATCGTCACTTCGCGGCGGGTGACGCGCGGCGGTTCACCATTGTCGATCAACCATACCGCCTGGCGCTCGCCGTTGGGCACCAGGGCATTTTCAGGGATCTTCAAGGTGTCGCGGGGTGCCCGCGCCAGGTCGATCTCCATCAGCATGCCGGGTAGCAGGCGTCGCTCGGGATTTGGCAGATTGGCTCGTACCACGAGACTGCGTGAGATCGGGTCGATACGTGTGCCAAGCGTGGCGATTTCCGCTTTGAAACGTTGGTCGGGATAGCTCGGCGTGGTGGCGTCCAATGTCAGTCCCGGCTGCAACGACGCGATTAGGGTGGCGGGGACGGTGAAATCGAGCTTCATGGTCTGCAGGCGGTCGAGGGTCACCAGCTGGGTGTTCGGGGTGACCAGCGCGCCGACGCTGATCGCGCGCAGGCCGACCGTGCCGTCGAACGGTGCCACCAGGCGATGATCGGCGAGGTGTGCGCGAATCGCGTCGATCTCGGCTTCGCTCTGCTGTACGAGCGCCTCGTTGTCTTCGAGCGTGGCACGCACGCCCAGGTTGCGTGCCTGCAGTTGCCGAGTGCGGTCAAGCGCGCTGCGGCGCTGACCCAGCAGTGCCTGTGCCGCCCGTAGCTCTGCCTGTGCCTGATCATCATCGAGCTGTACCAGCCACTGGCCGGCGACGACGGTATCGCCATCGTCGAAATTCAGTGCCTCGATGGTACCGGTCAGTATCGAAGAGAGGATGACGCTCTCCTCGGCACGCAGCGTTCCTAGTGCCTCGACCGTGTCCTGCCAGCGAACGGAGGTGGCGGTGGCCGCGATAATGGCTACCGGAGTCTGGGCCTGCGCACTGCCGATGACCAGAATCAGCAGCCAACCGCAAAGATGCCGGAGATCGAGACGCCGCGACCGTGTCCCGTGGGCTTGCGAACGTGTCGGCGAAGGACTGAGCATGATGGGCGGGCTCTCTTGTCGGTGTAATCGTGCTCGCGGGGATGGTTGGCGCTCTGGAGAATCGTCGAGCACGGCGAGTGAGCCGATCCTGTCACTGTCACGCCGAGCAGCGCCAAGGTTACGCTAATCGTTGGTACCTGAACGGCTGATGAATGGAAAGCCTTGGGCTTTCAACGCTTGTATCCTGCAAGGCCTTTCGCTTGCCATGGCCTTTTGCGCAGCTTTGCACGAATCCTGATTTCCACGCCTCCTCATGGTCGTCGCGACCGCCGCTGAGCGTGCGGCCCGAGGCCTATCGACTCTGATAGAATGCCCGGCCACACGACAGCGGGAGCGGTGCGAGAGATGAAAGCCTACGATGTCATCGTCATCGGCGCGGGGGCCGCGGGCCTGATGTGCGCGTTGACCGCAGGCTCCGGTGGGCGCCGCGTGCGGGTTATCGATCATGCCAATAAGGCTGGCAAGAAGATCCTGATGTCCGGCGGCGGGCGCTGCAATTTCACCAATCTGGCGACGACACCGGGGCATTTTTTCTCGGCCAACCCGCATTTCGCGATTTCTGCGTTGAAACGTTACACCCCGCAGCACTTCGTCGACCTGGTGGAGCGCCACGGCATCGAGTATGTGGAAAAGGCGCCCGGTCAGCTCTTCTGCGCCGACTCCGCCAAGGAAATCGTGGGCATGCTGCTGACGGAGTGCGAGTGGGCCGGTGTCGAGGTCTCGCTATCGACGCCGGTGACACGGATCGAGCGACGGGGTGAGGGGATGCGCTTGCGCGCCGGCGGTGAGACACTCGATGCCGGTGCGGTGGTGGTGGCGACCGGCGGGCTCTCGATCCCCACGCTGGGGGCCAGCGGCTTCGGCTATGATATCGCTCGTCAGTTCGGGCTGGCGGTTACGGAGACGCGTGCTGCGCTGGTGCCGTTCACGGTGACCGCGCCATGGAAAGCATCACTCAAGGCGCTTTCGGGAATCTCCTGCCCCGTCGAGGCGCGCTGCGGCGAGGGGCGGTACCGCGAGCCGCTGCTGTTCACGCATCGTGGATTGTCCGGTCCTGCCATGCTGCAGGCCTCGAGCCACTGGCAGCCCGGAGAGACGGTGACGATTGATTGGCTGCCGGGCACGCCCGTTGCCGAGACGCTCGCGGCGCTCAGACGCGAGACGCCGCGCCGGCAAGTGGGAAGCTGGCTTGGCGGGCGTCTGCCGCGGCGTCTGGCCCAGGCTTTGATGCAGTGGCATGGTTGGCCTGAGGAGACGCTGGCGTCGCTATCCAATGCGCGGCTGGAAGCGATCGAGCAGGTCTTGAAAAGCTGGCAGTTCAAACCAGCCGGAACCGAAGGCTGGCGGACGGCGGAGGTGACGCTCGGCGGCGTGGATACCGCGGCCATCTCTTCAAAGACTTTCGCGGTCGACGACCTGCCACAGCTGCGTTTTATCGGCGAGGTGCTGGATGTCACCGGGCAGCTGGGCGGTTTCAATTTTCAGTGGGCTTGGGCATCGGGCGTGGCCTGCGGCCAGTCACTCTAGCCGCGCGGGAAGTCTCAGCGATTGCGGCCCCGCGTTGCGCGATAGAGTGCCTTGCCACGGTTGTACATCATCAGGCCGGTCAGCGTGCGTCTCAACAGACGTCCGGTCGAGCGCGGGCGGCGGGCGCCACGCATCGCAAAGAGCCCGCCGACAGCCATCAGCGGCACTCGCCACTGGGTCAGCTTGTGCCAGGCGTTGTCGATTGGCGCCGTGGCGTCGTGCCACTCGCGCATGGCGGCCGTCATCTCGAGCCGCTGCTGCAGGATCTCGGTTTCGAGATCCTCGATCTGTTGTTGCCGGCTGCGTTCACTCATGCGACGGCTCCAGCGCCTGACGGTCACGGTCGAGGTGGCGCAACGTCGCTGCCATCAGCTTGCGCTGCTTCGCTACGCGCCGGGCCGAGAGCATCAGTACCGCAGCAATCACGAAGAGTACACCCGAGCAGATCGCGATCGCCTGCAGACGGTTGTCTTCCCAGTACATCACCACGATCAGCAAGAGCAGCATGCCGATCGCGAACGACAGCATGATCAGCCCTGCGCCGGCCAGCAGCAGCAGCGAGAGCAGACGTTCACGCTCGGCTTCCCACTCGACCACGGCGAGACGCAGACGCGTCTCGCCGCTGGTGATCAGGTTGGCAATCAGGCGCCGGGCGGCACTGATCACGCTTTCCGCCGGACCCGCCATCAACGACGCCCCAGCAGGAGCCCGAGAACGACGCCGGCCGCGGCACCGATGCCGATGCTGGTCCACGGGTTCTCGTGCACGTAGCGATCGGTGGCATCCGCCTGTTCCCGGGCGCTGGCGTAGAGCTTTTCGCCACGCGCTTCGAGGCGTGCCCGCGTCTCGTGCAGTCGCTGTTGCGCCCGCTCACGCAGTTCGGCGACATTGCCGCGAGAGTCTTCCGCGGTGGCGTGAATCAGCTCTTCCACGGTGTGGGAGAGATTGCGCAGGTCTTCCTTCAGCTGATCGGTCGAGGCTTCACGCTCGCGATCGCTACCGTTGTCACCGATGGGTTGCATGGTCATGGTCGTCTTCCTCTGACAGTCGAATGGCGTTGAACAGCATAGACAGGCTCTCTGTCCGCATCAACGCACCGAATGCCCTAGCGGGTTCCCGGGATGCCCGCCAGGAAGGTGTTGAGGCTGAAGCCGAGACCGAAACGCTCGATATCGTTGTCGTAGTCGATCAGGCTCTCGCCGTAGCCCTTGTAGTACTGCACGTAGCCGCGCACCTTGCCAAACAGGGGGAAAGAGTAGTCGAGCTGGCCACCGTAGTGAGCCTTGCCCGGGTTGCCGCGCATCGTCAGCGAAAGCTCCTGATCGCCAATGGCGCGCACAACGGTAATATCGCCGTAGCCGATATAGTTCTCCAGGTCCGGATTGTCGTCGTTGTCGTCGTTCTCCGGGACACGCCAGTGAGGCGCGACGCTGAAAGCCCAGTCGCCGCGCTGGAAGATCGATTCGGCGTAGAAGCGGTTCCAGCTGCGCGACAGCGGATCGGATCGGCCGTTGGATTGGTGCGCGAAGCCGACCCGGTTGATGGTGTTGGTCCAGCCCCAGAGCGTCCAGCTGTTGTCGAAGCTGATGAAACCCTCGGGTTCGTAGTTGGTCTCGCGGAAAGGGGAAGACGCGTCGGAGTTGTAGGCCTGCCACCAACTCCGCTGGGTATACGCGAAGTAGAGATCACCGTTGCGCCCTAACATGTCGTCCAGCAGCTTGATCTTGAAGCTGAGCTGAAACTTGATTTCGGTGTGGTCGATGTCGCCCTCGTCCGTGATCTCGCGGAAGTCCGCTTCGTCCGGATTCGTGTTGTAGGTCCAGGGCATGATGTAGTTGCGGCGATAGGCCGTGATCGCCAGCGGATTCTCCGCGCTCTCGTCTTCCAGGTCCCGACGCACCTCCGCCTGCTGCGTGGCCTGCTGGACGGGGTCGGTGGTCTGTTCGTCCGCGGAAGCGGCGGGTTGGGCGAGTGCGGCGGCGCTCGATGACATGCCGGCCAGCAGAAGGCACAGGGGGCGCAGGGAGCGAGTGTGCGTCATAAGACTTTCCTGTCGAGAGCGTCCAGTGTTGTGGGGCTGTAGCTGAGTAGTGACGTTTTCTAGCATGTTGCGAGACTAATTAACATTAGTGCTCGCCGGCTTGTCGCTCGGAATCCGTGTCGGCTGCCTGTAAACTCGGCGCGTCGGCATGCCGCGTCCCCGTGTCGGTGCACGCGGAAGGGAAGCGACAAGGAGTGTATATGCGGGGTTCTGGTACCAGGGGCGTTCGCCGCCGGTCTCGAGGTCAACACGTCGGCGAGCTGTCATGCGGCGCTCATTCAATCTGCTGTCGTCCAACCCGGCTCGAAAGACTGCAGCGTATCACGATCCATGCGCTCATATTGTGCACATTCCTCGTGAGTGGGCTTGTCTTCGCACAGTCGGAGGACGAGCTGCCGACGCGAGCGACTTTGCAGACCGAACAGGCCCAACTTGAGCAGGTCGAGTCACCTGATGAACAGCAGCAACAGGCGCTGGAGGATCTCCGGGCCGCGCAGGAAACGCGTGATACGCTGGACGACACGCGCGAGGAGCTGCAGGCGCTAGAGCAGCATGCCGAGGCGGCGCCTCAGCGCATTCGGGAGCTCGAGCGACAGCTGGCCGCGCTGGCCGATCAATCGCCGTCGCCGGACGGGGCCCTCGACGACCTGTCCGCGGAGGAGCTGGGTGAACGTACCTCCGATTCGCTCGACAGGCTCGAGTCCCTGCAGAACCAGTTGGCCAGCGTCAATGCGCGCCTGATCAGTGCCGAAACCCTGCCCGAGCGAGCGCGTGCCGCGATCGCCGATGCCATGGCGCGTGCCGAGGAGGCGCGCGCGCATCTCCGGCCCGCCGGAGAAAGCGATCTCCAAAGCTTCGATCCGGCGCATGCACGTCATCGTCTGGCGTTGGCGCTGGCCGAGCTCCAGGTCGACTATCACCGCCGCGAACTGGCCACCAATACCCAGCTGCGCGAGCTGGACGTGCATCGGCGCGACCTGCTGGAGCGTCAGGTCGAGCTGGAGGAGGCTCGGCTGGACGCGCTGCAGGCGGCGCTGGACCGCCAGCGCCGTGTCGAGTCCGAGCAGGCGGTCGCCAGCATCAGCGAAGAGGATGGGCGGGCGATCGCCGAGCATCCGGTGCTGCGCGATATTCAGCAGACGAACCGAACGTATAGTGATCGGCTGCTCGGCGTGACGGATCGCACCAACGAACTGATTCGCCGAGCGATCGACGTGCGCTCGCAATTGGATCGCGTGCGTCAGGTCAAGCGCACCCTCAACGAACAGATCGAAGCCGTGCGCGGCAGCCCGCTGCTGTCACGCATTCTCAACGAGCAGCGCCGTGCGCTGCCGGCGCTCGATACGCTCGACGGCCTGCAGGAAGAGATCGCCGAAACCCGGCTGAGCCAGTTCGACCTGGTCGAGCAGCGCGATGCCTTGCGCCATCCCCGGGCGCTGGCACGCGATAGCCTGGCGGATACCGATATCGAGATAACGCCGTCGTTGACTCAGGCGCTGGTCCGGCTGTTCGAGTCTCGCAGCGAAATTCTCGAACAGCTGGATCGGGAGTACGGCAACCTGCTGACGGTAGCGATCGACCTGCAGCTCAATCAGGAGCAGCTGGCGAGAATTACCACGGGCCTACGCGGCAGCATCGAGGAGCAGCTGTTCTGGGTCGCCAGCGCCCGTCCGCTGACGCTGAGCTGGTGGCGCGATTCGCCGGGCAATCTGGCGCGGCAGGTGAGCAGTGGCGAATGGCAGGGCGCCATGATGAGTCTGTGGCAGGTGCCGGATCTGCGTGCACTGGCGGTGCTGCCGTTGTTGGTGCTTGCCGTCGCGCTGCTGGCGCTGCGCCGACGTATCAAGCAGCGTCTGCTCAACCTGCACGAGCAGATCGGCCGGCTGAAGCGGGACACGCAGATGCATACCCCGCGAGCCATTCTTTTCAATCTGCTGCTGGCCGCCCACGGTCCGCTGTTGCTGGCGGCGCTTGGTGGTCTGCTGCGCCTTGGCGGCGATGATTTCGCCGAGCGACTGGGTGGCGCGGTGCTGCAGTTGGCGATGGCCTGGGGCATTCTGGGGTGGGCGCGGCGGCTGCTCGTCTCCGATGGTGTCGCGACGCGCCACTTTCATTGGTCGACCGGTTATGTCGTACGTCTGCGTCGGCTGATCTTCTGGCTTGGGGTGTCGCTGATCCCCGTCATTCTGATCAGCGGTATCTCGCCGGGCAGCCAGGCCGAACTCTCCAGTCGACCGTTGTCGCTTTTGCTGCTGCTGGCAGGACTGCTGGCGATGAGCGCCATTCTGGTGCGCCTGATTCTTGCCCACGTTCCCTATTTCGGACTCAAGCTGTTCCGGTTGCTGCTGGGGCTCGCCCTGGCGATGGTGCCGCTGGTTCTCGCCGGGCTGATCGCATTGGGCTATGAGTATGCGTCGCTGCGTCTTATCGGGCGCTTCATCAATTCGCTCTACCTCTTCGGACTGTGGATTCTGGTCGAGGCAACGGTCGTGCGCGGGCTGGCCGTGGCCCAGCGGCGGTTGGCCTATCGCCGTGCCGTGGCTCGCCGGCGGGCGCAGATTCAGGAAGGCGCGGAGGGTGGCCTCGAGGTCGTCGAGGAGCCGCCGCTCGATATGGAACAGGTCAACCAGCAGTCGCTACGCCTCTCCAAGCTGATTCTGTTCATCGGCTTTACCTTCGCCTTCTATCTGATCTGGTCGGATCTGCTGGAGGTGTTCTCCTACCTCGATCACGTTCAGGTCTGGGAGATCCAGCACGGGCAGGGTGAAGCGATGACGCTCGATCCGATCACCATCGCCGATGTGGTCATCGCGCTGATCACGGTGGCCCTGACGATGATGCTGGCGCGCAACCTGCCGGGGTTGCTCGAGGTGATGGTGCTGTCGCGGCTCAGCCTCAAGCAGGGCAGTGCCTATGCCATCTCGTCACTGCTCTCCTATACCATCGTCGGCACCGGGGTCGTGGTCTCGCTGGGCACGCTCGGCGTGTCGTGGGATAAGCTGCAATGGCTGGTCGCCGCGTTGGGTGTGGGGCTCGGTTTTGGTCTGCAGGAGATCTTCGCCAACTTCATTTCGGGGTTGATCATTCTGTTCGAGCGGCCGATGCGCATCGGCGACACCATTACCCTGGGGCAGCTCCACGGTTCGGTCAGTCGTATCCGAATTCGCGCCACGACGGTGACCGACTTCGATCGCAAGGAGATCATCATCCCCAACAAGACCTTCGTCACTGATCAGCTCATCAACTGGTCGCTGTCGGACAATATCACGCGCGTAGTGCTGACCTACGGTGTGGCACACGGCTCGGATCTGGATACGGTTCACCGTCTGCTGCGTCAGGCCGCCGACGAGAACCGGCGCGTACTCAAGGACCCCGAGCCGCAGGTCTTCTGTCTGAGCTACGGGCCGACCGCGTTCAACTTCGAGTTGCGCATCTTCGTCAACGATCTGCTGGATCGCCTCTACGCCAGCGACGAGATCAATCGGCGGCTGGATCAGCTGTTCAAGGCGCATGATATTCGCGTCGCCTTCGACCAGATGGATGTCTGGCTGCACAACGCCAGCGGCCAGTCGGCGCGAGTGCAGAGCGAGAGCGGTGACGGCGAGACGTTAGGCGTCGGCTCGCGCCAGGCACGCAGTGGTGACGACGACCATCTCGATGATGGCGACGTGGGCGGGGCCGGTGGCGAAGGGCCGGGTGAGGGCGGCGACGGCGGTCGCTGACCGCCACCCGTTGCGCCCCTGGCTCTGGCGCGGCGGTTCGATGGTGTGTTGACGAGGCGAGCGCGAGGCGACGTGTCAGCGGCGTTCCGCGTGAAGGAGAAATTCGCGGTTGCCGTCACCGCCCTGGATCGGGCTCTCCTGCCAGTGGTGGACCGTGAGGCCCAGGGCTTCGCAGGCGGTTCGCAACGTCGCCGCCACGCCATCGTAGAGCGCGGCATCGCGGACGATGCCGCGATCGTCGACCTTGCCCGGCCCGACTTCGAACTGCGGCTTGACCAGCGAATAGAGTCGTCCACCCGGGCGCAGTAGCGTGGCGATTTCCGGCAAGATCAGCGTCTGCGAAATGAACGAGACGTCCATGATGACGGCATCGATACCATTCGGTGCCAGTGATGCCAACCGCTCGTGTGGCAAGTGACGCGCATTGACCCCTTCCAGACAGATGACTCGTGCGTCCTCACGCAGCGTGGCGTCCAGTTGGGCGTGCCCCACCTCGATACCGATCACCTGGCTGGCGCCGAAACGCAGGGCGCAGTCCGTGAACCCTCCGGTGGATTGCCCGATATCGAGGATGCACTGCTCGTCGAGTCGTTGGGCGAGCGTGTCCAGCAGCGCTTCCAGCTTGAGACCGGCGCGCGAGACGTAGCGCTCTTCGGGGGCCTCGGCAATGCGCAAGGGGGTGCTCTCGGGCAGTTTTTCGCCGGGACGGGTGGCGAGGCGCCAGTCGCGACCATCGTGCAGGGTGACGAAGCCCTGGCGAATCAGGCGCTGGGCACGTGTTCGCGAGCGGACATGGGCGGTGACCAGTTGATCGAGCCGTTTCATGGCGCCGCAGTCTCCTCGGAGTTGTCGAGTGGGAAGGGTTCCGCCGCCGGGGTGACCGGGGGCGCCGCGTCGCCGGCGAAGGCCTGACGCCACTGCTGGAGCAAGGTACGGCGCTTGAGCCGATCCAGCGTTGCCAGCAGGCCGGGGCCGATCTCGACCGGGCGGATGGCATCACCCAGTCGTTCGCGCAGCGCGGCGGCGGTGCCGGTCCCCTCGATTGCCGGATGCACGGCGCCGAGCGGGGTTGCCGTGGCCAATAGCCGCTGCGCCGGCTCGCTCAGCAGATAGTCGAGAAAGCGTCTGGCGGCCGCGGGATGCGGTGCGTCTCGCATCACCATCGCCAGCCGTTGCAGGACCAGGGCGTAGTCCCGTGGCACGACCATGACGAGTTCGGGATGCTCGGCGACATAGGCCTGGGCGTAGGAGCCGATGAGGTTGTAGCCGATCCAGTAGCGGCCGTCACTCAGTCCTTCGAGCATCGCGGAGGTGGTGGTTTCCAGCTTGCTGCGGCTGTTGCCCAGCGCTTCGACCAGCTCCCAGTAGCGGGCCGAGATGCCGGCGTCCTCGATCGCGTAGGTGTAGCCGGCGCCGCTGCGACGCGGGTCATAGGTGGTGATACGTCCGCGCAGCGCCTGCGGATACCGGCTAAGCAGCTCGAGCAGGTCCGCATGACTCTCCGGCGGTCTCATGTGGGTGGCCAGATCACGACGGTAGACCATCACGACAGGCTCGAAGGTGATGCCGAAGAGCTCCTGGCGCCAGCGTGCCCAGCGCGGCCACGCGGCAGCAACAGGGCTATCGACCGGCGCGGAGAGGCCGGCGTTGGCGAGCTGATACTGCCACGGCATGGCTGGGGACATGATCACGTCGGCGCGCGGGGCCGCCCGCTCGTCGAGCACGCGTTCGTGCAGTGCCATGGTGTCCAGATTGTGGTACTCGATCGTCAGATCCGGTGCCTGGCGGTGAAACGCTTCCAGCAGGGGCCGCATCTGCGGCGCATCGAGCACGCCGTAGATCACCAGTGGCTGAGGCGAGCCGCCTTCGGCGGCGAAATCCAGGCGGTCGGCTTGCGCGGCGAGCGGCCACAGACAGGCGATCAGGCATGCCAGCCAGACCACGCGTCGCACTGGCCTTGACGGTCGCGAGGCGGTCGATTTCACGTGGCGTCCGGAAAGGTGAGCACGATACATAGGCCGGGTCGCTGTGTCGGTGAAGGGAACGCGTCCTGCAGGGTCAGGCGGATATCGTGGGCGCGCGCGATGCTATCGACGATGGCCAGCCCGAGGCCGGTCCCGGCGCCGGTCTCCTGCCCACGATGGAACGGTCGCAGCATCAGCAGGCGGTGGGATTCGGGGATGCCGGGGCCGTCGTCCTCGACCATCAAGCGCGTGGGCGCCTCGGCGACGCGCACCGTGACCTGCCCGGCGCCATACAGGGAGGCATTCTCGATCAGGTTGTTGAGCGCTTCCTCGAGCTGCCAGTCGGTCGCTGAGACGATGACCGGATGCTCGACGACCTCGGCCCCCAGGTCGACGCCGCGACGATGATAACGAGTATAGGCCTGGCGTACGCAGCGCTGGGCCAGGTCGACCAGATCCACGGGCTGGCGTGCTGGCGTGGCTTCCGGATTGTTAAGGCGAGTCAGCGAGAGCAATTGACCGGCGAGACGGGCGGTCTGGGTCGCGGTGTCATGCATGGTGACGAGTGCGCCGCGCCAGATCTCGGGGTCGCTCTGACGCAGGGCGAGCTCGGCCCGCGCCGACAGTCCGGCCAGCGGGGTTCGCAGCTGGTGCGAGGCATCGCCGATGAAACGCTCCTGGTTGGCGCGCACGCGGCGCATGCGTGCCAGCAGTTCGTTGAGTGCCTGACGCAGTTCCGCTAGCTCCAGCGGCAACGAGAGTTCCAGCGGCGCCAGGGTGCGCGGGTTGCGTTGTCGAATGGCGCGGCGCAGGCGCGTCAGCGGCTCCAGCGCGAAGCGCGCCGACAGCAGCACCACGCTGACGGCCAAGCCGGCGATCAGCAGGATGTTGGCGAGGCTGTCCACGAACAGCTGGTTGGCGAGTGCGGTGCGCCCTTCACGCGTCTGCGCGACCCGGACCTCGAAACGATCGCTGCGGTCCCAGCCCTCGAGTCGTGAGCGCAGGATGCCCAGACGCAGTGCCATGCCCTGCGAGCCGACATCGCCGTAGCGCATGCGTTTGTCATCTTCGGACGGTAGCTCGGGCAGCAAACGGTTGCCGGTCACGTAGTGGCCTTCGGCGTCGTAGAGCGCATAGAAGACGCGCTCCTGGGCATCCGTCGCGAGCATCTCCAGTGCCGAGGCGGGCAGGTCCATCCATAGCCGGCTCTGTTGCCAGCGCACCTGCTCGGCGATCGACAGCGAGGCGGCATCGAGCAGGCGGTCGAAAGCGCGATCGGCGGCTTCGCGCGAGGCGATCCAGGCTTGCACCAGCATGATCGCGACCAGCACGGCGAGCGGGCAGAGCAGCCAGACCATCAGCCGTCGATAGAGGCTGAGATGCGCAAGTTGCCAGGGTGGCACTCGGCTCACGCCGACTCCAGTAGATAGCCGATGCCGCGCACCGTCCGCAGGCGGACGTCCGAGTCGGCGAGGCGGCGTCGCAGGCGGTGGACATAGACTTCGATCGCATTGTCGCCAACGCTCTCGCCAGCGAAGGCCTCATCCAGCAGACGGGCCTTGTCGACCGGCTCCCCGGCGTAGCGGATGAGACAGGCGAGCAGGCGGTGTTCGCGCGGCGGGAGTGACAGCGAGACCTCGTCGAGCGTGAAGAGTTGACGCTGGCGATCCAGGCGCAGTGAACCGAGCGTCAACGGATCGTCCTGGCTGCTTTGGCGTCGGCGCAGCAAGGCACGGACCCGCGCTTCGAGTTCGTCGAGCGCGAAGGGCTTGGCGAGATAGTCGTCGGCGCCGAGATCGAGCCCCTTGACCCGATCCTCGATCGCGGCGCGTGCCGTCAGGATCAGCACCGGCGTGACGTGGTCATGGGCGCGCAGGGTGGCGAGAACGTCGAGTCCGCTGCGGGTCGGCAGGTTGAGATCGAGCAGAATCAGATCGTAGCCGTGCTCGCGGGACAGGCGGGTCTCGGCCGCACCGCCGTCGCCGATGCAGTCGACCTGTTGATGATCGATCGACAACGTTTCGGTAAGCGTGCTGGCCAGCAGGGGATCGTCCTCCACCAGCAGTAGCTTGGGGGGCATGATGTGACTCCAGTAGGCGGTCGGCGTAAACGAGAGGGCAAGCCGCGCGCCGTGTCATTCCGTCCGGCGATGCCCGTCGTCGGTAGGCGGGCAAGCGCCTCGTGAGGCGCGATTGTAAACGAAACGAACGCCACTCGCGGCAGCCAATCGCATTCCCGGCGTCGCCGATTGAACTTTAGTCGGCTTTTGCACGCGCGCCGTTGACCGCCGCACAGCCTCACCCTAATTTCCGCACGTGGGAACAAAGTTCTGCCTTACGAAACTGTAAGGTTGGCGTCAGCTCAAGAAAAACTCCGCCTTCGAGGAGAACAGCCATGTTGGTAACCAAGACAATCAAATGGGTCGCCGCAGCGGCCCTGGTCGCGACCGCCGGCAGTGCGATGGCCTTCGAGCCAGCGGGCAAGGTCGAGTGCATCGCGCCTTCCGATCCGGGCGGCGGCTGGGATTTCACCTGCCGTAGCGTGGGCAACGTGCTGGAGTCGCTGGATCTGGTGCCGGCCAGTGTGCAGACCATCAACATGGCGGGTGCCGGCGGTGGCGTGGCCTTTGCGCACACGGTGAGCAAGCGCAGCGGTGACGACCAAGTGCTGGTGGCGGCATCGACGGCGACCACGACTCGTCTGGCCCAGAACCAGTTTCCTGGCATGGATGCGGATATGGTCAACTGGATCGGCGCCGTTGGGGCCGACTACGGCGTGATCGCTGTGTCAGCGGACTCCGAGTATCAAAATCTCAACGACCTGATGGCTGCCATGCAGGAAGATCCGCGCTCGGTGAAGTTTGCCGGGGGGAGCGCCAATGGCGGTTGGGATCATCTCAAGGTCTTGATCGCGGCGAAGGCTGCCGGTGTCGAGAACCTGCCGCGCATCCCGTATCTCTCCTACAACAACGGTGGCGAGGCGATGACGCAGGTGATCGGCGGCCATGTCGATGCGTTTACCGGCGACATCTCCGAGACTCAGGGCTTTCTCGAATCCGGTGACCTGCGCATTCTGGCGGTGCTCTCCGACGAGCGTCTGCCGGGCGAGTTCGCCGACATCCCGACGGCGAAAGAGCAAGGGATCGATGCGGTCGGCCCCAACTGGCGCGGCTTCTACATGCCCGCTGATATCGACGACGACGCCAAGCAGTACTGGGTCGATGCGGTCGATGAACTCTATGCCAGTGACGAATGGAAGGAGGTCATGCGCAGCAACGGCCTGATGCCGTTCCATCCGGAGGCCGGCGAGTTCGACAGTTTTGTCCAGCAGCAGATTGAGGACATTCACGCACTGTCCCAGGAAATCGGGTTGATTCAATGAGCAAGTTCAATGACCGCATCTTCGGACTGGTCATGCTGGTGGTCGCCATTGCCTACTACTATGGCGCCACCCAGTTTCCGGCCCCCTTCGGGGGGGCGGAAGCGGTGGGTCCGGAGACCTTTCCCAAACTGCTGGCCATCGTGCTCGGCATCTGCAGCCTTTACATGATGGTCAAGCCGGATCCGGACAATGCCTGGCCGGTCGCGCGCACGTTCGCCGAGCTCGGCATCGCCATCGTGGCCCTGATTGTCTATGCGTTGTTGATGGAGCCCCTCGGTTTCATCCTGTCGACCACGCTGGCGGTCGGCACCCTGTGCTGGCGTATGGGCGCCAAGCCGTTGCGCGGCTATCTGACCGGATTGGTTAGCGGCGTCGTGGTATTTCTGCTGTTTACGTACGGACTGGAATTGCCGCTGCCGCTCGGCCTGATGGAGATGCATTGATGGATACTCTGCACTACCTCTCTCTCGGCTTCGGTGTTGCGCTGCAGCCCGAGAACCTGATGTTCGCGCTGATCGGCTGTTTCATCGGCACACTGATCGGGGCGCTGCCCGGATTGGGACCAGCCAACGGCGTCGCGATTCTCATCCCCCTGGCGTTCACGCTTGGACTGCGACCCGAGACGGCCCTGATCATGCTCACGGCGGTCTATGCCGGTGCGATGTACGGTGGGCGCATTTCGTCGATCCTGCTCAATATTCCCGGTGACGAGCCGGCGATGATGACCTGCCTCGATGGTTACCCGATGGCGCGGCAGGGCAAGGCGGCAGAAGCGCTGGCCGTGTCGGCCATCGCCTCCTTCATGGGGAGCTTGATCGCGACCGTCGGTCTGATTTTGCTGGCTCCGCTGCTGGCGCGCTTCGCCCTGACCTTCGGGCCGGCGGAATATTTCGCGCTGTTTGTGCTGGCCTTTGCCACGCTCGGCGGCATTACCGGCAAGAATCCAATGAAGACGCTGATGGCGGCGGCGATCGGCCTGATCATTGCAACTGTCGGCATCGATCTCTCCACCGGCACCCAGCGCTACACCTTCGGCGTGCTGGAGCTTTACGAGGGTGTCGATTTCATTATTGCGATCGTCGGTCTGTTCGCGATCTCGGAACTGCTTTTCTTCATCGAGGAAAAGGCCGGGGCCGGGCGTGAGATGATCAAGGTCAATCCGCTCAAGCTGAAATGGCGGGAGATCGCATCCATCTTCCCGACCACCCTGCGAGGTGGGGTGTTGGGCTTTATCGCCGGCGTGCTGCCTGGCGCCGGCGCGTCGCTCGGTAGCTTCATCACCTACACCCTCGAGAAGAAGATCCTGGGCAAGCGGGGCGATTTCGGTAACGGTGACCCGCGTGGTGTGGCAGCCCCGGAAGCCGGCAACAACGGGGCTTCCAGCGGGGCGTTGGTGCCCATGCTGACCCTTGGCGTACCCGGTAGCGGGACGACGGCGGTGCTGCTGGCGATGCTGGTGTCGCTCAATATCACGCCCGGGCCGCTGATGTTTACCCAGAACGCGGAGCTGGTTTGGGGGGTGATCGCGGCGCTGCTGGTCGGCAACCTGATCCTGCTGCTGTTGAATATTCCCCTGGTCGGCGTGTTCGTGAAGATCCTCTCGGTGCCGCCGATGTACCTGCTGCCGGTTGTCACCATGGTGGCGTTCGTCGGCATCTACTCGATCAGCCACTCGACCTTCGATCTCTATTTCATGATCGCCTTCGGCGTGGCCGGCTATATTCTGCGCAAGCTGGAGATCCCGCTGGTGCCGGTCATTCTCGGTCTGCTGTTGGGGCCGGAAATGGAGAAGAACCTGCGTCATGCGATGCAGATCTCCGATGGCGACTGGTCGATCCTCTGGAGCAGCGGTCTCTCGATCGGCCTCTGGCTGGTGGCGATCATCGGTCTGTTGCTGCCGGTGGTCGTTGGTCCGATCCTGCGCCGTCGCATGCAGGCAGCCAAGGAAAAGGTCGGCTGAGTCGTCCTTTCGAGCGCGCGGGCCCTGTCGGATCCTTTCCGGCGGGGCCCGCTTGCTGTCGATGGGGGCAACCGCAGCGGAGAAGAACGGATTTTTCGGGTGCGCCGGTACTGTCGGTTGCCCTGGCCCGATCGTACTGTTATAGTGCCGCTCGCTCGACAAAGCCTTGATGGAGCGGGCTTTGTTGTTCGATCGACAGCTCGGTGCATGCCGAGATGTCGCGTTTATGGTGGCCCTTGCCGGTCCTCCCGCAACGCTAAACCGCAAACCCCGCCAGGCCCGGAAGGGAGCAACGGTAGTGGTGGTCGCGTGTGCCGGGATGTGGCTGGTAGGGGCCGCCTCCATTTCTGCCCCAGGAAATGGAGCGAGCCCACTGGTTCGCGCCTCGTCACCTCTCTCCCGACCCTGCTAGAATAACGCGACTATCGTGTCTTCACGTCTGCGTCGGTCGCCGTGCCTTCGTGTGTAGAAACCCCGTCGATTCGCGCCCGTCGCAAGTCCAGCCGAGAGGAATGTCGCGCCGCATGAGTTATCAGGTTCTGGCCCGCAAGTGGCGCCCACGTACCTTCCACGAACTGGTCGGACAGGAGCATGTCAGCCGGGCGCTGGTCAATGCGCTCGACCAGGGGCGGCTGCATCACGCCTACCTGTTCACCGGTACCCGGGGCGTCGGCAAGACGACGCTGGCTCGTATCCTCGCCAAGTGTCTCAACTGCGAGCAGGGCGTGACCTCGGTCCCCTGCGGCCAGTGCGAGACCTGCCGCGATATCGACAACGGCCGCTTCGTCGATCTGATCGAAGTCGATGCGGCCTCGCGCACCAAGGTCGAGGATACGCGTGAGCTGCTCGACAACGTGCAGTACGCCCCGACGCAGGGGCGCTTCAAGGTGTACCTGATCGATGAGGTGCACATGCTGTCGACGCACAGCTTCAATGCGCTGTTGAAGACGCTCGAAGAGCCGCCGCCCCACGTCAAGTTCCTGCTCGCGACGACGGATCCTCAGAAGCTGCCGGTCACGGTGCTGTCGCGCTGCCTGCAGTTCACGCTCAAGAACATGCCGCCGGAAAGGGTGGTGGAGCATCTGACTCGGGTGCTCGAGGCGGAAAGCGTGAATTTCGAGCCGCAGGCGCTGTGGCTGCTCGGCAAAGCGGCTGACGGCTCCATGCGCGACGCCATGAGCCTGACCGACCAGGCGATCGCCTTCGGTCATGGCGAAGTTCGTCGTGAAGATGTCGCGGCGATGCTGGGTACGCTCGATCACGCACACCTGATTTCGCTCGCCGAGGCGCTGGCGGATATCGATGCCGAGCGTTTGCTTGCCGAAGTGGCGGCGCTGGCAGAGCAGGGCCCCGATTTCGCCGGCGTGCTCGACGAGATTGCCGGCCTGATGCACCGGCTGGCGATCGCTCAGATGGTGCCCAACGCGCTGGACAACGGCCATGGCGATCGCGAACAGCTGTTGGCCCTGGCAGGGCGCTTCACTGCCGAGGATGTGCAGCTCTACTATCAGATCGCGCTGCAGGGGCGCGGCGATATCGACAGCGCGCCGGATACACGGACCGCGCTGGAGATGACGCTGCTGCGCATGCTTGCCTTCCGCCCGCAGGGCGTACCGACCCCGCCGCAGACTGATCTGCCGCTGCGGGGGCATCAGGCGACCGCGGGGTCGGGCGCTGCGCCGAGTGCCACGACGTCGACGGCTAACGCTGCCGGCGCAGACCGCTCATCGTCAGCGCCGGCGGTTAGCGAGACGCCATCGCCAACCGGTCAGTCAGCCCCGCCGCCCGCCGAGTCGCAGGCGCCTCCCCGCCAGCCAGCCCCGTCGCCCTCGGTCGAACCCCCGGTCGAAAATGATCCGCCGCCTTGGGCGACTGGAGCGGCGACCGATGAGGCTGCGCCGGCATCGGCCTCGCCAGAACTGCCGGTGGAAGCGGCTACGATGCCGGCGGTAGCGGCGACAGGCAGCGCGCCTGCAGCCGACGCCCCGCCGTGGGGTGAGGTGCCGATAGCTGCGGACGTGCCCGAGCCGCCACCGATGGCAGCCTACGAGGACGCGCCGCGCACAGATGCCGTTGTCCCGACGCCGTCGACCGATCCAGGCGCTGTCGAGGCCGGCGTGTCGTCCCCGGCGCCCGCCGCCACGGATCTTGCGCCGCCGAGCGCGACAGAGACGCAACCCGCCCCGGCGGCCTCGACGCTCGCAGAGCCTGTCGCGGCTGAATCAGGCGGTGACGGCGCGCTGACTCACGAGATCTGGCTCGAGCGCTTCGACGCCCTGGATATTGGCGGGCTGACGCGCAACCTTGCCGCCCACTGTGTGGTCGGTGGCGATGACGGTCGGCGGCTGCAACTGACGCTGGACCCCAGTCAGTCTGCCATGCTGTCCGAGCTTCACGTCGAGCGCATTACGCGCGCGCTGGATGCCGAGGGCTACTCGCGCCAGGTCGAGATCATGGTCGCCGCGCTCGACGGGAGGCTCGAGACCGCCAAGGCGCGGCGGGATCGCGAAGCGCGAGAGCGCCATGCGCGTGCCGTTGAAGCGCTACGTGATGACCCGCATGTACAGGAGCTGGAGGCGCGTTTCGGCGCCCGGCTAATGGAAGATAGCGTCACCGCCGATCGCGTGTGACGTGCAAATCAGGGGCGAGCCAAGTGCGAGCGTCTGAAGACGTGTCCGAACACGAATGACTGTCCCGACTCAGCATCAATCATCCCGAAAGGAGTTCGTCATGTTCAAGGGTGGCATGGGCAACCTGATGAAGCAGGCCCAGGAAATGCAGGAAAAGATGCAGCAGGTCCAGGAAGAGATCGCCCAGATGGAGGTGACCGGCGAGGCTGGCGCCGGGATGATCAAGGTAACCATGAACGGTCGTCACGATGTCAGCAAGGTCGACATCGATCCGTCCGTGATGAGCGAAGAGAAAGAGCTGCTCGAGGACCTGCTGGCCGCTGCCGTCAATGATGCGGCACGCAAGGTCGAAGCGCAGTCCAAGTCGCGCATGGAGGAAGTCTCCTCCGGCATGAATCTGCCGCCCGGGATGAAGCTGCCGTTCTGATGAGTTTCTCTCCGCTGGTCGATCAGCTGCTGGAGAGCCTGCGCGTGCTGCCCGGCGTCGGTCCCAAGACTGCGCAGCGCATGGCGCTGCATCTGCTGGAACGCGAACGCGAGGGCGGTCGTCGGCTTTCCGCCGCACTGGCGCAGGCCGTCGAGCAGGTCGGCTACTGTCAGCGTTGCCGCACGTTGACCGAAGAGGCGCTGTGCGGGGTGTGCCAGGATGCTCGCCGTGACCCGGCGTCGCTGTGCGTCGTGGAGTCGCCGGCGGACATGCTGGCGATCGAGCAGGCGGGTGGTTATCGCGGCCACTACTTCGTGCTGCACGGCCATCTGTCGCCGCTCGACGGTATCGGCCCCGACGATATTGGCCTCGATCAGCTCGAGGCGCAGCTCAATGCGGGCGCGGTCGAGGAGATCATCCTTGCCACCAATCCGACCGTGGAAGGCGAAGCCACCGCCCACTATATCGCCGAGCATTTGGTCGGCCGCGAGGTGAAGCTCTCGCGTCTGGCCTATGGTGTTCCCATGGGCGGGGAGCTCGAGTATGTCGATGGCGGCACGCTCAGCCGCGCTTTCCAAGGGCGCCAACCGTTCGCCCGGGAGTGATCCCGGGACGCGTCCCTCTGCCGTCGCGGCCCGCGGCGGCCTTTCTCATGGATGGCCTGCGCCATCGCAGCAAGGATTCTGCATGACTGTCGAGATGACCCAGTGCTGGGTCGATACCCCTGAGAACCTGCAGGCCGCCTGTGACGCGCTGTCGTCGGCCGAGGTGCTGGCGCTGGACACGGAGTTTTTCCGCGAGTCGACCTTTTATCCGGTGCCGGCGCTGATCCAGCTCTCCGCCGGCTCGACGGTCTTTTTGATCGATCCGCAAGCGGTGGCGGCGACGCCGGCCATCCGGCGTCTACTGGCCGAGGGGCCGGTCAAGCTTATTCACGCCTGCAGCGAAGACCTCGAAGTTCTTGCGATGTGGGCCGGCAGCGATATCTCGCCGCTGGTGGACACGCAGATTGCCGAATCGCTGCTGGGTACCGAGCCGGGCATCGGCTATCGCCGCCTCGTGGCACAGCGCTGTGGTGTGGATCTGCCGAAGGAGGAAACGCGCTCGAACTGGCTCGAGCGGCCGTTGACGCCAGCGCAGCGCGAGTACGCGGTGCTCGATGTTGCCTATCTACCGATGATCTGGGCGCAGCAGCGAGAAGCACTGGTGAGCCTGGGGCGGTTGGACTGGCTCGACGAGGAGTGTGGTGCGCTGGTCCAGGCGCGCCGGCATCCCACGGAAGGGCAGTGGTTCAAGCGCCAGCGCCAGCTGTGGCGGCTCGAACCGCGCCAGATCGAAGCGTACCGACAGTTGACCGACTGGCGCGAGCGCGAGATTCGAGCGCGTGACCTGCCTCGGGGGTGGCTGGCCAAGGACGGCCTGCTGTTCGCGATCGCCGAAGCGATGCCGAAGAATCGCTTTGAGCTGGCAGCGGTCGAGGGCGTGACGCCCAAGCTGGTCAAGCGCGAGGGCGATACGCTGCTGGCCCTGGTGAAGCAGGCTCATCAATGTGATGCCGAAGCGCTGCCGGTGGCGCAGCCGGTGCCGACATCGCCGCCTTTCAAGCGACGTCTCAAGGCGCTGAAGGGGGTCGTGCAGACGAATGCTGAGGCGCTTGGCCTGGCGCCCGAACGGCTCTCCAGTCGAGCCGAGATGGAAGCGATCGTGACGGCCGAGCTGCACGGCCAGCCACTGCCGTTGCCCGGTGGATGGCGCGGCGCCTGCCTGGCCGAAGCCTGGCGCCAGGCGCTGGCGACGGAGGCTGAGACATGAGCGAGACCGCCCGATTGATCTGCGAAGTGGTCAAGAGCGCGCGTCACGATGAGATGTATCTCTACCTGGACAAGGCGCAGGGCATGTCGCCGGTACCCGAGGCGCTGCGCGAACGCTTCGGCCGGCCGCTGCCGGTGATGACGCTGCTGCTGCGCCCTGAACGGCCGCTGGCACGGGTCGATGTGGTCAAGGTGATCGCGACGATCCGCGCGCAGGGCTTCTATCTGCAGATGCCGCCGGCCAAGGATCCCTATCTGCTCGATCTCTTCACGCCGCGGGATATCGATTGAGTGCGATGAGGGCTATCGGTGCGGCTGAAGGGAGACGGCGACGAGATCGGCGCGAGGAGTGATATCGGCGATGCGTGAGAAATTCTGGGAACGCTATCCCCTCGAGGAGTTGACGACCGAAGAGTGGGAGGCGCTCTGTGATGGTTGCGGCAAGTGCTGTCTGGTCAAGATCGAGGATGACGACAGCGGCGATATCGCGACGTTGAACGTGGCCTGCCGCCTGCTCGATATCGGCAGCTGTCGCTGCAGCGACTATCCGAACCGCTTCGCGCGCGTGCCGGAGTGCACGCAGCTGAGTCTCGACAACCTGGATCAGTTCCACTGGCTGCCACACAGCTGTGCTTATCGCCGGCTGGCAGAAGGGCGCAAGCTGGCCAGCTGGCACCCGTTACGCGCCGGCAACGGTCGCCGCATGCACGAACGTGGCATGAGCGTGCGCCATTTCGCCGTCAGTGAAGCCACGGTCGACGAGGCCGACTACGAGGCACACGTTATCGACATCATCCCGCTGGACGCGCCGCGCTAACGCGGCGTTAGCCCTGTCGTCTGACCCGCCTCGGCAACCTCCTAAGTGCGATCTTCCTCTACGTCCGGCTGCGCATCACGCGCGGTCAGGCGTGCCCTCCTCTCGGCAGGTGTCATCGACGCCTGCCAGGCCCAGTGCCCACAGAATGAAGGCATCCTGCCTGGCATTATCGCGCCACGCCTTGAAGCGGCCCGAGGCGCCGCCATGGCCGGCGGCCATGTCGGTGCGCAGCAGGACCGGGCCACGCGCGCAGCCTAGCTCGGTTAGGCGTGCATAGAGCTTGGCCGGTTCCCAGTAGGGGACGCGCGAATCGTGCCAGCTTCCCTGCAGCAATACGCTGGGGTAGGGCTGCGCTGTCAGGTTGTCGAGCGGCGAGTAGTCGCGAATGCGGTGTCTGGCTGCCGGCTCGTCCGGGTTGCCCCATTCGGTGTACTCGGCGGTGGTCAGCGGCAGGTCGGGATTTTCCATGGTGCGCAGCACGTCGACGAACGGCACGTCGAGCACCGCGGCGCAGAACGCCTCGGGTTCCCGATTCAGGCTGGCGCCGACCAGCAGGCCGCCGGCGCTGGCACCGTAGGCAGCAATGCGCGTCGGGTCGGCGAGCCCCTGATCGACCAGGGCGTGCCGTGCCGCGAGAAAGTCGCGGAAGCTGTTCTCCTTGTGCTCGAGCTTGCCGGCCAGGTACCAGGGTTCGCCCCGGTCGCCGCCGCCGCGGACATGAGCCACCGCGAAGGCGACGCCGCGATCCAGCAGCTCCAGCCGCGCGATCGAGAACCACGGGTCGAGCACTTCGCCGTAGGCACCATAGCCGTAGAGCAGGGTCGGCAGAGGCGCCTGCCCCAGGCGGTCGGCGCGCGCCACCACCGAGACCGGAATGCTTTCGCCGTCGTGCCCCTCTGCCCACAGGCGGCGACAGACAAGATTCTCGGGCTGCAGGTCACCATGCAGCGGCTGCGTTTTCAGCAGCCGGCGCTCGCCAGTGTCGAGATCGTGCTCGATCCAGCGCACCGGCAGGGTGAAGGATTCCTCGCGCAGGCGCAGCCGGCGAGCGGAGAAATCCGGCGTGTCGCCGAGTGCCAGGCTGCAGGGGGCTTCGGGTAGCGGCAGTCGGTAGCCGGGCGGCTGTTGTCCGTCCTGTGTGCTGTCGGATTCGATCACGCGCAGATGCACCTGCGCTTCATCGTGATCGCGCTCGGTTACCACTAGCCCCCAGTCGAAGGCATCGACTCCTTCGAGCGTGACATCGTCACGGTGGGCGAGGAGAGGCGTCCATCGGTCGGGTTGCGCGACGGGTGCCGTGTCCAGCCGGAAGTGCGGCGCATCGCGGTTATGCAGGATATAGAAACGCTCGCCGCGATGGTCGACGCCGTACTCGACGCCGGTCTCCCGCGGGCGCACGCAGCGGGGCGGGGTCTCCGGGCTGGCGGCGGGAATCAGGTGACACTCGGAGGTGTCCTTCGACGCCGTTTCCAGCACGATCCACGCCCGCGAGCGGGTCTTGCCGAGCCCGATCCAGAACTCGACATCGCGCTCTTCATAGAGCTTCTCGCAGTGGTCGTCTTCAGGTCGCAGCCGCCACAGGGTGGCGGGTCGCTGAGTCGCATCGTAGCGGGTGAAGAGCAGCGTGCGATTGTCCTCGGCCCAGAGCAGATCGGGGCCGAGACGGCGGCGCAGGCGGCGCGGTTCGCCGTCGGGCAGGCGCTTCAGGTAGAGATCGAAGAACTCGTTGCCGTTGACATCCTCGGTCCAGGCCAGCCACTGCTCGTCCGGCGAAATGGCCATATCGCCGAGTTCGAGGAAATCATGAGTCCGGGAGCGGGCTTGGAGGTCCAGCAGCAGCGTGGGCGACCCACCACCGGTCAGCGGTTCTCGCCACCAGAGCGGATAGTCGGCGTCGGCGGCTGTCTCGCTCCAGTAGCGGTAATGATCCAATGCCGTCGGCAAGCCGTGGACGGCCAGCTCGCGACGTGCCAGATGCCCCTCATAGAGGGCGTTCTCCAGCGCTGTCAGCGGCGTGAAGAATTGGTCGCTCTCCTGGTTGGCCGCGCGCAGAAACGCTTTAACGTCGGGGTCGTCGCGGGACTCCAGCCAGTGCCAGTCGGGATCGTTCGCGTGGCGGAAACGGGCAGCGGGAGCGTCGGGTCGGGTGCGGGGCATAGACATGTCGGGTCCGAAGGCGGTCGAACGCCGCATCACGCCGCAAGGCGCGCGCGGCTGTGCTTTGATGGCGTGGAGTGTACCATGGCACAAATCGTAAGAATCGAGAGTCAAGACCATGCTGTTTTCGGATTCCTTGCCGCAGCTTTGGATGAGCTACGGCGCGCTTTCTCTAGTGGTACTGGTGACCGGGTATCTGGGCGTGCGGTTCCTGCCGTTGCTGCCGAAATTGCTGCTGGTCGGTATCGTCGCCGGCGCGCTGTGGATGGTCGCACCGTTTACGCTACCGCTGCTGGAGCCGGGGCAGACCTACGCCGGTCTGGCGCCGGCGATCGTGGTGCTGGCAGTGGGCGTCCTGCAGCACGACGGTGGTCAGATTGGCGGTGCCTTGCCGCTATTGCTGGCCGGGTCGGCAATAGGGGCCATTCTGGCGGTCGGCGTCTGGTGGCTGCTGGGGCGACGCCGGCACGCCGAAGGCGACGACGATGATCGCCATGGGGGGCAGTCGACGCGAGCCGATGACGAGACGTCGTCCGCGCGTCGGGAGCCGGTGGTCTGAATGAGTTGATGGTTCCCCGATTCGGTATGCCTGACGGGAATTCATGACGGGGCCGGTATTCCCACCGGTCGTTTCAGGGTGCGTGGATGTCGACAAGGAAGCGAGTGATGCGTGCGTTGTGGTTGGTCGTGGTGTTGATGCTGGGCGGTTTCCCCGCCTGGAGCCTGGCGCAGACAGCGCCGGACGTACGCATGGTGGTCGACGTGTCCGGCAGCATGAAACAGAACGACCCGGGCAACCTGCGTGCCAGTGCTCTGGGGTTTGCCGCCACGCTGCTGCCGTCAGGTGCCCGCGGTTCGGTCTGGACCTTCGGTACCACGGTGGGTGAACCCGTCGTCGAGGGAGAGGTGGACGGCGCCTGGCGCGAGCGAGTCGGTCAGTTGTCGCCGCGGCTGACCGACTACCAGCAGTTCACCGACATCGAGCGCGCCCTGCGGGAAGCCAGCAACTCGGCGCCTGACAGTCGCCATCGTCACCTGATCCTGCTGACGGACGGCATGGTTGATCTGCCCGCGGCGGGGGATGCGAAGACGCAGCTCGACGAGGCGTCGCGGCGACGCATCCTGGCGTCGCTGGCGCCTCAGTTGGCCGACGAGAATGTGGTCGTGCATCCGATCGCGCTGTCGAGCAATGTCGACCTGCCCCTGCTGGAGCAGGTCGCTCAGACGACCGGCGGACTGGCGGCGGTCGCCCATACCCCCGATGAGCTGTTACGGGCCTTTCTCGACGTGCTCGACCGGATCCTGCCCGGCGACCGGGTCCCGATCGATGCCGATCAGCAGTTTCGGGTTGATCCGGGCATCGATGAATTCAACGCACTGCTCTTTCGCGCGCCAGGCGGTGAGTCGCCGGTCCTGATCGGTCCCGACGGCGAGCGCTACTCCCGCGAGGATCACCCGGGTAACGTCGAATGGCAGGGGAGCGATCGCTACGACCTGATCACGGTGCCCAATCCGGCTGCCGGCGAGTGGCGCATCGAGGGCGATATCGGCGCCGACAGCCGCATCGGCATTCACTCTGACCTGGTTCTGCGCAGCGGTGATCTCCCAGCCACGCTCTATCGTGGCTTTGCCACGCCGCTCGACGTCTGGCTCGAGCAGGACGGCGATACGCTGGCAGGCGACGCGCTGCCAGGAGGGCTCGAGGTCAGCGCGGCGCTCGATGATCTCGATGGCAACGCCCTGGCACAGGTGTCACTGCCGCCCCGCGAAGGGCACTTCCGCGGCGAGCTGCCCGGGGTCGACGCGCTGGGTAACGCGCGTCTCGCCATCACCGCGCGCAGTGATCGGTTGATTCGTCAGCGTGTGCAGACGGTCAACGTAGTCGCGGCGCTGAGCGCGACGCTGGGTCAGGACGGCCAGCACATCACCGTGCGCGCCAATCATCCTGACCTTAATGCCGATAATACCCGGATCACGGCGTCGCTGACCGGGCAGTCGCTCGAGGTTCGGCGCGTCGGGGACCGAGAGTGGTCGATCACGGTGCCACAGACCGATCCAGGGCAGTCGTTGCCGGTGCGCATTTCGGCCGAGGCTGAACTTGACGGGCGCACGCTGCAGTTCGAGCTGCCGATCGTGCGGCTCAATCCGGACGCTGTCGTGGGGCTCAGCGGTGCCGACATGGAGCGCGCGATCACCAGCGAGTCGCGCGAACAGGACGACAGCGTCGGCGAATCCGGCAGCGATTCGTTGACTGACGGTCTGACGGCGTCGCAGATGGCGGATATCGCCGTCGAGAAGGCGCGTCAGGGATGGCAGGTGGCGCGTCCTTATGTCGAACGCTATGCGCAACGGCCGGTGACCTGGGGCGCGGTCGCTCTCGTGTTCTGCCTCTGGCTGCTGTGGCGCTGGCGCCAGGCGGCCAGGCGTCGCCGACAGGCGCGGCGAGAGGAGCCCTCGCTCTAGGCATCATCGGGGAGGGGCGATATTCGTCACGGTCGTAGGGACCCTCGGCGCGGCATGCTGTCGCCGAGGGATGCGCCGGCTAGGCCGCCCGGTCTTGTCCGCCTATCGCCGTGTCGACCGGCACTTTGCGTGACAACGGGGAGCGGGAGCGGGAGCAGCAAACAAACGTTCGTTTCTGCCACTTTGGTGGCAGCGCCGAATGTCGACGATCCTGTTATAAGGACGTAAGCCACGCCGATTCAGGAGACCGTATGAGCGATAGCGCCACGCCGGGTATCGAGACCGGCCCCCCTCTGAAGGGCATGGAGGCGTTTGTGTCGATCAACGACATCATCGCTGACGCCTGTCGTCGTTTCGCGGACAAGCCGGCCTTCAGCTGCATGGGGCAGGTGCTGCGCTATCGCGATATCGACCGTCTCTCCAACCAGTTCGCGGCCTGGCTGCAGCGGGAAACTGACCTCGAGCCGGGGGACCGGATCGCCATCCAGTTACCCAACGTTCTGCAGTTCCCAGTTGCGGTCTTCGGGGCACTGAAGGCGGGGCTGGTCATCGTCAATACCAACCCGCTCTATACCGAGCGTGAGATGCGTCATCAGTTCCGCGACGCCGGTGCCAAGGCGGTCGTGGTGCTGTCGAACATGGCGCAGAAAGTGGAAAAGGTCCTCGATCAGACCGAGATCCGTCATATCGTCGTGACCGATATGGGAGATCTCCACGGCTGGCCGAAGCGGCCGCTGATCAACGCTGTCGTGCGGCATGTGAAGAAACTGGTGCCAGCCTACTCGCTGCCCAGTGCGACCGGGCTGCGCCAGGCGCTCGCCGCAGGGCGCGATCATAAGCCGCGGATCGTCGAGAGCGACAGTGAGGCGGTTGCCGTGCTGCAGTACACCGGCGGCACCACGGGCGTGGCCAAGGGGGCTATGCTGACGCACCGCAATCTGATCGCCAATATGCTGCAGACGCAGCAGCTGTTGGGTGACACGCTCACGGAGGGCGAGGAGACGATCATCGCGCCGTTGCCGTGCTACCACATCTATACCTTCACCGTGAACTGCCTGTTCGCGATGACCACCGGTCAGCACAATGTGCTGATCCCCAATCCGCGGGATATCGGCGGCTTCGTCAAGACGCTGTCGCGCACGCCGTTTACCGTTTTCGTGGGGCTTAACACTCTGTTCAATGCGCTGTGCCAGCGCGACGATTTCAAGGCGCTCGACTTCTCGCGGCTCAAGCTCACCATCTCCGGCGGGATGGCGTTGACCCAGGTCGTGGCCGAGCGTTGGCAGACCACGACGGGTTGCGGCATCGTCGAAGGGTATGGCCTGACCGAGACGTCACCGATTGCGCTGGTCAATCCGCCGGCGGCGCCGCAGATCGGGACGATTGGCAAGCCGGTGCCCGGCACGGCGATTCGCGTGGTCGACGAGGACGGGCAGACGCTCGAGCGCGGTGAGCGTGGCGAGCTGTGTGTAAAGGGGCCCCAGGTGATGAAGGGGTACTGGAATCGGCCGGAAGACACGGCGGCGACGCTCGATGAAGAGGGCTGGCTGCGCACGGGTGACATGGCGATGGTGCAGGATGACGGCTACGTGAAGATCGTCGATCGCAAGAAGGACATGATTCTGGTCTCGGGCTTCAACGTCTATCCCAACGAAATCGAGGAAGTGGTGTCGACGCACCCCGACGTGATCGAGGCGGCCGCAATCGGGGTGCCTGATGGCGAATCCGGCGAGGCGATCAAGCTATTCGTGGTGGCAAGAGACGAGAGCCTCGATCCTCAGGCGCTGCGCCAGTGGTGCAAGCAGTCCCTCACTGGCTACAAGGTTCCCCGCTTTATCGAACTGCGCGACGAGTTGCCGAAGAGCAATGTGGGCAAGGTGCTGCGTCGCGAACTGCGTGACGAGCCCGGCGAGAACGCGGAAAAACCCGAGAACGCTTCGTCGCAGGCGTGAGTCGCCGCGTCATCGGCGCTACAATGACAGGTTCGCCATCGGCCACGATGGCGGCCGTGTTCATGCCGATGCCGAGGATCTCTTGAGCGCCACTGCTTCCCACGCCCTTCAAGCTCTCAACGACCTGCAACGCCGACTCGACGACTGTCTCCTGCGCGACGCCCACGAACAGCGCCGACGTCTCGAGCGTCTCGCCCGCCGCGCGCGCGATGGTAAGCCGATCGACCGTGCGCTGAAGGAGATCGAATCCCGCCTAGAGGCTTCGCACGAAGCGGTGCAGAGGCGTCGGCGACAGCCGGTCAAGCTCGACTACCCGGAGTCGCTGCCGGTCGCCTCGCGTCGCGAGACCATTCTCGATGCCCTGCGCGAGCACCAGGTAGTGGTGGTGGCCGGCGAGACCGGTTCGGGCAAGACCACGCAGCTGCCCAAGCTCTGTCTCGAGCTCGGACTCGGACGCCGCGGCATGATCGGGCACACCCAGCCGCGGCGACTGGCGGCACGCTCGGTCGCGGCCCGGCTCGCGGAAGAGCTCGAGGTGCCGCTGGGGGAGCAGGTCGGGTATCAGGTGCGCTTCACCGACCAGAGCAGCGACCAGACACTGGTCAAGCTGATGACCGATGGGATCCTGCTGGCAGAGACCCAGCATGACCCGGACCTGATGCGCTACGAGGCGATCATCATCGACGAGGCGCACGAACGCAGCCTCAATATCGATTTTCTGCTCGGCTACCTGAAGCGCCTTACCGCCCGCCGCCCCGATCTCAAGGTCATCATCACCTCCGCGACGATCGACGTCGACCGGCTGTCGCGCCACTTTGCCGTGGCAGGCCGCGCTGTCGACGCTCAAGACGCCAATGGCAACGCCGACCCAAAGAACGCCGCTCAAGAGAACGCCGCAGAGAGCCAAGCCGTACCGGGGGAATCCGCCGCCGATACCGATACCGATACCGATACGCTGCGCCCGGCGCCCGTGGTCGAGGTTTCCGGACGCGCCTATCCGGTCGAGGTGCGCTACCGTCCGTTGGTGCGCGAATCCCGCGAGGAAGAGGACCTGTCGCTGCAGGAGGGAATCCTGGCCGCGGTGGAGGAGATCGAGCAGGTCGAGCGCGAGCATCGCTGGTACAGCGGTCCGCGGGATATTCTGATCTTTCTGCCTGGGGAGCGGGAAATTCGCGAGACAGCGGATGTGCTGCGCCGCGCCGAGCTCAAGAGTACCGAGATCCTGCCGCTCTATGCGCGTCTCTCCAACGCTGAGCAGAACCGGGTTTTCCAGTCCCATGCCGGTCGTCGCATCGTGCTATCGACCAACGTGGCCGAGACGTCGCTGACGGTACCCGGTATCCGCTATGTCATCGATCCCGGCCTGGTGCGGATGAGCCGCTACAGTTTTCGCGCCAAAGTCCAGCGTTTGCCGATCGAGCCGGTCAGCCAGGCGAGCGCCGACCAGCGCAAGGGGCGCTGTGGACGTGTCGCTGAGGGTGTCTGCATCCGTCTCTACAGTGAGGAGGACTTCCTCGCTCGCCCCGCGTTCACCGAACCCGAGATTCAGCGTACCAACCTGGCGTCGGTGATTCTGTCGATGCTCGCGCTGAAGCTGGGCGACGTGCTCGACTTCCCGTTTGTCGATGCGCCGGACCCGCGATTCGTGAAGGATGGCTACCGGTTGCTGTTCGAGTTGGGTGCCGTGGATGCGGGCGAGCGCATGACCGACATGGGGCGTCGCCTGTCGCGTCTGCCGATCGACCCGCGCCTGGGGCGCATGGTGCTGGCGGGCGAGCAGTTCGGCTGCCTGCGCGAGACGCTGATCGTGGTCAGTGCGCTGGCAACACAGGATCCGCGTGACCGGCCGGCGGAGAAGCGCCAGGCGGCGGATCAGAAGCATAAGCAATGGGAAGATCCGCACTCCGACTTTGTCGCCTGGTGGAACCTTTGGCAGGGTTTCGAGGCGGCGCGGGAGACGCTGTCGGGCAATCAGCTGCGACGCTGGTGCCGCGACAACTATCTCAGTTACCTGCGCCTGCGCGAATGGCACGATACCTACCGCCAGCTGCGTCAACTGACTCGGGACATGAAGCTGGAAATGACCAGTGCGATGCGCCCGGCGCAGGAGGATGAACCGCCGCAAGTCGACGCCCAGCGACTGCATCAGGCCCTGCTCGCGGGGTTGCTCTCCAACCTCGGCCAACTGCAGCCGGAGAGTCGCGAATTTCTTGGCGCGCGCAACCGCAAGTTTTTGATCCATCCCGCTTCCGGACTGTCGAAGAAGCCGCCCAAGTGGGTCATGGCTGGTGAGCTGGTCGAGACAAGCCGCCTTTATGCGCGGGATGCCGCGCGTATCCAGCCCGAGTGGATCGAGCCCCAGGCCACGCATTTGATCAAGCGCGCCTACAGCGACCCTCACTGGGAGCGTAAGCGTGCACAGGTGGTCGCGCAGGAGCAGGTCACGCTGTTCGGCCTGCCGATCGTCTCGGGGCGTCGGGTCGATTATGCCAAGGTGGCGCCGGCGGAGGCGCGTGAACTGTTCATTCGCCGCGCGCTGGTCGAAGGCGACTTCCACACTCGGGCATCGTTCTTCGCGCACAACCGGGCAATGATGGCCGAGGTCGAGGATCTCGAGGACCGCGCGCGCAAGCGAGATATCCTGGTCGACGAAGAGACGCTGTTCGCCTTCTACGACGAGCGTATCCCGGCGGAAGTTGCCAGCGGCAAGCATTTCGAAAGCTGGCGCAAACGTGCCGAGCGCGAAACGCCGGACATTCTCAAGCTCGACAAGGCGTCGCTGATGGCGCGCGAGGCCGATGATGTCAGCGTCGAACAGTATCCGGACGAGCTGGTTTTCAACGGCGTTCGTTATCCGCTGAGCTACCACTTCGCCCCCGGCGCCAGTGATGACGGCGTCACGCTGACCGTGCCCGCGGTAATGCTGGCGCAGTTGCCGGCAGGGCGTCTCAGTTGGATGGTGCCCGGGCTGTTACGCGACAAGTGCATTGCGCTGCTGAAAGGCTTGCCGAAGACGCTGCGCCGACAGATCGTGCCGATTCCCGATTGGGTGGATGCGGCACTGGCCACGCTGACGCCGGACGAACGCCCGGTCGAAGAGGCGCTCGGGGAGTTCCTGCGCGTCAAGACCGGTACGCGGCTGGACGCGTCGGTGTGGGATGACGCTCAGCTCGAGCCGCATCTGATCATGAACCTGCGGGTTGTCGATCATCACGGCAAGGTGCTGGGCGAGGGGCGTGACCTGCAGGCGCTGCAGGCCCGCTTTGGGGCCGCCGCGGAAGCGGGTGCCCGCGCGCTAGCCGAGACGCAGGAGGAGACCGTCGAAGCGCTGGAGTCGCTGCCGGAAGCGGCGCTGCCCGATTCCCGGGTGACGTCGCAGGCTGGTATCCAGGTCGAGGTCTACCCGGCGGCGGTGATGAAGGCGGGTGAGCTGAGCATCGCCTGGTTCGATCACGAGGCGCGGGCCCGGGCGGCACACCGGGATGGCCTGATTGCGCTGGCCCGCCAGCGGCTGCCGGAGGTCGTGCGTTATATCGAGCGCGAGCTGCCTCAACTCAAGCAGTGCGCACTGCTGTTCGCCAAGACGGGCAGTCGAGAGCAGCTGGCGCGGGATGTGATCGATGCCTGTCTGGCGCAGACCATTGCTGCTGACCCGCTGCCGCGCTCGCGCCAGGCTTTCGACGCGCGTCTCGAGCAGTGGCGGGGCGATCTGGTGACTCATGCCGAGAGCGTGCTGACCGATCTCAAGCCGGCACTCGAGGGACATCTGGCAGTGACCAAGTCACTCAAGGGCAATGTCAGTTTGGCGCTGGCGCTGACCTATTCCGACCTACGCGCTCAGATGCAGCGGCTCGTCTATCCCGGCTTCGTACGTGAGGCGGGAGCCTGGCTCAAGCACTATCCCCGCTACATGCAGGCGGCGGAGATTCGGCTGGAGAAGGCGCCGCGAGACCGACGCCGCGACCAGCTCTCGATGCAGCAGGTGCAGGAGTGGGAAACACGACTGGATGCGCGGCGAGAAGCAACTCATCGTGACGGCATTCCCGATGAGGCGCTGGTCGAGTTTGGCTGGTGGCTGCAGGAGTGGCGTGTGTCGCTGTTCGCACAGCAGCTGGGCACGCTGGAAAGCGTGTCGGAGAAACGTCTGGCGCGGCGCTGGCAGGAGATCACCGGCCAGTCCGTGTGAGAGCGTTGCCCAATCGCAGGGCGCATCCGCCTCCGCGGGATGCGCGTAATGCCAGTGAGCGGCCGCTGCCGCTGGAGGGTGTAGTTCATGACGCAAGCCGTGATTACCGCGACCGGGCTTTACACGCCGCCGGCCGTGATCGACAACGCCGCGCTGGTGGCTAGCTTCAATCAGTGGGTCGACGCCGAGAATGCCCGACACGCCGACGCAATCGCGAGCGGCGATCGCGAGCCGCTGGCGCATTCGAGCGAAGCCTTCATCGTCAAGGCTTCGGGGATCGAAAGCCGCTACGTGATGGAAGCCGAGGGTATCCTTGACCCCGAGCGCATGCGGCCTCACCTGCCCGAACGCGCTAACGACGCGTTGTCGGTGCAGGCAGAAATGGGCCTGGCCGCCGCTCGCGAGGCGCTGGATAGTGCCGGTCTGCGCGCCGACCAGATCGATCTTCTGATCGTCGCTTGCTCCAACCTGCAACGGCCCTACCCGGCGGTATCGGTGGAGCTACAGGCGGCGCTGGGGATGGCCGGCTACGCGTTCGACATGAACGTCGCCTGCTCGAGTGCCACCTTTGCCATCGATACGGCGACCAATGCGATTCGTGCCGGCAGCCTTGAACGGGTGCTCATCGTCAATCCGGAAATCTGCGCGGCGCACCTCAACTTTCGCGACCGTGACAGCCACTTCATCTTCGGGGATGCCTGCACGGCGATCGTGCTCGAAGCCGATCACCTGGCGCGTGAGCGTGAGCATTTCACCGTGCTCGGCACGCGTCTGGTCACACGGTTCTCCAACGCCATTCGCAACAACTTCGGCTTTCTCAACCGACTGGCCGATACCGGCGAAGCGAGCGCCGACAAGCTGTTCATGCAAGAAGGGCGCAAGGTGTTCCGCGAGGTCTGTCCGCTGGTCGCCGAGCTGATTCTCGATCATCTCGAGAGCCTGTCTCTCACCGGGGAGTCGCTGTCGCGGCTCTGGCTGCATCAGGCCAACCGGCATATGAACGATCTGATTGCGGCCCGCGTGCTGGGGCGGGAAGCCTCGCCGACGGAGGCGCCGATCATTCTCGACCGTTACGCCAACACCAGTTCCGCCGGATCGATCATTGCCTTTCACCAGTATCGCGACGACCTGCGCGATGGCGATGTGGGGGTGGTGTGTTCGTTCGGTGCGGGCTACAGTGCTGGCAGTGTGATTCTACGTAAAGGAAATGCGTGCTGATGAAATCGACGCAATGGCTGGGCGGCGTCATGGCCGTGCTGGCACTGGGTGGTTGCGCCTCGCAGGCGGAGACGACCAACCCGCAGGACCCGTGGGAAGGATTCAACCGCGGTGTCTACCAGTTCAACGATACGCTGGATCGTTACGCCCTGAAGCCGATCGCACAGGGGTATGACACCGTCACCCCGGATCCGGTTCAGGACGGCGTCGGCAACTTCTTCTCCAACCTCGGCGAGATCGGCACCGTCTTCAACAGTGTTCTGCAGTGGGAGTGGGGGAACGCCGGTGTGGCCTCGGGGCGCTTCCTGGTCAATACAGTGCTCGGCGTGGGCGGTCTCATGGACCCGGCGACGCGCATGGGGCTGAACGAGAACGAAGAGGACTTCGGCCAGACGCTGGCGGTCTGGGGTGTCGGCTCCGGTCCCTATCTGGTGCTGCCGATTCTGGGCCCCAGCACGGTGCGTGACACCTCCGGCCTGCCGGTGGATCATTACACCTATCCGATGACCTATGTCGAGGACGACGGCTGGCGCTACGGCCTGACGTTCCTGCGCTATGTCGATCTGCGCGCCGGTCTGCTCGACCAGGAGGCCCTGATCCAGGGGGATCGTTACAGCTTCATCCGCGACGCCTACCTCCAGCGCCGCCAGTTCGAGATCACTAATGGCGAGGCGGGCGAAGACCCGTTTGCCAGTGGCGATTTCGGTGACGACTTCGAGTATAGCGAAGACGACTTCGCCGAGTAGGCTCATGACCACGACACTGTCGGACGACGTCCCCGTGATTGGTGTCCTCGATCTGCAGGGTCAGGATCGTGAAAAGCTGGTTGGCGAGATCGCGCGTCTAGATGCTCGCGTGCACGCCGCCGAGGGCCTGGCGGCGCTGCCGGAGGCGTGTGATCTGATCGTGGTTCACGTGCGGGCAGTAGCGCCGGCGGATTGGGTGGCCCTGGCGCGAACCTCGCCGATTATCGTGGTGGGCGAAAGCCGGGCCGATGTCGGTCTGCGCCAGGCGCTGGACGCCGGGCTGGTCGATTATCTGATCGAGCCGCTGGCACACGCCGATATCCTTCGGCGGCTGATTGTCAAGGTGCTGGACCTGGATCGCCTGTCGCGCGCGCACGCGGAGAGTCGGGCGGCGCTGCAGGCGCTCAACGAGCGGCTCGAGGCGCATCTGGAAGTGCTGCGCGAGGATCAGCGGGCGGGCGGGCATGTGCAACGCAAGCTGCTGCCGCCACCCGGTGTCTCGTATCTCGGTGTACGTTGTGACTACTGGTTCGCGCCGTCGCTCTATCTGTCGGGTGACTTTCTCGACTTTCAGCGCTGCGATGACCGCTACAGCTTCTTCTATTTCGCGGATGTCGCCGGACATGGAGCTTCGTCGGCCTTTGTCACCATGCTGCTTAAGTACTTGTGCAACCGGTGGCTGTCGCAGTGGCATACATTGCTGCCGGAAGCGTTTCCCTCCCGCTGGCTGGGGGAGCTCAACCACGAGCTGCTGGAGACCGGCATCGGCAAGCATGCCACGATCTTTGCCGGGGTACTGGACCATGAGCGTCGTTTTCTGCACTATGCGCTCGGCGCCCAGCTGCCCATGCCGATTCTGCAGACGGAATCGCAGACGAGCTACCTGGGCGGAGAAGGGCCGCCGGTGGGGTTGTTTCCGGATGTGGAGTACCCCATCTATGGCTGTCCGTTGCCGGAGTCCTTTCGGCTCTGGTTCTTTTCCGACGGGGTGCTGGAATGCCTGCCGGAAGCGTCTCTGGACGCGCGGCTCAAGGAGCTTGAACGCCGCGCGACACGTTGCACCCGCGTCGAGGACCTGAAGGATGGCCTGGCGCTGGGAGATCAACTGCCGGATGATCTCAGCATGATGACATTGAGTGGTTTCCGCCATGATTGAAGGGCGCATCAAGGCTGCCTACGAGTCCGGAGTGTTCGTGCTCAAACTCTGCGGCGACGTGCGGTTGACGCTGTGTGCGACGCTTGACGCCGAGGCGCAGCGGCTGGCCGATCTGCCGGGGCTGCGGGCGGTCATGGTCGACCTGCGTCAGGCCACCAACGTCGATTCCACGGCGCTGGGGTTCCTCGCCAAGGTGGCGCTGGCGGTGCAAGGGCGCCTGGAGCAGCCGCCGACGATCATCGCCGAGCATCCCGATGTGCGGCGCATGCTCGACGTGATGGGGTTTGCACGCTATTTCACGCTGGTCGAGTCACCCTTGACCGAACCGGCCGAGCTGGCCGAACTGCCACACGTCGAGGCGGACGAGACGGGCATTCAGCAGCGCATTCTCGAAGCGCATCGGATCCTCATGCATATGAGCGATCACAATCGCAACGAATTCCAGCCGCTGGTCGAGCTGCTCGAGTCCCAGCGTACCAAGGCTTCCTCTCGACACTGATTGCCAGCGAGACCCGCCCTCGGATTTGTTCTGTCGCCTCGTCGCGGACCGTGCCTATCACGCGGATAGCAAGATAGACGCATCTGCATCGATCGATACCGGCGTGTGCCTTCCGCCTGCCGCAGGCGGCGTTGACGACGGCCGGTGCGGTCCGGCGCGGCCGGTGGTTAGTCAGGCCATCCGAATTTGCTGACCCGCTTCGCGGGTCCGCCTCTGTCGTTCTCATCCTGACGTTCAAGGAGCGTTCGTGACGATTTTGACCGCACGGCGACTGGCGCTGCTGGTCGCCGCCAATACGGCACTGGCGCCGCTCGCGATCGATGCTTACCTGCCGGCCATGCCGGCACTGGCCGAGGCGGTCGGTGCCAGCGTTCACCACACCGAGCTGTCGCTGAGCATTTTCCTGCTGGGGTTTGCGCTAGGGCAGCTGATTTGCGGCCCGCTGTCGGATCGCTTCGGGCGTAAGCCGGTGCTGCTCTCCGGTCTGGTGGTGTTTCTGCTGTCCAGCCTGGCGCTGACGCAAGTGGCGTCGCTCCAGGCGCTCTGGGCGATGCGCTTTCTGCAGGCACTTGGCGGGGGCGCCTGCGTGGTCAATTCCGCGGCCATCGTGCGTGACCGCTTTACCGGTCGCGAGGCCGCTAAGGTGATGTCGACCATGGTGATGATCCTGATGATGGCGCCGCTGGTGGCGCCGGCGATCGGCAGTGTGCTGCTGCATCTGGCGGACTGGTGGCTGATCTTTCTGTTTCTGGCCGTCTATGCCGCCTTCCTGCTGTGGTTGTTGGGGCGCCATCTACCCGAAACGCATGGGCGCGATCCGCAGGCCCCCGGCGCCGGACAGATTCTGCGCAACTACGCCACCGTGCTGCGTCATCGCGAGGCGATGGGGTACATCTTGGCCGTTTCCATGTCATTTGCCGGCATGTTCGCCTTCATTACCGGCTCGCCCTATCTCTACATGTCGCACTACGGCTTATCCAGTGCGCTCTATCCGTTCGTTTTTGGCGCCAATATTCTGATCATGGCCTCTTCCAGCCGACTCAACATCCGGCTGCTTCGTACCCGCACGCCGCAGCAGAACTTGTTGCTGGGGTTGGGTATCCAGTTGGGGGCGGGTCTGACGCTGGTCGCGCTGGTCGCGACCGGGCTGGATTCGATCTTCACGATAGCGCCACTGATGGTGCTGTTTGTCGGTATGCAGGGGCTGATCGGTCCCAACGCGATGTCGTCGATGCTCGATCATTTTCCCCACATGAGTGCGACGGCGACGGCCCTGCAGGGCTGTCTGCAATTTACCTGCGGCGCGATGACCGGGGCGCTTGTCGGCGCCTTCGAGCTGGCTAGTGCCTGGCCGACCGTGCTGACGATGCTAGGTGCCACGCTGCTGGGCAATCTCGGCGTCCGCGCGCTGGCGGGGCGAGCCTTGCGCCAGGCCCGAGGGGGCGCCGCCTGACGCGGATTGTGGTAACGACACCCGAACCTTGCCGGATGTCACTGTTGTCATTTTACTGTCATCAAGCCTTGGCACTGTGGGTGTCGCGAAGGTTGTGACACGCTCTCGACAGAAGCTTCAAAGACCATCGATTTTCCGTCTCGTGGCGGTGTGTCGATGGTTTTTGCGTTATGAGGGGGAGGGTTTCCTCGAATGGCCCGGACACGTTGCCGGATAGCCAAGATGACAACGGGTGTCATGAAACTGTCACGTAGCCGACGTAATGTGTCGCCCTGAGAGTGTTGGCAACCTTCGCAACGTCGTTATCGCTCACGCATTCAAGGTGGATACAGGATACCGTTATGCTCAAACACGTCTTCTCTACGCTGATCTCCGGCTCTATGGTGCTGGGCGTCGCAGGTGTCGCCCACGCTCAGGACACGATTACTGGCGCCGGCGCTACCTTCCCGTACCCGGTCTACTCCCAGTGGGCAGACGCCTATCAGGATGACTCCGGCATTGGCCTTAACTATCAGGCCATCGGTTCCGGCGGCGGCATTCAGCAGATCGTCGCCAAGACGGTCACCTTCGGTGCCAGTGATGCGCCGATGACCAAAGAAGAGCTCGACGAAAATGGCCTGATGCAGTGGCCGATGGTCATGGGCGGCGTCGTGGCGGCGTTTCACGTCGAAGGTATCGAAGGCGGCTCGCTGACGCTGGACGGTCCGACGCTGGCAGAGATCTATCAGGGTGAGATCACGAACTGGGACGACGACGCGATCGCGACGCTGAACCCGGACGTCGATCTGCCCGATACGCAGATTACGCCGGTTTATCGTGCCGAGGGCTCCGGGACCAACTTCCTGTTCACGCATTACCTGTCCCAGGTGAGCGAATCGTTCGCCAACACCGTCGGCGAAGGCAAGTCCGTGGCCTGGCCGGCAGGTGTCGGTGCCAAGGCTAATGCGGGCGTTGCCAGCCAGATCGCCAACACCAATGGGGCCATTGGCTATGTCGAGTATGCCTACGCAGCGCAGAACGACCTGAGCCTGGTGCACCTGGAGAACCAGGCCGGCAACGTCGTCGAGCCGAACATGGATAGCTTCATGGCCGCGGCATCCAATGCCGACTGGGAAGAGGCGCCCGGCATGTACCTCGTGCTGACCAACCAGCCGGGTGACGACAGCTGGCCGATCACCGGTGCCTCCTTCATCCTGATGCACAAGCAGGTGCAGGATGCCGATGCTGCTCGTCAGGCGCTGGAGTTCTTCGACTGGGCTTATACCAACGGCAACGACATGGCACAGTCTCTCGACTACGTGCCGATGCCGGAGAACGTGGCCGAGATGGTTCGCGAGAGCTGGGGTGAGATCACCGGCCCGAACGGTAACGCCGTCTGGAACCCGTGATCGCTAGCTGAAAGACCGCGACGGTGGGCGCCGAGCCGTTCACCGTCGCGGAGTTGTATCGAGTGCCGCCCGCGAGGCGGTACCGTGGCAAGCCGATGAGGAATTGACATGGCCACCACCAACGCGGTGCGGACCGAAAGCGGGCTAGGGCGTCTCAGCGATGCGACGCGCAAGCGGCTGCAGCGCAAGGCGCAAATCGATGTCTGGTTCGAGCGCGTACTGTATGCGTTTGCCTTCGCTGTCCTGCTGCTGCTCGGTGCGATCATCGCCTCGCTGATCGTCTCGAGCTGGCCGGCGATCCAGCGCTATGGGCTGGATTTCTTCACCGAGAACCGCTGGGCGGCGAACGTCGAGGTCTTCGGGGCCTTGCCCGCCATCTACGGCACGCTGCTGACATCGTTCATCGCGATTGCCATTGCCGTACCCATTTCATTCGGTATCGCCATTTTCCTGACCGAGCGATGCCCCGGTTTCCTGCGTCAGCCGCTCGGGACCATGATCGAGCTGCTCGCGGGGATCCCCTCGATCATCTACGGCATGTGGGGTATGGAGGTGCTGGCGCCACTGCTGCGTACCTGGTTCCCCTCTGTCTTTCCCGCCGGTACCGGTCTGGCCACGGCGGGCATCATTCTGGCGGTGATGATCATTCCTTTCATTACCGCGGTCAGCCGCGACGTGATCAATACGGTGCCATCGGTGATGCGTGAGTCGGCCTATGGCCTCGGTTGCACGACCTGGGAAGTGGCGCGTCGCGTCACCCTGCCATCGGTCAAGGGCGGCCTGGTCGGTGGCGTGGTACTGGGGCTCGGCCGGGCGCTGGGCGAGACCATGGCGGTGACCTTCGTGATCGGCAACAACCTGTTCCTCAATACCACGCTGACGGGGCAGGGCACTTCCATTGCGGCGCTGATCGCCAACCAGTTCTCCGAGTCCGACGGTAACCAGCGCTCGGCGCTGCTGGCGCTGGGTCTGATTCTGTTCCTGATTACCTTTGTGGTGCTGGCGATCGCGCGATATCTGCTGCGCAACAGCACCGGCCGTCACGCCTGATCCGGGAGAGCCGATCATGAATACCAACGTCACACCGCTCTACCGCCGGCGCAAGCGGATCAACCAGCTGATCATGATGCTGTGTCAGCTCGCCACGGTGATCGGTTTCGTGTTTCTCTTCGCGATTCTTTTTACATTGGTCACCAAGGGACTGAGCGCCATTTCGCCGTCGATCTTCATCGAACGCACGCGCATGAGCGGCGGCGGCCTGGGCAATGCGATCTGGGGCACCTTCCTGATGACCTGCGTGGCGACGGTGCTAGGGACGATCGTCGGCGTCGCGGCCGGTACCTGGCTGGCCGAGTATGGCGGCAAGGGCGTCATGGCCAAGGTGATTCGCTTTATCAACGATATTCTGCTGTCGGCGCCGTCGATCATTGTCGGTCTGTTCATCTATGCGGTCGTGGTGGTGCCGATGGGCAGCTTTTCCGGTTGGGCCGGGGTACTGTCGCTGACCGTTATCATCGTGCCGGTGGTGATTCGCTCGACGGAAGACATGTTGCGCCTGATCCCCAACTCGTTGCGTGAAGCGGCAGCGGCGCTGGGGGCTCATCGCTGGTGGATCATCGTGCGGGTCTGCTATAGCGGGGCGCGGGCCGGCATCCTGACCGGCATTCTGCTCGGATTCGCCCGTATCAGCGGCGAGACGGCGCCGCTGCTGTTCACCTCGCTCAATTCCAACCAGTGGAATTTCTTCGACCTGGGTAGCGAAATGGCCAACCTGCCGATGACCATCTACCAGAACATGACGATCAACGCCTTTATCCCGGACCTGGTCGCGCTGGCCTGGGGAGGCGCCCTGATCCTGACCGTCGCTATCCTGATTCTCAACATCGCCGCGCGCTATTTCTCGCGCCAGCGTTCCTGACTGCCATCAGCGAGACCGCCATGACCGCCGATATTCATCTCAACGCCAAGCGCGATACCGGTTCGGCCGATCCCGTTTCCCAGCCACAGGCTGCGCCCAAGCTGCGTGTCGACGACCTGAGCCTTTACTACGGCAAGTTTCAGGCCCTGAAGAACATCTCCATGGAGATTCCGGAGCGCCAGGTGACTGCGTTCATCGGGCCATCCGGCTGTGGCAAGTCGACGCTGATTCGCTGCTTCAACCGGATCCACGACCTCTACGAGGGCATTCGTACCGAAGGGCAGATCCTGCTCGACAACCACGACATCTACGACAGCGGCGTGGATATCAATCTGCTGCGTTCGCGGGTGGGGATGGTGTTTCAGAAGCCGACCCCCTTCCCGATGACGGTGTTCGACAATGTCGCCTTCGGCATCAAACTCTACGAAAAGCTCTCGTCGCGTGAGATGGAGGAGCGCGTGGAATGGGCGCTGCGCAAGGCGGCGCTGTGGGAAGAGGTCAAGGACAAGCTGAAGCAGAGCGGACAAGCGCTCTCCGGCGGCCAGCAGCAGCGGCTTTGTATCGCGCGTACCATTGCCGTCAAGCCGGAGGTGATCCTGCTCGACGAACCGACCTCGGCGCTCGATCCGATCTCGACCGGCTATATCGAGGATCTGATCAACGAGCTGAAGCGCGACTATACGATCGTCATCGTCACGCACAACATGCAGCAGGCGGCGCGTATTTCGGATGTGACTGCCTTCATGTACCTGGGCAACCTGATCGAGTGCGGCGACACGACCCAGATATTCACCCAGCCGAGGGAATCTCGCACCGAGGATTACATTACCGGGCGTTACGGCTGATCGGCCGGGCGGGCAGAGGCCATGCTGGCCCCTGATCCGCGTGGTTTCTCGGGTCAGACAGCGGCCGGCGGATGCCCGGCCGTTTGCCGTTCATGCGCTTTGGCAGGGTTAGAGAACCGCTGACCCGAACGTGTTATGGTCGCGGTCATGCCGCCCCTCACCGCCCAAGGATGACCAGGATGTCGCCCGGACAGGAAACGACGTTTCGTAACGTCCCCTTCAATCTGATGCTGACGCTGGCGTCGCTGACGATCATTATCGCTGGGCTTCGCGCCGCGGAAACCCTGATCATCCCGATCCTGCTATCGCTGTTCGTCGCGGTGATCTGCACGTCACCGGTCCATTGGCTCTATCGCCGCGGCGTCAACTCCTATGCCGCGGTGCTGATCACGCTCTGCGTGCTGGGCTCGGTATTGGCGCTGTTCGGCACGCTACTCGGCAATAGCTTCACGATGTTCATGGACGGTTGGCCGGAGATGCAGCGTCAGCTGCAGGGGCACTATCTGAATATTCTCCAGTGGCTGGCGAATCAGGGGCTGTCGGTATCGCCGCAGGAGCTTTCGAACATGCTTGACGGCTCCGGGGATCAGAGCTGGGTGTCCAGTTTCGTCAGTGGTCTGGGGCTGGTGCTGTCGCAAAGCCTGGTGATCCTGCTGCTGGTCAATTTCATGCTGTTCGAAACGCTCGATTTCCGGCAGAAGGTGGCTCGTGCCCTGACCAACCCCGGGCCGAGCCTCGAACGTTTTACCGAATTCAGCTTCAACCTGAAGCGCTACATGGCGGTGAAGACCGTCATCAGTCTGATTACCGGGGTGCTGGTTGCGATCTCGGCGTGGCTGGTCGGCGTGCAGTTTGCCCTGCTGTGGGGCACGCTGGCCTTTGTCCTCAACTACATACCCAACATCGGTTCGGTGATCTCCGCCGTGCCGCCCGTGCTGCTGACGCTGGCGATGCCGGATGGCGGCGTAGTCAAGGCGATGACGCTGTCGGGCGCCTATCTGGCGATCAATTTCGTGCTCGGCAATCTGGTGGAGCCGCGCGTGATGGGGCGCACCATGGGGCTGTCGACGCTGGTGGCGTTTTTGTCGCTGGTCGTCTGGGGCTGGATTCTGGGGCCTGTCGGCATGTTGCTCTCCGTGCCGCTGACCATGACGTTGAAGATCGCGCTGGACAGTCATCCGGAGACGCGCTGGATTGCCAAGATGCTGGGGCCCTCAGAGCGACGCCGTCAGCGTCAGCGCAAGGCGGAAGAGGTGCTCGAGGAGCTGGAGGAGGATCTGGAAGGCGGCGTCGACAGCAGCCGAGACGAGTCGACGCCTGTCAACCATGAAAAAGGCCGCCCCCGGTAGGGGCGGCCTTTTTCATATTAGGCGAGAGCCATCAGCCGTTCTGTTCGAGGAACTGGGTCAGCTGCGACTTGGACTGCGCCCCGACGAGCGAAGCCACCTTGGCGCCGGACTTGAACAGCATGACGGTCGGTACGCCACGTACACCCTGTTCGGAAGCGATTTCGGGCGCATCGTCGACATTGACGCTGACAACCTTGATCTCTTCGGCCTTCTCGCTGGCAACTTCATCGACCACCGGGGCCATCATCTTGCACGGGCCGCACCACGGGGCCCAGAACTTCAACAATACCGGCTTGTCGGCGTTCAGTACTTCCTGCTCGAAATTCACGGCCGTGACATCGACATTGTTGGACATGACGTTAACTCCTGTAGACATTGCGCTCTGACTTCGAGCTCATGGAGGCGATGTTAGCCCTTGGACGAGGGAGTGGCAAATATCGCTGATTATGGCAACGATAGCTCAAAGTTATTAAACGCTCGTCTCTCATGCCGATTGACCGTCATTGCACCCCTCTTCACGCCATGCGACTTATTGCGTAAAGTAATGCCAAAGAGTGTTTTTATACCTTTATTGGCAAGTCGATTCGCTGCGAGGCCATCATGAAGCTGCAACAGCTGCGCTATATCTGGGAAGTCACGCGTCACCAGCTCAACGTCTCGGCGACGGCCCAGAGCCTGTTTACCTCGCAACCCGGCATCTCCAAGCAGATTCGTCTGCTCGAGGATGAACTTGGCGTCGAGATCTTTGCGCGTAGTGGCAAGCACTTGACGCGTGTCACACCGGCAGGGGAGGCGATCGTCGAGCTGGCCGGCAAGGTGTTGCGTACCGTCGATGACATCAAGCATGTCGCACAGGAGCACAGTGACGAGCGTCGCGGCAGCCTCGCGATCGCCACCACCCACACCCAGGCGCGCTACGTGCTCCCGGGTGTCATCGGCGAATTTCGCCAGAAATACCCGGACGTGGCGCTGCACATGCAGCAGGGGACCCCCAAGCAGATCGCGCAGATGGTCAGCGAGGGGACCGCGGATTTCGCCATCTGCACCGAGTCGCTGGAGCTATTCAACGACCTGGTGCTGCTGCCTTGCTATCGCTGGAATCGCTGCGTGCTGGTCCCGAAGGATCATCCGCTGGCGACGGGAGCCTTGACGCTGGAGCGCGTCGCCGAGCATCCACTGGTGACTTATGTCTTCGGTTTCACCGGGCGTTCGCAGCTGGATGACGCCTTCAAGTCACGAGAGCTGACGCCCAACGTCGTACTGACCGCGGCGGACTCCGACGTGATCAAGACCTATGTTCGCTTGGGCCTGGGGGTGGGCATCGTCGCCCACATGGCGATCGATCCCGTGGCCGACAGCGATCTCGTCGCCGTGGATGCCTCGCATCTGTTCGCGAGCTCGACGACCAAGATCGGCATTCGCAGGGGCACCTTCATGCGCACCTACATGTACGATTTCGTCAAGCGCATGGCGCCGCACCTGGATCGCGATACCGTGGAAGCGGCGTTGGCGGCCGGTCCGCGTCACGAGGCCGAGCTGTTCAAGGATGTAGAGCTGCCGGTGTTGTAGGCTTGGCGCCCCTATACCGAGCAACGGCCATCCACTGTATCGCGGCTGTTGGCGGGGCGACTATTCAGAGCCCACATAATAGGAATGTCCGCAGCGCAAAAAGCCCGCCATAGAGCGGGCTTTTTGTGTGCGGTGAGGATGGTCACTGTCTTCGAGGGGCCGATATCCATGGCCCGGGACAGAGAGGTGGGCGTGCGGCGGCTTAGTGCTGCAGGTGCAAGCCGCACTCGCGCTTGTCTTCCACCTTGGTCGGATCGAAGTAGTCGAAATTGTTGGGCAGGTCGTGCTGCTGGAGATACTGGTACATCTCCTTGGCGCTCCAATGCAGCACCGGCGCAACTTTCAGCAGGCCGTCGGCGTTGCGCGACAGCGGTTGCATGCGTGAACGTTCCGGCGTGTCTTCGGCGCGCAATGCAGTGAACCAGACGTCAGGGGCCGTCTCCCGGAGGGCGCGGGTGAAAGGCTCCAGCTTGACCTCTTCGGTAAACGCCGCGTGGCGCGGGTCATCGATGTCGGGCGTCGGCCCCTCGACCGATTCGCGATGCGCTCGCGAACGACGCGGATGGTAGATCGTCAGGTTCAGGTCGAGCAGGCGTGTCAATTCGTCGGCGAAGCGATAGGTGGCCGGCGTGTTGTAGCCGCTGTCCATCCAGATGACCGGGATGTCAGGGCGAACCCGCGTCACCAGATGCAGGATAACCGCCTCGAAAGGCCGAAAGTTGGTCGTGCAGATCGCCTTCTGATCCAGGCCGAGCGCGAATTCGGTGATAGCCAGCGGGTCGTGGCCAATCTCGCGGTTCAGGGCTTCGAGGTCTAGCGCCATGGATGACTCCTGTGGGACGGTCGAGCCCAGCGGCGGGCGGGAACCGTACGACGTGTAGGTGATGGGTGCACTCTAGCAATGCGCGGCCAAGCAAGACCAATATCGTTTGGTTAGGTCTATATATAACCAAATTATCTACAAGCGAGGTTCGGTTAAGCGATTTAATTATGAATCGCCGAGCGAGCGCAGGGCGGACAGCGGTGTCACCCGGGGCGGCTCGCCGGTGGGCCACTCGACGTGTGCTTCGATTGCGTAGACGTCTCGCAGCCGCTCGGGAGTCAGGACTTCCCCGGGGGAGCCGCTGGTGACGGAGCGGCCCTCCTTGAGTACCCATAGGTGATCGGCAAAGCGGGCCGCCAGGTTGAGGTCGTGGATCGCGATGACCAGAATCGACTGCTCGCGTTGGGCAAAGCGTTGCAGGTAATCCAGCACCTGGAGCTGGTGATGCAGGTCCAGTGCGCTGGTCGGTTCGTCGAGCATCAGCAGGCGCGGCTGACGAACGATGGCCTGGGCGATGGCCACGCGTTGACGCTGTCCTCCGGAGAGCGCCGCCAGTTCGCGCTCGGCCAGCGGCGTCAGTTCAAGCGAATCGAGCGCGGATGCGACGGCGACGAGCGCGGCATCGCGCGCTTCGGCGATACGCAGGCGGCGTGCCAGCAGTACCGCTTCAAAGACAGAAAGGACTGCGCTGGAGCTCGTGTCCTGCGGCAGGTAATAAAGTGCACGCGAGCGCGCTTCCAGTGATTGGCTCGCCAACGAGGCGCCGTCCAGAGACAGGGCACCCTGGCCATGCTCGATACCGGCGATCGTCCTGAGCAGCGTCGATTTGCCGGCGCCGTTGGGGCCGATCAGCGCGGTGATCTCGCCGGGTTGGGCGCGCAGGCCGGAAACCTTCTGGAGAATGCGTGTTCCCCCGAGGTCGCAGGAGAGGCCGTCGAGCTGCAGTGTCATCCCCAGATCTCCCGACGCGAACGCAGGATCAGCGAGACGAAGAAGGGCAGGCCGATCAGCGCGGTCAGGATGCCGATAGGCAGCAGGATGCCGGGGATCAGGACTTTCGACAGAATCGAGGTCAGCGACAGGATGAGAGCGCCGGTGAGCGCCGACATGGGGAGAAACACGCGCTGATCCTCGCCGACCAGCAGGCGCGCGATATGCGGGCCGACCAGGCCGACGAAACCGATCGTTCCGACAAAGGCCACGGCGGTGGCGGCCAGCAGCGCGCAGCAGAGCAGCATGCGCAGCCGCAATTTGCCGACATCGATGCCCATCGCCTTCGCCTGCACGTCTCCCAGGCGCAGGGCGGTGAGTCGCCACTGGGCACGGAAGAAGAGCGGCAGGGTCACCCCCAGTGCCAGCGTCGCCAGGCCGACCTTTTCCCAGTCGGCCTTGCCGAGACTGCCGAGCGACCAGAACACCAGCTGCTGCAGGGATTCGGCCGAAGCCACGTACTGCAGGACGCCGAGCAGAGCGTTGAAGAAGAACATGATGGCGATGCCCATCAGCACCATGGTCTGAATGTTCACCCCGCGCAGCCGGCCCAGTGCCCAGATCGCCAGCGAGGCGATCATCGCCAGTACGAAGGCGTTCGCCGTGACCAGCAGGGTGCCGGCGACCGGCAGGATGCCGAAACCCAGCACGATCGCCAGGGCCGCGCCGAAACTGGCTGCCGAGGAGATGCCCAGGGTGAACGGGTCGGCCAGCGGATTGTTGAGCAGGGTCTGCATCTCCGCGCCGGCGACGGCCAGGCTGGCGCCGACTACCACGGCCATCAAGGCGACCGGCAAGCGAATGTCCCAGACAATGACCTCGAGCACCCGCGACACTTCCCCGGGCATCGTCAGCGCCTTGACGACGTCGCCCAGTGAGTAGGCGCCCGGGCCGGTGGCCACGTCCGTCACCAGTGACAGCAGGGTAGCCAGCGCCATGGCAACGACCAGCCAGCGCTGACGCCGCTGGCGCCGCAGATAGCGGTCGATGGTCGAGCCACCCGGGTGGGCAATTCGTGGAGCGGTCGTGGCTTTCAAGGATTCGATCATCGTGTGCCGGAAAAAGGGCCGAGGGTACTCCAAATTCGAGATTATTGGGAATCGTTCTCGTCGTCGCGCGAATCGGCGCCATGCAGCGCGCGCATCAGATGGGCGATCTTGGCGATCGACTCCTGGTATTCCGCTTCCTCTTCCGAGTCCGCGACCACGCCGCCGCCGCCCCAGATATGCAGGGTGCCGGCATCCGCGACAAGCGTGCGAATGGCGATCGACGTGTCGAGGCGACCGCGGCGATCGACGTAGCCAAGGCTGCCGCAGTAAACGCTGCGTCGGCTGGGCTCGAGTTCGTCGATGATCTGCATGGCGCGGTGTTTCGGCGCGCCGGTGATCGAACCGCCGGGAAACGCGGCTGAGAGCAGGTCCAGCGGCCTGGCATCGGCGGCCAGCTCCCCCTGGATGACGCTGACCAGGTGGTGCACGTTGGCGTAGCTCTCCAGGCCACAGAGCGTCGGCACGCGCACGCTGCCCGGTCGGCAGACGCGGCCGAGATCGTTGCGCAGCAGATCGACGATCATCACGTTCTCGGCGCGATCCTTGGGGCTGTCACGCAGTTCGTCGGCGAGCTGTCGATCCTGATCCGGTGTCGCGCCGCGTGGGCGGGTCCCCTTGATGGGCCGTGTCTCGACATGGCCGTCCCGGATGCCGATGAACCGTTCCGGCGATAGCGAGAGAATGGCCTGGTCGTACCCGCCGAGGTAGCCGGCGAAGGGGGTGGGGGTCGCGCGACGCAGGCGACGATAGGCCCGCCAGGGATCGCCGCGAAACGGGGCGGTGAAGCGCTGTGTCAGATTGATCTGGTAGCAGTCGCCGGCCGTCAGATAGTCGAGAACGCGGCGGAAGCGCTCGCCATAGGCTCCCCGCGTCAGATCGCTGGTGAAGTCGCCCTCGAGCTGGAAAGCTTCACCTGTCGGCGACGGTGTCGTCAGCCACTGGTGAACCTGCGCGCGTCGAGTGGCGCTGGCGACCAGCCAGCTCTGGGCGTTGTCATGATCCTGGATCAGCGCCCAGTCATAGAGGCCCAGTCGTGCTGCCGGCAGAGCGGGGCCGGGGCGCCTGTCGGGAGCCTCGGCGTCGGGACGGTGGCGCTCGCTCAGCGAGTAGCTCCAGTAGCCGAGCAGGCCGCCGAGAAAGGGCAGCTCGCGGTGGGCCGCCTCGAGGGAGGATGGCAATCTCGGCAGCCGGTGCGACAGACCGTGATCGAGCAGTGCCTGCTGCGCGGCGAACGGGTCGTCGGGCAGCGCGAGTGCGGGCTCGCAGCGGGTTACACCGTCCCGCGTGGTCAGGGTATGCAGCGGATCGCTTGTCAGGATGTCGAAGCGCCCGCCGGGAGCCTCGGGGCGGCCGCTGTCCAGCATGGCCGCGCCGGGACGCTGGCGCAGTCGCTCGAAGTAGACGGCAGGGTCGGCATGATAGGGAAGGGCGACGATTTCGAGCCGCGGTCTCGCGTCAGCCGGGGAGTCCTTTATCTCGGGAGTCATTTCTCTCGTGAGTCATCATGCGCCGAGAACTTGTCGGTCGCGTTCGGGTGGCGGATGCTTGGCGGCGAGTGTAGCGGGAGTGACCACGATGAGCGAGAGGTTTGCGTGTCGCGCGGGATGGTTGAAACGCGACGGTGGGCGGCTGCGCTGGCGTCATCTGCAGCGCCGAGAGTCGACGGTGGCATCCCGTCGGGGCTGCCTGTTGCTGCTGCACGGCGCGGGCGTCGGCGGCGAACCGACCTGGCTGCCGATGGTGCCTTACCTGGAGGCCTGGGACAGTCTGTTGATCCCGGACCTGCGTGGTACCGGGGAGACGGTCATCGGTGCCGACGAGGGCTTTACGCTGGAGCACGTCGTGGCGGACGTCGAGGCGCTGCTGGCCCTATTCGGTACGGTGCGATGCGATGTGGCGGGTTACTCCTTTGGTGGATTGGTGGCGATGGCGTTGAAGCAACAGCTGCCGGCAACGATCGAGAGGACCTTCCTGCTGGAGCCCGCCATGCTGGAGCGCGCCGAAGCGGGCGCGATGCAAGAGATCGCACAAGCCTACCGGGACGCCGCCGCGGACATGGGTCGTCCCGAGACGCGCGACCTCGGCCTGGACCGTTTTCTGGATCTCGTGGCGCCCCGGCGCCTGCGTCATCCGGTTGCCGAACGCGTGACCCGAGAGCGTCTTCTCGCGCGGCCATTGGGGTTGGCCGGGGCATTGGCGTGTATCGCCGAGACGATCGTTGCCGGGGACCGCGAAGTCCTGATGGCGTCGCAGCACGATGTCATCACACTGGTAGGCGGGAGAAGCGACACGGCACTACAGGAGTGCCACCGCTGGCTGGCGGAGACGAGGCCAGCATGGACGTGTCGCGTCATTCCAGGGGCCGATCACGCCTTGCCTTATCAGAAGCCGCGCCGCGTCGGGCGGCTGCTGTCGAGTGAGGCCACCAGCATCGACGCCTAATTGTCGACAATGAGGTTCATGTTTCGAGATGGTATCAGACCAAAGATGCGGTGACTGCGACGTTTTTACCGTTGCGACGCCCTTGCTTCGATCCTATGATGAGCCCAATTGTCTTTAATTGTTAACAATCGAGCCCATGTCTTCTTCCGATAATCAGGATCCGGATACCGAGCTGCCAGTGGTGCGTACGCTGGCCGAGCGAGTCTTTCATCAATTGCAGCGCGCCATTGTACGTGGCGAGCTGCCGCCGGGTACCCGTATCACCGAACCCGAACTCTCCAGTCACTACGGTATCTCGCGTGGCCCGCTGCGAGAAGCCATGCGGCGGCTGGAGACCTACCGTCTGATCGAGCGCGTGCCGCATGTCGGTGCGCGTGTCGTCAAGCTGTCGATGGATGAGCTTCTGGAGCTTTTCGATGTGCGTGAAGCGCTCGAAAGCATGGCCGCTCGTCTGGCCGCCCGCTACATGACGTCCGAGGAAATTGCCGGATTGCGTGAAGTGCTGGCTTTTCACGAGCGTCAGGAGGGGCTCTCCAGTGGGGAGGCCTACTATCAGCGTGAAGGGGATCTCGACTTCCACTACCGCATTGTCCAGGGCAGCCACAACCGCATGCTGGTCACGCTGTTATGCGACGACCTCTATTATCTGGTGCGTCTGTATCGGACGCAATTCAGCGCCAAGGGCTCCCGGCCACAGCGCGCTTTCGTCGAGCACCATCGGATCGTGGATGCGATCGAGAGCGGTGATGCCGAGCTGGCGGAGCTGCTGATGCGCCGACACGTCAGCGCGTCGCGCGAGAACGTGGCGGCACGCTATGCCCGCGCGCTAGGGGATAGTGACGATGGCGTCGTCGACGCCCACACCGCGAGGAATGAATCATGACCCGACAAAGTCCGGGCGCGCGTTTTCGCGCTGCGCTGTCGACCCATCGACCCTTGCCGATCGTCGGCGCGATCAATGCCTACAGCGCGATGATGGCACAGGCCGTCGGTCACCCCGCGCTCTATCTTTCCGGTGGGGGTGTGGCCAACGCCTCCTATGGCTTGCCCGATCTCGGCATGACCACGCTGAACGATGTCGTCGAAGACGCGCGCCGCATCACCGGGGCCAGCGATCTGCCGTTGCTGGTGGATATCGATACCGGCTGGGGCGGGGCGTTCAATATCGCGCGCACCGTCAAGGAGATGGAGCGTGCCGGCGTGGCGGCCGTGCATCTCGAGGATCAGGTCGCGCAGAAACGCTGTGGACACCGGCCCAACAAGGAGATCGTGTCGCAGGCGGAGATGGTCGATCGGATCAAGGCGGCAGCGGATGCCCGGACGGACAGCGACTTCTATCTGATTGCGCGCACCGATGCGTTTCAGAAGGAAGGGCTGGCTGCTGCGGTCGACCGGGCGAATGCCTGTGTCGCTGCCGGTGCGGATGCGATCTTTGCCGAAGCGGTGCACACGTTGGATGACTACCGCGCCTTCTGCGAAGGAGTCGAGGCGCCGATTCTGGCCAATATCACCGAGTTTGGCGCGACACCGCTATTCTCGCAGGAGGAGCTGGCCGGGGTAGGGTGCCGAATGGTGCTGTACCCGCTTTCCGCGTTCCGGGCGATGAACGCGGCGGCGCTGCAGGTCTATCAGGATATCCACGACAAGGGGCACCAGCGCGACGTGGTGGCGTCGATGCAGACTCGCGACGCGCTGTATGAATTTCTCGGTTACCACGCCTACGAGCGCAAGCTCGATGAACTCTTCGAGAAAGGCCGCAGCTAAGCGGCGGGAGGCGATGATGGCGGAAGCGATCAAGAGCACCGGGTTGAGAGGACAGAGCGCCGGGGCCACCGCGCTCTGTACGGTCGGCAAGAGCGGCTCAGGGCTGACCTATCGCGGTTACGACATTCAGACGCTGGCGGAGAACGCGCGCTTCGAGGAGGTTGCCTATCTGCTGCTCGAAGGCGAGTTGCCGACGCCGGCAGCGCTGGAGACTTTCATCGCCAACCTCAAGCGTCGCCGGGGCCTGCCCGATCCCTTGAAGCGCGTGCTGGAGCAGATTCCCTCGGATACGCATCCCATGGACGTGCTGCGCACCGGCACATCGATGCTCGGGACGCTCGAGACCGAGCAGCGCATGGAGGATCAGCAGCGTCATGCCGAGCGGCTCTTGGCCGTCATGCCCTCGATCCTCAACTACTGGTATCGCCACTCCCACTTCGGTGAGCGGATCGAGACCGAGACCGATGACGACTCGGTAGGGGGGCATTTCCTGCATCTGTTGCATGGCAAGCCGGCATCCGACCTGCACGCGCGGGTGATGAATGTCTCGCTGATTCTCTACGCGGAGCACGAGTTCAACGCCTCGACCTTCACGGCGCGAGTTTGCGCGTCGACGCTGTCCGATCTGCACAGTTGTGTGACCGGGGCGATCGGGTCGCTACGCGGACCTTTGCATGGAGGGGCCAACGAGGCGGCCATGGAGATGATCAGTCGCTGGTCGGCGCCGGACGAGGCGGAGCGGCAGATTCTCGCGATGCTCGAGCGCAAGGACAAGATCATGGGCTTCGGACACGCTATCTATCGCGAGTCGGACCCGCGCAATGCGATCATCCAGCAGTGGGCAAAACGGCTGGCGGACGACGTTGGCGATACGCATCTCTACGCGGTATCCGAACGTGTGGATCAGGTGATGTGGCGCGAAAAGAAACTGTTTCCGAACGCCGACTTCTACCACGCTAGCGCTTATCACTTCATGGGCATCCCGACCAAATTGTTTACGCCGATTTTCGTCTGCTCGCGCCTGACGGGATGGTGCGCCCATGTGTTCGAGCAACGTGCCAACAACCGTATCATTCGGCCTAGCGCGGATTATGTCGGCCCCGAGCAGCGCGACTGGGTGCCGCTCGAGGCGCGCTGAGTCGGTGCGTGCCGTTCATCGGCGGGGTGTCGGCTTTGCGGCGTCCCGTCTCCATTTCGTGTGTGAGGACGTCGTGTCATGAGCAGCAATGTCGATCTCAACCAGCGACCCGACTACGATCCCGAGCTGCAGGCGATTGCCGACTACGTGCTCGGTTATCGCGTGGAGAGCCGGGAGGCGTTGCATACCGCGCGCAACTGTCTGATGGATACCCTGGGTTGCGGTCTGCTGGCGCTGCGCTTTCCCGAGTGCACCAAGCATCTGGGGCCGCTCGCCGAAGGGACCATTGTGCCGGCGGGGGCGCGGGTGCCGGGAACGCAGCTACGGCTCGACCCGGTCAAGGCCGCCTGGGATATCGGCTGCCTCATTCGCTGGCTCGACTACAACGATACCTGGCTGGCGGCCGAGTGGGGGCACCCCTCCGACAACCTGGGCGGCATCCTGGCCGTCGCCGACTACCTTTCTCAGCGGCGCCTGGCTCGTGGCGAAGCGCCGCTGACCATGCGCGACGTGCTGGAAGCCATGATCATGGCGCACGAAGTCCAAGGGGTGTTGGCGCTCGACAACGCTTTCAACCGCGTTGGGCTCGATCATGTCGTCCTGGTCAAGGTCGCCTCGACCGCGGTGGTCGCCAAGCTGATGGGCGCCAATCGCGCGCAACTGCTCTCGGCGCTATCCCACGCGTTTGTCGACGGCCAGAGCCTGCGTACCTATCGGCATGCGCCGAATGCCGGCTCGCGCAAGAGCTGGGCCGCAGGAGACGCCACCTCTCGTGCCGTGCGCCTGGCCGATATTGCATTGCGTGGCGAGATGGGGGTGCCGGGCGTGCTGTCGGCGCCACAATGGGGCTTTTATGATGTCCTGTTCAGCAAGACCAACCGAGACCAGAAGGTGAAGCCGGAAGGCGAGCGGCAGTTCCGGGTGCCTCAGGCCTATGGCACCTATGTCATGGAAAATGTCCTGTTCAAGATCAGCTTCCCGGCAGAGTTTCATGCCCAGACGGCCGCCGAGGCCGCGGTGCTGCTGCATCCCCAGGTGCGCGAACGGCTCGATCAGATCGATCGCATCGTGGTGACCACGCATGAGTCGGCGATCCGCATCATTTCCAAGGTAGGGGAGCTCGCCAATCCGGCCGACCGCGATCACTGCCTGCAGTACATGATCGCCGTGCCGCTGGCGTTCGGTGACCTGACTGCCGAGCATTACGAAGATGGCTTCCATCGACGTCATCCGATCATCGATGCGTTGCGCGACAGGATGGAGGTCAAGGAAGACGTACGTTACACGCGTGAATACCTGGAGCCGGACAAGCGCTCGATCGCCAATGCGATCCAGGTCTTCTTCAAGGACGGCTCGTCGACGGAACAGGTCGCCGTCGAATACCCGTTAGGGCACCGCCGCCGCCGAGCCGAGGGGATCCCGAAGCTCGAGGAGAAGTTTCGCGCCAACCTTGCGACACGCTTTCCGCCGGGGCGTTGCGAGACACTCGATGCACTGTGCCGCGACCAGGCGCGACTGGAAGCGACGTCCGTCGCGACATTCATGGATCTGTGGGTGATATGAGACGGATGGCGGGGCGCTATTGCGCGGCAAGCACCGCCACGCACGGGTTTTGGCTAAAGTCTTACAAGAGAAGCGAACTTTTTGGCAAACAGGCCTTGCCAAGTCGGCGTTGGGTCCGTAAAGTACGCATCCGCTGACGACGAGACAGGGTTTCGACGGCAGTGAAGAAGAAAGCCAAGCGTTTGATTTGATTGAATAAATCACTTGACGCGACGCAGCAAAGCCGTAAAATGCTCGCCTCTTCTTCAGGATCGACTCCACGGAGTCACGCAGGATTCAGCACAGAAAAACGTTGACATCTTCGCCAGGATCCTTAGAATACGCCACTCCTTACGGCGGCC
>NZ_JAKQZC010000008.1 GCF_023736115.1 Salinicola avicenniae
CGGGCGGGTAGCAGCGCGGGTAGCGAGGCCGGTGCGGCGGTCGCTACGAGCGACCCCGATCCCGTTAAGTTATCCCCAGCCGGTTCGATGTCAGGCGCGCTAATCCGCTTGTGGATAAGGCGGGTGGGGGGAAGGGCGGCGCGTTGGGCCGCCTCTCGGTGTCGACAGAATTTCGGTAGAATATGGCTTTTCTTCATGGGCGTGGCTTCATGAGTATCGGTGAACTGATTCGGCTACTGAGCGATGGCCATTATCACTCTGGCCAGCAGTTGGGTGAGCGCCTAGGGGTTTCGCGGACGGCCGTCTGGAAGCAGCTCAAGAAGCTCGAGGCGATGGACCTGGCGCTCGAGGCAGTTAAAGGGCGTGGCTATCGTCTGGCCGACCCAATCGAGTCCTTGGATGGGGCGGCGATCGTCTCGTCGCTGCCGGCGGCTCCGAGGCGCCATCTGTCGCGACTGTTTATCGAAGATCAGCTGGACTCGACCAGTACCTTTCTGCGTGAGCGTTTCCGTCAGGGGGCCGGGCACGCAGAGGTCTGCCTGGCGGAGAGTCAGACGGCTGGACGAGGGCGGCGTGGCAAGGCCTGGAGCACGAGCTGGGGACGTAGCCTGATTTTTTCCCTGGGGTGGCGTTTCGAGGGTGGCGTTGCGGCTCTGGAAGGGCTGAGTCTCGCGGTCGGTGTCGTCATGGCCGAGATGCTCGAAGCCTTCGGTGCCGAGGTGGCATTGAAATGGCCCAATGACCTGCTGCTGTCGGTCGACGGCGAGTGGCGCAAGCTTGCCGGCATTCTGCTCGAAGTGACCGGCGATGTGGAGGGGCCCTGTGAGGTAGTCATCGGTATCGGTCTCAACGTGGCGCTGAGTGAAGCCGGCAGGGCGGCGGCAGGGCAGCCGGCGGGGGCGCTCGCCGACGTGCTGCAGCCCGTTCCCTCGCGCAATCAGCTGGCAGCTCGCCTGATCGATGCGCTGCTTTCCCTGTTGCCGGCGTTCGAACGGGAGGGATTCGTCGCCTGGCAGGCAGCCTGGAATCAGCGCCATGCCTATCGCGACCGACGCATACGGGTGCATCAGGGGCGTCAGAGTTTCGCGGGCGAGGCGAAGGATGTCGATGCCAGTGGTAACCTGCAGGTGGCAACGGAGAGCGGTATTCAGGCGCTGGCTGGTGGCGAGATCTCCATTCGGCCCGAGTGAACGCACCCAGGCTTCGGGCGTCGTAGCCTGCTCGAGAAAAAGATGGCAAAGGGGCTTGCATTCCCAACCTGCCTTTGCAACAATGCGCCCCGCTTTGAGCGCAAGGCCATCGTTGTGAAAGCCTGTAAATGTAGTAAAAACAGGTGCTTGACATCGATATGCGGCAGTGTAGAATCTGTCGCCGCATGGAGGGGTTCCCGAGTGGCCAAAGGGAGCAGACTGTAAATCTGCCGCGAAAGCTTCGAAGGTTCGAATCCTTCCCCCTCCACCAGATTTGGTGGTAGCAGTATCCGGTCTGTCTTGGCAAGCCGGGATAAGAGCGGGTAGGCGGGTATAGTTCAATGGTAGAACCTCAGCCTTCCAAGCTGATGGTGCGGGTTCGATTCCCGCTACCCGCTCCAATTCGGTGTTCGAATAAGCTCATGTAGCTCAGGGGTAGAGCACACCCTTGGTAAGGGTGAGGTCGACGGTTCAAATCCGTCCATGAGCTCCATTGTTGGCATCGTCTTGCAGTTGTGTGAAAAAGGCGAGCGAAGGCTCGCTTTTTTGGTGGCAAGAGAAAAATCGCGTGGGTTTGCTTTTACCTACCAATCTCCGCTATCATAGCGCCCTCCAAATTTCCGGGTGCTTCTCGGATGTTTAGATACAGGCCAGTAGCTCAATTGGCAGAGCAGCGGTCTCCAAAACCGCAGGTTGGGGGTTCGATTCCCTCCTGGCCTGCCAGTCTTCCCCAGGCTGGTAGATATTTGATACCTTGTCATGTTCGGTTTTCGCGCCTTGAGTCGAGGAGTTTTCATGAAGCACAACGCCGAGGTGCAGGAATCCCGCCACGATACCCCCAAATGGGTGCTCGTGGTGTTGCTGCTTGCCGTTGCGGTCGGTGGTAATGCCTGGTTTGCCGATCAGGCGCTGCTCTACCGTGTGCTGGGTGTCGTCGTTCTCTGCGGTGCTGCCGCTGCCGTTGCTCTGACGACCGCCAAGGGGCAGGCATTGATGGATCTGGCCAAGGGTTCCAAGCGCGAGATTCAGCGCGTGGTCTGGCCGACTCGGCAGGAAACCGTACAGACAACCTTGATCGTCCTGGCTGCGGTGCTGATCGTCGGTCTGTTGCTGTGGCTTATCGATACCGCCCTCGGTTGGGCGATGTCCGGAATCATTGGCTAGGAGTTTTCATGTCCAAGCGTTGGTACGTCGTTCACGCCTATTCCGGATTCGAGAAGCAGGTGATGCGTTCGCTCAAGGAGCGCGTCAAGCTCTATGACGTCGAGGACCAGTTCGGCGAGATCCTGGTGCCGACCGAAGAAGTGGTCGAGATGCGCGACGGCAAGCGTCGTCGCAGCGAGCGCAAGTTCTATCCCGGCTATGTGCTGGTCGAGATGGACATGAACGAGCAGACCTGGCACCTGGTAAACGAGACCCCTCGCGTGATGGGGTTTATCGGCGGCACGCCCGAGAAGCCGGCGCCGATCACCCAGAAGGAAGCCGATGCCATTTTGCGTCGGGTTCAGGACGGCACCGACAAGCCGCGGCCGAAGACGCTCTTCGAGCCGGGCGAGACAGTTCGCGTCGTCGACGGCCCGTTTGCCGACTTCAATGGCGTGGTCGAAGAGGTCAATTACGAGAAAAGTCGCCTTCAGGTCAGCGTGTTGATCTTCGGGCGTTCGACGCCGGTCGAGCTCGAGTTCGTCCAGGTGGTCAAAGACTGAATGGCATTCCGCTGCGTCGCGCCTTGAGTGCGTCGCGGTGTTCGTGCCGGCCGCTGGCCGGTTGAATATCGGGGAGCCGAAAGGCGTTCGTACCCTCTCAGGAGTCTCACATGGCTAAGAAAGTCCAGGCCTACATCAAGCTGCAGGTCGCAGCTGGCAAGGCCAATCCGAGTCCCCCCGTCGGCCCCGCGCTGGGTCAGCACGGCGTCAACATCATGGAGTTCTGCAAGGCGTTCAACGCAGCGACTCAGGATGTCGAGCCGGGTCTGCCCACGCCGGTCGTGATCACGGTCTACAGCGATCGTAGCTTCACCTTCGTCACCAAGACGCCGCCCGCTGCCGTGCTGCTGAAGAAAGCCGCTGGCATCAAGTCCGGTTCTGGCGTGCCGAACAAGACCAAGGTCGGCACCGTGACCCGTGAGCAGCTCGAAGAGATCGCCAAGACCAAAGAGCCGGATCTGACGGCTGCCGATCTCGACGCCGCCGTTCGCACCATCGCTGGCAGCGCCCGCAGCATGGGCCTCAACGTGGAGGGCCTCTGATCATGGCTAAGCTTTCGAAACGCGCTCAGATGATTCGCGAGAAGGTCGAGCAGGGCAAGGTTTACTCCCTCGAGGAAGCCGTCTCTCTGTTGTCCGACCTGTCGACCGTCAAGTTCAAGGAATCCGTGGAAGTCGCCATCAACCTGGGCGTCGATCCGCGTAAATCCGACCAGGTCGTGCGCGGTGCCACCGTGCTGCCCAACGGTACCGGTAAGGACGTTCGCGTCGCCGTATTTGCCCAGGGCACTGCCGCCGAGGCGGCCAAGGAAGCCGGTGCCGATATCGTCGGCATGGACGATCTGGCTGACGAGGTCAAGAAAGGTAATCTGGACTTCGACGTCGTCATCGCCGCACCGGACGCCATGCGCGTCGTCGGGCAGCTGGGTCAGATCCTGGGGCCGCGTGGCCTGATGCCGAACCCGAAGGTCGGTACCGTGACGCCGGACGTGGCGACTGCCGTCAAGAATGCCAAGGCTGGTCAGGTGCGTTTCCGTACCGACAAGAACGGCATCATCCATGCCTCCATCGGTCAGGTCGACTTCTCCGCTGATGCGCTCAAGGGCAACCTCGAAGCGCTGGTCAACGACCTCAAGCGTCTGAAGCCGAGCACGTCCAAAGGCATCTATTTCAAGAAGCTGACCCTGTCCAGCACCATGGGTCCGGGTCTGACCGTCGATCACAGCACCTACGCGTGATCGATCGCCGAGCAACAACTTTGCGGTCCCCGTGCGCTGTTTCGACAGAGTGGGGCGGGGCACCGTCAAAGACCGCAGGTGCCGATGTCTGAGTCGGCTTAATCTGTCCGGACCGCGTGTCCGGACTACCTGCGCAGATGGTGTGGCTCGCCGCTTGCGGTGTGCAGCCATCATCCAAGACTTCCGCTGCGGTTCGAGCGGAAGAGATGGTAACCACCGGGTAGCGACTATGTCGCCCCGGGCACGAAGGAGTAACCACTGTGCCACTAGCTCTCGAAGGCAAAAAAGCGATTGTTGCCGAGGTCAGTGACGCGGCCAAGGACGCTCTTTCCGTCGTAGTTGCCGACTCTCGTGGTGTCACTGTCAGCGCAATGACCGATCTGCGCAAACAGGCTCGCGAGAATGGCGTGCAGTTGCGTGTTGTCCGCAACACACTGGCACGCCGCGCCCTGGAAGGCACTTCATGGGAGTGCCTGAACGAGACCTTCACTGGCCCGACTCTGCTGGCCTTCTCCTACGAGCACCCCGGCGCTGCCGCGCGGCTGTTCAAGGAGTTCGCCAAGGGCGAGAAGGAATTCGAAGTCAAGGCGCTGGCCTACGAAGGCGAGATGATCCCGGCCGCCGATATCGATCGTCTGGCAACGCTGCCGACTTACGAGGAAGCACTGGCCAAGCTGATGTCCGTCATGAAGGAAGCTTCTGCCGGCAAGCTGGCTCGTACCCTCGCGGCTCTGCGCGACAAGAAGCAGGAAGAAGAAGCAGCCTGACCGGCACTTCGTTCCCGCTTTACGTCGACCGTTGAATCAACGAGCACCCCGCCATCTTGGGCTGGGGCTCCGCAAAGTTTAGGAAATTGAAAAATGGCACTTTCTCAAGAAGATATCATCAACGCCGTTGCTGAAATGTCCGTCATGGAAGTGGCAGAGCTGGTTTCTGCCATGGAAGAGAAGTTCGGCGTTTCCGCCGCTGCTGCTGTCGTTGCTGGCCCGGGTGCCGGCGGTGAAGCGGCCGCAGCCGAAGAACAGACCGAGTTCGAACTGGTTCTGACTGGCGCCGGTGACAAGAAAGTCAACGTCATCAAGGTCGTCCGCGAAATCACCGGTCTGGGCCTGAAAGAAGCCAAGGGTGCCGTCGACGGCGCGCCGGCCACGCTGAAAGAAGGCATGTCCAAGGACGATGCTGAAGAAGCCAAGAAGAAGCTGGAAGAAGCTGGCGCGTCCGTGGAGCTCAAGTAACTCCGTGTTCACGGCTTCACGCGCTGCGTAAGCGCCACGGCTGGTGGCGGGCCTACCCGCTGCCGGCCTTTTTCTGTTTTTGCTAGCCTGGCGTCAGGGCTTCTGGTCCCGCGTTACCGGTCCCAGGGCTGTAGCCACTAGATGAATTCCGACGGCGAGCTCCCACTTTGGGACGCTTGCCGTCAGCGCCTAACGGGGATGCCCCCGTTGGGGAGCGCCGACCACGCACCGGTCACCCATGGTGAACAAGCTGGGGAATACAGATGGCTTACTCATACACTGAGAAAAAACGCATCCGCAAGGATTTCGGCAAACTGCCTCAAGTAATGGATGTGCCCTACCTGCTGGCCATCCAGCTTGATTCCTACTACGACTTCCTCCAGCAGGACCGGGCGCCCGAAGAGCGTCTCGAGACCGGTCTCCATGCGGCCTTCAGGTCCGTGTTCCCGATCGAGAGCTTTTCCGGCAACGCGGCGCTCGAGTACGTGAGTTACCGCTTCGGCACCCCGGCGTTCGACGTCAAGGAGTGCCAGCTGCGCGGCGTGACCTACTCGGCACCGCTGCGCGTCAAGGTGCGCCTGATCATCTACGACAAAGAGTCGTCGAACAAGGCCATCAAGGATATCAAGGAGCAGGAAGTCTACATGGGGGAAATCCCCCTGATGACCGAAAACGGGACGTTCGTTGTCAACGGTACCGAACGTGTCATCGTCTCCCAGCTCCACCGCTCGCCGGGCGTGTTCTTCGATCACGACAAGGGCAAGAGCCACTCCTCCGGGAAGCTGCTTTACTCCGCGCGCATCATTCCTTATCGCGGCTCCTGGCTGGACTTCGAGTTCGATCCGAAGGACAACGTCTTCGTGCGTATCGACCGTCGCCGCAAGCTGCCGGCGACCGTGCTGATGCGTGCGCTGGGCATGAGCGCCGAAGAGATTCTCGAGACCTTCTTCGAGACCAGTACCTTCCACATCGAGCGCGACGGGATCTACGTCGAGCTGGTGCCTTCGCGTCTGCGCGGGGAAACCGCGACCTTCGATATCAAGGACAATGACGGCAATGTCATCGTCGAAGAGGGGCGTCGCGTCACCCAGAAGCACATCCGTCAGTTGGAAGGTGCCGGCCTCGAGCGCCTCCAGGTACCGATGGACTACCTGTTCGGCAAGACGCTGTCCAAGGATCAGGTCGACGCCAACACTGGCGAACTGATCTGCGAGTGCAACAGCGAGATCACGCCGGAGCTGATGGAAAAGCTGGGGCAGGGCGGCGTCACGCAGCTGGAGACGCTCTACACCAACGACCTGGATGCCGGTTCGTTCATCTCCGACACGCTGAAGATCGACACCACCCGCTCGCAGCTCGAGTCGCTGGTCGAGATCTATCGCATGATGCGCCCCGGCGAGCCGCCCACGAAGGAAGCCGCCGAGACGCTGTTCCACAACCTGTTCTTCACCGAAGACCGTTACGACCTGTCCGGCGTCGGTCGCATGAAGTTCAACCGTCGTCTGCGTCGCGAATCCGACACCGGTTCGGGCGTGCTCGACAACCAGGATATCCTCGATGTCCTGAAAGAGCTGATCAACATCCGTAACGGCTTCGGTGAAGTCGACGATATCGATCACCTTGGCAACCGTCGTATCCGCTGCGTCGGCGAGATGGCGGAGAACCAGTTCCGCGTCGGTCTGGTGCGCGTCGAGCGTGCGGTCAAGGAACGCCTCTCCATGGCGGAGAGCGAAGGCCTGATGCCGCAGGATCTGATCAATGCCAAGCCGGTGGCAGCCGCGGTCAAGGAGTTCTTCGGCTCCTCGCAGCTATCCCAGTTCATGGACCAGAACAACCCGCTCTCCGAGGTGACCCACAAGCGTCGTGTCTCCGCACTCGGCCCGGGTGGTCTAACTCGCGAGCGCGCCGGTTTCGAAGTGCGTGACGTTCACGCCACGCACTACGGCCGTCTGTGCCCGATCGAGACGCCGGAAGGTCCGAACATCGGCCTGATCAACTCGCTTGCGACCTACTCCAAGACCAACAGCTACGGCTTCCTTGAGACGCCGTACCGCAAGGTCGTGGACAGTCAGGTGACCGACGAGGTTGTCCATCTCTCCGCGATCGAAGAGGGCGATTTCATCATCGCTCAGGCTTCGGCTACCGTGGATGAAGGTAACAAGCTGGTCGACGATCTGGTCCAGGTACGTCACAAGGGCGAGACCACCTTCATGGCACCGGACAAGGTGACCCTGATGGACGTCTCTCCGCGTCAGGTGGTCTCCGTGGCCGCGGCGCTGATCCCGTTCCTCGAGCACGATGACGCCAACCGCGCCCTGATGGGGGCGAACATGCAGCGTCAGGCCGTGCCGACCCTGCGTGCCGACAAGCCGCTCGTCGGTACCGGCATGGAGCGCTTCGTGGCGCGTGACTCCGGCGTCTGCGCCGTGGCCCGTCGTGGCGGTGTGATCGATTCGGTCGACGCCAAGCGCATCGTCGTTCGTATCAACGAAGACGAGATCATCGGCGGTGAAGCCGGTGTCGATATCTACAATCTGACCAAGTACGTCCGTTCCAACCAGAACACGTGCCAGAACCAGCGTCCGATCGTCCGCCCCGGCGACAGCGTCGCGCGTGGCGACATCTTGGCCGACGGTCCGTCCGTCGACATGGGTGACCTGGCCCTGGGGCAGAACATGCGTCTCGCGTTCATGCCTTGGAACGGTTACAACTTCGAGGACTCCATCCTCGTCTCCGAGCGTGTGGTCGAAGACGATCGCTTCACCACGATCCACATCCAGGAACTGACCTGTGTCTCCCGCGATACCAAGCTGGGCGCGGAAGAGATCACCTCCGATATCCCGAATGTCGGCGAGTCGGCGCTGGGCAAGCTGGACGAGGCGGGTGTCGTCTACATCGGTGCCGAAGTCGGCGCCGGCGATATCCTGGTCGGCAAGGTCACGCCCAAGGGCGAGACGCAGCTGACGCCGGAAGAGAAGCTGCTGCGTGCGATCTTCGGCGAGAAGGCCAGCGATGTGAAGGACACCTCGCTGCGGGCGCCGACCGGCATGCGCGGTACCGTCATCGACGTACAGGTGTTCACCCGCGACGGCGTCGAGAAGGACTCGCGCGCGCTCTCGATCGAGCAGCAGCAGCTCGACGAAGTGCGTCGTGACCTGCAGGAGACCTACCGCATCGCCGAAGACGCGACGTTCGAGCGTCTTCAGCGCACGCTGGACGGCCAGGCGGTCAACGGCGGTCCGAAGCTCAAGAAGGGCGACGTGCTGAGCGAGGAGTACCTCGAGGAACTGCCGCGTCAGCAGTGGTTCAAGCTGCGCATGCAGGACGAGGCGCTCAACGAGCTGCTGGCCCAGGCCGACGAGCAGCTCGAAAATCGCCGCAAGGAGATGGACGAGCGCTTCGAAGACAAGAAGCGCAAGCTCACCCAGGGCGATGACCTCGCGCCGGGCGTGCTCAAGATCGTCAAGGTCTACCTGGCGGTCAAGCGTCGCATCCAGCCGGGCGACAAGATGGCCGGCCGTCACGGTAACAAGGGTGTCATCTCCGCGATCATGCCGATCGAGGACATGCCGTTCGACGACAACGGCCAGCCGGTCGACGTCGTGCTCAACCCGCTGGGGGTACCGTCACGCATGAACGTCGGTCAGATTCTCGAGACTCACCTGGGCATGGCGGCTCACGGTCTCGGCGTCAAGATCGACCGCATGCTGCGCGATGCCCGCGAACAGCAGCTGGGCGAGATCCGCGAGTTCCTGAAGCAGGTCTACAACACGCAGGAGACGCGTCAGGAGGATATCGACTCCCTCACTGACGACGAGATCCTGACGCTGGCCAAGAACCTGCGCGGCGGCGTGCCGATCGCGACACCGGTCTTCGACGGCGCCAAGGAGCACGAGATCAAGCATCTGCTCAAGCTCGCCGACCTGCCGGATTCCGGCCAGATGACGCTCTACGACGGCCGTACCGGCGAGTCGTTCGATCGTCCGGTGACCGTGGGCTACATGTATATGCTCAAGCTCAACCATCTGGTCGACGACAAGATGCACGCACGCTCCACCGGCTCCTACTCGCTGGTTACCCAGCAGCCGCTGGGCGGCAAGGCGCAGTTCGGCGGACAGCGCTTCGGGGAGATGGAGGTGTGGGCACTCGAGGCGTACGGCGCCGCCTACACCCTGCAGGAGATGCTCACCGTCAAGTCGGATGACGTCGAAGGTCGTACCAAGATGTACAAGAGCATCGTGGATGGCGACCACACCATGCAGGCCGGTATGCCGGAATCCTTCAATGTGCTGGTGAAGGAGATCCGCTCGCTGGGTATCGACATCGAATTGGAAAGCTGAGACCGGCACAGTCGATCGAAAGCGACGGTTTGCGGGGCCCGCGAGTGATTCGCGGCCCCGCTCATGACAACTCCGCAACGGAGCGATCCCATGAAAGATTTGGTGAAAGTCCTCAAGTCACAGGCGCAATCTGACGAGTTCGACGCGATCAAGATCACGCTCGCGTCGCCGGAAATGATTCGCTCCTGGTCATACGGCGAAGTTAAGAAGCCGGAGACCATCAACTACCGTACGTTCAAGCCAGAACGTGACGGGCTTTTCTGCGCCAAGATCTTCGGGCCGGTCAAGGATTACGAGTGCTTGTGCGGCAAGTACAAGCGCATGAAGCATCGCGGCATCATCTGCGAGAAGTGCGGCGTCGAGGTCACCAAGGCCGCCGTGCGCCGCGAGCGCATGGGCCACATCGAGCTGGCCTCGCCGGTCGCGCATATCTGGTTTCTGAAATCGCTGCCGTCGCGCATCGGCATGTTCCTGGACATGACCCTGCGTGACATCGAGCGCGTGCTCTACTTCGAGTCCTTCGTGGTCATCGATCCGGGCATGACCACGCTCGAGCGCGGTCAGCTGCTCAACGACGAGCAGTACTTCGAGGCGCTCGAAGAGTTCGGCGACGATTTCGATGCGCGCATGGGCGCCGAAGCCGTTCAGGCGCTGCTCAAGGATATCGATCTGGAAGAGGAGATCGATCGTCTGCGCGAGGAGATCCCGCAGACCAACTCCGAAACCAAGATCAAGAAGCTCTCCAAGCGTCTGAAGCTGCTGGAAGCCTTCTACAAGTCTGGCAACGCGCCGGCGTGGATGGTCATGGAAGTGCTGCCGGTGCTGCCGCCGGACCTGCGTCCGCTGGTCCCGCTGGACGGTGGTCGTTTCGCGACGTCGGATCTCAACGATCTGTATCGCCGTGTGATCAACCGCAACAACCGCCTGAAGCGTCTGCTTGATCTCAATGCGCCGGATATCATCGTGCGCAACGAGAAGCGCATGCTGCAGGAGTCGGTCGATGCGCTGCTCGACAACGGTCGTCGTGGTCGTGCCATCACCGGTTCCAACAAGCGTCCGCTGAAGTCGCTGGCCGACATGATCAAGGGCAAGCAGGGTCGCTTCCGTCAGAACCTGCTGGGCAAGCGTGTCGACTACTCCGGCCGTTCGGTCATCACCGTCGGTCCGACGCTGCGTCTGCACCAGTGCGGCCTGCCGAAGAAGATGGCGCTCGAGCTGTTCAAGCCGTTCATCTACTCCAAGCTGCAGGGCAGCGGCCAGGCGTCCACGATCAAGGCCGCCAAAAAGATGGTCGAGCGTGAGCTGCCGGAAGTGTGGGACATCCTCGCCGATGTCATCCGCGAACATCCGGTCCTGCTCAACCGTGCGCCGACCCTGCACCGTCTCGGCATCCAGGCGTTCGAGCCGCTGCTGATCGAAGGCAAGGCGATCCAGCTACACCCGCTGGTGTGTGCGGCCTACAACGCCGACTTCGACGGTGACCAGATGGCCGTCCACGTGCCGCTGACGCTGGAGTCCCAGCTCGAAGCGCGTGCGCTGATGATGTCGACGAACAACGTGCTGTCGCCGGCCAACGGCGAGCCGATCATCGTGCCGTCGCAGGACGTGGTGCTGGGTCTTTACTACATGACCCGCGAGCGCATCGGCGCCAAGGGCGAGGGCAAGGCGTTCGCCAACCTGAACGAGCTGGACCGCGCCTTCGCGACCCAGAACGTGTCGCTGCACGCGCGGGTCAAGGTCCGCCTGACCGAGCTGCTGTCCGAAGAGGATGACATCATCGGCGAGCTGGTCGAGCGTACCTCGATCAAGGAGACCACCGTCGGTCGCGCCCTGCTGTTCCGCATCCTGCCGAATGGCATGCCGTTCGAGCTGGTCGATCGCCCGATGAAGAAGAAGGCGATCTCCGGGCTGATCAACGAGGTCTATCGCCGTGCCGGCCTGAAGGATGCGGTCATCTTCGCCGACCAGCTGATGTATACCGGCTTCCGTCTGGCGACCTGGTCCGGGGCTTCCATCGGCGTCAACGACTTCGTCATCCCCGACGAGAAGAAGACGATCGTCGATGCGGCCGAGGAAGAGGTCAAAGAGATCGAGGACCAGTTCTCCTCCGGTCTGGTGACCGCGGGCGAGAAGTACAACAAGGTCATCGATATCTGGTCGAAGGCCAACGACAAGGTGGCCAAGGCGATGATGGCCGGTATCTCGAAAGAGACCGCCATCGATCGCGACGGCAACGAGGTCGAGCAGGACTCGTTCAACAGCGTCTTCATCATGGCCGACTCCGGGGCGCGTGGTAGCGCCGCGCAGATTCGCCAGCTCGCCGGCATGCGTGGCCTGATGGCCAAGCCGGACGGCTCGATCATCGAGACGCCGATCACGGCCAACTTCCGTGAAGGTCTGAACGTACTGCAGTACTTCATCTCGACGCACGGCGCGCGTAAGGGCCTGGCGGATACGGCACTGAAGACCGCCAACTCCGGTTACCTGACGCGTCGTCTGGTCGACGTGGCGCAGGACCTCGTCATCACCGAGGAAGACTGCGGTACCGAAGAAGGCCTGACGCTGCATCCGGTCATCGAAGGTGGCGACGTCATCGTCTCGCTGGCGCAGCGCGTGCTGGGTCGTGTCGTGGCGCAGGACGTGGTCGACCCGCAGACCGAAGAGGTGCTGATCGCCCGCGGTACGCTGCTCGACGAAGCCTGGTGCGAGCGGCTCGACACCATGGGTGTCGACGAGATCATCGTGCGCAGTCCGATCAGCTGTGAGACCGCTCACGGCGTCTGCTCCTCCTGCTACGGTCGCGATCTGGCGCGCGGTCACCAGGCCAATATCGGCGAAGCGGTCGGCGTCATCGCCGCACAGTCGATCGGTGAGCCGGGCACCCAGCTGACCATGCGTACGTTCCACATCGGCGGCGCGGCCTCGCGTGCCTCCGCGGTCGACAGCGTGCAGGTCAAGCATGGCGGTAGCGTCCGTCTGCACAATATCAAGTCGGTCGAGCGTGCCGATGGCAAGCTGATCGTGGTCTCCCGTTCCAGCGCCCTGGCCGTCGCCGACGACCACGGTCGCGAACGCGAGTATTACAAGCTGCCTTACGGCGCCGAGCTTTCCGTCAAGGAAGGCGACATCGTCGACGGTGGTCAGGTCGTCGCCAAGTGGGATCCGCATACCCACCCGGTCGTCGCCGAAGTGCAGGGTAAGGCGCAGTTCACGGACATGACCGAAGGTCTGACCATGACGCGCACCGTCGACGAGATGACGGGACTGTCGAACATCGAGGTGATCGAGGCCGCGGCGCGCCCGGCTTCCGGTCGCGACAAGCGCCCGATGATCATGCTGGTGGGCGAAGACGGTCAGCACGTGACGCTGCCGGGCTCCAATACGCCAGTGCAGTACCTACTGCCGGGTCGCGCCATCGTCTCGGTCGAGAACGGTGCCGAGATCGGTGTGGGTGAGGTCATCGCGCGTATTCCGCTTGAGGCGTCCGGCAACAAGGACATCACCGGTGGTCTGCCGCGCGTTGCCGACCTGTTCGAGGCGCGCAAGCCGAAGGAGCCGTCCATCCTCGCCGAGATCAGCGGTACGATCTCGTTCGGCAAGGAGACCAAGGGCAAGCGTCGTCTGACGATCACGCCGGAATCCGGCGATCCGCTCGAGATGCTGATCCCGAAGTGGCGCCAGATCGGGGTCTTCGAGGGCGAGACGGTCGAGAAGGGCGAGGTGATCTCCGACGGCCCGAGCAACCCGCACGATATCCTGCGGCTGCTGGGCGTGGCGGAGCTGGCCAAGTACATCACCGTCGAGATCCAGGACGTCTACCGCCTGCAGGGCGTCAGCATCAACGACAAGCACATCGAAGTCATCGTGCGTCAGATGCTGCGCAAGGTCGAGATCACCGACGCCGGCGATTCGACCTTCATTCCGGGCGATCAGGTCGAACTGGTGCGCGTGCTCGAAGAGAACGCGCGTCTCGAGAAGGAAGAGAAGTTCCCGGCCAAGTACGAACGTCTGCTGCTGGGTATCACCAAGGCATCGCTCGCCACCGAGTCGTTCATCTCCGCGGCCTCGTTCCAGGAGACGACTCGTGTGCTGACCGAAGCGGCGGTGACCGGCAAGCGCGACTATCTGCGCGGCCTGAAGGAAAACGTGGTGGTGGGACGTCTGATCCCGGCCGGTACTGGCCTTGCCCATCACGAAGAGCGGCGCCGCAAGCGCGAGGATTCGGAGCGCACGCTCGCCCCGTCGGCATTCGATGTCGAGCAGGAACTGGGCGCCCAGCTCACCGCGCTCGACGCCGATGACGACGACCTCTGAGTCGTGACCGTCGACGCCGCCCGCCCACCGTGGCGGGCGGCCTTGACGGGTCTCGCGACAACTGATTAGAATGCGCAGCCTTTATGTGTGGGGCGGTACAACCGTCGTGCGCGTAAGGCAAGGCAACCCATTGGAGTCAGCTAAAGACTATGGCAACGATCAACCAGCTCGTGCGCAAGCCGCGCAAGCGCCCCGTCGAGACTAGCGACGTGCCGGCGCTGCAGGCCTGCCCGCAACGTCGTGGGGTCTGCACCCGCGTCTACACCACTACGCCGAAGAAGCCGAACTCGGCTCTGCGTAAAGTGTGCCGCGTGCGTCTGACCAACGGCTACGAAGTCGCCTCTTACATCGGCGGTGAAGGCCACAACCTGCAGGAGCACTCCGTGGTCCTGATTCGTGGCGGCCGCGTCAAGGATTTGCCGGGTGTGCGTTATCACACCGTCCGCGGTGCCCTTGATACCTCCGGTGTCCAGAATCGTAAGCAGGGCCGTTCCAAGTACGGCACCAAGCGTCCCAAGGCTTAATGCCCGGACGCCTTATCAATCCACTGTCGGTCCGATAAGAGTAAGGTCGGCCAGCATCGCCCCCGTGGCGAGCACCTGTGCCGGGTTTACCTGAACGACCCTTAGCATCGAGGGCTTATCATGCCAAGAAGAAGAGTCGCCGCTAAACGCGAGATCCTTCCCGATCCGAAGTTCGGAAGTGAGCGTCTAGCCAAGTTTATGAACCATCTGATGATCAGCGGCAAGAAGTCCGTAGCTGAGCGCATCGTCTACGGTGCGTTGGACAGGGTTGCCGAGCGTAATAGCGAAGCGCCGCTGGACATCTTCGACAAGGCGCTGGAAGCCATCCAGCCGATGGTCGAGGTCAAATCCCGCCGTGTGGGTGGCGCGACTTACCAGGTTCCGGTTGAAGTCCGTCCGTCCCGCCGCCAAGCGCTGGCCATGCGCTGGCTGGTGGACGCCGCCCGTAACCGCGGTGAGAAGACCATGGTTCAACGTCTTGCTGGCGAAATGCTGGACGCCGCCGAAGGCAAGGGCGCTGCCGTGAAGAAGCGTGAAGATGTTCATCGCATGGCAGACGCCAACAAGGCCTTCTCGCACTACCGCTTCTAATCAACGGGGACTATCAACGTGGCACGCAAGACACCACTCAAGCGTTATCGCAATATCGGTATCGTTGCCCACGTCGACGCGGGCAAGACGACCACGACCGAGCGTGTCCTGTTCTATACCGGCCTGTCCCACAAGGTTGGCGAAGTCCACGAGGGCGCAGCCGTCATGGACTGGATGGAGCAGGAGCAGGAGCGTGGCATCACGATCACCTCCGCGGCGACGACCTGCTTCTGGCAGGGCATGAACAAGCAGTTCGATGAGCACCGCATCAATATCATCGACACCCCGGGACACGTTGACTTCACCATCGAAGTCGAGCGTTCCCTGCGTGTTCTCGATGGTGCGGTCGTCGTGCTGTGCGGCTCCTCCGGTGTACAGCCGCAGACCGAGACCGTCTGGCGTCAGGCCAACAAGTACGAAGTGCCGCGCATGGTGTTCGTCAACAAGATGGACCGTGCCGGTGCCGACTTCTTCATGGTTCTCGACCAGCTGAAGAATCGCCTGGGCGCCAACACCGTGCCGATCCAGATCAACTGGGGCGCGGAAGACGAGTTCAAGGGCGTCATCGATCTGATCCAGATGAAAGCCATCGTCTGGGACGAAGACAACTTCGGCATGAACTACGAGCTGGCCGATATCCCGGCCGACTTGCAGGAGACCGCCGAGACGTATCGCGAGCAGATGGTCGAGGCCGCCGCCGAAGCCAACGAAGAGCTGATGGACAAGTACCTCGAAGAGGGCGACCTGTCCGTCGAAGAGATCAAGGCGGGGCTGCGTGCGCGGACCCTGGCCAACGAGATCGTGCTCGTGACCTGTGGCTCCGCGTTCAAGAACAAGGGCGTTCAGGCCGTGCTCGACGGCGTCATCGAATACCTGCCGTCGCCGACCGAAGTCAAGGCGATCGAAGGTGAGCTCGACGACAAGGACGGCACGATCGCCACGCGTGAAGCGGACGACAGCGCGCCGTTCGCGGCGCTGGCGTTCAAGATCGCGACCGACCCGTTCGTGGGCACGTTGACGTTCATGCGCGTCTACTCCGGCGTGCTGAAGTCCGGCGACAGCATCTTCAACTCCGTCAAGTCGAAGAAGGAGCGCGTCGGTCGTATCGTCCAGATGCACTCCAACTCGCGCGAGGAGATCAAGGAAGTCTACGCCGGCGATATCGCCGCCTGTATCGGTCTGAAGGATGTGACCACCGGTGACACCCTGTGCGACCCGGATGCCAAGATCATCCTCGAGCGCATGGAGTTCCCGGAGCCGGTCATCTCGGTGGCCGTCGAGCCGAAATCCAAGGCCGACCAAGAGAAGATGGGCGTGGCGCTGGGCAAGCTGGCCCAGGAAGACCCCTCTTTCCGCGTGCAGACCGACGAAGAGACCGGTCAGACGATCATCTCCGGGATGGGTGAGCTGCACCTGGACATCATCGTTGACCGCATGCGTCGCGAGTTCAAGGTCGAAGCCAATATCGGTAAGCCGCAGGTCGCCTACCGCGAGACCATTCGTCAGTCGGTCGAGCAGGAAGGCAAGTTCGTGCGCCAGTCGGGCGGTCGTGGCCAGTATGGTCATGTCTGGCTGCGCATCGAGCCGCTGACCGAAGCGGACAAGGGCGAGGACGAAGAAGAAGTTCACTTCAAGTTCGCGTCCGAGATCGTCGGCGGTGTCGTACCGAAAGAGTACGTCCCGGCCGTCGAAAAAGGGGCCTATGAGCAGCTGAAGAACGGTGTCATCGCGGGTTACCCGATGATTGACGTCAAGGTCACGCTGTTCGACGGCTCCTACCACGACGTGGACTCTAACGAGACCGCGTTCAAGGTCGCCTCATCGATGGCGATCAAGGAAGGTGCTCGGAAGGCTAAGGCCGTGCTGCTCGAGCCGGTGATGAAGGTCGAGGTCGTGACCCCGGAAGATTTCATGGGTGACGTCATGGGTGACCTTAACCGCCGCCGTGGCCTTGTCCAGGGCATGGATGACTCCTCCACTGGCAAAGTCATTCGCGCCACGGTTCCGTTGGCTGAGATGTTCGGTTATGCGACCGATCTGCGTTCTCAGACCCAGGGACGCGCAAGCTACACCATGGAGTTTGCGAATTACGAAGAGGCGCCCTCCAGCGTCGTTGATGCCGTCATCAATCAGAACGGTTAACCGTTAGCTAACGTAAAGAGGTTATAGCAGTGGCTAAGGAAAAATTTGAACGCTCGAAAATGCACGTCAACGTCGGCACCATCGGTCACGTCGACCACGGTAAGACGACGCTGACGGCTGCTCTGACTCGCGTTTCCGCGGAAGTTTTCGGCGGTGACTGGCGTGAATTCGACACCATCGACAACGCGCCGGAAGAGCGTGAGCGCGGTATCACCATCGCGACCGCTCACGTCGAATACCAGTCCGAAGAGCGCCACTACGCGCACGTCGACTGCCCGGGACACGCTGACTACGTCAAGAACATGATCACCGGTGCTGCCCAGATGGACGGCGCTATCCTGGTCTGTTCCGCTGCCGACGGCCCGATGCCGCAGACTCGCGAGCACATCCTGCTGTCGCGTCAGGTCGGCGTGCCGTACATCGTCGTGTTCCTGAACAAGGCTGACATGGTCGACGACGAAGAGCTGCTCGAGCTGGTCGAGATGGAAGTTCGCGAACTCCTGAACGAGTACGACTTCCCGGGTGACGACACCCCGATCATCATCGGCTCCGCGCTGATGGCGCTGGAAGGCAAGGACGACAACGGCATGGGTACCACCGCCGTTGCCAACCTGATCAAGGCCCTGGATGCTTACATTCCGGAGCCGGAGCGTGCTATCGACCAGCCGTTCCTGATGCCGATCGAAGACGTGTTCTCCATCTCCGGTCGCGGTACCGTTGTGACCGGTCGTGTCGAGCGCGGCATCGTCAAGTCCGGCGAAGAAGTCGAGATCGTCGGTATCCACGACACCACCAAGACGACCGTTACCGGCGTCGAAATGTTCCGCAAGCTGCTCGATGAAGGTCGTGCTGGCGAGAACATCGGTGCGCTGCTGCGTGGTACCAAGCGTGACGACGTCGAGCGTGGCCAGGTCCTGGCCAAGCCGGGCAGCATCACGCCGCACACCAAGTTCGAAGCCGAAGTCTACGTGCTGTCCAAAGAAGAAGGTGGTCGTCACACCCCGTTCTTCAAGGGCTACCGTCCGCAGTTCTACTTCCGTACCACCGACGTTACCGGTACCTGTGAACTGCCGGAAGGTGTCGAAATGGTCATGCCGGGCGACAACGTCCAGATGGTCGTGACCCTGATCGCGCCGATCGCCATGGAAGACGGCCTGCGCTTCGCGATTCGCGAAGGCGGTCGTACCGTTGGCGCCGGCGTGGTCGCCAAGATCGTCGAATAAGTTTCGATGATTGCATAGAAAAGGGGCGCCCCGGCGCCCCTTTTTCTGTGTCTGTTTGACGGCCCCGATTGACACTCATTTGGGGCTCTCCTATAATGCGCGTCCTTTGAACGCGTGGGTCGACGGCTCGCGCCGTCAGCATCCAGTGGAGCATAAGGTAAATGCAGAACCAGAAGATTCGCATCCGGCTGAAAGCGTTTGACCATCGCCTGATCGATCAGTCGGCTCAGGAGATCGTGGATACCGCCAAGCGTACCGGTGCTCAGGTGCGTGGTCCGATCCCGCTGCCGACCAATCGCGAGCGTTACACCATCCTGATCTCTCCGCACGTCAACAAGGACGCGCGCGATCAGTATGAGATTCGCACGCACAAGCGCGTTCTCGACATCGTCGAGCCGACGGAGAAAACCGTTGACGCGCTGATGAAGCTCGATCTCGCCGCTGGCGTAGACGTGCAGATCAAACTCGACTGAAACCACACTAGACACTAGCGGAAGCTGCGTTCAACAGCGTCCGCCGCGTCGTGAGACGCCACACAATGTGCTAGTGGAATGCTCTGGAAAGGGCAGCCATAGCGGGTGATAGCCCCGTACACTATAGGAGACTGAACATGACTATCGGTTTGGTCGGTAAAAAGGCGGGCATGACCCGTGTTTTCACCGAAGATGGCGCATCCGTGCCCGTAACCGTGATCGAGGTTGAGCCCAACCGCATCGCAGGCGTTAAGACCATCGAGTCTGACGGCTACCGTGCTGTGCAGGTCACAACCGGCTCCCGCAAAGCCAAACACCTCTCCAAGGCGATTGCTGGTCAATACGCCAAGGCAGGTATCGAGGCTGGCCGTTCCCTGATGGAATTCCGTCTTGCCGAAGGCGACGAGAATCCGGAAGTGGGCGGTTCCTTCACCGTATCCCTCTTTGAAGCTGGTCAGAAAGTCGACGTGACCGGTACCTCCAAGGGCAAGGGCTTCCAGGGTGCTGTCAAGCGCTGGAACTTCCGTACCCAGGACAACAGCCACGGTAACTCTTTGTCCCACCGTGCGCCGGGCTCTATCGGCCAGTGCCAGACCCCGGGCCGAGTTTTCAAGGGCAAGAAGATGGCCGGTCAGCTGGGTAGCGAACGTGTCACCGTCCAGAGCCTGGAAGTGGTGCGTATCGATGCCGAGCGCAATCTGCTGTTGATCAAGGGCGCCGTGCCCGGTGCACCCGGCAGCAATGTCGTTGTGCGCAGTGCCGTGAAAGCTCGCTGAGGGGACTGAGACCGATGAATCTGAATCTCGCAGGTGCCGCTGGCACCGTCGAAGTGTCCGAAGAGACCTTTGGCAAAGACTTCAACGAAGCCTTGGTGCACCAGGTCGTTACCGCCTACCTGGCGGCTGGCCGTCAGGGCACTCGTGCTCAGAAGAACCGTTCCGACGTGCGTGGCGGCGGCAAGAAGCCGTGGCGCCAGAAAGGCACCGGCCGCGCTCGCGCCGGCACCATCCGTTCGCCCCTGTGGCGCAGCGGTGGCGTGACCTTCGCGGCTCGCCCGCAGGACTACACGCAGAAGGTCAACCGCAAGATGTATCGCGCGGCCATGCGTTCGATCCTGTCCGAACTGGTTCGCCAGGAGCGTCTGATCCTGGTCGAGGAACTCGCGGTAGACGCGCCGAAGACCAAGCAGCTGGTCGGCAAGCTCAAGGAGCTGAACGTCGAGAAAGGCCTGATCGTGACCGAAGAGGTCGACGAGAATCTTTATCTGGCCGCTCGCAACATTCCCCACGTCGACATCGTCGACGCTGCGGCCGCCGACCCGGTCAGCCTGATCGCCTTCGACAAGGTGCTGATGACCGTCTCCGCTCTGCGTAAATTCGAGGAGAAGCTGGGATGAACCAGGAACGCGTATACAAGGTTCTGCTCGGACCTCACATGACCGAGAAGGCCGCACGCGCCGCCGAGAACAATCAGTACGTGTTCAAGGTGGCTCAGGACGCGACCAAGCCCGAGATCAAAAAGGCCGTCGAGGCGCTGTTCGGCAAAAAAGTTGCCGGCGTTCAGGTGCTCAACGTCAAGGGCAAGACCAAACGCACTCGCTTCGGTACTGGTCTGCGCAAGGGTTACCGCAAGGCGTACGTGACCCTGGCCGCGGGCGAGACGCTCGAAGACTTCTCTGGCGCCGAGTAAGGCAGGAGTACGGATCATGGCAGTAGTCAAGACAAAACCCACATCCGCCGGTCGTCGTCACCTGGTCAAGGTCGTCAACGACGAGCTCCACAAGGGTCGCCCCTACGCGGCGCTGACCGAGAAGCAGGCGAAGTCGGGTGGTCGTAACAACCATGGCCGCATCACCACGCGTCACGTGGGCGGTGGCCATCGTCAGCATTATCGTCAGATCGATTTCAAGCGTACCAAGGACGGCATCAACGCCGTGGTTGAACGCATCGAATACGATCCGAACCGTAGCGCGAACATTGCGCTGCTGAAGTACATGGACGGCGAGCGTCGCTACATCATCGCGCCCAAGGGCCTGAAGGCCGGGGACGTGCTGGAGTCCGGCGTCAATGCTGCCATCAAGCGTGGCAACGCGCTGCCGCTGCGCAACATTCCGGTCGGTTCCACGGTGCATGGCATCGAACTGAAGCCGGGCAAAGGTGCGCAGATTGCTCGCAGTGCCGGTGCCAGTGCACAGCTGGTCGCGCGCGAAGGCAACTACGCGACGCTGCGTCTGCGCTCCGGCGAGATGCGTCGTGTGCTGTCCGAGTGCCGCGCTACGCTGGGCGAAGTGGGCAACTCTGAGCACAGCCTGCGTCAACTGGGCAAAGCCGGTGCGAAACGTTGGAGAGGGGTGCGCCCGACCGTTCGCGGTGTCGCGATGAACCCGGTGGATCACCCGCACGGTGGTGGTGAAGGCCGCACCAGTGGGGGTCGTCATCCGGTCAGCCCGTGGGGTATCCCCACCAAGGGCCACAAGACCCGCAAGAACAAGCGTACCGACAAGCTCATCGTTCGTCGCCGCAAGTCCAAGTAACAGACATTAAGAGGTAACGGCTGTGCCACGTTCACTGAAGAAAGGTCCCTTTATCGACCTTCATCTGCTGAAGAAGGTCGAAGTCGCCGCTGAGAAGAACGATCGCAAACCGATCAAGACCTGGTCGCGTCGTTCGATGATCCTGCCGAACATGGTCGGGCTCACCATTGCGGTACATAACGGTCGCCAGCATGTCCCGGTGCATGTTTCCGAGGAGATGGTCGGCCACAAGTTGGGCGAGTTCGCTGCTACCCGCACTTATCGCGGTCACGCTGCGGACAAGAAAGCCAAACGGTAAGCCAAGAGGATTAAGAGATGGAAGTCGCTGCTAAGTTGCGTGGCGCTAGCTTGTCCGCCCAGAAGGCCCGTTTGGTGGCTGACCAGGTGCGCGGTAAGCCGGTCGCCGAAGCGCTCGACGTGCTGACCTTCTCCCCCAAGAAGGCCGCCAAGCTGGTCAAGAAGGTGCTGCAGTCCGCGATTGCCAATGCGGAAGAAAACAACGGCATGGACATCGACGAGCTGCGTGTCTCGACCATCTGTGTCGATGAGGGCATGACGCTCAAGCGCATTCAACCGCGCGCCAAAGGCCGGGCGGATCGCATTCTGAAGCGTACCTGCCACATCACCGTCAAGGTAGCCGAGAAGTAGGAGTCGACCAGATGGGTCAGAAAGTCAATCCAGTCGGGATTCGTCTCGGCATCGTCAAAGATCACTCGTCGGTGTGGTACGCGGAACGCGGTGCCTACGCTGACAAGCTGAACAACGATCTGGAAGTGCGTCGTTTTCTCGAGGAGCGTCTGAAGAACGCTTCCGTGAGCCGCATCACCATCGAGCGTCCGGCCAACAACGCCCGTATTACGATTCACACTGCCCGTCCGGGTATCGTGATCGGTAAGAAGGGTGAGGACGTCGATCGTCTGCGCCAGGATGTCACCCGCATGATGGGTGTGCCGGTGCACGTCAACATCGAGGAAGTCCGCAAGCCGGAACTCGACGCCGCCCTGGTCGCGCAGAACATTGCCGGTCAGCTCGAGCGTCGCGTGATGTTCCGTCGCGCCATGAAGCGCTCCGTCCAGAACGCCATGCGTCTGGGTGCCGGCGGTATCAAGGTGCAGCTCTCCGGTCGTCTCGGTGGTGCGGAAATTGCGCGTACCGAATGGTACCGCGAAGGTCGCGTGCCGCTGCATACGCTGCGTGCCGACATCGATTACGCCACCTATGAAGCTCACACCACGTACGGCGTCATTGGCGTCAAGGTGTGGATCTTCAAGGGCGAGATCCTCGGGGGCATCGAAGAGGTGCGTGCCAAGCAGAAGCAGCAGGCTCAGGCACCCGCACCCAAGAAGAAAGGTTCCAGGTAAGGGGAGACTGATCGATGTTGCAACCCAAGCGTACAAAGTTCCGCAAGGTGCAGAAGGGCCGTAACCGCGGCCTGGCGCATCGCGGCAGCAAGGTGAGCTTCGGGGACTTCGGTCTCAAAGCCACCGACCGCGGTCGTATCACCGCACGTCAGATCGAAGCCGGTCGTCGTGCTATCACCCGTCACGTCAAACGTGGTGGCAAGATCTGGATCCGTGTATTCCCGGACAAGCCGATCACCAACAAACCTCTCGAGGTTCGTATGGGTAAAGGTAAGGGTTCCGTCGAGTACTGGGTGGCCCAGATCCAGCCGGGCAAGGTGCTCTACGAAATCGAAGGCGTCTCCGAAGAGTTGGCGCGTGAAGCCTTCTCTCTGGCGGCCCAGAAGATGCCCATCTCCACCACCTTTGTGAAACGGACGGTGATGTGATGAAAGCCAACGAAATGCGTGAAAAGTCAGTCGATGCGCTGCAGGAGCAGCTTCTCGAACTGCTTCGTGAGCAGTTCAACCTGCGCATGCAGAAGGCCACCGGCCAGCTGAGCCAGACGCATCTGCTCAAGCAGGTGCGTCGCGACATTGCTCGCGTCAAGACTGTGCTCAACCAGAAGGCAGGTGACCAATAATGGCTGAAGCAAGCAAAGCACGTACGCTCACCGGCAAGGTCGTGAGCGACAAGATGGAAAAATCGATTGTCGTATTGATCGAGCGCCGCGAGCGTCATCCGATCTATGGCAAGTACATGAAGCGCTCCACCAAGCTGCACGCCCATGACGAGGCGAATCAGGCACGGCTCGGCGATACGGTTTCCATTCAGGAAAGCCGTCCGCTGTCCAAGAAGAAAGCCTGGACGTTGGTCGAGGTGGTCGAGCAGGCCAAGGGCTGAGCCCGACAGCGCCTTCTGAACCAGTGCAGTCAGATTAGGTTTGGAGAAAACCAATGATTCAGACGCAAACAATGCTGGATGTCGCCGACAACAGCGGCGCGCGCCGGGTGCAGTGCATCAAGGTGCTCGGTGGTTCCCACCGCCGTTACGCGCGCGTTGGCGACATCATCAAAGTGACGGTCAAGGAAGCGATTCCGCGGGGCAAGGTCAAGAAAGGCCAGGTCCTCAAGGCCGTTGTCGTGCGTACGCGCAGCGGTGTCCGTCGTGACGACGGTTCGCTGATTCGCTTCGATGGAAATGCGGCGGTTCTGTTGAACAACACCAACGAGCAGCCGATCGGTACCCGTATCTTCGGGCCGGTTACCCGCGAGCTTCGTAACGAGAAGTTCATGCGGATCATTTCCTTGGCGCCCGAAGTGCTGTAAGGAGCGGAGCGGATATGCACAAGATCAAACGTGACGACGAAGTCATCGTCATCGCCGGCAAGGACAAGGGCAAGCGTGGCACGATCAAGCGCGTCCTCGAGAACGACCGTTACGTCGTTTCGGGCGTGAACATGATCAAGCGCCACACCAAGCCCAATCCTATGGTTGGCAACCCGGGGGGTATCGTCGAGCGTGAGGCTCCGATCCATGCGTCCAACGTGGCCATCTTCAACGCGGAGACCGGCAAGGCCGATCGCGTCGGCTTTCAGGTGCAGGAAGACGGTACCAAGGTACGTATCTACAAGTCGACGCAGAAGCAGATCGACGCCTAACGCGAGTCGGGTAGCAAAATGGCGAACTTGAAAGAACGTTATCAAAACGAGGTGATGGCTCAGCTGCGAGAGCAGTTCAGCTACGCCAACGTGATGCAGGTGCCCCGGATCACCAAGGTGACCCTGAACATGGGCATCGGCGAAGCGACCAGCGACAAAAAGCTGATCGACAATGCCGTCGGTGACCTGGAGAAGCTCTCCGGTCAGAAGCCGGTGGTGACCAAGGCGCGCAAGTCCATCGCGGGTTTCAAAGTCCGCGAAGGCTGGCCGATCGGCGTCAAGGTGACGCTGCGCCGCGAACGCATGTGGGATTTTCTGGATCGCCTGGTCAACATCGCGATTCCCCGCGTGCGCGACTTCCGGGGCCTGAACCCGAAGTCCTTCGATGGCCGCGGCAACTACTCCATGGGCGTCCGTGAGCAGATCATCTTCCCGGAGATCGAATATGATAAGATCGACCGGATTCGTGGTCTGGATGTGACCATCACGACCAGCGCCAACACCGACGAAGAAGGTCGTGCGCTGCTTCGCGCGCTGAACTTCCCGTTCAAGCAATAAGGGTGGATTCATGGCAAAGAAAAGCATGATTGAGCGTGAGCTCAAGCGCGCGAAGCTGGTCGACAAGTACGCCGCCAAGCGTGCCGCGCTCAAAAGCGTCATTTATGACGTCAACGCTTCTGACGAAGAGCGCTTCGACGCGCAACTGAAGCTGCAGTCGCTGCCGCGGGACTCCAGCCAGGTCCGTCAGCGCAACCGCTGCCGCGTTACCGGCCGTCCGCACGGTTACTACAACAAGTTCGGACTGGCTCGTAACAAGCTGCGCGAAGCGGCGATGCGTGGCGATGTCCCTGGACTGAAGAAGTCCAGCTGGTAAGCCACGTCGAGGAATTCAGGAGCGCAATGTAATGAGCATGCAAGATACTCTGGCGGATATGTTTACCCGTATCCGCAATGCGCAGATGGCCACCAAGGAGACGGTTACCATGCCGTCCTCCAAGCTCAAGGTTGAAGTGGCCCGCGTACTCAAGCAGGAAGGCTACATCACCGACGTAGCGGTCACCGAAGGCGCCAAGCCGGAGCTGACCGTGACCCTCAAGTACTTCGAGGGCAAGCCGGTCATCGAGCACATCCAGCGTGTATCCAAGCCGTCGCTGCGGATCTACAAGGGCAAGAGCGAAATGCCCAAGGTCGCCGATGGTCTGGGTGTCGCGATCGTGACCACCTCTCAAGGTGTCATGACCGATCGCGCGGCACGCCAGGCGGGTGTCGGTGGTGAAGTCATCTGCACCGTATTCTAGGAGTGAGTAATGTCTCGCGTAGCCAAGTATCCGGTTAAACTGCCCAGCGGCGTCGAGGTCAAACTCGACGGCGACCAGCTGTCCGTCAAGGGCAGCCAGGGCACGCTAGAGCTGACCGTACATTCCGACGTGAAAATCACTCAGGAAGACGGCCAGCTGACTTTTGCTCCCAGCGAGCAGGCCAAAAGCTGGGCCATGGTCGGCACGTTCCGTGCCCTGGTCCAGAACATGGTCACCGGCGCTTCCGAGGGCTTTACTCGGTCGCTGGAAATCAATGGCGTCGGCTATCGTGCCCAGGCAAGCGGCCAGACGCTGAATCTTACACTCGGTTTCTCCCACCCGATCGACTACAAACTGCCCGAAGGTGTCACGGCCGAAACGCCGAAGAACACCACGATCGTGCTGAAAAGCGCGGACAAGCAGAAGCTCGGCCAGGTGGCTGCGGAGATTCGTGCCTTCCGTCCGCCGGAACCTTACAAAGGTAAGGGTATCCGGTACGGCGACGAGCACGTCCGCCGCAAAGAAGCCAAGAAGAAGTAAGGCAGGGTTATGAACGCGAAGAAAGAATCTCGTCTCCGTCGTGCCCGCCGCGCGCGCGCCAAGATCCGCGATCTGGGTGTGAATCGTCTGTGCGTCAACCGCACACCGCGTCACATCTATGCGCAGATCATTTCGCCGGACGGCGGCAAGGTGCTGGCCAGCGCTTCCACGCTGGACAAGGTCCTGCGCGAAGGTGCCACCGGTAATGCCGATGCAGCTGCCAAAGTGGGTGCTCTGATTGCCGAGCGCGCCAAGGATGCCGGCATCTCTCAGGTTGCCTTTGATCGCGCCGGGTTCAGGTACCACGGGCGTGTCAAGGCATTGGCCGATGCCGCACGCGAAGGCGGTCTGCAATTCTAAAGGGTTTTACGATGGCGAATAACGAACAGAAGGGCGGAGATCTGCAAGAGAAGTTGGTGCAGGTCAACCGCGTCGCCAAGGTGGTCAAGGGTGGCCGTATCTTCGGTTTCACCGCCCTGACCGTCGTTGGCGATGGCAACGGCCGGGTCGGCTTCGGTCGCGGCAAGGCACGTGAAGTGCCGGTCGCGATCCAGAAAGCCATGGACCAGGCGCGTCGCAACATGGTCAAGGTCAGCCTTAGCGGCAGCACGCTGCAGTACCCGGTCCGCGCCCGTCACGGCGCGTCCAAGGTCTTCATGCAGCCGGCGTCCGAAGGTACCGGCATCATCGCCGGCGGCGCCATGCGTTCCGTACTCGAGCTGGCTGGTGTCCATGACGTTCTGGCCAAGTGCTACGGCTCCACCAACCCGGTGAACGTGGTTCGCGCGACCATCAAGGGTCTCGCGTCCATGCAGTCTCCGGAAGACATCGCCGCCAAGCGTGGCCTGTCTGTCGAAGAATTGGCGGGGTAAGCGATCATGGCAGAGACGATCAAAATCACCCAGACCCGCAGCACCATCGGTGTCCTGCAGAAGCACAGAGCGACGATGAAGGGCCTTGGCCTGCGTCGCATTGGGCACTCGGTCGAGCTGGAAGACACCCCCGCCGTTCGCGGCATGATCAACAAGGTGCGTTACCTTGTTCGAGTCGAGGGAGAGTAATCCATGAAACTCAATAGCTTAAGCCCGGCACCGGGTTCCAAGCATGCCGAGAAGCGCGTCGGACGCGGTATCGGCTCCGGTCTGGGTAAGACCGGTGGCCGTGGCCACAAGGGTCTGAAGTCCCGTTCTGGCGGCTCGGTCAAGCCCGGTTTCGAAGGCGGTCAGATGCCGCTGCAGCGCCGCTTGCCGAAATTCGGCTTCACGTCGCACAAGGCGATGGTGTCGCAGGAAGTTCGTCTGGCGGAGCTGGCCAAGGTCGACGGCGACGTTGCCGATCTCGACAGCCTGAAGAAGGCCAACGTGCTCCGGAATGCTACCGAGTACGCCAAGGTCATTCTCTCCGGCGAGCTGACCAAGGCGGTTACCGTGCGTGGCCTCAAGGTCACCAAAGGGGCGCGTGCTGCGATCGAAGCAGCCGGCGGCAAGGTAGAGGACTAAATGGCTAAGTCAGGAAACATGCCGGCGAACATGGGTAGTGGTCTCAGCGAGCTGTGGGCACGCCTGCGTTTCGTCTTCATCGCGATCGTGGTGTACCGCATCGGTGCCCACATTCCCGTACCCGGCATCGATCCTGACCAGCTGGCTGCCCTGTTTCGGGAGAACCAGGGCACCATCCTGGGCATGTTCAACATGTTCTCGGGGGGTGCGCTGCAGCGCATGAGTATCTTCGCGCTGGGGATCATGCCGTACATCTCCGCGTCGATCATCATGCAGCTTCTGACCGCGGTATCGCCTCAGCTCGAAGCGCTGAAGAAGGAAGGCGAGGCCGGGCGCCGGAAGATCAACCAGTACACCCGCTACGGCACGGTGTTGCTGGCGTTGATCCAGGCGTGTGGCATGTCAGTTGGTCTGGTCAGTCAGGGCGTGGCCTATTCCGGTGACATCAGCTTCTATTTCACCGCCGTCGTCACCTTCGTGGCCGGTGCGGTGTTCCTGATGTGGCTGGGTGAACAGATCACCGAGAAAGGCATCGGCAACGGTATCTCGCTGATCATCTTCTCGGGAATCGTGGCCGGACTGCCGAGCGCGATTGGTCAGTCGTTCGAGCTCGCTCGCAACGATGGCGCCTGGAATGTGCTGCCGCTGCTGGCTCTGGCGCTTCTCGGCATCGCGACGATCGCCTTCGTGGTCTTTATCGAGCGTGGGCAGCGCCGTATCACGGTGAACTACCCGCGTCGTCAGGTCGGCAACAAGATGTACGCCGGTCAGAGCAGCTATCTGCCGCTGAAGGTCAACATGGCGGGCGTCATTCCGCCGATCTTCGCGTCCAGCATTCTGCTGTTCCCGGGGTCCATCGGCCAGTGGCTGGGTCAAGGCGACGGGTTCGAGTGGCTGCAGGTTGCCTCGCAGCAGCTGGCGCCGGGTGCGCCGTTGTACATCATCCTGTTCGCCGCGGCCGTCCTGTTCTTCTGCTTCTTCTACACGGCGTTGGTGTTCAATCCCAAGGATGTCGCCGACAACCTGAAGAAGTCCGGCGCCTTCCTGCCGGGGATTCGTCCGGGAGAGCAGACCGCGCGCTACGTCGACAAGGTGATGACGCGTCTCACGCTGTTCGGGGCGCTCTACATCACGCTGGTGTCGCTGATGCCGCAGTTCCTGGTGGTGGCCTGGCAGGTGCCGTTCTACTTCGGTGGGACCTCGCTGCTGATCGTGGTCGTGGTAATCATGGACTTCATGGCCCAGGTTCAATCCCATCTCATGTCTCACCAGTATGAGTCGGTGATGAAGAAGTCGAACCTGAAAGGCTACGGTAGCGGCGGCCTGATGCGCTGAGCCTCCGCGAGAGAGCATTTGGAGAGAACGATGAAAGTTCGAGCTTCTGTAAAGAAAATGTGCCGTAACTGCAAGATTATTCGGCGCAACGGCGCGGTTCGCGTGATTTGCACCGAACCGCGTCACAAGCAGCGTCAAGGCTGATTGCGCCCGACACGCTGAACGAAAGCGGGCCATGGCATTCCCCTTGCCTCGTGAGAGGTTAAGGGGTATGCTATTGCGCCCTTTGTGGACGACTAACGAGCAAGCCGCTCAACATTCGGAGTAAGCTGATGGCCCGTATTGCAGGCGTCAATATCCCGGACAACAAGCATGCGGCGATCTCGCTGACCTACATCTACGGGATTGGCCACACACGCGCGCAGGATATCTGTGTCGCCGCTGGCATCGAGCCCACCACCAAGGTTCAGGAATTGTCTGGCGAACAGCTCGACATCCTGCGTACCGAGGTTGGCAAGTTCACCGTAGAAGGCGACCTTCGCCGTGAAGTCACGCTGAATATCAAGCGTCTCATGGATCTGGGTTGCTATCGTGGTCTGCGCCATCGTCGTGGTCTACCGCTGCGTGGTCAGCGTACTAAGACCAATGCGCGTACCCGTAAGGGACCGCGTAAACCGATTCGTAAGTAATTAACGTCTCGACGTTAAATATTAGGAAACATCAACATGGCTAACCCGCGTAGCAACCGTAAAAAGGTTAAAAAGCAGGTCGTGGATGCCGTTGCGCATATCCATGCCTCTTTTAACAACACGATCGTGACGATCACAGACCGCCAGGGCAACGCGCTTTCTTGGGCGACTGCCGGTGGTTCGGGTTTTCGTGGTTCTCGCAAGAGCACCCCGTTCGCAGCTCAAGTAGCGAGTGAACGTGCAGCGACTGCTGCAGCCGAGTATGGTGTGAAAAACGTCGACGTGCTGGTCAAGGGCCCCGGCCCGGGCCGTGAGTCCGCCGTGCGTGCATTGAATGCCGCCGGCTTCCGTGTGCAGAGCATCACCGACGCGACGCCGATCCCGCACAACGGGTGCCGTCCGCCGAAGAAACGCCGCGTTTAAGGAGACAGACTCATGGCTCGTTATCTTGGTCCCAAGTGTAAGCTGTCTCGTCGCGAGGGCACCGACCTCTTTCTGAAGAGCGGTGTGACTCCCTTCGAGAAGAAGTGCAAATCCGAGCAGATCCCGGGTGTGCATGGCCAGCGCCGTCAGCGTCTTTCCGACTACGGCTTGCAGCTTCGCGAGAAGCAGAAAGTGCGTCGTATCTACGGCGTACTCGAAAACCAGTTCCGCAACTACTACAAAGAAGCCGCGCGCCTGAAAGGGGCAACCGGTGAAGTGTTGTTGCAGCTGCTGGAATCCCGGCTGGACAACGTGGTTTACCGCATGGGCTTCGGCTCCACGCGCAGTGAATCGCGTCAGCTGGTCAGCCACAAGGCGATTGCGGTCAACGGCCGTACCGTCAACGTGGCTTCCTATCAGGTGCGTCCCGGCGACGTCGTGTCCGTGCGTGAGAAGGCCAAGAACCAGGCCCGTATCCAGCAGGCACTGTCCATCGCTGCCAACCGCGGCGACGTGACGTGGATCGACGTCGATTCGAAGAAGATGGAAGGCACTTTCAAGGCTGTCCCGGAACGCGGCGACCTGTCTGCCGACATCAACGAAAACCTGATCGTCGAGCTGTACTCCAAGTAAGCCTGAGGCCGGGCCGCTCACGCGGCCCGGCCTGGCACGGGAGTACCGATATTCGTTTGGCAGCCTGAGAAGGTGTTCATATGCAGCGTTCAGTGACTGAGTTTCTCCGTCCCCGCGACATCAAGGTCGAAGAGGTCAATGCACAGCACGCCAAGATCGTGCTGGAGCCCTTCGAGCGTGGTTTCGGCCATACCCTGGGGAATGCGCTGCGTCGCATCCTGCTCTCTTCGATGCCCGGCTGTGCCGTCGTCGAAGCGGAAATCGACGGCGTGCTGCATGAATACAGCGCCATCGAGGGTGTTCAGGAAGACGTCATCGAGATTCTTCTGAATCTCAAGGACGTGGCCATCAAGATGCACGGCCGCGACGAAGCCGTCTTGACCTTGAACAAGCAGGGCCCCGGTGTGATGACCGCCGGCGATATCGCCGTCGATCACGACGTCGAGATCGTCAATCCGGATCACGTGATCGCGCACCTCAACGATGGCGGCGAGCTGAAAATGCAGCTCAAGGTCGTGCGGGGTCGTGGTTACGAGCCCGCGGATGCGCGGCTCTCCGACGAGGACGAATCCCGTGCCATCGGTCGTCTGCAGCTGGATGCGACATTCAGCCCGGTTCGTCGCGTGTCCTACGCGGTCGAGGCGGCGCGTGTCGAACAGCGCACCGACCTGGATAAGCTGGTCATCGATCTCGAAACTGACGGCACCTTGGACCCGGAAGAAGCGATTCGTCGCAGCGCGACCATCCTCCAGGAACAGCTGGCCGCCTTCGTCGATCTCGAAGCTGACCGAGAGCAGGAAGTCGAAGAGGAAGAAGATCAGATCGATCCGATTCTGCTGCGCCCCGTTGACGATCTCGAACTCACGGTGCGTAGTGCCAACTGCTTGAAGGCCGAGAACATTTACTACATTGGCGATTTGATTCAGCGCACGGAAGTCGAGCTGCTCAAGACGCCAAACCTTGGCAAGAAGTCCTTGAACGAGATCAAGGACGTGTTGGCTTCGCGCGGTCTTTCCCTCGGCATGCGGCTGGAAAACTGGCCGCCGGCGAGTCTGAAGGACGATAAGGCCTCCGCCTGAGGGCGGTGCCCGGGTCGAAACCAGTGTGCCGACTCGAATCACCAGTTTGGTAAGGAATAGCAATCATGCGTCATCGTAAGAGTGGTCGTCATCTGAATCGGACCAGCTCGCATCGGCACGCCATGTTCAAGAACATGTGCACCTCGCTGGTCGAGCATGAAGTGATCAAGACTACCCTGCCTAAGGCCAAGGAGCTGCGTCGTCATATCGAGCCGCTGATCACCCTGGCAAAGCAGGATAGCGTGGCGAATCGCCGTCTGGCGTTCAGCCGCACCCGCTCCAAGGAAGCTGTCGGCAAGCTCTTCAACGAGCTTGGCCCGCGTTACGTCAATCGCCCGGGCGGCTACGTCCGTGTGCTGAAGTGCGGCTACCGCACTGGCGACAACGCGCCGATGGCCTACGTCGAGCTGGTTGATCGTCCGGTCGTCGAGGAAGCTGCCGGCGACGAATAAGTCGCCGCGCTTCCCGCGCCAAAACCGGCTGCCCGATATTTCGGGCAGCCGGTTTTTTTATGGCGGAAAGTTGGGTGGCGTCGCATCACACGGTTGGACCTTGGCACTATCCGCAACCGTGGTGAGGCGAGCGCTTGCTGAGACAGGTGGAGGCAGGAAGTCTGGCTGAACGGGCGACGACGCCTGACGCGTCGTCGCCGAGCGACTCAGGCGCGCTTGACGCGAGTGTCTTGCGTTGGCAGCAGCGGCGACAGAAAGCGGCCGGTGTGCGAGGCGTCGAGCGCCGCGACCTGCTCCGGTGTGCCTTCGGCAATGATTTGTCCGCCACCGGAGCCGCCTTCCGGCCCCAGGTCGATCAGCCAGTCGGCGGTCTTGATCACGTCGAGGTTGTGCTCGATCACCACCACGGTGTTGCCGTGATCGCGCAGTCGATGCAGTACGCCGAGCAGCTGACGGATGTCCTCGAAGTGCAGTCCGGTGGTCGGTTCGTCGAGAATATAGAGCGTCTGGCCGGTATCGCGCTTGGCCAACTCCCGTGCCAGCTTCACTCGCTGCGCCTCACCGCCGGAGAGCGTGGTCGCACTCTGGCCCAGGCGGACGTAGGAAAGACCGACATCCATCAGCGTCTGCAGTCGGCGCGCGATCGCCGGCACCGGGCTGAAGAACTCGAGCGCCTCCTCGATGGTCATTTCGAGGACCTCGTGGATCGTCTTGCCCTTATAGTGAATATCCAGCGTCTCGCGGTTGTAGCGCTTGCCCTTGCAGACATCGCACGGCACGTAGATATCCGGCAGGAAGTGCATCTCCACCTTGATCATGCCTTCGCCCTGGCACGCTTCGCAGCGGCCGCCCTTGACGTTGAAGCTGAAACGTCCCGGCTTGTAGCCGCGAGCGCGTGCCTCCTGGGTGCCGGCGAACAGCTCGCGGATCGGCGTGAAGATACCGGTATAGGTGGCCGGATTGGAGCGAGGCGTGCGTCCGATCGGGCTCTGGTCGATATCGATGATCTTGTCGAGCTGATCGAGCCCCTCGATGCTGCGGTAGGGCGCCGGTGACAGCGTCGTGGCTCGGTTCAGCTCGCGGGCGGCGATTGGCATGAGGGTCGAGTTGATCAGCGTCGACTTGCCCGAGCCGGAGACGCCGGTGACGCAGACGAACAGACCCAGCGGTAGCGACAGATCGACATTCTGCAGGTTGTTGCCGCTGGCGCCGCGCAGATGGAGCTGCTTGTCCGGGTTGACCGGAATCCGGTGCGGCGGTACCTCGATGCGGCGTTTGCCCGAGAGGTACTGACCGGTCAGGGAGTGGGACGTGGCCTCGACCTCGGCCGGCGTGCCCTGGGCGACCACTGTGCCGCCATGAACGCCAGCGCCCGGGCCGATATCCAGCACGTGGTCCGCGGCACGAATGGCATCCTCGTCGTGTTCGACCACGATGACGGTGTTGCCGAGGTCCCGCAGGCGCGTGAGCGTGCGCAGCAGGCGATCGTTGTCGCGCTGGTGAAGGCCGATGGAGGGTTCGTCGAGGATGTACATGACCCCGACCAGGCCGGCGCCGATCTGGCTGGCCAGGCGTATGCGTTGCGCTTCGCCGCCGGAAAGCGTGTCGGCGCTGCGCTCCAGCGTCAGATAGTCGAGCCCGACGTTGACCAGGAACTCGAGTCGCGCATGGATCTCGTGCACGATCTTGGCCGCGATCTCGCCCTTGCGCCCTGGCAGCGTGAGCGCGTGGAAGTAGTCCCAGGCCTCGCCCACCGGCATGCGCGCGAGAGCCGGCAGATTGTGGTTGTCGACGAAGACGTGGCGCGCTTCGCGCCGCAATCGGCTGCCGTCGCAGGTGGGGCAGGGGCGCACGGCGAGGTACTTGGCCAGATCGTCACGGACCATGGAGGATTCGGTCTCGCGGTAGCGCCGCTCGAGGTTGGGCAGTACGCCCTCGAAGGGGTGTTCGCGAGTGACCTTGCGTCCGCGGTCGTTGACGTAGCTGAAGGCGATCTCGTCCTTGCCGCTGCCGTTGAGTACGATCTCGCGCTCATGTCGGGCCAGCTCGTTCCACGGCGTGTCCAGCGCGAAGCGGTAGTGCTCCGCCACGGCCTGCAACTGGCCAAAATAGTAGATGCTGCGGCGATCCCAACCCTTGATCGCCCCCTCGGCCAGAGACAGTTCCGGATGGCTGATCAGCTTGTCGGGGTCGAAGTACTGGCGCACGCCGAGCCCGTCGCAGGTGGGGCAGGCACCGGCCGGGTTGTTGAACGAAAACAGCCTCGGCTCGAGCTCGGAGAGCGAGTAGCCGCAGATGGGGCAGGCGAAGCGCGACGAGAAAGCCAGATCCGCTCGTTCGTCATCCATGAAATGGATAATGGCGGTACCGTCCGCCAGCCCCAACGCGGTTTCGAAAGACTCTGCCAGGCGCTGCTGCAGATCCGGGCGTACCTTGATGCGATCCACGACCACGCTGATATCGTGCTTGCGCTTCTTGTCGAGCGTCGGCAGGTCATCCAGCTCCACGGTTTCGCCGTCGATGACCGCGCGCACGTAACCCTGGGCGCGCAGCTCCCCGAGCAACTGCTGGTGTTCGCCCTTGCGCCCGTTGACGACCGGCGCCAGGAGCATCAGGCGGCTGCCTTCCGGCAGTTCCATCACCTGGTCGACCATCTGCGAGACGGTCTGCGCTTCCAGCTCCTCGTCGTGATCCGGGCAGCGTGGCGTGCCGGCCCGCGCGAACAACAGACGCAGGTAGTCATAGATCTCGGTGATGGTGCCGACGGTCGAGCGCGGATTGTGCGAGGTCGATTTCTGTTCGATCGAGATCGCCGGTGACAGCCCCTCGATGTGATCGACGTCCGGCTTCTCCATCATCGAGAGAAACTGGCGGGCGTAGGTGGAGAGCGACTCCACGTAGCGCCGCTGGCCCTCGGCATAGAGCGTGTCGAAGGCGAGCGAAGATTTTCCGGACCCCGACAGCCCGGTTACCACGATCAGCTTGTCGCGTGGCAGTTCGACATCGATGTTCTTCAGGTTATGGGTGCGAGCGCCCCTGACCAGAATGCTGTCCATGACTACCTCATGATGCGACGCGGGAAACGACCAGTATAGGTCGCGGGCCAATCTGGCAGCAAAGCCGGTTGCTTTCACTGGCGCGAAGCGGGGGGTAAAATACGCCGCTCATCCCGAACCATCCTCGGCACTGCCGAGTTCATCTGACGTTGTGATCCCCCATGAGTTCTCGTTTTCTCGGTACCGAACGGCGTGCCATCGTTGGCCTTGCCGGGCTGTACGCCTCGCGCATGCTGGGCCTGTTCATGGTCCTGCCGGTGCTGGCGCTATACGCCGACCATCTGGACGGCGCCACCCCCTTTCTCGTCGGCCTGGCGCTGGGCGGCTACGGCCTGACCCAGGCTATCCTGCAGATCCCCTTTGGCTTGCTCTCTGACCGAGTCGGCCGCAAGACCGTAATCGCCGGGGGGCTGCTGCTGTTCATCATCGGCAGCATCGTCGCCGCCACCGCCACCTCGATCAACGCGATCATTATCGGCCGCTGCCTGCAGGGTAGCGGCGCGGTCGCCGGCGCGATCATGGCGCTGCTGGCCGATCAAACCCGCGAAGAGATTCGCACGGCGGCGATGGCGACCATCGGGCTGTCGATCGGCGTCGCCTTCGCCGTGGCGATGGTCTGCGGCCCGCTGATCGCCGATCTGGGGGGGCTCGCCGGTGTCTTCTGGTTCACCGCCGGGCTCTCTGTCTGCGGTCTACTGATCCTGTGGAAGCTGGTGCCGGCGGCGCCGCGCCAGCGGCCGCACCGGGATGTCGGCCTCGACCGCAGCCAGCTGCGGGCTACGCTCGGCCGCGGCGACCTGCTGCGTCTCGATTTTTCGATCTTTGCGCTGCACCTGATTCTGACCGCCTGCTTCACCGCGCTGCCGTTCCGGCTCGAGGCGCTGGGCTTTGCCCCGGCTCACCACGGCTGGGTCTATCTGCCGGTGATGGCGCTCGCTTTTATCGGCATGGTGCCGCTGGTGATCGTCGCGGAGAAGTATCGTCGGATGAAGCCGATCTTCATCGGTGCCGTGGCGGCAATGACGCTGATCCTGCTCGGCTTCGGCGAGCTGGCGCAGGACCGAATTACCCTGGTCGGCCTGCTCTGGGGCTTCTTCGTGGTCTTCAATCTGCTGGAGGCGACGCTGCCGTCGATGATCAGCAAGCTGGCGCCCGCCGGTGCCAAGGGTACCGCCATGGGAATCTACTCCACCAGTCAGTTCCTGGGTGCGTTTCTCGGTGGCACGCTGGGGGGCGCGCTATCCCAGTCGCTGGGGATCCAGAGTGTATTCCTGGGGGCGGCAGTGATCGCCGCGGTGTGGCTGGCAGTGGTCTGGAAGATGCCGGCGCCGCGCCATCTCTCCAGCGAAATCATCGCGCTCGACGCGCATTCAATGGGCATGATCGATACACTACTCGAACGGTTTGCCTCGGTTGCCGGGGTCGAGGACGTCGTGGTCGTGCCCGAGGAACGGGTCGCCTATCTCAAGGTCGACCGTCAGCGTCTGGATGCCGAGGCGCTGGCAAGTATTGCAGGCAATCAATGGCAACGAACCGACGCCTGAAGGCGTCGCAACGCAGGAATGCGAGGAGACAACGATGGCCCGAGGTGTGAACAAAGTCATCCTGATCGGCAACCTGGGACAGGATCCGGAAGTCCGCTTCCTGCCGTCGGGTAATCCGGTGTGCAACCTGCGCATCGCGACCACGGACAGCTGGACCGACCGCCAGAGCGGTCAGCGTCAGGAACGGACCGAATGGCACAGCGTGGTGCTGTTCAACAAGCTGGCGGAAATCGCCCAGCAGTACGTCAAGAAGGGCTCGCGTCTCTATATCGAAGGGCGTCTGCAGACGCGCAAGTGGCAGGGGCAGGATGGCCAGGATCGTTACTCGACCGAGATTGTCGCCAACGACATGCAGATGCTCGACTCTCGCAGTGGTCAGGGTGGCGGCGCCGACTACGGCCAGCAGCCGCAGAACCAGTACGGCGGCGCGCCGGCACCGCAGCAGGGCGGCTACGGGCAGCAGCCGGCCTATGGCAACCAGCCGCAGCAGCAACCGCAGCGTCCGCCGCAGGGGCAGCCCGCGTCGCAGCCCAACCAGCAGAATCCGAACTACGGCGCCCCCAACCCCGGCAGCTTCGACGACTTCGACGACGAGATTCCGTTCTGAGTCGGTGACACGCTCCGACGTTCGGCGTCTTCAAAGCCCTGCACTCGCAGGGCTTTTTTGTGGGCGAGGGGGTAAAGGGCGGAAAGCGGAGAAAGGGGACGCGCGACAGCATCACTGACCGTCTCAAGGCGTCGTTAGCGCCAGTGTCGTGACGATCACATTTGTCAGCCATGGCGGAATTTTGCGTACGAATTTTTCTTGGAGAAGTGTGCGAGATATCGGACTGTTTTCCTTTCATTCCTGTGCGGCTGTCGGTCCTGCTTTCTTATGAGACTGGCTGCTTGCTGCCAATGTGTTCTTAGGTATCTCAACAATCGTGCCGAACCCCGGTTCTGGAGGGAAGTGCGACGGGAAACTCTTCTTTATTGTTTCAGTATGTCTCATTTCTTTTCATTGTGAACTAACGTAAATAATGCTCTCCGCGACGCTGGCACCGGTTTGCCGGAAGCGAACGCTTGCCCTAAGGTCGCTTCGCTTTTGCGACTGCCCGGACGCGTGGGGCTGTGCGCAACCGCACAACTTCATGAACCTAACGGTGGCCGCTGTTTCGAATGTGTATTTGCCGCATTCGCGATCGGGCCGTGGGAGTCCTCGGCAATCGAGTCTTCTCCGGTGCCTATCGCGCCCGTTTCCGGACGCATCACAAGATTCGCCTCTCGCTGACAATTGCCAGTGTCGTCCTATGGCATGCGGGGCTCTCGCAGGCCAATGATCGCTTTCCCGATGGCCGGCTGCCGCCCATCGATGCGCCGGCCGCCGCCTACGGTGACGATGTCCGCCATGGCTCGGACGGCCATCCCAATGCCGATGACCTCGCGGGCATTGCCGAGCGCGAGCGCCAGGCCGGTAGGCCCGGGCTGGCGCTTCAGCTGGCCCAGCGGGTACTCGACGACGCGCCTGACAACCCGCAAGCGATCCGTACCCGCATTTCCAGTCTTGCCAATCTTGGTGCCTATCAGCGTGCCGAGACGCTAACCCGACAGCAGCGGCCCGACTTCAGTGCGTCGGTCGAGGCGCGACTGCGTGCGGATAGCAGTGTCAGTCGCGTTCGCAACGCTGTCCAGGAGCAGGCCCGACACGAGCGCCGGCAGCGCTACGCCGGTCGGGATCGAGCACTCGAGGCATCGCTCGCCCGCTTGAACGCCAATCTGGAGCGATTCCCCGCGCAGAGCCAAGCCTATCGACGTACGCGCTTTGACCGGCTCGTGGTGCTGCGTCAGCTACGACGTTTCGACGCGATGATCGCCGATTACGAGGCGCTGGCCGCGCAGGGCATCGAGGTACCCGCCTATGCGCTGGCGCCGGTGGCCGATGCCTACCTCGCTCGACGTCGACCCGCGCACGCCGAGGCGCTTTATCGGCGTGTTCTCGAGGCCGACCCTCAGGCGCCGCTGGCAGTACGTACCGGCTACTACTATGCGCTGATCGAGAGCGAGGATTACGAGGTGGCGGCCAAGGTTCTCGCCGAGCTCGATGCCAATACGCCGATATGGCGCTCGCGATTGAACCCGAAGACGCCACCGGTCCCCAACTGGGAACGCAGTGAAGTCGATCGTTTGCGAGTGCTCGATGCCTCGTATCGCAATCATGAAGCGCAGGCGCTGACGCGAGCGCAGCGTCTCTACCGCCAGGCGCCACGCAATACCGATGTGATCAACGGCCTGGCGACCGCACAACGTGCCCGTGGCTGGTATGAAGAAGCCCAGGCGACCGCCGAGTTGGCCGCCGCCTACGCACCGAGCGATCGGGCCACACGGCTCGGCATCGCCGAAAACGCTCAGGACCTCGAAAACTTTCCGCGCTGGCAACACACCATCGAGCCCTTGGCGGCCCAGTTCCCCACCGACAGCGCCATTCGACGCAATCATAGGGAATGGCGGGATCGACAGCACTTTTCCCTCGAAGGGCAGGGCAATGTCGGCCGTTCCGACGGCGGCAATGCCGTCAACGGCAGCCGGGATAGTGAGTACCAACTGCGCTTGAACTCGCCCTGGAGCGAAGGCGGCTACCGGGTCTACATCGAGCAGACCTATCAATGGAGCGACTACGAAGAGGGCGCCGAGCGCTACGACCGCCAGGGCGTCGGTGTCGAACGTCAATGGCTGCGCCGGCATTGGTGGGCGGCGCTGAGTGGCGAGCGCTTCAGCGACGATATCGGCCTCGAACTTGGCTGGTCGCAGTGGCTCGACGATCGCTGGCAGTACCAGCTGCGCACTCAGACCCAGTCGCCGGAGACGCCGCTGCGAGCCGAGCGTGACGATCTCGACGGCCGCCTCTATCAGGGGCAGCTGACCTGGCGGCAGAACGAATCCCGCGAGGCAACGCTGACGCTTGGTGCGCTCGATATCAGCGACGGCAACCTGCGTAGCGACGTCGCCGCCGATCTCACCCAACGAATTCAGGCCAGCGCCCACCACCAGACGCAGCTAATCGGCTCGCTCTCCGCCGAGCACAACAGCCAGACCGATACCGACTACTACAACCCGCAAGACACCCGCACCGCGGGGCTGACCCTCGAACACGACTGGCTCACCTGGCGACGCTACAACCACTCGCTGACGCAGAACGTGTCGCTGGGTGCGGCTTCGGAGTGGGAAAGCGGTTATGGCAGCGCACCGGGCTATGACGCGCTCTACGGTCACACCTGGCAGCTGACGCGCACCTGGTCGATCAACTATGGCATCGGCTGGGGCAGTCGCGAGTACGAAGGGGAGCGCGAGAAGCGCTGGTACGGACAGTTGGGTTTCGAGGGAGTGCTGTGATGCGAATACCCCAAAACCTGGCGACGACGACGCTGTTGCTGATAGCGCTGCTGACGTGGACAAGCGGCGTGTGGGCCGGAGAAAAGGACCGCTGGGCGACGGTGACTACGTCTGATCAGGGGCCCGGTGGCACCGTGCAGATCCCCGCCGGCCATTTCGTCACGCTCGGCTTTCACGACGTTCGCGACGATACCCAACCGGCAGTGGATCGCGACCCCTACGTCGTCAGTACCCAGCGGCTGGCGGCGCTGTTCGACTGGCTGGCGGCCAACGACTGGCATCCGATTTCACTGGACGATGTGAAAGCCGCTCGAGATGGCGGGGCGTCGCTACCGCACAACGCCGTGCTGCTGAGCTTCGACGACGGTTTGGCCAGTTTCTACAGCCGGGTCTTTCCGCTGCTGCAGGCGTTCGACTACCCGGCGCTGTTTGCCGTCGAGACCGGTTGGATCGAGACAGTCGGTCGCGGCGATACCATCGCGGCGGACGATACCGATCCGGTCGCGGCACAACCGGAAGAAGGGGCGATCGTTCGCAGCGACAGTGCGTCGGCGCCGACCAACGAGGTGCGCTACAACGGTCGCGAGCGCGGCCAAGCCGGTTTCGTCGATTGGGCTCAGGTGCGTGAGATGCAGGGGTCCGGACTGGTGGAAGTGGCCTCCCACACCGACGATCTCCACCACGGCTTACTGGCCAACCCTCAGGGCAACGTCGAGCCGGCGGCGCTGGTGCGGGAATACGACGGGGTCAGCGGTCGCTATGAAAGCGATGCCGATTACCGGCAGCGGGTTCGTGACGACCTGAAGCGCAGCGCCGAGATCATCGAGCACCATACCGGCATCCGCCCGCGCACGCTGGTCTGGCCCTACGGGGCGACCAATGGCGAGACCGAGTCGCTGGCGCGCGAGGCCGGCTATCGCTACACCTTCAGTCTCAACGATCAGCGGATCTCGACGCCCGAAAGCGGTCCGGATTTCGGCCGCTTTCTGATCATGGACGACCCGGATCCGGTCGCCGTCGAGAGCCAGATCGCGCAGACGGTCGCCCCGCCCCGGCGCGTGCAGCGCGCGGTGCAGGTGGATCTCGATTATATCTATGATCCCGATCCGGCCCAGGTGAATGCCAATCTGAGCGCGCTGCTTGATCGCATTCAGGCGCTGCAGGTGCGGACGGTCTATCTGCAGGCGTTCGCCGATTCCGACGGCGACGGTACCGCGTCCGAACTCTACTTCCCCAATACCATGCTGCCGATGCGTGCCGATCTCTTTAACCGGGTCGCCTGGCAGCTCAAGACACGCGCCGGCGTCGAGGTCTACGCCTGGCTACCGCTGCTCGCCTTCGATCTGCCGGACGACGCACGCCAGCAGCGCCTTGCCGTTCGCGCACGCGGTGCCGGTGGTGAGAGTCACGTCGCCGATCGCGATTACCGCCGCTTGAGCCCGTTCCGGCCGGCGTCGCTGGCGATCGTTCGAGGCATCTACGCCGACCTGGCGCGTAACACGCCGGGCATCAACGGCATCCTGATCCACGATGACGCCTATCTGGCCGCCGACGAGGATGCCCAGGCCTGTGCCCCCGAAGCGCGATGGCCCGGCAGTGAGCGAGCGATCACAGACTGCGATCTGAGCGCTCGCGACAAGACCCGTGCGCTGATCGATTTCAGCCATCGAGCGGTCGATGGCGCCCGCGAATACGTCAATCTCAGCAACCGCTTCCGGGTCGCGCGCAACCTGTATCCGCGCGTCGTGCTCGATCCTGCGGCCGAGGCGCGCTTCGCCCAGGCGCTGGGGCCGTTTCTGGAAAGCTATGACGAAGTGGCGCTGATGGCGATGCCCTACCTCGACGACGCGGAGATGGCGCGTGACGCCGACACGGCAAGCGAATGGCTGGATGGGCTGGTCGACCAGGTGATGCGCCATCCCCAGGGCCTGAACCAGACAGTATTCGAGCTGCAGTCCTACGACTGGGCGCGCCAGCGCTGGATCGAACCATCGCGTTTCAAGGGCTGGATGCGGCAGCTGGTGCGACGCGGGGCCTTGAATCTCGCTTACTACCCGGACGACTTCATCAGCGGCAAGCCGGCCTTTCAGCCCACCTTCGAGGGCATGAGCCTCAATGAATTTCCCTATTCAACCTCGCATCTCCGGAGTCAGCCATGATCGTCGATATCGAAGCGTGGCTCGCGGCCATCGATTGGCGGAACGTGATGTTCGGATTCGCCTTCTACTATCCGATCTTCATGGCGTGGATGTGGATCATCGGCGGACTCTGGTTCTACCTGCGTCGCGAGCGCGGCAAGGACATGACACCGCGCCTCGAGACACTGGGGCCGGACGCGCCGCACGCCAGCATCATCATCCCCTGCTTCGATGAGGCGGAGCAGGTCGAACAGACGATCGACTACGCGCTGGCGACGCGCTATCCGGATTTCGACGTGATTGCTATCAACGATGGCAGTCACGACGATACCGGCGAGATTCTCGATCGTCTGTCCGAGAAGTACGCACGCCTGCGCGTGATCCATTTCGCCACCAACCAGGGCAAGGCGGTGGCGCTGCGGGCGGGGGCGCTGGCCGCGCCATCTGACTATCTGGTGACCATCGATGGCGATGCGCTGCTGCATCCGGATGCGGTCTACTGGATGATGCAGCACCTGACCGGCGGGCCGCGGGTCGGCGCGGTGACCGGCAATCCGCGCATTCTCAACCGGTCGAGCCTGCTGGGCCGGATCCAGGTCGGCGAGTTCTCCTCGATTATCGGTCTGATCAAGCGCGCTCAGCGCACCTACGGCCGAATCTTCACCGTCTCCGGCGTGATCACCGGTTTCAATCGCGCTGCGCTGGACAGCGTCGGCTACTGGCGTGCCGACATGGTAACCGAGGATATCGATGTCTCCTGGCGTCTGCAGATGCAGCACTGGGATATCCGCTACGAGCCGGAAGCGCTCTGCTACATCTATATGCCGGAGACGTTCAGGGGGCTCTGGAAACAGCGGCTGCGCTGGGCGCAGGGCGGCGTCGAGGTCATGCTGCGTTACGGTCCGCGTCTGCTGGCCTGGCGCCAGCGCCGGTTCTGGGGCGTGGCCCTGGAATATTTCACCAGTCTGATTTGGGCCTACGTGATGCTGGCGATCATGGCGCTGTTCGTCGTCGGTCTCGTGGCCCCCCTGCCGCCGCGCTGGCACGTGGCCACGCTGCTGCCGCAGTGGAATGGCCTGCTGCTGGGCGCGACCTGCCTGATCCAGTTCCTGGTCAGTCTCGGTATCGACCAGCGTTACGAACGCGCCGGCTTTCTACGTCAGTACTGGTGGGTGATCTGGTACCCGTTGATCTACTGGCTGCTGTCGACGCTGACGGCCGTCGTCGCGCTGCCAAAGACCCTGCTGGCATCGAAACGTCAGCGAGCCCGCTGGCAGAGCCCGGATCGTGGTATCCGCCCGTGACACCTCGAAAAGGAGGCAAATAGACATGAGCCGAGAACGTCATCAGAGCCCCTGTGCCCGGTTACCCGAGATCATTCGTCGCCCCGATCTGCAGTCGCGACGTCAGCGCGGCCTGTGCGCGCTGGTTGCCTGCCTCGGCTGGCTGCTGTGGCTCTATCTCTTCCTGCCGTTATCGACGTTGGTTGCCTGGATCGCCGGGATTCAGCGCTTCGACGCCTATGTGATCGAGAGTCGCGAGCACAGCTGGAGTTCACTGACGGTTTACGCGCTCACCATTGCACTGGCCGGCTGTGCGCTGCTGCTGTGGGCGTTTTACAACTACCGTCGCTTTCGTCATGTCGACCGCCGCAGCCCCGCGACGGCGGTGACGACGGAGAAGCTGGCGCTCTCGTTCGGTATTGCTCAACACTCGGTCGACATTCTGCAGGATGACCGCTCCCTGACGCTCGAGCACGATGCGCGTGGCAATATCGTCGGCATCGTGCCGCGAACCCAATCTGCGGCCTCCCTAGGCGTGCCCGCGAGCTGACATCACCTACAGGCCAGAGGTGGTGGGTAGATGAATCGGCGTTTCGGCCAGGCCGCCGATATCGGTCACGATCTCGAACAGGGCGCCGGCCAGCGGTTCGTCGGGGCAACCGGTCGCGGCCGAGGTGACGAACAGACGCTCGAGATTGTCGCCGCCGAAGGCGCACGAGGTCGGGCGCGAGACCGGTAGCGAGACTTCACGATCCAGTTGTCCGTCGGGGCGATAGCGGGCGACACGAGCGCCATCCCACAGGGCGATCCAGAGATTGCCCTCGTGGTCGCAGGTCATGCCATCGGGGAAGCCGCGGCCGCTCGGCAAGCGGATCAGCTCGCGCTTGCCGGAGAGTTCACCGGCGTCGTTCAGATCGAAGGCGAATACGGTCTGGCGCGCACTGTCGTTATGGTAAAGTGTGCGACCATCGGGCGCGATCGCGGGGCCGTTGGTGATGGCGTAGTCACGGTCGACTTCGCTCAGACCGCGACCGTCGAGACGGTAGAGGTAACCGTTGGCATGCGTTTCGGCGTTGTCCATGGAGCCGAACCAGAGACGTCCCTCCCGGTCACTCTTGGCGTCGTTGAGGCGATCGCCTTCGGGCAGCCAGTCGATAGGCGTGAGGCGTTTGCCAGGGTGCGGGCCGGTCGCGTCCAGGCTCAGCTCGACAATCCCCGAGCGCAAGCCGGCGACGAAGTCACCGCCCTCCCGGGGCAGCAGCCAGCAGCAGGCTTCGTCCAGTGTCCAGCTCTGGCGTTCATCGCTGTCGGGGTGCCAGGCGTGGAGGCGGGCCCGACGAATGTCGACGAACAGCAGCGCGCGGTGTTCGGGGGACCAGACCGGCCCTTCGCCGAGTTCGGCGTTGGCAGGCCAGATGACAGTCGCGTCCTGGGGCATGAACGAAGCTCTCCTGAATCGGTGCATGGGGAAAGGAAGCGTTGGCCTGATCCGAAGCGTCTCTTCAATACCAGACCCTTCAATGTTAGCCCCTTCAGTGTTAGACAATAGTGCCCTGATCGCGCGTCGAGCGCAGTTCCCCAAAAGGGTAAGGATTCCATAGCGATGCAGCGTGTCGAGGTAGCAACGTGAAGTGTCTGTTGATGCAGCCGGAACACTGTTTGAGTCTGGCGTTGGTGCAGTCGACGGCCGCGCGCGGGGACATCGCGTATGAGCCGGTGACGTCGCTCGCGGCGATGACGCCACTGCTGTCGCCGGTGCCGGATGCGATCCTGATGCCGCCGCTCGCCGATCCCGGGCGCTGCGAACCGGCCGAGGTCTACGCTCACGCCGATCAGGTCGAGGCGCTGCTCGATATCTGTCAGGCGCGTCACATTCCGCTGATCTGGTGTGTCTCGGATGCGCTCTACGAGGAGGGCGCCGACGGCACCATCGATGAGGCGGTGGCGCCCCGTCCGCGTGACGAGACGATGCGTCGACTTGTCGAGGTAGGCGAGCGTGTGCGCCGTCATCCGCAGCACGTGGTGCTGCGCCTGGGGCCGCTGTTCGGTTTGGTGGGCGACGATGCCTGGCTGAGCGGCCTGGTCGACGCTTTGCTGCGCGGCGAGACGCTGCGCGCGCCGCAGGATCTGGTGCTCTGTCCGACCTCTGCCCGGTCGGTCGCGCGCGCGCTGACCGGCATGCTGCTGCAGTTTGGCAGCGGCGCGCATGCCTGGGGGACCTATCACCTTTGCGGTACCGAACCCGTCAGCGCCTACACCTTCGTGTCGACGGTGCGGACCCAGCTGGCGACACGCCTGGAAGGGGCTGGCGCCAATGCTGAACTCGGCGAGCTGCAGGCGCTGAATCAGCACCATGACACGCCGTTGCGGCGGGTACTCAACTGCCGCCGATTACTGGATGTGTTCGGCATTCATCAGAAATCCTGGCGACTCGAGCTCGACCTGATGCTCGACGACTGGAGTCAGCAACACTTCTCGCAGGACGCGGACGCGCCGCGGGGTAGCAACGAGGCAGCGGCCGACGCATGAAACCTCTTCGTAGTCTGATCTTTTATCTCGGTTATTTTCTGGCAATCCTGGTGTCAGGACTGCTGATGCTGCCGCTCGGCATGGCGCTGCCACTGCGCGCGCGTTTCAAGCTGTTCAATTGCCACAATCGCTTCATCGTGCGCTGGCTGTCGCTGACTTGCGGCATTCGCTACCGCCTGCGCGGGCAGGCGAACGTGCCGCCGGGGCCCTGTGTGGTTCTCGCCAATCATCAGAGCGAATGGGAAACCGTCTATCTGCAGCTGCTCAAGTCACCGATCTGCACGGTGCTGAAGAAGGAGTTGCTTGAGATCCCGCTGTTCGGCTGGGGCGTAAAGCTGCTCAAGCCGATTCCGCTGGATCGCTCGAAACCCGCCACGGCGATGCGTCAGGTGCTGTCGCACGGCAAGCAGCGTCTGGATGAGGGGCTCTCGGTGCTGATCTTTCCCGAGGGGACGCGAGTCGCGCCCGGTCAACGGCGGCGCTTCAACAAAAGCGGGGCGGTGATCGCTTGTCGTGCGGGAGTGCCGGTGCTGCCGGTCGCCCACAATGCCGGCGAATTCTGGGGGCGGCACTGGGTCAAGCAGCCCGGCACCCTGGATCTGGTGGTGGGCGAGCCGGTCGAAACCGCCGGTCGTCGCCCGGAGGATGTCCTGGCCGAAGTCGAAGCCTGGATTCAAGCCACGCTCGACGAGATCTCAGGGGTGCCGCGCCCGCCGCAACCGGCACGCGAGGCGCCGGCCGAGCTGCCCTCCTGAGGCGAACGGGCCGTCCAGGTACGCTTCGACTTCTAGGCCCCGCCTTGATTTGACTTCGCGCCGACCTGACTGTGCGGCGACCCGACATGCAAAAGGCGCCCCGTGGGGCGCCTTTTGTCGTTCGGTCAGCTCGATGCGGTCGAGCCGCGTCGTCGGTCAGTCGGTGTAGCGGTCCAGTACCAGACAGGCGTTGGTGCCACCGAAACCGAAGCTGTTGGAGAGCACGCGCCGAATATCGACCTCGTCACGCCGCTGGCGAACGATATCGAATCCGCTGGCCTGGTCATCGAGGTTGTCGATGTTGGCCGAGGCACAGAGAAAACGATGTTCCATCATTAGCAGGGAATAGATCGCTTCCTGCACGCCGGTCGCGCCCAGCGAGTGTCCGGTCAGCGATTTGGTCGAGCTCATCGCCGGGGTCGAATCGCCGAAGACGCTGCGAATCGCCTGCAGTTCGGCGACATCTCCCACTGGCGTCGAGGTGCCGTGGGTATTGATGTAGTCGACGCTGCCGTCGAGGCCAGCCAGAGCCTGCTGCATGCAGCGCGCCGCGCCTTCGCCCGAGGGGGCCACCATGTCGTGGCCGTCGGAAGTTGCGCCGTAGCCGGTGATTTCGGCGTAGATCTTGGCACCGCGCGCCTTGGCGTGCTCCAGCTCCTCGATCACCAGCATGCCGCCGCCACCCGCGATGATGAAGCCGTCACGGTCGACATCGTAAGGCCGAGAGGCCTTGTCCGGCGTGTCGTTGTAGTGCGTGGTCAGGGCACCCATGGCATCGAACAGGCACGATAGCGTCCAGTGCTCCTCTTCGCCGCCACCGGCGAAGACCACGTCCTGCTTGCCCAGCTGGATCTGCTCGACGGCGCTGCCGATGCAGTGCGCCGAGGTGGCGCAGGCCGAGGAGATCGAATAGTTGACGCCCTTGATCTGGAACGGCGTCGCCAGGCAGGCGGAGACGGTGCTGCCCATGGTGCGCGTGACCCGATAGGGACCGACGCGGCGCAGGCCTTTCTCGCGCATGACGTCCGCGGCTTCGACCTGATTGGCGCTGGAAGCACCGCCGGAGCCGGCGATCAGACCGGTACGCGGGTTGGAGATGTCGCTCGGCTCGAGCCCCGAATCCGTGATCGCCTGCTGCATGGCGATGTAGGCGTAGGCGGCCGCATCGCCCATGAAACGCAGCTGCTTACGATCGACCAGCGATTCGATATCGATATCGACAACGCCGGCGACCTGGCTGCGGAATCCCAGCTCGGCATACTCCGGTTTGAAGCGAATGCCAGAGCGTCCCTGGCGCAGAGAGTCGAGCACCTGTTGGGCGTCGTTGCCCAGGCAGGAAACGATACCCAGGCCGGTGACTACCACTCGTCTCATGGAAGCCTCCCGCTCAGAAATTCTCAGTATTGGTGAACAGGCCGACACGCAAGTCCTTGGCCTGATAGATATCCTGGCCATCCACCGACAGCGTGCCGTCGGCGATGCCGAGGATCAGACGGCGCGTGATCACGCGCTTGATCTCGATATGATAAGAGACCTTGCCCGCATTCGGCAGGATTTGGCCGGAGAACTTGACCTCGCCGCAGCCGAGGGCGCGTCCGCGACCAGGGTTGCCCAGCCAGCCGAGATGGAAGCCGACCAGCTGCCACATCGCGTCCAGACCGAGGCAGCCCGGCATTACCGGGTCACCGGGAAAATGGCACTGGAAAAACCACAGGTCGGGGTGGATATCCAGTTCTGCGATGATCTCGCCTTTCTGGTATTTCCCGCCGTCCTCGTTGATCTCGGTAATGCGGTCGAGCATCAACATGTTGGGCGCGGGCAGTTGGGCGTTGCCGGGGCCGAACAGTTCCCCCCGGCTGCATTTCAGCAGATCGTCGTGGCTGAAAGAGTGCTGTCTGGTCACTAGATCGTTCCGAGAATCGAAAAAGAGTGTGCCTTGGTCGGGCCGAGGCGCGGCCAGTCTAATAGTTGCGCGCGCCGAATGCACGTCGCCGGGTCCGAGGCCCATCCGGGTGTCGCCGCTAGGCAATGGCGCTGCGTTTCCGGGAGCATCGCGTCGGCCAGCGTTACTCGCATGCCGGCATCCCGGCTGTGACCGTGGCGGCGAGCGAGCCTTTCCGCCGCATCGCTGTCCTGTGGGCGGCAGGCCTTGAAGCCTAGACCGGTGCCCCGGATGGCGCAATGACGGGGGCTGGACTTGCCCTGTTGATCGTCGACGGGGCATGATGCTGGCGGGAACGAGAAAATGATGCCCTCGTCTCCGCGGCCGCTACAGTGGCTCGAGCCCGGCATCGTGCCTGACGGCAATCCAATAACGACGATAACCGACAATCTATGTGGCCATCCTTTTCGCTGAATCGACCGCTGGTCTGGTTGGGACTGGCGGCGTTGACCGCGGCCAGTCTGTTGCCGCTTCTGCCGCTGCGCCTGGCTGCGCTTAGCCTTGTCGTGCTGGGTCTGCTCGACGCCTGGCGCCAGATTCGACGCGAGCACCAGCGCCGGCGCCTGAGCGAGCAGGCCCTCGAGCTTTCCCAGGACGGGATGATGATCAGCGATGCCGACAATCGTATCGTCACCGTCAACCCCGCCTTCACGCAGATTACCGGCTACACCCTGGAAGAGATCCGTGGCATGGATCCGTCCGCCCTCTCCTCGGGGCGCCAGGACAAGGCCTTCTACGACCGCTACTGGCAGACGCTGAAGACCACCGGGCGCTGGGAAGGCGAGATCTGGAACCAGCGCAAGCATGGCGATCAGTATCCGGAATGGCTGCGCGTCCAGGCCTGGCACGACCCCAAGGGGCGGGTCACCCACTATGTCGGCCTGTTCACCGATATCAGTCGACACAAGGCGCGGGAGCAGGACCTGCGTCGCATCGGCTTCGAGGACCCGCTGACCGGACTGCCCAACCGGCGTCGCCTGCATGATCTGCTGGCTTCGCGGTTGCGTCATCTGCGTGCCGGCGAGGGGCTGGATCTGGCCCTGATCGATATCGACGGCTTCAAGGCGATCAACGACAGTCTGGGTGTCGACAGCGGCGACCGCCTGCTGGCGCGCTTCGGCCAGCGTCTCGCGGCTCAGGTGGCGGGGGGCATCGTCGGTCGCCTGGGCGGCGACGAGTTTCTGGTCATCCGCACCACGACTTTTGACGATCATGAAAAGTGGGTATCGAGCCTGCGGCAGCACCTGAGCGAGCCGTTCGAGATCGAAGGCAGCTCGCTGCGCCTCGGTCTGACCATCGGTAGCTGTCGCGCACCGGAGGATGGTCGGGAGGCCAATGTGCTGTTCCAGCGTCTGGAGTCGGCGCTCTACAGCGCCAAGCGCCACGGGCGCAATCACGACCGGCGTTTCCGGCCGTCGCTGGAGGTCGAGAGCGACCGCCACCTGACCATTCTCAACGAGCTGCGTCAGGCGCTGGCGCAGGGATCTCAGCTCGAAGTCTACTATCAGACCCAGCATCGTCTCGACGACGGCGAAATGGTCGGCATGGAAGCGCTGCTGCGCTGGCACCATCCCGACTATGGGATGGTGCCCCCGACCGAATTCATTCCGCTGGCCGAACGTCATGGCCTGATGCCGGCGCTTGGCGGCTGGGTCATCGACCAGGTGGTCGCGCAGATCTCGCTGTGGCGCGGCAAGGGGCTGGGGGTGCTGCCGGTGTGGGTCAATCTGTCGGCGCTGCAGCTGATCCAGGGCGATCTGGAATCACGCCTGCTCTCGACGCTCAGACAGTATCGCGTTCCGACGCCGCTGCTTGGGCTGGAGTTGACCGAGTCGGTATTGCTCGACGAACGGGCCGGCGACATTTCGCCGAGACTGGAGGCGCTGCGTCGCGAAGGTCTCCAGATCGCGATCGACGATTTCGGTACAGGCTACTCATCGATGGCCTATCTGAAACGTCTGCCGGTGGATAAGCTCAAGCTCGACCGGGAATTCATCCGGGCCCTGCCGCACGACAATGCCGATGCCGCCATCACCTCCGCGGTGCTGGCGATGGCTCAGGGGCTCAACCTAGACGTTATCGCCGAGGGTGTGGAAACGACCGAGCAGCGTGACTTCCTGCTGGCCCGCGGTTGTCGCCACGTGCAGGGCTATCTCTATGCTCGCCCGCAGCCGGCGAGTGCCGTCGAGGCGCGCCTGCGCCAGATCGAGGTACCGGCACTCTCCTGAGTGTCCGGTACTCTCCCACGTGCGTCGCATGGCGTGGCGCCCGTACCGAGTTCGGGCTCTGGCTGGCCGTTGTCGCCGGTGCTGTTGTACCGCGATCGCGGGTCCCGCCGATAGCACGGTCTCATTCGAGATTCTTGAAGGCATCCAGCGCACGCTGGCGTGCCTGCTTGTGATCGACGATCGGGTCAGGGTAGCCGAGCTGGCGCCGTTGTGTCGCATTCGGCTGATGGCGGGCCTTCGCTTCCAGTTGCTCGAAGGCCGGCAGCCAGCGGGCGATGAACGCCCCCTCGGGATCGAAGCGCTGCGATTGGGTCGTCGGGTTGAAGATGCGGAAGTAAGGCGCCGCATCCGTACCGGTCGAGGCTGCCCACTGCCAGCCCCCATTGTTCGAGGCGAAGTCGCCGTCGACGAGGTGCTGCATGAAGAATGCCTCGCCGCGCCGCCAGTCCAGCAGTAGATGCTTGCTCAGAAACATCGCTGTCACCATGCGCAGGCGATTGTGCATCCAGCCTGTTTCCACCAATTGGCGCATGGCGGCGTCGACCAGCGGAAACCCGGTCTTGCCCTCGCACCAGGCCTGGAAATCCTTGTCACTGTAACGCCAGGCAAGCTTGTCGGTGGCAAGCTGGAAGGGGCGGTGCCGACAGACGCGGGGAAAGCCCGCGGCGATGTGCTGATAGAACTCCCGCCACACCAGTTCGTTGACCCAGCTGGCCAGTCCGGCGTCGCCGTCAGCCAGGTGCCCGCCATTGTCGCTCATCACCGCTTGCAGGCATTGACGGAAAGAGATCATGCCGGTGGCGAGATAGGCCGAGAGCCCGCTGGTACCGGCCACGGCGGGCAGATCGCGCTGCGACTGGTAACGCCGCGCCCGCTGGCGCAGGAACTGTGAGAGTCGGTCGGCGGCTGCCTCCTCGCCCGCCGGCCAGCGGTTGTCATCGATCAGCGGAGAGCGGTCCTTTTTCGGCAGTTCGGGGATGGGATCGCTGTCCGTCGGCGGCCGCTGCTTCGCCGGCGTATCCCGGATGGCCAACTGTTCGGCCGAGATGCGCTGATGCCAGGCTTTCGAGAATGGTGTGAAAACCTTGTAGAAATCGCCCTGACCCGTGCGCAGATCCCCGGGTTCGAACGCAATCAGGTCGGTGTAGTCGTGAACGGTGATCGCCGCCTGCTGAAAGCGGTCACTGACGGCCTCGTCGCGCGCCCGCTCATCGAGAGGGTATTCGCGGTTGAAGTGCAGAGCCTCGACCTCGTGCTCACGCGCGATCTCGAGCAGGGCGGCGGGGGCCGCGTCGAAATCCTGGACATCGCGATAGAGCAGGGGAATGCCGAGGTCGTCGAGTGATTCGCGCAGTGCTTGAACGCCGGCATGCACAAAGGTGAGGCGGGCCTCGCCGTGACCATGAGCCCGCCATTGGCGGCGGCAGGCGAGAAAGACGGCGACGACCGGGCCGCGCTCGGCGGCAGCGCTGAGCGCGGTGTTGTCCCGGAGTCGCAGATCGTTGCGGAACCAGACCAGCTGGGTCGAAGGCATGACATTTCCCTGTCGGCGAAAGTGAGGCGGCGTGATCGGGCGGCTCGGGCCCGCGCGCGTCCTTGCGTCGTCGGGTCGGGTGGATGCTGCAAGCCGCCGGTTATGCCTGCGGGTCGGCGTCGATCATCGAGCGCAATCGGCTCAAGGCCTGACTCATGTCTTCACCGAGAATGGCGACGGCGGTGTTCTCCACGTCGCTGGCGCGAATGCGTGCGACCGGCCCTGCCAGGCAGATCGGCACTTCAGTCTGATCGGCCAATCTTGGTAGCTGGCGCCGGATAACATCGCTGCGCTCGGCGTGTCCGCTGGCCAGGAGCAGGGCGCGTACACCAAGCCGCTCGATCGCCAGCGGAAATTCGCTCAACGGTAACTCGCCATCGAGCAGTTGCACGCGATAGCCCGACGCGGATACCGCCAGCCCCATCAGCAAGGCCCAGAAGCCGCTACTGTCGTCGGGCAGGCGCGCGATCATCACTTCATCGGCGTTGCTGAGCTGATTCGCATGGTAGATACGGGTGCCGATGCGCGTGCGCAAGAAGGTCTCCAGCAGGCGTCGCTGCAGCGATGCCCCGAACTGATCGCCCCAGCGCTCCTCCAGCTGCTGGATCACGGGCTGCCAGAGTTCGGAGATGCACAGGCTGACTGGATAGAGCGCCAGACTCTGGTTGAACAGCACTTCCAGGCGTCCCAGATCCAGTACATCGACTGCGTGAATCACGTGCTGGCGCTGGCTGGCCCAGTCGCCCATCTGGGGAGCCGGCGTCTCGACCGCTTCGGGCTGATCGAGCAGTTCACGTACCTGGCTGACGGGGACTCCGCGGTTAAGCCACTGCAGAATGCGCTCGACGCGCTCGATATCGTCGCGTGCGTAAAGTCTGTGCCCCTTGGGTGTTCGCTGCGGGCGGATCAGGCCGTAGCGGCGTTCCCAGGCACGTAATGTGACGGAGTTGACACCAGTGAGGCGCGAAACTTCACGAATTGGATAGAGCGGCGCGGCACTGGAATCCAAGGCCTTGAAAGTCATGCAAATCCTCCTGCGAGGTCTCTGCGTGCGCCGTCTCGTCGAATAGAGGTCTTGTCGGTGTTGCGAATCTTCACCACGAGCTACAGGTCCACTGTGCGTGCCAACGGGGTCGGGCTGGAAAGTCGGTTGTCAATTCTGCCCTGCCAACGCGCTGGCGTCATCCGGCATCGGTGGTGTCGTGTCGCTCGAGGTCGCAGACTTCGACGAGCCGTAACGAGCATGAAAGTAATGTCTATACATTCAGGATGGTGTATTGCGTTGTACAGATCAAGGGTTTTGTACAATTTGCATGTAACATCTCTTGGCTCATACCGGACAGCGATTCGGCTAGGAACGCCATGCGCGGGTGTCTCTGGCACCGCCCTGATGCGGTCTTGGCGTGGTAGATGGCCACGATCGGCGAGCATCTCGACGACAACAAGGGATGGCCCTTCCTGCATCCAGTCAGCACCATTCCTATCCGGACAGCGCCGCGAGTGGCTGCTACGGTGAAAGTTATACAGTCTTCGTAAAACAGCTTCGTATAACAGGGGGGATCCGTCATGCGCTTGTTGATCACGGGCGGTACAGGCTTTGTCGGTCGTCGTCTGGTCGAGCGGGCGCTCGCCGCCGGCCACGAGCCGATGGTGGTATCGCGGGATCCCGAGCGGGCCCGCTCGCGGTTGCCCGAAGGCGTCAAGATCGCTGCCAGTGCGACGGCGTTGGCCGAGGCGCGTCCGCAGGCCATCGTCAACCTCGCCGGAGAGCCGATCGCGGATCGCCGCTGGAGCGAAGCGCAGAAGGCTCGTCTGATCGCATCGCGCTGTGACACGACCCGCGACGTGGTCGAGCTGTGTCGGCAGTTGGACGCGGTCGGCGCGGCCCCCGGTGTTCTGGTCTCGGGGTCCGCGATGGGCTTTTACGGCGATCAGGGTGAGCGCGATGTGACCGAGGAGACGCCGCCTCACGAGGAGTTCGCCCATCAGCTGTGTCAGCGCTGGGAGTCGGAGGCGCAAAAGGCCGAGGCGTATGGCGTGCGTGTCGCGCGGCTGCGCATCGGCCTGGTGCTGGATGCCGGCGGCGGCACGCTGGCGAAGATGTTGCCGGCTTTTCGACTGGGTCTGGGGGGGCGGCTGGGCGACGGTCGCCAGTACATGCCCTGGGTGCACCGTGAGGATCTGGTCGGCATGCTACTGTTTCTGCTCGAGCGCGATGACCTTGGTGGGGCTTTCAACGGATCGGCGCCGAACCCGGTGACCAATGCCGAATTTACCCGCGCGCTGGGCCGGCATCTGCACCGACCGACCCGACTGTGCGTACCGGCACCCCTGCTCAAGTTCGGTCTCGGCGAGATGTCGAGGCTGCTGCTGACCGGCGCCCGCATGCGCCCTGCACGGCTGCAGGACGCCGGATTCACTTTCCGCTACGCGACGCTCGACGAGGCGCTGGCAGCCATTTTCGCTCAGCGCTGATCGTTGTCCACGGTCACGATCACGCGCACGGCGTCCAGCCGCAGCGTGGTGCCCTCGATGGCGGCATCCAGCGCGCCCCGTTCTTCGCGCAAGGCTTCGAGTTCGGTCTCGCGAATGGCGCCGTTATGCGCGGCGAGGGCCTGCAGCCGGCTCAACTCGCCATCCAGGGTGTCGCGCATCTGACGCTGAGCCTTTTCCACCAGCGTCGGCAGTTCGCGCTCGGCCTCCTGCTCGCCACGCTTGAGCAGGTTGCGCAGCTGGTCATGGCGGGTCTTGAGCAGCTCGCGCGACACGCCTTTCTTGACCCGTTGCAGGTTGCGCGACAGGCCGCTGAACGTGACCTTGTCCGACAGGTTGCTGCCGCTCTCGTCGAGCAGGACGCGAATGCCGGTATCGGGCAGGAAACGGCCCAGCTGCAGGTGTTTCGGCGCCGGACAGTGGGTGCGGAAGATCAGCTCTGCCATCAGTCGGCCGCCGGGAATGCCGGGATGCTTCAGCAGCGCCAGCGCGGTGTTGCCGAGGCTGGAGTCGAGCACGCGTTCCAGCACGCCGGTGACCAGCGGATGTTCCCAGGAGAGCCGCTGGACATCGTCGCGCGCCAGCGCCCGCGGACGCGAGTAGGTGGCGGTAAAGCCTTCGTCGTCCTTGGCCAGCCCCGGCAGGCTGTCGAGCATGTGCGAGCCGGGGGCGAGATGCATCAGACCGTTGCCGAGATCGCGGCTGTCGATACCGAAGATATCCAGCGCCTGGTCGACGTAGCGCGGCAGCGCGGCATCGTTGTCCAGCTCGACGACTTCGCGGATCACCGCATCGGCGCGTGCCGGGCGGCAGGCGTTCCACTCCAGTAGGCGATTGCGGCCCGCCTCGCGCTCGGCCAGGCGGGCGTCGTTGAAGGTGCGGGTCTCTTCGATCACCGCCTCCAGGCCGCTGGCATCGTCGAGGCACTCCGCGAGCGCTTCGCCGAAGGCATCGAGCACGTCGCCGCCGGCCGCATGCGGTGCCTGGAAGGCATCGAGGCCGTCGCGATACCAGCGCAGCAGCGTCTCGACCGGCGCCTCGGCGAGCAGCGGTACGTGGATATCGATCGGATGCCGTTGGCCGATACGGTCCAGGCGCCCGATACGCTGCTCCAGCCGGTCGGGGTGCCAGGGCAGGTCGAACATCACCAGGTGATGACAGAACTGGAAGTTGCGTCCCTCCGAGCCGATTTCCGAACAGATCAGCGCCTGACAGCCGGATTCGTCATCGGCGAAGGCGGCCGCGGCGCGGTCGCGCTCGACCAGGCTCATGCCTTCATGGAAGACCGGTGCGGTGAGACCGCCGCGGACGCGCAGCGCTTCTGCCAGATCGATGGCGGTCTGGCGAAAATGGGCAATGACCAGCACCTTAGTGTCGCTGCCCTGCGCGGCCAGCAGCGCCAGCAGCCAGTCGATACGCGGGTCGAGCTGCCACCAGGGCGTATCGCGCTGCAGCACGACATCGTCCAGCGCGCGGTAGGCGGCTTCCGGATAGAGTCGGGCGTCGCGGGTATCGAGATCGGCGGCAGTCAGGCGGGCGGCGACATGATCGTTGCCGTCGCGCAGCTCCGCCAGCGGCTCGCGGTAGGCATCCGGCATCGCCAGCGTCGTGGTGTGAAGATGCCGTTCGGGAAAGCCGCCGACATGGCGACGACTGTTGCGGAACATCACGCGACCGGTGCCGTGGCGATCCAGCAGCTGTTCGCGCAGCTGGCGCCGGGCCGCCTCGCGCTGGGCTTCGTCGCTTTCGGCCTCGACCAGGGTCGCCAGCAGGGCGCGACTGTCGGCGTCGTCGATCACCGCGGCGACCGTGGTCGCGGCTTCGGTGGCGGCCGGCAACTGCTCGAGCGCATCGATGGCGTCGGCAACCGCGGCGTAGCCGGTCTCCTCGGCGCGGAATCGCTCGAGATCGTGATAGCGGTCGGGGTCGAGCAGGCGCAGGCGCGCGAAGTGGCTCTCCAGCCCCATCTGCTCTGGCGTCGCGGTCAGCAGCAGCAGGCCGTCGATCTGCCGTGCCAGCCGCTCGACGCAGGCATAGCCTGTCCCCGCGGCGTCTGCCGACCACTCGAGATGATGCGCCTCGTCGACGATCATCAGGTCCCATTCGCCCGCTTCGGCCTGACGTTGGCGCTGCGGGTTGGCGAACAGCCAGTCCTGGCTGGCGAGAATGCACTGACCGCTATCGAACGGATTGTCGTCGCCCCAGGCGCTGCTCTGGGCTTCGTCGAGCAGCGTGACCGACAGCGAGAAGCGGCGCAGCAGTTCGATCAGCCACTGGTGGGTGAGACTGTCGGGGACCAGGATTAGCGCCCGCGAGGCGCGCCCGGTCAGCAGCAGTCGATGCAGGATCAGGCCGGCTTCGATGGTCTTGCCGAGTCCGACCTCGTCGGCCAGCATCACGCGCGGGGCGTGGCGGCGCGACACTTCGTCGGCAATGTATAGCTGATGCGGGATCAGGTCGATGCGCGGGCCGGCAAGGCCCAGCGCCGGACTGCGCGCGATACGCTGATGATGGTGCAGCGAGCGATAGCGCAGTTCGAACCAGTCGTTGCGATCGACCTGGCCGGTCAGCAGGCGATCCTGCGCCTGGTGAAAGCGCATGCTGTCGGAGAGCTTTGCCTCCGCCAGCGTGACGCTTGTGCCGCTGTCATCCTCGCCGTGGTAGACCACGCAGCCGTCGTGCTCCTCGACCTCGGTGACGTCGATGTGTCGGCCGTCGGCGGCATCGATGCGATCCCCCGGGGCGAATACCACGCGGGTCAGCGGCGCCTGGCGGGCGCTGTAGGTACGGGTTTCCTGACTGGCCGTGAACAGCACCGTTACGCTACGCGCGTCGACGCTGAGAATGGTGCCGAGCCCCAGCTCTGTCTCGCCGTCGCTGATCCAGCGCTGGCCGGGAGTGAAATCGCTCATGGTGCCTCGGTGGTGTTGTCGCTGCGGGGGTCGAATGGGCGACGCATTCTAGCGTAAAGCGAAGGCGGCCTTAAGCGCTCCGTGATCGCCCGGATCATCACTCGGCGTGCCGCCTCGGCAACGTTACACTGGGCGGGCAACGACAATCGAGACGAGGCAGGGAGCATGGCAGCAGACAGCAGGGATGACTTGCGGCGTATCGCGATCGCCAGTCAGGCCAGCGGGTTTGTCCTGATCATCGCGCTGGAGACCTGGCTGGGCGACGCCGCGAGGCCCTGGCAGGCGGTGACGCTGGCGCTGATGCTGGCGACCGCCGGCTGGCTGGCGCTGGTGCGTCGCTACCGGCGCAATCGCCGCCGCCGGCGGGCCGATGGTGAAGACGAGTGAGAGAACCGCTGTGCGACTGGCGTGCCGGCGCCAAGCGATTACGCTCAGAGGAGATGTCGTGAACCGGGGAGAGCCTCCTTGCTGTGGAATACCTTGATCGTCCTGTTCACCATTGCCGGCATGGAGATCTTCGCCGCGCTGACGCACCGCCATGTCATGCATGGTTTTGGCTGGGGTTGGCATCGTTCCCATCACCAGCCCCGGCGGCAACGCTTCGAGCGCAACGACCTCTACGCCGTGGTCTTCGCCACGATCGCCATCCTGCTGATCGCCTTTGGCACCCGTGGTGCCTGGCCGTTGCAGTGGATCGGTGCGGGCATGACCGCCTACGGGCTGCTCTATTTCATCGTCCACGATGGTCTGGTGCACAAACGCTGGCCGTTTCGTTACGTGCCGCGGCGCGGCTATCTGCGTCGTCTCTACGTCGCGCATCGCCTGCATCACGCGGTCAAGGAGCGCGAGCACGGCCTCTCCTTCGGTTTCCTCTATGCGCCGCCGACCGAGCGGCTGAAGGCCCAGCTGCGTCGGCGACAGGCCGCCGGCGCTAGCGGGGACGCTGCCACAACGCCTCGGGACGAGGACACGGCCGGTGTCGGCGAGCGCTGAGTGCCACGCCGCCGCCTGCGAGCAGCAGGCCGAGCTTTTCCGCCTTGCCGGTGCCTTGGCGCGTTGACCAGGCGTTCTCGCCGGCCACCGCCACCTTGAGGCCGATCCGCCGATAGACGCCACGTGCGGTGGCAATGGCCCACGCGGATCGCAGCGGCAGAGCGGGTAGGCCCTCGCGGGCGGAGGCGTAATAGGGCTCGGCGACGGCCACCAGGCGCCGTGCCATCTCGCCTAGCGCCGGTCGGTGTTGAGGTGCCGCGAGCTCGGCGCGTGGTACCGCGAATTCCTCAAGCCACGCCAGCGGCAGGTAGCAGCGATCCATCTGCGCATCGTCGACGATGTCGCGAGCGATATTGGTGAGCTGAAAGGCCAGCCCCAGGTCGCAGGCGCGATCGAGCACGGCGTCATCCCGCACACCCATCACGCGCGCCATCATCAGCCCCACCACGCCGGCGACGTGGTAGCAGTAGCGCAGCGTGTCGGCGAGATGCGGATAACGGTCGCCGCGCACGTCCATGGCGTAGCCGGTCAGGTGGTCGAGCGCCTGCGATTCGGGAATCTCGTGACGCAGCGCCACCTCCTGAAAGGCGGCGAAGGCGGGATCGGACATCGGCTCTCCGGCGCAGGCGCGGCGGGTCTCGGCCTCGAGTCGCGCCAGTCGCTGAGCCGGGCCGTCGGCGGCGTCCGCACCGGAACAGCCGGCCGCGAATCCAAGCTGCTGGCCGTCGATGACGTCGTCGCAGTGACGACACCAGGCGTAGAGCATCAGCGCGCTGCGCCGGGTGGCGGGATCGAAGAGCCTGGCGGCGGTCGCGAAACTCTTCGAGCCTGCGGCCATGGTCTGCGTCGCATGATCGAGTAACGGTTCGCTCATGCCGGCCTCTCCCGTTGGCCGATATCCTCGATCATCAGCCCCGCCGTTGCCTGCGCGGAGCCGATCACGCCCGGGATGCCGGCGCCCGGGTGCGTGCCGGCGCCTACCAGGTAGAGATTGTCGATCCGACTGTCGCGGTTATGCGGTCGAAACCAGGCGCTTTGGGTCAGAATCGGCTCGAGCGAGAATGCCGAGCCCTGATAGGCATTGAGCTGATCGCGGAAGTCGAACGGCGTGAAGTGCCGGTGTGTCACCAGCTGACTGCGCAACCCCGGCAGGTAGTGCTGCTCCAGGTAGTCGAAGATCCGCTCGCGCAGACGCGGCCCTTCGACGTCCCAGTCGAGAGCCGCCGTGCCCAGGTGCGGCACCGGCGCCAGCACGTAGTAGGCCCCGCTGCCCGCCGGCGCCAGCGTCGGGTCGGTGACGCAGGGGGCGTGGAGATAGAGCGAGAAGTCCTCGGCGAGCGCTGGCGCGTGGAAAATCTCGTCGATCAGCTCGCGGTAGCGGGGGCCGAAGCAGACCGTGTGATGCGCCAACTGGGTGTGGTTATGGTCGAGGCCAAAGTAGAGCACGAAGAGCGAGTTGCTCATGCGCTTGCGCTGGAGCCCCGCCGCGACCCGACGGCCGCGCGGATGATGGCCGAGTAGCCGCGCGTAGGTGTGCACGACATCGGCGTTGGAGGCGACCGCGCGTGCCGGTCGATAGTCGCCGTTGGCCAGGGTCACGCCGCGAATGCGATCGCCGCTCGTTTCGAGGCGTTCCACCGGGGCGCTCAGTTCGAGCTCGCCGCCGATATCGGTGTAGAGCTTCACCATGGCCTGAATCAGGGCGCCGGTGCCGCCACGCGGAAACCAGACGCCCCATTCGCGCTCGAGGGCGTGGATCAGGGTATAGATCGACGAGGTCGCGAACGGGTTGCCGCCCACCAGCAGCGAGTGGAAGGAGAACGCCTGACGCAGATGCTCGTCCTCGACAAAGCGGGAAACCTGCGCGTAGACGCTGCGCCAGGCCTTGAGCCTCGCCAGCTGCGGCGCGGCGCGGAGCATGTCACGGAAGGCCAGGAACGGCTTGGCACCGAGCTCGAGATAGCCTGCCTGGAAGACCTCGCGGGAGTAGTCGAGAAAGCGACGGTAGCCCGCGACGTCCGCGGGGTTGAGGCGCGCGATCTGCTGCTCCAGGTGCGTCTGATCGTTGTCGTAGTCGAAGCGCTCGCCGTTCTCCCAGCAGAGACGATAGAACGGCGTGACCGGCAGCAGCTCCACGTAGTCTTCCAGCCGTCGTCCGGCCAGCGTGAACAGCGCTTCCAGCGCGCTGGGGTCGGTGATCACCGTGGGGCCGGCATCGAAGGTGAAGCCGGCGTCTTCGTAGACATAGGCGCGTCCGCCGGGCTTGTCGCGGCTCTCCAGCAGCCGCGTCGGTATGCCGGCGGCCTGCAGGCGGATGGCCAGGGCCAGACCGCCGAAACCGGCACCGATAACGATCGTCTCGTTCATGTTGCAGCCTTCCTTGGCTTGTATTGCCACAGGGCGCCAAGCGCCTCGTGGAGGGGAACCGGCGGCTTGCCGACCAGAATCCGGGCCTTGTCGGCGAGGCGCGGATGGCCGGCGTAGAAGCGCGCGATCAGGTCTGCATCGAGCGTGTAGAAGCGCTGCATGACGCGCCAGCGCGACTCGGCGTCGCCGGCCAGAAACAGCATGCGATTGAGCATGCGGAAAAAACGCTGCTCGCGCCAGTGACCGGCGGCGAAGCGCTCGATCAGCGCTGTCAGCGCCGGCGCCTCGAGCGGCATCGCGGCGGCGATGCGCTCGGCCAGCGCCATGGCCACCGGCAGCGAGTAACCGGTCGTGGCGTGAAACAGGCCGGCGCGCAGGCCGCTTGTCGGCTGGGCGGCGAGCGCGGTCCGGAAGGCGGCCGGATCGCCCGCCAAGGTGATCGGCAGGTGGCCACGCTCTTCGCGCTCCTGCGTCGCCAGCTGCCAGCCCTGGGCAGTGGCGTAGGCGGCGATATTGCGCCGCGCACGCACGACATCCAGCGTCGCGTTGTCGACGTAGTGTGTGTCTTCGATCAGCAGGCACGTCGGCGACAGCGGCAGGGTGTAGACAAAGCGATAGCCGCCCTGCTGCTCGACGGTGGCATCCATCAGGATCGGCCGCGTCAGCCCGTGCGGGGCGGCGAGCTGCCACTGCTGGCCAACGAAGGCCTGCCAGCCGACGCGCAGGTGCGGCGAAGGCCGATAGCCGCGACCGTCGATCACCGCCGCCGCCTCGAGCCGCTCGCCGCTGTCGAGGATGACGTGGTCGGGGGCGACCTCGGCGACAACAGCGCGCGTGCGCAGCGCCTCGCCAAGCCGATTTTCCAGCTCGGCGGCGAAGCGTGCCGCGCTGATGCTGAGATAGCCGCCCTCGAGCGTGCGCGTGACGCGGGGAAAGCGGACGTCGTAGCCCGTCCAGCGGTGGGCCATCAGCGGCGCGATCGACGCATGCTGCGCCGGCGTGAGATCGCTTTGGTGAAACGACCAGGTGTGGTTGCCGCCGGCATGGGGGCCGGCCTCGAGCAGCAACACGGCCAGCTCGGGACGCTGCTGGCGCAGCTGCCAGGCGATCAGGCCGTTGGCGAGTCCGGCGCCGACCAGTATCAGATCCCAGCGCTTGCGCATCTCGCGACCTCCGGTGTCGATGATGACAGTCGCGTCTCGATCAGCTCGGCCGCACGCTGGCTGCCACCGAACGAAGGCTTCGCGGCGGCCAGGCGTTGCCGGTAGGTGGGCATCGTCAGCAGGCGCTCGAGCGTCGCCGCCAGACGCTGTCGACCCGCCCGGCGCGAGGCGCGTTCGCCGTAGCCGTGATAGACCACGCGGGCGGCCACGCCGGGCTGGTCAAAGGCGATTGGCAGTACCAGTGGCGGCGTACCGGCGGCGATGGCATCGAGCACCGTATTCAGGCCGCCGTGGGTGATGACGGCCTCCGCATGTGCCAGGGCGGTGCGCTGATCGACGAAGTCGGTGACGCAGCAGCCCTCGCGGGAGGCCAGGCGTGCGGCACGCTTGGCATTCAGACCACCACAGTGGGCGATCAACAGGCGGGCGCCGAGTTGCCGACAGGCCCCGGCGAGAGTATCGAACAGGCGGTAGCGATGCCCCTGCAGGGTGCCGAGCGAGGCGAACACGCGCGGCCGGCCGTCGGCGTCAAGCCAGGCGGCCGGGAGACCCGCTTCTGGCGTACCGTTGTCCGCTTGCGGGCGACGCAGGGCGCCAACGGCATGATAGCGCGCGGGGCGGGCGTGACGAGGGAAATCGAGCTCGGCGCCCGCCTGGCTGATCTGCAGCCGTGGCGACAGGCACTCGTGGAGGCTGCGACGCGGCGGTAGCCCAAAGCGCTCGGCGTGTCCGGCGATGACTCGGCCCAGGGGGCGCATCAGGTAGTCGTGAATCGACTCGCTGGTGCGGTACAGGCGCTGGGCCTTCTCGTCCTGCGCATAGCGAAACGGCATGACCGGCAGCGGCAGCCCCGGCTCGCGATTGATCGGCAGCGCGCAGGCCACCGACACATAGGGCAACTGCAGTGCTTCCGCGACCAGGCCGCCGGCGGCTTCCATCTGATCGGCGATCACGGCGTCGATATCGAGCCGCTCGAGCAGCGGTGGCAGCGTGCGGCAGAGTTGATCGGTGGTCGCTGCCATGTCGGCGATCAGCCGGCGGATCGATAGCCCCGATGCCCGGCGTGGACTGCGCACCGGTGCGCTGGGAGCGACGAAGCTGCCCTGACCGTCGACTGCGACGAAGTCGATATGCGGGTCATGCAGCAGACTGTCGGCACCGGCCTGATGCAGAAAAGTGACGCGATGGCCGCGGGCGATCAACGCCTCGGCCAGCGCTTGCAGGGCGGCGAAGTGGCTATAGAGTGCCGGTGCGATCACGGCGTAGTGGCTCAATCTCGCTCCCTCTCGTGAATCAGTGCGGCATGGCGTAGTGCCGCGAGATCGGCGCTGCCGGTGCAGAAGCAGGCGATACGAAGCTGCTCGATGACAACCCGGAAGTGATCGATGACGGCGTCACTCGAGTCGCCGGCGCTGGCCAGTGTCGCCGCGGCCTGGCCGACCAGGTCGGCGCCGAGTGCGAGTGCCTTGGCCACGTCGATGCCGTCGCGGATACCACCGGAGGCGATCAGCGGGACATGCGGTAGATCGGCGCGCAGGGCACGCACCGCCTCGGCGGTGGGAATTCCCCAGTCGGCGAAGGCCATGGCGACCGCTCGCTGCTGCGCGGTCGTTGCGCGCTCGCCTTCCACCGCGGCCCAACTGGTGCCCCCCGCACCGGCGACATCGAGCATGGCGACGCCGACCTCGGCGAGCTGCCGGCCGACCTCGGCGGAGAGGCCGGCGCCGACCTCCTTGACCACCACCGGTACCTCTAGCGCCTCGACGGTGCGGGCGATCGCCGCGAGCACGCCGTGCCAGTCGCGGTCGCCGCCGCGCTGTAGCGCCTCCTGTAGCGGATTGAGATGCACGATCAGCGCATCGGCATCGATCATCTCCACTGCGCGGCGGGCGTAGTCGAGCCCTCGCGCATGTCCCAGCTGGGCCGCGCCGAGATTGGCGAGCAGCGGCACGTCGGGGGCGAGGTCGCGCAGTGAGCGGTCGAGCCCCAGGTCCGCGGCCCCTTCGATCGCCACCCGCTGGGAACCGACGCCCATGGCGACGCCGAGCACCTGTGCCGCCTCGGCCAGGTGTCGATTGATACCGCGTGCCCGCTCGGCGCCACCGGTCATGGAGCTGATCAACAGTGGTGCGGCGAGCGAACGTCCGAACAGGCGGGTGGAGAGATCGATGGCATCGAGGTCCAGCTCCGGCAGTGCGCAGTGGCGGAAGTGCCAGCGGGCGAAGCCGGTACGGGCGCAAGAGGCTGCGCGGCCGGGGTCGAGCACGATGTCGAGATGGTCGTTCTTGCGCTGGAGCAGGTCGGCGTCGCTCATGTCGGGTCCGGGCCAGTGGCGGGTATCAGGGGGCGGTAAACGACACGGCAGCGGGCGCGGTATCGCCCGAGCAGGCCAGTCCGTCGAGCTGGCGCGTGAACCATGTATGGAGAAAAGCGTATGTGGCACCGTCGGCACCGCAGGCGCGAGCCAGCCCGGTGTCGACCGTTTGCAGGAGGCCCCGCAGACGGTGGCGGACTTCCTCTTCGCCGAGCAGGGCGACCAGCGTCGACTTTCCGCGATCCTGATCGGGGTCCTTGCCGGTATCGGGGGCGCCATCGGCGAGGTCGTCGAGCAGCTGGAAGCCTTGGCCGAGCGCCTGGGCTGCCTGGCGCAATGGCCGGCGCACCGCGTCGTCGGCATCGGTGGCGATGGCGGCAAGCAGCAGCGTCGCTTCGAACAGGGTGCCGGTCTTCAGGTCATTGGTGCAGGTGATCGCCTCGGCCCCGCGCGGAGCCTGACCCTCGGTGAGATCGAGAAACTGGCCGTGGACCAGCCCCTGCTGGCCGACGGCGCGCGCGAGCAAGCCGACGGCGGCGGTGCGCTGGTCGTCGCGCAGCCCGGGTGCTGCGGCCAGTGTCGCATAGGCGCTGCTGAGCAGCGCCACGGCGGCGAGAATCGCCACGCTCTCGCCGAAGCGGCGGTGGGTGGTCGGCTGGCCGCGACGCAGCGCGGCGTCGTCCATGCAGGGCAGATCGTCGAGCATCAGCGACGCGGCGTGGACCATTTCCACGGCGCAGGCCATGTCCAGCAGGCCGGTGGGCGACGGCGGGGTGCCGAAGTCGTGGGCCAACAGCAGCAGCAGTAGCGGCCGGATGCGTTTGCCGGGCGCCAGTACACCCTCACGCATGGCGGTACTGACCGGATCGCGGCAGTCCGCCGCGGGCAGGTGGTGTACGAGTCGCTCCTGCAGCGCCTGGCGCAGGGCGGCAAGGTCGGGCTCGCGCGTCGAGCGAGCGCTGGCGTGGCGTGTCATGGTCACCTTCCCTGGGCTCCTGCATTGGCGTGGGGGTTCCGGGGCACCTGTCGTCCGGGCCCGCTTGTCCGGACCGGTGCCGTCGTCGGCCGAGACACGAAACCTTACACAGGAAAGCTAGATGATGATCCGCAAGTTTGCCGGTTTGCGCACGGTTTTCGTTCTCCCTCGCGGCCGACGGGCGGATTGCCCATCGGCTGTAAGGCCCTCGGTGTCAAGTCGGCCGCGTTGGTGCATACGTCGTTCCGGCCATGCCGGATGCAGGAGCGCGACGAATTACTGCGATTCCAGGACAGGCGAGCATTGCTCGAGTGCCTTGGCGAGCTTGGGGGGGCGAGTGTCCTCGCTATCGCTGGGGTTATGTTCACGGCGCATGCGGCGAACCTCGGTCGCGGTAAAACGCTGCTGCAGTGCGTCGGTCGCACATTGGCAGTAGCGTTCGACCTTGGGGCCCTCGATGCCGGTGGCCGTCAGGTTGGCGCGACACTGGGCCTGGGCCGACTCGACGTCGCTGGTGGCCCATGGCGTGGGCGCCTCATCCGGCGTCTGCGCCAGAATGGGGAATGCGCTGAACGCCAGCGTGAACGACAGTGCCAGGCGCAGGCGGTTCGACATGGGGAGATCTCCTGTAACCAGCCCGAGGATATGGCGTGAAGGGCGTGCTTGCTGGGCGCAGGCGGTGTCGTCGCGCAATCGGTGGCCGTTCGGCCCGCCTCTCAGTTGTCATCTCTCTTCTTCCTCATCTACCACTCTAGTGGCGGTAACGACGTGCGCTATCCCTCTTTAGGCGAGCGGATCGTCTGCTGCCGCGAGCCGGGGTGGTGGATGGCGCGGCGTGGCGCTTGAGGGTGGACCGTGATTAGAAACAACAGGCTAAGGCTTGTCAAAACGCGCTCGCCGATGGAGCCAGAGCGCTCCGACCGGCGGACGCCGCCGAACATTCTGCCTGTCGAGCAAAGAAAAAGCGCCGCAAGACAGAGTCTTGCGGCGCTTTTCAAAATTCGTGGTCGGAGTGACAGGATTCGAACCTACGACCTCTGCCTCCCGAAGGCAGCGCTCTACCAAGCTGAGCTACACTCCGACGTTGTGTGTCGAGGGCGACTCGACGGGAGGGCATTATACGGATCCCGAGCCCCGGCGCAACCCCGTTTTTCAGGGAGTTGGGCGGCGCGTCATACTTGCCGGTCGACGGCGATGTGCGTCAGCTGCTCCATGCTCTCGCGATACGGGCTCGGCGCGAGAATTTCCAGCTGTTCGCGTGCCTTGGCTGCCATCTCCTCGGCGCGTTGCTGGGTGTACTCGAGGGCGCCGGTCGTGCGCACGATTTCGAGGACAGCGTCGAGCTGCTCCAGCCCGCCATCGGTGATCGCCTGACGGATCAGCGCGGCTTGGTCGGCGTTACCTTCGCGCATGGCATGGATCAGCGGCAGGGTCGGCTTGCCTTCGGCGAGATCATCGCCGACGTTCTTGCCCATGGTCTCGGCGTCGCCTTGATAATCGAGTAGATCGTCGATCAACTGGAAGGCGAGGCCGAGGTAGCGTCCGTAGAGCTGTAAAGCGCGCTCCTGCTCGGCGGTCGCGTCGGCGAGGATCGCGCCGCTGTGAGAGGCGGCCTCGAACAGCATCGCGGTCTTGCCCTGGATCGTGTCGAAGTAGTCGGACTCGGCGATATCGGCGTTGCCGATATTGGTCAGCTGTTGCACTTCGCCCTCGGCGATCACGCAGGTGGCGCTGGATAGCACCTGCATGATGCGCATCGAGCCCACCTCGACCATCATCTGGAACGAACGTGAGTAGAGAAAGTCGCCGACCAGCACCGACGGCGCGTTGCCCCAGGTATCGTTGGCGGTGGCTTTGCCGCGGCGCCGGCTGGACTCGTCGACGACGTCGTCATGCAGCAGTGTCGAGGTGTGCATGAACTCGATCAGTGTGGCCAGCGTGATGTGCCTGTCGCTCGCGTAGTCCAGCGAACGAGCGGCGAGCAGCACCAGCAGCGGGCGCAGGCGCTTGCCGCCGCTCTCGATGATGTACTGACCGATGGTTTCGACCAGAGGGATGCGCGACGCCAGTTGATTGAGAATCGTGCGATTGACGGCGGCGAAATCCTCAGCCACCGACGCATGGATGGATGCTGCGTTGGATTGCATGGTCGGCTTGTCACTGGTGCGGGTGGGGCCGTTCGAAGCCGGCCTTGGGCTGACGGGCTATGCTAGGTGGCCCCCTGGGGTGCGTCAAGCCGCGCGCCCGACGCGCGCGGGCCGTTGCGGGCTTGTGGAGAATGCTGTGAGTCGCTATAATCCGCGACCCAACTCATCCCGCTCCCTGTCAGATGGTTGCCAAAAGGGGCACCACTCGCCGCAGGCCGATCGAAGAGCACCAACCCCGATGAGTGTCCGGAGAGCAATATGTACGCTGTAATCAAAAGTGGCGGTAAGCAGTACCGCGTGCAGGAAGGTCAGACACTGAAGCTCGAGAAGCTGGAAGTGCCGACCGGTGAGACCCTCGAGCTTGACCAGGTGTTGCTGGTTGCCGACGGCGACGACGTCAAGGTCGGTGCGCCGCTGGTCGAGGGTGCCAAGGTGACTGCCGAGATCGTCTCTCACGGTCGTGGCGACAAGGTGCAGATCATCAAGTTCCGTCGCCGTAAGCACCACATGAAGCGTCAGGGCCACCGTCAGTGGTTCACTGAAGTCAAGATCACTGGAATCTCCGCGTAAGCGGATCATTCCCCCGACAGAAGAGGTATTCGCAATGGCTCACAAGAAGGCCGCCGGTAGTACGCGTAACGGTCGCGATTCCGAATCGAAACGCCTTGGTGTCAAGCTGTACGGTGGACAGAAAGCCATCGCCGGCAACATCATCGTGCGTCAGCGTGGCACCAAGTTCCACGCCGGCACTGGCGTCGGTATCGGCAAGGACCACACTCTGTTTGCACTGAATGACGGCGTCATCAAGTTCGAGCAGAAAGGTCCAAAGAACCGCAAGTTCGTGAGTGTGGTCTCCGCCTGAGACGTCACGAATGCTGCTTGAAAAAGCCCCGCCCAGGCGGGGCTTTTTCGTTTGTGCGGGATCCACATGAGCGGCGCGCCGCCGGGAGAGTGACATGCAGTTCGTCGATGAAACGTCGATTACCGTCGAGGCTGGCAGAGGGGGCAATGGCTGCCTCAGCTTCCGGCGCGAGAAATTCGTGCCCAAGGGCGGCCCGGACGGAGGCGACGGCGGCCACGGTGGCAGCGTCTATCTGATTGGTGATGAGTCACTGAACACGCTGATCGACTTCAAGTTCCAGCGCTTCTACAAGGCCCAGAATGGTCAGCCCGGACAGGGGCGCCAGATGAGCGGCAAGACCGGCGAGGACCTGCACGTCAAGGTGCCGGTCGGGACCACGGTGATCGACGAAGATACGCTCGAAGTGATCGCCGACGTCACCAGTGAAGGACAGGTCGTGCTGGTGGCTCAAGGCGGACGTCGCGGGCTTGGCAATATCCACTTCAAGTCCTCGACCAACCGTGCGCCGCGGCGTACCACGTCGGGCACGGACGGCGAGCGGCGCAAGCTGCGTCTGGAAATGAAGGTGATGGCGGATGTCGGTCTGCTCGGTCTGCCCAATGCGGGCAAGTCGACGCTGATCCGGGCCGTCTCTGCGGCCAAGCCCAAGGTCGCCAACTATCCCTTTACCACGCTGGTGCCCAACCTCGGCGTGGTCAAGCTGGGGCCGCACGAGCATTTCGTGATGGCCGACGTGCCGGGGCTGATCGAAGGCGCTTCGGATGGGGCCGGTCTCGGCCTGCGCTTTCTCAAACACCTGACGCGTACGCGGCTGTTGCTGCACGTGGTCGATGCGGCGCCGTTCGACGAGTCCGATCCGGTGGCGGCGGTCGACTCCATCGCCGGTGAGCTGGCGCGCTTTTCGCCGACGCTGGCCGAGCTGCCGCGCTGGCTGGTAATCAACAAGCTCGACCTGGTGCCGGAAGCGGAGCGCGAGGCGCGAGTTGCCGATATCGTCGAGCGCCTGGGCTGGCGCGGGCCTGTCTATCGGTTGTCGGCGATCGCCAGTGAGGGAACCGATACCCTGGTGCAGGCAGCGCACCGTTGGCTCACCGAGCAGCGTCAGCTGGAGCACGAAGACGAGACGGCGGCCGAGCGCGAGCGCGACATGCGGGCGCGCATGGAGGCAGAGTCGGTGGCCCGGGTCGAGGCGCATCAGGCACGGCTGCGGGTCAAGCGTGGCGAGGTCGAGGATGATCTCGACGATGACGACGACGATTATGACGTCGAGGTCGAGTACACCCGCTGAGCGGTGACGTCTCGGCAGTGGCGAATTACGGGCCCGCAGGGCGGGATGCCAGGGCCGGATGGCAGTGTCGGATAACAGGGTGGAGAGAGCGACGATGTCGGTGGAGCGGCAGGGCGGACGCGGGGCGCTCAAGAGCGCGAAGCGAGTAGTGGTCAAGATCGGCAGCGCGCTGTTGACCAACGACGGGCGCGGCCTCGATGAGCGCGCCATCGGCGATTGGGTTGACCAGATGGCGGCGCTGCACCAGCGCGGTATCGAGGTGGTGCTGGTCTCCTCCGGCTCGATCGCCGAGGGCATGGTGCGCCTCGGTTGGCACGAGCGGCCGACGGCCGTGCACGAGCTTCAGGCTGCCGCGGCGGTCGGTCAAAGCGGGTTGTCGCAGTGCTACGAGACGCATTTTGCGCGCCATCACCTGCGCAGCGCCCAGGTGCTGCTGACCCATGACGATCTCTCCAATCGCAAGCGCTATCTCAACGCGCGCTCGGCCCTGCGCACGCTGGTACAGCTCGGTGTGGTGCCGGTGATCAACGAGAACGACACGGTGGTCACTGACGAGATCCGTTTCGGCGACAACGATACCCTGGGCGCGCTGGTGGCCAACCTGCTCGAGGCCGATGCGCTGCTGATCCTGACCGATCAGGAGGGGCTGTTCGACGCCGATCCGCGCGGCAATCCCGATGCCCGGTTGATCAACGAGGGCGAGGCGGGCGATCCGGCGCTGGATGCGGTGGCCGGTGGTGGTGGCGTGCTCGGTCGCGGGGGCATGGCGACCAAGCTGCGCGCGGCGCGGCTGGCGGCGCGTTCCGGGGCCGTGACGGCGATCGCCAGTGGGCGTCAGCCGGCAGTGCTGAACCGGCTGCTCGACGGCGAATCGCTGGGGACGCTACTGCATCCGGATCACGCGCCGCTGGCCGCGCGCAAGCGCTGGCTGGCGGGGCAGCTTCAGGTGCGCGGGACGCTGACGCTCGATGCCGGGGCCGTGGAGGTGCTGCGCTCCCAAGGTTCCAGCCTGCTGCCCGTGGGAGTGCGTCGGGTCCAGGGGGTATTCAAGCGTGGCGACATGGTCGTCTGCGTCGATGAGCAGGGTGCGCGCGTGGCCAAGGGGCTGGTCAACTATGCGAGTGCCGACGCGGCGCGCCTGCTGGGGCAGCCGAGTCAGCGCATCGCCGAAATCCTCGGCTACGTGGAAGCCCCCGAGCTCATCCATCGCGACAACCTGGTGGTGCTCTGAGCGCGGCATGGCGCCCGTTTCTACTGGTATCGCGGAGAACGGCTGTGATAGAATCCCGCATCCTCTCAGACATGGCCCGTAAAGATCGTCGACATTGACGGTCGTCGTGACCCGAAACACCAGCGGTTCGGGCGCGATCGGAAAGATTTGGCCGAATCATTCAGGGCTCGCCTGAAGCGATTGCGAGTGGCCCTGGTGACTTAACTTACAGAATTGACTGTCAACATCTCCAAGGAGTCGACGGTGGCGAATACCAAGCAGGCGCGCAAGCGCGCACGTCAGGCGGAAGACCGCCGCATTCACAACGCCAGTCAGCGTTCCATGGTCCGCACTTATATCAAGCGCGTGATCAAAGCGATCCAGACCGGCGATCAGGCTCAGGCCAACAGCGAGTTCAAGGCGGCGCAGCCGGTCATCGACCGCATCGCCGACAAGGACGCCTTCTCCAAGAAGAAGGCCGCTCGCATCAAGAGCCGCTTGAACAAGCGAATTAAGGCGCTGGCTGCCTGAGCCGGACGCGCTTGACGAAAAAACCGGCTTCGGCCGGTTTTTTTGTGCCAGCTCTTTGCGTCGTGCGTTGGCGCTCGGGTGGGCGCAACGCCGACATGTCGAGAGCAGGACGATGGCAGGCGGGATGACGAGAAACTCTGGCGGAGTCGCGGCATGAGCGAGAAGTCCACATCGACGGCGGCCGTGGCGGCGCGTGGCGGGTTGCTGCGCTCCGGCATGGTGGTCAGCACGATGACCCTGGTGTCGAGGGTGCTGGGGCTGGTGCGTGACGTGGTCATCGCCATGCTGCTGGGCGCCGGTAGCGGGGCGGACGCTTTCTTCGTCGCCTTCAAGATCCCCAACTTCATGCGTCGGCTGTTTGCCGAGGGCGCCTTCAATCAGGCTTTCGTACCGGTACTGTCGGAGTACGCCACGCAGCGCACCCGTGCCGAGGTGCGCGAGCTGCTCGATGCCGTGGCCGGTAGCCTCGGCTTCGTGCTGGTGTTGATCACGGCGCTGGCCATTGCTGCCTCGCCCTGGCTGGTCTGGGTGTTCGCGCCCGGCTTCCAGTCCGACCCCGGTAAGCTGGCGCTGACGGCCGAGATGCTTCGGCTGACCTTTCCCTACCTGCTGCTGATCTCGCTGACCGCCTTCGCCGGCAGCGTGCTCAACACTTGGGAGCGTTTCGCGGTGCCGGCCTTTACGCCGGTGTTGCTGAATCTCTGTCTGATCGGCTCGGCGATGTGGCTGACGCCGCTGATGCGCGATCCCGCACTGGGGCTGGCCTGGGGCGTACTGATTGCCGGTGCGGCGCAGTTGCTGTTCCAATTGCCGTTCCTGGCGCGCCTGGGGCTGACGCCTAGGCCGTGGCCGAACTTCCGGCACGCTGGCGTGCGCCGCATTCTGGCGCTGATGGCGCCGGCGCTGTTCGGGGTCTCGGTGTCGCAGATCAACCTGCTGCTGGATACCGTGCTGGCCTCGTTCCTGGTCTCCGGGAGTGTCTCCTGGCTCTACTACTCGGACCGGCTGGTGGAACTGCCGTTGGGAGTCTTCGGCATCGCGATCGCCACCGTGATCCTGCCCGCGCTCTCCAAGCGCCATGCTGAACAGTCCCGTGAGCACTTCTCGCACATGCTCGACTGGGCGCTGCGCATGGTGCTGCTGATCGGACTGCCCTCGGCGCTGGCGCTGGTGCTGCTCGCCGAGCCGCTGCTGGTCAGTCTGTTCCACTACGGCGCGATGACCGATCACGACGTGGTGATGGCGGCGCGCAGCCTGCGCGCCTATGCACTGGGGCTGCTGGCCTTCATGCTGATCAAGGTGCTGGCGCCGGGCTACTACGCGCGCCAGGATACCCGCACGCCGGTAAAGATCGGTGTGGTGGCGATGTTCGCCAACATGGTGCTGAACCTGGCGCTGATCGTGCCGCTGGCGCACGCGGGGCTGGCGTTGGCGACGGCGCTCTCGGCGTTTCTCAACGCCGGGCTGCTGGGACTGGGGCTGCGCCGACGCGGAGTGTTGACGTTCCAGCCCGGCTGGGGGCGCTACGCGGTCCAGGTGCTCGGCGGCTGCACGCTGATGGGTGCCGGGTTATGGTGGCTGACGCCGGAGTGGCATGCCTGGGTTGGCTGGAGCGCCTGGCGGCGTGCTGCCGAGCTGGCACTACTGGTCGTCGGCGGTGTGATGGCCTACTTCGGCTGGCTGGCGCTGACCGGCGTGCGCCTGCACCACTTCCGATTGCGTGGCTAAGCGTGACGGCGGGCGCCGAATTGAGACAGGCTGGGCGCGGGCCCATGGTTATGTCGAGGCGAGACCCTTGGTTATAATGACATCCTTTGAGAACGGCGAGTCGGCATGCAACTGATTCGAGGTCTGCACAACCTGGCATCCGGTCGCGCGCGCGCCGCGCAGGCTTCAGCCTCGCAGGTGGCAGCGGGCTGCGTCGCGACGATCGGCAATTTCGATGGCGTGCACCTCGGGCACCAGGCGATTCTCGAGCAGCTCAAGGCGCTGTCGCGGTCGGCCGGGCTGCCACTGACGGTGGTCATCTTCGAGCCGCAGCCACGGGAGTACTTTGCCGGTGACCAGGCGCCGCCACGCCTGACTCGTCTGCGCGACAAGGTGGCGTTGCTCGCCGCGCTCGGCGTCGACCGTGTGCTCTGTCTGCCGTTCAACGCGGCCCTGCGCAGCCTCACTGCAAACGAGTTCATCGAGCGCGTCCTGATCGACGGTCTCGGCGTGCGCCATCTGGTGGTCGGCGACGACTTTCGCTTCGGCTGCGATCGTGCCGGGGACTTCTCTCTGTTGAAGGCGGTCGGCCATCAGCGCGGTTTTGCCGTCGAGCATACCCGGACCTTTACGCTCGATGACGAGCGAGTCTCTAGCACCCGGGTGCGTACCCTGCTGGCGAGCGGCAACTTCTATCAGGCAGCGCGCATGCTGGGGCGGCCCTATGCGTTTCAGGGGCGCGTAGTGCGCGACCGTCAGTTGGGGCGGACGATCGGCGTTCCCACGGCCAACATACCGCTGCCGCAGCGGCCGCTGGCGATGCGAGGCGTGTTTGCCTGTGCGACCCGCCTGCCCGACGGTGAGTGGGTCGCGGGCGTCGCCAATATCGGCTGGCGACCGACCGTCGGCGCCGAGCGCCCGATGCTTGAAGTTCATCTGCTCGATCGCGAGCTCGACCTGTACGGATCGTCCCTGACCGTGGTGCCCTGCGCGCGCCTGCGCGGCGAGATCCGCTTTGATGGCTTCGACGCGCTGGTGAACCAGATTCGCTGCGATCTGGATGGCGCCCGACGCTATTTCGTCGCGGCATCAGGTGGCGCCGGCGCGTCCGAAAGCGTCGAGTCGCCGCATGACGCCCCCACCGCGGCCATCGAAGAGACCGGCATCATCGCTGCCACGTTACCGCAATCCCGTTTCCCGCTGGCATCGGCGCCGCTGCCGCCCGAGCCCTCGAATGCCGACGCTCACGCAGGCCCGGCGCCCACCGATACCCGAGATGACTGAATCCTTGCCATGAGCGACTACAAGCACACGCTGAACCTGCCTTCGACCGACTTCCCCATGCGCGGCAACCTGCCGTCGCGGGAGCCGTCGCGCATCGCGCAGTGGAATGACATGAATCTCTATGCCCGGCTGCGCGAAGCGCGTCAGGGCTGCGAGCGCTTCGTGCTCCACGACGGCCCGCCGTACGCCAACGGCAGCATCCATATCGGCCACGCGGTCAACAAGCTGCTCAAGGACTTCATCGTCAAGTCGAAAAGCCTGGCTGGCTTCGATGCACCCTACGTGCCGGGCTGGGACTGTCATGGCCTGCCGATCGAGCATAAGGTCGAGACGACTCACGGCAAGCATCTGTCGGCGGACGAGGCGCGCGCGCTCTGTCGCGACTATGCCGGTGCTCAGGTCGAAGTGCAGAAGGAAGGTTTCGTACGGCTCGGCGTACAGGGCGACTGGGGCAATCCCTATCTGACCATGAACTACGTCAACGAGGCGGGCGAGATCCGCGCGCTGGCGAAGATGGTCGAGGGTGGCTATGTGTTCAAAGGGCTCAAGCCGGTCAACTGGTGCTTCGACTGTGGCTCGGCGCTGGCCGAAGCGGAGGTCGAATATCAGGACAAGCAGTCTGACGCCATCGATGTGGCCTTTCCCAGCGTCGATGACGACAAGCTGGCGGCGGCGTTCGGTCTCGAGGCGTTGCCCAAGCCGGCTGCCGCGGTCATCTGGACCACGACGCCCTGGACCATTCCGGCTAACCAGGCGCTCAACGTCCACCCGGAATTCACCTATGCGCTGGTCGATACCGGCGAACGCCTGCTGCTGCTGGCCGAAGAGCTGGTCGAAAGCTGCCTCGCGCGTTTTGCGCTCGCCGGCGATGTCATCGCCACCGCACCGGGCGCCCGCCTCGATCGTCTCGCTTTTCAGCATCCGCTGGCCGTCAGCGATGCCGGTTTCGCGCGCCAGTCGCCGATCTATCTCGCCGACTACGTCGAACTCGGTGCCGGTACCGGACTGGTCCACTCCGCGCCGGCCTACGGCGAGGACGACTTCGTGACCTGCCGCGCCTATGGCATGTCCTTCGACGAGATCCTCAATCCGGTGCAGAGCCACGGCGTCTACGCCGACGATCTGCCCTTGTTCGGTGGGCAGATGATCTGGAAGGCCAATCCGCAGATCGTCGCCGCGCTCGAGGCCGCTGGCGCGCTGCTGGCACATGAGAAGATTTCGCACAGCTACATGCACTGCTGGCGCCACAAGACGCCGGTGATCTACCGCGCCACCGCTCAATGGTTCGTCGGCATGGATCGCGAAGGCGCCGATGGTCGGACGCTGCGCGACAAGGCGCTGGCCGGCGTCGATGCCACCGATTTCATTCCCGGCTGGGGGCAGGCACGCCTGCACTCGATGATCGCCAACCGTCCTGACTGGTGTATCTCGCGGCAGCGCAATTGGGGCGTACCGATTCCGTTCTTCCTCCACCGCGCCAGCGGCGAGCTGCATCCGCGTACCGTCGAACTGATGGAAGCGGTCGCCACGCGCGTCGAGGCGGAGGGTATCGATGCCTGGTTCAAGCTCGAGCCGAGCGATCTACTGGGTGACGAGGCGGCCGACTACGAGAAGGTCACCGATACGCTCGATGTCTGGTTCGACTCCGGCACCACCCACTGGCACGTGCTGCGCGGTTCGCATCCGCTCGGTCACGACAACGGCCCGCGAGCGGATCTCTACCTGGAAGGTTCGGACCAGCATCGCGGCTGGTTCCACTCGTCGCTGCTGACCGGCTGTGCGATCGACGGTCACGCCCCTTACAAGGCGCTGCTGACCCACGGTTTTACCGTCGACGAAAAGGGCCGCAAGATGTCCAAGTCGCTCGGCAACGTGGTCGCGCCGCAGCAGGTGATGGACAAGCTCGGTGCCGACATCCTGCGTCTGTGGGTGGCCTCCACCGACTACTCCGGCGAGATGGCGGTTTCCGACGAGATCCTGAAGCGTACCGCGGACGTCTATCGGCGTATTCGCAACACCTCGCGCTTCCTGCTCGGTAACCTCAGCGGCTTCGATCCGGCCGAGCACCTGGTCGACTTCGACGACATGCTGGCGCTCGACCGCTGGGCGGTGGATCGCGCGGCGGTGCTGCAGTCACGGATACAGAAAGCCTACGCCGACTATCGCTTCCGCGATGTCTACCAGCAGGTGCACGACTTTTGCGCCCGCGATATGGGCGGCTTCTACCTCGATATCATCAAGGATCGCCAGTACACCACCCAGGCCGATTCGCTGGCCCGCCGCAGCTGCCAGAGCGCGCTCTACCATATCGTCGAGGCGCTCTCGCGCTGGGTCGCGCCGATCCTCTCGTTCACCGGCGAGGAGATCTTCGAGAATATCCCCGGGGCGCGTGGCGAGAGTGTACATCTCGAGACCTACTACACAGGGCTGCGCGAGCTGCCGGCGGACACAACCGGCGACGCGATGGGGCGCGAGTTCTGGGAGCAGGTGATCGCGGTCAAGCAGGCGGTCAACAAGCAGCTCGAGGACGCGCGCAACCAGGGCGTGATCAAGGGGGCGCTGGACAGCGAGGTCACACTGTACGTCGATGAGACGCTGCAGGCGCTGCTGTCGCGCTTCGAGGACGAGCTACGCTTCGTGCTGATTACCTCCGAGGCGACACTGGCGCCGCTGGCGGAGGGTGGCGACGCCCGCGCCACCGAGCTCGACGGGCTCAAGGTCGCCGTACGGCTGAGTCCGTACGAGAAGGATGAGCGTAGCTGGGAGCGTCGCCCGGACGTGGGCGCCGATCCCGCGCACCCGACGTTGTCCGCGCGCTCCATCGCCAACCTGCCGGGTGGCCCGGGCGAGGTACGCCGCTTTGCCTGATCTCTCCGCTTCCCGTGAGCCGGCGACGCCGGCGCGCATGCATCGCCCGCTGCGCTGGCTCTGGCTTTCGCTGGTCGTTATCGCGCTCGATCTGGGATTCAAGGCGCTGGCCTCGGCGCATCTCGACTACGGTCGCCCGCTCGAGGTGCTGCCGGTCTTCAACCTGACGCTGCTGCACAACACCGGGGCGGCCTTCAGCTTCCTGGCCGAGCATGCGGGCTGGCAGCGCTGGTTCTTCGCCCTGATCGCCGTCGCCGCCAGCGTCGGCCTGACGGTCTGGCTCTCCCGGCTCAAGCGCGGCGAGACGCTGACCGCGGTATCGCTCGCGCTGGTGATCGGCGGGGCAATCGGCAATCTCTACGACCGGCTTGTTCACGGTTATGTGGTCGACTACCTGTCGTTCCACTGGGGGCCACACTACTACCCGGCCTTCAACCTGGCGGATACGGCGATCACGCTGGGCGCCATCGGGCTGATTCTGCAGTCGCTGTTCGAGTCGCGCCGTCAGCGCGCCTCGCGGACAACCACCGGAGGGGACTCATGAGCGAAGCGTACCGTATCGACGAGGGGATGGAGGTCACGCTGCACTTCACGGTCAAGCTCGAGGACGGCGACGTGGTCGACTCGACACGTGACAAGGCGCCGGCCACCTTTCAGCTCGGCGACGGCAATCTGCCGCCGGGCTTCGAGGCGCCGCTCAAGGGCATGGGCGTCGGCGACGAAGGCGCCTTCTCCATCGATCCGGAGCACGCCTTCGGGCAGCACAATCCACAGAACGTGCAGCGGCTCTCCCGCGATGCCTTCGAGGAGGCGGTCGAGCCCGGCACGGTGATGTCGTTCGCCGATCCGGCTGGCGGCGAACTGCCGGGTGTGATCGCCAGTGTCGATGAGCGCCACGTCGAGGTCGACTTCAATCATCCGCTGGCAGGGCGTACCCTGACCTTCGAGGTCGAGATCATCGACGTGCGTCCGGCCACCACCCACTGACGCCTGATCCCCACTGAAGCCACGCTCCCGGTGATTGCCGGCCGGGGGCGCTTCGAATTCAGCGGTTCCCTAGCGCGAGGTTCGTATGCAAATTAAGCTGGCCAATCCCCGCGGTTTCTGTGCCGGCGTCGATCGCGCCATCGACATCGTCAACCGGGCGCTCGACGTGTTCGGCCCGCCGATCTACGTGCGCCACGAGGTGGTTCACAACCGCTTCGTGGTGGACAACCTGCGCGAGCGCGGCGCGATCTTCGTCGAAGAGCTCGATGAAGTGCCCGATGATGTCATCGTCATCTTCTCCGCCCACGGCGTCTCGCGTGCGGTGCAGGAGGAGGCAGAACGGCGCGGCCTCAAGATCTTCGACGCCACCTGCCCGCTGGTGACCAAGGTGCACATGGAAGTGCTGCGCTACGCCAAGCGTGGCCAGGAGTGCATCCTGATCGGGCATGCCGGGCATCCCGAGGTCGAAGGCACCATGGGCCGCTACGATGAGCGCTATGGCGGCAAGATTCACCTGGTCGAGCACGAGGACGACGTGCCCAATTTGCCGGTGCGCGATCCGTCCCGACTCTCGTTCGTCACTCAGACCACGCTGTCCATGGACGACACCGCCAAGGTGATCGACGCCCTGCGCGAGCACTTCCCCGAGATTCAGGGGCCGCGCAAGGACGACATCTGCTACGCCACCCAGAACCGGCAGGACGCGGTGCGCGAACTGGCCGATACGTCCGACCTGGTACTGGTGGTCGGCAGCGTCAACAGCTCCAACTCCAATCGCCTGCGCGAACTCTCGGAACGGATCGGTACGCCGGCCCATCTGATCGACGATGCCGAGCAGATCGAGGCGAGCTGGCTCGAGGGCGTTGGCACCATCGGCATTACGGCCGGTGCCAGCGCGCCGGAAGTCCTGGTCAACGGCGTGATCGAGCGGCTCAAGGCGCTCGGTGCCGACGCGCCGGAAGAGCTCGACGGTCGTCCGGAAACCATCACCTTCTCCATGCCGCGCGAACTGCGCGAGCGGGTCATCGCCAGCGCTGAGTGACGCTTCAGACGGCGCTCTTCGCTCGCGCGGCCCTGCACCAGCCGGTGCAGGGCCTGCCTAAACTTTCCCGCCGGCCGGTCGATAACGTGCTTATCGACGTGGCATTGCCGGCCTTTGCCGACACCGCCGCTTTTTCTCTCCCGAGCGCGCTACCCTGGCGCGTGACACGATCGCTGGCGTCTTGACGACGTCGCGACGAGACGGAGCTTACGAGCGATCCATGCCAATCTCGGCCGGGCCAATCTCGAACGGGCCAATCTCGAACGAACCGGCGTCGGCGCCGGTGCGTCAGCGTGGCCTGTCGCTGATCGAAGTGCTGGTTGCCGTGGCGGTGTTCAGCATCGGTCTACTGGGTACCGCGCGGCTGCTGGCCGAGCAGACCCGGCTGGGTCAGGAAGCGGGCTTTCGCAGTACCGCCACGATCTTGGCGGAAGACCTGCTCGAACGGGTCAAGCTGCGCGCCGACCACCTCGACGGCTATCTCGGTGCCTACGAAACGACGGGCGCGAGTGATGCTGGCGACGCGCCGGCTGCGACCGAGACGCCGCCGGCGGACCTGAACGCCTGGGGGCAGGAGATGCTGGCGCGTCGGTCGCTCCCCGCGCCGCGTGTCTGCGTCTCGCGCGTCGAGACAACCGAGGTCTCGGTCGTGCTGGTCTGGCAGGCTCGGCTGCCCATGACGCCGCCGGAGGCGCTGCCCGATTGCGTCGCGGCGCGCGACAATGGCCCCTATCAGCGCTGGGTTCGGCTCGATGCCTGGGTGGGCGAGTCGTGATTGGCCTGAGACGCCCACGAGGGCATGGGGCCCGTCAGGCCGGGGTTTCGCTGATCGAATTGATGATCGCGCTGGCGATCGGCGTCATCATGATCCTGGCCGTGTCGCGAATCTATCTGGCCAGCGCCGGCGGGGCACAGGAGGCCGAGGCGCGGGCGACGCTCGATGCGCGCATGCGCTTTCTGCACGGCCGACTGAGCGACGAGTTTCGACGCGCCGACTTCTGGGGGCGAGTGCCGGCGGCCGCCGAACGCACCGGCAACCTGACGCTCGATAACGACTGCGAGGGTGATTTCGCCTTCGGGCGCGGCGAGGAGGCGAGCGTCGCCACGGCGGATCGGCCGCTGGGCGTGTGGGCGTCGCGTCAGTCGCCCGCGGGCTGCTCGCTGCACGAGCCGCGCGAGGAGCAGACGTTCGTGGCCGTGCGCTATGCGTCCGAGCCCTGCGAATCAGCAGGCTGCGACGGCCCGGCCATCAGCAGTTTCTATCCGTTCATCGGATTCTTCAGCGACGGTGCGCCGCCCGCGACCCCCGAGCGCGCCGAGCCCGAAGATCACTGGCAGTACGGCGGTAGCCTCTACTATCTGAGCGAAGATAACGACGCCCTGCGTCGGCTATGGATCACCGGCAGTGGTCTGGCCAGCCAGGAGGTGCTGCAGGGCGTGGAGGCGCTGGCCTTTCGCTGGCACGACGAGAACGGTTGGAGGGCAACCGAGACGTTGTCCGCGGCGATCATGCCGAGAGTCGATGCGGTCGAGATCGACGCCGTGGTCTCGGTCGCGGTGCGTGCCACCTATCGCGAGACGGCCGTCTATCGCTTGAGCGACGGGCGTGAAGTCGCGAGCGCGCCGGGGCGCTTATATCGCCGCTTCACCTTCGTCGTACCGATCGAGATGCACCGGATGGGAGACGGCGATGCGCCATGAGCGGGGCGGCTTGCTAACGGCGCGGCCGAGGTTCGCGCAGCCGAGCGCGCGATATCAGCGTGGTGCGGCGTTGATCATGAGCCTGATCTTCCTGCTGCTGCTGGCGATCGTGGCCGCGGCACTGGTCGAGACCGTGATCTCGCAGTCGCGCATCGGCGTGGTGCAGCAGCAGTCGCGCAGCCTGTTCCAGGCGCTCGACAGCCGCTTGGTCGCGGCCAGCCGTGAGACCGAAACGATTCGTACGATCACCCAGACCGCGCAGGCGGGCGAGCCTCGAGACTGGCAGGAGGCGGTCGCGGACGAGTCGGGCGGTTCACCATCGGCTCGCGATGGCCAGACCCTGGCGCTCTCGATCGAATTGCTGCGACCCGGCTACGACTGTCTCGTTACCGGTTATTCGAGCGGCAGCTGCCTGCCTGTAGAGCTAAGTGGCACGGGTGAGCAGACGGTCAGCCGAGCTGGCTCTTCCCAGGTGTTGGGACTGCTGGTCGAGACGATCAACGTCTCTTCCGGCGGCGACAGCCGCGCGGGTATCTTCAATGGCCCACGAGGCACGCAGACGCCATGAACACAGACACCCCCGGCGCAGAGACACTAACGCTCGCTTCCCGTGTTCTGGTGCTAATGCTGCTGGTGCTCTTCGGCGGCGGCACTCACGCCGACGATACCGATATCTATCGCAGTCTCTACGATATCGAGGAGCGCGGGGGCAATCCGCAGGTGATGATCCTCTTCGATACCTCGGGGAGCATGCGCGACGTCGTGCCCAGCGAGCAGGGCAGTGAAACCAAGGTCGCCATTGCCCGGTCGGTCATCGACAACCTGGTGCGCGACAACCCCAACGTCAACTTCGGCCTGTCAATCTTCAATTACAATGGCATGTCTCCCGATGGGGGGAGGGTCATCTTTCCCTTGCCAGGGGAGGGACAGAACAGTAGCGATCAACAGCGACGTGCGCTGCTCGGGGCGGTTCAGAGTTTACAACCGCGCACGTCGACACCGCTTTGCGAGACCTACTACGAAATCTATCGCTATTTCGCCGGGGTGGAGCCTGCGAACGGGACCCGCTCTCGCGATCGCGCCGATACCAACCCAGCCTATGCCTCTTCTGCGATTGCGGGGTATCGATATCGTTCACCGCTGCGCCCCTGCGAGCCGATCTACGTGATCTACATGACGGATGGCGTTCCGCAAAATGACACTGATACCAACAACGATATCCGTTCTCTGGTGGCGGGTCAGAGCTTCTTTCGAGGCTGTCGTAGCTATCCTTCCCTGGACCGTTACGCGCAACCCACGAGTGAACAGAACTGCATGCCGGAGCTGGCCGAGTATATGCAGCGGCTCGAGACCTTCTCCGATGACGAGACCGAGCGGGGGCCGGTCACGACCTATACCATTGGCTTCGATACCGACCAGCAACTGCTGGCGGATACCGCTTCGCCGCTCAACGTCGATGGTGATAGCTGCCCGATTGCACGCCAGGATACCCGCTATCATGGCAATGGGGCCTGCGTTGGGTATTTCACCGCCACCAATGCGGACCAGCTCTATTCGGCGTTTCAGGTGGCGATCGACGATATTCTTTCGCGCAGCACGACCTTCTCCGCGCCGGCGGTCTCCGCCGCCTTCACCAGCAACACCCAGAGCTTCGACCGGCTCTACCTGCCGCGCTTTCTGCCGCGCAACACGCCGCGCTGGAGTGGCAACCTCAAGCGCCTGCGATTCGTAGCGCAGGAATCGTGGGCGGACCGGCAGGGACGCGAGGCGTTCAATCCGTCGACCGGCGATATTCTGGACACGGCCTGGACCTGGTGGAGCGATACGCTGGCTCTCGACGAGCCGGACGGCAACACGGTCGAGGCGGGCGGCGTTGGCGGGCTGCTGCGCCGTGCGGTCGACCGGTCGCTGCGAAGTGCTGGCCACGACGGCCGCCGGATCGTGACAGACGTCGATGGTGGCTTGAGTGACTTCAGCGCCGGGCAGGGGTGGATGCGCGACCCGTCGGCCTGGGGCCTGCCGGACGAGACATCGAATCAGGCGCTGGCGACGCTGCTCGACTGGAGCCGTGGCCGGGATACCGAGGATGAGGATGGGGATGGCGATCGCGAAGAGGCTCGGCCATGGCTTCTCGGCGATATCCTCCACTCGGATCCGATCGCGCTCAACTACGGCGGCGAGAGCCAGGATGACGAGAAGCTCTACCTGGCCTTCGGTACCAATGCCGGCTTCCTGCACTTCGTCGACGGCGATACCGGCGAGGAACGGTGGGCCTTCACACCGCAGGCCCTCGGGCCATTGCACGCGGTGCTGCGCGAGAATCGTGAGGTCGTTTCCTCGGACGACACGCTGCAGCACCCTTACGGCATCGATGGACCCGCGTCCTATGTGCGCATCGATACCAACGGTGACGGGCGCATTCGTGCCAGTGACGGCGATCGGGTCATCCTGGCGTTCGGCCTGCGCCGTGGTGGAAGCCGCTACTACGCCCTCGATGTCAGCGATCCCACCTCGCCGCGGCTGGCCTGGGAGATCGCGCCCACCGGCGACTTCGCCGAGCTCGGCCAGAGTTGGGCGGCGCCGATCCCGACACGGGTGCCGGGGCATGCCAATCCGGTTTTCGTGATCGGCGGTGGCTACGACGACGGGCGGGACGATCCGGGGCGCGATGCCGGCACGCCCGACCGTGCAGGGCGGGCGGTGTATATCGTCGATGCGCTCGACGGCTCGCTGGTCTATCGCGCCGATGCGAGTCTGCCCGGGCGATTCATCGGCAACGGCGTCTTCCGTCACGCCATTCCCGCCGCCCCCGAGGTGGTCGATATCGACAGCGACGGCGTCGCCGATCGCGTCTATCTCGGCGATGTCGGCGGTAGTCTGTGGCGGCTCGATCTCGCCGGCAGCACGCCCTCGGCGTGGCGTCTCCGCCAGGTCGCCGCGCTCGGCGGCGCCGGCCGCGACAATCGCCGTTTCTACAACAGCATCGATTTCGTCAGTCTGGCCGTCGGGGGGCGTCAGCAGGACCTACTGCTGGTCGGGAGTGGGGACCGCGCCAATCCCAAGTCCGGCGGCGAGGGGGGCAGCGGCGCTGCGGTGCGCGATGCTTTCTTTGTAGTACGCGACCCGGCCAGCGTCGCCGGCGTCGAGGTCGACGATGTCGTGACTCCGGCCGAGCCGACGGATCTGGCGGACGTCACGGGGGAAACCTACTGCCAGCAGCGAGACAGTGCGGAACCGGGCGATCGCTGTGCTGCCGTCTGGGCGCAAGGATCCGGCTGGGTTCTCTACCTGGACAACGCCTACGCGCTGCCGCTGCCGGGTGCCAAGGTACTTTCCGAGAGCGTGACCATCAACGGCGTGGTCTACTTCTCCGCTTATGTGCCCGAGGTGCCGACATCGATCTGCGTGCCGGTCATCGGCCGCAGTTATCTGTTCGGGCTCGAGCTGTTGACCGCTCGGGGTGCGCGGGCGGTGAACTTTCCCGACGAGGCGCTCGATCGCAATGCGCGTGCTGTCGAGGCCGGCGAGTATTTGCTGAGCCGGCCGTCGTTGATCGTGCGTGATGGCGAGCTGTTCCTGCAGGGCGTCGGCGCCGCGAATCTGGGACGGCTGGTCGGCGAAGGTGCGCGGGGCGATGCAGGCGGGCTGGCGCTGCCTTATCGCACGCGCCGCACCTACTGGTATGACATGACGGAGGCGGCTCCATGAGGCGCAAGCAGCGCGGTATGACCTTGATCGAGTTGATGATAGCCGTCGTCATCGTCGGCATTCTGGCGACGATTGCCATTCCCAGCTACCAGCAGTACATCGAGCGCTCCCGGCGCAGTGCCGCGCAGGCGCTGTTGCAGTCGGCCATGGCACGCCAGGAGAGCTACTACGGGCAGTATCTGCAGTATGCTCCCGACCTGGCGACCCTGGGCGGCACCTCATGGGAGAACGACGACTATACGTTAGCGATCTGCGGCTCACAGCCGGGGTGCGGCACGAGCGGAGAGGATGAGGATGCCGGGGTCGACGGGCAGTTCGTGCGCATGACCGCGACGCCGCGCGATACGGCGTCGGAACTCGGCGTGCTGTGGCTGGACTCGCGCGGCGATCGCGGCTTGGTCCGTGACGATATGGAGTGGGGAGCATGGTGAGGCGGGGGGCGATCTGCTTGCTGCTGGTGTTCGTCGCGGCCGGTGCCTGGGCTGACGAGCGCAAGTGCCGCGTGCGTCAGGCCGACGGGTCGCTGGAGATTCGATATATCGCGTTGACCGAAGCGGCTCGGGCCACGACGCCTCGGGCCGCGACGAACGATGCATCCCCCCAGCAGGCGGAGCGCGTGCTGGCACGTGTTCTCGCCCGCGAGGCCCCGCAGCGCTGGCAGCGCGTCGAGCAGTGCATTCCCGTCTCCCGTCCTTTCGCCACGTCCGAGGCCAGGGCTGTCGAGGCCGCCACGCCACGTTAGTGCCACGCCGTCTGCTGGCCTTCAGTCCGTGCAGCCCGTGTCGTTGCCTTCCTCGACGCGTATCCGCCCCGCATTGTTGATGGTGATACGGTTGCCGCCGCTGTCGTTGCAGAGGGAAAAGCTGCCCATGGCGGTATGGAACTGCCACGGCGCGCTGGCGAAGACCGGGTTGCCACTGTGGTTCCAATCGAGTGTCACGCCTTCGACCGCATGTCGTCCCGCCAGATGACCGCCGTCGCCGGAGACAAGATCCCACTGGTAGCCGGCCTGCCAGTTCTCGCCGCAGGCCGTGCCGCCGCCGGGCGCGAGCGGGCACAGCTGCCACTCGCGGCGTGTGGCGGTTGTCAGCTGGCGCAACGCCTCCAGGCGCTGGTGCAGGGCCTGGGTCTCTTCATCCAGATGTCGTCGATCGATCCACTGGCCGGCGGAGAAGCCGAGGCCGGCGACGATGCCTGCCACGACCAGAACGATCAGCAGCTCGATCAGCGTGAAGCCGGTCTGTCGCGAGACGAGGGCCGGTCCTGAATGGCAGGGCATGGCAAGTTCCGTGACGGCTGTGGATGATAGACTCGAGCTTTTGCAGGGATATCGGCGGGATGTCGGATTTCTTGATCGTGGGGGGCGGCGTCATTGGCATGATGACGGCGCTGCAGCTGTCCGATGCCGGGGCATCGGTGGCACTGGTCGAACGCGGCGAGTGCGGGCGCGAGGCGTCCTGGGCCGGCGGCGGTATTGTCTCGCCGCTCTATCCCTGGCGCTACTCGCGACCGATTTCGGCCTTGTCGCGCTGGTCGGAGGGCCGCTATCCCGAACTCGCCGGGCGGTTGCACGAGGAGACCGGCATCGACCCGGAGTATCGGCAGAAGGGGTTGCTCTATCTGCGCGTCGACGATGTCGAGCCGGCGTTGAACTGGGCGCGAGAGATGGCCAAACCACTGGAGCGAATCGCCGCCGAGGCCCTTTATGCGCGCGAGCCCAGTGCCGCGCCAGGCTTCGACAGCGCGCTGTGGATGCCGACGCTGGGCAGCATCCGTAACCCGCGGTTGGGGCAGGCGTTGCGCCAGCGACTCCGGCAGATGTCGCAGGTCACGCTGCACGAGGGCGTGACGGTGACCGGGTTTGCCCGCACGGGACGGGTGATTCATGGCGTACAGACGCTGACGGGCGAGTTGCACGCCGGACAGACGCTGGTCTGCACGGGGGCCTGGTCGCGCGAGCTGCTGGACACGGTCGACGTGGCGCTGCCGATACGGCCGGTGCGCGGGCAGATGATTCTGTTTCGAGCGCCGCCGGGGCTGGTCGAGCGCGTGGTGCTGAAGGACGGCCGCTACGTTATCCCTCGGGCCGATGGTCGTGTTCTGGCCGGATCGACCCTCGAGGAGGTCGGGTTCGACAAGCAGACGACGGCGGCAGCGCGAGCCTCGCTTTACGCGAGCGCCCTGTCGATCGTGCCGGCGCTCGCCGACTGTCCGGTTGAGCACCACTGGGCGGGGTTACGGCCAGGGTCGCCGGATGGCGTGCCGGCTATCGGTGCTGTGCCGGGGTTCGAAGGGCTGCACGTCAACGCGGGTCACTTTCGCAACGGGCTAGTGCTGGCGCCGGCCGCGACACGGCTGCTGGTCGATCAATTGATCGGCTGCGAGCCGATTGTCGATCCGCGTCCCTATTGGCTGTCGGCGCCCAGCTAGCCGTTCGGCGTGTGCTGTCGCGGGGCGTTGCCCCTCGCCGGTCGATGGAGCGTGAGACGAGCGAAACTGCTGCCGTTTTGCCTCTCTCCCCGGCATGCGCGAAAATAAGCCAAGAGTCGTCGTGCCGATGGCACGCACGCCGGTCGAGGATTCGCCGGCAGCGACGCCCTGTCTGGAGAAGGACGCCCCCGTCTGGAGAAGAGTGGAGCGATGCAAGAACTGACCCTGGTAATGGCGCAGTTGGATCCGCTGGTCGGCGATATCGCCGGCAATACGGCGGCCGCGATCGAGGCGGTACGCGAGGCGCGCATCGAGCACGGTGCCGACGTGGTCGTCTTCAGTGAACTGTTTCTGACCGGCTATCCGCCGGAGGACCTGCTGCTGCGCGACGCGATGGAGTCTCGCCTGCAGGCGGCGCACCAGGAGATGGCGGAAAAGCTGGCGCGCATCGCCCCGGAAACCCTGGTGATCATCGGCTACCCCGGCATGCGTGACGGGCAGCGTTACAACCTGGCCGGTGCGCTACGCGGCGGCGAGTGGCTGGGCGAATACGCCAAGCAGGCGTTGCCGAATTATCAGGTCTTTGACGAGGATCGTTATTTCGAACCCGGGCACGAGCCCATGGTCGTGACCCATGCTGGCGCGCGGCTCGGTATCCTCATCTGCGAGGATCTGTGGGATGGCGCCCCGGTTCGCCAGGTCGCCGAGGCCGGCGCCGATGTGCTGGTCACGCTTAACGCCTCGCCGTTTCATCTCGACAAGCCGGCCGAGCGCGAGCGTCTGTTCGCCGGCCGAGCGCGTGAGGTCGGCAAGCCGCTGGTCTACGTCAACGCCATTGGCGGTCAGGACGAGCTGGTGTTCGATGGCGGCTCGCTGATTCTTGACGCCGCCGGCGACGTCGCCATCCGCGCGCCGTTCTGGCAGGTGGGGCTGATGCCGGTCCGTTTCGTGCAGACCTCCCAAGGCTGGCACCCCGAGCCCGGCGAGCGCGAGCCGCTACCGGGTGCCGAGGAAAATCTCTATTGTGCGCTGGTGACGGGGCTGCGCGACTACGTCAACAAGAGCGGCTTCCAGGGCGTCGTGATGGGGCTCTCCGGCGGCATCGATTCGGCGCTGTCGCTGGCCATCGCCGTCGATGCACTGGGGCCGGATCGGGTGCACGCGGTCATGATGCCGTATCACTATACGGCGGAGATTTCGCGCGCCGATGCCGCCGAGCAGGCGAAGATGCTGGGCGTCGCCTACGAGGTGATGCCGATCGCGCCGATGGTGGAAGCATTCACCGCGACGCTGGCCGAGAGCTTCAGCGGGCTCGAGGCCGACACCACCGAGGAGAATCTGCAGTCCCGCGTGCGCGGGGTACTGCTGATGGCGATCTCCAACAAGAAGGGATTGATGGTTCAGACGACCGGCAACAAGAGCGAAATGGCCGTGGGCTATGCCACGCTCTATGGCGACATGGTCGGCGGCTACAATGCGCTCAAGGATGTCTACAAGACCTGGGTCTATCGTCTTGCGACCTGGCGCAATACGCAGGAGCCGGCGATCCCCGAGCGCGTCATTACCCGCCCGCCGTCGGCCGAGTTGGCGCCGGATCAGCAGGACAGTGACTCGTTACCGGGCTACGACGTGCTCGATGGCATCCTCGAGCGCTACATCGAGGGTGACATGAGCGCCGAGGCCATCATCGAGGCGGGATTCGCCCACGACGACGTCTATCGCGTGGTCAAACTGGTCGACCGCAACGAGTACAAGCGGCGCCAGGCCCCGGTGGGCGTTCGTGTGACGCTCAGAGGGTTTGGCCGCGACCGGCGCTATCCGATCGTCAATGGCTGGCAGCCCGGCAGCTAGTCGAGCCCTTGGCTGTCTGACGCTATCAAAAAAGCCAGCGACAGAGGTCGCTGGCTTTTTTTGGGAGCTCGACGCGGGCTGCGACGGCTAGCCCTGTGCCGTCAGCGGCGGGTCGACATCGACATGACGCGGCACGAAGGTCTGCCCGTCGAGCTGGTCGTTGTCCGGGTCGTTCTGGATCAGCGTCTGCAGCACGTTCTCGGCGCGATCTCGCATGCCGAGTCCGAGGTAGCCTTCCACCATGACGGCCAGGGCATCGCGCGTGGCGGTCGACTTCGGGTAGTGTTCGATGACCCAGCGGCCGCGCTCGACGGCGGCCACGTAGGCGCCCTTGCGCAGATAGAAGTCACCCACCTGCAGTTCGTGACGAGCCATGACGTTGCGCAGGTAAACGATGCGCTGGCGCGCGTCTGGGGCGTAGGCGCTATCCGGGAAGCGGCGGACCAGCTCGCCGAAGTCGACGTAGGCGTCGCGAGAGGCGCCGAGGTCGCGCTTGGAGATATCGATCAGCTCCAGCCCTTCGAGGCTGAAACGCCCGGCCTGATAGGCGGCCAGACCCCGCATGTAGTAGGCGTAATCGATCTGCGGATGATCCGGATGCAGACGGATGAAGCGGCTGGCGGCGGCGCGTGCCTGCTCCCAGTTCTCCACCTGATAGTAGGCGTAGATCAGCTCGAGCTGAGCCTGCTCGGCGAATCGACCGAACGGATAGCGGGTATCGAGTGCTTCGAGCTGGGTCACGGCCGTGCTGTAGCGTCCGGCGTCAAGCGAGCTCTGGGCCTGCTGGTAGAGATCCTGCTCCTGCAGTTCGGGAGCGGGTTCATTGCTGGCGCAACCGGCGAGCAGGGCGCCCGCCACCACCAGGGCGCCCAGTGCGGGGAATCGCGCTGAAAATCGCATCGTCATCCTCGTATCAACCAATCCTTGGCGGGCATGCTAGAATCCGCCGAATCCGACCCACTATAAAGGAAACGTCGCGCGAATGCCTACGCGTGTGCACCATGCCACCACGCGGGTTCGGCGCGCCATCGACCGGCACGCCAGGCCGGTTCTGCATCGCAGGGCGAGCGCGGGTTTCCGGGCCCTTTTCCCGGCAGCGGCGACACGGAACGATCACCACGTATGGCCGACATCTTGAAGCGTGACGAGCGCATCCCCGAGCATCTGGTTGGACGGCGCCTGGATCAGGCGGCGGCCGAGGTGTTTCCCGAATTTTCCCGCGAGCGTCTCAAGAGCTGGATTCAGCAGGGCGAACTGACCATCGATGGCCGCCAGGGCCGCCCCAAGGACAAGGTCCTGGGTGGCGAGCAGCTGGTGCTGGATACCCAGCTCCAGGAAGAGACCCGCTGGGAGCCGCAGGCCATACCGTTGACGGTCGTCTACGAGGACGATGCGGTACTGGTGATCGACAAGCCTGCCGGGCTGGTGGTGCACCCAGCCGCCGGCAATCCGGACGGCACGCTGCTCAACGCCCTGCTCTATCACTACCCGGGGCTGGCAGCGATACCGCGTGCCGGTATCGTCCACCGTCTCGACAAGGACACGACCGGACTGATGATGGTGGCACGCACGCTGGAGGCGCAGACCGCGCTGGTCGAGCAGCTACAGGCGCGCAGCGTCTCGCGTGAGTACGATGCTATCGTGGTCGGCACCATGACCGCCGGGGGTAAGGTGGATGCGCCGATCGGCCGCCACCCGCGGGAGCGTCAGCGTCAGGCGGTGACCGATGGCGGCAAGCCCGCGGTCACCCACTATCGGGTCAAGGAGCGCTTTCGCGGTCATACCCACGTGCGCTGTCGGCTGGAAACCGGGCGCACGCACCAGATTCGCGTCCACATGGCGCACGTGCGTCATCCACTGGTGGGCGATCCCGTCTACGGTGGTCGTCTCAAGCTGCCGGCCGGTGCCGGCGAGGCGCTGAAGACGCTGCTGCGCGAGTTTCCGCGTCAGGCGCTGCATGCGCACAAGCTGTGTTTCACACATCCGGTGAGCGGGGCGCCCGTCGAGTGTCAGGCGCCGCTGCCGGACGATCTCTATTTGCTGCTGGATGCCTTGCGCGAGGATCAGGAGGGCGGAGCATGAGCCGTGAACCGTCGAGCGAGATCGCCGCGCCGACGCTGCTGCTGCCGGACTGGCCGGCGCCGAGCACGGTCGGCGCCTTTGTGACAACCCGCGAGACCGGGCCGAGCGAGGGCGATTTCGCGGCGTTCAACCCCGCCGCGCACGTCGGCGACGATCCGGCCAGCGTGGCCCGCTGTCGCGAGATGCTGACCGCCGAGGTCGGTGACGATCGGCCGCTCTTCTGGCTCGATCAGGTTCACGGCGCTCGCGTGATGCAGCAGTATCAGGAGGTCTATCGCACACAGCCGCCGCAGGCCGATGCCACGGTCGCCTTCGACCGCCGCCACGCCTGCGTGATTCTCACGGCCGACTGCCTGCCGGTGTTCTTCTGCGATCGCCAGGGCACCCGGGTCGGGCTGGCCCACGCCGGCTGGCGCAGCCTCGCCGGTGGCGTGCTGGAAGCCTGCGTGGCGGCGATGGGGGGCGATCCGGCGGAGTTGATGGTCTGGCTGGGGCCGGCCATCTCGAATGCCCAATTCGAGGTTGGCCCGGAAGTGTTCGAGACCTTCGTTGCCGTCCAGCCGGAGGCGGAAAGCGCTTTCGAGCGCAGCCCCTACCGGCTCAACCACCATATGGCCGATCTCTATCGTTTGGCACGCCTGCGTCTCGAAAGGCTCGGCATCCAGGCCATCAGCGGCGGCCACTTCTGCACGGCCTGCGATGAATCGCGTTTTTATTCCCACCGCCGCGACGACGGGCGTACCGGGCGCATGGCCAGCGTGATCTGGCTGCGCTAAGACGGGCTTTACCGCGACGACGAGAGGCTACGCCACCGACCGAAACTCACGTGCCGAGCTTGAAAAACAGCAGCAGTCCGAAAAACAGCACACATGGGACGAGCTGCGTCACCATCAGCAGTTTGTCCAGGCGGGTGATCACGGGGGCGAGTAATGCCGGATCGAACAGATATTGTCGACGCTGATGCCGATCGAACCAGTTCGGCGTGAATGCCGCTCGCATATATAGCCAGATGCGCCCGCCCATGAGATCGAAGTGCGCGGGCGGCACGCCTGCCTGCGACAGTTGCCGGTCGTAGCGTCGGACGGTGTAAAGGCGATAGATCAGATGAATCACGAAGGCCAGTAGCAAAGCGCCGAACATCACCAGCCCCGCTATCGCCTGTTGTCGATCCGTGAGTGTCACCATCGTCGCTCTCATTGGTTGTCATGCCAGCGCTGGATCGAGCAGCGGGCCGAGATAGCGCCCTCTCCAGAAATTCGGCTCCCGCGCGGATTCGGGCGCTCCAACGCTTCAGCATACGCTTTGGGGTGCCTCGGGTCATGAATGCCATTCGCCTGCGGCAAGATGGCGCAGCGAATTTTTCATTCGACGCGCTTGAAAAGTCCAAACATACCTCCATTTTAGTGTCAACTGATGAACTAACACGCTGCCTCACGCCGAGAGGCGGCTCTTGGAGGTGAACGTATGCGTATGGATCGCATGACGACCAAGCTGCAGAATGCCCTGGCCGAAGCGCAGTCGCTGGCCGTGGGGCGCGGACACAATCAGCTCGACCCTGGCCACCTGCTGCTGGCGCTGCTCGAGATGCGCGACAGCGGCGTCAAAGCGCTGGTTCAGAAGGCCGGCGGCGACGTCAGCCGGCTGCGCGAGGGGCTGTCGAACCATCTCGACAATCTGCCCGAAGTGGGGCAGTTCGACGGCAACGTCAGCATGAGTCAGGAATTGGCGCGGCTATTCAACCTGGCCGACCGCGAGGCGCAGAGCCGTGGCGATCAATACATCGCGATCGAGCTGATTTTGCTCGCGGCGCTCGACATGAAGAGCGGTGTGGCCAAGGTGCTGACCCAGGCCGGGCTTGACCGCAAGCGCCTCGCCACGGCTATCAGCGAGGTCCGCGGCGGTGCCAACGTCGACGATGCCAACGCCGAGGAGAAGCGCGAGGCACTGGAGAAGTACACGCTCGACCTGACCGCGCGTGCCCATGATGGCAAGCTCGACCCGGTGATCGGTCGCGATGACGAGATTCGTCGCACGATTCAGGTGCTGCAGCGGCGCACCAAGAATAATCCGGTGCTGATCGGCGAGCCCGGGGTCGGCAAGACCGCCATCGTCGAGGGACTGGCGCAGCGTATCGTCAACGGCGAAGTGCCGGAGGGACTCAAGGACAAGCGCGTGCTGTCGCTCGATATGGGCGCGCTGCTCGCCGGCGCCAAGTTCCGCGGCGAGTTCGAGGAGCGCCTGAAGTCGGTGCTGAATGAACTGGCGAAGGAAGAGGGGCGCGTCATCCTCTTCATCGACGAGCTGCATACCATGGTCGGTGCCGGAAAGGCGGACGGCGCCATGGATGCCGGCAACATGTTGAAGCCGGCGCTGGCCCGCGGCGAGTTGCACTGCGTCGGCGCGACCACGCTCGACGAGTATCGCCAGTATATCGAGAAGGATGCCGCGCTCGAGCGTCGTTTCCAGAAAGTGCTGGTCGACGAGCCGAGCGAGGAGGATACGATCGCCATCCTGCGTGGGCTGAAAGAGCGCTACGAGGTGCATCACGGTGTCGATATCACCGACTCGGCCATCATTGCGGCCGCTAAGCTGTCGACGCGCTATATCACCGACCGCCAGCTGCCCGACAAGGCGATCGATCTGATCGACGAGGCGGCGTCGCGCATCCGCATGGAGCTCGACTCCAAGCCGGAGGAGATGGATCGTCTCGATCGGCGTCTGATCCAGCTCAAGATGGAGCGCGAGGCGCTGAAGAAGGAGACTGACGAGGCGTCGCGTAAGCGGCTCGAGAATCTCGAGACGCAGATTGGCGAGCTGGAGCGCGAGTATGCCGATCTCGACGAAGTCTGGAAGGCCGAGAAGGCGAGCATCCAGGGGGCCGCCCAGTACAAGGCCGAGCTGGAGCAGGCGCGTATCGACCTAGAAGCGGCACGGCGCCAGGGCGACCTGGGGCGCATGTCCGAGCTGCAGTATGGCGTCATCCCGAAGCTCGAACGTCAGATTGCCGAGAGCAGCGAGAATGAAGGTGAGGAGAGCGACGCGGCCGATCATCGCCTGTTGCGCTCCAACGTCACCGAAGAGGAGATCGCCGAGGTGGTCTCGCGCTGGACCGGGATTCCGGTCGCCAAGATGCTCGAAGGCGAGCGCGACAAGCTGCTGCGGATGGAAATGGCACTGCACGAGCGTGTCATCGGGCAGGACGAGGCGGTCAATGCGGTCTCCAACGCCGTGCGACGTTCACGCGCCGGCCTGGCCGACCCCAACCGGCCCAACGGCTCGTTTCTGTTCCTCGGGCCGACCGGGGTGGGCAAGACCGAGCTGTGCAAGTCGCTCGCCAGCTTCCTGTTCGACACCGAGGAGGCCATGGTGCGCATCGACATGTCCGAGTTTATGGAGAAGCACTCCGTGGCGAGACTGATCGGCGCACCGCCGGGGTATGTCGGTTACGAGGAGGGCGGCTATCTGACCGAAGCGGTACGCCGCAAGCCCTATTCGGTACTGCTGCTGGATGAAGTCGAGAAGGCGCACCCGGATGTCTTCAACATCCTGCTGCAGGTGCTGGAGGATGGTCGCCTGACCGATGGTCAGGGTCGTACGGTGGACTTCCGCAACACCGTGATCGTGATGACATCGAACCTGGGCTCCGACGTGATTCAGCGTATGGGTGGCGACGACGCCGACTATGCGGCGATGCGTGATGCGGTGATGACGGTAGTGGGCAACCACTTCCGCCCGGAACTGATCAACCGTATCGACGAAGTGGTGGTCTTCCACGCGCTCGGTCAGGAGCAGATCCAGGCCATCGCCTCGATCCAGCTCGATCGACTGCGCCATCGGCTGGCCGAACGCGACCTGGCCCTAGAGATCAGCGACGAAGCCATGGCGCAGCTGGCCGTGGTCGGCTTCGACCCGGTCTTCGGGGCGCGTCCGCTCAAGCGCGCGATCCAGAGCCGGATCGAGAACCCGCTGGCGCAGGATCTGCTGTCGGGCGAGTTCGCCCCGGGCGATACCATCCGGGTCACCGCCGAGGGCGATCATCTCGTTTTCACCAAGTAACCAGGCCTCGCGTTAAACGCGAGGGGCTTTCCGACGGCGGCACGGGCCGCCGTCGACCGACGATGAACGGTCGCGTCCTGACCGTCTTTCCGCCCGCGGCGCCAAGCGTCGCGGGCTTTTTTATGGCTCATCTGCGACTGCCGGCGTCGCTCGGCCTGAACCCGCAGTCGGGTCGTGCGGTCATCATCCCGTTCGCTAAGACTTTAGTCGGCGGATTGGATGTCATGCAGTGGTTTTTGCCAGGTCCGCTGCATCGGCCAGGATAGGAGGTTGACAGCCCGGGGGCGCTGGTGGAATCTAGGCGATTCCTGATGGCGGGCGCAGTCATTTCGGGCGATCCCCGGCCGCTGCGTGAAGGGTAGGTCCTGTGTGGCCTTTACCCGCCTGTCGGGAGGGCTGGCTCAGCACGCTCTCTCAGGATTTTTTCTCAGGACATAGGGGCACGGGCCAACCGCCTGTTCCCGCCAACCCCGACACGGCGATCTGCCGTGCCAGGCATCGGGCCGGCCAACGGCTTGTCCGGCGCCTATGAGTGCGGGTCCCCACCCCGGGCCCAGCCGCCAGGATGATGGCATCAGGCGCCGATTCGACATCGGCAGCGGCGTACCGCCGCGATTGAGCTTCGCTTTTACGCTTCCCGCCGAAGGAAAAGCGAAGTGGCACTCGAACCTCCAGGGGAGACTCAGCAGTGGAATTACTTTCCGGCGCCGATATGATCGCCCGCTTTCTGAAGGATGAAGGCGTCGAGCGTATCTACGGCTATCCGGGCGGGGCGGCATTGCATATCTACGATGCCCTGTTCCGTCAGGATAGCGTTCAGCACATCCTCGTCCGCCATGAGCAGGCCGCCACCCACGCCGCCGACGGCTATGCACGCGCGTCCGGCAAGCCCGGCGTGGTTCTGGTTACCTCCGGCCCTGGCGCGACCAATGCCGTGACCGGCATTGCGACTGCCTACATGGATTCGATTCCGATGGTGGTCCTGTGCGGCCAGGTCGCCAGTCATCTGATCGGCGAGGATGCTTTTCAGGAGACCGATATCGTCGGCGTGACCCGCCCGGTGGTGAAGCACAGCTTCTCGATCAAGCATCCCAGCGAGATTCCCGAGGTGCTGAAGAAGGCGTTCTATCTCGCCGCGACCGGTCGTCCGGGGCCGGTGGTCGTGGATATTCCGAAGGACATGACTGCGCCCACCGAGCGCTACGAGTACGTCTACCCGAAGAAGGTCAAGATCCGCTCCTACAACCCGGTCACCCGCGGGCATACCGGGCAGATCAAGAAAGCGGTCGAGATGATGCTCAAGGCGCGGCGCCCGGTCTTCTACACCGGCGGCGGCATTGTCACGGGGCGTGCCTCGGAGGCGCTGACGGACTTGGTCCAGCGACTCGGTTTTCCGATCACCACCACGTTGATGGGGATCGGCGGTTATCCGCAGGGCGACCGTCAATCGCTGGGCTGGCTCGGCATGCACGGCAGCTATGAAGCCAACATGGCGATGCACCATGCCGACCTGATCATCGCCATCGGGGCGCGCTTCGATGACCGCGTGACCAACAATACCTCGAAGTTCTGCCCCACGGCCAAGATCGTGCACGTCGATATCGACCCCAGCTCGATCTCCAAGACCGTGCGGGCGGACGTGCCGATCGTCGGAGCGGCGGGCAGCGTCATCAACGAGATGATCAGCCTGCTGCAGGCGCGCGAGTCGGCGGCTCCCGAGGCGCTGGCCGAGTGGTGGCAGAGCATCGACGGCTGGCGCGCCGAGCGCGAGGGCAAGCTTTACGAACCCTCCAAGCCGGGCGAGGCGCTCAAGCCGCAGGAAGTGATCGAGGCGGTCTACCGCGCGACCCGCGGCGAGGCGTTCGTGACCACGGACGTGGGTCAGCACCAGATGTTCGCGGCCCAGTACTACAAGTTCGCCAAGCCGAATCGTTTCATCACCTCGGGCGGTCTCGGCACCATGGGCTTCGGCTTCCCCGCGGCGATGGGCGTCAAGCTCAGCTATCCGCAGGATGATGTGGTCTGTTTCACTGGCGAGGGCAGCTTTCAGATGATGATGCAGGAGCTGTCGACCTGTAAGCAGTTCGGTGCCGGCGTCAAGATCGTCAATCTGAACAACCAGTCGCTCGGCATGGTGCGCCAGTGGCAGGATCTGAACTACAAGTCGCGTCACGCGCACTCCTACATGGAGTCGCTGCCGGACTTCGCCAAGCTGATCGAGGCCTATGGCTTCACCGCGCTCAAGGTGGAAACGCACGAGGAGCTGGCGCCGGCGCTGGAGCGCGCCTTTGCCGATACCAACGAGCTCGTGTTCCTCGACATCTATGTCGATCCATTCGAGCACGTCTATCCGATGCAGGTGCCCCTCGGCTCCATGCGTGACATGCTGCTTTCGAAGACGGAGCGGACCTGATGCGCCATATCATCTCGATTCTGCTGGAGAACGAACCGGGTGCGCTCTCCCGCGTGGTGGGGCTCTTCTCCCAACGCAACTTCAATATCGAAACCCTGAACGTGGCGCCGACCGAAGAGCCGTCGCTGTCGCGCCTGACGGTCACGACCGTGGGTGATGACCGGGTGATCGAGCAGATCACCAAGCATCTCAACAAGCTGATCGACGTGGTCAAGCTGGTCGACCTGACCGAGGGCAACCACATCGAGCGCGAGCTGATGCTGGTAAAGGTCAAGGCGCTGGGGGCGGCGCGCGACGAGGTCAAGCGCACCGCGGATATCTTCCGCGCGCAGATCGTCGACGTCACGCCGAGCGTCTATACGGTGCAGATCACCGGGGATGGCGGCAAGCTCGACGCCTTCGTGCAGGCGATGGCGCCGATCGGTATTCTGGAAGTGGCGCGGACCGGGGTCTCCGGCATTGCGCGCGGCGACAAGCTGCTCTCGCTCTAGCCACCGGCATGACCTCGACAAGCGCCCGACGGCAGTGATGCCGGCGGGCGCTTTTTTTGGGCGTCCCGCGTGTGTCTCTATCCCGGTAGCTGAGCCCAGAGGGCATCGATCAGCGCGTTCTTGAGGCGTCGCTTGAGTACGCAGAGGCCAACGTCGTAGTGCGGCAGCTCCGGCTTCACCGGCAGGATCGCGATACGCTCGCGCAGGGGGCTGTTGTCGAGCACGATACGCGGGACGATACCGACGCCGAAGCCGAGCCCGACCATGCTGACGATCGCCTCGTTGCCGGCGACCTGTGCATAAATGCGCGGGGTAATGCCGAGCGCGCGAAACCAGGTATCGGCGTGGTCCCGCGACAGCCCCGCCTCTGACAGGATCATCGGCACCCGTTTCCACTGCGCGGCATCGGGGGTTTCCGGCGTGGTCGGTAGCCATTCGGCGCCGTCGCGCGGTGCAATAAAGACCAGCGGTGAGGTGGCCAGCGGTTTGAACGCGAGTGTATCGGGCAGGCTCCTGGGGCGGGCGGTGATGGCCATGTCCTCGCTTTCGGCCTGGACGCGCGCAATGGCATCGGCCGGATCGCCGGTGTGCAGCTTGATCTCGATCCGCGGATGGCGCAGGCGAAACGCGCTCAAGAGGCGGTAGAGAAAGCTGTAGCTGGCGGTCACCGAGCAGTAGATGCTGATCTCTCCGGCCAGTTCCCGGGTTTCCTCCATCAGGGTGTGCTGCAGGGCCTGCCACTGCTCCAGGGCATCACGTGCATAGGCGTGGAACAGTTGGCCTTCGCGTGTCAGCGTGACATGCCGATTATCGCGCTCGAACAATGTGACGCCGAGCTCCGTCTCGAGCTGACGGATCGAGCGCGAAAGCGTCGATGGGCTGACGTGGCAGACGTTGCTGGCGCGGCCGAAATGCAGGTGGTCGGCCAGCGCGAGAAAGTGGTTGAGCGGGCGAGCGTCCATCGTTGCGATTCCTGAGATATTGCATTGCAAATATAGCGTTTTACGCAACGAGATGCCTGGCTTATCGTGGCGGCAGGCTCGACGTTTGCTTCGTTTTCGCCAGCCTAGTGGCGGCAGATGAAGCCAACGTCATGCGAGCGCCGCACGAGACGGCGCCGGTGGCCATCAACGCTGACACAGATAACGCAATACCCGTTCACCAGAATTGATTTCGGAGTCCGCCATGCGCGTCTATTACGATAAGGATTGTGACCTTTCCCTGATTCAGGCCAAGCAGGTCACGATCGTCGGTTACGGCTCTCAGGGCCATGCCCATGCCAATAACCTGAAAGAGTCCGGTGTCGACGTGACCGTGGCGCTGCGCAAGGGCTCGTCTTCCGCAGCCAAGGCGGAAAGCGCCGGTCTCAAGGTGGCCAGTGTCGCCGAGGCCTGCAAGACCGCTGACGTCGTCATGATTCTGGCGCCGGACGAGAACCAGAAGACGATCTACGAGCAGGAGATCGAGCCTAACCTGAAGGAAGGCGCCACCATCGCCTTCGCGCACGGCTTCAATATCCACTACAGCCAGGTCGAGCCGCGCGCCGATCTCGACGTGATCATGATCGCGCCGAAGGCCCCGGGCCACACCGTACGCTCCGAGTTCGTGCGTGGCGGCGGCATTCCGGATCTTATCGCGCTGCATCAGGATGCCTCCGGTCAGGCCAAGGAGATCGCGCTCTCCTACGCGGCGGCGATCGGTGGCGGTCGCAGCGGCATCATCGAGACCACGTTCAAGGACGAGACCGAAACCGATCTGTTCGGCGAGCAGGCCGTGCTGTGCGGTGGTGCGGTCGAGCTGGTGAAGGCGGGCTTCGAGACGCTGACCGAAGCGGGCTACGCGCCGGAAATGGCTTACTTCGAGTGCCTGCACGAACTCAAGCTGATCGTCGACCTGATGTATGAAGGCGGCATCGCCAACATGAACTACTCGATCTCCAACAACGCCGAGTACGGTGAGTACGTCACCGGCCGCGAGATCATCAACGAGCACTCCAAGGGCGCGATGCGCAACGCGCTCAAGCGCATCCAGGACGGCGAGTACGCCAAGATGTTCATCGCCGAAGGCGCCTGCAACTACGCCTCGCTCAACGCGCGTCGTCGTCAGACGGCGGAGCACCCGATCGAGCAGGTGGGTGAGAAGCTGCGCGGCATGATGCCGTGGATCGCTGCCAACCAGCTGGTCGACAAGGACAAGAACTGATCGCACGATCCGTTCGGTAACGCCGCGGGGCGCGACACAAGTCGCGCCCCGTTTGCGTTGTGCCCTCGTGGCGGGCATCTGTCGAGATTCCCGCTAGGCTGTAGAATGGGCGCGCTAACGTGCCCCAGCGCAACGACATCAAAGGATTTCCCGCCATGACGCAGGACGACCGCCACTCCGAGCAGGAGCCCGAGACGATCACCATTGGTGCGACCTCGCCGCTGTTCGATGACGAGGACGAGGTTATCGAGGAGACGGTGGAAAACGGCAAGCGGATCCGCCGACGCGGTATCTACCTGCTGCCCAACCTGTTCACCCTGTCGGCGCTCTTCGCCGGCTTCTACTCGATCGTCGCGGCGATCAACGGCGACTACGCCAAAGCGGCGATTGCCATTTTCGTCGCCATGGTGCTCGACGGGCTCGACGGTCGTGTCGCGAGGCTGACCAATACGCAGAGTGCCTTCGGTGCCGAATTCGACAGCTTGGCTGACATGGTCTCCTTTGGCATGGCGCCGGCGTTGGTTGCCTTTACCTGGATTCTGCAGGATGTCGGCAAGATTGGCTGGATCGCGGCGTTCATTTTCGTCGCCGGCGCGGCGCTGCGACTGGCGCGTTTCAACGTGCAGATCGGCAGTACCGACAAGAAGTGGTTCGTCGGACTGCCTAGTCCGTCCGCGGCGGCCGTCGTGGCAGGCTGTGTCTGGGTCTTTCACACCTTCGATGCGGAGTCGCTCGGCTTCAAGGTATTGATGACCATCGTGGTCGCGGCCGCCGGTGTATTGATGGTCAGCAACGTGCGCTACCACAGCTTCAAGGAGATCGACTTCAAGGGGCCGGTGCCGTTCGTCTTCCTGCTGGCCATCGTGCTGCTCTTCGTGCTGATCTCGATCGAGCCGTCGGTCATGTTGCTTACGCTCTTCGGCTGCTACGTGGTTTCCGGGCCGCTGTTCGCCATCGGTCGTCTGCGCAAGTCGCAGAAGGCGAAGCGACAGGCCGGCACGGGCGAGGTCCCGCAGGACGACTGACCGAACCGGTGCCGTGCGACCCAGTGCAATGATGACAGTGCCCGCCTTTTGTGGGCACTGTCAGTTCAGGCGCCAAAGTGATTGCAGATGCTGTCTCTTTCGGATGGGGGGAAATGGAGGTGCGGAAAAGCCCGTATGACGCAGGCTAGAGGGTAGCCGTAAGCCCCCGCCGATTTCGCCCGGCAACTTTTTGGCAAACAGGCCTTGCCAATTCGGCGTTGGGTCCGTAAAGTACGCATCCGCTGACGACGAGACAGGGTTTCGACGGCAGTGAAGAAGAAAGCCAAGCGTTTGATTTGATTGAATAAATCACTTGACGCGACGCAGCAAAGC
>NZ_JAKQZC010000009.1 GCF_023736115.1 Salinicola avicenniae
GAGTGAGTTCCGCCATTGTTGCATCTCCCCTGCCGACCGACCCGCCGCTTGTACCGCTGCCGGGTCGGTGGCTAAATTAACGCTCGTTGATGAGCCCGACTGATCGGGCTCCCCTCTCACCCACGCCAGGAAGCCCGGAACGATGAAAGGGATCGTTGTACTCGGCGACGCCACCAGCCATGGCGGCAAAGTCATCACCGCACAGAGCAATTACCTGATCGACGGTAAGCCGGTAGCCTGTCTTGGCGACCAGGTAACCTGCCCCAAGGATGGTCATGGCAGCACCACGGCCATCGTCGAAGGCCACCCCACCATGAAGATCAACGGCAAGCCGGTTGCCCTTCATGGCCACAAGACGGCCTGTGGCGCCACCCTGATCTCTTCTCATAACGCGGATAGCGGTCACGAATGACTGCCGGCCTGCGCTGTCGCCTCGGCGCAGGCCAGCAACGACCAGACTCGCGTCGTGGTTTCCGGCTCGATACCGAGCACGACCCCGTGCTCGGATGGCTGCAGCGACGCCATGAGCAGCACCCATGCCAAGGCATTGACCGCGCCCCCCGGCCACCCGCAGAACTGATCGATGCCGAGACCGTCCTCGATCATGTCGAGCTCCGGCCAGTGCTCGACCAGCGCACCACCGACTTCCACCGCCCGCCCGGGCAAGCCGAGCGCATCGACCACCATGCGTGTCGGCGTCTCCTGCTGGGTGTTGTCATCCCCGACGGGCCAAGCCTGCGCCAGCAGCGTCTGCAATGCTCGACGTCGGTCGCGCTCCCGCTGCCCGGCACGTGCCGCGTGTTCCTGCGTGGTTGCACGGCCCAGCAACCAGCCCGGAGCAGCGGCCGTTTCCTCCGGCAGCAGTCGTTGAATCAGTAGCGCCGAGACCGCCTCTCCCGGATAGAGTCCTGCGCCTCGGGTGCTCTGCCCCAATCGCCGGCCACGCTCGAGCGCGTTAACGTCTTCTGCATTGAGCAACGAGTCCACGCTGAACCAGAGCACCCAGGGCATGCCGCCGTGCTCCCCGACCGACAGCGAATCGTGCGGGTCCGGCCTCGGCGCCTGCTGATAAATATCCCCCAACGCCTCACCGTACTGCGTTTCCTCAATGGCCTGGCGTAGCTGTGACTGCAACAGATCTGCGGCCTCGCGAGACCGCAGCGGCGCCGACAGCAGCACATCGAAACTGGCGTCTTCGGGCAGCGCCTCGAGCATCATCAAGGCTTCGATCACGATCGTCTGCAGCAGCTCGTGCAACCGCAGCGCCTTCGCTTCCAGCCTTGCCAGGCGGGACAGACGAACCGGGGCCACCTCGGCCACTTCATGGACCAGTAGGCGGAAGCCATCCGCCCCGTGCAGCGAGGTGGATAGCTGGGGAGTATGGGGGTCGGGAAGCGAGCCAGGGGCGACGAAGCCCGCAGGCGTCAGCGCCACACCATCGACCAGTCGAAGCCGGTGGGAGTCGTAGTCACTGCGCGCCGCCACAGGCTCCGGCACTGCGGGCGCCGCCGGTAACCGTTGGTGAAGCCGATCAAATATCGAGGCTCGAGACATGGTCAGTAATCATCATCCCGGGACTGAGTCCCCAGGGTGTCGCGAATGTTATCGATGACGCCGTGATCCTTGATCACGTCCTTGAGCCACTCCTCGAGCGGCATGCGACCCCACTTGACCGCGCGCTCGATGAGATACGGCACCGGGCTGTGCGGTTCGCGCTCCTTGAAGTAGCGGGCCACGTTGTTGAGCATTTCGAAGGCTTCGTCGCGGCTTTCGGGACGCGTACGCAGCTCGCCACCGGGCGCGCCAGGCGCCGATGCTGGCGCGGTCACGCTGGGTTCGACGCGCCCGGCGGCTTCCTTTTGCGTTTCCGCGACCGCTTCGGCTTCCTTGGCAATCCCGACGCCGGCACCGCGTTCGCGCAGCAGCTTCTCGGTCAGGTCCCGGCACTGGACGAAAACCTTCTCCAGGGTGGAGAAGCCCGGCGACTCGCGGCCGAAGCGCTGATCGCAGATCGCGTCCAGCTCTCCGAGTGCCACCAGCGATGCGGCGATGGCCGCGTGGCGGGTCTGCAGAAACTCGGTGCTGCTCAGTACCACGGAACGCTGGAAGATTTCGTCGTTGATTTTGCCTTCCGCCAGCGCCCGCTCCATCGCATCGGGATCGTTGCGTGCCTGATTTTCCACCTGGCGGGATTCGTCGTAGTCGGCAAGGCTATAGCCTTCGCCGTCGACCAGCGGCAGCGAGCGCACCACGTTGACCAGCGTGTCGCCCAGCCAGCTCAAACGCGCGGCGCGTTCGTCGAGATCCTCTTCATCGAGCTCCGGGTAGAGTGACTCCCAGTAGTCATCGACAAGGCGCGCCACCAGCGTCAGCCCGAAGCGCGTCCCGTCGAATCCTTCCCGGTGCGTCAGCCCTTCCGTCAACCAGGCGGCGAGCTGCAGATCCTTGCTCTGCTCCGCCAGTGCCTCGCTGCTGAGTTTGATGACCTCGCCCCAGTCGGACTGCTTGAGTTCGGTCTGCCACTCCCCCTGCGGCAGATAGCTGGGGTCGGCACGGCGCGCCTCCTTGATCTCATCGAACAGCAGCGAGAACGTCATGTCCTCGCCGCTCGGACCATGGCTACCGCCGTCGATAGGCGCCAGCAGCGCATCGATCGAGAGTTCGCCCAGTTGTTCCATCTCGTGGACCTCGTATTCAGACGCATCGCGCGAGACCCGGCGTAGTCTCGACGCGATGGCATTGGCTCACCGGGGCAAGCGACCGATCGGTATCCGGGATCGCTCAACCGGGTGAAACAACGCGATAGCCACCCTTCAATAACGACATGGCCGCCCTCCCGAGGCTGCGGAGCGCGGCCATGCCGTCGAGCCGCCCCCTGAAGGGGGCGGCAGCACAATCAGGCGTAGACCTTGTTGCGCGTGCGGTCCCAGCCGCCGGCGACGTTGCCGCCACCCTGGCCATCGGAACGCTTCTGCTGGGTGTAGGTGATCTTGATCCGCGCGTAGTTGAACTTGACGGTCTCGTACGGCAGGTCATGACGATCTTCGCTATCGTCCTGCTCGAATCCGGTCGATGCGGAAGTGCCTTCCATCTCGGTGGAAGATACGATCACTTCCTCGAGCTTGATCTCCATGTAGCGCACCTTGTCGCCACCGGCACGGTTGACGTGCAGCACGACTTCCTTGATGTGCTGACCCTTGCAGCAGGACTCGAACAGCTTGGCGGACGCCTTGTCGACAAATTTACGAATGCGGAACTCGCTCAGATTGACTCGCTCCGCAGAGGCGCCACCGGAAGAGCTCGCCGTGGCGGAAGTCGCTTGGCTGGCACCGAAGTCGAAGCTTTTCAGCTCGATCCAGTCCGGGTGTTTGTCGTCCAGGCTCTCACCGGGAATGCCGTCGATTTTGAGATATGCATCAAAAGCCATGTCGCTCCACTCTCCTGTTTTCTCGCTTGAAAAAGCCGATTTCGTGGCCACCACGCAGGTGCCTCACCCATATCGGCTTATGAGGTAATCGCTGCCGACAAAAATCAGCAACGATATTAGAAACCACCTTAGTGTTTGAAATTAAGGCCTTTTCCAAAACCATCAAGGCAGAAACTCAGCCATTAGATTCGGAAAATTATCGATAAACCGGAGAGATGAGAGAAGTCTCACGTCAATAATGGCAATTATCCTACAAGCCAATTAATCCATGAACCTGCTCTTTTTCCTCTCCTTTTCATCGAAAAGCCTGCCAACCCTCCGGATTATATCCAACCCGGTTTAACTTTAAAGACAATGTATACATTTAAATACAGTGAACAAAAAAAGTTACAAATAAACGTTCCGGGTTAACAGGAATTCCCCTCTCCTACTGCTTTCTAACTTCGATCTCGACCCGGCGATTGGGGGCGAGACACTCGATCAAGGCGGCGCGCGGCTGGTCGCGTTCACACGTCACCAGCGGGCGTTCACTCCCCGCCCCCTTGGCCTCGATCAGGCCCGCCGGCACACCCTTGCCAACCAGATACTGGCGAATCGTCATCGCGCGCTGCAGAGAAAGCCGCTGGTTCGCCTGGGCATTACCGATCTGGTCCGCATGCCCGGTGATCAGAATCTGCCCCAGGTCCTCAGTATTGAGCAGTCGTTCAGCCAATGCATCGAGCTCACGCTGCCCCGCCTGTTGCAGCCCTGAATAGTCTCCGCGCCCGAAGGCAAACAGCGTGTCGGACTCCAGTACGATGGTTTCGGAGCGCGTCAGCGTCTGCTCAAGCAGGCTGTCGATATAGTTTCGACTGCTGGAGACCAGAAACGCGTTGGAGGTCAGGCGGGGCACGTCCGGCTCGTGAATCTGTGCGCTGTAGAAATCGACCTGACGCCCGGCGAGCCGATAGTCCTCGCCGCCCTGGTCGATCGCCCGGCCTGTACGCTGTTCGATATCCGGATACCAGAACGCCGGGAGCTGGGCACGCAGCGCGTCAGAATCGATATCGTCGCGCGCGACATCGGACATCATCAGATAGGTATCCAGCGTTGCCCGCCCGAAGGTCGCCAGCGCATTGGCGCTGTTGTCGGCGGGGCGGGCGAATGGCGCGACAGACGCCGGCCCATCGACGGCACGCAGCGTTTCGGTGTTACGGCGATAGACATCGATCGTCGTCAGGGTATAGAGCGAGCGGGTCAGGTTGGACTCCACCGGTTCGAGCATCACCGTCTGCAGCCGGTCGAAGTAACGCTCGCGCGTGGCGGATTCGACCTGATAGCCACGATAGAGCCCCCAGCCCATCGACCACGGCACCCCGTCGCCGTGATGGCGCTGGTAGTAGCGTTCGCCCCACTCGCGCAGGGTATCGAGACTCGCCCAGTCGGCGTACCCGCCGACAGCGCCACCGCCCGCCCCATCGGCGGGCGCCAGGGATTCGTCGAGCGCCGTCGACATCGATGTCAGCTCTGCGTGGTTACGCACCGCCGAGGTGATCCAGAGACCACAAGCCAGCGCCCCCACCGCGGCGGTCGCCAGTATCCAGCCCAGCTTGCGCCGCCGCCCGCGACTATCGCTCGAGTAGAGCCCGGCCAGGTGCTGGTCGGGAATGATGACCTGGCGAAAGAGATCGGCGATAAAGAAAGAACGGCTGGTGCTCTCCCCCTGGCCGCCCGGCGACGCGGCGAGGGCGAAATGACGCCCCACCCGGCGCGCGTGCGTGCCTTCGATCGTGCCGCCTTCCTGCAGCGCGCTGACAAAGTAGAAGCCGCGCAGCAACGGCGCGCTCTGATAGGGATTGCTGTTGGTCAACGCCTCGACGAAGCGTGCCAGCGGCTCGCGCAACGCATCGAGCTCCAGCGGGAATCGAAACGCGGCCACGTCCCGCCGCGTATCCGCCACATCGCGCTGGACGATCTCGTCATCCCCGACCTGCAGCCAGTGACGGCAGAGCACCGACAGCTCGCTTCGGAACCGCTCCCCCCAGTCGACATTGGCCGGCTGCTGGTACGGAAAAGTGTGGCCCAGTACCGACTCGTGGCGCTGCGGATCCAGACGATCATAGAAGGTGGTGAAACCCTCGATCAGATCGCATTTGGTAAAGACGAGATAGATCGGCAGGCGGGACTCGAGCTGGTCACGCGCCTCCTGAATACGTTCGCGCAGGCGCCGCGCCAACTGGTTGCGTTCGTTGTCGCCGGCCTGGATCACATCGCTGATATTGACCGCGACAATCAAACCGTTGAGCGGGCACCGCCGACGGTGCTGCTTGAGCAACCCCAAGAAGGCCTTCCACTTGCCGGCCTCCTCTTCACTATTCATGTAGCGCCCGGCGGTATCGAGCAGAATGGCATCCGAGCTGAAGAACCAATCGCAATGGCGCGTGCCGCCCATGCCGGCGACGCGGGCATTCTCGCGCTCGGCAAACGGGAAGTTGAGCCCCGACTGGTACACCATGGTGCTTTTGCCCGCCGCCGGCTGGCCGACGATCATGTACCACGGCAGGGCATAGAGCGCGTCCTTGCCTTGGCGCCCCTTACCGTTCCCGCTCTGCTTGAGACGCTCGATCGTCTTGAGCAGGCGCTCACGCAGCAGGCTGACCTCCTCGCGATCCTGCGGGCTGGCATCGAGCACCGCTGCATCGGCATCATCCAGTAGCAACGCCTCGAGATTGCGCTTCTGGCCCACCCCGCGATAGAGCAGCAGTACATAAAACGCCGAGACCAGCAGGAACACGACGATCCCGGTCAGCAGGCTCGCCAGCGACGAGTAACCCAGGGCAACGCCGAGCCACCAGATCAGAAAGATCGCGGCGAAGAAGGCCAACCCCAGAATGTAGGGTTGATACTTGAAGAAGGCGTACTTCAGATAGGCGAATTTGAAACGTTTCATCGATGCAACCTGCTCAAGCTTGCCGGCCTAGACACTGTCCGAAGAATTCAGGACGCATCGGCGTGTGGAAAACGGGCCATGAAATCGGCCAGACTCGATCGGGTATCCGGCAGCGCCAGCGTGCCCGGGTGCGCTTCGCTTTCGCTGAAGGGCGCCAGCACGTCGATGCAGAGCGCCCGGTCGTCCGGATTGGAAAGCGCTTCGAAGAACTGCTCGGCGCTCCGCCGTCCTGGCATCAACAGCAGACGCGGGCGCATGAAGTCGTCGATCAGCAGGCTCATCACCGGCGTGCCGGACGGGCAGGCGGCCCCCACCCATTGTTGCCAAAGGTCGGCGACCGGGCGCTTCAGCCCTCGCTCCGCCGGTAGCGGCAGCAAGACGGCCAGCGTGCTGCCGCCGCGCCACTGCGTCATCGCATAGTGAAGGCGGTGCAGACACGCCCCGGGAACGAACTCCGGCCAACCCCAATGCAGAGACCTGGCAATGTCGTCGAAGCTGTAGTCCCGCAAAAATCGCTGATGGATTTGCGCATAGAGCGCGATATCGTGTTCGCTCCAGCGGCGTAACTCCTCGATCGCCGGCAGCGGATCGATCGGCGACGCGCCGTGTACCGAATCGGTGAGGATCCGTCTGGCCTGACCGGCAAAGACTTCGCTCAGGGTGTGCAGAAACGGCAGCACGGAAGCCCCCCCTTCCGCTTTCAGCAGCTGAAAGACGAAGAACGGATAACGCCGTCCCGAGGCATCCACCGAACTGATCATCGCGCCCATCACATCGCTGCCATTGCGCGAGTGATAGTCGAAGAAGCAGATCGGCAGCGCATCGAAGCGCGACTTCCAATCCTCGCGGTCGAGAAACCGCACCAGGCCATTCTGCAACCATTGGTCGAGCTCCTGGATCACTTCGCCGGCAGCGTTGACCCCCACGAAATCTGCTTTCGTGGGAATCTTGCCAAAGCAGCCAATCATGCTGCCCCCCTCGTTCATAAGCCTTACATCTCCGGTATCTGGAGCGACTTGACGCGCTGCAGATCGGAGATCTTCACACCACCGAAGTTGCGCACGTCGAAGCTGACCGTACCCAGGTAGGTGCGCCAGCTGAAACGCTGCCGTGCCTCATCGACCGAGGTGATGTGAGCGCTGTCGATCATGCGCAGGAAGCCCCAGCGGCTCGGATAGTCGAACACGGTGTGGCGCTGCCCTTCCCGGTTGATGATATCCATGCGTGCGCCGAAGGCTTCACCATCGCCCGGCCAGGTCAGTCGCTCCCAGGACTGGCTGTTGTTGCGGTAATGCAGGCGCTGACCGTCGACCGTCAGAATGATGTCGGTTAGCCCGGCGGTCGGATTCATCTGTAGCTCGAAGCCGTTGCGCAGGTCCGACAGGCTGTCGATGACCCGACCGAGCTCGGTTGCATCGTCGATGGTGCTTAGCATGCGCGGATCGACCATGTCGGAACGCTGACCGCTCGAGGAGCCCGCGAGGTCGCCGATCTCCTGGTCACGGAAACGGGAAAGCGCACCGGCCTCCGGATCGATGAAGTACTCCAGGTCGCGCACGGAGGCTTCGTTGACCGAGTCGGTAACCGGATAGCGCCCGGCGACCATCTGCCCCCACGGCGTCACGATCTGATCGTCCCAGGCCGCATTCAGCTGATCCCGGGCCGGCTCGTTGAGCGCCAGCCAGGTATCCTCCACCGGCGTGCTGAACAGCGGCTCAAGCGCCTGAACCAGCGGGGTACCGGAGGTGGCCACACGCGACGCAATGAAGTTGCGCAGGCCATTGATCGCCGTCGGCTGCCCCGAGAGCGTCTCCGTGATCAGCGTCTTGCTGCTGCGACCGACATCCTGGGCGCTGCGGACGTTGTCGACCTTCACCTTCAGCTGGCGCAGATCGAGCAGGTACTGGTTGAGAATCGAGTTATCGCTGCCGGTGGCCTCGTCGGCCGAGAGCATGCGGCTGACCGGGCGGAAATGACGCGCCAGCAAGCCGTCGTTGATCCGCGGCAATCCGGATAGATTGACGCTGTCGGCGCTGCCGCCATGGCCACTGAAGACGCTCATCACCCGGTTCCAGAAGCTACGATCCTGCGCCTGGCCGTCTTCACCTCCCTCGCCCTCGCGGGCATTCGGAGAGTCCCACCCGGTATTGTCCCGCGCACTCTCCAGAATGCGGCGCAGCGGCGACGCCTGCAGGTCACTGAGCAAGGCAAGGCGCTCGCTGGCCTGATCGAGCGTCTCGAAGTTCGACACATGGGTATTGCTCAGGAAGCGCTCCCACGCTACCGCGTAATCGCGCTTGTAGCGCGCCATCAACTGGCTGACGAAGCGTGCTTTCGACTGCACCGCATCGTCCATGTTTTCGTCGTCGAGCACCCAGTCGGATTCGCGCCGCAGATCACCGGAAACGGTCTCGATAATCGCTGGGCGCAGATACTGTTCCCATACCTCGCGGGTATAGAAGGCCGGCACCGCTCGACTCGAGTAGAGCAGCCGTCCCCGCATCTCGGGCGCCATGCGCGACAGCGTCAGCGGCTCGAAGCGCTCCTCGACCTCGAGCTGATAGCGCAGGTACTCCCGGTCGACGAGACTGGAGTCGATCAGGAACGCATTGAGGCTATCGCGACTGCTGGCGACCAGCGCATCGTTGCGGACCAGCGCCGGCGCCTGACCGGACTGCAGGTAGTGCACGTAGAGCGCCGCATTGTCGACGATGCTCTGGCGTGAAATGTCCTGACCACGCGCCTGCGCCTCGTCCGCCCATAGCCTGGGCAGCGCGGAGGCGACGAAATCGCCCTGATCGGCATGGGCCTGCGGATCGGTCAGCACCAGATAGAGCTTCAGCGCCGAGTAGCTTTCGATCAGCTTCTCCACGTCGGCCTGGCTCAGGCGGGTCAGCATCGCTTCGGAGAGAGAGGGACCGGCCTCGCCGGAGAGCGCCGCGTTAGCCTCGCCTTGCGCGCCCGCATCGCCAACGGCGCTGCCCAATTCACCGGTTCGGTTGCGCAGACCCTGCTCGAGATCCGTTTCGGCGTTGCTGCGCGCCGAATACCAAGCATCGCGGGCGCTGTCGGTCGTACGAGAACGCAGCTCGCCGCGGGCTCGACTGCCGAGTTCGGAGGCGCTGGTCGGAATGCCGCCCAGCGTCGGTCGCGACGTCGAGCGCTCGCGCATGCGCGCCATCGCATCGCGCCCAATCGCCTCGCCGCGCGAGCCGATCTCGTCGGCACTCTCCGCCGCTGCACGCTCGCCCCCCGACCTGTTGTTATCATCACGAGCCGGTTCACCGGCCTGGCCCGCCGACTCGGTATCGAGCGATGCCGGGTCGGCCGCCAGCGCGTCGAGCGAGCGCAGCTGACGCGCCAGACGATATTGCAGCGGTTCGAGCACTTCCCGCGTGAACAGCGCCGCCCAAGCCTGCTTCAGCGGCTCGCGCAGCGTTTCCCCCTGATACAGCCCGAGGTCGAGCTTGAGCGGCACCCCGGCTTCGTCATGCCGCTCGATGGCCGCCAGCTGCGACTCCAACGTGTCCAGCAGTGCCAGTCGCTGTTCGCTGGAAAGGCTCGCCAGCGACGACTGTCCCGCGGTGGTGTCCGCCAGCGACTGCTCAATGTGATTGAGCCACTGCTGATTGTTCCAGGTCGACCACCCCTGCGCCGCGATGGCCGCGATTCCCAGCAGGGCGACGCCACCGATCATGGCACCGGGCAGCGAACGGCGCTCACCGTGGCGCGAGTAATAGAGGCTCAGGTTGCGGTCGGCGAAGATCACTTCGCGGAAGGTATCGGTGATGAAGTAGCTTTTCTCACCGACTGGCGCCGCCGCCTCCACCGTATTGGCAGGTGCCAGCGCAAAGTGCTCACGCGTCTGTTCGTCCAGCAGCGGCGGCAACGAGTCGCCGCTCTGCAGCGCGCTGGTAAAGTAAAGTCCGCGCAGCACCGGCGCCTGTACGGTGCTATGACGACTGTCGAACTGTTCGAGGAAATCGCTCAGCACACTGCCAAGTTCGGCGAAGTAATCAGGGAACCGCAGCAGCTCGCTATCGGCGTCACTCCCCTCCTCCAGTACGCGACGGTCCACCCGCTCCCGGAGCTCACCTACCAGGGAGGGGAAGCGTCCCTGAAAAGCCGATGTCAGGCCAGTGTGACGCAGCTCGTCGAGCGAAAAGGTCAGGCCCCAGGGGCGCTGGCGCTCGCTCGCGTCCAGCCCTTCGAAGGTCCGGGTGAAACCGGGGAGCATATCGGCCTTGCTAAAGAACAGATAGACAGGCGGATTGACTCCCAGGCAGGCACGATATTCGGCCACGCGGGCGACCAGCTTTTCGGCCAGCGCGTGCGCGTCCTGACGCGACTGCTCCAGCAGTTCGGGCAAGCTGACGACCAGCACCAGACCGTTGATGGCGGGCTTGCGTCGCTGCTTACGCAACGTTTTGAGAAAATCGGCGAACTCGCTCGCGGGCCGGTCCTCGACGAGATAACGGCCCGCGGTATCGACCATCACGGCTTCGCGGCTGAAATACCAGTCGCAGTGCTGCGTACCGCTGACGGCGGAAAGATTGCTCCCTCCCGCCATCGTCGCGGACAGGGACGAGCGCGTCAGCAACGAGGTCTTGCCGGAAGCCGCCAGCCCGATGACCAGATACCAGGGCAGCTCCAGCAGCGAGGCCTTGCCCCCATCGACCGACCGTGCCGCCCGTTGCATCGACATGGCGTGCTTGAGTCGCTCGCTCAATACCTGATAGTCGCCAGGCTCACTCTCGGCCGCCTCGCGATGGACCTCGAGCTCGACCAGATTCTCGATATTTCGCTCGGCGCGAATCCGGTGGTATTGGCGCATCACCACCACGAGCAGCCATAGCGCCGTGACCAGCGCCATGGCGATGAAGATCACTTCACGCTCAGCCGTCAACAGCGGCAGCGCGACCACGCACAGCGCCAGACCCAAAAGCCACAACACGATCGATAGCGGCCAGAATCCTTTCAGCGAGCGGAGAAAACGGAGAAAACGCATGGAATCGCTCGCCCTGTCAGGAGTTGAACAACTGCTGGATCTGATCGATCAGCGCATCGGCCTCACTGCCCAGCCACCAGCTGAGCCCCCCGTAGACGACCAGACAGATCACGAGGATCCCCAGCAGGTAGACCCAAAGCGGTATCTCGTAGCGCAACAGCTGGCCCACCTGATCGGGAAGCTTCCAGCTATCGCGACTGTCGCTTCGCGCCCCACGGTAGCGGGCGATATCCTGCCCCAGCGTGTTGGCGATATAGCGCAGCTGATCGCGATTCTCGAGGCTGTATTTGCCTTCGAAGCCGAGTGCCAGACAGAGGTGGTACACCTCGAGCACGTCGAGGTTGCCGCGAACGTCGCCTCTCAGGCTATCGAGCCGGTCGTAGAAACCCTCGCCGGCCAGATGAACGCCGAAGTAGCGATACTGAAACGGGTGCAGCTCGATATGCTCGCGGATATTGCCGACGCCACCCTTCAATACGCTTTCGTCGAGAAACGCGCACAACGCATACTGGGCGTCCTTGACGGCCTCCGCGCTGTAGTTTTCGGCCCGCGCCTTCTCCTCGAAATCGCGCAGCCACTGATCGACCCGCTCGAGGAAACGTTCGACGCTCTCCGCCTGCTGGCCTCGGCGCACCATCAGCACCATCGAGATGAAATCCCGCGACAGCGTTTTCAGCGTGCGCGGGTCGGCGGAATCGGAGGGATGAGCAAGCGCTTCGGTCATTTCATTACCGCCATCAATTCAATTCTGAGGTTCTTGAATCCGCTGGGCACATAGAAGGCGATCGCCTGCGCCTCCATCATCCGCTCGTAGACGGCGCCCTGCGGTTCCAGTGCGAAGTAGTGGTTGTCCAGTCGCGCGGGGATGGCACTGGGCAGGCGTGTGGCATGCGTCAGGGTGCCGCCCGGCATGGCGGTATTGACGACCACCTCGATCTCTTCCGGCGACCCGACCTTGAAGGCACGCGGCACCAGCTCGAGAATCTGCGCCCCCGGCATATCGGCATGGACGCTGATATAGAAGTCGGCATCCTTGAGCCGCGCATCGTTGAGACGCCCGACGTAGTACGAGGGGCGTGTCTGCTCGAGCGGAATCGGCACGTACTGGTTGGGCACGACGATCTCGAGTAGCTCGCGGGCGATCTGTTCGAGCTGCAGCAGCGATGCCGCCGGGTCGCGATGGTCGTAATCCGGGATGTCACCGAGCTTGTGCGACATCGAGAAGGTGATCAGGCTGGCGGCAAACTCCGCCAGGAAGCGGTAGAGCGTCTCCGGATGCAGTCGGGGGTGTGCCATCAGGTGCGCCAGCTGCGGATAGGCACGATTGATCGTGTAAAGCAGCCAGAACAGGGTGACATCGCTGGAACCGAACTCCGCGACCTGATCGGCTCGCTCGCGCCGCCGACCGGCCAGCGCCTCGCTTCGCGCCTGCAGCATGCCGATCAGCCGGTTGGCGATCGCCAGCGGCAGCCCGCTGCTGTCGAGATGCAGCGAGGGCGGCATGAAACGCTCGCCTTCCAGGCTGAAACCGCCGGCCGCGTTACGCTTGAGCAGTGCGATGGGACAGTGGGTATAGCCATCCAGGCTGTCGCCTTCCATCAGCAGCGTGACATTGAGCTCCAGCGTGCCCAACTCGTTCTCGATCGAACCTTCGTTGAGATCGGGACGCGTCTCGAATCGCTGCACAAAACGTCGACCGCCGTGGCGCGGCGCATCCTGGTCCAGATAGCTGGGAGACCAAGGCTCGACGTGACGCAGCGCGGCGTGGATTCGGACTTCGCCATTGCGCGCCAGCTCGTCGAGACTACGCCCCGGCGGCAGGGGGTCGTGCTGCGGCGCATCGACCAGCGTACCGTCCGGAAACACTAGCTTCAGGCGCGTCAGTCGAAGCGTGCCCTGCTCGAGCGCACTCTCGTCCACGGCCAGCGCCTGCACGCCCCAAGAGAAGGGGCCCGCCGCCTGGCGCGCCTGCGCCAGCTGGCGCTGATGAAATTCGTCCTGATACTGAAAGTGTTGCGGCAGAAGGAACATCCCTTCGGACCACATGATGCGATTCTGTTTGCTCACGTCCCTGCCCTGTCCCTCGTCAACCCGGTGTCATCGACGCGTCGTCTCGACGCCCGTACGAGTGCCTGACCTGCAAAACCGTTGCCGCCGAACGTCTGACTCGCCGCCCGCTCATCGGCTCAGCAGGTTGTCACCCCGCTCGACTTCGATCGTGTCGCCCGCGAGCTTCAGCATCACGCCCTCGGAGGCGCCCAGCAGCCCGTCATTTCTCAACTCGTCGGCAGAAAAGGCGACGCGCCACGCCTCGCCCCCGGCGCGACGGAAAAAGGCAGCCACACCCACGTACTGTGCCTGCGGCTCGAGCGCGGCCTGATCGACCTTGCGCTCGGCCGGCAGCAACGTCAGCTCACGGTGAGACAGCTGCGATTCGCCCAGCACGGCGTTGCCGTCACTCCAGAGCTGGCGCGGCGAAGCCGTGGCGAATGGCGCCAGCTCGCTCAACTGGTAAATACGCAGCACCACGGAGAGCGGCTCCCCCTCCACGTCCGGGTTGAGAGCGGCGTCGCTCTCTACCGTGACGCGAACCCGCTCCTGGTTGCCGAACAGCTCCCCGGCCCAGGTATCGCCGAACCGGTTACCGACACGATCTGCCACGCCGCAGCCTGCAATCGTCATCAATAACAGCGTTATCCCCACTACGCGTAGTGCCGCCATCGCCGCCTTTTAACTCGTCGTTGTTTCCGTTTGCCGATTCGGAAAAATTTTAATCATTAACCCCTAATAAAGCTTTGACTCCGTCAGATTTTTATACATCCGGATCTCAAAAGCGGGATCACCTTACCAGATTTAACCGTTATAATAAGCCGAAGAATTAACATTCCCTCACCAGATTACATTACGTTACCAAATGATTGGAAAAACTACATGAAGGCACAAAGTTTTAAAGCATTGCCGGTGGTTGCCAGCCTACTATTAGCGGCTTGTGCGTCCGGACCGCAGGAACCCGTCCATTACGTCAAGGCGACAGAGCGCTTCACGGGCACGCTGCCCTGCCCGGATTGTCAGGGCATCGATACCGACCTGATCATCAAGCGGGATGCCATCACGGGAGCGCCACAGGGATTCTATCTCCACGAACAGCGCATCGACGCGCCCGGCGGGCAACGCGTCAACACCAGCTGGGGCCAGTGGTCACGCGAGCAGGATGTGATCGACTTCGGCCGCAACCTGTATGTCCTGAGGCCGGAAGTCGGCTCGGCCAGGCTGTACACCCCGCAAACCGATGGCGCGCTGCAGCCTTTGGGGCAACAGGGAACCCCCATGACAAACCACGACGGGGAGGCGGTATTTTTGCAACCGCGGATTCCGGATTTGTCGGCCGGTGCCAATGGCAGCGAAAGTAACGAAAGTCGACAAGCGGCGCAGTGATCGAACAGCGCTCGATGCCAATTGTGGTAAAAGGCCTTTTGTAAGAGATCGCCTACACAATTAATAAGCAATGTCGCAGCGCCATTGGATACATATAGATACATGTGTTTTCACAACTTGGACGTCGCTGCTGGCCGAGTGTTTAATAGGGCCTATTGTCACCGCCGACCCGCACGACCGGCCGCGCGATAACGTAATAACGCCGTCGTCACTTCGTTGTCGATGTGATAACGCCAGAAGACAACCCGGGCGATCACGACAGTCTCCGGATCACCACCGAACGCTCGTGGAACGTAGGTGAGCGGCAACCAGTCAGGCCAGGGCAGATATCGACCATGACGCAGCCATTCGATGTAGAAAGCTTCATTCGCTCGCGCAAGCAGACCCGAGCGATTTCGGACCTGCTCAAGGCGCAGGCATCGGACTATCTGACCACGCTATCGCCACTGGTCCGCCCACAGCCGCTCTTCGGCGAGTATCTCCAGGGCGCACCTCGGGGCAGTGGCCGCGAGACACAGCATCACTTCAAGGAGTTCCGGACGCTGTTCGACAAGCACGCGGCCGCAAAGCCTTTTCAGCTCATGAATGAGCTCGAGGTGCCGCTCAACATCATCAACTCGACGCCGGAGCTGTTTCCGCTGGAGTACGACTTCACGCTCGAGAACGGCAACAGCGTGCGCGTGACAAGCCCGGTGCGCTGGGTTGTTGGCTACAGCTCGTTTGACCTGAGCCGCTTCCGTCAGGTCGTACGCGACCCCAATCGCAGCGGCTCGGAACTGCACCGCTTCGTCGTTCACTACCTGATGCTGTTCCACTGCTTCAGTCGTGCCGGCGGGCTCGGTCGCCTGTTCAAGGGGCTTCGCTTTCCGGTCAGCTTCCAGCAGCTGGATGACTTTGGTGAGCTGCCCTTCTGTGTCATCAGCTCTCCGATCGAGGCCACGCTGCCCGATGAAGCGGTCATTCGACACAGCACGGAGATCTCGGGCAGCCGCTCTTTCGAGGAGCTGATCTCCGACGCGGCAATCGCCGACATGCAGGATGACCTGCGCCGCCGACTCGAAGTGGCGCTTCAGGACGTGCCCTCGGCATGACCGCCTACCGATTGAATCCACCACGACCTCGCCATCACGAGAGAGGATGACTTTATGGCCAAGAACGAAAGTACCCAACACAAGCTCTCCCGCGTGCGGGCGCCGCGCGTCCATCTGACCTACGACGTGGAGATCGGCGACAGCATCGAGAAGAAGGAACTGCCGTTCGTGGTCGGCGTGCTGGGCGACTATTCCGGCAACCCGCTCGAGCCGCTCCCCCGCCTCAAGGATCGCAAGTTCGTCAGCATCGACCGCGACAACTTCGACAGCGTGATGAAGGGCGTCAAGCCGCGCCTGAGTTACCGCGTCGACAACACGCTGGCCAACGACGGCTCGCAGCTGCCGGTGGAGCTCAACTTCAAGGGCATGGAGGACTTCGAGCCGCAGGAGGTGGTACGCCAGGTCGAGCCCCTGCGCAAGCTGCTCGATGTGCGCAACAAGCTGGCCGATCTGCGCAACAAGATGGGCGGCAACGACAAGCTAGAAGAGCTGCTGATGGACGTGCTGCAAAACACCGAGAAGCTCAAGACGCTTGGCGAAGAACTCGGCCGTGAAGCCGCCGCCAAACCGCAGGACGAAAAGGAATAACAGGAGTCTTCCATGGCCGAGAATCAGACCGACAATCAGTCAACCACGGAAACGCAGGAAGTCTTCGCCCCGGAGACGTCGCTGCTCGATAGCATCATCTCGGAGAGCCGTGTCGCCCGCTCCGAGACCGAGCGCACCCGAACGCGCGACCTGATCGATGAACTCGTGCATCAGGTGCTGGAAGGCGAAGTGACGCCGAGCAAGGACCTGATCGCCGTGCTCGATTCACGCATTGCCGAGATCGACTCGCTGCTCTCCGATCAGCTGAACGAGATCATGCACGCCAGCGAGTTCCAGCAACTGGAAGCCTCCTGGCGCGGCCTCAAGTACCTGACCGACCAGTCCGAGACCAGCACCAACATGAAAATCCACATGTTGAATGCCTCCAAGAAGGACCTGGTCAAGGATCTGAAATCGGCCTCCGAGTTCGACCAGAGCGCGCTGTTCAAGAAGGTCTACGAGGAAGAGTACGGCACCTTCGGTGGCGCCCCCTACGGCATGCTGATCGGCGACTACGAGTTCGGCCGTCATCCGCAGGACATGTATCTGCTCGAGCAGGTGTCCCATGTCGCCGCCGCCGCCCACGCGCCGTTCATCTCCTCAGCCTCGCCGGAGCTGTTCGGCTGGGACTCCTTCACTGACATGACCGGCCCGCGAGACCTGTCGAAGATCTTCGACACCGTCGAATACGCCAAGTGGAAGTCCTTCCGCAACTCGGAAGATGCCCGTTATGTCGGCCTCACGCTGCCCCACGTGCTGGGCCGCCTGCCCTACGGCGAGGACACCACGCCGGTCGAGGAGTTCAACTTCACCGAGAGCGTCGACGGTCGCGACCACAACAAGTATCTGTGGATGAACGCCGCCTACACCATGGGTGCCCGCGTTACCGATGCCTTCTCCAAGTACGGCTGGTGCGTGGCCATTCGCGGGGTCGAGGGTGGCGGCCTGGTCGAGGATCTGCCGACCCATACGTTCCAGACCGACGATGGCGAAGTGGCCCTCAAGTGCCCCACCGAAATCTCGATCACCGACCGTCGCGAGAAAGAGCTTTCCGACCTGGGCTTCATTCCGCTGGTGCATTGCAAGGGCACCGACTATGCGGCGTTCTTCGGCACCCAGTCGGCGCAGCTGCCGAAGCAGTACAACACCGATGTGGCCAATGCCAACGCGCGCCTCTCCTCGCAGCTGCAGTACATCTTCGCCACGTCGCGTATCGCGCACTTCATGAAAGCGATCATGCGCGACAAGGTCGGCAGCTTCGCCTCGCGCCAGAATGTCGAGGACTACCTCAACGAGTGGCTGTCGCAGTACGTGTTGCTGGACGACAACGCCGGCCAGGAAGCCAAGGCCCAATATCCGCTGCGTGAAGCCCGCGTCGAGGTTGCCGAGGTGCCCGGCAAGCCCGGTGCCTACAAGGCCGTGACCTTCCTGCGACCGCACTATCAGCTCGACGAGCTGACCGCCTCGCTGCGCCTGGTCTCTGAGCTGCCGGAATCGACTCGCGGCTCCTGATACGACGACGCAGCCTCCGAGCTGACCCAGCGCCGGTGCGCGAGAGGCGGCAACGCCGCCTCTCGCGCCCGCTTCATCCACTGATCTGGATCCGACATGAGCGAATCTCTGCAGATGGTCCCGACCCTGCTCGATCGGCTGCTGGACGACGAGCCGCAGCATTCGAGCGAGGCACAGCCCGGACATCGCTGCTCGCTGGCAGCCTACCGCCAGTCCGTGGTGCGCGACCTGGAACTGCTGGTCAACACGCGCCGCGAGCTGGTCGCCGGCGAGCTGGACCCGTGGCCGGCGCTTCAGGGCAGCGTGCTCGACTATGGCCTGCCCGACTTCATCAGTCGCGGCGTGCGCAGCAGCGAGGACCGGCGCCTCATACAGCGCCAGCTGGAACGCACGATCGAGCACGGCGACAAGCGCTTCAGTAGCGTGCGCGTACAGCTGCTCAATCAGGACACCCACGACCGCATCCTGCAGTTCCGCATCGAAGCCGTGCTGTCGCTCAGCGAAGCCAGCCAGCGCGTCGCCTTCGATGCCGTACTGCAAGTGAATACCCGCCAATACAAGGTGCAGAACCTGATCTGATGCTCGACGACCTGCTGCCGTACTACGAGAAGGAACTCTCGCACCTGCGCTTTCTGGGGCAGGAGTTCGCTCAACGCTATCCCAAGATCGCCTCCCGACTGCTGCTGGAGGGCGACTACTGCGAGGATCCACACGCCGAGCGCATGATCGAGTCGTTCGCGTTTCTCAGCGCCCGCGTACACAAGAAGCTCGATGACGATTTCCCGGAGATCGTCGAAGCCTTCCTCGACGTGCTCTACCCGCACTATCTGCGTCCGACGCCGGCGCTCTCCATCGCCGAATTCGATCCCGGCCCGCAGACCTCGCTGACCGAGCGCTATCACCTGCCGCGGCATACCGCGCTGCACTCGCGCCCGGTGGAGGACGCCTTCTGTCGTTTCCGCACCTGCTATCCGGTCGACGTCTGGCCGATCACGCTGACCGATGCCGCAATGACGCGCCTCGAGCGCTCCTCGTTCAGCCGCCACGGTACCGACCACGTGGCCAAGCTGACGCTCTCCCTGAAGAGCCTGGGCAACACCGATTTCGGCAAGCTGGAACTCGACCGTCTGCGCTTCTTCCTCGATGGCGAAGGCAGCCTGATGCACCCGCTCTACGAGCTGCTGTTCAACAATGTCGCTCGTGTTTCGGTGAGTTTCGTCGAGGGGGGGCAAACGCGTGAAATCGCCCTACCGGCGGAGGCAATCACGCCGGTCGGCTTCGAACCGGATGAGGGTCTGATCGACTACTCCGAACGCTCCTTCCTCGGCTACCGGCTACTCCACGAGTACTTCACCTTCCCCGAGAAGTTTCTCTTCTTCGACCTGAACGGCCTCGGCCGCCCGCTTGCCGGCCGACCGGTCACGCAGATACAGCTGCACTTCCTATTTCGCGACTACGACCAGCAGGAGCGGCTGGCACGCCTGGCACAGACGCTGGGCCGTCACAACTTCCGTCTGGGCTGTACACCGGTGGTCAACCTGTTCCCGCAGCAGGCCGAGCCGATCAAGCTGACACACACCCGTCACGAGTATCCGGTCGTCCCCGACGTGCGCCACGCCCGCTCGACGGAGATCGTCTCGATCGACGAGGTCACCCGGGTCATTCGCACGCCGACCCGGGACGAGGTCTCCCCCTGTCTGCCCTTCTTCGAGCCCCGCGACAGCGACAAGCAGGCACGCCAGAGCTACTGGATCGCTCGCCGCGTCGCGTCTGACAACGCCCGAGATCCGGGCACCGAGATGCGCCTGCGCCTGGTCGACCGCGAACTCGAGCTGCTCGACGGCAGTAGCGACACCCTGAGCCTGAAGCTGACCTGCAGTAATCGCGACCTGCCCCAATTGATGACCTTCGGCCACCCGCAAGGCGACTTCACGCTGGAGCGCGAGCAAGTCATGCAGCAGATTCGCTGCCTGCGTAAACCGACCGCGCCGGTGCGTCCGCCAATGGGCAAGGGCGTCATCTGGCGGTTGGTGTCGCATCTGTCACTCAACCATATGTCGCTGGTCTCAGACGGCCGCGAAGCGCTGATGGAACTGCTCTCGCTCTACAACTATCGGGAAGCCTCGGCCATCCGCAAGCAGATCAACGGGATCGACGAGATCGCCAGCCAGCCCACCATGACCCGGATCGGCCACCCCCGCCCCGCCTTCGTGCGCGGCACGGAGATCGCGTTGACGCTGGACGAGAGCCAGTTCACCGGTGCCGGCATCTTCCTGTTCGGCATGGTGCTCGACCATTTCTTCGGCCAGTACTGCAGCCTCAACAGTTTCACTCAACTCACCCTGCGCTCCCGCCAGCGCGAACAACGAGTCGCCCAATGGTCGCCGAGAACCGGTACTCAGCCCCTGGTCTGATCGACCAGGCGCGAGCCGAGCCCTGGCGCTTCGGCTTCTTTCAGCTGGTGCGGCTGCTCAGGCTGCACTACAGCCGCAGTGGACGTATCGATCCGGAGAATCGTCCGCACGAGGACCCGCTGCGGTTCCGTTCGCTGCTGTCGCTCAACTTTCCGCCCAGCGAAATCAGCGACCTGCGCTTCGAGGATGACAAGGTTCGCTCTGCCAATGACGAGCCGCTGAGCGAGATCCAGGTGACCTTCATGGGGCTGGTCGGCCCCTCCGGCGTACTGCCCCGCCCCTATACCGAGCTGCTGATCAACCGGCATATCGAGAAGCGAGACGACGCAGCCCATGCCTTCATGGACTTCTTCTCGCACCGCATGACGGCGCTGTTCTACGAGGCGTGGCAGAAATACCGCTTTCATATCGAATACGAGCGCAAAGGTAGCGCCGACTTCGAGAACTGGCTGCTGCATCTGGTGGGATTCAGCCCGGTCACCCAGCGTCAGCGACTCGAACGCGAGGACGACCCGGCGCCCCTGTCGCGCGACCTGTTCAGCTGGTTTTCCGGTCTCTGGACCCAGCGCCCGCGCAATGCCGGCAACCTGCAGGCCATGCTCGAATACACCTTCGGCGAGCCGTGCCGCGTGACCTCCTTTGCCGGGCGCTGGATCCGCCTCGAGGCCGACCAATACACCCGGCTGGGTCAGCGCAACGCCGTACTTGGCGAAAGCGCGATCGCCGGCACCCGCATTCGCGACTATCAGTCCACCTTCCGTCTGTGCTTCGGCCCGTTGACGCTGGCGGCGTACCGTCGCCTGCTGCCCGGCACGCCGGCGTATCGCCGCCTGGTCAAACTGGTGCGCTTCTATGCCGGCATCGAACTCGACTTCCAGATCGAGCTGATTCTCGATCGAGGTGAAATCCCCACCCCACGGCTAGGAGGCGACGGCAACGTCGCGCTCGGCCGTGTGGGTTGGCTGAAACCCGACGGTCGACCGGCCGCCGACGACGGCCATGCACTCTTCGACATTCCCTTTGATGGAGCCACGGCGTGAGTCTCAAATCCCTCTTCGACAAGCTCAACGACCCCTGCCGCGAGGCCATGGAAGGCGCCGCGGCGCTCTGCCTGGCAGAGCGTCAGTACGATGTCGATATCGAACACCTGCTGCTCAAGCTGCTCGACAGCGACGACAACGACATCCTGCGTATCGCACGCCATTACGACGTGGCGCTCGACCGCCTGGCCAGCCAGCTCGAAGAGACGGTCTCGACCTTCAAGACGGGCAACACCCGCACGCCAGCGCTATCACCGCGCATCACGCGCCTGATCGAACGCGCCTGGGTGGTGGCCTCGATCGACAACGGCGAGGCACAGGTCCGTAGCGGTCACCTGCTGTTGGCGCTGCTCAAGGAAGACGAGTTGCGCCGCGTGATCGTCGATGGCGCCCGCGAACTCGAACGGATCAACGTCGACGACCTGCAGGCGCATCTGAATGACCTGATCGGCGGCAGCCGCGAGGGGCAGCAGGCGCGGCCGCTGGGGGATGGCCCTGTCGAGAACGGCCAGTCCGGTAGCGGCGAGGCTGACGCGGCAAGCGCCGGAGAACGGCCGGGCAAGTCCAAGACGCCGGCGCTCGACCAGTACACCATCGACCTGACCGGCAATGCCCGCGCCGGGCGTATCGATCCCGTCCTCGGTCGCGAGGAGGAAGTCCGTCAGATGGTCGATATCCTCACCCGCCGGCGCCAGAACAACCCGATTCTCACCGGCGAGGCCGGGGTCGGCAAGACCGCCGTCGTTGAAGGACTCGCACTGCGCATCGTCAATGGTGACGTACCACCGCCGCTCAAGCCGGTCGAACTGCGCACGCTCGACCTGGGCTTGCTGCAAGCCGGCGCCGGCGTCAAGGGCGAGTTCGAGAACCGGCTCAAGAACGTGATCGACGAGACCAAGCGCAGCCTGCACCCGATCATCCTGTTCATCGATGAGGCACACACCCTGATCGGCAGCGGTGGTCAGGCCGGCCAGGGCGACGCGGCCAATCTGCTCAAGCCGGCACTCGCCCGCGGTGAACTGCGCACCATCGCCGCCACCACCTGGGCCGAGTACAAGAAGTACTTCGAGAAGGACGCGGCGCTGGCTCGCCGCTTTCAAGTGGTCAAGGTCGAAGAGCCGGAAGAACCCGTGGCGGTCGCCATGCTGCGCGGCCTCAACCAGCGCATGCAGGATCACCATCACGTCACGATTCTCGACGATGCCATCGTCCAGGCCGTCCGCCTGTCGCACCGCTACGTCACCGGTCGCCAGCTGCCGGACAAGGCCGTCAGCGTGCTCGACACCGCCTGTGCCCGCGTGGCGCTGGCGCAATCCTCGCAGCCCGCGGCGCTGGAAGACGCCCACCGCCGTATCGACAATCTGGAAGCAGAAATCGGTGTGCTCGAGCGTGAGCAGCGCGAAGGCACCGACCATGCCGAGGCACTGACCGCCCTGCGCGAGCAGCTCGACGCCACCCGCGCCCAGATCGACGAACTGAGCGAACGCTGGGCGCGGGAACAGGCCATCGTGACACGGCTCAAGGGCCAAGAGGCCGAGCGCGATGCGATCGAAGCCGGCGAGCAGTCAGGCGACGCCGACGCCCTGAGCCGCCAGATCGGCGAGACCCGACGCGAACTGGCTGATATTCAGGGTGAGCACTCGCTGGTACACGGGCATGTCGACGGCAACGTCATCGCCGAAGTCATCTCCAACTGGACCGGCATTCCGCTCGGCAAGATGATGCGCGACGAGATCGCCACGGTGCAGCGTCTGCCCGAGCTGCTCGGCGAACGCGTGCTGGGGCAGGATCATGCGTTGGCCGAAATCGGCAAGCGCATCGCCATCTCTCGCGCGCGCATGGAAGACCCCAACAAACCGATCGGCGTCTTCCTGCTGCTCGGCCCCAGCGGCGTGGGCAAGACCGAAACCGCCCTCTCGCTGGCCGATACCCTCTACGGCGGCGAGCGTAACGTCATCACCATCAACATGTCGGAATACCAGGAGGCGCACACCGTCTCCAGCCTCAAGGGCTCGCCCCCCGGTTACGTCGGCTATGGCGAAGGCGGCGTGCTCACCGAAGCGGTGCGCCGCAAGCCTTACAGCGTGGTGCTGCTCGACGAGGTCGAGAAAGCCCACCCGGACGTGCTGGAGCTCTTCTTCCAGGTTTTCGACAAGGGCGTGCTCGATGATGGCGAAGGTCGCGAGATCAACTTCCGCAACACGGTGATCCTGCTCACCTCCAACGTCGGCACCGACGACATCATGCACCAGTGCCTGGGCGCGGACCCGCTACCGGCCCCGGAGATGATCGTCGACAGCCTGCGCGACCAGTTGAACGACGTGTTCAAGCCCGCCTTCCTCGGCCGTCTCAACATCGTGCCCTACTACCCGGTGCAGAACGAGATTCTCGAGCGCATCGTCCGGCTCAAGCTCGACCGCATCAAGCGTCGCTTCGAAACCAACCACGGTGCCGAGTTCGAGTATGACCCGGCGATCGTCGAGGCGGTCGCGGCACGCTGCACCGACAGCGACAGCGGCGCGCGCAACGTCGACAACATTCTTTCCGGCAGCCTGATGCCGACCATTGCCGCCCAGGTGCTGGACCGCATGGCCGCCAGCGAGCCGATCGAGAAGCTGACGGTCAGCCTCGACGAGCAAGGCGACTTCGCCTTTGCCCTGCAATGAGGCGTGCGCTAGGCGCACCGGGAAAAGCAAGAGACTGAGAGGAAAAGCGTCATGGCGGACTCCGTGA